>NZ_BMFR01000004.1 GCF_014638995.1 Virgibacillus oceani
GGTTGATGTTTCTTCCTTGGGGTTGATGTTTCTTCCTTGGGGTTGATGTTTCTTCCTTGGGGTTGATGAAAACGCCCTTTAAACGGGCGTTTTCATCTATTTTACCCAGCCAAGCAATATTTCTCTTACAAATTTGCTTGCTGCTATTGCTGTTTGTTCGGAATGATCGTATGCCGGTGCAACTTCAACTAGATCCGCTCCAACAATTTCCGCATCAGAACCCGCAATTAATTGAATTGCTTCAAGCAGTTCACCTGATGTAATTCCACCCGCTTCCGCTGTTCCGGTGCCTGGTGCGAATGCTGGATCCAATACATCAATGTCGATCGTAACATATACCTTTCTTCCACTTAACGTTGGCAAAATTTTGCGCAATGGTTCAGCAACGTGAAACTTACTCATATGCATGCCACTATCTTTCGCGTATTGAAATTCCTCGCGCATACCTGAACGAATGCCAAAGGAGTATACATTTTCCGGACCAATTAATTCACAGATTTTCCTTACTGGTGTGGAATGGGAAAGAACCTCTCCTTCATATTCCTTGCGTAAATCAGCATGTGCATCAATATGAATAAGTGCTATATCCGAATATTTTTCATGCATTGCCCGGATGACTGGCCATGTAACGAGATGCTCCCCGCCAAGCCCAAGCGGAAACTTTCCAGCCGAAACCAGTTTCTTAATATATTCCTCAATCATTGCAATACTGCGCTCGGCATTCCCAAATGGCAATGGAATATCACCTGCATCAAAATATGTTACTTCCTCTAAATGCTTATCCATATATGGGCTGTATTCTTCCAAGCCAATCGATGCTTCGCGAATACGCCCGGGACCAAACCGTGATCCTGGGCGAAAGCTGACCGTCCAATCCATTGGCATGCCATAAATAACTGCACTTGCATTTTCAAAATCGTTCCGCGACATGATAAAAACTTTGCCTGAATAGGCTTCGTCAAACCGCATGAATGTACTCCCCCTTTAGCTTTTTACTCTGTTAGTTCTTTAACAAACTTTGGCAATGCAAAAGATGCGTAATGTAGTTCTGGTGTATAATATTTCGTCCCGATTTCCGTAAAGCGCTCATCTTTGACTTTTAACGGGTTATGAATTTTACTTCCCATTGTAAACGTCCACATGCCACTTGGATATGTTGGAATGTTTGCTGTATATAATTTTGTAACTGGGAAAATTTCTTTAACATCTTTAAACACCTGATGGATTAGATCTGCCTTAAACCACGGATTATCTGTCTGTGCGACAAAAATTCCATCATCCTTCAGTGCCTTTGCAATCCCAGCGTAAAAACCTTGTGTAAACAAATTGACTGCTGGTCCAACAGGTTCTGTGGAGTCGACTAAAATCACATCAAATTCCCGTTCACTTTCGGCAATGTACATAAAGCCATCGTCTACTTTTACCTCAACACGTTCGTCATCAAGTGCACCTGCAATTGTAGGTAAGTATTTTTTCGAATATGCAATAACATCCCCATCAATATCAACTAATGTAGCCTTCTGTACGGATTGATGCTTTAGGACTTCGCGAATGACACCACCGTCGCCGCCACCAACAACTAAAACATTTTTAGGATTCGGATGCGTGTACAATGGAACGTGTGCGACCATTTCATGATATACAAATTCGTCTTTTTCAGTTGTCATGACCATATCATCCAAAACAAGCATGTTGCCCCATTCTTCCGTTTCAATCACCTGTAATTCCTGATACTCCGTTTTTACAGCTGCTAATGTTTGTTTAATTTTTGCAGTAATACCGAAATTTGCAGTTTGATGTTCAGTAAACCAAATACCCAAGAAAAGCATCTCCTTCAATGTAAAAAAATAGGCTAATTTAAGATTGTTGTTTTAATACATATGACATATGATCCAAGGTAAATTTTCCACTTTACGTTACTCTTACCCCGCAGCCCGAATAGGGCACGCAATTGTCATCGATTAGACCCTGGAATACATCAGCTCAATGAGTCACATCAGCCGTCCACAGATGGCGTAGTATTTTTGGCTATCAACAATGGACTCTCATAGGTCTTATGAGTTCCTATTCTATTAATTTTCAGCTGCAAATGGACCCTAGTGTATACGGGCTGCGGGACTAAAGAGCATCCAAAATGGGGTGAAATTACCACAAATACTTTACGTCACATTTAACGGAAACTACGTAAAAAAACAACAAAATTTATAAAAATCGCCTTCAATTAAAAACATATTAAACAAGAAAATTATAGTTAAAAACGGCAAAAATGCAAGCACTTTTCGGTAATTTAAGTTTATTTCTATTTATCTTTTCCCATAATGTGAGTAATGCACACGAAAATTGGAGATAAAATTATGAAATGGAAATTTTTCAAACATAAAAAAAGCCGGCTTGCATTAACAGCAGCTATTGGAGCACTGATACTTGCACTTAGCTTTATTGCAGGTGTTTATTTAGTTAGCTTTCTACTCGGACCGCCGGAACTGTCCACCGAACAAAACACTATATATTATAGTAATAGTGGTGATGTTATTGGTGAAGAACGTGGTAATCAAAGCCGTTATTGGATTGACTTAGAAGATATATCACCACACCTTGTTCAAGCAACCTTATTAATTGAGGATCAGCATTTTCGCGATCATAACGGCTTTGATTTACCGAGAATCGCTAGTGCTGTATTGACGAATATCAAAAGTATGTCCTTAAAAGAAGGTGCAAGCACACTTACACAGCAATATGCGCGAAATTTATATTTATCGTTTGAAAAAACCTGGACCAGAAAACTGCGAGAGGCCTTTTATACAGTGCGATTAGAGATGTACTACTCCAAGGATGAGATTTTAGAAGGCTATTTAAATACTATTTATTATGGGCATGGTGCTTATGGGATCGAAGCGGCAAGCAGATATTTTTTTAACAAATCTGCGAGTGAACTGACAATTGCTGAATCGGCCATGCTAGCAGCAATACCAAAAGGTCCGACATATTATTCGCCATATAATGATATGGAAAATGCAAAAAAACGCCAAAATCGAATACTAGGAATCATGCTGGAGAAAAATGCAATTGATGAAGAGGAGTATTTTTTAGCGAAAAGAGAGAATTTAGCTTTTGCCGAGCCAAAGGAACAACGTGTGGAAACTGTTGCACCTTACTTTCAGGATACTGTTTTGAAGGAGGCAGCGGAAATTCTAGACATTGATAAAGAGCTTGTTCGATCCGGGGGCTTTCAAATTTATACAACATTAGATCTTGAACTTCAGCAAAAATTAGAAGCAAAGATAACCAATGTCTTTCAACCAGAAAGCAAGATTGAGGTTGGTGCAATTGCTCTTGAACCGACATCTGGTGCTATTCAAGCATTAGTAGGTGGACGTGATTATGAATCAAGCCAATTTAATCGTGCAATTCAGGCCAAACGAATGCCTGGTTCTGCATTCAAACCTTTTCTTTACTATGCTGCATTGGAAAATGGCTATACCCCGACAACAATGCTGATGAGTAAGCCGACTGCTTTCGAATTAGAGGATGGCAAGGTTTATCAGCCTAGCAATTATAATGGGTATTATGCCTATGAGCCGATTACACTAGCACAAGCATTGGCTCTGTCTGACAATGTTTATGCTGTGAAAACGAACCTTTTTCTAGGCGCGGAGAAATTAGTTGAAACAGCTAAAGACTTTGGAATTGACAGTAAGCTGCCTGCAGTACCATCCCTTGCTTTGGGAACTGCCGCAGTAACAGTTGAAGATATGGTAACCGGATATGGCATGATTGCAAATGGCGGCCATCAAATTGAAGGTCACACAATAAATAAAATTGTTGATCGTAAAGGCAAAGTTGTATTTGAATCAGAAGATGAAGAAGGCAAGCAGCTGTTAGACCCTAAATCGCTATACATTCTCTCGCAATTAATGACAGGAATGTTCGATCATGCATTAGATGGTTATATGTCTGTCACAGGTTCACCGATTACTGATGAGCTGACACGTAAGTATGCAGGTAAATCTGGAACAACCAACTCCGATAGCTGGATGATCGGTTTTAGCCCAGAACTTGTAACAGGTGTTTGGGCCGGCTATGATGACAATCGATCAATCGACAAGGTTGCAGAGGAAACATATTCAAAGAAAGTTTGGGCAGCGTTCATGGAGGCCGCCCATAAAGGATTGCCTAAGACTAATTTCGATGCCCCACCTGATATTGTAAGCATGGAAATAGACCCTGAATCAGGTAAACGGGCAACACCATATTGCGAGACTAGTCGCGTTATGTATTTTGAAAAAGGAACAGAACCAGATGAATACTGTGATGTGCACTTCCCTGGTGAAGAAAAACCTGATTCTAAAGAAAAAGATGGGATAGTCAAGAAATTTTTTGATATCTTTTTCTAGCATTGGTCTGGAGAGGGCAGTTTGTGCGGATTAATCAGCTCTCCTGACGATGTTTCTGCTCTCCTGACGATACCCCTCTTTCACGATGCTGAAAACCTCCAAAAAAAGAAGCTGACTCAGGCTCTGCCTTTAAGTCAGCTTCTTTTTTGTCCTAGTAATACATGAGAAAAGCCCATGTATAAACATTTTACAAATTTCTGTAACAAAGTACAAGAATTTACGTAATTGTTCAAGATTCGTTCACAAATTGTTCACTATTTCGGAAGTGCCTGTTTTAATTCGTCCGTTGAATTATTCCACATTTCTCCACCTTTAAAATCGGCAAGAAAATCTTTCAGCAATTTTTTCGAATGCTCATCCATATGTTCAACGATTATTTTTCCCTTTAATGACTTATCCATATGTGTCACATGCTCTGGCATAGATTTATATGCACGCTTAATTTCACGATCAACCCGGATTTCACTGCCGCAAACCCCGGCAAAATATGGACCGTTTTCACCTTTTTCTACGGTAACCCAAACGATCCAATACAATTTTCCATTTGGAACCGCATCTTTATCTGGCAAAAATTTAACACGACGTTCTACATCACTGCGCGCATGCATCGCACCCATATCAACGTATGCTTTATTTTCATTTGGATCAATAATAACCGGTGACATATTTTCAAGACTGATAGCACCCATTCCATAGCCGCCATGGCCGTCAGTGGAATCATCTTTAATTATCGTAAATGGATTGCTCTTCTTTTGATTAGAAGACTGATCTGAACTCATTCAATAGACCCTCCTGGTTCGCTATTATTTTTCATTGTAGCATATTAATACTGGAATCGGAATGAGCTTGCTCAGCTTCACAAGCTTAGACAATGAACGATCGAATACGATATTTACTGGAAGTTGTCATTTGCTTACTTCTATGGCGATTAGACCACAGTTTTGTGTAAAAAACCCACACCCTAATGTGATGGATTTTTCTGTAATGAATCGATAAATGTCCATGCTTCATTTATTTCATCTGCCGTGTAGTTTTGTTTCGGCTTAACGATATGTATTTTTTCAGCTGCTTCCGTCTTTGATAGGTCATCAAAATACAACATTGTCGAAACCAGTTCAAGGAAACGGGAGCTTTTTGCCTGCAAAAGTTCTACCTGCTTCTCCATGTCAGGCATATCCAGTGCGAATTGATTTAAAAATGCCAGCCCATCACCTGTTATTTTATAATTGTATTGATAATAGTTGCTTTTATCTTCTTTTTCCTCGGCAACAAATCCCAGATTGCACAGTTCTTCCATGCGCAGTGTAAGCTCTTCTGAATATGGTCCATAAAAATGAAATTGATATTTTTCCTCAAACGGAACATGGCATTTTTGTAAAATATAAATCATCTTTTGCAGCTTTTTTCGTCCAGTAACTTCTTTTGCCACCGCAAAAAATTGCATTAGTTTTGCGTGATTAGTCAACATTTTTTATACGCTCCCCCTGCCCATATAAAAGTTCAAAAATTCGTTTCTTCACAGGATTCTCATCGCTCATCCTATGAAGTATATCTGCTGGAAAATACAGCTTGTGATCCGTTCGTTTTTTCCCCGAAATGGACTCCACAATTTCCGAGTGGCGCGACAATTCTTTCAGTTCATTGTTTGGCATTAACAAATGAATCGGCAATCGTTCCTCTTCTTCACCAGGCCGGTAAAAATCATATGGCAAATCCGACGAGGAATCAACAACCAGATAATACTCTGGATCTATCCCTGCATCTTGAAACAGCCGGTACAGTTCCATCCATTCATTCATCTGCTGATTCGGATTAAACTCAATATATTTAAATAGCCGGCGATTCATAAACCGTTCACATAAATCCTGCAGTACTGGATCATCCTCTTCCTGCCATGCTTGAAAATAATACGAAACTATTGCTTCATCAAGCTTTAAATAATCGGCCAAATCTACATCCTCTTTAAAAAAGGAAATGAAATGTGCCGGCTCCAGTTTGAATGTATAGTTATTTTCAAATAAATGTTTAGCACGGTGAAGGATTTTGGATAATATAACTTCCGCACTCCGTGTTACCGGGTGAAAATAAACCTGCCAATACATTTGGTAACGGCTCATAATATAGTCTTCCACCGCGTGCATACCACTTGATTTAATTACAACCTGATCGTCAATTGGGCGCATAACACGCAAAATTCGTTCCATGTCAAAATGCCCGTAACTAACACCGGTAAAATATGCATCACGCTGCAAATAGTCCATCCGATCAGCATCAATTTGGCTTGAGATTAAACTGACAACCAATTTATCTTCATACGTTTTTGCGATTACATCGGAAACTTTTTGAGCGAAACCTGGTGAAACCCGCTCCAGTATCTTGTTGACAAACGTCTCTCCAAGTATGATCTGCTGTGTAAAATGTTCATGATCAAGTTTAAACACTTTCTCGAATGAATGGGAAAATGGCCCATGACCTAAATCATGCAGCAAGGCAGCACATAGACATAACAGACGTTCTTCGTTATTCCAATGCGGACGATCCTGGAAATTGTAAATAATTCTCTGGACAATTTCATAAACCCCTAGCGAATGATTAAACCGGCTGTGCTCTGCCCCGTGAAACGTTAAGTTAGTTGTTCCCAGCTGTTTAATACGGCGCAATCGCTGAAATTCAGGGGTTGCAATTAAATCCCAGATTACGCGATCTTTAACGTGAACATATCTATGTACCGGGTCTTTAAAAACCTTTTCCTCGTTTAGTTGTTCGTCTTTATAAGCCATTTAAGTCCAACCCGTTCCTTTTCGACAATTTTGTTTTATTATATAATAGATAGTCAAAGTTAAAAAGAGTTAATTCGGTTTTACTGAGGGAGATAATGCATGCAAACTTGGAAAGAAATTATTCACCATGCGACATTTCGCTATATTGATCAGTCAAATAAAAAAGTTTTTAACAATGAACCATTAACTGCATTATCATCATTCGCAATTGATGATGCATTAGCGTTGTCTGTAAGTGACGGCGGTTCCCCACCTGCTATTCGACTTTGGGTTCATTCGGATACTGTTGTACTTGGTATTCCGGA
This sequence comes from Virgibacillus oceani, assembly GCF_014638995.1. GTDB lineage: Bacteria > Bacillota > Bacilli > Bacillales > Amphibacillaceae > Virgibacillus_E > Virgibacillus_E oceani. The sequence goes on from NZ_BMFR01000004.1 coordinate 7,480, forward strand.
TGCACGCCTTCCATATATAGACGAAGGTATTCAACTGCTTCAAAGCCACGGGTATCGTGCTGTTGTACGCAATTCTGGAGGACTTGCTGTTGCTTTGGATAAAGGCGTGTTAAATATTTCGCTCATTTTGCCGGGAGTCAAGCATTTATCTATTCATGCTTGCTATGAAGCGATGGTCAGCTTTATCCAATATATGTTACGCGATTTAACGAATGAAATTGAAGCGTATGAAATTGTTGGCTCTTATTGTCCTGGTGATTATGACTTAAGTATCGGCGGTCGCAAATTTGCTGGGATTTCCCAGAGACGTGTTAAGGATGGTGCTGCAATTCAGATATACTTAGACGTAGAAGGCAATGGCAGAGAACGTGCAGAAATGATTCGTCATTTTTATGAAATTAGTCACCGCGGGGAGAAGACAAAATTCGACTATCCGACTGTCGTCCCCAATACGATGGCTTCATTGTCGGAATTGCTGGACACAGCGATTACAATGGAAGACATGAAGCGCCGTGTGCGTTCTGCAATCGAGGATTTGTCCGAGAAGGTAGTGGTGAAGGACTTTTCCAAACGTGAGATGGAATCTTATTGGACACGTTTGGAGCAGATGAAAAAACGGAATCAGCGAATTGCTGAGATTGAACAAGCAGGCAGACAATAGTAAAAAGGCATTGGTGAGACCCCGGAGTGCGTCAGCGCTTCGGAGGCTCATCAGCCGCCCACGGAAAGCGTAGTGTATACGGGCTGCGGTACCAAAGAGCATCCAAAATGATGCGAAATCACCACAAGTATTTACGTCACAGTTTACGGATAATTAGCAACAGGGATTATGAAAATGCATAAAGAAGTATCCGAACTAATTCATATAATTGTAACGCATAGTTCGGATTTCTTTTTGACTAAACTATTTTTGTCCTAGCCACTTTATTATTATACCATCACTCCGCCTGTGCCGCGGTTATTAATGCCAGCTTATATACGTCCTTTGAACTGCAGCCACGTGATAAATCGTTAACTGGCTGGTTTAGCCCTTGCAAAATAGGACCTACCGCTTCAAATCCGCCGAGACGCTGAGCGATTTTATAACCAATATTTCCAGCCTCTAAACTTGGAAAAATAAACACATTTGCGTCACCTGCCAGCACTGAACCTGGTGCTTTTTTCGCCGCAACACTTGGAACAAATGCTGCATCAAACTGGAATTCACCGTCGATTAGCAGTTCGGCATTTTTCTCCTTAGCGAGCGACACCGCTTCGACAACCTTTTCTGTTTCAGCAGATTTTGCCGAACCCATAGTAGAAAAGCTCAACATAGCAATTCGAGGGGCGACTTCAAATAATTTAGCAGTTTCTGCACTTTCGACAGCTATTTCTGCTAGATCCTGACTGTCTGGTGCTATGTTAATTGCACAATCCGCAAACACATATTTTTCTTCACCTCGAACCATGATGAATACTCCAGATGTTTTCTTGATACCAGCTTTCGTTTTAATTATTTGTAATGCTGGGCGAACAGTATCTGCAGTTGAATGGGCAGCACCACTAACTAGACCATCTGCTTGATTCATATAGACAAGCATCGTTCCAAAGTAATTTTCGTCACGTAAAATCTCCCTTGCCTCCCTGGCAGTTACTTTACCTTTTCGGCGTTCCACAAATGTGTCCACCATCAAATCGAATTCCGGAAATTCTGCTGGATTGATTAATTTACAGGATGACACGTCAACACCAACTTCTTCCGCGCGGTGTTTGATAGCTGACTTATCACCGATTAATACTGGTGTTAAAATTCCTGAGGCACCCAATTTACTAGCAGCAGTTACTATTCGTTCATCCATACTTTCGGGAAAAACAATGTGCTTCGTTGACTTCTCTAATTTCTTTTCAAGTGTTTCAAATAATTTACTCATCAGCGCACCCTCTCTTTTTATGGTATCTATTTAAATAATAGTTGATCCAATAACGGAATTAAAGAAATTACGTTTGATCGTATTGGGAAATATGACGAAATGTTGACAATGTACAATTTTCGTTTAGTTAATCGAAACCTCTAACAATGATTATCATTCCCCAATTGTGATATAGTAAAAACATATCAAGCAAATGATGAAGGAGAGATAGATAATGGCAGAAGCAGTTGAAACGATGGATGGCTGGTATTGCCTGCATGATTTAAGAAGTATTGATTGGACTTCCTGGAAAATGGCGTCAAGCGATGAACGCGAAGCAGCTATCCACGAATTTGAACAATTATTGTCAAAATGGGAGGCAATTGAAGAGGCGAAGGATGGCAGTCATGCCGTTTATACTGTTGTAGGACAAAAAGCCGACATTATGATGATGTTCCTGCGACCGACAATGGTTGAATTGAATGAGCTGGAAACGGAATTTAACAAAACAAAATTCGCTGAGTACTTAAAACCTGCCTATTCCTACGTATCTGTTGTCGAGCTTTCAAAATACGCTCCGCAAAAAGAAGGGGTAGATCCGGAATCACTTCCGGAAACCCAAGCACGTTTAAAACCCATTTTGCCAAAATGGGAGCATATGTGTTTCTATCCAATGGACAAGCGTCGTCAAGGAGAAAATAACTGGTACACACTTGAATTTAGTGAACGCGGTAAAATGCTGTACGAACATAGTAAAACTGGCCGTAAATATGCTGGCCGTGTTAAACAAATTATCACTGGATCATTCGGGTTTGACGACTGGGAATGGGGCGTAACACTATTTGCTCATGACGTACTTCAGCTAAAACGAATTGTATATGAAATGCGTTTCGACGAAGTAAGTGCAAAATATGGTGAATTCGGTGAGTTCTTTGTCGGGAATCATCTTCCAAAAGAAAACGTTGCTGCATATCTCCACGTTTAATCATTAGAATACAAAGCTGTCTTATCGAATGGATAAGGCAGCTTTTTTTGTGCTCTAATTTTTTCATCATAATCCATTTACAAGCTTCATATATATCATTCATAAGCCTTGCATCATGATGTGCAGAAATGAGGTGTATTTTGTGGCGGTTATTAAATCAACTACTAAAGGGGTAGACCTATTAGCGCGGTTAATGCGTGCTGAAGCTGAAGGTGATGGTAAGCTAGGAATGCTGATGGTCGGTAATACCGGCGTTAACAGGGTTAGGGTTGAATGTTTGGATTTTACTGATATAAACACTATTCGGGAGATGGTTTTCCAAAGTCCTGGAGGTTTTGAGGCTACTCAAAAGGGATATTTTTATCAACGAGCGAGAGAACAAGATAAAAACCTAGCCCGAAAAGTAATAAATGGAAAACGATATCATCCCGCTACAAATTCATTATGGTTCTTCAGGCCAGAAGGTTCATGTCCAGCACAATGGTTTGACCAAGCCAATGTTGGAAGATATAAGTCGCATTGTTTCTACGCGCCAACACGTGCTGATTGTCCTAGAGCTTATTAATACAAATTTATTAGGAGGTTATTTGTATGAGTGAAAAAAATGAAAGCAGAGATCAGTCATTTGAAAATCCCTATCAGGCCTATCCGTATTACTACTATCCGCCAGTATCACCGGCATACTACCCGGCTTATGACTACAGACAAGATCCGCAAATGCAAATGCAGCAGCAGGGTGGAGGACAAATGCAGCCAAGCGGATTCCCGCAACAGCAAGCTGGCGGCAATGCTCCTCAAGGAATGCTGCCAGAAGAGGAATCGTATATCGAGAATATTTTACGATTAAACAGAGGCAAGAAAGCAACCGTTTATATGACATTTGAAAACAATAGCCAATGGAATGCGAAAGTTTTCAAAGGAATTATTGAAGCTGCTGGCCGGGATCACTTAATTTTAAGCGATCCGCAATCAGGCAAGCGTTATTTATTACTTATGATCTATCTTGATTACGTAACATTCGATGAAGAACTTAACTATGCATACCCGTACGGTGGCACCAGTCAGGAAATGAGCAATTATCCACCTAGGTAAATAACAATCTTTTAGGAACAAAAGCGGAAGCGCCCGTTTAGCGACGTGTGGACTGCGCCTCGCCATGCGAGGTGGTTCGGCGTTGCCGCGCAAAGCGGCGGTTTTAGCCGAACATTCCTTCGCAGGAGATAAAGGAAACTCGGGTGAGCGTAAGCGAATTGATGTTGACCTTATCGTACGGAGGTGAGAGAAGTCCATCACAGCTTTAGCGCTGGAGCTGGACGTGGCCGATGCGATAGTTTGGTTATCCACAGCATTCAAATTTTATAGTTTCCTAGACGTGAACAAAGGATGCCCATTTAGAGATGATCCGCTTCTTTATAGGTGGGTTCAAATCCATTTGGGCATTCTTATTTTAGTAAGCTGCTGGAAAGGGAGATTTTGATGAGGCATCCATATGAAAAATTTATTCGTCTAGAGTTAATCGCCATTTTAGTAGCTGTTGTCATTGGTCTTTTTGCGCTCATCAAAGGGTTCCTGTTAATTGTTATCCTTGCTTTATACATGCTTGCTTTCAGCCTTGCTAGCGGAGCAATTGTTGAATGGAATATGAACCAGACAAATCAGGCGGGAAAGCATTTTTTACAGGCTATTCTTTTATTTATTTTCACTACCTATATGATTTTTCAGCTATAGGTATTTAACAACCGCGTAGCCTAATAAAATCCAGCCCGCTAAAAAGGCAACTCCCCCGAGCGGTGTAATCATTGCAAATGTTTTTATTCCTGTCGTTGAATAAACATAAAGACTCCCTGAAAACAATAAGATTCCAATAAAGAACATCCAGCCTGCCCACATCATGCCACCAGATTGAATCTTGGCAAGTATCAGACCTGTCACCAGCAGTGCCATGGTATGGAACATTTGATAATTTACAGCTTTATCCCATGTATTTAGCATTTTCTCGGATAGTTTACCTTCCAGACCATGTGCCCCAAAAGCACCTAATGCTACTGCTAAAAATCCATTTATTGCACCTAAAATTAAAAACAGCTTCATCACAATTCACCTTTCTTATTTTAAAAGTCAAAAATTGATTTTCCATTTGCATCGTCGTGATCAATGGCTGATGCATTTGTATGTTTTTTACTTACCGATGAAGCATTTTCTGCTCCGATCATCGTTTTTATTTCAGCTTCCGTCATGTCTTGACCACTAACAACTGGAGATGAATCTTCTTCTAGCAACAACTCGCATAGAAGCTTGACGCTCGCTATATGCTTTGTCATTTCATTTTGGTTTGTTTGCTTTCTGATTGCTTCTTCTATTTCCTTCTTCATCTTTAGAAGGACTGTTTTATTTGTCACCACAAAAACCGCTCCTTTATAAAAGCTAAGGTCACGTTTCAGTATAACATGTCATTTGACTATATTGTAAAAGACAGTTTTATGACATTTAAAAAAAGCCTTGTAAGAATATAAAATGTCCTTTACTAAGGTACAATTTACATTATTCCAAGGCTTTTTTTTATTCTTTTTTATGCTATTTTTGCCCTTTTTCCCAAAAGTCCAATTAACACGATGACAATTACTGCACCTAATACAGCAGGGAACACGTTGTAGCCAGCTATTTGGGGACCAAGGTGACCAATCAGGATATCACCGATCCATGCCCCCAATAAACCGGCAACCATGGAGCCGGTCAATCCCCCTGGTATTTTAAAGCCAAATATTGCTGCCACAAGTATACCTGTCACAACAGCAACTATGATATACAGCAATAATTGAATCATGCGGCTTTACCTCCTTTCCCCCTTTATTTAACTGCAGGACATATATTTGTCTTTCTGTTCATATTCACCCTTTTGCTTCTGTTCTTCCTTATGGCGGTCATAAACCCATTGCAAAAATTCAATTTCTTTCTTCTGCAATTGTCTTCCAAGCTTCTCTGTCGTATCTTCTAATACATGTAAAAAGCTCTCCACGATTATGGTCCCCCCTGAATAACAGCCGATTTTTTGTCTACTTTATATTTTACCTTTAATTACGCAGGTAATCAACAAAGAATTGACAATTTGGCAAATTTACTGATAACGTGTTTTTCTATGAACATATAAAGTTAATAAACTAACTGGAATGAGAATAATTCAACACTTTCGTTGCACGATTAAACCGATCTTTATATATAATATGTTCACGGCTCAGTTTTGCTGGGCTATCTACTCCAGCAACCGCAGCCATTTCAAATACGCCCTCCCTTAGTGCAATCAAATAATTGCATACCCGGTATTTTTTCTCTTCAATACTCAGAGCGTTTTGTAATTTAGAGTCCGTTGTAGCAACACCAACAGGGCAGTTATTCGTGTGGCAAACTTGTGCCATAATACATCCAACACTAAGCATAAATCCTCTGGCGATATTAATCATATCAGCACCCAAAGCTAGCGCCATAGCAATTTTGTCTGGTGTCATTAGTTTTCCAGATGCAATAATATGCGTTCTTTCCCGTAAGTTATATTTCTTAAGCATATCGTCAACAAGCGGCAATGCAGCAAATGCCGGCAATCCAACAGATTCTGCTAATTCATAATATGTTGCACCAGTACCGCCATTGCCACCATCTACTGTAATAAAATCAGGAACAATCCCCGTATCCTCCATTGCCTGAACATAACTTTCCACCTGCTGCTCATCCCCAACGACTATTTTGGTTCCAACTGGTTTGCCGCCAATGTCCCGCATTTTATCTAGGAATTCCAGTAAACCTTTTGCATCATTGAATTCTCTGAATCTATTCGGACTGTTAATTGTAACACCGGGTTCTACTTTACGAATTTCTGCAATTTCTTCTGTCACTTTACTGCCCTCAACATGACCGCCACGTGTTTTCGCACCTTGAGCTAATTTTAATTCAAATGCCTTAACCTGATCGATCTCACTCCTTTTCTTAAACTCTTCAAAGGAGAATTCACCATCCTTTGTCCTTACACCGAACAATCCTGGACTAATTTGCATAATAATATCCACATCACCCTTTTGATGATAAGGCGAAATGCTCCCCTCTCCTGTATTCATCCATGTACCGCCAGCCATGCCCAATCCCTTAGAAAGTGCTGTAATTGCATGGTCGCCAAGCGAACCGAAGCTCATTGCCGACTGCCCAATAAAGCCTTTAACCTTAAACGGCTTCTTTACCGTGTCCTTTCCCAAAATTATCGCTTCATCGTCCGTTAAATAGAATGGGTTTATTACTGCCTCCTCGTGATGTTCTTTTCGGCTGAACAGCTTCTCATTGTCAATAGAATATAGCCTCGTTTTAATTTTTGGCTGCTGGTCAATTTTCATTTCCTCGCGCTGTTTGGGAAACATGTTGTTAACAATATATAATCCTTCTTCATCGAAATCCCGTTCTGATCCGTAGCCAATCATCCGGCTATTGTATTTCGCTGCTTTATATACAAATGTAAATTCCCGGCGATTAAATGGCTTTCCTTCGTTATTATTATTAAAAAGGTATTGCCGAAATTCCGGTCCCGCCTTTTCCAAAATATAACGTACTTTCCCCAGTACAGGATAGTTCCGCAATATAGAATGTTCCCGCTGCTTCTGATCATGTACATAGATACGAGAAAATATAATCAATGGTATTACAATGACAACACTTATGATAACGATTAATGTAATTAACAAACCTGCAGTCATATAAAATTCCCCCTTGTATACTTGTTTTCTATATTTCATGCTATAGTAAATATGGTAAATATACGAGTATAATAATAAATACCCAAATCACATCAACAAAATGCCAATAATATTGAAAAATCCGCTGCTTTTCCGTATAAAGCTGATAGGGCAAATTCATCATTTTATATTGAACGCTAAGCAGAATCATCCAGCAGCAGCCAAATGTTACATGTGCTGCATGCAGGCCCACCAATACGTAGAACGCAGACATAAAGACATTTACAGTTAACCCATTGCCTTCCTGTACATATTTATAAAACTCGTGAATCTCTAAGCCTAGGAATACAAGTCCCAATAAGAATGTGGTGCCTAAACCAATAAGAATTTTTAAGCTTTGATGGCTTTTTAATCCCTTTTCAGCCAAAATCAAGGTACCACTGCTCGATAATAAGAATACCGATGATAGAATAACACTCTTCGCTTCAAATATGTCGGTTGGTTTTGGACCTGATGGGGCTGGCGTGAAAATAAGGTATGTGGCAAACAGTGTTGCAAACATAATACTTTCAACAAACAAATAAAGTAAAAACCCTGCCCGTTTATCAGCGAACAACGTCATCTGCTCATTCATTGGAATGCTCCTCCTTCCGGTAATATTCTTTTCGTTCATCGGTTAACGATCGAACGATAAACAATAGGAAAGCTGAAGCACCGCCAAGTACTGCAAGAAGGTACCATGTGTATATCATTCCGATACTCATAATGGATAAAGAAACGGCAATACAGAGAGGTACTATCGTTTTGGTTGATATTGGCGCCGGTCGTGCATTGTTCGTCGTACGCAGTTTTTCACCTGCAATTTTTGCGTACCAGAATGGATCCATTTCCTTTACAATTGGCATAGGTTCAAATGAATGCTCTGGTGACGGAGATGGTACAGTCCATTCGAGTGTGCGTCCATCCCACGGATCATTTCCCGCTTTTTCACCGTATTTATGTGTCTTGTAAAGATTCCAGACAACAAATAACATACTGCTTCCCATTAGAAAGGCGCCGATTGTACTGGTTAAATTGAGTGCAAAAAGTTCATCTCCCCACTCATAGGTGTAAACCCGGCGAGGCATTCCTTGCAAACCGGTTATATGCATTGGCAGAAATGTTAAATGAAATCCTATGATAAATAACCAGAAATGCCATTTTCCTAGTTTCTCATCCAATACCTTTCCAGTAATTTTCGGATACCAGAAGTAAAGTCCTGCAAATATCCCTAAGATCGTTGAACCGATAATGGTGTAATGGAAATGGGCAACTACAAAATGGGTATCATGGTATTGAAAATTTGCCGCAGCGACAGATAGCATAACACCGGTAACGCCCCCCATGACAAACGTTGGTATGAACCCAAGTGCAAATAGCATTGGTGTTGTTATTTTCACAACACCGCCTCTCATGGTAAAGAGCCAGTTAAACACCTTAATTCCTGTAGGCACTGCAATTAACATTGTAGTGACAGCAAAAAATGTATTCGCCATTGGTCCTAGTCCCACTGTAAACATATGATGTGCCCATACCATGAATCCAAGAAATCCAATCAACGCAATAGAAAGTACCATAGCTGGATACCCAAAAATTCGCTTCTTGGAAAATGCTGCAATAACATCTGAGAAAATGCCAAACGCCGGCAGCGCTAAAATGTATACCTCAGGATGACCAAAGATCCAGAATAGATGCTGCCAATATACAGGACTGCCAGTATCATCTGAAAAGAACCCCGTACCAAACATTCGATCAAACATTAGTAAATAAAGACCCATGGATAATACGGAAAAGGCAATTAAAATAAGGAATGACGTAATTAACGTTGCCCAGGGAAACAATGGCATCCTTGTAAGCTTCATCCCTGGTGCACGGTGACGGATAATTGTAACGATCATGTTAATTGCTGTAAAAATGGTTCCAAGGCCGGATAGCTGCAAACTAAAGATGTAATAATCATTTCCAACATCAGGTGTAAACGTATCTGTCGACAATGGGGCATAGCCTGTCCACCCTGCATTTGGAGCACTATTAAAGAAAAACGACATATTAAACAATACCGCTCCACCAAGAAACAGCCAAAAGCTTACAGCGTTTAAGAATGGAAAAGCTAAATCCCGTGCACCAATTTGCAATGGAACCGCTGCATTCATCAGCCCAATCAGCAATGGCATGGCAACAAAGAATATCATCATTGTTCCATGGGTTGTAAATAATTCATTATATTTATCCTGCTGGAATACCCAGAACTCTGCATGTGGCTGTGCCAATTGGAGTCTGATTAACAATGCATCTGTACCCGCACGTATGAAAAAAATGACACCAAACAGGATATACATCGTACCAATTTTACGGTGGTTGGTCGTTCGCATATATTCCCAGATTATTGGCCATTTCCGCTTCTTCATAACATATATAAACAGAATTGCACCTAATAGAATGGAAAGAATCCATGCTGCTATAACATCTGATGGAACAAAAATAGATTCACCGAAAAATGGAATTGTCATGGTAACACCTACTAACTGAATTTCGTTTTGCAATAGATTACTAGATTGCGACTGTCACTTTTTTAGCCATTTATGATAGGCTTCAACACTTACTACCTTCGTCTTAAAACGCATTTTCGTATGATTGACACCGCAGAATTCCGCACATTTGCCATCGTACGTGCCTATTTTCGGGTTATCAATTTCATAAACAAGCTCTTTTCCCGGAAGAACATCCGTTTTACCTCCAAGTGAAGGTATCCAGAATGAATGGATAACATCCTTTGATTTCAAATGAAATATAATCGGTTTACCTTTAGGGAGAACGAGCTCTTTGGACGATTCTTTGCCATTTTCATAAGTGAACGTCCAGAAAAACTGCTGTGCTTTTACATCAATATGGATTTCACCGGCCTGCTTTTCTGTTGCTGCAGGTGACGATGCCGATTGATCATATGTAATAGCAATTGTTGGAATTGCTAGAACAACGAGCAGCAGAACAGGCAGGATTGTCCAGGCTATCTCTAATTTCCTGTTTCCCTTTACATCCTTTGGAATGACATGCTTGTTTTTATCTGTTTCCCGGTATTTCCAGACAAATCGCGCCATTAAGAGAAAGACAATAATGAGCACGATCATCATCAAGGAAAAGCTGAAGTTGATCAGAAAAGTCTGCTCCTTTGCAGTTTCACTCATTGGGTCAAGTACGGCAACATTACAGCCCTGCAGCAGACCCAGTACTAGTAATAATGTGAGTGTGAAATGTTTTTTCATTTAAATAACAGCCCTTATTGTAAAAGTTATTTTATAGACTATTTACCTTTACGTTATGATGTTAAACATATAGGAAAATGCAATGCTTTGTTTATCGCATGTGTAATAAGTTTCCGTATTTTATGATTTCGGCACGTATTTGGACACTTTCTGCTCGTATTTGAATAATTTTGGCACGTATTTTATACAATTCCGCTCGTATTCTATTATTGTTGGATCGTATTTCCATAATTTGGGGCGAAATCCGACAAAAAAAGATCTCAGCATTAAGCTGAGATCTTTTTTATACCCCATTAACTTTGGTCTCCAACTCTTTAATCCGGTTTTCCAATGCTTCTAATTCATTTTTTGTTGCTAATCCTAAATCCTTTGCCATTTTCTGAGTTTGGTCGTACTGTTTAGCACTCCATTCCTCTTTTTTCATTTCGCCTTTTTCAATGAATTTCCGCATGACCTCTCGTGCCTGTTCAGGCGTTAATTCATTTTTCTCAACTTGTTCATTCAGCATTTTACTTAACTTTTCCTTACCACTGACAGCTGCACCCAGTCCTAATAAAAATCCCTTTTTCAATAAAGAATCACCACTCATAATCAACACCTCCTATTTTTTCATTCGAATCATTCGATAATGCTTGAGAAATATAATAATCATGGTTAACGCAAAAATACATGCAGCCGCCTCACCGATAATGGTTAGCATAGCCATTCCCATGGTAGTTGCATAAACAAATAGGCCAATCCCCCCCATAATCAGGATGAAACTTATTGCCTCAAGCACTAGATAGAAATGGTGAAGCAATTGTTTTTGTTGTTTTTCTTTTTCCCATTTCCTATCTTCTTCCCCGCTTTCCAGCCAATTTAACATTGCTTTTGGATAGGAAAGGACTGGCTGCAGTGTTTCTTTCGTAAATTGCTTGTAAATGGACCCAACTATACTGCCCCCGAACCATTCGGTAATTTTGGGTTTTGCCCACTTACTAATATCAATATCAGGGTAAATTGCAATTAATACACCAAAAACAATCGACACAGCTCGCCCGTAATAAGCATAATCGGCTGACAGCTGGATTGGCTGTTCTTGAATAAACGTGCGAATATCCTCTTTCACCTGATCAATTGTGTGGGAATCCATTTGTTTAAATGAGCCATTTTCGTACATTTCAACTGTCTGTTTAATCATTTTCTTTAATTTATCCCGATTGGCATTTGGCAGGACGAAATTCATTTCATCTAGTGTATTTATTATTTTTTCATAATCATCCATAATTAATCCCTGAATTAACCGTTTAAAATATTGCGTATCCTGTTTGCGGACCTCACCCATCATCCCAAAGTCGATGACAGCAATTCTGCCATCCTTTTGAATCAGAATATTTCCTGCGTGCGGATCAGCGTGGAAATAACCGGGATTCAAGAATTGATCCAGATAAAGGTCAAATAACTGTTTAGCTGTTTGTTTAATATTTATGTTATGTCGATTCATATAGTTTATGTTCGTTATTTTCGCACCTTCTATCCATTCCATTACTAGTACTTTCCTTGTGCACAATTCCTCATAATAATGCGGGATATGGATTGATTCGTATTCCTTATACCGCTCCTTAAAATATGTTCCGAATCCAAGTTCCTTCTCAAAATCAAGCTCTCTTTCCATAACATAAATCAGTTCTCGGTATAGTTCATCTAAATTGGCTTTTTTGCCAAAACCTGTGAAAACGGAAATCAGCCAAAAAACGATTTTAAGCGCTTTAAAATCTATATGAAAAATATCATCGATACGATAGCGCTGCACCTTGATCGCAACAACTGTACCATCTTTTAATTTCGCTTGGTAAACCTGGCCAATCGAAGCTGCGGCGATTGGGGCTTCATCAATATCCATTAAATGTTCCTCGATGCTTGTGCCCCATTCTGCTTCAATCGATTGCTTTGCATAGGAATAAGGAATCGCTGGAACACGGTCGACAAGCCCTGCAAGCTCCCTAATAAATACGTCTGGCATAAAATCGGTTCGTGTACTTAAAAATTGTCCGACTTTTATTAGTACACCCCCTAATTTTATTGCATTCTCTCTATACTCCTTTGCTTGTTTCGTCAAAAGAGCATTCCATTTTTGATAGGTTTGTTCATCCCAAATGCGATGCCACATATGGAAAAAGTATTGCTGAATAATAAACTTGACTACCATCCAAACGATGACAGTACAACGATAAAACACATTATATTTTAATGAACTTTGCACCATCAACACCTCAACCTACTTTACCCAATATTTCCACTTACTTAAACGTATGCTGCACGTGTGGTTAGTTTGTTACATTTAGCACATTTATAACCGGATTATTTCGGGAAGATGCAGATATTGCTATAGCTATTGTCATTGCGAACAAACATTATTTTCGATTATAATAGCAGGAAAGCGTTTATACTTTAGGGGGAACTTATGAAGAAGCATAATTACAAATTAAGTGAACATCTTTTGTTTATTATTCCATCGTTAATTGGTATATTCCTATTCATGACACCAGTTCCTACCGACGATGGCATGACAATCCCAATTGCTGTTTTAGCGGAATGGGTTCAGGATAAGCTCGCAGGACAATTGTCGTTTATTATGATGCTCATTATTGTGATCACAGCTATTTTATCTGTATGGGGAAAGCTAATGGGAGATAAATTAAATCGTACTCCTTTTTTTAAGCAATTATTAAATGTTAGTCCGTTTTGGACAATTACGCGTGTTGCGGCGGCAGTTTTTGCTGTAATGGTTTATTACCGTCTAGGACCTGAAGCAATCCATGGTCCAGATACGGGACAGTTGCTGTTAGACGATTTGCTGCATGTTCTGTTTGCTGTATTTTTGTTTGCAGGATTATTTTTACCTTTATTAATGAATTATGGATTACTGGATCTATTTGGTACATTGATGAAAAAAGTAATGAGACCATTATTTAGACTTCCTGGCCGTTCGTCAGTCGACTCGTTAGCATCTTGGGTTGGGGATGGAACGATAGGTGTTCTTTTAACGAGTAAGCAATATGAAGATGGTTACTATACAAAACGGGAGGCAGCAATTATTGGGACAACCTTTTCCGTTGTTTCGATTACGTTTACGCTGGTTGTTATTAATCAGGTGGAGCTTGGATATATGTTTGTCCCGTTTTATTTAACGGTTCTTGCTGCTGGTCTTGTTGCGGCGTTGATTATGCCGCGGATTCCGCCACTTTCTTCAAAGCCGAATACGTACATTAATGAAGCTTGGGGCGATATTGAAGAAGACGTTCCTGAAGGGTATAACAGCTTAACGTACGGTTACAAAAAAGCAATAGATCAGGCTAAAAAGGAATCTGATGTGTTTAAGTTTTTCAAAGAGGGTGGACAAAACATCCTCGATATGTGGATGGGGGTAGCGCCAGTTGTAATGGCGATAGGACTTGTCGCGCTCATCATTGCAACCTATACACCGATATTTACTTGGCTTGGTATTCCATTTATTCCTTTATTGGAGCTGATGCAGGTACCATTTGCTGAGGCAGCGTCAGAGACTATCTTAGTTGGATTCGCTGACATGTTTCTGCCTTCGATCTTAGCAACACCAATTGAAGCGGATATTACAAGGTTTATTATTGCCGCTTTGTCAGTTACACAGCTTATTTATATGTCAGAGGTTGGCGGGCTTTTACTTGGGTCTAAAATTCCCGTATCGATTAAAGATTTATTTATTATCTTTATTCTAAGAACAATTATTACGTTACCGGTTATTGTTCTGATTGCCCATATGCTGTTTTAATAATCCTGGTATTCTGCTTCATGATATTACCAAATGATTGAGATTAATTTCTGTAAAAGTACAAATGGCCACTGCTCTTCACTAGAGCAGTGGCCATTTGTTTACCTGAATTTCACCTTGCTGACTTCGCTGATTTTTTTCGTGATTAACGATGTGTCCTTTGGAATTTCTGTGTCAACCTTCTCTTCCTCAGAACCTTTTATAACCAATTCATCATTATAGCCTAATTGTTTGGCCATTGATTTCATAAACACATAGAAGCTTTGTTTTTCCTCTGGTCCTACATGGTAGATACCTGTTACATCGTTATAAACCATTTCTTCAATGACAGTGGCTAAATCCTCCACATGAACAAATGAACGTGTTAAGTCATCACGAAAATCAACTTTTCTATCCGATCGTAAATGATACGATAAACGGTCCGTTCGTTCGTCCAATTTGCCAATCCTGTTTTCCCCATAAATTGGACCTGCCCGCAATATAACAAAATTCGAAAGCTCATTTTCAATGAAGTGTTCTGCTTTTACCTTTGCATTGGCATAGTTACTGAATGTGTGATCATCCGGTAAAGTTGATGTTGGGTCATCCTCATGATACGGACCCTTTCCATCTGAAAAAACGAAATCAGACGAAATATAAATTAATTTTGTTTCAGGGGTAAGATGTGTAATTAAATGCATCAATCCTTGATCGGTTAGCTTGTGCTCATTCGGCCCACTCATAACAGTCCAAATGACAACATCAGGGTTTTCCTCTTTGTAGAAATTTGAAAAAGATTCAGGCTCATTCACATCTAATTTGTATAGACCTTCAGACATTGCCGGATCATCTAAATACGTTCCGACTATTTCATCTGCAGAACCGCTTCTTAGTCTGACATATACCGAAGAACCTACATAACCACTAGCACCAAATATACATATTTTCATGTTTACACCTTCCCTAATTGCCAGATTTAAGTGTTAAGGTTTTCGTTGTGCTGTTTCTTAATGTTCTTCTTTTGACCAAATACACTTCTTAGTATTGATACTTTCCCTTCAATAAACGGCTGCCAAACCCCAAGGATTGGTTTACTTGATAATACAAGTACAATAATCGCTGCAATAACTGCCAGACCAAAGAGATCAAACGCATTATTTATTTCAAATAAGTTTGTCTTCCTGAAAAATTGAACGAAAAATCCATGCAGCAAATACACATACAATGTTCTAGTGCCTAGTTTCGTAAGCTTTGTGTTTTTCTTTGGAATCCAAGCTAAAATACTTGCTGCCATTAATGCTGATGTTACATATACAAGGAAGCGCGCGATGCCTCCAAATTCTGACATCCCTAAATCACCGTATGATTTAGATGCGAGCAGCCACCCCGTATTAAACTCTGGTGCGACATACACCGCTGATGCAACGGCTATCATCACAATCAGGGATACAATCTTGACACTTTTTCTAGTTAGGAACAGGACATGATCCTTCTTAAGCCAATAACCAATTAGAAAGAACGGGAAAAAGACAAAGGTTCTTGAAAGACTAAACGTATGTCCTATTTCGTTAAAATAACCAACGATCAAGCCAAATAGTACAGCGATTGAAACACTCATTACTGCTGGAACTTTTTTAAACCAATATAACAGCATGTGCCAGCAAAATAAGCTGAACAAGAACCATAATGACCAATGCGGATAAAAAATTCCCGTTTGCCAATCATCTTTTCCAATAAAGAAATAGTATCCTGTATATAATAGTTGAAATATAAGATATGGTAATAAAAGTTTTTTTGCTAGTTTGGCAATATATTTTTTATCGCCAGAACCCTTTGCAAAAAATCCTGCCAGAAATATAAATGCTGGCATATGAAACGTGTAAATCCATGTGTACAACGTATTGATTCCATGCGAACCATCAGTAAATGGCTGAATCATATGACCAAACACGACTAAAAATATTAAAGCTAGCTTCGCGTTATCAAAATATGCATTTCTTTCCATATAACTCATTCCTTTTTTGCTTATAATCATCCTGTCACTATCAAGTTTACCCTCTTTTAAACGGTTATAGTGGCAAGAAACAATGATTTAAGGAGCTTGTAAGCTTTTTGTAAATGGAATGAAAGAAAGATAAATTTGTGTAATCTTTGAAATAGAAATAGCCGCAGAAAGCGTATTGTTTACTGGCTGTCATGGAAGTCCTATTATGAAAACAGAAAAGGGAAATACCACTTATAAAGCTGATGTGTTACCTTTTATCGCCAAAATGCTTGAAAATGGGTTCTCATAATGCCGATGAGTTACTCTTCTTTACTGAAACAGCATAAAAATAGAGACCTCACTTTTTGTGGTGTCTCCATTGAACTTCTTATTTTGCAATCTTTTTCTTTTGCTTGGTTGCTGTTTTTGTTTTACGTTTTGGCTGTTTCGGCTTTGGTTTGTCCGTTTTTGCCTTGTCAAGAGAGGCTTGCAGTGCGTCCATTAAATTTGTAACATTGTCTGGTTTAGGCTTTTCTTCACCTGTAACCACTTGTTCGTTATTTTTCTTCTCCTCAATTAACTCTAATAATGCTGTACGGTAATCATCCTTGTATTTTTCAGGTTCAAATTCAGTTGTTAACTGGTCAATCAGCATTTTAGCAGTATCAAGCTCTTTCTTCGGCGTATCAACCTCTTGGGGCACATTGGGAACATCTTGGACTTGACGGACCTCATCAGGGTAATGAATGGTCTCGACTACTAATGTATTTTGATAAACACGGATAACGGCAAGCTGTTCTTTCGATCGGATAATCATTTTTGCTATCCCGATTTTTTCCGTATCTTTTAGTGCTGCACGAAGCAATCCATATGCCTTGCTTCCGCCTTCATTTGGTGACAAATAATAGCTTCGTTCAAAATATATCGGGTCAATTTCTTCCAATTTAACAAAATCCACTATTTCAACAGATTTATCCTCTTGTTCCTTTTTCAACGCTTCTAATTCCTCGTTATCAAGCACTACAAATTTATTTTTGGCATATTCATATGCTTTTACAATTTCGTCATTTTCAACTTCACGATCACACACCGGACACACACGCTGATACTTTATTGGGGACTGGCATTCTTTATGCAGATTCCTCAGTTTCACATCCTTATTTTCTGTGGCGGCATGCATTTTCACTGGGATGTTTACTAACCCAAAACTGATTGTCCCTTTCCACATCGTATGCATGAACAAAACCTCCCTTTTTTCATTAGTGTACCGACAATAACTATTTTTATCCTTGCCTTAACGATAGACCGATTATTTTATCTAAAATAAGCCACCCTAAATGTGGAAGGGAGTTATTGCCGATGAAAGTAATGAAACCAATTGCGAGTACCCAAATACCAGAGGAAAATGAATGGATGTATGAGGTCAAGTACGATGGCTTTCGTTGTATTTTGCGTTGGGAAAAAGGCAAGGTTCGTTTAACTAGTAAAAATAATAAAGATTTAACTCCTAATTTTCCTGAAATAATTGAATTCTGCCAGAAACATCAATCGGATATCAGCTCATTACTGCCACTCGAGCTTGATGGAGAATTAGTTGTGCTAAACAGTTCCTATCAGGCTAATTTCTCCTGGATTCAAAAACGGGGCCGACTGAAGGATCACATCGCGATTAAGGAAGCTGCACAGGAACGGCCAGCAACATTTATGGCGTTTGATATGCTTATGCATAGTGATAAAGTTATTTATAACAAACCTTTCGATACACGTAAAAAAACGCTTTTCGATTTTTTCCAAACGTTGAATATCGGATTTAACCTATCATCGTTGAAGCGTATTTGTTATGTCCCATATTATGAAGACCCGAATGAATTATGGAAAATTATTTTTATATACAAGGCTGAGGGCATGATTGCGAAACGGAAAAATAGTGTCTACCGGCCAGGCAAGAATCATAATGACTGGTTCAAAATAAAAAATTGGCGCCCAATACATGGCATTCTTACCTTTTATGACACGCAAAATGATTATTTCACGGTAAAGGTTTATGATGAAAATAACATAATGGAAATAGGCAAATGCAAACATGGACTAGATTCTGAAGCATTCCAAACATTAAAGCAGGTATTTTATGATAACGGGACAAAACAAGTGGATGGATATACCCTTCCACCGGCAATTTGCGCTAAAATCCATACACTTGACCTGCATAAACACGAGCTTCGCGAACCTGAATTTGCTGGACTGAAACCAAACCTTGCTGCACCTGAATGCACAAGTAGTAAATTGCGACTTGATATGGCAATGCTTCCTAAAGACATAGAATTAACGAATACGGATAAGGTTTTTTGGCCAAAAACAGGGTTTACCAAAGGGGATTTACTTGTCCATTTACGGGAAATAGCACCTTATATGCTGCCGTTTTTAAAGGATCGCGCCCTTACGTTAATCCGCAGTCCCGACGGTGTAAACGAAGAATCCTTTTTTCAAAAGCATCTTCCGGAGTATGCCCCTGATTATATAGACAGTATACAAGCTGGTGAGGAAAAATTAATCATCTGCAACAAATTGGAAACACTTGTGTGGTTTGGCAATCATGGAGCTGTTGAGTACCATGTTCCATTCCAGAAAATCGAAAGTGAAAACCCCTCAGAAATTGTATTTGACCTAGACCCGCCAGACAGGGAGCGGTTTCCACTATCCATACATGCCGCCAAATTGTTAAAGCAGCTGCTTGATGAACTCGGTCTTGTTTCCTTTGTAAAAACATCTGGAAATAAAGGGCTGCAGGTGTATATTCCCATTCCAGAGAATAGCATGTCCTATGATGAGACAGCCATTTTCACCCAGGCGATTGCTTGGACGATAGAGAAGGAATTTCCAAAACATTTCACAACAGAGCGCCTAAAAAAGAACCGGCATGAAAGGCTCTATATCGATTATGTGCAGCATGGTCGGGACAAGACATTGATTGCCCCATATTCACCACGAAAAACCGCTGAGGCAACTGTAGCAACACCATTGTATTGGGACGAGGTAAAGGAAGGACTCTCTCCAGAACCTTTTACAATTAACAACGTAGCAGAGCGGGTGAAGCTGCTTGGGTGCCCGTTTACAGGATATTTTGAAGAGGGAAAGAAACAGGACCTTGAGAAGGTGCTGGCACTAGTAAAGAAATAGGTTGATGTTGGGGATAAGCGGTTACGTTACCTGCGCCTCTTTGGTGCGAAGTTGCGCTTCCATGCGGCTAAATTGCGCGAGAGCGATGCACAGGATGCACGTCCATGCGGCTGAAATGGCTCCTGCCATATCTAACACATATTAAAATGGCCGTTCACATAAGTGTGAACGGCCATTTGATTATACTGACAATTCTTTTTCAATTGCAGTTTTATCGTTGTACGTTTTCAAATTTAGTTTTCCTAGAATACGTGATGTTAATGTTCCCGATAACATGGCATCGTTAACATTAAGTGCTGTACGTCCCATGTCAATTAGTGCTTCAATTGAGATTAGAAGACCTGCGAGTGCTACAGGCAAGCCCATGGATGACAGCACGATTAATGCTGCAAATGTTGCTCCACCACCGACGCCCGCTACACCAAATGAACTAATTCCAACAATCAATACTAATTTAACAAGAAACTCTGGTGAAAATGGATCAATACCGACTGTTGGAGCAATCATTACTGCCAGCATTGCCGGGTATAATCCTGCACAGCCATTTTGCCCGATTGTAGCTCCAAATGATGCTGACATGTTCGCAATCCCTGAGTCAACACCAAGTGAATTTCGCTGTGCCTGAATATTTAATGGGATAGTACCGGCACTTGACCTTGACGTAAATGCAAAGCTTAATACTGGCAATACTTTTTTCAAATAAGTCATTGGATTTAATCCAAATACTCCAACCAAGACTAAATGGATAATAAACATGACGATGATTGCCACATAGGATGCAATAACGAATTTGCCCAGTTCAATAATACCCGCCACGTCCGTATTTGCTACTGTATTTGCCATTAGTGCCAGGATACCAAATGGTGTTAATCTCAGTACTAATGTAACGATTCTCATTACTACTGCGTAAAGCGAATTTACTATTTTTGTAAACACCTCTGCCTGTTCTGGATTTTTCCTGCGCAATCCTAAAACTGCAATACCGACAATAATGGAAAAGATTACAACCGCAATTACAGATGTTGACCTTTGCTGTGTCATATCTAAAAAGATATTTGAAGGAATAAAGCTTAGAATTTTCTCAGGCGTTGACATATTTTCAACTTCACCTAACGTCGATTCAAGCATCGCCCCTCGATCGTTTTCCGCTTGCCCCGCTTCAATTTGATCAGCATTAAGGTCAAACAATGCAGCACTTCCAATTCCTACAATTGCTGCTATCATTGCCGTTCCTACTAGAAGACCAATAATCCAGGCTGACATTTTTCCTAAATCTGAACCTTTTTTCAGATTAATAATGGATTGGATAATTGAAACCATTACAAGCGGTACAACGATCATCATAAGTAAACTGATGTACCCGCGGCCAACGATATTATACCAATCTGTCGTCTGTGTTAAAATTTCTGAACCTGTGCCATAAACTGCCTGTAATATGGCACCAAGCACGATACCTAGACCTAAACCCGTGAACACACGCTTACTAAATGATAGGTGTTTCTTTTGCATCCAGATAAGAAGACCAATAATTGCTACTAATATTGCGATGTTCACGATGATAGATACTAATTCCATTTGTATTACCCCCTTATTAATGTCTTATTGTTAATTATGCTTACTTTTTGTCAATGGTGATAGTTACCCAAAAAAAATAAGCAAATTCTTTCTCCTATAAACCCGAAACCAAAGTGCATAATTCCGATATATATAGTATGCTTTAAATACTATACTTGGGCAGCGTGTAATATGTCAAGAAATTAATTCGAGGTAAAAATGAAACCAAAAATCTTGATACCTCAATACGTTTGAAAAGGTACTAATCACGAGACTTTGGTGTATAGTTCATTTCAGGCGAGAGCTAACAGAAACTACAATGTAAAAGAGCAAATACACATAAAAAATATGTATTTGCCCATTATTAATTAATTGTTTCCTCCAATTCAATCTCAACATTTCCCTTAATTGCCCGTGAGATCATGCAGCTTGTCTCCGCTTTTTTTACTAGCTTTTCTAACTTGCTGTAATCTTCCTCCGTTGCTTCAGCGGTTAGTACAACTGTTGGCTTATGAATAATTTTCTTATACGTAATAACCCCATTCGTCACATCAACAATACCCTCTGATTCATGTGACATTTCCTGAAGGGGTAAATTCGACCGTTCAATCATTGCAGCTAGTGTTATAACATAACAAGTAGCAGCCGCCCCGAGTAACATTTCATCTGGGTTGGTCCCAACACCTGGTCCGTCCATTTCAGGGGGAATTGAAATCTTAGTTTGTAAATTCCCAGCTTCAATGTATCCCGTACTGTTTCGTCCACCTGGCCATTCCGCTTTCAAATGAAAATGATGTTCAGGCATATGATCACCTCTAAACAAGTAATTTGACACCACTATACCATCGATCATTTTAATTAACCATTTAAGTGCTTATCCGAATGCGTGAATGAAACCTTTTGCGTATTCATTCCGTAATTTACAATAGCCAGTGGAAAAGGACGTGACTACATGCAGTATAAACTATCTGAATATATCCGAATTTATGAGGAACTGAAAAATAAAATGAAATGGAAGGTTTCAGATAAAGGCATATTAATGATGATTGCAAGTCAATATATGATTAATCGTAAAGAACTGCGGATCGAACGACTTTTAGATATTGCCGATAAGCTAAAAGGTAATGCCGGTATGTTTTCCAGTATGCGATCCTATCCAAGATTTACTACCGCCGCAATGCTAGATGTCCATTTTGATAACCCTGAAGAGCAGGTTGAAGCGTTATTTGATTTATATGGTCAAATGAAGCATGCAGGGTTTAAAAGCGGAACCTTTACGTACCTTGCCGCAACCGTAATCATCACAAATGGGGCTAATACAACGAACCAAGCATCAATAATCAGCAGATCAAAGAAAATCTATGATCTGATGAAGAAAGAGCATATGTTTTTAACGTCTCAAGATGATTATCCCTTAGCAACATTGCTTGCATATGAGGATGGAACGGCGGAAGAATTAATTGAACGAATGGAAATGTATTATAACAGTTTACATGAGCATCAATTCAGTAAGGGAAATGAACTCCAGTTTTTAAGTCATATTCTATCTTTGGGTCGTTCAGAAAATAAAAGTTCACTTGTAAACCATTCTGTCCGAGTGTATGATGCATTCGCTGAAGTGTCGATTAAACCTAAAAAAATGTACTATCCTGTAATAGGCATGCTTGCTCTTCTCCCATATGAGGAATTAGACATGGCGATGATCTCACATATTTATCAAGAGCTTAATCGTGAAATAAAGTGGCAAAAGGATATAAACCTTATAATGGCGGTAAACCTTTTTACGAGTGAAATACTAACACATTCCAGTTTGGCTGAAACGAGTATGTATACAACGATGGAAACAATCATGCAAGCACAACAGGCAGCGATGATGGCAGCTGTTACTGCAACAACAGCCGCTGCAGCTGCTTCCAATAGTGGAAATTAATAGTTGGAAAGTGTGTTTTACTGCATAAATTGTACCTTCATTGCATGCTGCTTAGTATAACACGAAGGCTGCCAGTAAATTCGGACTGCCTTCGTATTTACTTTTACTGATGGTCCAATATCTCCTTCAATACCTGTGCTTGATTATGCTCCTTATCCTTTGCCGCATATAGCAATGTAACATCCTTATGATGGTCCTTCGTAATTTCCTTTAATTTTTCAAGTTCGGCCTGTTGATCACCACTTTCAAGCTCTTTTTTGTATTTTTGCTTAAACGCTTCATATTTGTCTGGATCATGACTAAACCATTTTCTGAGCTCCGTTGTTGGTCCAATTTCTTTCATCCAATTATCAAGCTTAGCACTATCTTTGGAAATCCCCCTTGGCCAGACACGATCAACTAGAACACGTACACCATCATCCTCACTGTAATTATCATAAATTCGTTTAAGTTTTATTGGCATTCTATCCATTCCTCCCCAGTCCTAATTACCTTTACCCAAAAACAGAAAAAAATAAGCAGCCGGCAACGTCTGCTTATTTTTTCAATTAATTATGAGAGCATTTTTATTTAATAATTCCGCTCATCGATTCTTTTAATGCAGCTAATTGGATAGCACTTTCTTCCTTTGTTTTCCCGCATACACCATAATAGCATTTTATTTTTGGCTCTGTACCGGACGGACGAAGACAAACCCAGCTATTTTCTTCTAGTTTTAATTTGATTACATTTTCTTTAGGCAGATCAATCGCTTCAATTTTACTATTAAACGCTTGGAAGGTTCGTTGACCTGATAAATAATCTTCCGTCACTTCAACTTTTAAACCCGCTATTTCCGACAGAGGATTTTCACGGAAATTTGCCATGATTTCAGCTATTTTCGCTGATCCTTCTTTCCCTTTTAACGTTAAAGAAGACATTCCCTCTAAATAATACCCGTGTCTTTCATATAAAACATCAAGTGCATCCAGTAGTGTTTTTCCATGCTTTTTCCAGTAATATGCCATCTCACAAGCCATCATTGCAGCTTGAACTGCATCTTTATCACGGGCAAAGCTGCTGATTAAATAGCCATAGCTTTCTTCAAAGCCAAACACAAATGTCTCGCCCGATGCATCGAACTGACGAATCTTTTCCCCAATGTATTTAAAACCTGTTAATGTATCGATTGTTTCTGCACCATAGTGGTCTGCAATTGCGCGACCGAGCTCAGTCGTTACAATAGTTTTCAGCATCCGCGGGTTTGTCAGCAATGCTTTATCACTGTGTGAAAGAATATAATCGAGCAATAATGTCCCTAGCTGATTTCCTGTTAAAACAGTATATCCTCCTGCATTATCCTGAACAGCTACTCCCAGACGATCCGCATCAGGGTCAGTACCGATTAGAATGTCAGCACCAATTTCTCTCCCTTGCTTCATTGCCATTGTAAACGCCTGATGTTCTTCCGGATTTGGTGATTCAACTGTTGAAAACTCCGGATCGGGAATTGCTTGTTCTTTTACAACATTGACCTGTGAAAAATTCAGCTGTTCCAAACCCAATTTCACCAAATCGTGTGACGTACCGTGAAGTGGTGTAAAAACAATTTTTAGATCCTTTTCAGCCATTAATTCCCCTGGTTCCAGCCTTGAAATTTGCTTTAATTGTTCCAAATAGGCATTGTCAATCTCACTGCCCACCCAATTTAAGAGCTCCTTTTCTTCCAATTCAGCTTTTTCCATATGTGGAACGGTTAATTCATTTTCGGTTTGTTGAATGGAAGCAATAATTTCATTTGCCTCGTCAGGTGTAATTTGACCACCGTCTTCGTTATATACTTTAAATCCATTGTATTCTGGCGGATTATGACTTGCGGTAATCATCACACCAGCTACTGTTCCTAAATAACGTACTGCAAATGACAATAATGGCGTCGGATGCAAGGAATCGAATACATATGTTTTAATTCCGTACGCACCAAGTACCTTTGCCGTCTCCAATGCAAATTCCTGTGACATATATCTTGAATCATAGGAAACAACAACACCGCGATCGTAAATATTTACACAATTTCCCTTCAAATAACTCACAAGACCGTTGACAGCCTTTCTAATAGTGTAGATATTCATCCGATTGATTCCTGGTCCCAAGATTCCGCGCATTCCACCGGTTCCAAAGGTTAACTCTTTATAAAATGCATCCTCTAATGCTTCCTGATTATTTTTTATATTTTCTAAGTCCCTCTTTAAGGAAGGATCAAGATTTTCATATGAGGTCCATTTTTCGTATGCTTTCTCCCACGCAACCATAAACCATATCCCCTTCTTACGTAACCAATATGTTCAAATTCTAGCATACTTTGATTATTTATTCTATCTGTTATAGGAAAAATGGTTTACACTGACTTTTTTCAGGTAAAACTAGTAAAGTTACTTCCTATAAATACTTTTTATGGTTAAAATAGAAATAATATATATGAAAAGAAAGTGTGATTCGTTTGTACGGTAAACGCTGGTTTCAAACATTAGTAGTGTTTATTCTGGTATTTCTATTAATCTTGTTACTTTCTGCAACTGATTTTATTTTTGATCCTGTCTTTAAATATTTGGCTGCCGTTGCTTTTCCTGTTGTTGGGGCAGGTGTACTCTTTTATTTAACAAGGCCTATCATGAAGTTTCTTGAAAAATATAAGGTTCACCGTGTGCTGGCCATTTTTATCGTGTTTTTATTGTTAATCTTAGTCGGTTATTTGATTATAAATTACATTGCACCAATCGCACAGAAACAATTTACCAACTTAATTGACAATATACCTAAATGGGTGAAAAGTGCACAGGATCTGATAACATATTGGCAATCAAACCAGGATATGATACCAGCTAATATCGAGAAGACAATAAACGATATTACCTCTAATTTACAGTCCTATGTTGAAGGAGCCATGACATTTATCTTCGGTTTCGTAAGTCAATTAATCGGCTTTGTTTTTTCCCTGGTACTGGTTCCATTCTTCCTATTTTTCATGCTCAAGGATGGAGATAAATTTGTTCCATTTGTAACGCAAATTTTTAGTAAAAAGAAGGCAGCAAACATCCGGAGTCTGCTGCATAAAATTGATGAAGCATTAACATCCTACATTCAAGGTCAGCTGCTAGTCAGTGTTTGTATTGGGATACTATTATTTATTGGATACTTAATAATTGATTTAGAATACGCATTAACATTAGCGCTGTTTGGAATGTTTATGTGTGTCATTCCATTTATCGGGCCATTTATATCGGTAATCCCGGCAATGATCGTTGGTGTATTCCAGGATCCGATGATGGCCGTTTGGGTAGCAATCGTTATGATCGTGGCACAGCAAATTGAAGGTAACCTAATTTCGCCTAATATAATGGGGCGCGCATTATCATTGCATCCGTTGACGATTATTACCTTGATTTTAGCAGCGGGGAGTATTGCTGGATTCCTAGGAATTATTTTCGCTGTTCCATTCTATGCAGTTGTAAAAACAATCATTGTCCATTTTTATACAACTTATCAAGACTCGAAGAAATCTAAAGAGGATGCATTAATATAAAGTGGCTTGAAAAGGTATTTTGGTCAAAAAATCCGAACTATAATTTCTTTAATTAGTTCGGATTTTTTTGGTTTTTGTAATCCTTACAGCTAATTTTAGATATTTTAAGATGCTCTCCTGCCGATGTTCCTGCTCTCCTGCACCCTTTTTAGTTAAACTTATATACAATCGAGTCCCCAACAACATAATAGCCAATTTTTTTATAGATGCTATTCGATGTTGGGTTTGCTTTATCCGTGTATAGGCTGCAAAATTGGAAGCCGTCTTCAAGTATCCTCCTTGATAATGCTGCAACAGCACTGGTTGCATACCCTTTACGTTTAAATTCATCTGGAGTAAATACAGCATTTATCGTAGCTCCATGCTTTGTCTTTCTTGATTGATTTACCATTGAAACAGGTACGCCTTCAACCTCCCAAAGATAAACAGTGCGATTGTTAATGAAATTTATTGCAGTTCGTGCTGCCTTTGACGCGGTGATTGTTTCGTTCGCTTGTAAACCAAACTGTTCCAGCCATTGTGTAAGTAATGCGTGATGTGCGCGATTCGCCTCAACTAGGATTCCATCAGTCATCGGAACATGGTTTACCTTGTCCAATTGGTAAATGAGCTGCTCCATATGTACACTTGCATTCCCGTCCGTCAGTTCAGTCCATTTGTTCACGAATAAATTTGT
Source organism: Virgibacillus oceani (assembly GCF_014638995.1). Taxonomy (GTDB): domain Bacteria; phylum Bacillota; class Bacilli; order Bacillales; family Amphibacillaceae; genus Virgibacillus_E; species Virgibacillus_E oceani. Next base: position 35,020 of record NZ_BMFR01000004.1, read on the forward strand.
AGATCTGACAGGCCCAAGTATTCCGGGTACTTCCAGATTATTTTCAAACATAAAATTCGCAACAGATGCAATAACAGAATCTGCTACATGGTCTACATCAGCCATTATCCAATTATTTGGCGCTGTCCGCATAAATGCAAATATTACCTGATTATTAATTTCAACGTACCCTAAGTAATATTCTGCATTTGTTTTACCATTTTCTAATAGTCTATTTAACAAGCCAAGCATTAAGTTATTACATGCTTCTTTTTTTAATAGTAATGATTCGGCCTTTTCTGCAAAAACTTCCGGCGAAGAAACAACTGTTATATTCATTTGGATTCCCCTTTTTAATAGTTAATCATAACCTATTATCCTTTCATGTAAAGGGTAAATCCGATAAAATAATATATAGGAGTGATAACAATGACTAAAAAAGAGATTGAGGCAAAGCTTGCGGAGCTTAAGTCTGATTATGTTCGAATCCAGGCGGACATGGAGAAATTGGTGCTGGTCGGCGGGAGAACGTCAACAGCCGAAGAAAAACTTATCGAACTAGAGGAAGAAATAAAATTAATGAATCGCAGGCTAGATGAGCTTGATGAACAGTAACAGCAAGTGACTGGCTTTTAATGTGCAGATTTACTCGTCCTTATTCTTGCACATGCTATATTTAAAAACAATGGAGACCGCATATGCGGATCTCCATTGTTTTTCATTGATTGCCATTATTGTTTCGTCTATTTTCTAATTTTGCTTGAATTTTCTTATCCTGTGGTGACAAACTCACAACTGTATCACCTGATTCTGGTGTCGATTTCATTTCTTCAGTGTAAAAAACAATTTTACCAGATGGCTTAATAAAGTATAGAAGTACAGCTTCTTCATCTCGTTCGTCAAGATAGCGATTGTAATTATACTGTTCCGTAATTGCCGTTTGCTTGAATCCAAAGCCAGATGTGATTTTCGTTGTTAAATCATCAGCTGATAATTCTTCTCCAAATAAAATTCGGCCGCCAATCTTATTCACGATATCATTTGTATCCTTGCTGTCGATCTGTTTGTACGGACTTATTTTAAATACATTTGTCCTGCCATACTCCGGCATAAATGTTGTACATACAAGTGCATTGTAGGAATGGAAATCTGTTGCCGCGATTAAGTATTCATAAGGTGTTGTATCTAAATGGTATTCGGTTTGTTCAGACAGCATTTCACCGTGATAAAATGGAATTCCCGCTTCACGTGCTTTACGCAATCTTTCCCATGATTCATCAACGATAATAACCGGGACTTTCGATTTTGCAAGCGATTTTGCCAGTTCAACAGTAAATCCATTGCTCCCGACAATAATTGTTCCAGGTCTTCCTTCCATTGACAGGTGAAGCTTCTTTGCCAGCCAGCTAATGGAAAACCCGTGTGCAACAACGGTGAAAAATACAAGGCCAAATGTTAACGTTGTAATAATAGAAGCATCTTCATAACCAGCCTCTCCTAATATGGCCGCAAAATAGCTGGATACGGTTAATGCAACAATACCTCTTGGTGCTATCCAGCCCACTAAGATTTTCTCATTCAGCGATATATCTGTGCCGATAGTTGATAGAAATATCGACAATGGGCGTACAAGAAACATCATCAACAATACATATCCGATAATATTTGGACTGAATATATGCAATAACGTATCTAAATCCAATGAAGCAGCAAGCATAATGAAAATTGCTGAAATTAGCAGAATCGATAGGTTTTCTTTGAAATGGCGCATATCTTCAACAGAGCTTATTCCCATATTCGCAAGCGTCATACCCATTGCAGTAACAGCCAATAGTCCTGTTTCATGCATAACCTCGTCTGCAATCGTGAAGCATGTAATGACGACAACAAATACTGCTGGTGATTTCAGATATTCTGGAATATTGCCCGTTTCAAACATCCAGCCAATTCCTTTACCAGATGCCCATCCAAGAATTGCTGCAAAAATGGATGCAGCAAAAAACATGAGCAATGCTGAACCATCAGGGTTATGTGCAGTTAAATATGCAATGATTTCGAATGCAAATACCGCGAGTAATGCTCCAATAGGATCAACGATAATCCCTTCCCATTTTAAAATCTTCGCTGGTCTTGGTTTCAGTTTTGATTGGCGTAGTAAAGGCAAAATTACTGTCGGACCGGTTACGATAAATAAGCCGCCGATGACAAATGCAACTGCCCAAGAGAGCCCTGCAATATAATGTGCTGTCAACGAGCCCGCAATCCAAGCAATAAACGCTCCAATGGTTGCAATACGCATTAATGGGCGACCAAGGCCTCGCAGTTCTTTAAAATTTAAATTCAAGCTTCCTTCAAATAGAATGATGGCAACTGCCACTGTGATTATTGGTTTATATAATTCCCCAAAGTCTTCCTCGGGGTTCATAATTCCAAATATAGGTCCCACTAACAAGCCCGCCACAGACATGACAACAATAGCTGGCATACGATAACGCCATGACAGCCATTGGGAACCGATTCCCAGAAAGCCTATTAGCATTATTTCAAACAAAAGTGATGGAAACATATCATACCCCCATATCCCTTCATAATATAAAAACATTTTATATTCATATAGAATCAATGTAAACAATTTTACCCATTAAATTGATAAACAAAATCAATTACCCCTGTCATACAAATGTCAAAACTCTTTCATTCGCTGCATTGACAAGCATTTGTTAATCTTGTACGATTAATTTTGCTTCTAAGCATGCATAAAATAATTGCCAGCAAAATTGTCTGATAATATAGAAAATATAGCACGCTGGAATCGCTCTCCAACAAGGATGAATCATAGCAGGAGGACTTTCAACATGAATAAAGACACCTTTATTATAGGATTTATGTTATTTGCATTATTTTTTGGTGCAGGTAATTTAATATACCCGCCCACCTTAGGAATTGACTCAGGTACATCCTATTGGTCTGCAATCATCGGATTTGTTATTACTGGAGTGGGATTACCGATTCTAGCAGTAACTGCAATCTCATTTGTAAAGAATGATGCCCGTGAGTTGGCAGACAAGGTTCATCCATTATTTGGACTTATTTTTACTTCTATAGTATATCTTGCTATTGGCCCATTTTTTGGAATACCGCGCGCTGCAACGGTTGCATTCGAAATGAGTGTTGAACCATTTACATCGAACGGAGCTGCAAGTCTGTTCATTTTTACAACGATATTTTTCATTTTAGTCTTTGTCGTAAGTTTAAATCCCTCCAAAATGGTTGACCGGATTGGGCAATACCTTACACCGATTCTTTTAATCGCAATCGTGGCACTGAGTGTCGGCGGATTTCTGTTATTGGATAGCCCGCTATCTCAACCATCAGATAAATATTCAGATTCCCCGCTTTTCACGGGTTTTGTAGAAGGCTATCTAACAATGGATGCGATTGCAGCACTTGCTTTTGGAATTATAGTAGTTAATGCATTCAAGGAACGCGGTGTTACTACACAACCAGAACTAGTAAGATCAACATTAAAAGCCGGCTTAATTACAGGTATAGGCTTAATTACTGTTTATGGCTCCATCGGCTGGATTGGTGCAAAAATGGCTGCAACCGGCTCCTACAGTAACGGCGGCGATATTTTATCCAATGCAGCAGGTCTAATGTTCGGTAACTTTGGTGCATTATTACTTGGCATAATCGTTACGCTTGCATGTTTCACTACATCTGTAGGTTTAGTCGTTGCATGCGGCCAGTTTTTTATGAAAATTACTAAGATAGCCTATAAGTGGATCATTCTTATTGTTACGATCGCAAGTTATCTTATCGCAAATCAAGGGTTAAATACAATTATCAGCTACTCAGTACCGGTACTTGTATTTATATATCCAATAGCAATTGTACTTATATTGTTAACATTTACGCAAAAGTTATTTAATGGATCTGCAGCCGTTTATCGCGGGGCAATTTTATTAACAGCTATTACAAGCTTGTACGACGGATTAGTCGCATTTGGTTTCGAGCTGAACAGCATAACGCCAATCATGGAAAAGCTGCCATTCTTCTCGCTTGGATTAGGCTGGGTTGTTCCGGCGATTATTGGTGGATTGATTGGGTATTTGTTTCGTGGAATGTTGAATCCTAAGCATTTAATTTAAGAGTTAGATATCAAAATAGGTATAATTATTAAGAGGCCGGGACATAGGTTGAAAACAAATTTAATTGATAGGTTTTGGAATTGATATTATTTGGTTTCCTAAAGTTTTTATGCCAGCCTCTTAATTATTATAGATTTATTACAATCCCGATAAATCAATGGAGTTAGCTATTTGGATTATTTCTTTTCGATCAAGCCCATGAGTGGTTAATGTAAAGAAATACCTATTTGTAACAATATGGATTGAGCTGTAATAAGAAGAAGATTCCCCTTCAAGATGTAGAAATGAAGGATATCCTTTAATTTCAAGCTTCATTAAGTCTTCTTTCTTATACATTTCTTCTTCTACTTTTTGAATAACCTTTTTCTTGCTTTCAATGAGTTCACTTTGATCAAACCTTATAAATAGATCCGGTTGGTCAATATAATGAACTTCTGCTGAAATTAAATCGTCACGAGATTTTCTCATTATATATTTTGGGATCAATTCTTTTGGGATATTTGGTAAACGCAAGTCTATTTCTTTTGCTAATTCTTCTTTAGTCATATTAGTTTCGACTTTTGGAAATTCCTTAATATCATTAGATTTATTTTCGTTTTCATTATTCATAACGAACTGGTTCTCCGATTGATCATCCCTTATAGGTACATTAGCATTATTTGAAGTAATACTATGTGAAAAATAGTTATACCCAATAAATAATAAAACTATAAGAACTCCAATGCTTGAAGCATACTTAAGACCATTAACTATTCTATTTTGATGACCATATGTATCTATATTCGACAGAATTTTGTTTTGAAGCTTATTCTTCCGTTTTTGATTCCAAATTATATCTTCATCTAGTTTTTTAAATAAATCATCAAAATAAGATTCATCTTTAAATTGTTTTTTCATTTAAAAACCCCTCCTTAATGAGTTGTTTTTCCAATGCTTGTATAGCCCTATACAGGGTAGTTTTCACTTTACCTTCAGACCAATTTAGTATTTCGGTTGTCTCTTTTATTGAAAAACCTTTTATTTTCCTTATAATAATCACTTCTCGATAGGATTCTTTGAGATTACTTATTGCATTATATAATTCCTTTGAATTTTCCTTTATTTCTACAATATCTGCAGGTAATGGATTTGAATCTTCCCTTGTTAAAAGAATATCTGCAATAATCCTTAGCGGTTTCTTTTTCCTTAAAAAATCAATAGTAATGTTATGAGCAATACTGAATAACCATGTTCTAGGATTTGATTTGTGTTCAAACGAATTGTAATACTTATAAGCTTTAATAAATGTTTCATGGGTTAAATCTTCAGCTTGTTGATAATCATGAATCATCAAACAGATATATTTAAATATCGAATCACTGAATTGATGATACCACTCTGTAATTTCACTTTTTTTATTGCCCGACAAAATACCGTTCACCCCCCTATCTCATAAATTCTATATTTAGACGTATTCTGGTTATAAAAGTCACAGTAAGAGTTAGAAAAATATGATATAAATTCAATTTAACATAGACTTCAAAATTGGACATTTGAATAAAGATAAAATTAAAAAACCAAGCAACAAAATAACCCAAAATTCGATTTCTCAAAATCCGCTTCTTGACATAAAAAAATATGTTACGATTAGAGAAGTAGAGGAGGATCGTCATGATCACGAAAGAAGAGAAAATACTGCAAACATATTTTGGCTATGAAACATTTCGTCCAGGCCAACAGGAAACAATCGACAACATCTTACAAACAAAAAACACACTTGCTGTAATGCCCACTGGCGGCGGTAAATCATTGTGCTATCAAATCCCTGGTCTGTCACTCGACGGAACAGCAATCATTATTTCTCCATTAATATCATTAATGAAAGATCAGGTCGATGCCTTAAATTCACTAGGCATACCTTCCACATTTATAAATAGCTCCCTTTCCACTGCCGAACAGCATGAGCGCCTCCGCAATCTGGAAAATAGACGTTATAAATTTGTTTATGTTGCACCTGAGCGATTTGACTCGGCATCATTTGTAAACGCGGTAAAACGTATCCCGCTATCCTTGGTTGCGTTTGATGAGGCACATTGTATTTCCCAATGGGGACATGATTTCAGGCCAAGCTACAGGTCAATAGTTCCGAATTTAAAACAGTTATCAAATATTCCTGTATTCATGGCACTAACTGCAACCGCTACAGAGGAAGTTATATCAGATATTCAATCATTGTTACATATTGAAAAAGACTGTGTGATTAATACTGGTTTTGAACGGGAAAACCTATCATTTCATATTGTCAAAGGAAAGGACAAAGCAATTTATATCCGTTCATTTTTACAAGAGCATAAAGAAGAATCGGGGATCATTTACACGGCTACTCGAAAACAGGCTGATGCATTGTACGAACAGCTGACAAGGAGAGAGATTGCTGCTGCAAAATACCATGCTGGACTTACTGAAGATGAACGAAAGCATTCTCAAGCAGCATTTATCCAGGATGAAAAAACCGTTATGATTGCAACAAACGCATTTGGGATGGGAATCGATAAATCGAATGTTAGGTACGTAATCCATTATGCAATGCCAATGACAATTGAATCGTATTACCAGGAAGCCGGACGTGCCGGACGAGATGGGGAACCGAGTGATTGTATTTTGCTATTTTCACCACAGGATGTTCAGCTGCAGAAATTTTTGATTGAGCAATCGCAAATGGATGATGAAGCAAAACGAGCTGAATATCGAAAATTGCAAGCGATGATCAATTATTGTCATACACATAGTTGCTTAACCACATTTATTTTAGATTATTTTAATGATACCGCCCATACGGAAACCTGTAAAAGATGCAGCAATTGTATGAACCGCCAAGAACGATCTGATATCACGGAAGAAGCACAAATGATATTATCTTGTGTTAAACGGATGGGTGAACGATTTGGTGTCGGGATGACTGCAAAGGTATTGAAAGGATCAAACGATAAAAAAATTAACCAGTTTGGTTTGAACAAAATTACCACTTACGGTATTTTGTCCGCTTATACAGAAAAAGAGTTAACAGAATGGATTCATTTTTTAGTTGCCGAGAAATTTCTTGATACGGAAGAAGGCAAATTTCCAACGTTAAAATTAAATCAGGAATCCATTGACATACTTAAAGGAAGAAAAAAGGTATGGATTTACACAGCGCCGATTCCAACAAATGGGGAAACAGATTATCACGCAGAATTGTTCCAAATTCTGCGCGCATTACGAAAAAAAATGGCCGACGAGAAAAAAGTCCCGCCATATGTGTTGTTCTCTGATGCAACGTTAAAGGAACTCAGCCGATATTTCCCCGATTCAAAAGAAGACATGCTTACCATTAAAGGTGTTGGTGAGAAGAAATATGAGCAATATGGCGAGGCATTTTTGCGTACGATTGTTGAATGGCGTGCGGGTAATCCGGACGTTAAGCCTAAGATACGAATTGGTGGTGCTTCAGTAAAACCGAATCCCGCGAAAAAGAAAGATGATGAGGGTCCAAGTCATATTGTCAGCTATCAAATGTTCCAATCCGGAAAATCAATAAAAGATATCGCGGTTATTCGAGGTTTATCACAGGTTACGATAGAGGGTCATATTTTTAAGGCATTCAAGGATGGGTATCCACTTGCATGGAATATCTTTTTTAATGAGGAGGAGGAGAAAATGGTTCTTGCTGCACGCGAGGAGATTGAGGAACCTAAATTAAAACCATTGCGAGAGGCTTTACCTGAAGAGTACAGTTATACGAAAATAAAAGCTGTTTTGGTAAAGAATGGGTTGATGTAGGTTTACTCAATGAAGCCTTTGCTGATGTTCCCATTCCCGTGAAGGTGTAACATAAAAAAAAACGAGCGCTGTCCATGCGCTCGTTTTTTATAAAATTATTTAATATCAAATGCCCAGGTCCCATTTCGGAACACAGCTTCCGTACTGCCATCTTCCTTAACACCATCAATGTCTAATTCTTCAGAGCCAATCATGAAGTCAACATGTGTTAGGCTGTCATTTACCCCATGCTTATCAAGCTCGTCTTCATCCATTTTTGCACCACCCTTTAAATTAGTAGGGTATGCCTTCCCTAGCGCAATGTGACATGATGCATTTTCATCAAATAGTGTGTTGTAAAAAATTAATCCTGATTGTGATACTGGTGATTCGTGTGGGACAAGTGCTACTTCACCCAATCTGCTGGCACCCTCATCTGTTTCCAGCAAATGTTTTAGTGTGTCTTCCCCTTGCTCCGCTTTATAATCAACAACTTTTCCTTCTTTAAATGTAAGGCTGAAATTATCGATTAGGCTACCGCCATAGTTTAGCGGTTTTGTACTTGATACAGTGCCGTTAACACCATACTTGTGCGGCATAGAGAATACTTCTTCTGTCGGCATATTAGGATTAAATGTAATACCTTTTTCAGAAACAGCGGATCCGCCCTTCCAAATATGGCCCTCCGGCAGCTCCATTTCTAAATTTGTTCCAGGTGCTTTGAATAGTAATTTTTTGTAGTTTTTCTTATTTAATAACTCACGAGCGGTTTTTAATGCAGCATTATGTTCTTCCCATGCAGCAATTGGATCGTCTTTATCAACACGAACAATTTTTACAATTGCATCCCAAAGACTAGCAACTGCATCTTCTTTCGATTTTTCAGGGAAAATTTTTTGTGCCCAATCTCCAGTTGGAATGGAAATAATGGACCATGTAATACGATCATTCATGGTATATTGACGAAAATTTTTCATTGCTTCTGCTGCAGCTTTAGTCGATTTTGCAACACGGGATGGATCAATTTCCTTCAGCAAATCCGGGTTTGTTGAACGGATATTCAGCACTGCGGCACCATCCTCGGCAAATGTATCATGCAATTTTACCTTCCATTCCGGATAGTCTGCAATCACTTCGTCTGGGGCATTTTCATATTTTAACAGTGTTAATTCATCATCAACCCAATTAATATGTACATCTTTTGCACCTAATTCATAGGCTTTACGAGCGACAATTTTTGTAAAGTCTGCTCCCTCAATCGGTGCATTTATCATTAGTGCCTGATTTTTTTGCAGGTTGACACCTGTTTTCAATGCTAATTCTGCATATTTCTCCTGTGTACGTTGGTCTGCCATACTTTTACCTCCATTTTTTATTCAAAAATATTTCGTGTACCGTTATTATTTCATAAAATCAACAAATAACCAAATAATTTTTACAATTATGTAACAAAAAAGACCGTAAAAACCTTTACAAATAAAATGGATAACCGATTTACGCAATTGACATGTTGTGTTATGATTATATTAGGTTACTTTTCGTAATTACTATATCTAAGAGAGGTGGTCTTCATGGAAGAATTGTGTCCGCGTTTTGAAAGTGCTATGCAGCTAATGAGCAAACGTTGGGTCGGGCTTATATTATTTGAGCTTCTAAAAGGTACAAAACGTTTCTCGGAAATGGAAGCAGACTTGCCAATCAGCGGAAGATTACTCTCTGATAGACTGAAAATGCTAGAAAAAGAAGGAATTGTTGAGCGAAATATTTACTCCGAATTCCCAGTTCGAATCGAGTATTCGTTATCAGAAAAAGGTAAAGCTCTTGAACCAGTCATTAAAGAAATCCAAAATTGGGCAGAAGACTGGATCTCGTTAGATGATATTGAAGAACAGAATGCATGATAGGAGACTGTTGATTTAACAGCCTCCTTTTTTTGATTTATTTGCCTTGAAGAAATCTTAAACTAACATACTAACGGTTATCCCGGGTTTCCTGCTTGTAATTGCTCCTTTACTATAAATCACATGACTACCTTTATAAATTGCCCTGCCTGGAAGGTTTATTAAAATGACGCAATGCTGTCATATTGGATCTCCTGCCTTTCATGCAGCACTGTTCCATTTTTAATGACCGTGTTTACATGATTGACCCCATAGTGGTATGGAATGTACATATAATTCGGTGCATCCCAGATGACGACATCTGCATTTCGTCCTAAAGCAATCGCCCCCGCTCGATCACCTCTTCCAATTGCATGTGCTGCATTAACTGTTACGGCATGCCATATTTCTGCTGGTGACAGCTTTAATTTCAATGCTGCAATGGACATGATTAATTGCAGGTTTTCGGTCACCGAGCTTCCTGGGTTAAAATCGGTCGAAATTGCAACGGCTGCACCATTATCAATCATCTTCCGGGCTGGAGCATACGTATCCTTTCCTAAATAAAAACTTGTTCCCGGCAAAATTACGCCAATTGTATCTGACGCCGCCAACCGCTTGATTCCTTCGTCAGACGCAACCGCTAAATGATCCCCGCTGATTGCACCCATTTCAACAGCAAGCTCCGTCCCGCCTAATGGATCAATTTCATCTGCGTGAATTTTTACACCAAAGCCGTAATCTTTTGCCTTTTGCAGGTAGTGTCTTGATTGTTCAACGGAAAACACGCCTGTTTCTGTAAAAATATCCACGAACTCTGCTAAGTTATTTTCTTTAATTTCAGCAAACAATTCACTCATGGACTCCAGAAATGCTTCCGGTTTTTCCTTGTATTGTGGCGGTATTGCATGGGCACCTAAAAAGGTAGATACGATATCCAATGGATGCCTGACATTTGCTTCTTTTGCAACGTTCAATTGCTTTAACTCGGTTTCTTTGTCTAGCCCATAACCGCTTTTCGCCTCGACCGTAGTGATTCCGTGTATTGCCATTCGATCTAAATGGAATAACGCCTTCTGCAAAAGTTCATCATAGGATGCTTGTTTTGTCGCATTAACCGTTGATAAAATCCCGCCACCTTGCTTTAAAATTTCTAAATAGGGTACACCTTGCTGCTTCAACGCCATTTCCGCTTCACGTGATCCACCAAAAACTAAATGTGTATGCGGCTCGACAAGTCCTGGTGTGACAAGTTTCCCTTTAGCATCGATTGTTTTCACGGCTTGAATACTGGATGCTTCGTCAGTTAAACCAATCCAATCAATTTTCCCATCCTTTATTGCAACTGCAGCATCTTCCATAACATGCAAATCATTCATATTTTTCCCTTTTACGGGTCCTTCTTTATCCATTGTCAGTAATTGACCAATATTTGTTATAAGTAAATCAGCTTGCATCTATAAAACCTCCTATTTCTTCATCGGTACCGTAATGTCATGTTCGTCCGCAAAATCAATTGCCTTTTCATACCCTGCATCAGCATGACGGATAACGCCCATTCCTGGATCCGTAGTCAGGACTCGTTCTAATCGTTCCTTTGCCAAATCGGTACCGTCTGCAACAGCGACCATCCCCGCGTGAAGTGAGTACCCCAAACCAACACCACCACCATGATGGAACGAAATCCAGGAACCACCCGCTGCGGTATTAATCAATGCATTTAGAATTGCCCAGTCGGCTACAGCATCACTTCCGTCCTTCATTCCTTCTGTTTCCCGATTTGGTGATGCAACAGAACCACAGTCCAGATGATCACGGCCAATTACGATAGGTGCCTTCAATTCACCTTTTTTAACTAGCTCATTGATAGCAAGACCCATTTTTACCCGTTCACCGTAACCTAACCAGCAAATGCGGGAGGGTAACCCCTGGAATGCGACCCGCTCATGGGCCATATCAATCCATCGCAGCAGTGCTTCATTTTCTGGAAAAAGCTCTTTGATTAATTGATCTGTGCGATAAATATCTTCCGGGTCGCCAGAAAGTGCTGCCCAGCGGAAAGGACCTTTACCTTCACAAAATAGTGGACGAATATAGGCTGGAACGAAACCTGGAAAATCAAATGCATTTTCTACCCCCTCATTTTTCGCAGCCTGACGAATGTTATTTCCATAGTCAAACACAATTGACCCTCTATTTTGATAGGAAAGCATTGCTTCCACGTGTTTTGCCATGCTAGCTTTAGAAAGCTTTGTATATTCACTTGGATTTTCTTTACGCAATTTAGCGGCAGCTTCTACACTATACCCAACAGGAACATATCCATTTAAAGGGTCATGGGCAGAGGTTTGGTCTGTGACAATGTCAATTTCAATGTTGCAGCTTAATAGTTCATGATGAATTTCCGCCGCATTTCCTAACAATGCTATCGAAAGTGCTTTCCCCTGTTTCTTCGCATCATTCGCCAGTTCAATGGCTTCATCAATACTTTCTGTCATTACATCGCAATACTTTGTTTTCAGCCTTTTTTCAATACGGCTTTTATCCACTTCAACAGCAATAACGACCCCTTCATTCATCGTAACCGCAAGCGGCTGTGCACCACCCATGCCGCCGAGTCCTGCAGTCAATGTAATTGTATGCCGTAATGTTCCATTGAAATGCTTTTTCGCAAGTGCTGAGAACGTTTCATAGGTTCCTTGTAAAATCCCTTGTGTACCAATATATATCCAGCTCCCCGCTGTCATTTGGCCGTACATCATTAATCCCTTTTGATCGAGTTCATGAAAATGCTCCCAATTTGCCCATTCGGGAACGAGATTTGAATTAGCTAACAGTACTCTTGGTGCGTGCTTGTGCGTTTTAAAAACACCAACAGGCTTTCCTGACTGTACGAGCATGGTTTCGTCATTTTCCAAGTTTCGTAATGTGTTTACAATTGCGTCGAACGCCTCCCAGTTACGGGCTGCCTTTCCAATGCCGCCATACACAACAAGCTCTTCTGGATTTTCAGCTACCTCCGGATCCAAGTTGTTGTACAGCATCCGCAGTGCCGCTTCCTGTTCCCATCCTTTACATTCAAGCTGTAATCCTTTTTTAGCTTGGACCTTAACCTTATTCATGAAAAACTCCCCCTCTTACTAGATTTTGTGTGACGCCGCTTTCCCCTGAATCCTTCAGCCAATCTGCCAATCTTTCAATATCTGTCGAAAATACACGATCCTTTGTAATCGAAGGAACGACATTTCGGACTTTCTCGTAATACTCTTTTGTCTGTTGTGCCATTTTGCCGATTCCGCGAAATTCGACAGCCTCCATTGCACAAATAAGCTCAATTGCAACAACACGGCGCGTATTTTGCAGCATTTGCAGTGCGTGTCTGGCAGCGATTGTTCCCATACTTACATGGTCCTCTTGATTTGCCGATGACGGTATCGAGTCAACACTTGCCGGATGTGCTAATGTCTTATTTTCAGAAACAAGTGATGCCGCACTATATTGCATGATCATCGCACCTGACTCAAGACCTGGATTAGGGCTGAGGAATGCTGGCAGGTCGTTTAGCTGCGGATTAACGAGCCGTTCAATACGACGTTCCGCTATATTGCCAGTTTCAGCGATTCCCAGTTTAATAAAATCCATCGCAAACGCTATTGGCTGTCCGTGAAAATTCCCACCCGAAATGACTTTGTTTTCAGCAGAAAATATTAATGGATTATCTGTCACGGCATTGATTTCCGTGACTAGCTTATCTTTTGCGTAACGAACTGTTTGCCACGATGCTCCAAGTACTTGCGGAATGCATCTTAACGAATAGGCATCCTGAACACGCAATTCTCCCTGTTTCGTTGTAAGTCCGCTATCCGATAAAATTGCTAGAATTCGTTCAGCAACGTCCATTTGCTCCTGGTGGCCGCGAACTTTGTGCAGATCAGCATCAAATGCATCCATGATTCCCTGCAGTCCCTCTAACGTCATAGCTGCAATAAGTTCACTTTGGTATAGTAATTTTTCAACCTCTAAATAGGTAACAATCCCAACGGCAGTCATTGCTTGTGTACCATTAATTAATGCAAGCCCTTCTTTAGCTTTTAGTTTTAATGGGGCAATCCCTTCTTCAGCCAAAGCGACTGATGCATGAATCCGTTCTCCCTTGTAAAAAACCTCCCCTTCCCCTAATAAGGCCAAAGCCAGATGGGAAAGTGGTGCCAAATCCCCGCTTGCACCTAATGACCCTTGTTCAGGAATCACTGGATGTATCGATGCATTAACCAAATCCACAAGCTGCTGAACTAATTCTGTCCTTACCCCTGAAAATCCCTGTGATAATGCATTTGCCCGCAACAATAACATCGTGCGGCTAATTTCCTCTGAAAAGGGATTCCCCACACCGCATGCATGGGAATGAATCAGATTCAGCTGCAAATTCTCCAAATCTTCTTCAGCAATAACCACATCACTAAATTTCCCAAAACCCGTGTTAATGCCGTACATTGTTTTTTTTCCATTGATCATGGTTTCTACCGTCTGTCTGTTGTGCTTAATTTTCTGGATTGCATCATTTTCTATGGCTACCTTTTCATTTTCAAAAACAACACGTTTTATCTCTTCTAATGTCAATGTTTTACCAGTTAACGTAATCATCTTTTTACACCTCCATAGCACCGCTTTATCATAATAAAGCGCACAAAGTAAAAGAGGCTTTGGTTACGTAACCAAAGCCTCTGCCCTAAATCTATTTTTTATTAAATGAGAACTGCATAGCATAAGAACACCTCAAGAGTTTGAATATTCTTAGTTATTATTGTAAGCGTTTTCCATAAATGTTTCAAGAAAAATATAAAAAGAAAAAATCTTGACAAGTTAATTATAATTTTTCATGATAATAGTATCGTTAATTTATCATTAAAGGAAGTGTACATATTGTCTCATCCATCAACAGACAAAGACAATATTCAAACTCAATTAAGTGCTGACTGTGAAAGTTGTTTTGGTTTGTGCTGTGTCGCTTTGCCTTATGTGAAGTCTGCAGATTTCGCGTTTAACAAAAATGGGGGCACTCCTTGTCGAAACTTGCAATCAGACTTTCGTTGCGGCATTCATAAGGAGCTTAGAAAAAAAGGCTTTAAAGGCTGTGCTGTATATGAATGCTTTGGCGCCGGTCAGAAGGTATCCCAAGTTACTTATGGTGGAAACGATTGGCGAAATGACTCTGCATTAGCTGGGGAAATGTTTGATGTTTTTCCAATTATGCAGCAGCTTCATGAGATGCTTTATTACTTGTATGAAGCACTTCATATAGACGATACCAATCCGATTCAAGAAGATTTACAGACTGCCATCGATAAAACGGAGGATCTTACTGGTTTGAAACCGAAAGACATTTTAGACATTGATGTTTCAGAACATAGGGCAGGTGTCAATACCTTGCTTCTGCGGGCAAGTAAACTTGTGCGGGCGAATATACCAAATAAGGAAATTAAAATTAATAGAAAACGTGACTTGATTGGCGCAAAATTACACGGTGCCGATCTTAGGGGTGCTAATTTAAGGGGGGCGATGCTAATTGCGGCCGACCTCAGAAAAACGGATATGAGAGAAACAGATCTTATTGGTGCTGATTTTAGAGATGCTGATTTAAGAGGGGCGAATCTTGAAGGAAGTATTTTTCTAACTCAAGCACAGGTTAATGCAGCCATTGGTGACGTTCACACAAAGTTACCACCTTCGTTAAGTATTCCGGATCATTGGAATTAAGTACTCTACAGGAAAAGTGAACAATCCCAGGTTAACAACAACTACGATAAATTTATAAAAGCCGTTCCATGCTTGTAACATGGAACGGTCACACATAAGCCTAACCTCAGGGAGAGGGGAAGGGACTGATAGAAGTAATCCCTTACTCGGGCACCAAAGGGGATATTTCTATCATATTTATCGTGAATTTACAGGAAATAAAGCCTTTATCTGCTCACAACTTCCAATTCTTTTCTAATCTGATCCAGCAAGCATTCTACAAATCTTGAACACTTGGCCACATCCTTAAACTGCGGTCTCTGTTCCACTTTCATCGTAACTGCTAAATTCGTTCGAACATACAGCATGTCACGAAATGCATCCACCGCCCCGCAAAAATACGGGAAAAAGCTGTCACCGGTACCGAACACAGCAGTCGATAGTCTTTTGGTGCCAAATTCCTCTATTTTTGAAAAGAGATTCTTCATCTCCCTTGGAATACTGCCATTGCCCCATGTATACGTTCCAATAGCAATCCCATCATATTCCGAAATACTATTTAATGGAAACTGTTTAATTGGAAAAATCTCCACATCCACCGAACGCAGTGTAAAACGTTCATGGACCAATGCTGCCAATTCCTTCGTGTTACCTGTCACCGATGTATACACAATCGCTATTCGCATCTGACTCACCTACAATTCTTCAAATCCATTTGACTGGGTTACCTTTGAATAGGTTCTCGCCTTTTGTTCAAAGAAATCGGACTTAGTTTCATTGATCATTTCATCACTGAACACATGAATCCATGGCATTGGGTTGTTTCTCTCCTCGTACAAATTTTTCAATCCTAACTGGCGCAGCCGCTTGTTAGCAAGATATTCTACATACTGCTCAAATTCATCTAAATCAATTCCGTCAATAGCTGCTAAAATATAATGCGCCCATTCTTTTTCCAGTTCTGTCGCCTTACTTATGGTTTGGTATATATAATCAATGTTCTCATCAGTATTGAGCTCCTTATTTTCCGCTAATAAAATACGGATAAATTGCTTCACAAAATACGTATGCTGCATCTCATCCCGTTGTATATAGCTAATCATTGTACTTGTTTTCAGCATCTTTTGCTGGCGGGCTAAGTTATAGAAAAAAGCAAATCCTGCATAAAAGTAAATTCCCTCTAAATTAATGGAGTTAACACCAAGCTTAAAAAGTTTTTGAGGCGTTGGATCATGTCTAAACTCATCATAGGCACTTAAAATTAAATTGTTTCTTTTCAAAACTACGGGGTCGCTTTTCGCTTGGTTAAATCGTTCATTTTGCTCTCGTAATGGTATTAATGAACTTAAAATATACGAATACGATTCATTATGCACTGCCTCCTGCTGAGATATCACTGCAAAAATGGCTTTAAAACTGGAATCCGAAACATAATCCATAACCTGATTCATGGTCGGTGTCTGCAAGCTGTCCAGGAGAGCAAGCTGTGTATTAATTCGTAAAAATACGTCCTTTTCTGTTTGGCTCAATAAGTCCCATTGCTTGATATCGTCTTGCATATTAATTTCCTGTGCCTTCCAAAAATTTGAAAGCAATGCCTGATACAAATCGTACATTTGCGGATATGCGATATCGTTCCAATTCAGCAGTCCAGAAGATTTCCCGTTAATAATACCTGTCGATTTGTTAGGAAATTCCGGATTTAATAAATTTATTCGTTTAATCGGTGCATTAATCGTCACTATTTCATCCTCCTCAATATTGGAAATCGGCTGATCCGACTCCTGACCTCTTTCCCATGAGCCTTAACTATGGCATGCCTCACATTCATCAATTTCCGCCTGTGACGTACTCCTTACATAATAGGTTGTTTTTAAACCATGCTTCCACGCCTCAACATGCAGATTTAACAAGTCTCTTGCTTTAATATCATGGCGTACATATAAATTAAAGCTGATCGATTGATCTACATGCTTCTGTCTGGCAGCATTTTGCTTGATGCTCCATAGTTGATTAAGCTCATGCCGTGATCGGCGGTAGTAGTTGTACGTATTATGATCCAAATCAGGTGCGGTTACCTTAAATTTAAAATTCTTTTTCTCCTCCGCATATTCAACTGCATAGATTGGATCAATTCCGTCTGTTGATCCTCCAATTTTCGCTGTTGAAGAATTAGGTGCAACAGCCATTAACCAGCCATTTCGGATGCCATATTCGGCTACACTTCTTTGCAGCTCCTTCCAGCGTTCTGTCTTATACCCCTTCCGTTCGAAATAAGCACCTGTCTGCCACTCCGAACCTAGAAATTCACTGTACAGTCCTTTTTCTTTCGCAAGCTCCATGGAAGATTCAATCACGTAATAAGCTATATCTTCATATAGATTATCAGCAAATTCTACTGCTTGATCAGATTCCCAATAGATTCCTTCCTGTGCTAAAAGATGATGCCAGCCAAACGTTCCTAACCCAACTGCCCGGTACTTTTTATTCGTTAGTTCAGCCTGTCCAACCTTTATTGTGTTCAAATCAATTACGTTATCAAGCATACGCATTTGAATGGAAACAAGCCGCTGTAATACGCCCGCTTCTACTGTTCTCGGAAGATTAATCGACGATAAATTACATACAACAAAGTCTCCTGGTTTCCGAACGATAACAATATTCCCATGTTCATCTTGAAATTCTTCTGTAATGGATGTTGCGGACATGTTTTGCATTATTTCCGTACACAGGTTACTGCAATAAATTGATGTACGGCCCCTGCCCCTTACATGCTTGTTTGGGTTTTGCCGATTAGCTTCATCCCGGTAAAACATATATGGTGTTCCCGTCTCCAATTGTGCAACCATGATCCTTGCCATGATGTCCATCGCTCGATATGTTTTTCTTGGTAATAGAGGATGGTTCACAGCTTCCTCGTATTTTTCAGTGAAATAGTTAGTATCCGCTTCATCGTAAAAATCCTCTAGTCCAAGTGGTTTACCATTTTCATCCTTCCAGCCCATTATTTGTTTAACCTGATGCGGGCAAAACGTGTGCCATTCACCAATGCTTCGGCCACTTTCATCCATTTCCTCCAGCCTTTTCATAAATAAATCAGGGATGGCAACACCGGTAAAAATATCATGTGCCTTACGCCGTTCATCCCCATTATTTGTTTTCAAATCTAAAAATCCGTTCATAATATCTTTGTGAAAAACATCCAAATAAATAGCAACTGCACCTTGCCGCTGTCCCAGCTGATCAACACTGACTGCAGTATCATTTAATAGGCGAATCCAAGGAACAACCCCAGACGAATTTCCTTTGAATTTTTTTATATCCGAACCGAGTGCACGTACCTTGCCATAGTACACACCAATTCCGCCGCCATCCTTGCTAAGTCTGGCAATATCCCAGTTATTCAAATAAATGCCATCAAGGGAATCATCGACTGTATCAATAAAGCATGACGAAAGCTGTCCAAAGCTTTTTCCAGCATTGGCAAGAGTCGGTGTCGCTACTGTCATGTATAGATTACTCATTGCCCAGTATGCTTCTTTCACTAATTCAATTTGTTTTTCTTTAGGTTCGTTCTTCATTAATGTCATCGCAATAATCATGAATCGTTCCTGCGGCAGCTCATAAATGTTGCGCTCGTGGTCTCTGGTTATGTACCTGTCCGCAAGCAGGAATAGACCGATATAGTTAAAAAGATGATCTCGCTCCGGGTTAATTTCCTTTTCCAGTTCATATATTTCATCCTTTGAATAGTTAAAAAGTAAATCAGACGAATAGATGCCTTTCTCCGTTAACATGTTGATTAATTGATAAAAGCCTCCGTATTTTGCTTCAGAGCTATACCCACGATTCTCACCAGCTTTTTGATACAACTCATTTAAATACATACGCGCTGCAGCAAACGTCCAGTTTGGTTCATCCATCGCGATATTATTAAGTGCATAAAATAGTGCTTGTTGATTTGCCTCCTCTTTTGTTTTGCTTAATTGTTTGATTTGTTCAATGATGTTAGCTGCATTTAGTTGATATTTCTTTGCTGCATCATCGATAGTTTCCAGTACATCGCAGAGCTCTGAATATGTTTGTGTATTCATTTTATTTTCCTCCCTTTATTTTCAGGGGAATTAAAAAATCCACCCAATTAGCTGAGTGGATGAAACGATAGCAAGACAAATGAAAGAGGCGGGTGTCAGGTTTCAGATTATAAAAAGGCGGCAATTTAGTCCAGCTTTCAACCCTATATATCCCTATATTACTATTCCTCAATGCTACCATTCCATCTTCTCAATCCCCGAAGAAGCTGAAATCTTTAAAGAATAGACAGGTCTCCTGACTTATGCCCTACTTTGAGCCCTTCCCATATAACACGTTATATAGTGGCTATTTGCTCATTTCGTTAGCATTTACAGTTGCGGGGGCAGTTCCGGAGTTTCACCAGATTCCCAATTAAGCCCAAATGGCATCTAACTTTAAAAATACTATATGTAGTTTTATCGACAATTTATTACACAATATATTGTATATATTGTGTATACTCAATACTAAATCAATTTTTGTAATTTGGCAAGGGGAGAAATTTAATAATCTAATTTAATTGTGATTCTGCATTCCTCCTGCCGATATTCCTGACTTCCTGCCGATGTTTCCGCAATCCCACATAAAATTTTATCCACATAAATAAAAACTGCCTACTCATCAAGTAGACAGCTTTCCATTTTATTTTTCCGCATGTTTATTCTTTTTCCGGTCCCAGAATTCAACGCCTGTGTCATCCTCAAGCACATCACGATAAAATACAGGATCTTTCCCTTCTTTCCGCTGCCGCTGATAATCCTTCAATACGCGTTCTGCAATTTTGTACAGTCTGGTAATGGCATAAAGGTTGATTAACGCCATGATTGCCATCGTTAAGTCAGCTAATGCCCACACGAGATCAAATGTGGCAATTGCACCGAAAATAACCATTGCCAGCACAGCTATACGATAAATAAACAGACCGAACTTACTATTTTTAATATATTCAATGTTATTTTCACCGTAGTAATAATTTCCTAAAATTGAGCTATAGGCAAATAAAAATATTGCAACGGCGACAAAGATTGATGCCCAGCTTCCTACGTGAAACTCAAATGCTTTTTGCGTCAATTGAATACCATCGAGCTTGCTGCCTTCATAGCCCCCCGCAGTTACAATAATAAATGCTGTTGCACTGCAGATCAGGATCGTATCAAAAAATACACCTAATGCCTGAATTAAACCCTGTTTGGCTGGGTGTGTAACCTCAGCTGTTGCTGCAGCATTTGGCGCACTACCCATACCAGCCTCATTCGAAAACAAACCACGCTTAATACCCATCATAATCGCAGCACCAAATCCACCACCTGCGACCTCGCGAATTCCAAATGCATTTGAAAAAATAAGTGTAAGCAAGTCCGGAATAGATGTAATGTTAGCGATCAACACATAGATTGCAATTAAAATATATAGAATTGCCATTATCGGAACAATTATTTGAGTAACATTTGCAATGCTTTTTAACCCGCCAAAAATAACGATTGCTGTTAAAAGAACTAAAATAATTGCCATGTAGTTTTTATTAAAATCAAATTCCCCTGCAAAAGCCAAACTGATCGTGTTTGACTGTACAGAGTTAAAGACAAGTCCATACGTAAATGTGATCGTAATTGCAAAAACAATACCGAGCCAGCGTTTCCCAAGACCTTTCTCCATATAATATGCGGGTCCACCTCGGTATTGATTTTTTTCGGGCACTTTATAAACCTGTGCAAGTGTACTTTCTATAAATGCTGTTGCAGAGCCTAATAATGCAATAAGCCACATCCAAAAGACTGCACCTGGACCACCAACCGCAACGGCTGATGCAACACCGGCGAGATTTCCCGTACCCACACGTGAAGCTGCGCTTATGGCAAATGCCTGGAATGAAGATGTCCCCTTCTTCCCTTCTGCATTTATCGTACGTTTATCAAATAAAACACGAAACATTTCAGGCAAATATCGAAACTGCACAAATTTTGTTTTGAATGTGAACCACAAACCTAAACCGATTAAGACAATAATGAGAACGTAGGACCACAATGCCTCATTAACTTTGTCAACTATCATTTCAATGAAATCCATGCTTTTTCTCCCTTCATACTATATAAAACTTGCTAAGAAAGTAGCATCATTACTTTTCCCTTAATAAAAAAAAGAAAACTAAAAACAAAAGCGGAAGCGCCCGGTTAGCGACGTGTGGACTGCGCCTCGCCATGCGAGGTGGTTCGGCGTTGCCGCGCAAAGCGGCGGTTTTAGCCGAACATTCCTTCGCAGGAGATAAAGGAAACTCGGGTGAGCTTAAACGTCGATGTTGACCTTATCGTACGGAGGTGAGGGAAGTCCATCACAGCTTTAGCGCTGGAGCTGGACGTGGCCGATGCGATAGTTTAGTTATACACAGCATTCAAATTTTATAGTACGCTAGACGAAAACAAAAGAAGCCCGCAATGTGGCTCCCTATAATCGTTTCATTATTTCATTTTATCCTATCCTGCAATTACGGACAAATAATTAATAATTCTTACTTTTATTCCACGGATAATCTGTGCCGAAGCTTTTAGCGAGTTCCTTGGAATGCTGACGGCGCTCTTTCCGCCTCTGTGCACGTTCTGGTGCAAGCTTATGCAATTGTTTTTCTTGTTCAGTTTCTGGATAAACATCAGGAACAGGGACTGGCTTACCGTATTGGTCAATTGCTACGAATGTGAGAAATGCCGTTGTACAAACCTTCCGTTCACCAGTTAATAAATTTTCTGTTACAGCCTTGACGAAAACTTCCATGGATGTATTATGCGTCCATGTTACAAATGCTTCCACACAGATCGAGTCACCCTCTTTTACCGGTGACAGGAAATCGACCGAATCAGTTGAAGCTGTCACAACAGGCAGTCTTGAATGACGGACCGCTGCAATCGCTGCAACATCATCAATATGCGCCATTAACTTTCCCCCAAAGAGTGTACCGTGATTATTCGTATCTGGTGGTAATACATGTGATGTTTTAACTGCAAGTGAATTTGAACATGGCTTTTTTTCCATAATTTTTTCCTCCTAAATCCGGCATTATGAACTATCACAAAATCGGTGACAGCAATCGTGAGATCGATTCTTTAAAACGTATCCCGACCGAACGTTTTTCATATAATTTTTTCGTCATTTGCGTGGATAAACTTATATCCTTCATAAATGCCTTAACCAGCTTTTCAGCAACTAAACTATCATATAAAAATGCATTCACTTCAAAATTCAAGCGAAAACTTCGAACATCAATATTTGCAGTTCCGACTGAAGCAATCTTGCCATCGACAATGATTGTTTTCGAATGCAGGAAGCCATTTTGATAAATGTATACCTCCGCACCTGCTTGTAACAAGTCACCAATATAGGACAATGTTGCCCAATAAACAAATGGATGATCCGGTTTGTTCGGAATCATAATCTTAATATTCACCCCGGACAATGCCGCAATCCTTAATGCATCCCGGAGACTTTCATCTGGTATGAAATATGGCGTCTGAATATAGACATAGTGCTTCGCAGACATAATCATTTTAATATAGCCATTTTTTATTTGTTCCCAGTCAGAATCAGGACCACTTGAAACAATTTGAATACCAACATCTCCCGTTGGTACCGCAGCATAATACCTGTCCTCGTACAAAATATCGTTGCGGGATGCCTGATTCCAATCTAAAATAAAACGCGTTTGCATATTTTTTACCGCGTCACCATTCACACGAATATGCGTATCACGCCAATAGCCCATTTTCTTGTTTTTCCCTAAGTATTCATCACCAATGTTAAAGCCGCCAATATAACCAATTCGTCCATCAATGATTGCTAATTTACGGTGATTTCGATGGTTTATTTTAAAATTGATTTTCGGAATCTTTGGAGGAAAAAATGCCTCCACCTGTGCCCCAGCGTGACGCAGACGTTTAATGAATTTTCTTTTCAGTGTTCGTGACCCCATGTCATCATAGAGAACACGTACCTCAATACCTTCATTCGCTTTCTTAACCAACACATCACAAATCTGCTGTCCCAGCTGGTCATAACGAATAATGTAATACAGCAAATGGATATGATCTGTTGCCTTTTCCAAATCATGGATGAGTGCTGTAAACTTTTCTTTTCCATCGGTATAGATCTCTACCTTATTATCTTGTGTAAAAATGGCGTCATTATTTCGTAAATGCAAAAAATATAAGTCCTTGTATGCGGCTATTTCACTATGCTTAAATTCAAAGCGATTTTCTTCTAATGCCCGCATCTGTGCTTGAACTGATTTCTTCACCCCAAGCCTGCTTTTAGTGTCCCAGGTAAAAATCCTGCGATTACTCAGTTTTCTCCCAAAAACCAAGTATAGAAAGAAACCTGCTATTGGTACAAAGAGCAGAACCATCAGCCATGCCCATGTAGACGTTGCATCCTTGCGTTCCAGAAAGATAATAGCAAGTGCCAGTGCAATATTAAATATAATGATAAATCCTAGAAAATAGGGCACTAAAATCATCAGAAACACTCCTTCCCAGAAGCATCAAAATTAATCCATTACTCATTAATATAGCATATATTTTTCCAATTCGCGTTGTCCCAAAGTTATATTGTATACTAGTACCACGAAAAAACAAGAGGTGAATAGTGATGGGAAACAAAAAACATGCAATCGTAATCGGTGGAACAGGAATGCTTGCAAAGGTCTCGCACTATCTTGCCGCATCAAACTTCGATGTATCTGTTATCGCAAGAAGCATCCTAAAGCATCAAGGCTTGAAAGAAAACTGTAAAAACCCAGAAAATATTCATGCTATTTTAGCGGATTACCATAATGGTGAAAGTTTAAACATCGGAATAGAAAATGCGCTGCATACGTACGGTTGTCCAAGTATCGTCGTGAGCTGGATTCATTCAACAGCTCCAAATGCCCTACCTTTAATTATAAGGCAAATCAGTGTGCAATATTCTAGCTTTCCATGGAGATTATTTCATATACAGGGCAGTTCCGGCTTTTTCCAAAAAGAATACACGCCTGTATCAGAAAATTGCCTGTACAGACGTGTATATTTAGGATTTATGATAGAAAAAAGCGCTTCACGATGGCTTACCCATGAAGAAATTTCTGAAGGTGTTATTCATGCTATTGAAACTGATAGTGAGAAGACCATTGTTGGCACAGTGGAACCGTGGGAAAGCAGGCCATAGAAAATACTTGGCCTGCCCTGTGAAATTAGTTACCAACAGCATGAACATTAATTTTATTTAACGCTTGCTCCAGGTCATTCCAAATATCTTCCCATGCCTCAAGACCAGCAGATAATCGGATAAGCTGATCGGTAATCCCCATTTCCAAGCGGGATTCTTCTGGAACGACGGAATGTGTCATGGTGGCTGGATGCTGTATCAATGTCTCAGCATCGCCAAGGCTGACTGCAATTTTTACGAATGACAATGCATTTAACATTGCTTGGGCATCTTCCTTTGATCCTTTAATTTCAAAAGACATAAGTCCGCCACCGCGCTTCATTTGCTTTTTGCGAATAAAGTAATCTGGATGGTCCGTATCATTGGGATAATAAACCTTCGCTACATTAGGATGGTTCCGTAATTTTTCAAAAATCTTTTCTGCATTATCACAATGGCGATCGAGACGGACTGGTAATGTTTTCAAGCCCCTGATCAATAACCATGCGTCAAACGGAGATATAATCCCGCCAATATCTTTTTGCGTTGTCATCTGAACGGAGTCTAAGAAGTCTTTCTTTCCAACAACAAGCCCTGCAACGACGTCCCCATGGCCACCGATGTATTTCGTCGCACTATGAATAACCACATCACAGCCTAATTCAAGCGGTCGCTGTAAATATGGTGAGGAAAACGTATTATCAACAACAACCGGAATATTAAATTCTTTCGCAACCTCAGATACCATTTGCAGGTCAATTAGCTTCATTGTTGGATTTATTGGTGTTTCCACGTATATACAAGCGGTTTCCGGTTTTATTAAAGCACGAACCGCTTCCTTTGATTCCATCGATGAAAAATCATGGGTAATATTGTATTTGTCCTGCATCATCGTTAATAGTCCAAACGTACAGCCGTATAAACCCGATGAGCATAAAATATGATCATTTGCCTTTGTCAATGCAACCAGAACAGCTGAAACTGCCGCCATTCCGGAACCAAAAGCAAGACCTCGCTCACCATTTTCCAGTACAGCTATTCGTTCCTCCAAAACGTTTACAGTAGGATTACCCAGACGGGAGTATATATAGCCATCTTCCTCCCCAGCAAACCTTCGTTCCCCTTGTTCAGCAGTGTCAAATGTATATGTTGATGTTTGAAATAAAGGCGTGGCTAAACTACCTAACATATCCTTCGCATCGTAGCCTTCATGAATAACAGCTGTTTCAAAGTGTTTGTGTTTTTTTGACATCCGATTCTCCCCTTTTCAAACCTATTATAAATATCTTAATCTACTTCTATCATAGAGCATATTCGATTATTTTGAAAGCGTTTTCGCCAATTTAGGCATAGGCAGGTTTATTGCTTTTTCCAGTACAAACTTCTAAACTTATTTTACTTTGAATGTTAACTAGATTGAGAGGGAAGCCGAATGAATCGGACAGATGAAAAATCAGGAATTATTTATACTGCTTTAGCCTACTTGCTTTGGGGGTTCTTGCCGATTTACTGGAAATTGGTGCAGCAGGTACCCGCAGGCGAAATACTGGCACACCGTATTGTATGGTCTTTTCTCTTTATGGCAGGCGTCATTTTGTGCGTCAGGAAATGGTCCGGTTTTATCCAGGAATGCAAAGTAATTATTCGTGATAAAAAGAAATTGATTGGCATTACACTAGCTTCAGTTGTGATTAGTATAAATTGGCTGACATATATTTGGGCGGTCAATAGTGATCAAGTCATCCAAGCTAGTCTCGGGTATTACATTAATCCGCTGATCAGTATTCTGCTTGGGATTATTGTGTTAAAAGAACGATTAACGCGCAACCAGCTAGTATCCTTTTTGCTTGCAGCAGTCGGTGTTATTAATCTTGCTGTCAGCTACGGGGTATTTCCTTGGGTATCGTTGCTTCTGGCACTTAGCTTTGGGATATATGGTTTATTAAAAAAGATGGTTGATATTGGTGCCATGTTCGGACTGGCAATTGAAACGATGATTGTGACACCAATTGCTTTTATCTATTTGCTGGCAATACCTGATAATGTGGGATTTGCTTCTTCAAGCTTCTTGACCGGTACAAATTTGTTGTTAATTGGTGCGGGTGTTGCTACTGCTGTTCCGCTTTTACTATTTGCAAGTGGCGCAAAACAAATTCCATTATCAATGGTAGGATTTTTACAATATATTGCACCAACAATCATGCTCATTTTGGGTGTATTTCTTTACCATGAAACATTCTCACGGGCACATTTGGTATCATTTTCATTGATATGGGTTGCCTTGATTATTTACATGGGCTCGGCACAGCGCCGTCCGTTGCGAGCAACCAGATAGATTAGCT
Source organism: Virgibacillus oceani (assembly GCF_014638995.1). GTDB lineage: Bacteria > Bacillota > Bacilli > Bacillales > Amphibacillaceae > Virgibacillus_E > Virgibacillus_E oceani. The sequence continues at coordinate 62,128 of NZ_BMFR01000004.1, forward strand.
GGATGGTAATTTTGGTTGAATCGGCTCGTATTTAACCCATTTTGGATCGTAAATTGTGACTTTGGATCGTATTTCACCTGAACTGGATCGTATTTTGCTAAAATCGGACCGTATTTCCTTAAACTTCCAATCAATTATTAAAATAAATATTTTTCAAAAAAGTGTTGACTAAAATTATCTGTTAGGTATATAATTCTTTTTAAATTAATTTTTCTAAAATTTGTATCTCTTATCAAGAGCGGTGGAGGGAATAGGCCCTTTGAAGCCCGGCAACCATCAACGTGAGACTGCTCACTTGAAAGGTGCTAAATCCTACAGGTCAATCATGATCTGGAAGATAAGAGGAGGAACGTTAAATGATACGCCCTCTTCTTAAGGAAGAGGGCTTTTTATTTTCCCCTCTTTTCCTATCTTTTTGACCCAAATAAAAAGGAGGAATTATTCATGTCAAAATTTAATCTGCAAAATCAGGAAACGGTATTACTGCACGGTGGACAGGAGCCGGATCCTGCAACGGGGTCTCGCGCAGTCCCAATTTATCAGACAACATCCTATGTATTCCGTGACACAGAGCATGCACAAAATTTATTTGGTCTGCAAGAGACTGGTAATATCTACACTAGAATTGGCAATCCAACCGTTGATGTCTTTGAACAGCGAATTGCTGCACTTGAAGATGGAGTTGCAGCAGTTGCCACATCGTCCGGTATGTCTGCGATTACGTTAACCATTTTAAATTTAGCGGGTGCTGGTGATGAAATTATAGCTGATAGCAATTTATATGGCGGAACATACAACCTTTTCGCAACAACATTGCCACGTTACGGTATCGATGTAAAATTCGTTGATGGCACCGATCTTGAAGCTATTCGCGGGGCAATTACGGATAAAACAAAAGCAATTTTTGGTGAGATTATTACGAATCCAAGTCTAAATGTTTTTGACGTTGAAGGGATTGCAGCGATTGCGCACGAAAACAATATCCCATTGATCATTGACAATACATTTGCAACACCATACATTACGAAGCCATTAACGTGGGGAGCGGATATTGTTGTTCATTCCGCAACGAAATGGATTGGCGGACATGGTACAGCAATTGGCGGCGTGGTTGTAGATGGGGGACGTTTCAACTGGGGCAATGGCAATTTCCCGGGATTCACTGAACCTGATGCAAGCTATAACGGGCTCCGTTTTGTAGATGTCGGACCAGCCGCATTTGTGACAAAGCTACGCGTCCAGCTCCTACGTGATATCGGCGCATGCTTAAGCCCGCAAAATGCATTCTTGCTTTTGCAAGGGCTTGAAACACTGCATTTGCGTGTTGAACGCCATAACAAAAATGCCGAGGAAGCAGCAGCATATTTACAAGCTCATCCCGCTGTTGAATGGGTTAATTACCCAGGTTTAAAAGAGCATTCATCACACGAACTTGCCACGAAATACCTTAAAAACGGCTATGGTTCCGTCATTACATTTGGAATCAAAGGCGGACGCGATGCTGGCAGAAAATTAATCGACAATATATCCCTTTGGTCACATGTTGCCAACGTTGGAGATGCTAAATCGTTAATTATTCACCCGGCATCAACTACCCACCAGCAGCTAGGTGCAGAGGATTTACAAAAGAGTGGTGTAACAGAAGAGTTAGTTCGTTTATCAATCGGCATCGAACGTGTCAGTGATATTTTAGTAGATTTGGATCAAGCAATTGCAAAGGCTACAGGCTATGAAGAAACATTTAAATCAACAGCAGAAGATGCTGTCAAATGGTTATTAACTTCCCCATTTGAACGTGAGGGAGGCAACGTACGTCAGAAAGTAATTGCAGTATCCGGTTCAGGTGCCATTTATAATAGTGCCACCCAACTACAACAATTAGGATATAAGATTGTGCCAATTAGTGAAACAGAGCAATCCGCACTTAACGAAACAAACTATCAAAAATTGGCCGATGTTCCATTTAATATTGATGCGGTCTGGTTAGACGAGGGCACTCTACCAGCCAACACAATTGAAGAGCTTATCAACAAGCAAGGAAAAATATTATGGATTGAAAAACCGCAAGCCACTGATCAAACATTGGATAATGCAGAGGCGGCAGGCATATCGGTCGTCACGGAATTGAATCCTTATAAAGCGTACAAACACCTTAGAGGAAACGCTACGGAACGCACGACTGTCGAGGTATAAATTATCACCAACATGATGATTTTAAATCGCGCGTCATTTTTTGAAACAGCGAAATTAAATGCAACTTAAGAAATATAATTTTTTATTAAAGGACGGGTACGATATGAGCAAAACACTAATCAAACGATTTATAACTGGATGTGTATCATTCGGCCCGTTCCATTTAACATCTGGGGAAACGTTAGAAAGGGTAACATTACACTATGAAAGTGTCGGTCCTGCAAGCGCACCTGTCATTCTTGTTTGTCATGCTTTAACAGGCAATCATTATACAGTTGGAACGGAAGATAACCCCGGCTGGTGGGACGGACTGATTGGCACCAATAAATATATTGATACCGATAAATTCCAGGTCATAACATTTAACGTACTGGGTGGTTGTGATGGATCTACAGGACCGACCTCGCTAAACCCTAATACTAGTGAAAATTACCGAGCTGATTTCCCCGCCATAACTATCCGTGATATGGTACATGCGACGCATCAGGCATTACAAGAGCTGCAAATCAGGAAACTTGCTGCAGTAATTGGGGGGTCACTTGGCGGAATGCAAGTACTTGAATGGGGATTGCTTTATCCGGCTGTTACGGATAAACTAATTATTTTAGCCGCGACACCCGTCTTTTCTGATTATGGAATTGCCTTTAACCATATCGCCTCATCCGCCATAAAAGCAGACCGAAATTGGAACGATGGTTTTTATGAAGCTGAATTTGATTTAAAGGGCTTAGAGATTGCACGGATGATTGGAATGGTCACCTATCGCAGTTCTGATTTATTTTCCAGTCGATTTAATCGGGAAAAGGCAAACGACGATTACCGTGTATCCACCTACTTGGACTATCAAGGTGAAAAGCTGATGCGGCGATTCGATCCAAATAGTTACCTAACCCTTTTAAATGCTATGAACAGCCATGATGTTGGATTGAATCGCGGTGGCTGGAGGCAGGCTGTTAAAAACTATCAATGCCCTTTACTCACAATCAGTTTTGACAATGATCTAATTTATGAACCAAAACAAATCAAGGAGCTATCTGAGCACGTTCCAGATAGTTTCTATTATCATGTTCAGACCGATTTTGGCCATGACGGATTTTTAACCCAATTTGAAAGATGGGGGCATGTGGTTAAGGAATTTTTAGAATGAGATGTAAAGGGGGGATTCCCAAAATGAAAAAGCTTTCCGTTGCAATCCTGGGATTTGGTACAGTTGGGCAGGGTGTTCGTGATGTGCTCTGTAATCACCAGGATCGTCTAAAGGAGATAGCGGGTATACCGGTAGAAATTTCTACTATATTAATAAAACATCCCGAAAAGCATCATACTAAAGCCCCTCATGTTCGTTTCACAACAGACTTTCAATCAGTTCTGGATGACCCAGCAATTGATGTTGTCTTCGAGGCTATTGTTGGAAAAGAACCTGCATACAGTTATTTACGCCAATGCATTATAGCTGGAAAACATGTCATAACAGCAAACAAGGAAATGTTCCAGGCACATGGACAGGAGCTGAAACAACTTGCTGCCGAATACGATGTTGGGATAGGATTTGACGCCACAACTGCTGGAGGCATCCCTATCATCCAAACGATTCAGCACCTCCTGCAGGTGAATAAAATTAATCGTGTGCAGGCTATCCTTAATGGAACGTCAAACTATATTCTGACTGATATGAGGGAAAATGGATCAACATTTGATGATGCTTTACTGAAAGCACAATCATTAGGGTATGCGGAGTCGGATCCAACTAATGACATTGAGGGATATGATGCATTATATAAGCTAAAAATTTTATGTGAGCTTATTTTTGACGAACAGCCCGTATGGGAACATGTGAAGTGTGTCGGGATTTCACAAATTTCAGCAAAAGCGATAAAACAAGAAGCTGCATCCGGCAATCGTATTAAACATATAGCGGAAATTGCTTTAACAGAAGGAGCGATAACAGCAAATATAGCGCCAAAATCTGTGTCTGCAGAACACCCGCTTTATGCGATTGAGGGTGTTAACAACGCAATTCACATGAAGACTGATATAATTGGCGATCTGACACTCTCCGGGCCAGGTGCAGGAGCTTTCCCAACTGCCAGTGCAATGGTCGAGGACTTTTGCCACATTGTAAATAAACATATGAAGGCAGAAGGTAAAGTTACTACAATCGCCTATTCCTAATCATAAATCCCCATAAAATGGCCAGACAGTAAAACAGCTGTTGGCCATTTTTAATTGTAAAAGTAACAATATTTTTAATTACCCCTATCTAAACACACCCCCATGTACGAACCCATATTATATAATATAAATTGTAAAACAATCGAAATATTATTCCGTGATACTTGCCCGTAAAAATGGGTAAATATATACTATTGACCTGAATTAAACATGATACACCATTATTGTGCTACTATAGATTAGAAAATTATCTGCTTTAGGTGTGATTTACATGAAGAAAAAAATTGCTCTTATTTTAATCGTTATTTTTTTTGCAGGAATTGGTATTTTTCTTGTTACTGCTCAACCCACTGAGCAGGTAAGTGATATAAAAGAAAATAAACCGCCTCAAACACACGAGAAAGAATCAGAACCCGATGAAAATGATAAGAAGGAACAGGAAGAAACCAACCAGGATGAACTGGAAAAAGATGATATAAAAACGCATTTTAAAGACATCGTTTCAGAGGCAGTTCAGACTACAATCGATTATTTTACAAATAAAGAAACGAATATCACAGCAATTGGCGATTCCTTGACACAAGGGGTTGGAGACATTACCGGTGACGGTGGGTATGTCGGAATATTGGATAAGGCACTAAATAGAGATAATCAAATTGTTGAGTTCGATAATTATGGAAAGCGCGGAAATCGTTCAGATCAGCTTTTAAAACGCTTGAATAACCCTGAAATTGCTGCGTCCATTTCAAATTCTGACATCGTGCTTATTACAATTGGTGCGAATGATATTATGAAAGTAGTAAAAGAGAATTTTACAGATTTAACATTCAAGGATTTTGCACAAGAACGTATCGCTTACGAAGAGCGTTTAAAAACCATTTTTGACAAAATAAACCATTTAAACCCTAATACAAAAATATATTTGCTAGGTTTCTATAATCCATTTGAAAAATACTTTCCCGAGATAAAAGAACTGGGTATTATTGTTGAAAATTGGAATAGTACAGGAAAAAAAGTGGCCGGGATGTATGAAAACATAACATTTATACCGACAATAGATTTATTCGCTGATACAGATGTTGATTTATTCGCTGAGGATAACTTTCATCCAAACACACGCGGATATCAGCGAATAGCTAAACGCGTATTAGAGTACTTAACTGATTAAGAGAGGAGAGCTGTTGTGACAGAATTAAGATCTGCTAAGCCGTCTAAGAAAAAAAATAAATGGAAGCGATTTTTTTATAGCTTACTCCTGTTAAATGTATTTTTCCTGTTAGCACTTATCACTTTTATCTTTTGGCCAGTTTCTGAAACACCATTGCCGAATACGGATAATCAACAAGCACATGAAAGCTCTGAATTCATTGTACGAACAACGAAAAAGAACCTGAATGATTTAGTGAATGCTTATCTTGATAAGCTGTTAAATGATACGAAGCATAATTACAGTGTATCGCTTGAGGATGATGTCCATTTACTTGGGGAACTGCCTGTATTTTCGACTACAGTTCCATTGTCTGTGCACCTGGAACCTCTAGTACAAAAGGATGGGAACGTCATTTTAAAACAAAAATCCATCTCAATTGGGTTACTAGAGCTTCCGAATCAGAAAATAATGGAATACATGAAAAAATATTTGCCGATGCCGGAATGGGTTACCATTAACCCTAAGAAGGAAGAAATTTATGTGGCCGTTTCCGAAATGAAAATTAAAAGTAATTTCGAGGTTAGTGTTGAGCACATTGACTTGGAAGCTAACAATCTAGCATTTAAAATCAGGGTGCCTTATGAAACGTTAGGGATTGAAAGGTAAAGGCGGCAGACCGAATCTCCCGCTTTACCTTTCACTTTCATATACAGCATTCATTTGCTGGATTTTTTCTTTTACTTGATCAACCAAATAATCAGGTGACAGCACTTTTGCCTGATTTCCCCATGTCAGGATCCAGTTGATTAACCCATCCGATAATTTCGCCTTAGTCGTTAACACAAAATGTTCAGCGTCCATTTGTTTAATATCTACTTCTTGTCCAAAACGATCCAATACAACATTGACAAGATCAATATGAAAGCGAATTTTAATCCGAATTTCCTCCCCTGCAAACATATGAAAGCTTTGATTAACATATTCCTGCAGGCGGAAATCGTCCTCTTTTACAAACTCTTTATCACTTACCGCTATATTGCGAATTCGATCCAGCCGGTAATGTCTGATTTCATTTGTTTCCTGAAATCTTCCGATGAGATAATAATAATCATTTTGCCAAATCAATGCATACGGCTCAACATAGTATGTATCACCATTGCGGTTAAATTCAAATTCCTTGTCAACATTAAACTTCCCATAGCGAAAATGAAGAACCTTTTTCTCGGAAATTGCACGATGAACACAATCAATATTTAATTTGACCAATTCATAATCTATATTTGCGGACTGACTGAACAATATTGGTTCCGGGAGTGTCTTTGCAATATGTTTGCTTGTAAGGTGCTTTACCTTTTTTATTAGTTTTTTCTTTTCATTCGTTGTAATAAAACGCGCTGATAGAATGGCATCAATAATTAATCTAAGCTGATATGTTTCAAATAACCGCGATTGGTGACTGTATAATATCTTCCCAAATCTTCCTTTATTTTGAACAATTTCAAAGTCCATATCGTCTAAAGTTTCCAGGTCGCGCTTTAGTGTACGGTTATCAAACACCACCTCTTCCCCAAATAACAGACGAAGCTTCCCACTTATTTCTTCGATGCCAAGCTCATGAAAATCATCCGTTTCATTAAATAAAACATCCTTTATTTTTAGCAGTCGGTAATTGCTTCCACGTTCCATTACTTTGTCACTCCTTAGAAAAATACCACAGAAAACTTCTCTGTGGCAGGATTGGATTTAACCTTTATTATTAGTCACGTTATTTATGGTGCTGTTCACTCATCTGATAACAAATCGCTTTACCTTTTTAGATAATATAAATATAAATGATTGCTTCGTTAAGGCAGTAGTTTCCCCTGTTATTAACCTGCGCTCTGTATTCATTCTGTTATGCTGGTATTCACCAAGCTTTCCCTCATAAATTAACTTTAATCCAGCTTGATTACGAATATCCGCAGGCGTCGTAAAGCAGAGTGGCTTTGAAAGATTGAATGCGTTTGTTTCCTGAAATACGGTTGCGACAAACTGTGAACAGAACAACGCATTTTCCCGATTAATTTCAATTTGCAGCAGCACACCAATCAATCCAATAAAATTATATTTATAATTATCCTGCTGCATTTCAAACTCTTTAATTTTCAGCAGTACTCTTTCGCAATCGGCTTCAGGTATGTGATATTTGTAAACTGCACAATTCGAATCCTTTAAAAAGTCACTGCGTATATCCTCTTTAACAAATCCACCGATAAACGGATTTCTAGGACGCTTTCTCCCAAAACTGTATACTTCCTGCAAATCATCGTCAAAGGCTATGGAAACATGATTTAACGATTGCTTCGTACAATAATTAATCGCACGTGATAAATAAGTTCCCGTATCTGTAAAGAGAAAATAAACCGTTCTCTCCCCCATATAATTCCCCTCCGTTAATAGCTGTTGCTTAACGAATAATAGTGTTGATTTATTGTTGCATATTTCCCATTAAAAATATAGTCTTATTTTATCTATTTTATTAATAATTGGGCACTTATATCAAAACTTTACCGAAAAATCAATAAATATACAAGCCATTTTTTGCAATTTTTTATTTTTTTGTAAGAATTATACTTTCTTTCTATACTATATGTTGTATTTACATTGACGAAACCCCTTATTTACCGTAAGCTAAACGTTGATGATTACTATATTTTTTGGAGGATTATACACAAATGATAACTGTTACTGATGTCAGTTTGCGATATGGAGATAAAAAGTTATTTGAAGATGTAAATTTAAAATTCACTGCCGGCAACTGTTATGGGGTTATTGGTGCCAATGGTGCTGGTAAATCCACTTTCCTGAAGGTTTTATCAGGTGAAATTGAACCCCAATCAGGAAACGTTTCTCTATCACCCGGTGAACGAATGACGGTGCTTAAGCAGGATCACTTTGCATATGAAGAGAATCAGGTCTTAGATACCGTATTAATGGGGCATGAACGTTTATATAAAGTAAAACAGGAAAAGGATGCTATTTATATGAAATCCGATTTTTCCGAAGAGGATGGCATGCGTGCTGCGGAACTCGAAGGTGAATTCGCTGAGATGAATGGCTGGGAAGCTGAATCAGATGCGGCTGTTTTACTGAAAGGATTAGGCATTGGTGAAGAGTTTCACTATTTGAACATGGCAGATCTAACGGGGGATCAAAAGGTAAAAGTTCTTTTAGCACAAGCACTTTTTGGCAATCCTGATATTTTGCTGTTAGATGAGCCGACAAACGGATTGGACATTCAAGCAATTCAATGGCTTGAAGAATTCCTGATTAACTTTGAAAACACGGTAATCGTTGTGTCCCATGACAGACACTTCTTAAATAAGGTATGTACGCACATTGCCGATGTTGATTATGGTAAAATCCAGATTTATATTGGCAACTATGATTTCTGGTATGAATCCAGCCAGCTTGCTACTAAAATGGCTCAGGAAGCAAACAAAAAGAAAGAAGAGAAAATCAAAGAATTACAGGCATTTATCGCGAGATTTAGTGCTAATGCGTCTAAATCAAAGCAAGCAACTTCACGTAAAAAGCTTTTAGACAATATTACACTGGACGATATAAAACCTTCATCACGTAAATATCCTTATATTGCTTTTACACCGGAAAGGGAAATTGGCAATGACCTATTGCGCGTAGAAGGGTTAAGCAAAACAATTGGCGATAAAAAGGTTTTAGATAATGTAAGCTTCACAATCAACAAGGATGACAAAGTCGCTTTTGTTGGTAAAGATGAAATTGCAAAAACAACGTTGTTTAAAATTTTAATGGGTGAATTGGAGCCAGATGCCGGAACATACAAATGGGGTGTCACTACGTCTCAATCCTATTTCCCAAAAGACAATGCAGCTTATTTTGAAAATAACGAACTGCCGTTAGTCGACTGGTTACGTCAATTCTCACCTGAGGATGAAACAGAAACATTTTTGCGAGGGTTCTTAGGAAGAATGCTGTTCTCAGGAGAAGAAGCATTGAAGAAAGCTAGTGTATTGTCCGGTGGGGAAAAGGTTCGCTGTATGCTTTCCAAAATGATGCTTAGCAATGCTAATGTGCTGCTATTGGATGAGCCAACGAATCACTTAGACTTGGAATCCATTACTGCATTAAATAACGGACTGATCAAATTTAAAGGATCGATTCTTTTCACGTCACATGACCATCAGTTCGTCAACAGTATTGCAAATCGCCTGATCGAGATTACGCCTAAAGGAATGATCGATAAAGAGATGAGCTATGACGAATATGTGCAGGATAAGAAATTGCAAAAACAAATAGCCGAAATGTATGATACAGAAATTAAAGGTTAACGAAATATGGGACAAGGGGTTGCTGAACCCTTGTCCCTTTTTAGTAATTGGGACGAGGAGCTTGTGAACTGTACCCTCTGTCCCGTTATTTATTTAACTGGTGCTGCTGCGATTTTTTCAAGCATATCTTTTGTCATTGCATCAATATCATACTTAGCTTTAAAACCCCATTCTTCCGTTGCTGCTGATGAATCAATGCTATTCGGCCAGCTTTCTGCGATTTTTTGTCGTGCTGGGTCAACATCATAATTCAATTTGAAATCGGGTATTTGCTTTTGAATAGCTTTTGCGAAATCCTCAGGTGCTGCAGATATAGCCGAAATGTTAAATGCATTACGATGTTTTAATTTCGATGGATCCGCCTCCATTAATTGCACAATAGCATTCAAAGCATCTGGCATATACATCATATCCATATACGTATTTTCGCCGATATAGGACGTATAGGCTTTATTCTTTACTGCTTCATAATAAATTTCCACAGCATAGTCGGTCGTCCCACCACCTGGGGGCGTCACATATGAGATCAACCCCGGATAACGTACACCACGGGTATCCACGCCAAAACGGTGGTAATAATAGTCACAAAGAAGCTCTCCGGCTACTTTGTTAACGCCATACATTGTTGTTGGACGCTGAATCGTGTCCTGTGGTGTGTTGTTCTTAGGCGTATTAGGCCCAAACGCACCAATTGAACTCGGTGTGAAAAATTGTAAATTAAGTTCACGGGCCACCTCTAATGCATTTACAAGACCACCCATATTTAAATCCCATGCCTTTTTAGGAATTTCTTCTGCCTTTGCCGATAAAAGTGCTGCCAAATGCATTATTGTGTCAACTTTGTGCTCTTTAGCAACAGTAAATAGACGATCTGCATCCGTTACATCAATAATTTCAAATGGACCGTCACTTTCCTCTTTCTGCTTAATATCCGTTCCAATTACATTTGCTGTACCATAAGCTTCTCGTAGTTTTGTCACGAGCTCTGAACCAATCTGTCCGAGCGCACCGGTGACTAGAATTTTTTTCATTCGTTATACCCCTATCTTTTCAAAGTGAAACAGTGGGACAAGGGGTCTGACCCCCTGTCCCGCTTCCTTATATTAATCCCATTTCTTTTCCGACTTTTTCATATATGGCGATTGCATCGTCAAGCATTTCTTTTGTATGTGCGGCTGATGGCATATTGCGCACACGTCCCGTTCCTCTTGGTACTGTCGGGAATACAATTGATTTCGCATAAACTCCTGCTTCATTTAGCTTCTTGCTGAATTTTTGTGTATCTTTTTCATCACCAATAACACACGGCGTAATCGGTGTTTCACTATCACCTATATCAAAGCCTAAATTCTTTAAGCCTTCTTTTAAATAATCCGCGTTTTCCCATAGCTTTTCATTTAATTCTGTACTTTCCATTAATAGCTCCACTGCCTTTGTCGCCGCTGCAGCATCTGCCGGTGTAACTGCTGTTGAGAATAAAAATGGACGTGAGCGTACCTTTAGCCAATCAATTAGATCTCCTTTTCCAGCAACATATCCGCCAACAACACCGATCGCTTTTGAAAGTGTCCCCATTTGGAAATCAATCTTATCCTGCAACCCAAAATGTTTAACAGTACCCGCGCCTTTTCCTAGGACACCTGAACCATGCGCATCATCGACATATGTGATCAAATCGAATTCTTCAGCAATCTCAACAATTTCCGGAAGTTTCGCAACATCACCATCCATAGAGAAAACTCCATCCGTAATGACCATAATTTTGTTATAATCCCCTGAATCAACTGCTTCCTTCGCTTTTTTACGAAGGTCATCCATATCAGAGTGATTGAATGGAATAATTTTTGCTTTTGATAAGCGGCATCCATCGATTATTGATGCATGGTTTAATTGGTCTGAAAGGATTGCATCGTTTTTGTCCATGACAGCGGAAATAGCTGCCATGTTACAGTTAAATCCAGACTGGAAGGAAATAACTGCTTCTGTACCTTTAAATTCAGCTAATTTTTTCTCCAGCGCTAAATGAAGATCCAATGTACCGTTGATTGTTCTTACTGCTCCTGCACCAACACCATGTGAATCTACAGCTTCTTTTGCAACCTTTTTCAAGCGTTCATCTGTTGCAAGCCCCAAATAATTATTAGAGGAAAGATTAATTAGCTTTTTCCCATTGATTGTAATAATTGGTCCATTTGGTCCTTGAACAGGATCAATTTCGTTGTAAAGCCCTCGTTCCTTCAAATCAGCAATGTTTTCATCTAAAAAAGATTGTAGTGATTTACTTGTCATGGTACAAATTCCTCCTTTAATGTAAGCGTTTAACATACAATTGTCCATATAGAGTGGACAATTATTATTGTTGAATGTATATTTTATCTATAGTTTATCACATAATATAATAAATGTTTACTTAGAGAAAACAATTTGTGTATTATCATAGTCACCTTGTATTATTTAACCGATTAATCATAATCATACACTTTAGCATACAAAAACCCTCTGTATCCATACAGAAGGTTTTTAGCTACCTCGATTCTTTAATTTTTATAACTGTACCAGCCAGAAGTACAATGGCCGATATTATAGCAACGTATAAGCCAAAACCAGCAGTACTGACTGACGTTCCTAAATAGTCCTCAGACATTCTGATCATATAATAAACCAAAAAGATAACAGCGATGACGGAACATCCTATGCCAAAAAATCTGTACATCGGCTTTCCCGACAAAACTGTATAAAGCGGGTATGCGAAAACAACTAATACGATATAGCCATCATGCTGAAACCCATTCATGCTCATAAATGATAAAACATGTGACCATGGAAATAATAAACTAATGATAAAAAGTGCAGTTGCAATAACAATTAACAGTCCCCCAACACCCCATTTTTGCAGCAAATCTTTCACCATCCTTCTGCTATGTATTTATATATTACACTTATCTTAATGTTTTAAAGCATGTTCGTCTACTAAATTCTACCTGGAATCTTTCAAATTTGTAAGAATTACCTTTTATTTGTCATCAAAATCAATGGTTTAGACGTGATTTTTTTTATATACTATGAAATAGAAAGAATAAAGTGAGGGGTAATCATGAAAAAGCTGTTAATCGTACTATTTTTAGTGATGATCATTGGGTTTGGAATTGTTGGTTATTCGCAGACTGTATCCAAATCTGATGACACAATTGAGCAGAGCACAGATAATACTGCATCTATACAAATACAATAAATGTTTAATTCATATATAGAAAAGGAAAGCATCTATATAAAGACGCTTTCCCTATATTGCTGACACTAAATCTAGCAAACTAGTAAGTTATTTATTTATAATGGTGACATCTACTGTTCGAACGCCCCAATTATAGGCATCGTCCTTCGTTGGAACGTGGATGTCAATTTCATTACCGTTAATGCCGCCGCCGATATCTGCAGCTGTTGCATATCCATATCCTTCCACATATACTTCTGAACCTAGTGGAATGACATTTGGATCCACAGCAATTACTTTTGCATTTGGATTTTCAGTTAAGTTTACTCCAGTTGATGTAACACCAGAACAGCCATCACAACCAGCTGTGTACGCTGTAGCTTTTACACTGATTGTCTTACCATCTGGAGAATTATCCTGTTCACTCTTTGATTCTTTATTTGAGGTCTTCTGTGTATTTGCATTTTTTGCTATCTTATTGCTTGGCTTATCTTCTTGAACTATATTTTTTCCTTTAATTTCGATTTCTTGGCCAATTACAATTACATCAGACTCTAAATTGTTCCATTCTTTAATGTCATCCACCGTAACATCAAACTTTTTACCAATTCCAATTAATGTATCACCTTTTTCAACCATATATGTTTCATTGATAAAAAGCTTTTGTTTAGGGTGAATAACTGTTGTTTTTAATTCATTTATATCTACTAAATCATCTACGGTAGTATCGTATTCGTTAGCAATGTCCCAGAGGGTATCATCTTTTTTGACCTCATATTCTTCCGCTGAAACACTTGTTGCAGCTGCGCCAGCAATAATAACACTTGTAGCAAGTGCTGCTACTAATTTCTTCATAGGGTTGTTCCTCCTTAAATTCTGACATTGCCTATACTATCATAGGAAAATAGACAATGCAGTTACAAGATTTTTAAGAGTCTATTACAAGCATTACCAAGATTGCTAGAGTTTATTACAAATATAATAGATTCGTGACAATAGTCTTGTAATGTTACAGGGTCTGGGAGTAAACACCTATTTCTCAGTACTTATATGCTGGGCGCTGTAGCTGGACGTGGCTAATGCCGCAGAAAAGCAGCTATAAGTATCTTTTATAAATATCTATAAAATCATCCAATTTTTATTACCACAATTAAAATAAAACCCATCAAAAAGAAGACCCGCCTGGCGGGTCTTCTTCATAAATTGTTATTATTACTCAGCAACCATTGGTTCTTCTTGTGTTACAGCAATTTTATAACGTCCATTGTAATCAACCGATAATGAGTAGTTTTGAACGCGATTATTTACTGGAACTAGTAACGAACGGTACAATGTTGGGAATACAGGCACTTCCTCAACCATAAACTCTTGCCATTCATTATAAATCTCTTGGCGTTTTTCAACATCAAACGCTGCTTCAGATACACCTGCTTCTAATAATTCTGTGTTCTTTTCACTTTCATAACGTGCGAAGTTAAACATGGCATCATGACCATAGAGGCCAGCAGGGTTTACATCGTATCCTACACCCCATGCACCAGCATAAACGTCGACTGCAGGATCATCATTACCCCCATTACCAACACGCTCATAAAATGTGTTGAATTCTTGCAGACGGCCATCTAAAAGCTGTACCTTTAGACCAACTTGTTCCCAAGCTTGAATGTAATATTTAGCTAAAGGTTCGGCTGTGTCTCCACCTGACATTGAAGCGAAGTTAATGACTAATTCTTCACCATCAGGATCTTCACGTAAGCCATCGCCATTTGTATCTTTATATCCCGCTTCATCTAGAAGCTGTTTTGCTTTTTCCGGATCGTACTCTCTGCCAGGATTAGTTTCATCGTGATACACAGGGTGTGAAGGTGGAATTAATGTTGTCGCATTCCAACGCAATCCATGGTAGAATTTCTTACCGACTTGTTCATTGTCAACTGCGTGCCACATTGCTTGACGTAATTTTTTATTGCCCATTTTAGCATCTGGATTTGGTTTAACTACATTATTTTCCTTATCCCATGTGCCAAGTTTAAAGCCAATATATGAATACGAAAGGTCAATCATTCCAAGATATTCAACATTTGATAAATCGGCATTTTCAGGGTACTGATCTGTTGGGAAGCTATCTACTAAATCAACTTTTCCAGTTTCAATTGCTTGAACAACAGTATTTGGATTAATTACCTGAACTACAACTTTATCTAAAGCTGGTTCACCTTGCCAATAATCTTCATTTTTAGTCATCACTACTGACTCGCCAGGTACGATGCTTTCAACTTTGAATGGTCCAAAGCCAATTGGATGCTCGCGTACTTCTGGTGAAGCTGACATTTCCGCCACAGGAATATCTTTAAAGATATGCTTTGCTAATGGATATGTCCAAACACTCCCTGTTAATAATGACGGTGTTGCTTCTTTGTAAGTTATTTTTAACGTTTTATCATCAACCACTTCAATACCAGAAATAGTATCTGCCTTTCCGGCGTGGTATTCTTCCATACCTTCAATATTTGTAAAATCTGATCCATAACGAGGTCCATCATAATCTGGATCACCAATTACTTCATGAGCAAATAACCAATCCTCTGCAGTTACAGGCTCACCATCATGCCAATTAACATTATCTTTAATTGTAAACGTAAATGTACGCCCATCTTCACTTACTTCATATGTTGCTGCACCTTCGTTTGACATAACATAATCCTTGTCAAATTGGATTAATGATTCATCAAACCAATTTAAAATTTGCGCATCGGGATCTCCACCATAGAAATTCCAGTTCAATGTTCCTTCAAATGCAGTGTCCGATACCAAACCAAAGTTTAGGGTTCCGCCTTCTATTGCTTCGCCTTCATTTGTTGTATCTGGACTAAAATCTTCAATAGAATAAAGACCATCATCAGCTTCTTCTTCTTCACCACTGTCATCGGTGGCTTCTGTATCTGTACTACCGGAATCCTTAGGCTTTTCGCCTTCAGTTTCCTTACTACACGCTGCCAATGCGAGTAGTAAAACTAACATTAGCGCAAATAACGCCTTTGTAAAACTTAACTTTCTCATTAATTGTACCCTCCCTTTTTTTATCCTCTTCGTTGCCTTGCATCAGTCGCACGCTTTAGCGCTTGACCGACATTATTTATACTCAACATCAGTACTAAAATTAGTATTGATGCAGGTAACCAGATCCACCATCTGCTCTCCAATGTTTGCGGGTTTGTAGCATAGCTGACAAGTGTTCCAAGACTTGGCGTGCTTTCAGGAAAACCAAAGCCTAAAAACGAGAGACCAGATTCTAAACCAATATTTGCCGCCAAATTCAATGTCATTGTTACAATAATGAGTGAACTAAGATTCGGCAACACCTGTGTAAACATAATTTTCAGATTGGAAGAACCAAGTGTTTTGGAAGCCTGAGCATAGTCAAGTTCCTTTTCCTGCAATGCTTTCGAGCGTATCAGCCGGGCAATCCCCATCCATAAAAATGCTGTCATAATTAATGAAAATGAAATGATGCTATACTTAGGAACTATCGCTACAAATACGATAACTACCATTAGAAATGGCAAAATCAAAAAGAAATCAAGAATTCGCATCATTATATTATCAACCGTTCCGCCAAAGTATCCTGCAACCAATCCATAAATGATACCGATTAACCCTGTCATTAGTGTCACTAATATTCCAATAGAAAGGGAATTCCGTGTTCCAATGATTAACTGGCCAAAAATATCGCGCCCGCCATAATCAGTTCCCAGCAAAAATTCTTCTGATGGCGGTTCATGTATTGCAAATAAATCCACTGTGACAATTTCTTCCTGATTTAAAATAAGTGAAATACCATATACAAACAATACAACCAGTACTAAAAATATTAACGATATTAGTGCTACTTTATCCCGTAAAATTTCCCTCCATATAATACTCCATCCAGTGGGACTTTTACTTGCTTCCAGTTTCTCGTCCGATATATCAACATTGCTATTGTTCATATCCATTTTAATCACCTCTGAGTCTATCGAATTATTATTTTATTCGGATGCGCGGGTCTACCAGACTCAAAATAACATCTGAAATTAAAGCCCCTAAAATGGAAGCAATTCCAAACAACAGAACAACTGAAGTTACTACACTATAATCACGTAAAAGAATCGATTCATAAAATAATTGTCCCATCCCCGGATAACCAAATATTTGTTCAACAAAAATCGTACCACCGATTAAACCAGTTATTTCGAAACCAAAAAACGCTGCAATCGGCAATAATGAGTTTCGTAAAATATGTCGATTATAAACCCTTGATTCGGGTGCACCTTTCGCTCTTGCTGTAATGATAAAGTCTCGCTGTTTTGTATCGATAATCTCACTGCGCAGGTACTGTACAGTGTTAACCGTCGTAATAAGTGCTAATGAAATTGCAGGAAGCAGCATATGATATATTTTGCTCACAATGTAATCAAACGTTCCTGGCTCTAACCCCGGTTTTACACTGCCTGTTGTGGGGAACCATCCATAGTGAAAACCGAAAATCCATAGCATGACTAAGGCGAAAATGAATACAGGTGTTGCAAATCCAATATAAGTATATCCTGT
Organism: Virgibacillus oceani; assembly: GCF_014638995.1. GTDB lineage: Bacteria > Bacillota > Bacilli > Bacillales > Amphibacillaceae > Virgibacillus_E > Virgibacillus_E oceani. Next base: position 79,793 of record NZ_BMFR01000004.1, read on the forward strand.
AATGATTCTATCTGCCCAAGTGTCGTTAAAACGTCCACTTGTTATTCCTAGCGGTATTGCAATTAAATATGTAATAATTAATGTAACTACTGAAAGCCAGAAAGTATTAATTAAGCGTTGTTCAATTAATTCTGAAACTGGCATCTTGAAGCGAAATGACTCCCCAAGGTCTCCTTGAATTGCTCCTTTTATCCAGTCTATATATTGGGCATACCACTCATCATTAAGACCCAGCTTTTCACGCATTTTTGCAATTTCTTTAGGGTCCAGATTGGGATCAATTAACCCTGATAATGCATCACCAGGCATTGCTTGTGCCATGAGAAAGATTAAAATACTTAATAAAAAGATTTGGGGTATCATTATTAGAATTCTTCGTACTGTGAATTTCCACATATCATTCAACCTCCGGCAATGCTACTAGGTGTGTTTTTGATACGGGCTTAAGCTTAAATGCCAAACCATCACTATCAAAGTATTCATTATATGATTGCTCGTATTCCGTTTGAACTTCTTGACGGAATTGAATTTGTTTTTTACGTTGCGAAGGGTCGATATCTGGAATGGCAGCGACAAGACGCTTCGTATAAATGTGCTGTGGACTGTTAAAAATTTCTTCCGTAGTCCCCTGCTCAACATAACGCCCCTTATACATTATTCCAATATGATCACACATATGTCTGATTACCCCAAGGTCATGACCAATGAAGAGGTAAGTTAGATCTAATTCCTCTTGGATGTCCCGCATAAAATTCAATACCTGTGCTTGCACTGAAACATCAAGTGCTGAAACAGGCTCATCGGCGATAATAACTTTTGGTTTTAAAGCGATTGCCCTAGCAACTCCAATGCGTTGACGTTGTCCACCTGAGAATTCATGCGGGTATTTCACGATACTTTCCGGGCTCAATCCAACCAATTCCAGTAATTCTTGCACCCTTTTTTTCTCTTCTATTTTTGACAGTTTTTCGTAATTGCGTAATGGTTCAGCGATTATGTCCAATACCCGCTTTTTAGGATTCAACGAAGAGTATGGGTCTTGAAAAATCATTTGTATTTGTTTACGTACATCCAGCTCTGCCTGTTTTAAATCCGTTATGTCATAACCGTCAAAAGTGATCTTGCCTGCTGTAATATTATTAAGTCCCATAATTGCTCGACCTGTAGTAGTCTTTCCAGAACCTGATTCACCAACAAGTCCATATGTTTTTCCCTTTTCAATGGAAAGTGAGACACCATCAACAGCCTTCACATAATCAACAGTTCGTCCAAAAATTCCACCCTTTATTGGAAAGTGCACCTTTAAATCTTCTACTTCAAGAAACCCCATGACTCTGATCCTCCTTACTCTCTTCAGGGAAGCTAAACTGGCTGTAACAAGTACATCGTACAAAGTGACCAGGGCTTATTTCATGCAGAACAGGATTATCCTCATGTGCTGAACTATCTATCCAAGGGATTCTTGGTCCAAACCGGCAGCCTTCTCTTGGCAATTTTTGCAGTGACGGAACAATTCCTTGAATCACATGTAATTTTGTTTGGTCTTTAGCTGCATTCGGAACAGAATTTAATAATGATCTTGTATACGGATGCTGGGGATCCCCAAACAATGTATGAACATCTGCAATTTCTACAATTTGGCCCGCATACATAACTGCAACTCGGTCAGCTGTTTCAGCTACAACACCTAAATCATGTGTAATCAAAATAATTCCAGCATTCATGTCCTCTTTTAATTCATTAAGTAAGTCTAGGATTTGCGATTGAATTGTTGCATCAAGAGCGGTGGTAGGTTCATCGGCAATCAGCAATTCCGGCTCATTTGCAATTGCAATGGCGATTACTACCCTTTGCCTCATTCCTCCAGAAAGCTCATGAGGAAACTGTTTATATGTTCGTTCCGGATGAGGAATCCCGACCTTGTTCAATAGTTTAATAACTTTAGCTTTTCGCTCGCTTTTCGATAGATTTTTATTATGTAAGGAAACTATTTCTCCTATTTGATCTCCAATTTCCATTAGCGGATTTAATGCCGTTAGCGGATCCTGAAAGATCATTGCCATATCATTTCCGCGAAGCTTATTTAGCTTAGCAGGTGAAATATTGGCTATGTCATGACCTTTATATAAAATATTTCCTTCTATTTTTGCTCGATTATGTAGTCCCATTATTGAAAATGCCAGTGCGCTTTTGCCGCATCCGGACTCCCCAACTATTGCCAATACTTCATTTTTGTTAACTGTTATAGATACATCGTCTACTGCTGCGTAATAGTTATCTTTGATGCGAAATGATGTTTTCAGATTTTTTATTTCCAGCAAACCTTCAGCCAATTTAATCCCCCTAATAAATAATTTTAAGAAGTAAATAACGTGCGATTGTGTGCTATGGCCCTAGCCTCAATTATAAATAAAGGAAAATAAATACCGTTTATCTGCATTTGTTAAAAGGTAATAACAGCCATGTGTTGATTCAGCTAACTTCCGTTAATTTCTCAAAATTCATGACGTCAGATAATACAGCCTATTCATCAAATATAGAGTATATTCATCGCGTTGTTACACAATTGTAATATAACAGTGACTTTTTAAATTATATATTATTTTCTGATTTTTAACAAGCCTTTTTAAAGTTTTTTATTTCACCCTTTTGCGAATTTTGTGTTTTAATACCTACAAATTATTGTAATATATAGTAATTACGTGCTATTTTTAGTCAAAAAAATAGACCCATTATATTACTAATGGATCTATTTTTATACGGACAAAACTTATGCTTTTGCCAAATTTTGTCTTGCTTTATTTTCTTCGTTATATTTATCGTTATATAAATGACATGCTACCCAGTGGTCTTTAGAATGTTCTTGCCATTCCGGTACCACTTTGGAGCAGATTTCCATAGCCATAGGACATCTTGTTCTGAAACGGCATCCACTTGGCGGATTGATTGGACTTGGAACATCACCTTCAACAATGATACGCTCTCTTGTGCGTTCTACTTCAGGATCTGAAATAGGAATTGCACTTAATAACGCCTGCGTATACGGATGAAGTGGCTCAGCATATAAATCATCACTTGTAGCAACCTCTGCCATATTTCCTAAATACATAACACCTACACGGTCGCTAATGTGCTTAACCATTGATAAATCATGGGCGATGAATAGGTACGTTAACCCGCGTTCACGCTGTAACTTTTTCAAGAGGTTAACAACCTGTGCCTGGATAGACACGTCCAAAGCGGAGATAGGCTCATCGGCTACAATAAAATCTGGATTTACCGCAAGTGCCCGGGCAATACCAATACGCTGGCGCTGTCCACCACTAAATTCGTGTGGGTAACGGTTTCCGTGATCTGCATTTAATCCTACTGTTTCCAATAGTTCATTTACACGTGCTGTCCGTTCTTTCTTGTTGTTTACAAGACCATGAATATCCATACCCTCGGCAATGATATCCTTAACTGTCATCCTTGGATTCAACGATGCATATGGGTCCTGGAAGATCATTTGCATGCTGCGATTAAATTTCTTTAAATCTTTTTTAGATTTTTTAGCATGCACATTTTCTCCCTGAAAGTTAACTGCACCTTCTGTAGCTTCGTATAAACGCAAAATTGTACGTCCAGCAGTAGATTTTCCGCAGCCAGATTCTCCTACCAAACCAAATGTCTCACCTTTATAAATATCAAAGCTAATATCGTCGACTGCTTTTAAATAATTATTGCGGTCCATTTTAAAATGCTTTTTCAGGTTTTTTATTTCAAGTAATTTTTCTTTATTATTATTCATTAACTTTCGAACCTCCTACTAATGCAGATTCAGGGGGTTCAACTTTTGGAGAGCGTTCATCCAATAACCAGCATGCAGTTTTTTGTGTTTTGGAAAGCTCCGTATATTCGGGCATATGATCCTCACACACTTTCATTGCATACGGGCAACGCGCTGCAAAAGGACACCCTTTTGGCGGATCAGCTAAATCAGGAGGTGATCCAGGTATCGCTTGTAATTCCTCATCACTATCGCTGTCAAGCTTAGGCATAGAACCAAGTAATCCCCATGTATAAGGATGTTTTGGATTGTAGAAAATCTCATCTACATTTCCCGTTTCGACAATTTTCCCGCCATACATAACAGCAACACGATGCGCTGCGTTGGCCACAACTCCCAAATCATGTGTGATCAAAATGATTGAAGTACCAGTTTGATCTTGAAGATCACGCATCAAATCAAGGATCTGTGCTTGAATTGTTACGTCCAGTGCTGTTGTTGGTTCGTCAGCTATAAGAACTTTAGGATTACATGCTAGTGCAATTGCAATCATTGCACGCTGACGCATACCACCTGAAAATTCGTGCGGGTATTGTTTAATACGTGCCTCTGGGTTGGGAATTCCAACAAGTTTCAACAATTCTACCCCACGATGATGGGCTTCTTTTTTCGACATATTTTGATGTTTTATTAAGCCTTCTGCAATTTGCTTTCCAACTGTCATCGTTGGATTTAACGATGTCATTGGATCCTGGAAGATCATGCTTATTTCTTTACCGCGAATTCCTTCCATTTGCTTTTCGGATTTTTCTATTACATTTTCACCATTAAATTCAATTGATCCACTAGCAAATTTACCAGGAGGCATCGGAATCAACCGCATGATTGACTGGGCAGTTACACTTTTACCTGATCCGGATTCGCCAACAATCGCCAAAGTTTCTTTCTCATCAAGATCAAATGTGACACCGCGAACAGCTTTTACTTCACCGCCATATGTGTCAAACGATACGGATAAATCATTTACTTTAAGAATTTTATCCATTTATCTTCTCTCTCCTTACTTGCGTTCTTTTGGATCTAATGCATCTCTCATTGCGTCACCAATTATGTTAAATGCTAACATGGTTAAACAAATAAAGAATGCAGGGAAGAACAACTGGTACGGATAGTATTGCAGTGCTGGTAATGCATCTGATGACATCGTACCCCAACTAGCGAGTGGTGCCGGAACACCAAGTCCTAGATAGCTTAGGAATGCTTCCGTAAAAATAGCATTTGGAATTGTAAGTGTTAATGTAACAAGTACAGGTCCTAACGTATTTGGTACAAGGTGTCTAAATAGAATCCTGGAATTACTTGCTCCAAGCGACTGTGAAGCCATGACATATTCCTCGGATCTCAATTGCATTACCTGCCCCCGAACAATCCTCGCCATGTTTATCCAGCCTGTTATGGTCATTGCGATAATCAGCGTCCAAAGCCCCTGAGGCATAATAACCATAAGCAAAATAACAACCAGCAAATATGGTACACCGTATAAAATATCAGCAATACGCATCATGTATTCGTCAATTTTTCCGCCAAAGAAGCCTGATACTGCGCCCCAAATAACACCAATGATCAAGTCAATAAAGGCAGCCATCAAACCGATGAATAAGGAAATTTTTGCCCCGTACCATGTTCTGGCAAACATATCCCTTCCTAATGAATCAGTCCCAAACCAATGCTCTGCTGATGGAGGCTGATTCGAGCCAATAAGGTCATTTTCGTAGTAATTCTGTCCAGAAATAGGTCCGCCAATAAACGACAATATTCCAAGGATAACAATTACAACGATTCCTGCTAAAGCCAATTTATTTTTCTTAAAGCGGCGCCAAGCATCTTTCCAAAAGGAGGTACTTTCGCCAGCTATTTTTTCAGCATCTTCATGTTTCTTTTCTAATGGTTCGAAATCACTATTTTTTAAGTTTAATTGTTCCATAGTTTACTTGTCCCCCTTCCCGGCTACTTTTATCCGAGGATCGACTAATCCGTAAATCAAGTCGACTATTAATATTGAAACTAATAGAAGGACACTAAAGAATACAGTAGTTCCCATAATTACGGTATAATCACGGTTTGTAACACTAACAACAAATTCATTTCCTAAACCTGGAATTGCAAATATTTTTTCAATAACAAAACTTCCTGTAAGAATTGCTACTACTAATGGTCCTAAATAAGACACTACTGGTAAAATCGCATTACGTATGGCATGACGATACGTAACAATTCGTTCGTTCAAACCTTTTGCTTTTGCTGTTTTAATATAATCGGAATTCAGCACATCCAGCATACTTGACCGCATCAGTCGGGCAATAAACGCGAGTGGTGTTGTTGCTAATGCGATAGCAGGTAAAATGGTATGTGCAAACGACTCAAATCTGGCCACCGGCAGCATCTCTAATTTCACCGCAAAAACATATTGCAGTACGGATGCCAGGATAAAGCTTGGCACGGATATACCGAGAACGGCGATTACCATTGCAAAGTAATCTCCAAACTTATTATGTTTCAGTGCCGCTATGACACCCAATAATATACCGATGGATAATGCAAGGAATATAGCCTCTGCTCCCAGAATTAAAGAGTATGGGAAACTTCTGCTAATAATATCATTTACACTTTGTCCAACATATTTAAATGATGGACCGAAATCCCATTGTACGATATTAACAAGATAATCAAAATATTGTTGATATAATGGATCATTTAATCCATACTGTTCATTCATTTGCTGTTCAATAACAGGTGGTAATTTCCTCTCCGATGCAAACGGACCACCTGGTGCTGCCTGCATTAAGAAAAACGTGATTGTTACGATGAAAAACAATGAAACTAATATAAACCCTAAACGTTTTAGCAGGTACCTAGCCAAAAGTTACACCTCCAAAATTCCTTCCTCCAAAAAAATAGGAGTGATCCACATCACCCCTTACCAGTTAATTTCATTATTTTACTGTTTTATATAGTAAACAATAAAATACTGATAGCGTCCCAAACGGTCGCTGTTACATTAAATGCATCAAAGGGGTTCAATCATGTTGTTTTTAACTTTCTGATAATAAAGTCCCAAGCATTAATACAAGGTATATAGATTGTGCATCTATATACCTCATATTTAGTTGCTCTTTCAGGTAAAATTATATTCTAGTGTTCAGCAATGTAACCCCATTTAAGGTTGAAGCTACCCATAGGAGATACTTCGATGCCTTTTACATAATCTTTATTCAGCCACAAGTTAGTGTAGAAATAGATTGGTGCAAGCGGCAATTCTTCCATGAATAATGCTTCAGCTTCACGCAAGATTTCTCTGCGTGCATCTGGGTCTGTTTCAGTTCTAGATTTTTCTAGCAATGCTGAATACTCTTCGTTTTCCCAGTTAGTGTAGTTGTTTCCACCTACAGATTGGAAGATTTCCAAGAAGTTGATAGCGTCGTTAAAGTCTGCAATCCAGCCCATACGACCAACTTGATAGTTACCTTCACCCATTGTATCTAGGAATACGTTCCATTCTTCATTATTTAGTTCTACTTCAACACCAAGATTTTCTCTCCACATATCTTGGATCGCCTGAGCAATTGCGGCATGACCTTCATCCGTGTTATAGGTAACTTTGACTACTGGCAATTTATCAATGCCAAGCTCTTCCATACCTTTTTCTAGCAATTCTTTAGCTTTCTCAACATTATTATCTTCAAAGTAACCTTCTTTGTTTTCTTCAAAGATTGATGGCGGCACTAAAGCCATCGCAGGTTGCTGTTCACCTTTAGTGATACTGTCAACAATACCTTGACGGTTAATTGCATATGCAAATGCTTTACGGATATTTACATTGTTAAATGGTTCAACTTCCGTATTGAAAGAGTAGTAGTAAATACCTGCTTTTGGCGAGATATTTAATGAACCATCTTCTTTAAGTGATGGAATAGCAGCAAGCGGAATAGATCCAGTTGGTGAACCTGCCCAATCCAACTCACCATTTTTGTACATTTGCAATTCTGTATTTTCATCTTCAACCATATACATATTGATTGTTTCAAGTTTTACGTTTTCAGCATCCCAATAATCAGCATTCTTCTTAAGCACGATTTGGTCTTTGTGTGCCCAGGATTCCATTGTGAATGGACCATTTGTTACATAGTTTTCAGAAACATCTGTAGCCCATTCTGTTTTCCCGTCAACAACATTTTTGTTTACTGGATAGTAAGTGTGGAATGCTGTTAATTGTAAGAAATATGGTGTTGGCTGCGCAAGCTCTACAACTAACGTTTTATCATCTTTAGCTGTAATACCAACTTCGTCTAACGGAACGTCACCAGCTTTTGCTTCTGCGGCGTTCTTAATCGGATATAACTGATAAGCATAATCTGTATCAGGGCTATCTGGGTTTAATACCCATTTCCACGCATATTCGAAATCCTGTGCTGTAACAGGGTCTCCATTTGACCATGTAGCACCATCGCGAATAGTAAATGTATAAGTTGTTAAGTCTTCTGAAGTTTGAATATCAGAAGCCATTGCATTCTCAGGCTCACCGTCCTGGTTAATGCGTGTTAAACCTTCGAAAATTTGGTCAAGCACGGCACTTGAAGTAGTGTCAGATGCTTTCCCTGGATGTAGTGAAGGTGGTTCAGTTTTGATGTTAACGTTAAACGTTTGATCATCAGCAAGTGCTGTTTCGCCACTATCTCCTTCTTCTCCACTGCTACCTTCTTCTGCAGTATCTGTATCATCTCCGCCTTCGTTGCTGCTGGAATCATCTCCGCCACAAGCAGCTAAGAAGATACTCATAGCAAATACGAGTGCTAAAAGTAAAGACCATTTCTTCCAATTCATTAATTTGACCCTCCCTAGTAATCTCTGTTTTATTTGACAGACAATTCAAATTATCTGCAATCAACATTATACTATTATTTCAAAAATATTTCATTAGATTTTTTAAAAAAATTATTTACAATTGTCTCTCAATTTATTTCGAAAGTAGAACCTTTCGCAAATTGAAACTTTGAAAACCCTTTCAGCATATAGGTCTTTGGCAAATTTGCCGAAATGTAATTTTGTCTAAAAATACTCGAAACTTTTTTGTAAAAAAACTTTATTTTTCGCTTTTTTCTAATGAAAATTTTCCAAATTCAGGGAAATTTAAGGGTACATTCGTTCTGCCTTTACTTTCAACAGCATAGATTATTCCCTATAAAAATTACAATAATTGTAAATCATACAAGGTAAATAGAGCACTAAATACCTTGTATGAAAATGTTACTTTTTAATGTTCTGCAATATAGCCCCATTTTAATTGAATTGTACCAAGCGGAGAAACGGTAACGTCCTTCACATAATCTTTGTTCAGCCATACGTTAGTATAGAAATAGATTGGTGCAATAGGCATTTCATCCATAAAGATTTGTTCAGCTTGACGCAAAATATCTCTGCGTGCTGCTGGATCTGTTTCTGTTTTTGATTTCTCTAGCAAACTAGCATACTCTTCATTCTCCCAATTCGTATAGTTGTTTCCTCCAACAGATTGGAAGATTTCCAAGAAGTTAATTGCGTCATTGAAATCTGCATTCCATCCCATACGGCCAACTTGGAAGTTACCTTCACCCATTGTATCCAGGAATACGTTCCACTCCTCATTATTCAGCTCAACATCTACACCAAGGTTTTCTCTCCACATATCCTGAATAGCTTGAGCAATTGCTGCATGTGATTCACTTGTATTATAGGTAACGCTGATTTTAGGCAGCTTATCCAGGCCTAGCTCATCCAGACCTTTTTGCAGATATTCCTTCGCTTTTTCTACATCGTTATCTTTAAAGTAGCCTTCATTATTTTCTTCAAATATTGAAGGTGGAACTAAAGCCATTGCCGGTTGCTGTTCACCTTTTGTAATGCTCTTCACGATACCCTCACGGTTAATCGACAATGCAAATGCTTTACGAATATTGGCATTGTTAAAAGGTTCTTTTTCTGTATTAAACGCGTAGTAATACACACCAGCTAATGGTGAAACGTTTAATGTACCTTCCTGTTTCAATGCCGGAATTGCTGCTAGCGGAATCGATCCTGTTGGAGAACCTGCCCAGTCTAATTCACTGCTTTCGTACATTTGTAATTCCGTATTTTCGTCATCAATCATATACATATTAACTGTTTCTAGTTTTACATTTTCTGCATCCCAATAATCAGGATTTTTCTTAAGGACGATTTGATTCTTATGTTCCCATGATTCCATTAGGAAAGGACCATTTGTTACATAATTTTCTCCTACATCCTGCGCCCAATCGTCTACACCATCAACAACCTTATGATTTACTGGGAAATAAGTATAGAATGCTGTTAAATCTAAGAAGTATGGTGTTGGTTGATCAAGTTCAACAACCAATGTCTTGTCATCTTTTGCTGTAATGCCGACGTCATCTAAAGAACCCTCACTAGTTTTAGCTGCTTCGGCTCCTTTAATTACGTACAATTGGTAGGCATAATCTGTATCCGGGCTCTCAGGATTAAGCACCCATTTCCAGGCATATTCAAAATCCTGTGCAGTTACAGGATCACCATTTGACCATTTTGCATCTTCGCGAATTTTGAACGTATATTTTGTTTGGTCATCCGAAACCTCATAGGATTCAGCCATTGCTGGTTCTGCTTCACCATCCTGGTTGATGCGCATTAATCCTTCAAAGGTTTGATTAAGTACGGCACCTGATGTCGAATCAGTTGCCTTTCCTGGATGTAATGAAGGCGGCTCTGATTTAATGTTAATGTTGAACGTTTGGTCAGCTGCTTGTCCAGTGCTGCCATCTGAACTATCAGAAGCTCCCTTTGACTCTCCATCAGAATCTCCGCCACAAGCAGCTAAGAAGATACTCATAGCGAATACTAATGTTAGAAGTAAAGAACCTTTCTTCCAATTCATGTGTAAACCCTCCTGTTGTATTGTTTATATTATTCAGACAATTTAGGTTTATTAAATTTATCTGTGTAGAGGATTATACTACTTTTTCATAAACTTTGCACCCTATTTTTTAAAAAATTATTTAAATTGGTATCATTTTTCCTATTGTAATTTCCATAAAATTGCCTTATTATTAAAGGCTTTGCTAATTCATCTATTTCATTAAACATTTTTATACGCAATTAATTGGTACTTTTTTCCAATAAACGACACAAAATTAAAAAAACTCCAACTTATTGCTAAAGTCAGAGTAATTTTAATCATTTGTTCTGGTATGCAGATTTATTTCTATAGTGCAAATAACATCCTGTCAGCAATACGAGTGCGGCGAGAATGCTTGCCGTAATAAACATTTGAGAAAAGGCGGTTTTAAGTGTATCCGTTACAATCTTTAAAATATCGACCTGTAATTCTGTATTGCTTATCATTTCGATTTGCTCTATTAAATTACCATAGTTCGCTTCACTTGATTTAGAAAAATCCAATAGATTGTTTCCAAATTCCTGTTCAACAGCATTCTGAAGCTTGGAAAAGCCCCCTGTCATAAATCCAGCATAAATCGTCGGAAAGAGCGTCATGCCAATTTGTCTAATTAAGGATAATGTCCCCAGTGCTGAACCTTGTTCCCCGCTTCTGGCACTTTCGCCAACTAGCACATTCAAAGGTGCACCAAGTAAGATACCTAGTCCTATTCCGGCTAATATACTAGCTAGTGTAAATGTCCATACCCCATCAACTGTAAACGGAAATAACAAAAAGCCTATAACACCAACAACACCAGATAATATAATTGTCTTAGCTGGTCCTTTTCTATCAGTTAAAACCCCGCCTAATCCTGCACCTATCCCAGAGGAAACCGCAAGCGGAGTTAACCAATACCCGGCATTTTCAACGGGAACCTGTAATACTTGCTGGACGTAAGCAGGAATAAAAATTATCCCTGCAAGAAACCCGCCGGATAATAAACCGAGGATCAATGTAATTTGAAATAAACGCTTTTTCAACAAAGAAAAAGCAAGAATTGGATCACCGCCACGATTTTCAACTTGACGTTCATGGTAAACCAAGGCAAGCAATAAAATAATACCAATGAGCAAAAATGGAGCTACATTTACTTGTGTGATACTTTCTAAAACTGCTTGGCTATTTAGATTTGTAATGCCAAACATTAATGCAAGGATTGCACATGCCAGCAATGCAGTCCCAACAAGATCCAGCGGTTTAGAAGTACCCGGTTTCGTTTCATCGATTTTTAAGAAGCCAAATACAATGAGAAAAATTGCTATTGGTATATTAATTAGAAATAACCAATGCCATGACCCTGTTATATCAAGAATTACTGCACCGAGATTAGGACCAATAACCGCAGCAAAACCATTCATTCCGCCAAGCATCCCCAGTGCCTTCCCCTGTTTATCCTTAGGTAATGCAGCAAGAATATGGGAACTCCCAATAATAAAAATACCTCCGCCGCCAATCGACTGAATCAACCTGGCAATAAGCAGAAAAATGAAATTTGGGCTAAATGCAACGAGTAACGAACCAATTCCAAATAGAATTATTTCTATAATAAATAAACGTTTTCGGCCAAATTTGTCGGAAAGCTTGCCAATGATCGGAACACTAACTGCAATCCCAAGTGTGTATAAGGTGATACTCCATGCTCCCCACGATGGGGAAATACTAAATGAATCATTAATTGTAGTTAGTGCAGTACTTATAATTCCATTGTCCAAACCTGCCATAAATACACCGATCGTGAACAATGTTATTGCCCATTTTTGTGATGTTTTATTTTTCTCTTTCATAACAGCATCTCCAATTATGTATGTCCTTTAAAAATAAGAGGGCTCTAAGCAAAAGAGCCCTCCCTGTAATAAAAGTTAATTAAACAATCCTTGTAAAAAGTTTCCTATCAGCTGGAAAAACTCCTTGAAAAAGTTTCCTGCCTTTTCCCAAAACCCTGCATCCAAACCTAATTCATCTGCTTTATTCTTGATCGCTGATGTAAGGTCCTCCAGTTGGTTCTTAACTTTATCAAAGTCTATATTTAAGTCCCGCATTTTTTCGAAAAGATCTGTCAGCATTTGGCGATCGGCTTCACTTAATGAGATGTCAAGCTTGCTTAACTGATCTTGAACAATTTGCTCAACTTCTTCTTTTGTTGCCGGATCTTGTTCAGCGATGGCTTTCTTAATTTCCGTAATTAGCCCACTCACTTTTTCCTGGTTTAACCCCTCTTTTTTGGCAAGGTCTGTTACGACACCCAATTCTTCATCGGCTAATTCCATGCGTTCTTTGTCGAGTGGGACGCCCTGTGCATCGTAAGCTTTGTAAATTCCAGTCAATGCCGAGTGCCCGCTAACCTTTACAGGTGAAGCAACTTCGACCGTCGCATCTTCAACTCCTGCGGTTAGCAATGCATTTGCATACATTTCTGTTGTCACTTCCGTAATATTATCTGCTGTCACAATATTAATGACTAATCCTGAGCCTTTTTCTTCTCGTGTGATTTTTGCCGATGAAAATAACCGTGCAGTAGAGTCACCATTTATATATTTAGCAACATCTTGTCCAGTAACAGTATACTCTTCAACAGCTTCCGAATCCGTTACACCAAGTGATTCACGCACTTCCTTTTTCTGTGCATCTGATAATGTACCGCCATAAACAACAATTGGAACTCCTAATTTTTCATTTATACTATCTGAATTATTTCCGTCAGCAGCAAATACTGGTGTAGAAATTCCGGCAGCTAACCCAATGATTAGAACAAAAACCGCTGTCAGTTTTATGAATCGTTTCATTTCATTATTCCCCTTTACATACAGATTTATAATCTCGTATTTTTGAATCTATCAACTATTCTATTATATTCATTCTTAATTTAGTACCCAGTTTTTACAGTTGAAACACATATTTAATATACTTATTAGCTTAGCACAAAGTTTCATTTTACCGTTAATTTAATAGGTGAAAAAGGACAACTATTTGTGAGCAGATAACTTTCAATCTAATTTTATATTGGCTATTATTTAGGGTGTCGAAATAATTGCACGAAAGAAGGGTATTCTCATCGTTGATCAACAAAATCCTATTGTAAAGCGTAATTTAGCAATCATGTGGTTTGCTAACTTTTTTGTTGCTGGAAGTATGACAATGGTGCTTCCATTTATCTCTCTGTACATTGAGACATATGGAAACTTTTCAGATTCATATGTACAGAATTGGTCCGGCTGGATTTTTGGTATTACATTTGTTTCCGCCTTACTTTTTTCTCCTGTTTGGGGGAGGGTAGGTGATCGCTATGGAAGAAAAAGAATCCTGATATTATCTGCAACAGGACTTGGATTATCCGTCTTATTAATGGGGTTCGCAACTTCGGTATGGCAGCTCTTTTTATTAAGGTTATTCATGGGTATATTTACTGGATTTATTCCTATTTCCCAAGCATTTATATCTACGCAAACACCGAAAAACATTGCTGGCAGAGTACTCGGAACCTTGCAGACAGGAAGTATTACAGGTTCATTAATGGGGCCGCTGTTAGGCGGGGCCCTAGCAGATGTATTTGGTTATGCTACAACATTTAAGTGGACCTCCATTTCAATATTCTTATCAGGACTAATTGTTATCTTCGGGGTAAAGGAAATCAAAGTTAGATTCTCGGATGAAAAAGCAAGTAAAAATTCATATTCCAGTAAAGAAGTGCTGCAGCATATTTTACGGCATCCAGTATTGCTTGTGGTCATGTTAATCTCTATGCTTGTTCAGGTTGCACATTTCAGTGTCCAGCCAATTTTATCATTATATGTCAGCGACCTGCATGGTACAGCAAATATCGCACTGTTTTCTGGTATGGCATTCTCAGCCGCAGGTCTCGGTAATTTAATGATGGCAAGAAAATGGGGCCGATTAGGTGATAAAATCGGTTATATTAAAATAGTTATCTTTCTACTGTTTATGGCGGGTATTGTATACTTTCCGGCAGCATTTGTCACAAACATATGGCAGTTAATTATTTTACGTTTCCTGCTGGGTATATCGATTGGCGGAATTATACCGGTTCGTATCGCATATATTCGCCAGGAAGCACCATTATCTGTTCAAGGTGAAGTGCTCGGCTATAATACATCACTTCGTTTTGCCGGAAATATAATCGGTCCAGCACTCGGAGGCATGCTTGCAGGGTTTTTCGGTTTCTCGGCAGTATTTTTCGTAACAAGCGGATTGCTCGTATTGAGCGGAGTCATCATGCTGGTCGCCTGGTATAAATATGAATATGAAGGAAGGCATACGCATAGACTTCCATCATACCGTAGCTGAATTTAAACGGACAGCTGTCTTTCGGGCAGCTGTCCGTTTTAGTATAGTAATGTTGCCTGAAACAGGAAGGTTAATGTTCAGTTTCTCAAGCTGCTGCAACACTCTATACAAACCTCTCATAATGCACCATTTCGTCTCTCGGAATATGCTTTTTCGGTTTTGGATTTTCTTTCGGATAACCCAGCCCTAGAACGGCTACTATACGACGGTCATCTGGTATTCCCAATAAACTTTTCACATGATTCTCCCGCTGAAGTGATTCCTGTTCGTCCTGTGAGTGATACACAGCGCCAAACGCAGATCCAAGACCAGCTTCTACCGCCTCAAGCCAGATAAATGCACATGCAATAGAAGCATCCTGCAGCCAATATTTACTCACATCTGGTCTGCCGGTCACGACGATTGCTGCCGGAGCTTCATACTGCCACTTCATATAAGGGGTAGTCTCAGCCAGCTTGTCAAGTACTTTGCGATTTTTTACAATGATCAGATCTTTGGAAGGCAGATTATTTCCAGTTGGGGCAAAAATCCCTGCATCTTCAACCTTCCTGAGTGCTTCATCGGGAATCGATTTGTCTAAATATTTGGTTATTTCACGTCGTTCCTGTATTGCCTCAAAAACATTCATGACGATCACCTCCTAGATTTATCAATTTAATAGTAGCATAATCCTCTAATACCAATAAAGTTACTTGGTTATTGCTGCGTATAAAATACTTTTTAAATCCTGTAAAAAACGATAAACTATAAATCTATTGTATGGAGTGAAAGAAGGATAAATTCGTGAAGGAAAATAAAACGAAGAACTTAACATTATTTGCATTAACTTGGCCAATATTCATTGAAATCATGCTTCATATGCTAATGGGGAATGCCGATACTTTAATGCTTAGCCAATACTCCGATAAAGCAGTTGCGGCAGTCGGGGTATCCAATCAAATATTATCGGTAGTAATTGTAATGTTTGGTTTCGTTGCGCAGGGCGCTGCTATTTTAGTTGCCCAAAACCTAGGGGCAGAGCAACAGAAAAAGGCAGGCGAGATTTCCGTCCTGTCAATCAGCCTGAATTTGTGGTTTTCGTTGCTATTAAGTATACTTCTTTTCAGCTGTGCAAGATGGATATTGCAGCTAATGGACTTGCCGGCTAATATTATGGATGAAGCAATAATTTATATGCAAATAGTTGGTGGCCTTATTTTTGTTCAGGCATTGATTATGACTGCTGGTGCGATTTTACGCAGCTATGGACATACAAAGGATACGATGGCTGTGACGATCGGGATGAATATTCTTAATGTAATCGGTAATTATTTTGTGATATTCGGACCATTTGGGTTTCCTGTTTTTGGTGTTGCCGGGGTGGCATTTTCCACTGCCATTAGCCGTTTTATAGGATTTCTCGTGCTTATCTTTTTACTAATAAAAAGAAGTCAAGGAGAATTGGATTTTAAAAATTTTTTCCGGTACCAAAAAAGCCATGTTAAAGGACTGCTGCAAATTGGCATTCCCTCTGCGGGAGAACAGCTATCTTATAATGCAAGTCAAATGGTGATTACTTATTTTGTTGCACAATTAGGAACAATCGCCATAACTACAAAAGTTTATGCCCAGAATATCATGATGTTTATCTTTTTATTTGCAGTCGCGATTGGTCAAGGCACACAAATATTGATTGGCCACATGATTGGTTCCGGCAAAATAAACGACGCTTATGAACGTGGCATTAAAAGCCTGCAGATATCCATTTTCATTTCCCTTTTCATGGCAAGTATTGTCTATGTGTGTGCAAAACCGTTATTTGGTATATTTACAGATGATAGCACGATTATTGAAACAGGATCGTTTTTACTTTTGCTAACCGTTATTTTAGAACCTGGCCGTGCATTTAATTTAGTAGTGATTAATTCCCTTCGTGCAGCTGGTGATGTAAGGTTTCCGGTTTATATCGGCATTGCTTCTATGTGGGGAATTAGTGTGGTGTTTGCCTGGTTTTTTGGCATTTATTTGAATCTTGGACTTACCGGCATCTGGATTGCATTTATTGCAGATGAATGGCTGCGCGGAATTCTAATGCTCCGACGCTGGAAAGGCAGACAGTGGGTATCCATGAGCTTTGTGCGGAATAAGTCATCATCCTAAATAAACAAAAATATTGATTTGCATTCCTGGATATGCTACAACTAACACAGTCAGTTTAAATAGAAAGAAAGTGATAGCAATGGGTATTGTCATTGTGGATGTTTGTGACGGTAATGCAATCACTACATTAGATATAGAAGGTATTATCGAAAAAGAATTCCCAGAAGTTGCAGTGATGATGAATGAATGCCTATCTTTTTGCGGACTTTGCGCAATTAAACCATACGCCTTAGTTAATGGCAGACGCATTCATGGTAAAACTCCTGAGGAATGTTTAAATAAAATAAGAGCTGCAATCAAAGAAGAACTAGCTGTGTACAACTAACAGCCAGTTCTTTTTTGTTTGGACCGTATTTTCTTGGATTTGGATCGTATTTTTCAAGTTCTGGATCGTATTTCCGAATTCTGGATCGTATTTCAGCTAATTCGGATCGTATTTCACCGAAACTGGATCGTATTGCCATTATTTAGGTGACCAACCACCTTCATGCCCGTACTCAACTACAAACTCGCTTTAAAAATTTCCACAGAATCTTCTCTCGTCAATTTTTTAAAGTTTCCATATTCGGGACGGGCGACAACCGTTTTGTCAGCCATTACATCGACAGAACTTTCATCAATAGAATAGTCGGCAAGTCTTGATGGTGCGCCAATCTCAGACCAGAAATTACGCAATGCTTTTATTCCTTCAATTGCCACGTCGCGATCATTCCTGCCTGTAGGATCAACATCAAATACGCGTACAGCGAATTGTTTAAAACGATCAACATTCTCATCGAGTACATGCATCATCCAATGCGGGAACAAAATAGCAAGTCCTCCCCCATGCGGAATATCATGCACGGCAGATACCGCATGCTCCAAATTATGTGTCGCCCAATCACCTTGGTAGCCCATGTTTAGCATACCGTTTAGTGCTAACGTTCCGCTCAGCATAACGGTTTCACGATACTCATAATTTTCCGGATCATCCAATAGCTTTGGTGCAGTTTCCATTACGGTTCGCAAAATCGCTTCACAAAAACGATCTTGGACAGGGGTATTGGTTGTTTGGTGAAAATAATGCTCCAAAACATGAGACATCATATCAACCATGCCATAAATTGTCTGATCACGAGGCACTGAAAATGTATGTTCTGGATCTAAAATTGAGAATTTCGGAAATGTAAACGGTGAGCCCCATCCATGCTTTTCATTCAGTTCCCAATTCGTAATAACGGACCCGGCATTCATTTCTGATCCAGTCGCAGCAAGTGTCAGTACTGTCCCAAACGGAAGGGCATCTTTCGCATGTTCTTTTTTCGTTACAATATCCCAAATATCTGTATCTGTTTTCGCCCCAACTGAAATAGCTTTTGTACAATCGATTGTACTGCCACCGCCAACAGCAAGGATAAAATCGACACCTTCACGGTTGCATATTTCTACACCCTTCCTGACTGTTGAGACACGCGGGTTTGGTTCTACTCCGGATAATTCAAATACCGTTGCATCCATTTCACGTAATTTTCCCATTACATTATCATAGATTCCGTTTCGTTTAATGCTTCCTCCACCAAAAACAATCAAAACTGTTTTACCATATTTGTTTACTTCATTTGGAAGCGCATCTAATTGACCTTTTCCGAAAATCAATTTAGTTGGATTGTAATATGTGAAATTATTCATTACTTGTCCCTCCTGATGATTCGTTTTGCATTATTATTTCGTGTATACAACAACATCCATTTCGACTAGTACATCTTTCGGCAGACGGCTTACTTCAACAGTTGCACGAGCCGGATACGGTTCTTGCAGGTAACTGCCATAAATTTCATTAATGGTTGCAAAGTCATCCATTGATTGCAAATAAATCGTGAATTTTACTACTTGTGAAAAATCTGTTCCCGCTTCTGTTAAAATGGATTTAAGGTTATTTAATACCTGGTTAGTTTGCTTCTCAATCCCTTGCTCGACTTCACCTGTGCTAGGATTTATGCCGATTTGTCCAGAAACATAAACAAAGTCTCCAGCCTTTATCGCTTGCGAATAAGGACCGATAGCTGCCGGTGCACTCTCCGTATGTATTGCCTTTACCATATTATTTCCTCCCTATATTAACATGTTCTTTTTTCCATCATATCATTCGCCTGGACATGGGTACATTGATTAGCGTTCGTGTTCCGTTAATTCCTCTTTATATTTCATTACATCGCGAACATAATATATGTCACCATAGCACGCATTATATTTCTTTGCTTCTTCACGCAAGCACGAATAAATCGACTTATCTGGTGCTGATTCATACATTTTTTGCGAAAAGTCAATTGCAGCCTCTTGTGTATAATTACCCGATTTAGCTTTGACATAATCAATAAAACCTCTGCCAAAATTATACGATTGGATTGCTAATTCAATGTCACCGCCAGCAGCTTCAATCGTTTTTGAAAAGTAATAGACACCTTGCTTTATCGAAAGCTCCGGTTCATCAATACAACCAATCTTGCCGCAATAGCTCTCCGATGACTGCATTGGGTCATTACCGCGCCCGCCCGATTCCTGCATCATCATCGCAAGCAGCACATCTTTATATTCTAAAACATTATATTGATCTGCATATTTAGCAACAAGCGGTTCATATGCCAGCACTTCATCACTTATGAGGGTACGCTGAATTTGGAATGGTGTGCTATTTTGTTCAAATGATAAAATAGATACTATGACAAATGCACCGCAAAGCATCGCTGTGATAATCATCGTTTGTTTGATTGCTTTTTTCGTTCTTTTCTTCATCTGACTCGACCTTTCAAAACCATATCAGTAGATTCATAGAATCCGCTTAACGCTTTTTTTGCTTAGCAAACAATTCCTTTTCACGCCATCTGCCGAATCGATAATAACCATAAGCAAATAAGCTGCTTACTAGAAAACTAGTACCCATACCAATCGCAATTCCAGTATCACCTAACCAATCAGAAAATAAAGCAGTTAACGGATAGCGAAGTACCCAGAGTGAAATGACATTCAGGGCGAGCACTTGATACATAGCCCCTGAAGCTCGAACAATTCCGTTTAAAATAAAATTGATACCTAAAAACGGGTAACATAAACCGATAATTTGCAGATATTTGGTTCCAAACGCAACTGCCTCTTCGTCCTGAATAAATAACCGCACACCATATTCAGCAAAAAAGACAACTAGAATACCGACGATAAGCATAACAGCAAAATTGTAGAGAACCCCATACCTTGCAATGTTTTTTACACGTGACCAATTTGCAACACCAATATTTTGCCCAGCCATACTGCTGACAGCTGTACCAAGAGCGTGTGCAGGCAGCATCAGCAGGCTATCAAGTCGCTGTGCAGCACTAAAACCCGCCACAACATTGTCACCGAATGAGGTTACAACACTCATAATCGCCGCAACTCCAGCAGAAATAACTGCCATTTGTAATCCAGAAGGAATACCGAGATTTAATATCAGACCCACTTCTTGCTTTGTTGGCAGCTTAGGGATGCTAAACGGGGCAAGTTTTCTGTACAACACAAATGAAATACCGTATAGAAAAGCCAGCCCTTGAGCCGTAATCGTCGCATAAGCCGCACCATCCACACCTAAATGAAACCCGCTTATAAACAACGGATCAAGTACAATATTAAGGATAACCGCAATCATAACAAACCGTAATGGTGTTTTGCTGTCACCCAATGAGCGAAGCACCGTGCTGATAAAATTGTAGCCAAATAAAAATAATATCCCTATAAAATTGATCTGAAGGTACGACCTTGCATCAGCCATCATCGTTGACGGTGTACCTAACAGGCTTAACAATGGTTCTGCGAAAATAAATCCTATGGTTCCTAACACTACTGCTATCGTCGTTAGAATGACAACAAATGCATTCAAATAGCTTTTTAACCCTTCCCCATCATCCCTGCCTTTTTGCTGAGATAAAATAGTCAACGCAGCATTATTCAATCCTATTACAAAGGAGAGTATGGTGAATATAATCGTACTCGAGACAGCAACAGATCCAAGTGCATTTGCACCAAGCAAATTACCAACCCACAAGCTGTCAGCAAATTGATACGATGTTTGCAATAAATTTGTGAGCATGATCGGTCCTGAAAACACGATTAAATGCTTGAGTATATTTCCCTGAGTAAAATCATGTTGCAGTTTCTTCATTCCAAGACAATCCTTCCGTCTTTTGCATATTCTTTTATTTTATCACGTCTTCTTGCAGAATGCCTTTCATATAATTTAAGTGATTAAACAGCGCCTTCCATTCATGACAGGGGAAATTGAATTAAAAAAATTACCTTTCAAAGTGAGCATCTGCTGATGAATATGGTGGAATTACTGATTAAAAAAAATACCGTAATAAAGCTCTAGGAAGCCGCAAGTTGAAAGCGAAGAAAAAGCATGTATCTTACAGAGT
The DNA here is from genome assembly GCF_014638995.1 of Virgibacillus oceani. Lineage (GTDB taxonomy): Bacteria > Bacillota > Bacilli > Bacillales > Amphibacillaceae > Virgibacillus_E > Virgibacillus_E oceani. Next base: position 101,454 of record NZ_BMFR01000004.1, read on the forward strand.
ATATAAATCCGACTAAAGTTCTAATAATTTTTAAAATAATCCCAATTATATGGTATTATTAATACAAGTTCAATTAAAAAGGAGATGTTTACTATGATGCAAGTTCCGTTAACAGTAGGTTCAATGTTACAGCATGCAGAAAAATTCTTTGCTAAAAAAGAAGTCATCTCACAAACGCATGACAGGCTCCACAGACTTACATACGCCGATATTGGTCAGCGCACTCGAAGATTAATGAGCGTATTAGATGAGCTGGGAGCGAACAGTGGAGACCGCATCGGCACTCTAGCTTGGAATCACCACCGTCATCTCGAAATTTACTTTGCCGCACCAGGGATTGGAGCAGTCCTGCACACCATTAACATTCGTCTATCTCCTGAACACATCATTTATATTATTAATCACGCGGAAGACAAAATCCTTTTCATCGATGAAGATATTTTACCTCTTGTAGAAGCAGTGCAGGATAAGTTAACAACGGTCGAAACCTTTGTTGTAATGACTGACAAGCCTGAGCTCCCAGAGTCCAACCTTAAGCCGCTCTATTCATACGAAGAATTACTGCAAACCGGCGATCCAACCTATTCATTTTCAACAGATATTGATGAGAACGATCCAGCTGGTATGTGCTATACATCTGCTACTACAGGAAAGCCAAAAGGTGTAGTCTATTCACATCGGGGTATCGTTTTACACAGCCTTGCACTCGGGCTGGCCGATTCAGCGGCAATTTCCGAATCCGATGTATCAATGGCTGTTGTTCCTCAATTTCATGTAAATGCCTGGGGTACACCATTTGCATGTACATGGTTCGGTTCAACGCAGGTAATGCCTGGACCTCGTTTTACACCTAAACGACTTGCTGAATTTATTGAAAGATTTAACGTCACCATTACAGCTGGAGTACCAACCATTTGGCTGGGACTTCTTCGCGAATTGGAACAGGGAAATTACAATACATCCAGTTTGCGTGCCGTTCTATGCGGTGGTTCTGCTGCTCCAAGGGGCCTGATTAAAGCATTTGAAGAAAAATATAACATTCCTTTTTATCATGCATACGGTGCAACAGAAACAACACCATTAGTCACCATTTCCAGATTAAAAAGCTACCAGCAGGATTTAAGCATGGAGGAAAAGCTTGATGAACGTGCGAGACAAGGCATTCTTGTTCCGGGATTGGAAATGAAGGTTCTGGGCGGTGATGGTGAGGTCGAATGGAATGGAGAGGAAATGGGTGAATTATTGCTGCGCGGACCTTGGATTGCAAATGAGTATTACAAAGATGAACGAACCGATAGCGCATTTGTTGATGGTTGGTTCCACACGGGCGATGTAGTCACGGTAGATGCGGAAGGTACAATTAAAATTGTCGACCGAACGAAGGATTTAATTAAGAGCGGCGGCGAGTGGATTTCTTCGGTTGACCTTGAAAACGCCCTCATGGCTCACGAATCTGTTTTTGAGGCAAGTGTTGTTGCAATTCCAGATCCAGAGTGGCAAGAACGCCCCGTTGCATGTGTTGTATTACATGAGGGTTTTGCAGGTCGAATTGAAAAAGATGATCTGCTTGAATTTTTGCAACCTCAATTCGCTAAATGGTGGCTTCCAGATGATATTTTATTCTTCGACGAAATTCCAAAAACCTCCGTCGGGAAGTTTTTAAAGCGCGAATTACGTGAGCAAGTGAAGGCACATTATAATATGCAGAATTAATTGGAAGTAAATTAGGATCAGCCGGAATTATGGCTGGTCCTTTATAATGTACATACTAAGGGAGGTTAGGCGGGGTGTCTGCTCTCCTGACGATATTCCTGCTCTCCTGCTGATATCCCAGCTGTCCCGCTGATGATTACCGGTCCCCTCCAACATTTCCCGCCAAATCCCGCACTATTTCCGCTGCGGTTTCTTCCTTACTGATCTGTCCAACACCTTGCCCTGCCCACAACGATTGAAAATCCGCAATTGCAAATTCTTTTCCAGCAGTGCGAATGTCTTTTGTCATCTGATTTTGAACGGGGAATGGCAACGGTTCAACTCCACTGATTTCCGTTTCTTTTATAAATCTATTAATAATAGCCCGCGCTGGTCTGCCTGAAAACACCTTTGTTATTACTGTATCTTCCGCCCCTGCTTTAATTAATGCACGTCGGTAGGCATTATTAGTTCCTGCTTCTTTTGCTGCTAAAAACCTGGTTCCTAATTGAACAGCTGAAGCTCCCATGGATTGAAGCGCGGAAACCTGTTTATTGGAGGTAATACCGCCCGCAGCGACCACCGGAACATCAAATTCATTTAGGAAGTCTTGAACAAGTGCTATCAATCCAATGCTGCAACCATCTTTATACTTCCTTACATCAAACGTCCCTCTATGCCCACCAGCCTCAGATCCTTGTGCAACGATAATGTCATATCCAGCATCAACAAGCTGACTTGCTTCATCTAAATTAGTCGCCATTCCAATCAATGTAACATTATTGTCCTTCAGTCGCTTGATTAATACTGATGACAGCACGCCAAATGCTGTACTTACAATTGGAATATTCTCTTCTAATATGACATAAATTTTTTCCTGTAAATAGTCAGTCACTTTAATCGAGTCCTGACCGGAATCAATAACTAATTCATCTCTAAATCTATTTAATACCTGTTGCATATCAGCTATATCACTAGAGAATGTCTCCAGATTTGCTGCAAATATATTTACTGCGAATGGTTTGTCTGTTAATTTCTTTATTTGCTGGATTTCTTTCTTTAATGCGGCTGCACTCATATAGCCAGCACCAATTGTACCTAATGCACCTGTATTGGCAACAGCTGCAACCAATTCCGGTGTCGTAATTCCCCCTGCCATACCCGCTTGAATAATGGGAATTTCCACCTTTAGCTTGTCCAGTAAATTTTCCATAAAAAACCCTCCATTCCGCCTTATTTTCTACTAAAGCATATCACAAAATCTGCTTCTCCCTAAAAACTATCTTACCTAAACTATAGTTTTTAAAACTTTCCTTACTTTCCTTCTTGACAATATTAAGAAAATTCCGTATTATGGTAGAGATTAACGAACACCGTCGTTAAATGTATCGTTAATGGGTGAAGTTTCTGAAAATACTATTAAATCTTTTTAATAAAACATATAGATAGAAAATAAAGGGGGATTTTTTCCATAATATATCAGATAACTAACCTTCTTTAAAGGCGGAAAAAATCATGAATTTTAATCAATTAAAATCGTCAATCCAAAATCTTGTACATGATGCTATTGATAACTTTTCTATTTTCATTCAAACAAAAGACGGCACTATCACTATCAATGCCTATGAACCAAGAAAAGCAGCTAGCGTTATAAAAGTACCTATGCTTATCGAAGCATTTCGCCAAATTGAAAACAACATTTTTAATCCCAATGCCTTGGTCTATATTGAAGATGACATGAAGGTTGGCGGTGCAGGCATCATTAACTATTTAACAAATTCAAATGTATACAGTTATAAAAATTTACTTGAGCTGATGATCATCGTTTCAGATAACACAGCAGCGAACCTTATCCTCGATAAGATAGGGATTCACAATGTTAATGGATTATCTTCCATGCTTGAATGCAGACATACCCATATCGGCCGAAAATTTATGGATCAAGAAGCACAACAGAAAGGGCTAGAAAATTACACAAGTGCATTTGATATGTTCCAATATCTAAGACTAGCTCGGGAACCAAACAATATAATCAATGAAGACACAAGAAAACAAATACTAACAATCCTATCCCATCAGCAATTAAAGGAAAAGCTGCCATACTACATGATTGATGAGGATAACCTAAACATTTTTCATAAAACAGGGGAATTGCCTGGGGTTGAACATGATGCAGCAATTGTAAATTATCGTGAAAAAACTGTATACGCTGTCATACTAACAGAAGGCTTTGAAAATAATAGCCATGGCAAAACAAGTATTGCAACGATTGGGAAATATGTAATCGACTACATGAAACACTGATATTTATAATAAGGAGGTTTTTATGGTGAAAATTAAGATTGCTGTATTCGGAAGAAAAGAATTAATCAGCCGGCTGAACCATTATGTGGAAGACCAGGATGATATAGAAATTGTTCCATTTATTTATACGAAGACAAAGGATACAATTGAATTAATGGAAACAGCTTTTATGTGCGATATTTATTTATTCGCTGGGGCACTTCCCTATTTATATGCGAAGGAAAAGATCAATAAAAAACGTCTTCCTGCAGTTCAAGTAGCTTTTGATGAATATATGATTCTTACTTCTTTTTATCGATTAAAAAACTATCACAACCAGGCTTTAGACCGAATTTCTATTGATGTCCTGGATAGGGCTCATGTAGACAAGGTTGTCAACGAACTGGATATGCAGGAGCATACCATCTATACATATAGTTACGGTGATGATAAGGTTTTAGATATTGATCTGATTGTTGCCTACCATCAAAACCTATGGAGTGATGGAAAAATTGACTATTGTCTAACTTCCATTGAAGAGGTTGAGCAACGTCTAAAGGAAAAAGGCATTCCAACAAGCTGTATGCAAATTCCGCAAATTAATGTGGAACGCGCAATTGAACAGGCAAAATCAATCGCGAAACTGAATCATAGCAAAAGTGCGCAGATCGTATCCGGATTTGTCCGTATTAAAAACTTTGATTCTCTTATTTCACATAAAGGCGAGCTCACTTCACAAGAACTGTTGCTAAAGTTACACCAAATTTTGCTGAAATTCGGTCATAAAACCTATTCATCTGTCCTTACTAACGGTGATAATCAATTCGTTTTGTTTGGTACTCACGGTATTTTAAATCATATTACAAATCATTATCGGGACTTTCCGCTTTTGCAGGAAATCGAGCGTTCTTTAACCATCTCCGTTGATATTGGTTTCGGATTAGGCTTAACAGCAAAACAAGCTGAGGATAATGCAAAACTCGCTCTTGAGGCGTGTAATCGAACCGAAAGCAGCAATTGTTACATTGTTAACGAACGCCAGGAAACAATTGGACCTCTTGGAGTAGAAAAGCACTTTGATACATCACAGCTATACCATGCACTTATTCATAAAGCTAACTTAAACAATGAATTATCATATAACTTTATTGACTTTATTAAACTGCGTAACAATGAGCCATTTTCAGCGAATGATATTGCGAAATATTATCGTGTGACCAAACGCAGTGCTGAACGTACAGTTTATAAGCTTCTATCAGGAGATGTCATTAAGGTTGTCGGGGAAGAAAAGCCTTATCAAAAAGGACGGCCAAGGAAGCTGTTCCAAATATCGGTATGACAGAGAGTTCACAGACAAGAGGTCAGAGGTCAGAAATTCAAATTTCACCCCTCTGGCTTTTTTTTATGGACAAAAAAATACCCCTAAATCAGGGATATTCTCATGCTAACTTCTATTATCAAACAAAAAATTCATGATACTTTCAAAAATAGAAACATCATCTGTTACTAAAAATACCGGTAGAAGTAAAATTGCTAGTACTACTGCTGCGTTTGCAACGATAAATTTGCTGAAGCCCCTTATGACTTTCCTCAATTCAATCTACCCCTTTCTGAAAGTACAGAATATACTTTATATTATATACTAAATTTATTCCCGTTACACTAAAATCGTAAACAAATTCAGATTTCCTTACAAACTTAACAATTCCCTTACATCATCCTCCGTTAAACTAGACAACATTGTCTCTCCTGGCTGGATGACCTGATCAATCAGCTCCCGTTTCCGCTGCTGAAGCTCATAAATTTTTTCTTCAATTGTTCCTTCTGTAATAAGACGGATAACCTGAACTACATTTTTCTGTCCAAAACGGTGTGCCCTGCCTGTTGCCTGATCTTCAACTGCGGGATTCCACCACAAATCGTACAAGATAACAGTATCGGCCCCTGTTAAATTGAGTCCCGTTCCACCGGCTTTAAGTGAAATGAGAAATACACTTTTTTCACCATTGTTAAAACGATCACTCATTTGCACGCGTTCCTGTGAAGGTGTTGAACCATTTAAATAAAAATATCCTATGCCCTCCTCCTCAAGTTTGCCAATAATAATCTCATGCATACTTGTAAACTGAGAGAAAATCAACATCCGCTTACCACTATCAACGGCATTGCGAACTGTTTCTAATAGCTGTTCTAATTTACCTGACTTGCCCACGTAATTTTCAATGAATAACGCTGGATGGCAGCAAATTTGCCGTAATCTTGTCAGGCCAGCCAATATCTTCATCCGGTTTTTATTAAAATTACTATCTTTCATCGATTGTGCTGCTTCTTGCTGTAATTCACGCAAATAGCCCAGGTACAGTTCCTTTTGCGATTTTGTTAACTCAGATACATGAACGGATTCAATTTTATCTGGAAGCTCTTTTAGCACATCTTGTTTTACCCGCCGTAAAATAAATGGCTTAGTTATTGCCGCTATTTTCTCATTGGTCAATTGCCTGAAGTTACGTTGATTGGGCATAAGACCGGGCAAAATCACCTGAAAAATTGCCCACAATTCATCAATAGCATTCTCAATTGGCGTTCCACTTAATGCGAACCGCTTTTTAGCATTAATTTTACGGATCGCCTGGGAAGTTTTCGTTGCATAGTTTTTAATATACTGTGCTTCATCTAAAATCAATGTATGAAACACCAACCCATCGTATAATTCAATATCCTGTCTCAATGTCGCATACGATGTTATCCAAACGTCCAGATCAGTTAATTCGCGGATCTTCTGCTGCCGTTCCAATGGGGTTCCCGTAAGAATGGCGACCTTTAGCCCTGGGGCAAATTTTTCACATTCATTTTTCCAATTATATAAAACAGATGATGGCGCAACAATTAAGTGCGGTGTATCGTTTGCTTCAGAAAGCATGTATGCAATTGACTGTAACGTTTTCCCTAGGCCCATGTCGTCAGCCAAAATCCCGCCTAAATGATAAGCACTTAATGACTTAAACCATTGGTAACCAGTTTTTTGATAATTTCTTAAGGTTGCGTTCAAGCCTTTTGGCAATGGATAGACCTGGTCCTCCGGTGATTTCAATTGATGCAGCAGCTTTCGAAACGACGGATCATAATTCTTTTTCGTGTCAATTAATTCATCAATTTGTGCCCCGCGGTAAACTGGCATTTGCACATTTCCATCGTTCATGTCAGATTTCTTTATGTCCAGGTCATTGAAAAACTGTTTAATGGAAGTAAACTCTTCCCCTTCTAGTGAAAGCAATGCACCACTTTGCAATCGGTAATACCGCTTTTTTTCCATTACTGCGTTTAGCACCGAGTTAATCTCCGAATCAGCAATACCATCAATATTAAAGCCTATTTCCAGCAAATTAGACGATGATTCAAGCCGTACACTTGTTGATGGAATTGGTTCATTTTCCACAATATAGCTGCGAATTTCGGACGTTAAAAATAACTCAACATACGAATCCAACAGTGGTAATGTATCATATAAAAACTCATATAATTCGTCTTCATCCGCGTCTATATACAGATCCTTCCCATTATAATGGAAATTAGCATGCTCAATTAAACGCATAATCTGCTGTTCTTTTGCCGTATCCCTAATTATGATAACTTCATCTTTTTCCCGGCCGTTAAATGGATCGATTTGATATTCCCCATAATGGTACTCTAATTTACCAACAATCCAATCAGCTTTTACATCAAGGTAAAGCTTTGCCCTTAATGGAACCTGAATAATCTCTTCTGCTACTTTATCTGATATTTGCACATCGCCAACCTTTTTCAAAGAAGGCAGTACCTCAGAAATGAACACATCTGCTTGTTTACCAGAAATGGGCAATTGCTTATTTTCCATACCTAATTTACTGATTTGCTCGATAATCGGCAGTTGTTCCTTCGTTGGAAAATAAAATATTCCTGATGAAAACAACATGCGATAGGTCTTGAAATATATCATCTGAGCCATTTCATTTGTTAATACAAGTTCATTGTTCTCATTTTTCGTTAAGGAAAATTGGTATGGCAGACTGTCACTGACAATATCTGCTTCATCAAAGGTTTTCCCTTCCGATTCCACAGTAAAATCACGCTGAACAAGCTTCTCCAGCAATGTTTTCACAAGAAGTGCCGGAATAACAATAGACCGATCCTGAGAGAATTGCCCACGAAACTCCACAAATGTCCGATCAAAGTACAGCTGCTCATTTTGAAGAATGGAATACAGCAATTCAAAAATATCCATATCCTGTTTTAGAAAATAATGACTTTCCGGATTATAGGTAAATGTTTTCGTAAAATAATGCTCCTGCCCGTTCAGTACATCCTCTAAAAAGGTGTAAGCATCCTTTACAACAAAACATCTTTTTTCTCCTGTTTTCAATTCAATTAATAGTTTACGATCATATGACCATTTACAATAGTATTCCACATGCAATGGTACCTTTTGCGGCAGAATTTCAGCTGTGTCCGGCTGCTGCTGTAAGGAGGTCATGGAATCAATCAATCGTTTCGTAGTTTGATAGTCAAAGGCTGTGTCAATCGGATAATCTATCTGTTCCTTTCTGGCAATTCCAATTAGGGTAGCAACGATATGCTTACATGAACGGTATGTATCAAAGGCGGGACAATCACAATATGCATCAACCGATCCTTTTGACAGGTCGTTCATATTAATTTCCACAAAGTAACGCTCCGTCCCATGAACTGCAGCCGTCCATACATTGTAATTTATATCATATAGGAGATCACTTACACGACCATCCTTGTAATAGTCTAACCCGCGTTTATATACGATAGATGGAAACAATTTTTTTAGATTTGCATCACGAATGCTTTTCAAAACACTTTAAACCTACCTTCTATCTTCTCTATTTCTTTTATTTTATACGAGTCTAGCACGTTTTTAAACTAAAAATCCTTCTATTAGGTTTGGGAAATACGTAAAAAAATATACATGCCCCTAAGCGAAGTCCTGCCATCCATTCTAATCTTACAAAACTGTAAGGATACTGAAAGATAAACAAATACTAGATTAATGCTGAAAGGGATACACTAGCAATAGATTAGAAATTTGGAGGTATGCATGATGAATCAGACTGTCGTAAACGTTAAGGACATTCATAAAGTATTTGGCAAACGAAATGAAAACCAATACCACGCACTAAGCGGGGTTACATTTGATATTAAAGCAGGTGAATTTGTTGGAATTATGGGACCGTCCGGCGCCGGTAAAACAACGCTGCTAAATGTAATATCCACATTAGATAAACCAACAGATGGAACAATAGAAATCGCTGGTACCAACATTACATCCATGAAACAGGGGCAGCTGGCAGACTTTCGTTCAGAGCAGCTAGGCTTTATATTCCAGGATTTTAATTTGCTTGAGAACTTAACAATCTATGAAAATATCGCATTACCGCTTTCATTACAAGGTGTTCCATCACGAAAGATAAAGCCAAGTGTTGTTGAAGTAGCGAAGAAGCTTGGTATCGAAACTATTTTAGAAAAATATCCTGTTACCGTTTCAGGCGGACAAAAGCAACGTGCTGCTGCAGCCAGAGCATTGGTTCATGAACCAGCAATTATTTTAGCGGATGAACCGACCGGTGCGCTTGATTCCAAAAGTGCAAAGAGTTTAATGGACGCAATGGTGCATTTAAACGAAAATCACGATGTGTCCATTATGATGGTGACACACGACCCACTAAGTGCAAGCTATTGTGAACGAATTTTGTTTATTCATGATGGTTCTCTATACAAAGAAATTCATCGCGATGGTTCAAGAAGCGAATTCCACCATCAAATTCTCGATGTGCTGGCAGATTTTGCAGAGTAGAAAGGAGGAATTCAGATGTTACTAAAATTATCATTTTCCAGCATGCGCAAACGATTCAAAGATTATCTCGTATTATTATTCGGTCTAACGATTTCAATCGCGATATTCTATATGTTTGAAACACTGGCACAAAACAAAACATTTATTGAAGCAAACAGTATGATCAGCTCGATTGTATTTGTTTTTCACGTTGGAACATTTATTTTAGGCGCCATTACAGTCTTTTATATATTCTATGCAACATCGTTTATGCTTACATTACGTCAAAAGGAAATGGGAATGTACATGACTCTGGGAGCTAAAAAGCATAAAATTACCCAGCTCATGTTTTTTGAAACCTTTTTTATTGGACTTATTTCGTTAGTAGTCGGTCTTGTTATAGGATTCGGATTAGCTAAAGGCATTGCCGAGCTATTCATGTGGCAGTTAGATTTTAATGGAGAAGGATTCCAGTCATTCTACCTTTCTTCCATTATTACAACAGTCATATTTTATATCATTTTATTTTTATTGACTTCCATCGTAAACGCTTGGAAAATTAGCAGGAAGAGTGTTCTATCCCTGCTTCACGCTGAACAAAAACAGGATTTTGTTAAAACAAAAGGAAGTAGAACGTTTTTTGGAGTTCTTTTAGCCGTCATACTAATTGGCGTCGGGTATTATGCGATGGTTAATATAGCACGTTTCATGCAGCTTGGTTTGATTTTAGCTGCTGTAACGATTATTATCGGAACGTATTTAGTTTTTATCGCGTTTCTCCCTTATTTTGTAAAAAGGTTAAAACAAAACCGTACACTTAATGAAAAAGGAATTAATTCATTTACGCTTGGTCAATTACGATTTCGCATGCTGAACTTAACAAAGGTACTCGGAACTGTCGCTATGCTAGTTGCTCTAGGGCTAGGTGCAATGACAGCAGGTATCTCTTTTTATCATAACATCGAAAAACAAGCATCAACGTTTCATGCAAATGATGTGGTCATTCACCAGCCTAGCAAGGAAGATACGGAAGCGTTGGCGGAAATGAATGTCACAGAGAAAAATGTTTACCACTACAAAGTAGACGGAGACGGTGTTTATTTTCTTAAAAAAGATTTGCTTGTGAATCCACCATTAATTAAACATTCCGATGAGACATTTGAATTACCGGAAACTACCCGGGTTGAAGAATCTTTGCCTGAAGATAACTATATGCTATATGGAGAAAATGATGCCAATCGCTTGCCTGAATTATGGTCCACAGCCATTCGTACAGAAATGAATGCAAGCTATCAACTATTTGGCGCAAAAGATATTTATGTCTATGGCACTTCCGAATATCAGAATATAGTGAGTGATGAACAGCAAGTCATTTTAGCAACTGTTGACGACTTTAAGAACTATCTTCCGCAGCTGGAAATAATCAACCAAAATCAGCTTGAGCTAGCTGAAACGTATCGAGATGACGATGTTGAAAATGCAGGTAATACTAAGTACAGCAATTATATAGCTTTCAAAGCGATAGCAAGCGGAACAATTTTTATGGGATTCTTCCTGGGTGTTGCATTTTTAATGATGATGGCAAGTGTGTTAATGTTTAAGCTATTATCCAGCGCTGCTTCGGATATTCACCGATACAGTATGCTGCGAAAAATTGGTGTAAGGAAGTCGTTGCTGGTTAAATCTATTTACAGGGAATTGTTCTTGCTTTTCCTTTTCCCGGCATTGGTCGGACTTGTCCATGTTATCGTGGGAATGCAGATGTTTTCGTTCATTATTATCGAACCATATTTGAAAATTTGGATTCCAATCAGCATTTTCATTGTGATCTATGGTATTTATTATTGGATTACTGTACAGATGTATAAGCGGATTGTATTGCCGAAAGAAGTATAATCGACAGAATATCAATACCGATTAACGTTTACTAAACGGTACAATACGACATTCTGCATAAAGAGCAGCTTGCCTGTAATGTCTAAAAGAGGCTGGGACATAACTAAATTGTTTAATCCGAAACCGAACATTTCACCATACTAGCGAAGGAAATACACGGGGACTTCTGCGGGATGAAAAGCCTAAGTGAGTCTACGTAGAGCGATACTCGGAGTAGGCTCAGAGCGCCCGCGGGAAGCGTAGTGTATTTCCGTAGCGGTATGTATCACCAACTATGTTCGGATTTTATTTTGGTTAAACACTTTTGTCCCAGGCTCTTGTTTTTTTGATAGAGTAAATCCAAAAGTATAGGTAAACTTAGGCAGGTACAGATGATCTACAGCCAAAACCCGTGAACAGTCCATACCTTTCGCCTGCATTTTACTACTGAGAAGCAGCATTTTTTCGTGCCTTTAGTAATAAAAATACATACAATATAATCGAAACCATTACTGATCCTGCCGCCGTTGCATAGATCACACTGTAATCAAACATGAATGCTAGCTGACCAAAGGTAATCGCGCCAATCCCAACACCTAAATCAAAAAAGGAAAAAAACGTTGCATTGGCCATCCCTTTTCGATTGTCCGGGGCTTTGTCAACCGACCATGCCTGCAGTGCCGGCTGTACACTTCCGAATCCAAGCCCATACAAAGCTGCTGCAACAAGCATGACAGACATATTAGGTAACCAGGATAACAAAATCATCGCGATAAAAATTGCCAGTGTACCTGGTATAAACACATACTCATGACCTTTCATATCGTAAATCTTCCCGGCAAACGTTCTGGAGATCATCAAAAATAATGCATATACAAGGAAATAAAGTTCGATTCCCTCAATTCCCTTTTCCGCAGCATATAAAGGAAGAAAAGAAGCAATCCCGCCAAATGTTACCGTTATGAAAAACAATAGAACTGCTGGTTGTATGGCTGTTTTTTCAAATATATCGAACTTAACGGTAACCGTTTTATCCGGTGATTGTTCTACCTTTTTATAACGAATTTTTGTTGACAGCAAAAATGCTACCAACCCCAATGCTCCACAAATTAAAAATAGTTCTTTAAATGACAGAACACCAACTAGCGTTAAACCAAGAGACGGACCAAAAGCAAGTGCTAGATTACCAGAAAGGCCGAAATATCCCATCCCCTCACCACGCCGTTTAGGGGGAATGATGTCTGTTGCAATTGTCCCGGTTGCCGTTGTCGAAAACCCCCATCCAACACCTTGTACCACACGCATAATAAATAAAAATGCAATACTTGTAATGAATGCAAAGGAACCGACAGATATAACAAAAATCAAAAGCCCCAGCATATAGACAAATTGCCGTCCTCTTGATTCCAGTGAATGCCCTGCATACGGTCTAAGAAGTAATGCAGAAAATGTAAAAATACCTACAATAATACCGATTAATTGATCACTGCCACCCAACTCCTCTACAAAAAGCGGAAGTGTCGGCAATGTCATTTGGAAACCAAGAAATATAAAAAAATTAGCCAGACAAACAAGGACAAAATCGCGTGTCCAAATTTTATCTGGAATAGCTGCTGATTGTGTATTCGATTGTGTACTCATACATATGCCGCCCTTTCTTTCGATACTCGAAATGTATTATACATGAGTGGATGGTGAATTGGAATGGTTATGCTTGAAAATGTCAGCGGATCGTATTTCATTCAATTCGGATCGTATTTCATGCAGAATGGATCGTATTGCCGGTTTTTCCCAGAAAGTGACAGCAATTCAGAATTAGTTTGAAACATTAAACTGAAATATATAATAAAAAACCTCCCAAAAGGAAGGTTCATTCAATAATATTGGCTACAGCCGCTTCAACGAGATCGCTTTCCGCATATTTTGCAATGCTTCTTTTCCATTCTCGTTCCTTGCAATCATCACATTTGTATACAAGGCATCAATAATACTTAGTTGCCCGATTCTTGATGACAGTGCCTCTGAGCGAAAATCTGTTTCTTCCGCTACCGTATATAGTGAAATGTCTGCTTCCTTTGTCAAAGGTGATTTTGCGAAATTTGTGATGGCAATTGTCTTTACGCCTTTCTCTTTTAACACCTGAAGGACATCCAGCATGTCTTTTGTAGACCCCGAGTGTGAAATCAGTACCGCAGCATCTTTGTCCGTTAATTGTGATGCTGACATGAGCTGCATATGGGAATCCAGATTGGAACTCACCTGAATTCCGCTGCGAATAAATTTATGGTAAGCATCCAATGCAACCAGTGCAGATCCACCACTTCCAAAGAATTCAACCCTTTCTGCCTCTAATATCGTTTGGACAGCTTGTTCAATCGCGTTTCCATCTAGAATGTGCAATGTATCCTCAATCGTTTTCATATTTGACCGGAATACTTTTTCGGAAACGGTCCCAATGCTATCTCCTTCATTTATTTTTTCATGAATATCCTTCATTGGTGTAACAATTTCTGCAGCCAAAGCAATCTTAAGTGCTTGATATCCTTTGAAGCCAATACGCTGGCAAAAACGAAACACTGTTGACTCTGCAACCCCCAGGTCGTCTGACACCTGATTGATAGTATGATGAATGATATTTTGGGGATTATGTAAAATATAATCTGCAATTTTCTTTTCTTTCAAACTGAATTTCCCGTAATTACTTCGTATGCTGGCTAAACCGTGTTGTTTCTGAGTATCCATTGGCAGTTTCCCCTTATATTTTTGTTGATAGCTTTATTATATATGAAAAAAATTCGTTTAAAAACATTGTAAATGGAAAAATATTTGATATAATGATTTTCAAATGAAAAAATATTCTTCTATTGCGAGGAGGACATCATGAAAATAGGAATGGTTGGCCTAGGGAAAATGGGTCTTAACTTAGCATTAAACTTAATGGACCACGACCATGAAGTTGTTGGTTACGATAATAATTCGGCAGCTGCTGAAAGCGTTAGCAACAAAAGCTTTACACTGGCAAATTCCTTGAAAGACCTTGTAAAAAGTCTTTCAAAGCCAAGGAAAATATGGCTGATGGTTCCAGCTGGCGACATCACGGAGGCTGTTATCAATGAATTAGCGCCATTACTTGGGGCAGAAGATATGCTAATCGATGGAGGCAATTCTAATTATAAGGATACACTTCGCCGCGGTGATGCTTTAAAGGAAAAAGGAATCTATTTCTTTGATTGCGGTACAAGCGGTGGTACAGATGGTGCGAGACAGGGTGCTTGTACGATGATCGGCGGTGACAAGGAAAAATTTGCCGAGATCGAACAGCTTTTTAAAGATGTAACCGTAGAAAATGGCTATCTTTATACTGGAAAAACCGGCAGTGGCCACTTTCTAAAAATGGTTCATAACGGTATCGAATACGGTATGATGCAATCCATTGCTGAGGGCTTTGATATCTTGAATAAAAGCGAATTCGATTATGACTATAAAAACGTCGCCAAAGTTTGGAATAACGGGTCTGTTATTCGATCGTGGCTTATGGAACTAATTGAAAACGCCTTCTCAAAGGACGCAAAGCTTACCGAAATACGCGGTGTAATGAATTCCTCCGGTGAGGGTAAATGGACAGTAGAAACTGCACTTGATTTGCAAGCTGCCGCACCGGTTATCGCACTTTCATTGATGATGCGTTACCGTTCACTTGAGGATGATACGTTTTCAGGTAAGGTTGTTGCAGCATTACGGAATGAATTTGGCGGACACGATGTGCTGAAAAAATAAAACAAAAGCTGAAACTTTAGCAGGACAGACTGCTTAAGATCCTTCTGTCCTAAAACATTGTAAATTTAGAAGGTGATATCGTAATGGATGTTATTACGTTAGGGGAAACAATGGTACTGCTTACACCGCATAGTACCGGACTCATGCGCTATGCGGACAGTTTTTCCACAAAGGTTGCAGGTGCAGAATCGAATGTTGCGATTGGTCTTGCAAGGCTCGGACATCAAACTGGATGGATCAGTCGTCTCGGCAATGATGAATTCGGCAAAAAAATCTATGCATTTATCCGTGGTGAGGGTGTTGATGTCAGCAGGGTAACATTTGACGATTCAGCGAATACTGGTCTTTTTTTCAAGGAAAAGCTTGCTTGTGACGAGTGGAGGGTCAAATATTATCGCGCTGACTCAGCTGCAAGTCGTATGAATACAGCAGATGTGGATGAATTATATATTGCTGATGCCAAATACCTCCATGTGACAGGAATTACACCAGCACTTAGTTCAAGCTGCTATGAAACCGCTTTAACCGCAATTGATTATGCAAAAAAAAACGGGGTAAAAATAGTGTTCGACCCTAACTTAAGGAGAAAGTTATGGTCTGATGAGGAAGCAAAAAAGGTACTCCTTGAACTTGCATCAAAGGCTGATATCGTTCTTCCAGGTGTTGACGAGGCACAATTTTTATTCGGCAAATTAGAAGTAGAAGACTTAGCTCAACGCTTTTTAGATAATGGTGCTTCCGTTGTTGTCATGAAATTAGGCAAGGATGGCGCATATTTCTCCTCAAAGGAAACTCAGCAATATGTAAAGGGGTTTCCAGTTTCCCAAGTAGTCGATCCAATTGGAGCTGGAGATGCATTCTCAGCAGGACTTCTTTCCGGACTGCTTGATGGAAAGGACCTAGAACAATCCGTTAGCAGGGGTAATGCTGTTGGCGCAATGGTGACGATGGCAGATGGCGATGTCGAAGGGTTACCGGAAAGAGACAGACTTCTCCATTTTATGAATAACAGGATGAAGGATGATGTCGAACGATAAGGAGGTTAATTATATGAACGAAACATTGCAAAACATCATCGACAATAAGCTGGTTGCTGTTATACGTGGAGCGCAGCCTGAGACTATCGCACCTATTGCAGAGGCACTCCATAATGGCGGGATCCGCATCATGGAAATAACGATGGACACACCAAAAGTTGATATGGTTATCAGAAATCTCCATGAATCATTTAACGGTCAAATGATCGTCGGGGCAGGTACCGTTTTAGATCCGGAATCAGCCAGGGCAGCAATAATGGCGGGTGCACAGTTCATCTTTTCACCTACCGTTAATGTGGAAACAATTAAAATGACGAAGCGGTATGGCGCGGTTAGTATCCCAGGGGCGATGACACCGACTGAAATCTTAACAGCATATGAGCATGGTGCGGACATTATTAAAGTGTTCCCAGCTAGTGTTATGGGGCCATCCTATATAAAAGATATTCATGGTCCGCTGCCTCATATTCCATTAATGCCAACTGGCGGCGTAGACCTGACGAATGTAAAACAGTATTTCAGTAATGGTGCGGTTGCTGCAGGATTAGGCAGTTCATTGGTTAATGCGAGACAGCCTGCAGATGAGGCTATGCTGCATAAGATAACTGAAAAATCGAAGCAATTTGTTGATGAAATAAAGGATGTGTAACGATGAAGATTACTGATTTTAAGCTCTATCAGATACAACCGCGCTGGTTATTTCTAAAAATCGAAACGGATGAGGGCATTAGCGGTTGGGGAGAGCCAATCGTCGAAGGCCGCGCCCATACGGTTTTGGCATGTGTTACGGAACTGATGGATTATTTAATTGGTAAAGATCCACGTAACATTGAAGATCATTTCCAGGTTTTATATCGCGGTGGATTTTATCGTGGCGGTCCAATCCTGATGAGTGCCATATCCGGCATTGAGCAGGCGCTCTGGGATATCAAAGGAAAATTTTATAATATGCCGGTATATGAAATGCTTGGCGGGGCAGTTCGAGACGAAATACAGGTTTATTCTTGGATTGGCGGGGACCGTCCGCAAGATGTTGGAGCGGCTGCAAAAGAAAAGCAAGAAGCCGGATTCACCGCTATTAAAATGAATGGAACCGAAGAAATGAATTATATCGATAGTTATTCGAAAATCGATGCAGCTGTCAGCAGGGTTGCTGCTATACGTGAGGCAACAGGTAATGATTTTGGAATTGGAATCGATTTTCATGGCCGCGTGCATAAGGCAATGGCCAAGATATTAGTTAAAGAGCTTGAACCATACCGACCAATGTTTATCGAAGAACCGGTTCTTGCTGAAAATCTTGAAGCATTCCGGGATATTGCCAGTCATACAGCAACACCTATTGCAGCAGGCGAACGCAACTATACTCGCTGGGGCTTTAAGCAAATGCTGACAGATGGGGTTGTAGATATTATCCAGCCTGACTTGTCGCATACAGGCGGAATCCTTGAAGCGAAAAAGATTGCAGCAATGGCAGAAACTTTTGATGTAGCGGTCGCACCACATGCACCACTTGGTCCAATCAATCTTGCCGCATCACTCCAGCTGGATGCATGTACGCCAAACTGTATTATTCAGGAGCAAAGTCTTGGCATCCATTACAATCAGGGCAGCGATCTTTTAGACTATCTGATAAATCCTAAGGTATTTGAATACAAGGATGGGGCCATAAAAATACCTAATGGAGCTGGCCTTGGTATCGAAATTAATGAAGAAAAGGTTAAGACGGCTGCTGAAACTGGGCACCAGTGGAAGAACCCTGTTTGGCGGCATAAAGATGGAACTGTTGCAGAATGGTAATCTTGTGCTTTCATCTGAATAAATAAGCGATTTAAACAAACGGAGGGAGAGAAATTTTTATGTCTACATTTGGATTAGTTTTACTTGCGGTATTTGGGGTAGCATTATTGTTATTCCTTGTCATACGAACAAAATTGCAGGCATTCATCGCATTGCTTGTAGTCAGTTACATTATCGGTCTATTATCTGGAATGAGCCCGGAGAAAGTATTGCAGGCTGTCAATGATGGTATGGGTGGTACGGTAGCTGAGATTGCCGTCATTATTGGTGTCGGTGCCATGTTTGGCGAAATTTTGAAAGTGTCCGGCGGTGCAGAGCGGCTTGCGATGACGCTGATGGATAAATTTGGCGAAAAGCGTGTCAATTGGGCACTGATGCTAACTGGTTTCATCATATCGATTCCAGTATTTCTTGATGTTGCATTTGTAATTTTAGTACCTATTTTATACAGTTTAGCACAGAAAACTAAAAAGTCATTACTGTACTTTGCTATTCCATTGCTTGCCGGATTAGCCGTAACACACAGTTTTGTTCCGCCTACTCCAGGACCAATAGCGGTTGCTTCATTACTAGATGCTAATATAGGATGGGTTATCCTGTTTGGTCTAATTGCAGGTATTCCAGCTGCCATTATTGCCGGTCCGATTTTTGGTACGTATATTTCCAAGAAGATTCATGTAGAGGTGCCAAAAGAAATGCTAATGAATATGGCGGAAGAAGCAAGGGGCAAACAATATGATAAAGAATTGCCAAGCTTCAAAATGATTGCCTCTTTAATATTGTTACCATTATTCCTGATCCTGCTTAATACATTTGCCAGTGCATTATTTGGTGAAGGCAGTGGAATAAGGACTGCATTAACATTTATTGGTAACCCTGGGGTGGCACTTACAATTACGGCCATACTGACATTTTATCTATTGGGAACACGACGGGGCTACTCAAAATCAGAAATTCAGGAAATTGCCACTAAATCATTAGAGCCTGCAGGTATTATTATTTTGATTACGGGTGCTGGTGGCGTTTTCGGTCAAGTATTAGTCGAAACTGGTATCGGTGATGTAATCGCTGATACCATGACAAATCTAAACATTCCAATACTTGTATTTGCATTCCTTGTTGCTTCAGCAGTAAGAATAGCCCAAGGCTCAGCTACGGTTGCAATGGTTACAGCGGCAAGTTTGATCACACCGGTAATCAGTACACTTGGTCTTGAAGGTCCAATTCTTGCATTATTGGTTATTACAATTGCTTCAGGAGCTACAATCGCTTCTCATGTGAATGATTCTGGCTTCTGGCTAGTTAACCGCTTTCTAGGGATGTCTGAGAAAGATACACTGAAGTCCTGGACAGTAATGGAAACAATCATAGCATTCGTTGGATTCGGAATGTCGTTGATTGTCAGTATATTTATCTAACTTTAATTTCAAATGGCGGGACAGGGTATATGTGCCTTGTCCCTATTTGGATAACCACACACTAGTATGGATAAATTAATGAAAATACTTCATTTTAGCTCAATCTAATTCCATAAAAAAACAGCTAAGATCACAGGAGGGGAAATAATGACACAGAAATCATACTACTTAGGTGTGGATATTGGAACAACAAGCACAAAAGCTGTTTTATATACAAAAAACGGCAAAGTAACAGCAAATCATACGATTAATTACCCATTACATACCCCAAATCCACTTGTAGCCGAACAAGACCCAATTGAAATTTTCGATGCTGTTCTTGGAACTATTCGGGAAACAATACGCAAAAGCGGTATTGACGCAGCCCAATTAAACTTTATTTCATTCAGTTCCGCTATGCACAGTTTAATTGCAGTTGACAGGAATGGGGATTTATTAACAAACAGCATTACGTGGGCAGATACAAGAAGTGCTGCATACGCTAAAAAAATCAAGGAGGAACATGATGGTCATGAGATTTATTTACGGACAGGAACGCCTATTCATGCCATGTCCCCACTTTCCAAATTAGTATGGATGCAAGCGGAAAAACCTGAAATTTTTAAGGACACAGCGAAGTTCATTTCAATTAAGGAATATGTTTTTCATAAATTGTTTGGAAGATACGTTGTAGATTATTCCATTGCATCTGCCACAGGTTTATTTAACTTAAAATCACTGGATTGGGATAAAGGTGCCTTACAGCTTGCAGGAATTTCCCCTAACAAGCTTTCCAAAATTGTTCCAACAACATACCAATTAATTGGGGTTAAAAAAGTACATAGTGATTTCATGGGTATCGAGAGTGATACGCCATTTATTATCGGTGCCAGTGATGGTGTACTTTCCAACTTAGGCGTAAATGCAATTGAACCAGGGGTAATTGCCGTTACAATTGGAACTAGCGGGGCGATTCGCACGGTATACAATGAGCCAAAAACAGATCCAAAGGGAAGAATTTTCTGCTATGCACTTACTGAGAATCATTGGGTTATTGGCGGACCCGTTAACAATGGCGGAATTATTCTGCGCTGGCTTCGGGATGAATTTGCAGCAGCAGAGGTAGAAACTGCTAAACGGTTGGACATTGACCCATACGATGTATTAACGAAAATTGCTTCTGGTGTAAATCCCGGATCAGATGGGTTAATTTTCCACCCTTATATGACTGGGGAACGAGCACCGTTATGGGACGCCAATGCACGTGGATCGTTTTTCGGATTAAGTATTCATCATAAGAAACAGCACATGATCAGGGCAGTGCTGGAGGGAACCATTTACAATTTATACACTGTACTCCTCGCACTTGAGGAATTAACTGGAGAACCAAAACGAATTCAAGCAACGGGAGGCTTTGCCCGTTCAAAAATGTGGCGTCAATTAATGACTGACATCTTTGATAAACCGGTAATTGTCCCGGAAAGCTATGAAAGTTCATGTCTTGGTGCAGTTGTACTAGGTATGTACGCAGTGGGAGAAATTGATGACCTTACGATTGTTTCTGAAATGGTCGGAAATACGAATACACATTATCCCAATGAAGAAACTGCAACTATATATCGCGAGCTTTTACCGATCTATATTCGGCTATCACGCATGCTTCAGGATGAATATGAAAATATTGCAGGTTTTCAGCGGAAGCATTTGGGCGAGTAAAATAAGAAGGTACTGTTTTCAGCGGGGCAGGAATGTGGTATACTTTACGTGAATAAAAATAATAATAAAAGACCGCAGCAGCAACTGCGGTCCTTTGATAAGCGGTTCCCCAAAGTCGGGATCGGCCATTCTAAGCGAATAGACCTCACCCTAATAACTTATCAGGGCTAATAGGGGGGTCTATTTTTTATTGATCATCGTTATGATCAATGCGAGCAATGCAATCAAAAAGGTACCGAACCCAATCAGAACCGTCATCACTTCATACATGCTCAGGAAGCATCACCCCCTTTAGTCAAAAGGGTTAGCCGACCCGTCCCTAAAAGAACATTATCTCTTACAGTATAACACTTATTCCTCCCATTAAGAATGAACATTCGTACAAATCCTACAATATTCCTAAATCTGCTGAAGCAACAAATATATCCCTGTAAACAACAATAATAGATATGTTATGTAACGAAAAATCTGTTGGTTAATATGTTTAAACAGCAATTGTCCTAGAAATAATCCAATTATAACAAGCGGTAATGCCATAGCACTTGATTTCCAAATCTCTACCGTAGTTCCTGCGAATATAATTTGAACAAGCAGGCTTACAAAATAAATAAACAAGTAAAATGCTAATGTAGTACCTCGCAGCTTTTCCTTTGATGCACCTGTGCCTGAAAAGTAAAGCAGAATCGGTGGACCGGGCATGCCTATACTAGTCGTAAAGGCACCAGATAATGCTCCTATCGAAAAATCCCTTTTCCCAGTTTGATTTATCCGGAAGTTTAGGATTAATAAAATCGTTAAAGCTAAGATTAATATACTAATGCCAAGCTTGAGTATTGTCATATCCATCATTAAAAAAATTGTGATCCCTATAGGTAATCCCGGTAAACTCCCTAAAATAAACCGCTTCAAGATATCTGCGTCAATGTCTTTTCTTATTTTCGCAATTAGTGCACACGAAATAACCAGCGATGCGATTAAATTAATCTGAATCGCTTCCCTCGGTTCAAAGATTAACAGCAAAAACGGCGTAGCCATAATTGAAAACCCAAAGCCCGTGCTCGTTTGCAGTATCGTGGCAAACAAAATAATAATTGAAAACACAATGATTGAATCCATTTGTTACACCTACTTGAAATTTAATGCCTCTTAAGTTTAACAGATTACAAGGCAAAAGCCTCTTTTATTTATGACGACTGTACTCCGTATTGGATTTTTATAGTATGCAGCCATGAGTATCGGCAGTAATGTTGTTTTATTATCCGGTTTAATAATCGGGTTTTTGATCAAGGCACCATGTCTTCCAATTTGTTATAATGTAAGCATAATAAAGGAGGTAATTTTCATGGGTATGTTTGACGGTATGATGGGAAATGCATCCGAAATTGACACAGATAAGGCTGAAAGCGAACTTGCCGAATTGCTTGCCCCAACTGAGCATGCAGAACATGCATATAAGCTAATTCGTGACCTAATGGTATTCACGAACAAGCGGCTCATTCTTGTAGACAAACAAGGGATGACGGGAAAAAAAGTCGATTATCATTCTATTCCATACAAAAATATTACACACTTTTCGATCGAAACAGCCGGGACATTTGATTTAGAAGCAGAACTGAAAATATGGATTTCCGGGATGGATGTTCCTCTTGAAAAGACATTTAATAAACAATTGAATATATATAAGGTACAGCGTGTTTTGGCGGAGTATGTTTGCTGATCACTTTCCTATTAAAAAATTCAGCCTTGCAGTGCATTCGGCTGTTTTTTTATTGTATCTGGAACGTCCAGACTGAATCATCTAATTATTTTATATATTCCATTGATTTTTTTGCGATAATTCTGTAAAATGTTTACTTATAATAAAAATTCACTTATAACGATAGTAAGAAACACCTTTTATACATCTAATTAGAAAGGGGTAAACTATGATTACAACGCAACAAACAAAAGATGATTCCTCACAATTGGCTATAGATTATGTTAATGCCGTATATAAAACGGTGGAAAGCAGAAATCCTGGCGAGCCCGAATTTTTGCAGGCCGTCAAACGAATATTCACCTCTTTATTACCCGCAATCGCAAAACATCCAAAATATATTAAAAATGGCATACTGGAACGAATATCCGAGCCTGAACGACTGATTACATTCCGCGTTCCATGGGTTGATGACAGTGGCAAGGTACAGGTTAACAGGGGGTTTCGCGTTCAATTCAACAGCAGCATCGGACCATATAAAGGTGGTACCCGATTTCACCCTACAGTTAATACAAGTATTATAAAATTCCTTGGATTTGAACAGATTTTCAAAAATGCATTAACTGGACAGCCGATTGGCGGTGGTAAAGGCGGTGCAGACTTTAACCCAAAAGGAAAATCGACCAATGAAATCATGCGCTTCACGCAGAGTTATATGACTGAGCTTTCTAATTATATCGGACCAAATATTGATATACCGGCTGGTGATATTGGAGTCGGGGCTAGAGAAATAGGCTTTATGTTCGGGCAATATAAGCGCATGCAAGGCGGCTATGAGGCTGGCGTACTTACCGGAAAAGGGGATCGTTTTGGCGGAAGCTTAGCCAGAACCGAAGCAACTGGATATGGATTAGTATATTTTGTCAATGAAATGCTGCAGGATCATGGATTTAGTTTTAACGGAAGCAGGGTAATCGTTTCTGGTGCCGGAAATGTAGCTATTTATGCAATGGAGAAAGCTATGCAATTTGGCGCTAAAGTAGTGGCATGCAGCGACTCGACTGGTTACATTTATGATGAAAAAGGAATTGACCTGGACACGATTAAGCGTCTGAAACTGGACGAGGAATCTGTAATATCTGCATATGCCGCGGAACACCCAGGGGCACTGTTCAATGAAAACTGTGGAGATATTTGGACAATTCCATGTGATATTGCTTTACCATGTGCTACCCAGAATGAAATCGATGAAAACGCTGCTAAACTTTTAATCAATAATGGTGTGAAGGCTATTGCTGAAGGTGCCAATATGCCGTCAAATCAAAATGCAATGGATTTGTTTAATGAAAGCCATATATTATTTGGACCATCCAAGGCAGCAAATGCAGGTGGTGTAGCAGTATCAGCGTTAGAAATGGCACAAAATAGTATGAGGTTAGCCTGGTCATTTGAAAAAGTTGATGCAAAGCTGCACGAAATCATGCATAACATCTATCGAGAAAGTATTAACGCTGCTGAAGCATACGGGCATCCCGGGAATTTAGTTTATGGTGCCAATATTGCCGGCTTTATAAAAGTTGGCGATGCAATGATTCGTGAGGGGGTTATTTAGAATTGGCATTTTCTAAGATGAATTGGAGTGAATCTGTTGGGAAGATGGCGTGAAAAACGAAAGAAGCATAAGCAAGAGCCATCATCTTTCTGGGACCTATTAGCAGATATATTGCTATGGATTCCAGAATTGCTGCTCCTGCCTTTTCGTTTAATTATATGGATTGGAAGAGGTTTTTTTAGATTGATTGGAAATTTGTTTGACTTTTACTAAGGAGCCGGGGGATTATCTCGGCTCCATTATTTTACAGGTATTTCTGGGAAGTTATATTTTCATTCGTCCTAACAGTTTCCAAATCCACCATAGCAAACCCGCCGATTAATTTCTCAAACTCTTGACTTGCGTTTAGTACAAGGCTGTCCATAAAGCGATTGCCGGCTAGCTGCATACCAATTGGCAGCCCATCTTTTGTGAAACCAGCGGGAATAGATGCTGCCGGAAGACCAGTCATATTATAAATATGTGTCATCATCCAGTCAGAATCTGCCTCTATTTTCTTGCCTTTGATGGTCTCTGGTCCTAATAAGTGATAATCAAATGGTGGCACAGCAAGCGCTGGGGACATAATGAGATCATATTTTTTATAAACGTCCTGAAGAACATTCCACACTTTCGAACGCTTCTCTTGATAATTAATATATTCACTTGTCGTTACAGCAAATCCGCGCTCAATCATTGTTCTATATGATGGGGTCAGCCATTCGGGATGATTCTTAAGCATTGATGCCCCACCCGCTGCGGCGGCCGCATACCACATGTTTTTGAAAAAGCCAAGAAATTCGTGCAGTGTCATGCCGAAATCCATTGAAACTTCTTCCACATCACAGCCCAGCGCTCGCCATTTTGCCACTTGTTCATCCAAAACGTGTTCAACCTCCGGGTCCACTGTATACATGCCAAAATCCTTTGTATAGGCGATCTTTACGCCTTGCAGACTACCATCAATATGATCGATTAATTTTTCATTCATGGTTGGCAAGGAATACGGATCTGTAGGACTGTAACCTTGTGTCACGTCTACAAATAATGCAGCATCTCTGACGGAACGAGTTAGCGGTCCATGATTTACAAACGGATTATTAGAACCGAATACGTTTGCTAAGTTATTGTCCATTGGAATTCGTCCATACGTAGGCTTAAACCCATACACACCGCAAAAGCTTGCTGGAATGCGAATGGAACCACCGCCATCACTTCCCTCAGCAAACGGTACCAAATCAGCTGCAACCGCTGCGGCAGATCCCCCACTTGAACCACCTGATGTTTTCTTATCATTCCATGGGTTTTTAGTAGCGCCAAATACTAAGTTATCCGTTGTTCCTTTATGCCCAAAATCCGGTGTATTTGTTTTACCTAATACAATCGCACCAGCTTCCTTTAAACGCTGAACGACTGTTGCATCACGATCTGGCACATTATTTTCAAATGCTTTCGAACCAAAAGTTGTCTTGATTCCGTTCGTAGGGGTCAAATCCTTGATTGCAACAGGTATGCCGTGAAGTGTACCTAGCTTTTCCCCACTTAGCAATGCCTCTTCAGCTTTCTTTGCTTCGTCCAGTGCATGTTCATTTAATGTGACAATTGCATTTAAACCTGGGTTATATTTATCCACACGCTCAAGATAGTAATCTAAAATTTCTACAGGCGAAAGTTCTTTTGCTTTTACGGATTGAGCAAGATCAAATACATTCGTATTTTTCAACATGGTTACACCTCTAGTTCTTTTAATTTTTATATATAGCTTAGCATGTTTCGACATAATTGGCATTCCTGCTCTCCTGTCGATGTTCTTGCTCTCCTGCCGATATCCCGCCTTCCTAATCCCGATTAAAAAAGAGGATGTCTCCAATAATAGAAGACACCCTTATTTATCACACCTTCACATAATCCCTAACCGGCCATTCCTCACACGTATATGCCATTTCCCAAAACGCAAGCTCCAATTGACAGCTTTTTCTAAAGGCAATCTTCATTTGTTCTAGTTCCTTTTCACTTGCTTTAGATGCAAGATCATCCAGCCTTTTACGCATTTGCAAGGTTGTCTCTTCTACTTGCTCATTGGCATAAAATGTAATCCAATGATAAAAAGGATGATTGACAGTTGGCTTGTATAGTTTCACAAGTTCCTTTCCGATTTCTAAATATGTCCATGGGCATGGCAATAGTGCACCTGTAATTTCACCTAGTCCTCCCATGTGGGCATGGTACATCATGTGCTTCACATAATGATCGGCTGTTGGAGGCAGCGGATAGCCTTGTAATTCTTCATAGCTTGCACCAATATGTTTACAAAAATTATTATGTGGATGTATTTCACTATTTAAAACAAAATCAATTTGATTATTGAAATACTGAATATCCTCACGACTACCTGACTTTGAAATAGCAGCGCCATAAATGTGCATAAATGCATTTAAATATTCATAATCTGCCTTAATATAATGGGCCAATGCCTCTTTTGGTACGTCCCCCTTACCAATTCCTTGTACAAAAGGATGGCTAAAGATTTTCTGGAACACATCATCATTTTCCTCACGTAGAATGTCTGTAAATGTCATAATTTTTGCCTCCTTATTATACATTTGGTAACACATTTGTGCGCTTAATACGAACAGCAACAAACCAGCCAATACATGCGCCTGAAATACTGCTTACTAAAAATGATGGTAAAAACACAAACGCGCCAAGTGAGCTTCCCATCAATAGGTTTGCGTATGGTACCGCTAAAAGTGAACCGATTACCCCAGTGCCGACCACTTCTCCAATTACGGCTAGCATTTTATGACCAAACCTTTTGTACAATATTCCAGCTAAACAGGCCCCAATCATCCCACCTGGAAATGCAATCAATGTTCCAAGTCCAAGCAGGTTCCGAATCAGTCCAGTCATAAATGCGATAACCACAGCTGGAACAGGTCCAAGTGTTATAGCAGCCATTACATTTACTGCATGTTGAACTGGATACGCTTTTGCAATGCCTGCGGGAAACCATAACAATTGCGCACCCATTACGCCGATAGCTATAAAAACCGCCATGATTGTAAGTACCCTTGTACGATGATGCATCACACCCCTCCTTTTTTAAAAAATGGCAAGCAAAAAAAAAGCCAGCACCGTTATTGGGGCTGACTTGATTTAGGTAAAGGAAAATAGACGAATGTATCATGACTACTTCCCTCCGCTGGTATTAACCAGATCAGGTCGATAAGAGTCAGAAAGCTTTATACGCTTCCCTCTCAGCCCACATTTAAGGGCACCCCTAGTAGTTGAAATAAATTTTATTAAATTTGCTTGCTTCCATTAGATTAACAGACAAACCACATATAGTCACCAGTCCATTATACCTGATTCTTCTTATCTCTCACATGCATACACAATGCCATTTTGTCTTCGTGCTTCCTCCGTAATGGAAAGGACTATTTGGCTAAGCTTTTTCAGATTCTCGTATTCCTCAACACTATTCGTTTCGATAATTCTCGCAAAACTACCAATCTCATACACCATATCTTCCTCTATATCAGGGGATTCAATTGACATTGCCTTACTGGTTTGATTATCAATGAATGTAAGATTATTCATTTTCGAAGCATCATCAAATACAAATGTTCCATTCTCACCATGGATTTCACATGGAATGTATGAAGTGACTATTTTTGAACAAATTACTGTACAAGTAAATGTCCCATAATTCAAAACAAGTGTCCCACTGCCGTCTACCCCAGATTCCAATTTATAAGCAACATATGAAACACTAGCGGGTTTCCCGAAGAGAGCCACTGCTAAATAGAGCGGATATATCCCCATATCAACTAACGCTCCGCCGGAAAATTCTGCAGAGAAAATATTCGGATTGTCACCGTCTAAATAACTATTATATTTCGATGAATAGCGAATTTGATGCAGAATTGCGCTTCTTACCTTACTAACCTTTGAAATATTCGATTTTAATTGTTTGAAATTAGGTGAATGTATGCTGCGGATTGCCTCAAACAAAAAGACTCCATTTTCCTCCGCTGTTTTATATGCTTCATTAAGCTCATTCGTGTTTGAAAAAATCGGCTTTTCACAAATGACATGTTTTTTATGCTTTAAAAAAAAAATTGCTTGTTCATAATGCAGTGAATTCGGTGATGCAATGTAAATACAATCTATCACATTACTTTTTGCCATCTGTTCTAAGTCGGTAAAAACGTAATCGACTGCATATGTATCCGCAAATTGCCTTGCTTTCTTTTCAGATCGTGAGTATACCGCTGTTAGTGTTAAGTCATTTGTTTTTTGAGATGCCTTAATAAATGAATCTGTAATCCAGCTCGTACCAATAGTGCCATACTTCATTCCCAATCACTCCCTTATCTACAATTACTTTATCAGTTTTCTAACTTTCCATCTATTCTTATAGATTAACCCTTGCAATTTCCTAAAAGGTAAAATAAACTGTATATATACACATACACAGTATAACAGTTTGAAAGGAGTTACTTTTATGCAGGACTGGAAGCATGCTTTTTGGTTGGCAAGGTTTGAGTTACGTGCATCGAAAAAAGGGTTTTTGGGATTGTTTGTGTTTTTTATCTTTATGATGCTATTTTTTGTATCCTCAGCAGGTTCTTATCTGGAGAATAATTTCGCGGGATTTGATGTCTTTTTTATCTTATTTTTCACGGTATCCATGATATGGACGAAGCCAAAGGACTTTCAAAATAAGAAAATTAATGGGGAGATTTTTGCATCGCCATCGCTTGTTATGTTAAACCAGCTGCCTATAAGAAAAGGGATTATTGTTAAAAGCAGATTTATTGTGCATTTCGTCTATGCGTTTCCATTTCAGCTTGCTTTATTAGTTTCCCTATACCTTCTGACACCGGAATTACAAGAATTGATGTCACTAGGGTCTTATGGTGTATTTTCAATTATTTGGTTAGCTTTTGGAATATATGCAGGATCCATCTTTCCTGCTAGTGACGCAGGCGAAAAATTGAGAGCAACCACGGCGATCGTTTATGGATTTATTTTCATTTTAATAGCGCTGTTTGTTTTCGCTATATTCCAGTTAATTTCCGATTACGGTGTTGTACAATGGACAATAATTTTTGCTCAAAAGTGGCCATTCCTATCCAGTATACTTTCCATCCTACTGGCTTTCTTTGGCTTTAACTACTGGCAGCGATATATGAAAAAAACGATGGAAAAACTAGACTATTTATAAGAGGTGATTGCCGTGGAACTGCCGATACGGCTTTCTAAGGATTCAAGAGAGCCAATCTATCATCAGATAGAAAACCAATTAAAAGCACTTATTGCTGGCGGGCAATTAGTCGCGGGAACACCTTTGCCATCTATTCGTGCACTCTCAAAGGATTTGGAAATTAGCATAATCACAACTAGAAGAGCTTATCAGGACTTAGAACACCAGGGGTTTATTCGTACTTCCCAAGGTAAAGGAACGTTTGTCGCTGAAATAGAAGATGCAACGAAGCAGCAGGTAAAGATTTCATCTGTTTATCAGACGATTGAAAAGGCTGTAGATACGGCAATTCAATACGATTATTCACTTGATCAAATAGAAGAAATTTTCCAAGAAGTAATACGATCACAACGATTAAGTCAGAACGAGAAGGGAGATTAATCATGAAAGCATGGCTGGAAATAAGTGATTTACAGAAAAAAATAGATGACGATTTTCAATTAGGACCTATTGATTTGCGTATCGTGCCTGGTACGATAACTGCATTGGTCGGAAATAATGGATCTGGAAAAAGTACGTTACTCAAACTTATTATGAATTTAGCAAATCCTGACGTCGGAAATATTAAAGTTTTTGGCAAGTTTGTCTATGGTCAGGATGAAAGCTGGAAGAATCAGATTTCATACCTTCCCCAAACTAGAATTGGATGGGATGCTTATTCAGGAAATACACTTAAAAGGTTGATTGCGCCTATCTATCCAAATTGGGATGATGCACTGTTCATTCAAATAGTTGAGCTATTTAATATACCCTTAAACAAACCGTACCGAAAACTTTCACAGGGAATACAGCAGAAACTCAGTCTTGCACTGACCATTCCCAGAAATACACCACTATTGCTGCTTGACGAGCCAACATCATTTATGGATATGCCGTCAAAAAAGCAATTCGTTGATTTGGTGGTAGATTGGATGGATCAGGATGAACGTGCAATAATTATCGCAAGCCATCAAGCTGAGGATATCAGGAAACTTTCCGACTACTTATGCGTAATACAAAATGGGAAGCATGTTGGTACATTTGAAAAAGAAACACTAACAGAGCATTACATGCGGTATTGGATACATGGTGCCTTTCCGGAACAGAGAATACCAGGAGAGGTCACAAGGGAGAAACACCAGCTCATTTCAAATGACCCAGCTGCTACAGAGAACTTTTTACTAAAGAACAATGTCACGTGGACGGATCGAAGCAAACTCGATTTGGAAGACATTGTCTCCCATTTATTAAACGCAGGAAAGGAAGGGTAGCTTATGGAAACCGTTTTATCCGTTCAGAATCTAGGGAAGTCGTTTAAAGACAAGGAAATTATCAAGCATATTTCCTTTGAAGTCAGGAAAGGCGAAATCATGGCAATATTAGGTCCAAATGGTGCAGGAAAATCAACAACAATCCGCAACATTATGGGAATTATGTACCCAGACGCGGGGACGATTGCCTTTCAAAATCATAAGGAAATCCCCCGTCATAAAATCGGCTACTTGCCTGAAGAGCGCGGGCTGTATAAAAACGTTAAAGTTATGGACATTCTGCTTTATCTGGCAGAGCTAAAAGACTATCCGTTAAAAAAGGCCAAGGAACGCGCACTTACGTATTTAAAAAAGTTTGACCTGGAAGGAAAAGAAAACGTTTCAGTGGAAGAACTGTCAAAGGGTATGGGACAAAAAGTACAGTTCATTGCCTCCATTATTCACGAACCTGAGCTTCTTATTTTAGATGAGCCATTTTCCGGACTTGACCCCGTCAGTCAGGAACTATTTAAACAGGAAATTCGTAACCTTGCACAAAAAGGCACGGCAATCCTATTATCCTCTCATCAAATGAACTTAGTAGAGGAAATGGCCGACAGGTTGTTTTTGATCCATCGCGGACAGAAAATCATATACGGCAACATGGACGATGTGAAAACACAATACGCAAATTTCAAGTGTACTATCCGCGGGAAAAATGATCGTGCTGTGCTTGAACACTTACCAGATGTTCAACGGGTTGAACAGGAAAATGACACTTCGATACTATATCTGTCAAAAGATGTTCAGGCTGCGAGCTGGCTAAAGAGCCTGCCTGATAGTTTAACAGTTCAAGAGCTGTCAATTGACCGTATCTCATTACATGAAATATTTATCGATATAGCAACAGATAAAAACCTGCTGCAGGAAGAAGGTGTTGTACATGCGTAACACATTAAAGGTTGCCAAATGGGAAATTAAACGGAATATGAAAAACAAATCGTTTATTATTTCTCTCTTTTTAACGCCGGCACTGATGTTATTTTTCTTTTTTATACCGAGTATTTTTGGTGATTCGGATAATGAAGGCGCGGAAGCTGTAAACGTTTTTGTTAATGACACGCTAAATGTTTTTGCAAGCTTGCAGGAAACTGTTAATCAAAGCGAGCTAAATTGGGAATTGCAGCAAACTGATTTAACGGAATCTGAGGTTAAGGATGAACTGCAATCGAGCGAAGACGCTGCATATATTTTTATAAACGAGGAGGCGTTGACAAACGGGGTCATTCCCGTTTACACGAGTGAAGATATAGATTCCATGTTTGCTAGTGAGGTAAACGTATTGGCGGCACCAATTCGTACCATGCAGATGGAACAGCTTCAATTATCAGACGAACAACTAGCCGTCATTTCTAAGGGACTCGTATTTCATGAAACAACCGCTGAAGATGCGGCCGCAGACGTGGTGCAAACAGATTCTGCAGAGGATCCGATGAAACGTGTTGTACCTGGGGCTTTTGCTGGTATCATTCTAATAATGATCGTTCTAACTGGAATGAATATTTTTCAAAGTGCTTCACAGGAGAAAAAAGATAAAATTGCCGAAATCATCTTATC
Organism: Virgibacillus oceani; assembly: GCF_014638995.1. Classification (GTDB taxonomy): domain Bacteria; phylum Bacillota; class Bacilli; order Bacillales; family Amphibacillaceae; genus Virgibacillus_E; species Virgibacillus_E oceani. The sequence goes on from NZ_BMFR01000004.1 coordinate 134,269, forward strand.
ATCTTTAACACCAGCTGAATTGATGCAAGGGAAAATTCTAGGATACTTCGTTTTGGGACTTACGCAAGGTGTCGTAATTCTTTTAGTTGCATTGCCAGTTGCTATATGGAAAACGGATATCCCTATCTTCGAGTATTTATTTGTCCCGCAAACAGCATTATTAGTTGTTATAGCTATTTTAGGATATCTGTTGTTTGCCTCTATATTTGTCGGGATTGGTGCGACACTATCAGATATTACAACTGCCGGCAATTTTCAAGGCATGCTTCTGATGCTGCCATTTTTGCCAGTTATCTTCATTGGGCCAGTTGTGAATGATCCAAGCGGGTTTTTCGCACAGCTCGGAAGTTATATTCCTTTCACATCTCCGGGAGTATTGCTCCTTCGATTATCAATGCTGGATGAATGGCCATGGATTGAAATTGTAATTGCATTTGCTATTTTAATTGTCAGTGTCTGGTTATGTATGAAACTAGCAGGGAAAATCTTCAAAACTGGAATTCTTATGTACGGTAAGAATGCCACACCAAAAGAAATTTGGAAGTGGATTCGAGCCTAAGATGCTGAAAGTGGGGTGCTCTACCAGGCACTTCACTGTTCAGTTCATTCATCATTGAAATCAATCTCATTTTTTTCCTCTATTTTAATCTTAAGCAAAAGAACGGTGTCACCTCCTTTATCATTTGCTCAACAGCATCGGGATCCTCAAAATCGTATGAGGATATATACGATTTTTCTACTTGCCTGTATGCCCCTATAATCTTTGTTTGTCCAAATTCAAGTTCTATTTTTTCTTTCCCAGTAGCATAATTCCATTTATAATCGGTCGACAAGATGTTTTTCAGGTTATCTGAATTGGCTTTTGAACCAAGAGCGTATATGAATAATGAGGCATCTTCACTAGTTGAATTTATTATCCCAAGTCCTAGATGACCTTTTTCGACCTTATTAGGGCTTAAACCAATAGAGAATTCCGCCAGATGAAATGGCTCCGTCTTTTCTCCGTTTCTGTAACCCTCTACCCAAATGGTGACCCAGCTCTTATCTGCTTGCGTTAACTTTAAATGGAAGTCATGCAACATACCTATATCAAGTTCATTAAAAGTACGTGTATATTCAGAATCCTCGTTTGTAGTAATGTATGCTGCCCCTTCTTCCTTTTCACCGCTGCAACCGACGATAAAGCAAGATAATAGTATAACCAGAAACAAATATCTCTTTTTCACAAAAATCCCCCATATACTTTCGTTTCCTAGTTAATATATTCTATGTACACTTATAAATTCCTTTTTTCTATTTAGCCCATAAATTGCATTGCATTATGGAGTTTGGTATTGTTAATAATCGTATAATGTCGAAATTTTAATAGGAGGATTCATGAAGAAAGTCTCGAAAGTTTTTTACATCACTGTTGTTTTAGTCATATTAGCTGTTGCCTTTGGTGCTGCTTTTCCCGATCAGTTTGAGGAAATCACCGGAAATATTAAAACATTCGTAGCAACAAATTTTGGCTGGTATTACATGCTTCTTATGTCTGCTATGGTTATTTTTTCAATTATTATAGCTCTAAGTCCATATGGGAAAATTCGGCTTGGGAAGGACCATGAACGACCGGATTTTTCTACTGCTACATGGATTGCCATGTTATTCTCGGCTGGTATGGGAATCGGTCTGGTGTTCTATGGTGCCGCTGAGCCGTTATTCCATTATGCTGTTGATGCGCCAACATCAGAGGAAGGAACTGGCGCAGCATTCAAGGAAGGTCTCTCCTATGCGTATTTTCACTGGGGGCTGCATGTTTGGGCAATGTACGCCATTACCGCGCTGGCTCTGGCGTTTTTCCAATTCCGCAAAGAGGAACCTGGTTTAATTTCCGCAACATTGAAGCCGCTTTTCGGTAATAAAATGAACGGACCGCTTGGTGTGTTAATAGATGTACTTGCCGTATTTGCTACCGTATTCGGTGTAGCAACATCACTCGGCTTTGGTGCCGTGCAAATTAATGGCGGGCTAAATCACCTATTTGGCATTGAAATTGGCTTTACAGCACAATTTATGATTATTCTTGTCGTCACCATTTTGTTCCTTGCCTCAGCATGGTCAGGCTTAAGTAAAGGAATTAAATATTTATCTAATACAAATATGGTACTAGCTGTTATACTGTTGATTGTCGTATTAATCGTCGGTCCAACTTTGTTAATTTTAAATATGTTTACAGAAACATTTGGTTTGTATTTACAGCATATTTTAGAGATGAGTTTCCGTACTGCCCCGCTTGAAGGCGATAATCGATCATGGCTTGATGGCTGGACAATTTTCTACTGGGCATGGTGGATTTCATGGGCACCGTTTGTTGGCATGTTTATCGCCCGTGTTTCACGTGGACGCACAATTCGTGAATTTATTACCGGTGTACTGATTATCCCAACACTTTTTGTATCTGTTTGGTTTGCTGCATTCGGTACAACAGCAGGTGATGTTCAAAATAGTGGTATTGATTTAACACAGTATAAGACGGAACTTGTGTTATTCAACATGTTTGACAACTTGCCGCTATCTCTCATTTTATCTATAATTGCTATATTACTTATTGCATCATTTTTTATCACATCAGCTGACTCAGCGACATTCGTTCTAGGTATGCAGTCAACTAATGGTTCCTTAACACCGCCAAACAATGTAAAAGTAGCTTGGGGTGTCGCACAATCTGCTGTAGCACTTATTTTGCTTTACGTTGGAGGGTTAACAGCGATTCAAAATACCATTATTATCGCCGCACTGCCGTTTTCCTTTGTCATGATACTAATGGTCATTGCGCTTTTTAAAGCACTAAGTAAAGAAGTAAAATCTGGAAAATAGATTTATACAACCTCGTCCCTGCATAAAAACATATCATGGACGAGGTTTATTCATATACTGAGTAAAGCGAGGGGAATCGGGATGGAGATCAGAAAATTAAATTCCAGCAATGCTGATGCCTACATTGAAATAAGATTGGAAGCACTGCAAACTAATCCAGAAGCATTTGCATCCAGTTATGAAGAGGAGAAACATTACTCCTTAGAAAAGGTTCAGAACAGATTGGAAGATGATTACTCCTGCACAATTGGAGCTTTTGAAAATGAAACACTAGCAGGGGTCGTTAGTATTGTAAGGGAACAAAGGCCTAAAATTAAGCATAGAGCGAACATTTATGCTATGTATGTTACCCCGGAAAAACGCGGCAGTGGAATAGCCAGGAAGTTGATGATTGATGCTTTAGAAATGGTGAAGCAAATGAATAGGATTGAACAGGTATATTTATCTGTTGTTGCAACCAATGAACCGGCAAAAAAGCTTTATAAAGCATTTGGATTTAAAACATACGGAGTAGATCGGCGTGCATTGAAAGTTAATGATATATATTATGATGAGGAGCTTATGGTGCTAGCTTTGTAAAGAAATGTTAAATTATATTAAGGAAAGAAATTGGAGGTTTGTATGATGAATATTGATTATCAAGCTAGATTAACTACACTGCAAAATAACCTAATTGAAAATAACATCGATATTGCGATGATCACTTCTCAAGCAAATGTTTTCTATTATACCGGGTTCAATTCTGACCCGCATGAGAGATTTATGGCACTAATTGTTGACAACCGCAACCAAGAACATACACTTTTCGTTCCTGCATTAGACAAGGAAATTGCTGATAATGCGTCCTTCGTTAAAAACATTATCCCGATTTCCGATGAGGAGAATCCATATGTCAAACTTAAAGACAAGCTTGGGGAGACAATTAGCCATTTTGGACTTGAAATGAAATCCGTGAGCATGTTCCAGCATAATCAGTTACAAGCAGTTTTTCCCAAAGCCACCTATAAAGACATTCAACCGTTTATTAACAAGCAAAAATTAAAAAAATCCAGACACGAAATAGTACATTTACAAAAGGCCGTTGACATTATTGAAAACGTGCTTGCCGACGGGATTAAAAAAGTTCAAGTGGGGATGACTGAAACGGAACTTGCAGCAGAATTAGAATACTTAATGAAAAAATTCGGTGCAGCTGGCCCATCCTTTTCAACCATTGTCCTAGCCGGTGAAAAGGCAGCATTACCACATGGAACACCTGGGGATCGCCCAATTCAAAAAGGTGACTTCCTGCTAATTGACTTTGGTGTTTTTACAAATGAAGGATACTGCTCTGACACTACGAGAACATTTATTATTGGTGAAGCAACAGAAAAGCAAAAAGAAATATATAACATTGTCCTGCAATCAAATCAGGCAGGCATTAAAGCTGTAAAAGCAGGTGTACCATTAAAAACTTTTGATATTAAGGCAAGGAATGTCATCAAGGAAAATGGTTATGGGAATTATTTCAACAATCGTGTTGGTCATGGATTGGGTATTGAAGTTCATGAGGAGCCTTCCATTCATGAAAATAATGATCAAATAGCTGAGAATGGACTGCTTTTTACAATTGAACCGGGGATTTACATTCCTAATTATGGCGGGGTTCGAATCGAGGATGAGGTTTATATTAATGAAAACGGTGAAGCTGAAGTTTTGACTTCATTTCCCAAAGAGCTGCAGATTTTATAACCCCTATTTTTTGAAGCTTAAAATGACTCCAGTATTCCGCTGGAGTCATTTTTCAGTTTTTAACGTAAAACCAGCTAACAGCACAGCACTGATTCCTCCCGCTAGTTTACCTACAATCATAGCAAACACAATCTCTTTGTTAACCCCCGCAACAAAACCTAGATGACTTCCAAAAACAAAAGCCCCGCTAACAGCAAATGCTACATTGATAACTTTACCTTTTGGATCCATGTCCTTTAAGATAGACAGCATAGGAATATTGTGTGCAAGAGACGCTATTAACCCCGCTGTGGAGGTATCACTTATGCCTAACATAGTTCCTGCCTTCTCCAACGGTTTTTTCAGTACCTTTGAAATAAACAATACCATAGGAAAAGCCCCAGCAAGAAATACCGCTATCGAACCTACTATTTTGATGCCTTCGTTTAGCGGAGTCATATTGGGGATAACAATGATCCCAGTTAGTGTTTCAACAATGATTGCGGTTAGACCCAGGATTGCAATAATTTCAATGCATTTCCCAAAGATGGAAAATCCAAAAATCATTTTACCAGGCCATTTCCATAGACCAATTGCAATCAGGATTGAGAAAACTATTGATGGCAGCAGATTTTTTATAATCATTACAACATCAAATCCTGCAGCTAAGCCACCCATTAAACACCCGATAGGTACGGTGATCAAACCTATGAGAATTCCCTTGGCAAAATAACTATGATCCTCTTTCTGAATAATCCCTAGTGCCACTGGTATCGTAAATACGATAGTTGGCCCCATCATTGTTCCTAAAAACACCCACGAAAATAATGCCGCATCAGGCGTTACGGACATTTCCTGTGCCAATGCGTATCCACCCATATCTATCGCCAATATTGTATTGGCAAATGAAGAAGGATCCGCTCCAATCACTCCATAAATGGGGGCAATTAGCGGCGTCATAATACCAGCAATAACAGGTGCAAGGGAAATAATTCCGACCATTGCCAATGTAAGAGAACCCATTGCCATGAAACCCTCTGTAAAACGCTCGCCAAAGCCCAGTCTGTTTCCGAAGCATTTGTCGATAGCCCCTATAAACAGGAAAGCAACTACTATAAAAATAATGACATCATTGATACCCATTTCCTATCTCCATTCCAGCAATCTCTAAAGAAGTAAATTGACTTACACTATTATTTCAAATAATTCTATCATAGTTTAATAGTTTTTATGGATGAAAATCTTTTGCTTTTTAATAAGTATCTGCTCTCAATTTCCAATTTCCGCATAATTGCTGCAAAAAAAGATAGTTCTTTTGGATTATTTTGGTATAATTAAGTTTACCCAATTATTACATTGGAAATTATTACACTATTACAATCATTTCATCAAGGGAGGTTAACATGAGATTAAAACACTTATTATCAGTTGGGATTGGCATTCTGCTATTTTTATTTATTTTTATTCCCGCAATTCAGGCTGAAAATGGACAAATTTATGAAGTCGGAACATCTTCACTAAACGTCCGCTCTGCGCCATCTTATAGTGCAGAAGTTATTGGCCAGCTAACAGAAGGGGATCACGTTGTAGCTTTCCAAGAGTCATTTGGCTGGGTTCAGACATATTATGGTGGACATGAAGCATGGGTTGCATCACAATATTTGTTCCCTGCAGGCGATCAGAAGAATACAACAACAAAACAAACGGAACTTACCGTTACTAAAAATGAGGTGCAAATCAGAACAGGTCCAGGAACAGCATATAAGGTTATTGGATCCACCTCAAAAGGCAGCACATTTAAATTACTTGAAACGACAAACGACTGGCATAAAGTCAGATTAAGTAATGGTGCGACAGGCTGGATTGCCGCTTGGTTAACAAGTGCAGACACTAAATCAAAAAATGCAATAACGAAAAACAAAAATCAAGTTTCAGGTCTTGAAGGATATAACATAGTACTAGACCCGGGACATGGCGGAAAAGACCCTGGTGCAATTGGAATTGATGGTATTTATGAAAAAGACTTGATTATGATGACTGCAGATAACATTGCACAACAACTTCGTGCAGCAGGTGCTGCTGTAATATTAACAAGGTCTAGCGACTATTTTGTTCCGCTTGAAGAACGTGTGAGTATCAGCAATGCCTATAATACCGATGCATTCATCAGTATTCATTTCAATGCTTTTCCGTTAATTCCGATCCAAGGCATTAGCACACACTATTATTCATATGGGACAAGCCGCGATCTTGCACGGAATATTCAGGCATCCATAACACAAGATATAAACATGGAGAACAGAGGAATTATGAAATCAAATTATCATGTATTACGGGAAAACAATACTTCTTCAGTTCTTGTGGAATTAGGTTTTATCACAAATCCGCATGACCTATCCTTGATTCAAACAACAGACTATCAGAAAAATGTAGCCGAGGGAATTGTTTCAGGATTGACAAATTATTTTCATAAATAAGGTAAAAAGCTGTTCATTACAATGAGCAGCTTTTTACAATAGGTATCCTCGGGTCTAAAAGCTCATTAGTTATCACCTTGGACATGACAATTAATTCCCCTTTTCTTCCCATTAGTCTGGTACCATTTTCAGTGAACCCACTTTTCCGATAAAGGTTTTGCGCCACTGTATTCTTGTGATATACAGCAAGAATAATTTCATTTTTATTCGGAAAGTGTTTTTTTACAAAAGCTGTGAGCAATTTCAATGATTGCTTGGCATACCCTTTACCTTGATAACGACTATCAATCGAATAAGCACGTACTAAAATTGCGCGTCGGTTATTGGTATACTGTTTAGCGCCATTCCAGTCATGTAAAACAAGAAAGCCGATTGGAATATTACGGCAAAGAATAACAACAGGATACCGTTCACCATCCATTTTACTTTGTGTAATCGCCTCCTTTGGCGTTGCTGTAAATTTTAATTGATCAGCTGGCAGGCTGTAATCTTCTAGTTCCATTTCATATGTTGAACTGCAGAAATCTAAGACAATTAAGTCCTTTGCAGCTTGTTCCATCACTTTATCTCTCTCCTTTAACTGCATAGATCATGTGTAAAATGTCATTAAACTGATGTGTCTCAACACGAAATTTGTGTTGATTAAACCAATCGACCAGCATGGATCTGTCGGCATAATATTCATCGTCAATTGCATCTGCAGCTTCCAAATTGCCTTCCACAAGAAAGTTCTTCAATACCTGCTTTTTGTGATTGGCATCCAAAAACATCAAATCAGCTATACATATTTGTCCGTTATCCTTTACAACACGCGACATTTCCTGCAGTGCCAATAATTTCTCGTTATCAGGTATGTGATGCAATGCATAGCTTGATACAACACCTTCTGCTTGATTGTCCATTAATGGAAGCGCAAGAAAATGTCCTTTCCGCGTTTCAATGGAAGGATGCTTTTCCTGACACCTTTTCAGCATTTCCTCCGATTGATCAACACCGATAACGTTTATGCCTTTGTCCAGAAACCTCGAACCAAGATTCCCAGTACCAATGCCAATATCCAGACATGTATCACCTGTCTGCATCGATACAGTACCAGCAACCATATCCAGGGCATTATCGTAATCTTGATGTACGTTAAACCGATATCCATGCATTTTGATATTCTGATCGTAACCTGCAGCCTGCTTATCAAAATTCCACCTATCCTTCCAGCTTTTTCGAATGCTTTTCATTGCTTTTAGATGCTGGGACAGCTTTTGAATATCTTCTGCAAAATGTTCATTATCGTCCGGCTGTTCAAGCATTTTATCAATCGTCTCAATCATATCTTTCATCTCAATCCATTTTTCAAACAAGGCAGTTCGCTGAATATTCAAGTACTGCTTGATGTCGATTTCAGGATTCTCTAAAATTTTTCTTATGTTCTCAATGGAAATACCAATTTCCCTTAATGCCAAAATGGTACTTAATCGCATTAAATCATTTTCTGTAAATGCCCGGTAATCATTCTCAGAATCTTTTGTTGGTGATATTAGTCCCTTTTCTTCATAAAACCGAATTGATCTTGCCGTTGTATTTAATCGTTTTGCTGCTTCCTTTATATGCACATTCATCAGCTCCTTCCATTTAACTATAAACGTTAACGTAACGGAAAGGTAAAGAAGTTTGTTTAACATTTTTTAAATAAAACATACTAAAGGTAGCATCAAGAAAGGAATGGTTTTCCGTGCAGACTAAATTAATTGACTGGCCAACTTTTATAGGTTCACTAATTCTGGTTTTGGGGGTCACTATCCCATTAATGCTGTTTCCGGAGGCAGGAAAGAAAGCTGTTGATCTTGCAAATACATTTATGACCGAAAATTTTGGTGTTCTATATTTATTAATGGGGCTTTTAACATTTGCATTCTTGCTATTTGTTGCCTTTAGCAAAAATGGTCAAATTAAATTGGGAAACAAAGGGGAACAAACAGAATTTGGCACTTTTTCCTGGGCAGCAATGCTATTTGCAGCGGGAATTGGATCAAGTATTTTGTATTGGGGAATGATTGAATGGGCCTATTATTATCAGGGTCCCCCTTTTGGAATCACACCTAAATCGAACGAGGCAATTCAATGGGCATCATCCTATGGTATTTTCCATTGGGGGCCAATTGCCTGGGCAATATATACATTACCGGCTTTGCCAATTGCTTACTTTTACTACGTTCGGAAAAAGCCGGTTTTAAAAATCAGCGAGTCCGTACGCCCAGTTCTCGGCAAGCTTGTTGATGGTCCATTAGGGATATTGATAGATGTATTATTTATTTTTGGATTAATGGGCGGTGCAGGTACAACATTGGCACTTGGTACACCAATGATTGCAGAAGGTGTGCATGATTTAACTGGAATACCAATTACACTGGGCCTGAAAACCGTTATCATGCTGGTATGTACACTAATTTTTGCTATCAGTGCTTATTCGGGGTTAAGCAGAGGTATCAAACTATTGAGTGATGTAAATTTATGGCTAGCTATTTTTGTTCTTTTATTTATTTTTCTATTCGGACCAACACTATTTATTAGTCAAACTAGTTTTAGCAGTATTGGATTAATTACGGATAACTTTTTCCGAATGGCAACATGGTTGGAACCCTTTGGCAATTTAGCAGGTTTTAATGAGACAGGCTTCCCGGAATCATGGACAATCTTTTATTGGGCATGGTGGCTTGTGTATGCACCGTTTGTAGGATTGTTTGTTGCACGGATTTCACGTGGACGGACCATTAAGCAAATGATTCTTGGTACGATGATTTATGGCACAATTGGATGTATTTTGTTTTTTGGAATCATGGGCAACTTTGGCTTATATCTTCAGCTTACTGGATCATTCGATGTCATTGGGTTTATGAATGAAAATGGTGCTCCGGCGGCGATTATCGCAATTCTGCATCAACTTCCGCTTTCAAATATGATCGTGGCTGTCTTTACCATTTTGGCAATTATTTTTCTTGCTACAACATTTGATTCATCATCCTATATCCTGGCATCTGTTACACAAACAGAGGTAAGAGGAGAGCCCCTTCGATGGAACCGTTTATTTTGGGCATTTACACTTTGTGTACTGCCATTAGCTTTAATGTACCTAGGCGACCTGGAAACATTGCAAACAGCTAGTATTGTAGCGGGATTTCCAATCATATTTATCATGCTGCTTTTGGCATGGTCGTTTATGAAAGCTTCGAACCAGGATATTCGTGCTTCTGATACGTATCAGGCACCAACTATTCATATTGGGGAAAAAGGTAAAGGAAGACGGTCTGCACTGGAGGCATTAGAGGATAAAGGAAAAAGAATAAAGTTGAAAAAGGAGCTCTTCGGTTCATTCCCTAATAGCTCCTTTTCATTTATTTATTCCGTCTTATCCCAATTACCCGCCCGGCTTCATGGGGCTTCTTCTCAGGTGTATGCTTAGCAGCAAGCTCTTTTACATTTGCTGCTATCGTATCCGGAAATGGCGCTGGACGCCCAGTTATTTGATCCATTCCCATTAGCATTTGTTCACTCGTTGCAGCACGCTTTCCGTCAGCACCATAGAGTTCATAAAAGACATGCGCTCGTTTTGCATCGTAATCAAGCATAGACAAGTGGACCTCAAGTGGTTCGTCAAGCTTCATTTCAGCTAAATAGCAAACATGGCTTTCCATTGTGAAAATCGTATAGCCATTTTCTTCACGAAATGTATCGTCAATACCGATTAATTTCATAAAGCGGTCAACACCCCAGCTGAATACCCGTACATATTCAGCGTCATTCATGTGACCATTATAATCAATCCATTCTTTACGAACCTTATCTTTGATAATTACTTTTCCAACCGCCATACGTGTCCTCCTCCCTCTTAAAGTTTACCTGTCAAATTGGCTGCTGGCCAATACTTTTCCAATAATTCCTGTAATTCAATCAAAAACTCATCACGGCGCTTTTCCAAATCCTCCATATTTACACCTGCTGTTTGCTGTTCACAACCCGAAACTACTTTCTCTGCAAGCTCATCAGTTAATTCTGGTGCTTCAAGCTTTGTCCATGGCAGTTTTAATGCTGGTCCAAACTGTTCCAGTAAATGACGCATTCCTTGTTTGCCTCCACCCATGTGCAGCGTTAGAAACGGTCCCATCAGCGCCCAGCGCAAGCCTGGTCCATATACAATCGATGCATCTACTTCCTCCGTTGTTGCAGCACCATCATTCACAATATGAAGTGCCTCACGCCAAATTGCTTCCATCAGACGATCGGCAATATGACCCTCAATTTCCTGTCTTATGACAAGTGGTTTCATTTTACATGCACGATAAAACTCTTCCGCTATGCCGATAAAGGCCAGATTAGTAGATTTACCGCCAACTAATTCCACAAGCGGCATTAAATAAACCGGATTAAATGGGTGTGCTACAATGACCCGTTCTGGATGTTTCGTACAATCAGCTTGCAGTGTACTCGGTAAAATCCCAGATGTACTTGATGCAATGATTGTTTCCTTTTTAGCAAATTGATCAATCTCAGCAATTACGTTACGTTTCAATGCTTCACGCTCCGGAACATTCTCCTGAATAAAGTCGGCATTACGCACTGCTCGTTCAAGATTCTGTTCAAAGTATAGGTTATCAGTGGATGCATTTTCTGCTAACCCAGCTCTCTCCATCGCCGGCCAGGCATTTTCCACAGCTTCTCGCATGCGTAACTCGGCAGCAGAATCAACATCAAAAGCTGTAACATGATAACCATTTGCCAAGAACCGGGTAATCCATCCATTTCCAATTACCCCGGTGCCTACTACTGTAATGTGTTTAATCTGTGTTGACGTCATATTATTCATCCTTTCCATTAATTGGGATTTCGCAGGTTTAAATATTCCCGGGCATCCGCCGGTGACATAACATCTTTACCTAAGCTTTGAACTATCCCAGCTGCTTTATCAACAAGCTGCTCGTTCGTTGCCAATACACCTTTTTTCAAGTAAAGATTATCCTCCAGCCCCACACGAACATTTCCGCCTTGGAGGACCGATTGAGCAACCATTTCCATTTGCATGCGGCCAATACCAAATGCCGCCCAGTTAGCATTTTCAGGTATCCTGCTTCTCATATACGAAAGTGTTTCCGCGTCTGCGTCTGCACCCCAAGGAATTCCTAGACAAAACTGGAACAATGGATCGCCCTCAATTAACCCTTCCTTCACTAATTGGTTTGCGAAGCGCACGTGGCCAGTATCAAAGCATTCAAGCTCTGGTTTTACACCGCTTGCTTTAATTAATGCTGCCTGTTTACGCAGCCAATCAGCAGGACTGACATATAATTGATCTCCAAAATTCACACTTCCACAGTCTAATGTACATATTTCCGGAAGCAGCAATCCAACTGGTTCATGACGTTCCTCAGGGGTTTGCATATCAGTCCCTTCCCCGCCTGCAGTTGGATCCGCATCACCTGGTATCCAATCACCGCCACCGCCAGCAGTAATATTGATAATGACATCTGTATCGGATTCACGAATACGTTCGACCACTTCTTTGAATAGATTTACATCATGACTTAATTTCCCTGTTTGTGGGTCACGTACATGAATATGTGCAATCGTCGCGCCTGCCTTGGCAGCTTTAATAGCAGAATCAGCTATTTCTTTAGGTGTAACCGGTACATGAGGACTTTTCTCGGTTGTATCTCCCGCACCTGTAATTGCACATGATAAAATAACGTTATTCATTGCCATTTATAATTCCTCCTATGATTACATTTTCTTCTTAGGTACATGTTTAAATACCTCGCCGCTTTCGAAAAAATCGACCAGACGAATAATCCAGTCATAATAATCCATCCATTCACGTATTTCTATTAGAATTTCATTAACTGTTTTTTCCTCTTCCTTCGTCAATTCACGTTCCTTATGCAGCATTTCTAATTGTGTTTGCAGCCTTTTCTCAAAATGTTTACTTTTGTTAATTGCTTTTTGCCATGTGGATGTAAATAAAGATACGAAGGTTTGATAGTAATCTTGCTCAACTTGGTATAGGTCTTTTCGTACACCTTTTTTAAACACACGCTCAGCGATATTATAATCAATCATTTCGCGGACAACCTGACTCATACGTGTCTTACTCATACCAGTTTCAGTGGATAATTCATCTAGTGTCATGGGTTCACGTTGCATGTAAATTATCCCCAAAACGCGGCCAACACTAGTCGACACACCAAAATAATTCATATTATCAGCAATTTTCTCGATAAACTGTGTTTTCACATCAGAAACTTCACCTGGATTGATTCGCATAATAATCCCCTTTTCTACTCCGCCTTGTGGAACTGTATCACAAAAAACACTTTCAATAAAATTTCAAATTACATAGGATATTTAAGAATTTCAAAGGAAACAAAAGCATTTATTATATAAACTCTGTAAATAAAAAAGTTTACAAAGTTTATAAAGTTTACAAATAAAATAGCAGCCCTTACCATAATTAAGGTACTTAGTTAACTTATCTCCATTTATTTTAGTAATTATTCAAAAGGACGTCCGGCAGCATTGAAATGAGATCTTAGAAAGGATTGAGTTTTTTTATGAGAGCTAAACTAATTGATTGGCCAACCTTTATAGGGGCTTTAATACTTATTTTAGGTGTATCCATACCACTTATTCTTTTTCCAGAACAAGGTGCAGAGGTAGTTAATATTGCCAATGAATTTATGACTGGAAACTTCGGTGTTCTCTATTTATTGGTTGGACTGGCTGCTTTCGCATTTCTTTTATTTGTAGCCTTTAGCAAAAATGGGCAGATTAAACTGGGTAATAAAGATGCCAAAAAAGAATTTGGTACATTTTCGTGGGCAGCAATGTTATTTGCCGCTGGTATCGGCTCAAGCATCCTTTATTGGGGAATGATTGAGTGGGCCTATTATTATCAAGGTCCTCCATTTGGTATCACCCCGGAATCAAAAGACGCAATTGAATGGGCATCAGCGTATGGTATCTTTCATTGGGGACCTATCGCATGGGCCATTTACACGCTGCCAGCATTACCAATTGCATATTTTTACTACGTTCGAAAAAAACCCGTCCTTAAGATTAGTGAGGCTGCCCGACCTGTTCTTGGGAGTTGGGTCGATGGTCCCTTAGGTGTAATTATCGATGTACTATTTATGTTTGGTTTGATGGGTGGCGCGGGTACTACTCTTGCATTAGGAACACCTATGATCGCTGAAGGGGTAAATGAATTGACAGGAATCCCCATCACCCTTGGAATGAAGACAGTTATTATGCTGATTTGCACCTTAATATTTGCTGTCAGTGCCTACTCGGGGTTAAAAAGAGGAATTAAAGTATTAAGTGATATTAATTTATGGCTTGCCATCTTCGTACTTGGGTTCATCTTCCTATTTGGTCCCACATTGTTTATTAGTGAAACAACATTCTCAAGTCTTGGAATTATCATGGACAACTTTTTCCGCATGGCTACATGGCTAGAACCGTTTGGTAACCTAGCTGAATTCACTGAAACCGGCTTTCCGGAATCATGGACGATTTTCTATTGGGCATGGTGGGTCGTATATGCACCGTTTGTCGGCTTGTTTGTAGCACGTATATCCCGGGGAAGAACGATCCGTGAAATGATTTTAGGGACTATAATATATGGTACATTAGGCTGCGTGCTATTCTTTGGTATTATGGGAAACTTTGGACTTTATCTGCAGCTATCAGGAAGCTTTGATGTAATAGGCTTCATGAATGAATACGGTGCACCAGCTGCAATTATTGAAATCCTGCATCAGCTTCCTATGGGGAATATCATGATTGCATTATTTACCATTCTTGCCGTTATATTTTTAGCAACGACATTTGATTCATCTTCCTATATTCTAGCAGCTGTTGTACAAAAGGAAGTACAATCAGAACCTCTGCGCTGGAATCGTCTATTCTGGGCATTTTCACTATGTTTGTTGCCGCTAGTGCTAATGTATGTGGGTGATTTGGAGACATTGCAGACCGCTAGTATAGTTGCTGGATTTCCAGTTATTTTTATTATGTTTTTACTTGCTTGGTCGTTTATGAAAGCATCCAATTCAGATATACAGGAATCAAAGGACTATGAACCACCTACCATTCATATTAATCGCCGTGAAATAGTAGAACGTCTGCGAAAACGGAAGAATAAAGATGCAAAGCATTCAGCATTAGAAGCGATGCAGGACAAAGAAATAGAATAGAGTTACGAAAGGGTGTAAAGGGAAATCAAGCTTTACATCCTTTTTTATATTTCTCGCATGAAGCATTTCCATTTGGGCACCGTAACAATAGAAGGAGTGGGCAACATTGGAATATGCGTGGTTATCTATAATACCTTTTCTCATCGTAATCGGTCTATCCATTTGGCTGAAAAAGATTCTGCCTGGACTTGTACTGGGAATTGTTGTTGGGGCATTTTTAGTTGAATCGGAAATATTAGGCGGGTCACAGCAATCCGTTAATTACGTTGTTACTACATTATCAGATGAAGAAAATATTAAAATTATCGGCTTCCTGTATTTGTTCGGCGGACTTGTTGGCATGATGAAAATATCTGGCGGCATTAAAGGTTTCTCCGAATGGATCGGTGAAAAAATCAAATCCCAGCGCGGCTTAATCGGCTTAATCTGGCTAACTCTTCCCTTCACATTTATGATGCCGATGTTTCGGATTATGATGATTGGTCCTGTTATTAAATCAATTATGGAAAAAATGAAACTGTCCAAATCAAAAATCGGATTTGCCATGGATGCATCAACCGAATCAGTTATTGTTTTGTTACCTGTAGCAACAGCATTTGTCGGCTTCATGATTTCTTTAGTGGAAGGCGGTATTCAAAAGCATCAATTGGATATGACTGCCTATCACGTTTTCTTACTCAGTATCCCCTTCAATTTTTTTGCAATTGTGCTTTTAATAATCGGGATTGTGGGTATTTTTTGGTCGCCGTCCGGGAATAAAGAAAAGTCGAATAAAACAGAAACTGCCAGTGAAACAAAGCATGACTTTCACGGTATGGGCATAAAAAAAGAATTATCTTTAGTAAAGGCACAGCCATGGAATTTGATTGTTCCTTTATTTTTACTGCTTGGCTTGTCACTATTTTTGCTGTGGCAAGATGGTAATGCAAAAGGGGCAGATTCCATATTTCAGGCATTTTCAATTGCTGATGCTACGTTTGTCATGCTGCTTGCGATTTTCATTACGCTTATTTTAACGTTTATTTTTTACATGATACGCAGGCAATCCTTACATGAAACGCTCTTCCACTTCTTTGAAGGTGGAAATCAATTAATGCAGGCAATTGTTTTGTTAGTACTCGTATGGTCATTATCATTAGTAGCGGAGGACCTTGGATTTTCTGACTTTATCAGTTCAACTCTTGGTTCCTTTTTGCCATCATTTACAATTCCCGCCATTATATTTGTAATAGGGGCAATTGTGGCATATTTCATTGGATCATCGTGGGGAACGTGGGGATTGTTTATGCCTCTTGGGTTCACATTGGCAACAGCCACAGATGCCTCCATTCCATTGACTGTCGGTGCTGTCTTCGCAAGTGGGGCCTTCGGTGCTTTCACGTCCCCCCTTGGCGATACAACTATCACAACAGCATCTATATTAGACATGCCGCTTGTTGATTATGCACGTTATAAATTAAAAATAGCAGCCATTGGAGCTGGAGCAGCAACATTGTTATATCTAGGTGCTGGGTTTTTCCTGGTTTGAAAGACG
The DNA here is from genome assembly GCF_014638995.1 of Virgibacillus oceani. Classification (GTDB taxonomy): domain Bacteria; phylum Bacillota; class Bacilli; order Bacillales; family Amphibacillaceae; genus Virgibacillus_E; species Virgibacillus_E oceani. Next base: position 151,086 of record NZ_BMFR01000004.1, read on the forward strand.
AAAGATTATACCTTTTTACTTACAGCCCGTAGTGAGAACATCATTCCGGGAGCGGGAATTTCAACCTGAGTGCGGGAACTTCAACCCGAAAATGAAAACTTCAACCCGTGTGCGAGAACTTCAACCCGAAAATGAAAACTTCAACCCGTTTGCGAGAACTTCAACCCGAAGTGCGAGAACTTCAACCCGTGTGCGGGAACTTCAACCCGAAGTGCGAGAACTTCAACCCGTGTGCGGAGACTTCAACCCGAAGTGCGAGAACTTCAACCCGAAAATGAAAACTTCAACCCGTGTGCGAGAACTTCAACCCGAAAATGAAAACTTCAACCCGAGTACGAGATCTTCAACCCGAAAATGAAAACTTCAACCCGAGTACGAGATCTTCAACCCGAAAATGAAAACTTCAACCCGAGTACGAGATCTTCAACCCGAAAATGAGAACTTCAACCCGTGTGCGGAGACTTCAACCCGAAAATGATCCTAGGGAGATGATATTTGGCTGGAGAGCATGCATATTGACAGGAGAACATAAATATCCGCTGAAGAGTAGAATATCCGAACGAATACAAATTCATCGTTCGGATTTTTTATAACTAAAACACTTTTGCCCCTTGCCATTCCCTTATCTAATAATAGTAAATAATTATAAATAACTATTGATTCATTCTGTCCGGCATGGTACGATCTATTTATTCACAGAAAGTTCACAATTTACATAACATGCTTGTTGCACCTTTGTTTCGAGCACATTTATATTCTTGAAAAGAACAAGCCCTAGTGGGTTATTTCTATAACAATATTTCAAGGAGGTAAAGGATGGAAAAGGTAAAAAATCGTTGGTTGATTGCGGCATCTGCAGTTGGTGTTCACATCTCAATCGGATCTGCCTATGCTTGGAGCGTGTTTACAAACCCTATGGTTGATCAATATGGCTGGGAGACAACAGAAGTATCGCTAGCATTTAGTATTGCCATCTTTATGCTAGGTTTTGCTGCAGCGTTTATGGGGAGGTTTGTTGAGAAACACGGCCCAAGAAAATCAAGTATGCTAGCAGCACTCTTTTTCAGCGTTGGTGTCGCAGGATCAGGGTTAGCTACAGCAATGGAGTCTTTATTCTTGTTGTACGTATTTTATGGGGTAATTGGTGGAATTGGTTTAGGAATTGGATATATTTCACCTGTCTCAACACTTGTTAAATGGTTTCCTGACCGTCGGGGGCTTGCAACTGGTTTAGCTATTATGGGATTTGGCTTTGCTGCACTAATTAGCGGACCAGCTGCGGCGGCATTGATTGAGGCAGTTGGAATTTCCAATACATTTTTCATTCTTGGTGCAGCTTATTTTACTGTTATGACGCTAGCCGCTCAATACTTGTCTCCTCCTCCAGAGGGATGGGCTCCAAAAGGATTCAAGGAAAGTGAGCAAAAAGGTACAAGCAGGGTTAAAGCAGATCTCTCCCAGCTTACCGCTAATGAAGCAATTAAAACACGTCGTTTCTGGATGCTGTGGACAATGTTATTCCTTAATGTAACCTGTGGAATCGCAGTCATTTCAGTAGCATCGCCAATGGCACAGGAAATTGCCGGCATGACACCGATTGCTGCAGCAGCGATGGTTGGAATTATGGGATTATTCAACGGCGGAGGCAGGCTTGGCTGGGCAACATTATCTGATTACATTGGCCGGCCGAATGTGTATACTGCATTCTTTATTATACAAATTGCAGCATTCTTCCTGTTACCTTTCGCAGCAAATGCTATCCTGTTCCAAATCTTAGTTTTTGCAATTTTAACTTGCTATGGAGGCGGTTTTTCTTCCGTTCCAGCCTATATCGGTGATTTATTCGGAACTAAACAGCTTGGTGCCATTCACGGCTACATTCTAACAGCATGGGCCATGGCTGGTGTTGTTGGACCAATTCTATTATCACTGATTTATGACTCGACAAATAGCTATAATGTTACCATGTTTATCTTTGGTATCCTCTTTATCATTTCCTTGCTGATTTCGCTTTGGATTAGAGTGGATATCAATAAACTGCGAAATAAGCAAGCAGCATCACAGCAAAAACTAGCTGGTGTTGCGAGTGAACTACGATAATCAGAAAAATGACCTGAATAGATGAAATAGTCTACCAAAGAAAATAAATAATTGATAAAATAAACATAAATACAAGCCGCCGTAACAGCTTTTTCATACAAAAAACTGTGTTACGGCTTCTTTATCATTTATATAATCAATGCATGTCGAACACTATTAACAGGGGGGATAAAAATTGGGGAAAACGAAACACACTGGACCAATTAAGATTTCAAAAAAGCCTAACCCCGATCTCTGGGTGAGTAAAGTTCCTTTTGGTTTAGGCAAAATTAAACCGCATCATATTCGTGATACTATGAAGGTTGTTTGGGAAAACCGCGACAATCTTCCATATGCAACCAGGATTCTTACAAAAGGCGTCTGTGACGGGTGCGCACTTGGTGTACAAGGTCTGCAGGATCAAACATTGCGGGGACCTCATCTTTGCACGACAAGATTAAATGTACTTCGCTTAAATACAATGTCCCAAATGAAGGAAGATGTGGTACATGCCGATATTAATGACCTTCGAAAAATGAGCAGTACAGAGCTTCGAAAGTTAGGGCGCATCCCTTATCCACTTATTCGCAAGCCGGGAGAAAATAAATTCAGACGACTCACTTGGGACGAAGCACTGGATATGGTTGCCCAAAAAATGAAAGCGCTTGATCCGAAGCAATTTGCGTTTTACTTAACCTCCCGCGGAATAACAAATGAATCTTATTATACTGCTGGCAAGGTGGCACGATTTCTTGGTACAAACAATATCGACAATGCCTCACGTATTTGTCACTCACCATCCAAAACGGCACTAAGCCGCTCGCTTGGCATTGGGGCATCAAGCTGTAACTATAAAGACTGGATGGGAACCGATGTCCTTGTGTTCTGGGGATCAGTCGCAGCAAATAATCAGCCCGTATCAACTAAATACATGTACGCGGCAAAACGCAATGGAACAAAAATTATTATTATCAATCCTTATTATGAGCCATCAATGGATAATTACTGGATACCATCTATTGCAGAGTCTGCACTGTTTGGGACTAAAATTGCGGATGATGTTTATCAAGTAAATATTGGCGGGGACATTGCATTCATGCACGGAATCATGAAGCATTGGTTTGAGATGGAAGAAATGGTTCCTGGCTCAGCCATTAATCATGAATTTGTTAACGAACATGTTAATGGATTCGATGAATTAAAAGAAAAGGCTGCTTCCTATGAATGGGATCAGCTTGTTCACTCATCGGGTATTCCAAAAGAACGAATGATTGAACTTGCAGAACTGCTTGCAAAATCTAACTCCGCAGTTTTTGTTTGGTCCATGGGTCTGACCCAGCATCGCTTTGGAACAGACAATATTTCACAGGTGGCTAACCTTGCAATGCTTCGTGGATTTATCGGACGTGAAAATTGTGGTGTCATGCCAATACGCGGACATTCCGGTGTTCAAGGTTCTGGTGAAATGGGTGCAGATCCGTTTGTTTTGCCTGGCGGTGGAATGAACGAACTAAACAGAGAACGGGTAGGAAAAGTATGGGGCTTTAATATCCCGGACTGGCAAGGTGATATTGTCGGTGTATCACTTGAAAATGCTTTGCTGCCAGAAGATCATGAACGAAAGCTGAAACTCTATTATATGTCTGGCGGTAACTTCCTGGAGACAATGCCAAATCCGGATTTTGTTAAAGAATGCCTGGAAAACATGGATATTCGAGTCCATCAGGATATTATTTTTAATACATCTACTTTTGTTGATGCAAAAGAAGCTGTGATTGTATTACCAGCAATGACAAGATATGAACAGCCAGGCGGCGGAACATCTACTTCTACAGAACGAATGGTATATTTTTCACCTGAAATTAAGGGACCGCGGATTGAGGAAGCTCGGTCGGAGTGGGAAATATATGTCGACCTTGCTAAACGGGTAAGGCCGGAAGATGCACATTTAGTTAATTTCAGTGATGCCTATGCAATTCGGGATGAAATTGCTAAAGCTGCACCGAACTATGACGGAATTCAGCATCTCAAAAACAGTGGCGATGTTTTTCAATGGGGCGGTGCCTGGTTATGTGAGAACGGCATTTGTCCGACTCCTGATGGAAAAGGCAACTTAATTGCGGTCGAATTGCCTGAACTTCGTAAACCAGAGGGACATTTTTATGTAACAACACGGAGAGGAAAGCAATTCAATTCGATGATTTATAGTGACACGGACCCGTTTAATGACGCAGACCGGTATGATGTATTGATGAATAAGGAAGACGGTGAAAAGCATCAAATCAACGAGGGGGACGCAATTGTTGTTTTCAACCACCATGGAACTTTTAATGGTCGAGCGAAATTTGTGTCATTAAAATCTGGAAACATAGAAGTGCACTGGCCCGAGGGGAATGCATTGATTCCAAAAGGGATATATGAGGAACATGCAGGCATTCCGGAGTATAACACTGCTGTTATCGTGGAAAAGGCCGAAACCTATTTTGCACATAAGGATACGAAATATGTCGAGAAACGGGTGGAAGAATTAGAAACAGAGATGAGCTAGAAGGTGAATATAATGAATAATTCGACACAGTTTGGTTGGGAGATAATCCGATTTGATGGCGGCGAGCGTATGAATGCCGAAGAAGAAATCGCAGCCGAATTCCCACTCACCATTATGGTAAATGGTGAAGAATTTGCTACAGTTGTTTGTTCACCAACAGATCTTGAGGAGCTATTAATCGGGATTCTTGCATCTGAAGGGATCATTCGCAATTGGCAGGAAATCAACTCTTTACATGTAGATAAGGAGCTTGGATTCGCATACGTTGAAATCGACAGGCCATTTAATGAAATCCAGTACGAGCATTCAAAACGATTCATTGGTTCCTGCTGTGGAAAAAGCCGCCAGTTTTATTTCAAAAGCGATGTTAAAACAGCGAAAACCATTGCAAGCCGTTTGTCCATAACAGTTGGCCAGTGCTTTGAATTAATGAAACAGCTGCAGGAGCAATCTGAACAATTCCAAAGAACTGGCGGTGTGCATAATGCAGCACTGTGCACACCAACCGAAATGATCAGCATTCGAACAGATATAGGCAGACATAATGCGTTGGATAAAATATACGGCCATATTCTGCAGGACAGAATCCCTTTGCATGATAAGCTAATTGTTTTCAGCGGCCGTATATCTTCAGAGGTTTTATTGAAAATATCAAAGATCGGTGCGGGGATACTTATTTCCAAATCTGCCCCAACAGATTTAGCTTTAAAATTAGCAAACGATCTCGGCATTACAACAGTTGGCTTTGTTCGCGACAATAAAATGAATGTTTATACACATCCGCATCGTATTGTTGAAGCGAATTAATCAAGAAACCCTCCCGATTTTATATGGGAGGGTTTTTCGTTGGTTTAGGGATTATCAGCGATTCCTTTTTTACAGCACTAATAAAGGCGCCCAACTTTTGAGCGCCCTGTCACTACTGATTCATTCTCGAGAAAAAGTCACCTAAAGGATCTTCCTCTTCATCATCACTGTCTTCATCCTCAGATCCCTCATCCAGCATATCCTGCAGGCTGTCCATTGATAAATGCCCAAGATCATCTACTTGTTCATCTATACGCTGCTTCACGGCCTTTTCCTCTGCCATATCTTCGGAAGTGGCAGATACATCTTCATTCTCCTGCAAATATAATGCCTCATCAATATTGGATGAATTGCTATTTAATGCAGCGAGCAAGGTTGTTGCCCGCAGCGGATCGTTTAATAGCTGATATAAAATACTCCCGATCAGCGCTTCTGAATGCTCATGCTTCAACCAGCTCTTTTGTTCCTTCGTTAATTGTTTCGGCAGGGGGATTGTAATGGTTTCACGTTCCTTTGCAAAGGACTCATTAACCCCTTTTAGAACAAACTTCGCAATTTGACTTGAAAAATTCCTTCGTTCTGTTTCCTTAAGCTTCTGCAATTGCTTTATTAAATAATCAGGTGTATCAGAAGGAACACGAAAGGTTATGGATTGTCCCCGCTCTATACTTTTTTTCGTATCACCCATTATATCACCCTATTTTTCTTTCAGCTCTACTTTTTCCTCTTCCTTTTTTTCTTTCCCAGCTTTCGCCAAAAAGTCAGTAACCAGCTTATAATATGCATTTGCCATCATCCAAATACTCTCATTTTCATCTTCAAAAAACTCAATATTAAATCCATCCAGCTTATTGTTCAGTGCTTTTAAATAATCCTTTAAAACAGCGGAGCCCCCGCCAACAAAATAACAAATTTCTGACTGTGAGTTTTTTGCCCATACGTTTCTTAAAAAGCGGTATTCCTTTTTAGCAAGCTCTAAAAGAATGTGGTCCGTAATATCGTGGACGTTCGTGCGACTGCCCTTTACCATGATATGGTGCCGGTCATTTTTACGGGTAATTATATCAACTACATCACGGCGGCTATCTAATTCTATTCCATGACGTGATCGGATTTCTTCACGTATTTCCTCTAAAGATTCCGCTACACCAAGATTAAATCCCTGTGCCTTATCATCGTCAACATTACGATTTCGAATAACGGCAATATCCGTTGAAAGACCGCCAATATCCTGAATTAAAATTTGTTTGTCAATTAACTCCTTATTAATAACCTTTAAATCATTATCCATAATTAAATTAACATACGCCGCAAAGCCCTCTGGGTAAATTTTCACTTCATCAAATTTTATATTAACCTTTTTCCCCTGGAAGCGCGGGGTTACTAAGAACTCCACTTGATGGACTGATCCAAGTAATTGGGAACGGTATCCAACATCTTTCCCTTCTTTAACCTCTCTTAATGGCAAACCTGTACCTAGTGTATAATTTGCATCGATAACATTATTCTTCTCCTTAAATGATCCACTGCTGACTGCATCAAGTGCAATTGAAGCAAATAGCATCACCAAAGTCTGATCCTCCTCTGATTTACTGCTTCCTGGATCAAGTTCTGTTGAGTTATTCGTTTTCGTTGCAAGATTGCCTACACGATAGACAACATTGTTTTCTTCTAATGCTGGTGAATGCAATCGAATATGTAAATTATTCACCGGGTCTTTTTCATCCAAGTCCTCAATTCCGATAACAGGACGATCTTCCATATCCTGCGCAACAACATTCGGAATGTACAATTCGTTCTCAAGCTTTCCAAAGTTTGCTTTTACTGCATCATTTCCTACGTCAACTGCTGCAATTCTCGTTTTTGTCATGATAGTATTTCCCTCCAGTATGAAAATGACTTACATGTTTACTTTAGTAGAATAATAGAAAAGAATCAATCCGACTTTTATCGTGTTTTCTTTTTCGTTTGCATGTATACATTATCGTGTTCGTTGTTAAATCAGTATGTACACGAGTTTGTTTACATGCGTACACAATTGTAATCATCAGGTTTTGTTTTGTACACATGTATTCATTTTTGTAAACATGTAAAAATGTATCCCAATTCTATCTTTTATTGAAAAATGCAATAATAGAAAGAATACTGAATACACCGAAGTGGCTGTCCATTATATCTGGCAGGTTGTCTAGATTGTCAATTTTATAATACGAAAGAACTATAAACTTAAATCTTCTAAATACATATACAATATTTTGGAAAATAGTATAATATAGGTAGTAAGTGATTGAGGAGGGGTAATCTGCTGTGCGTAAAGCAAATATATTTATTATCGCTATATTTATTTCTGCAGTTATTATTGCTGTTACCTCCGGAGGGATCAAAGCAGACAGTAATACTTTTTTCAAAACGATTTCACTATACCTTGTATTCTCCCTTCTGTATTACCATTTAAGAATACAGAGCAAAAATGGCAGCATGAGTATTGATTATGGTATTTCCTACAGTCTATCAATCGGATTATTTACTGGCCCATTAGGGTTATTACTATATGAAACAATTTATTCATTTATCATATACTTTACAAGGAAATACACAAAAACGGCAGATCCCGATGAATTCATCCATACATTTTATAACATTGGCGCATTTGTTCTGAGTAATTCACTTGCATATTATTTATTTTACAATTACCAGCCGTATTTTCAGGGTACACCATTTGGATTCTGGGTCTTTTTGCTTGTACTGGTTATAGCTACTACACTGCTTTCAGATATATTTCTCCTTGTCATATTCCGCCTTTGGGGTGAAATTAGATCGGTAAAAGAAGCCATTAAATTCCTTAAAGACAGGAGTTTCCTTGATACTATCAAAGCTGCACTAACAAATGGTCTGTTACTGCTATTTCTTGCAGAGGAAAAATGGGAAATTCTAATTGTCTTATTCATGCTAAATTATATTGTCAGCCGCTCATTTCTTGAAAAATCGCGAAGTGTCCAAAACAAAGCTGAGCGCGATCACTTCGAGCAAATGGCTTATACCGACTTTCTGACAGGTATTCCGAATCGTGCCTATATGGATAAGAAAATGTCCGAATTAGATCAATCTGGGGAGGATATTGGAGTAGTCGTTGCAGATATAGATAAATTTAAAGCAATCAATGATACATATAATCATGCAGTAGGCGATAAGGTCATCCAGCATTATGCTAACACTTTAAAAAGCTATTTAAGCGTTGATGATCTGTTATTTAGAAGTGGCGGTGAAGAATTTACTCTCCTCCTGAGAAAAAGAAACTTTAACGAGACCGTTGCATTATTGGAAATGATCAGAAATGGCAATAACGATAGTCAGGTAGTCACGGAGTTCAAGAATACAACCGTTTTAATTAATTATAGCGCATCATACGGATTATATTATTATAAAACGGGTGAGAAAATTTCAATAGAAAAGGCTTATATCTATGCGGACCACCTTTTACTTGAATCAAAACAGCTGGGAAAAAATCATTTAAGAGCGAATAAAGAGTTGATCATTTCCTGAACGGCTTTCAAAAGAACAATACACAAAAAGAGGGTACCGTCGTATTGAACAGTACCCCTCTTAGTACATACATTTCTAATATCGTTTCGGAACTGCAATGTGCATTGGGAATCAAGTTTAGAAAAAATATGATGCCTTATTGCAATTTCAACCAGAAAACGTATCTATTAATAATAGATACGTTTTTCACCAAGTCTCCGGTTTTTATCCTACAATTTTCTTCTTCTTTATTTGCTTGCTTCTTAGCTGTCCACATGCTGCATCAATATCAGCGCCATTTTCCCAGCGAACACCACAATTAATACCATTGCCTTTCAATGTTTCAAAAAACGCCTGAATCGCTTCTGGTTCACTTCTTTGGTACTGATTATGCTCATCAACAGAATTATAAGGAATCAAATTAACATATGCCAAATGACGTTTCTTATGAAGCAACTTAGCAAGCTGCTCCGCCTCTTCCCTATGGTCATTTACATCACGGAGCATAATATACTCGTACGTAATTCGGCGATTAACTTTTTCCAAATAGTAATCAACAGACTTCATAAGTTTTTCTATTGGGAATGCTTTGTTAATTTTCATAATCCTTGTACGCAATTCATTGTTTGGTGCATGCAGCGAAATTGCTAAATTTACTTGCAAACCAGTATCCGCAAATTCGTATATTTTATGTGCTAAGCCACTAGTTGAAACAGTGATGTGTCTGGCACCGATACAAAGACCTTTATCGTCATTGACAACACGCAAAAAGTCAATTAAATTGTTAAAGTTGTCAAATGGCTCCCCTATTCCCATAACAACAATGTGACTAACGCGCTCATCGTTACCTAATTCATCAAGATGCTTTTGCACGTTCATAATTTGCTCAACGATTTCACCACTCGATAAGTCCCGGCTCTTTTTCAAAAGTCCACTTGCACAGAACGTACAGCCGATATTACAGCCAACCTGCGTCGTAACACAAACCGACAATCCATAATTAAAACGCATTAAAACTGTTTCAATCAGGTTGCCATCCTGCAATCGAAACAAGAACTTTTTTGTTCCGTCAGAAGATTCTTGTCTGATTTCCTCCTCAAGCGTATGGAGTACAAAATTCTCCTCTAATAATGCAATACAATCCTTATTGACATTATTCATCTGGTCAAATTGCGTCACACGCTTTTTATATAGCCAATTCCATACCTGCTGTGCACGGAATTTCCTTTGTCCATGATCAATCAGCCAGTCTGTAAGCTGGTCGAACGTTAATCCATAAATGGAAGTTTTACTCATTGTGTACCCTCATTTCAATACGTGCATTTCCTATCTATTCTACTGAAAATTTGGTTATGTGGCAAATCGTTTATTAATTGCCCAGTGGTCCGCCTCAGGGGCTTCCGTGCTTTACTTGTTACATCACCTTCACGTAAAGCGATACATGTTTATAAAATCTTTATAAATTATTTATGCGATGTTTCGATTTTACCGCTATGATGTAGAATATAAACAACTAATTTATAAGGAGATTAAAATGTCCATTCGCAAACGTCTCTTTTTATCCAATGCGGCAATGATCCTAATGCCGATTATTATTATTATACTGATCTTTTTCTTAATTAACGTCATTGTAAACGGTGGTTTTAAGTTTGATGGAAACCGCTGGCATGGTCCTGAGCCTGCCAATACAGCGTTAATGAACGACTTAACATTAACTGCCTCCATGAAGCAAGATAAGCTGCTCAATCGGCATTATCTTTTAAAACTATTGAAAGAATCCGGAGATGAAAATACGGATATTATCGTGCGAAAAGGCACAGGGCTGACTCAAGCAACAAATCATTTTCAGAATATGACTGTCGATGATCTCCCCAAATTTGGAAACGAAGGATATAATCCGGCGGGAATACGGTTGGATAATGACCATTATTCGGTACAACAGCACGATTTTTACTTTAACGATGGCATAGAGGGCTCTATCTTTGTTTTAAATAGTTCGGAGTCGTTTGTAAAATTTGCCCGGACGTTTTTTCCTATTCTTTTTATTAGTCTGCTGCTTATATTGGTTTTAACGAATGTATTGCTGTCCTATTTTATGTCACGGAATATTTTGCGGCCAGTTAATCAACTATCTGCAGCTGCTGCAAAAATCAAAACAGGAAATCTTGATTTTTCCATTAAACCAAAACGGAAGGATGAACTTGGTAAGCTCGTACAATCTTTTGATGATATGCGCTCACAGCTAAGGGAATCCTTGGAGTTGAGAGATAAGTATGAGAATAACAGAAAAGAATTAATCGCAAACATCTCACATGATTTAAAAACACCGATCACCTCCATTCTTGGCTATGTTGAAGGAATTCAGGATGGTGTAGCAAATACACCAGCAAAACAAGAACGATACCTTAATACCATTCATGGGAAAGCAACGTACATGAACAGATTAATTGAAGAACTTGCTTTATACTCCAAGTTAGATGTAAAAAAACTGCCCTTCCACTTTGATACAGTTAACATCAATGCCTTTGTTAAGGATTACATTGAGGAAATTGAAGGTGAATTAGCTGAAAAAGGGGTCCGGCTAACGTATGATCCGTCTAACATTCAAGCAAACGTACTGCTGGATCGAGACAAAGTCATCCGAGTAATGGAAAATATAATTTACAATAGTGTGAAATACATGGATAAAGACACATGCATAATCAACGTATCACTACTGGAAAAAGGCAACTTTATCGAAATGGTCTTAACTGACAATGGCCCGGGGGTATCTAAAGAAAGTCTTTCCACTATATTCACGCGCTTTTACCAAACAGACCCAGCCCGCAACAAGGGTGGCAGCGGACTCGGTCTAGCAATCGCAGGGCAAATTATCGAAGCACACGGTGGGGAGATATGGGCAGAAAATCAGCTAAATGAAGGGTTGAGCATTCACTTTACATTTAGAAAAGCGGAGGACAGTCATTATGAGTAAAACTATTTTAATTATCGAGGATGATCAAAGCATTGCAGAACTAGAAAGAGATTACCTTGAAATTGAAGGGTTTGAAACGGAATTAGCATCTGATGGAAAGAAGGGGCTAGAAGCAGTTATACAGCACCACTATGATTTAATATTACTTGATTTAATGCTCCCGAGTATAAACGGATTTGACCTTTGCAGACAAATCCGCGAACGTACCAATATCCCTATTTTGATGGTCACCGCCAAATATGAAGACATTGATAAAGTGCGCGGGCTTGGATTAGGTGCTGATGATTATATTGTCAAACCCTTCAGTCCAAGTGAACTAGTTGCACGGGTAAAGGCACACCTGGCAAGATATGAACGGTTGATTCAACATAATGCACCTAAAGCAGAAATTAATATCCGCGGGCTGCAACTAAATACAACATCGAGACAAGTTTTTATCAACGGAAAAGAAGTACCTTTTACGACAAAAGAATTTGATTTGTTAACGTTTTTTGCCACACATCCTAATCAAGTCTTTTCAAAAGAACACTTATTTGAACGAATCTGGGGTTTTGATTCTATGGGCGACAATGCAACCGTTACAGTTCATGTTAAGAAAATCCGTAAAAAAATTGAAAAGGATACAGAAAACCCGCCATACATTCAGACAGTTTGGGGGGCGGGGTACCGCTTTAACGACTAACGGATCTGACTAAAGTGCGGCAAGAATGGGACCGAAGAACAGACAATGCTGATACTCCCCAAGTGCATCCATAGCATATGACCCTGAGCAGCATTTGTTTAATTAATTCCTCCAAAATTATAGTATAAATTGCCTAAACCACTCACCTTCACATAAGGCTGGGTGGTTTTTATTAAACCTTCCCCCTCTGTTTATAAAAAGTTTATAAATGCTTCAGATGGTTTTTAGACTTCATTGATACATTTGAATAGAAGACAGGAGGTGAAATGAATGAAGCTGTCCATTACACCAAAACGATGGCTTGTAACGGTTCATATTTTGTTTGCTGCAATAATGTTTGGAAATATGATTACTTTTTTAATCTTGAGCATAACCGCAGCAACTGCAAATGATTCACAGCTTATGGAGAGTTGTTATCAAATTATGCATGTACTGTCAAAGACATCTGTAAAGGCAGCCACATTCGGGACAATCGTTACAGGTATTTTACTTTCCGTTTTAACAAAGTGGGGGTTGTTTAAATTTTATTGGATTATCGCGAAAGAAGCACTAACCATCATACCATTTGTGTTGAATATGTGGGCTATGTACTACTGGTCATTGGATGCTATAAACATGATCCAGGTCACGAGTAAACAAGCGGATTCAAGTATGCTGCAGACGGAATTATGGACAGGTATCATCATGCAGCTCATTTCACTAATCCTGATGTTTATCCTATCTGTTTTTAAACCATGGGGAAAGCGGCAGACCGCAGCTGCATGATTATTTTATATCCGATGGAGGTGATTGGGTATGAGGCAACGGAAAAGTCGTTTGGTGCTTGGAACTTTTGCATTGCTGGCAGTGTTATTTTTCCTAAGCATCCTCGTTCAGGTATTTCTTGCAGGGATTGCAATTTTTGTTAATCTTGGCCAGTGGTATTACCATACAGCATTTGTTCATTACGTTGAGTTTATACCGATTGTCATGCTTATTCTATCGTTTTTCGGGGCAATTCCGAAAAGCTTGCGTTGGCAATGTGCGGGACTTTATTTGATGATTGTCCTGCAATATATCACGATTCAATTATCGGGGAGTGTGCCCTATTTAACTGCACTGCACCCTGTGATTGCATTGCTTTTATTCTGGAGGTCGCTTGTTACAGCACGTACCGCAATTGGCCTCGTTAAAACCTAAATATTATCTTATAGGAGCTGATCACTATGTATTGGGAGCATTTTCATCCATTTGGATTCTTTTTCTTTGTGTTAATTGCTGGATTGTTAATTGCAAATATTGTTATATGGAGGCGAAGAGGCGGCAGATACTATTACAATGGACATAATGCGCTGTCTGTCTTGGATACCCGTCTTGCTAAGGGTGAAATTACGATAGAGGAATATGAGGAAATTAAAGACACATTGAAAGAATACTAGTGAAAATGGGCTAATCAACGTTGTTTGGTTACGCCCTTTTTAATTGTTTCACAAGCTAATCATTAGACGCACACCCCCTGAAAGTCGTATTATTTCCTACTAAGAAGGAGTGATAAAATTGACCTCAGTAAAAACATTCAAATCTATCCCGTTATCTGTTCTGGACCTTGCTCCAGTGACGGAAGGCGGCACCCCAGAACAGTCATTTAAAAATAGTGTGTCATTGGCAAAACATGTTGAAAATCTAGGGTATAACCGCTATTGGCTGGCAGAACATCACAATATGCCTGGCATCGCAAGTTCAGCAACATCAGTAATCATCGGACATATTGCTGGCGCTACTAATTATATTCGCGTCGGTTCAGGTGGAATCATGTTACCTAACCACGCTACCCTTGTGATTGCAGAACAATTCGGCACACTTGAAACTTTGTATCCGGGGCGTATTGACCTTGGACTTGGACGTGCACCAGGCAGCGACCAGGCAACAGCATATGCGTTGCGGCGGACACTTAATATGCGCGTGGAAGACTTTCCGTTACAGGTTGAAGAATTGCAAAGCTACTTTGAAGGAACTGCGCGTGTTCATGCGGTACCTGGTGAAGGTCTTAACATTCCAATTTGGCTACTTGGTTCAAGCGGCTTTAGTGCCCGGCTTTCAGCAGAAAAAGGACTTCCTTTTTCATTTGCCAGCCATTTTTCACCAGACTATACGATTCCGGCATTAAATAGTTATCGTAGCAATTTTAAACCATCTGACACTTTAGAAAAACCATATGCAATGCTCGGTGTCAACATAATCGCTGCTGATACAGATGAAGAAGCACGTTATATTGCCACCTCACAGCAGCAGCAATTTCTTAGTATCCGGAGAGGGCAGCCAACTAAATTGCAGCCCCCAATTGAACGTATTGATGATGTTTGGTCAGAAATGGAAAAGGCAGCTGTAGAACAGTCGCTTAACTCACGCTCTACAATTGTAGGTGGACCAGAAACTGTCAAACGAGGACTAGAACAATTCTTAGAAGAAACACAAGCCGATGAATTTATCATTAACTCCCAAATCTATAACCACAACGATCGACTGCGGTCATATGAAATAGTAGCAGAACTGATGGATTAGACGAAGAAGAGGGGATGGCGGGACACGGGGTCAGGCGGGACACGGGGTCAGACCCCTTGTCCCAACTTTTTGGAAAAATGTTACAATACGATCCGAAATGCGCATAATACGTGCCGATTTGCAATAAATACGAGCGAAGTTCTGAAAATACGTGCCAAAACAAGCAAAATACGATCCGATTTCCTCAACATGCAAGCCCGCGGACATATTATGATAAATACTTCAAGCCGACTACACCTACAATTATGGCAAGCAAGCTTAAAATCCGTAAACTGTTTTTAGATTCACCAAAGAAAACCATGTTTAATAGAACTGCACCAGCTGTTCCAATCCCAATAAAAACCGCATAGGCTGTACTTATTTGCAAATACATAAAGGAAACATACAAAAATAAAAACGAGCCACCCAATCCCCCAATGTAAATTACACCATGGAGCAGCGTTTTACTTTGGCTAAATAACTTCAAGCCTAACACTCCAATGATTTCAAAAACCGCAGCAAAAGACACACATACCCAACCCATTATAATACAGCCCCTTTCTCTTTGTGGGACAGAGGGTCTGACCCCTTGTCCCACCATGACCCCTTGTCCCAGTCCCTGCCGTCTGAGAGTTTTAGGCCTATTACTCCTGCAACTAGAATGGCCATGAAAATAATCTTGCTTGTGGTCAGGTTTTCGTTAAATACATATACTCCCATTAATGCTGTTCCAACTGTTCCAGCGGCGGCAAATATTGCATAAACTGTCCCTGTCGGAAGGCTTTCACAAGCTTTGGCAAGAAAATGCAAATCAAGCGGAACTGCACAAATTATCAATAACCAATGCCACCACTCATGGGCAGTATTGAATCCATAAACCCACAATAATTCAAAAAGACTCGTTAAAATCACATAAATCCATGACTTGTTCATTACAACCACTCCTCAATGACTGATTATCAGTCATTTCAAAATTAAGAAATTGGACGCTTGCCCATTTTATATATTTACAGGTCGCTAAATCTAACCCTATGTCCCCTTTAATCCTAGTGCATAACGTGCAAATTCCAATACTTCTTTTTTCTTCAATTCAATCGTATTAGTGTCAACCTGGGAATACAGGTAGGATTGGTCTGCCGCTGATTCAATCAAACCAATTAACACTTCTGCAGTTCGCATCACATGAAGTGACTTGCGAATTACTCCAGCATCTTTTGCCTGAGTTAATAATTCGCTCATCCATGCATAATATGGTGCATAGATTGTTTCCCACTCCTTTAAATACTCTGTTGCTGCGAGCCCGGAATAAATAAGTGCGAAAATTTCCCGATACTCACTAGTTATTTGAAATACAGCTTCAATTACTTTTTCCAGCTTTTCAGCAAAAGTAGAATCATCCTTTAAATTATCCCTGATCTCATCAAGCATCCTTTCAACCATTACCTCTGCAATAGACGGCATTACCGCAAACTTTGAAGAAAAATATAAATAAAAAGTACCCTGAGCAATGCCAGCGCCTTTAACGATGTCCGATATCTTCGTTTTTTCAATTCCCTTTTCCCGAAAAACATTAATTGCTGATTGAATAATAAGCTCCTTTTTATTATCCATACCTAGCCTCCACATGTAATATATTGACTGACTATCATTCATTTTAGGCTAGTAAACCCACTCTGTCAAACAAAGTAAACAAATTATGATATTTTTCTTATGCCTGTCAAATACTAATGAAAAAGTAAGAAGGGACCTGATCATTACATGGATCATATTAAATCATTAATTATAAAATTGTTAGCAATTGCATTTACCGTCTTTGCTTTTTTCGGTTTATTTTATAATGTTTCCTGGGCCAGCCTGTTATGGATAAGTGTTCTTGTTACGGGAATATCCTATGCCATAGGTGACTTGTTCATACTCCGGAGATATGGAAACATTACAGCAACGATCTCTGATTTCATTTTAGCCTTTTTAATGCTTTGGTTGTTTGGTAATGTTTTTCTTGACGGGAATATACCAATTGTAACTATTTCCATCTTGGCTGCTTTCTTTATTGCTTGCTGTGAACCATTTATTCATAGTTACATTGTCGACCACATACCAGTTGAATCCCGGGAAGATTTACGAACAATGAATCAAATACAAACTGAATTCGCTGAGGAAATGGATCCGGAGACAATTACGAGAGAAAAAAATACGGATAAGTAACATAACATGCCACGATTCAAAGATTTGATCGTGGCTTTAACTTTTGGATAAAAACTTTATAACAGAAATTTTATATCGTTTTTTTATCCAGCCTTCATTCATACATCAGCACATTCCGCCTTTTAAATCTAAATTATAATGCTCAAAATGGCACATACTTTTACACAAAAAACCGGTATTAAGAGCATAATCCTAATACCGATTCTTTGCCTATTTTTTTATGTTAATTTACTGGCCCGCTACAACACGGCTTGCAATATCAACCGTACGTTTCGCTTGATGTTTTACAGCTCCTTCAACATCTTCGACCATTTTTCCATCCTGTCCTTGTGTTACGCTTGTACCATATGGATTACCGCCAGCACCATATAGTACTGGATCAGTGTAGCCTGGTGCAGCAATAATTGCTCCCCAGTGCAACATGGAAGTGTATAGGGATAAAATAGTAGCTTCTTGACCGCCATGCGGATTTTGTGCAGATGACATTGCACTTACCACTTTGTTTACAGTCTTGCCACTAGCCCATAGTCCACCTTGCGTATCAAGAAATTGCTTCATTTGTGATGCCACATTACCGAATCGTGTTGGAACACTAAATATAATTGCATCTGCCCATTCGATATCGTCTGAAGTTGCCACTGGTACATCTGCCGTTGCTTCTGAGTGAGCCTTCCATGCAGGATTCGATTCAATTGCTGCTTGTGGTGCAAGCTCCGGTACCTTTACTACTTTTACTTCTGCACCTGCTTCTTTAGCGCCTGCTTCTGCCCATTTTGCAAGTTCATAGTTTGTGCCTGTTGAGCTGTAATAAATAACTGCTAATTTTACATTTGCCATTACTTTAGTCTCCTTCTTTGATAAATTCTAAAGTATATCCCTTGTTACTTAAATCACTTTTATATTCTTTACAAGTTCTTCATTTTTATAAAAAGAAATCATAAAATAAATGTCTTTTAACAATTTAGTTACTTTATGTAAGTAATGTAGCTGATTTAGTTTTTATGTCAAGTAACTTTGTTATAAAAAGTGAGTAAAGTGAAGATCCCAATCCCATGTTTGATTTTCCTTTTTCGATATAGTCAGGTACATTCACTTAAACCATCCCTTCTCCTTCACACGGGAAATGGCTTCAATTCGATTGCTGACATCCAGCTTATCCAGAATGACGGAAACATAATTGCGGACAGTACCGTTAGTAAGATAAAGCTGTTTGGCAATTTCCTTTGTCGTTTTACCCTCAGCAATTAGTCTAATAACCTGTTCCTCACGATCAGTAAGCGGATTTTCTTTATCAAATGCCATATCAACCAATTCAGGGGCATATATACGCCTGCCATCCATAATGGTACGGATGGAATTTGCCAATTCTTCACTTGGACTGTCTTTCAACAAATAACCACTCACCTCGGCTTTTCGGGCACGTTCAAAATACCCCGTTCTTGCAAATGTAGTCAACACAATCACTTTACAGGGATCCTGCTTTAATTCTTCTGCGACGTCAAGTCCGCTTTTAATTGGCATTTCAATATCCATGATACATATGTCAGGCTGGTGTCTTTTCACCAACGTTAATGCTTCCTGACCGTTTCTGGCTTTACCGACTACTTCCATGTCCTCTTCCAAATCAAGTAATGAACCAAGAGCTCCTAACAGCATGCGCTGGTCTTCAGCAATAACGATTCGAATCATGACAAATCCCCCTGTTCCGTTTGTTGGATCACATTTGGTACCTGTATGGTTAGTATAGTTCCGCCAGATGATTCAAGACTTAAGCTTCCGTTAATAAAATCCAGCCGCTCCCGCATCCCCTGAATTCCATGTTCTGAGAAGGACTCTGCTTTATCCGACATACCGATCCCATTATCCTCAACTTTGATAAGCACTTCATTCGTTGATTGTATGATAGCTACCCTGCAAGAAGTCGCTTGACTATGCTTAACGATATTTGTAACTGCTTCCTTAAGACACATACTGAGAACATTTTCGACAAGTAAAGGTGTATTGGTCAGTTCGGGATTCCCCTCTGCATGAAATTCAATTTGTGCAGCCTTCAATATTTGCTGAATACGAACAATTTCATCCTTTAGTTTTGCACCTTTCATATTCGAAACCATTTCACGCACTTCTTTTAAAGCCGTTCTTGCAGTCTGGTGAATATCATCGATTTCGGATTTAGCCGAATCAGGATTGACATTGATTAATTTACTAGCCAAATCACTTTTCAAACCAATCAGCGAAAGCTTTTGTCCCAATGTATCATGCAGGTCACGTGCAATTCGCTGCCGTTCTTCCAAAACTACTAATTGCGATATTTTTTCATTGGCATCCTTTAATTGGTCCTCTAATTTTTCTCGTTTAATTCTATTATAGATCGTGAGGGGCAACAGAATTACCCCCAGTACACTGATGATTATAAACGGTAATTGTGACAGGAATATCTCCGTTTGCGTAAAAAAACCAATGCTTACTGCGCCAATTGTTGTAATAAGATGAACAATATATAGGGTTATAAATCCTGCCTTATGTTGAATATTCCCAATATAAAATGCCAAAAAGAGCGAGAAATATACGTAGCCTAAAAACATTGTCATTACGATGCTTATAGCCATTTCCATTCCTACAGACAGATAAACTGTCCATCCATCGGAAATAAATGATACCCTGTAAGCAGTAAAAAACAGTAAGATCATAACAATGCCAAAGATTATTCCTAGAGTCGATGATGATCGAAAAACGAAATAAAACGGCAAAATACAAAAAATAATCCATGCATAGGCGCTAAGCCCAGTGTTTTTGGGAATAATATGAAACCAATGCTGCATTGTAGCGCTGCCTTTACCTGCCATTAAATGCCAAACCCTTCTTAGTTATTGATCTACATCCATTATCTTTAAAGTATACCAAAAAAGAAAGCCCTCAATAACTCATTGAAAGGCCATTTTTTCACTACTATTTATTTTTCCTGTATGCTTGTCCCTCTTGTGTTTAACCGTACACTTGCCGTTGGTTTATTCATAAGGTCTTTAACCTCTTTAAAGCTGACAAATGATTTATTTGTCTCATCATACAGACGGAAACGAATTGACTTTAGACTAGAAGCAAATGTTATCGTCGTGGCTTTTTGCAATGGTGGTGTTGAATCATGTGCTCTTTCCAGATTATAGTTAGGCACTCTTGGACTTAAATGATGGACATGATGAAACCCAATACTGCCTGTAATCCATTGCATAACCTTTGGTAATTTGTAATAAGAACTTCCATCTACTGCAGCCTTTACATAATCCCACTCATCTTCATTTTCAAAATAGGAATCCTCAAACTGGTGCTGAACATAAAACAGCCAAATTCCAAGTGATCCTGAAATAAAAAGAATTGGTGCTTGAATAATTAAAAATGCCTGCCAGCCAATTGACCATATCAAAAGTATATAAATAGCCGCAATTGCGCCGTTAATCAAGTAGGTATTCCAGCGTTCCTTCTGCTTTGGTCCTTTTCGGTTAAAACGGTTCGATATAAGGAAAAGATAGAGCGGTCCCAAACCAAACATGATAAACGGATTTCGATAAAGCCTATAGGCAAGTCTGCCCCAAAATGATGCAGAAACATATTCATCAACCGTCATCACCCATACATCGCCAGTTCCACGTTTATCCAAGTTACTGCTTGTAGCATGATGTATGGCATGACTGCGTTTCCATTTTTCATAAGCAAAATGTGTAATAATCCCAGTAATTGTACCAAGAATCCGGTTAGCCTTTTTGTTTTTGAAAAAAGACATATGCGTACAATCGTGGAAAATAATAAATATCCGAACAACAAAGCCTGCAGCTAGAACATCAAGTGCGA
Source organism: Virgibacillus oceani (assembly GCF_014638995.1). Classification (GTDB taxonomy): domain Bacteria; phylum Bacillota; class Bacilli; order Bacillales; family Amphibacillaceae; genus Virgibacillus_E; species Virgibacillus_E oceani. Next base: position 172,269 of record NZ_BMFR01000004.1, read on the forward strand.
GGGTCAGCAAAATAGAAACAGACAGACTTTGGTATGCAAGAAACCATAAAAGAAAAAAGGGAATAAGTGTATTTAATAACTGTACGACGCTTGATTTAGCATCCGATTTTTCGTAAGGTGCGACATTTTTTCTTAACTGAACCTGTTTTTGTTTACTCATGTCTTCCTCCCAAACTAAATATATTAACCTCAATGATAGAGTAATTAAGGAAGTCATATAAGTCATAAACGTCAAGTAACAGGTATGACAAATGTCATATTATTCATCCACTTTTGTAAAATCCCCAATACAAAACTTATCATACCAAGTAACAGCGTTTGTTTCCCAAATAGTGTTAGGCCATTTATCATCGCAAATCCTTCTCTATTCATATTATTACGGCTATGGCATCAGTTATGTTTCATAAACCATCCAAAAATCCCCTATACCTTTTCACGGTACAGGGGATCTTAATAAACTGCCTACTTCCACGCATTCAAAAGCTCGTTGGCATTATTATTTAATTCAGCTTTTGCATCGTCCGTAATAAATTTATCCATCGCTTTATTATTCAAGTGCTTGAGAAAGCCTTCTACCTTTTTTATAGCCTGCTTGTCATGTCCCTTATCCAATTGGTGTGCCGCTTGTTTCAGCTTATTTGTCAATTGAACTGCCAGTGGATGTTCAATTTTATTTGCTTGGATAAAGTCAGCTACCTTTTGCTGAACGGATGAAAGCGTTACAGGTTCAGACTCAGGTTCTGATAAATCAAGCGCATAGTTGGCAAAGCCGTTTGTACCTTCCCCGATATAAGCGATATTCCCATCCGGCTGGATTAATTGCTGTGCATCCGGAGAAGACTGGAATGTCAGCTCGGGATTGCCATCTATCGGTGCAAATGACCAGTTGCCATCTGCTGAGGGATCAATTGTTTCGTTTTCCTGAATATACTGGATTACAACCTGTCTATTTTGCGCTTGCGGTGAGAGGACAATTTGGCTTCCATCTAAATTAGGGAAGTTTCCTCCTCCACTAGCCCGGTAGTTATTTGTAGCAACTAGAAACGCTTGATCATCGTTTACTGGTTCTCCGTTGTACTGTAAGTTAATAATCCGCTCAGCATCTGGATTAATCAGTTCCCCATCATTGCTGTAACGGGACGGTTTTGTCACATCGACCTCATACGTTACACCGTCTATTACATCAAAATTATACGTAGCAAAATCAATATCTACTAGTTCCTGCTGTTCGCCGGAGTTTGGATCAATTTGGTTAAATTGCCCTGCTGACATTTCCAGCCATTCACGAATCTCTTTACCTGTTAATTTAACGACCTTCAATGTGTTCGGATAGACATAAAGGTCAGCTACATTTTTAATAGCAATAGGGCCTTCTGGAATATACGTGTAATAGTTAGCCCCTCCTCTGCCACCAGCCTTAAATGGTGCCGCTGCAGACAAAATCGGTAAATCCTCGTATTCAGTTCCTTCTACAGCTTTTTCTGTGTACCATTTTTGTGCATTGGAAACAATTTGTACAGATGGATCGTCTTTTACAAGTGCAAAATAACTGTATATCGGTGCTGTCGTTTGACCGACCTCTGAACGAATATACTCCAGTGTTGCCTGGTGGTCTTCCGCTACCGCATCGAGAATTTCCTGATCCGGTTCAACAAGTGCTTCTCCGTTTTCATCATGAATCGCCCGTACATCAGCACTAGAATCAATCACATTCCAATCTTCACCATCTTTTTCAAGCTTCAGATCAATAATTCCCAGGTGGTCACCCCAGAAACCTGCTTCAACAGATGGAATTCCGTTGATCGTTCCTTTTTCCAAATCAACACCTTCAATTCCTGCAAATGTTTCACTTGGGAATACTTCATGCGCATGACCAAACATAATAGCATCAATGCCTTCTACCTGTGTTAGATTATAGGTGGCATTTTCTTCTCGCTCCTGTAATTCAACTGATCCCAGACCAGAGTGCGGAATCGCTACAATAATGTCAGCACCTTGCTCCTTCATAATTGGTACATACTTTTGAGCAGTTTCATAGATTCCCTTTGTAATTACTTTTCCATCTAGATTGGCTTTATCCCATTGCATGATTTGCGGCGGGACAAAACCAATCACCCCAACATCAACTGTTTGCTTATTGCCATTTGTATCCACTACTTGCTTTTGCATAATTTTATATGGTTCAAAAAAGTGCTTATCGTTAGCTGGGTCATTATCTCCATCATCGTAATATACATTGGCATTAATATAAGGGAAATTGGCATCATCTGTTGCTTCTTTCAAATAATCAATGCCATAATTAAATTCATGGTTCCCTATATTGCCTGTATCATAATTTAATAGATTCATTGCTTTATAAACGGGATGTATTTCCCCCTCTTCAAGACCATTTTGGGCAACATAATCTCCAAGCGGATTCCCCTGGAGCAGGTCACCATTATCAAACAGCATACTATTTGCAGCTTCACTGCGGGCCTGCTTAATGAGTGTGGCTGTCATTGCCAAACCAAAGTCGTTGGTAGGCTCGTCCTGATAATAGTTGTAGTTTACAAGATGTACGTGTATATCTGTTGTTTCCATAAGTCTCATGTTGACAATGCTGCTGTCGGTTGTATCTGCTGCTTCGGCTGTATTGTCAAAGCTAGGTACAACCGTGAACAATGCAAACAGGAGCATAAAGGAGACTATTCCTATTCTTCTTTTCATATTTGCAACCCCTTTCAAAATTCTGTCACATACTAGATTAAAGGAAAAATAGTTATTTTGAAATAGTCTGATTGGCAGGGGGAAAATGGACTAATTATCAAGCACACGAAAAACACATGCACGATCTAAAGATCGTAACATGTGTTTTTTTCGATACCTACTTAACTTTTATCCCGCGCATCACAAACCTGCTTTTCGGAATCGCAGGCATCCTGACCATACTAATACTCAAATCCTGTTTTGGTACATCATACGCAAGCTTTTGGGTCAAAAATGCCAAGCTTGTTTTCATGACCTCAATGGTAATCCACTCCCCCGCACACCGGTGACCCTTAATATAATCACCGCCGCCCTGTGGTACAAAGTCAAATGGGCTTCCTTTCCAATCGTTAAATCGTTCAGGCAGGAAATTGTCAGGGTCTTCCCAAAGGTCTGGACTGTGATTAATCCCATAGATATCAAGCAAAACCATTGTCCCTTTTGTAAAATGACAGTCCTCCCAGATGAAATCTTGCCGTACCCGGGCACCCAGGAATGGTCCAAATGGATAGAAGCGGCGAACTTCCTGAACAAAGAGCTGACCATAATGTTGCGAGTGGTCTTGCAGTTTCTTTCTTGTTTCTGGATAGTCGTGCAGCGCTAACGCCCCGAATGTGATATATCTGGCAATAGCAACGATAGGTCTCACAATATTAAGCAGCTCGACTGTGGCTATTTGCAGGTTTAACAGTTTCCCATCTAAATCACGATACCACGCCATTGTATATAAAGCTGTATCCACCGGTGCATCCATTTTATCTGATCGAACCTGGCGAATAATGTCCCCAATCCATTTATCGGAACGATTTCGTGCCTGTCTGCCTTTCCAATAACGTGGACCAACTGCGCCAAATGCATCGATCATGTCACTTAAATCAGTTGCCCGCTGCGTAACTTCCTTTTCTTTTAACGGGACTCCTGCCCACAGACATGCGACTCGGCACATTATTTCACGAGCCTCATCAAATAGCACAATCTCTTTTGTATTTTCCCATTTTCTTGCTGCAAGCTCCCATTGTTCTACAGTTAGCTTGATAAGTATTTTCAATCGCTCGGGTGTCATGAGCGACATAAACATTCGTTTCCGATGCTGATGCTCTTTCCCATCCAAGGTTTGTACACCGTTTTTCCCGAACAAGCTTTCCTGAATTCGTTTTGGTGCTGCCCCTTTTCGTTTGAACTTCTCCCTATCATAGAAAATTCTAGCTGCCTCTTCACCGCTAATGCAAATAACTTTCTGACCACCCAACAAACGGGTTTGGAAAATGTTAGACTGAAACTTCTTGCACCTGTTTGGAATAAACAAATACCCTTCAGACAAAAGCGCAAGGCTGCTGTCCAAGGTTCTTTCCTTAGGGATCTTATCGTTACGTGCCATATCCATTCAGCGCCTCCCTATTCAGTAACTGCTTTTCATATTCTTTTATCTTCCCCGAAAAAACGTAAATAATTTACTTTTAGATGACACCTGATCGACACTTCTTTTCGATTATAGTAGTGACTATAGTACAACAATAAAGAGCCGGCTTTTTGGAAAGAGAAGCACTATGAATCAGAAAATAACATTTGAGGAGATTTTCGAACAAAACAAAGGGAGAATTCATTATCAAATAAACAAATTAAATATTAAAGATCCACAGGGCGAGTATTTTCAGGAAGGACTATGTGCTATGTGGAACGCTTACGAGAGCTATCAGCCGGACAAGGGGGCAATGTCTACATACTTTAATTACATAATACGCAATCGGCTGATTGATTTGCTGCGGAAACAGACAAGAGAATACAATCACAGCAAAGAAATCGTTCTGGAAAATAGAACGCAAATTGATGACGGCAACCACAAACGGCTAGGGGAAGCTTATTCTCCTATTTCATATGTATCTGATCTTTCGTTAAATGATCCGTATTTATTGCCGTATATTAAATCACAGCTTACAGACAATCAATGGAAGTGGGTTTATTATTTTATTGTTCAGGATATGTCCATAAAAGATATTGCTGCACAAGAAGGAAAAACCGCTGATGCCGTGAAAAGCTGGGGAAAGCAGGTTAAGAAAAAATTCAGGGAAAATGATTTGCAGGAGCGTCTTTTAGGGACGAATTGATACGTGAATCAGCACCTTTATTGAGGTTACGGCCATTAGTCACTGGCTGTATTTTTGCTGCTGAATTCAAGGCAAATTCGCAGTCACCTCTGTTCCCTCTAGTTTTCCTTCATTATTTTTGGTAATCTTTATGGTAGAAGAAAATACATAGATCTATCCAACGATGGAGGTTTACCATATGAAAAGATTGGTTATTTTAGGTGGCGGTTATGGTGGCATTAATATCGTTTCAACTTTATTAAGTTACCAGCTGCCTGAAGATGCACATATTACAATAGTTGACAGAAATCCATACCACTCCTTAAAAACAGAATTTTATGCTGTAGCAGCTGGTACCTCTGCATATAAAGATGTGCGAATTGACTTTCCGGACGATGATCGAGTTCATTACCTTTTTGCTGAGGTTGAAGAAATAGATACGGAAAATCAACAGGTCTACTTTAATAAAGCAAACAATACGAAGACCATTTCTTACGATTATTTAGTTGTCGCACTTGGTTGTGAGGACAATTATCATGGGATTGATGGTGCAGCTGAATTTACTGAAAGTGTCCAGACATTTGCGAAAGCAAGGCATGCCGGTCTATCTGTCGGTAATTTAAAGGCCTATGGTAAGGTAACAATTGTCGGTGCTGGATTAAGCGGTATCGAGGTTGCTTCAGAAATAAGGGAAAGCAGAGCTGACTTAAATATACGGCTGCTTGATCGCGGAGCTACGGTCTTAAAAGCATTTGATTCAAAAATTCAGGAATACGTTGAAGAATGGTTTGTAGCCAACGACGTCGATGTTTTGCACCATGCTAATGTGGAGTATGTTGAAAAGGATGGCGTATGCAATAACGGGGTATGCTTTGTAAATGATGTCACCATTTGGACAGCCGGTGTTCAGCCGCACTACCTTGCTAGGGCTCTCCCATTTGAAAAAGATTCACAGGGAAAAATTATACTCAATGAATTTTACCAGGTACCGGCTCAACCAAGTGTATATGTGGTTGGAGATTGTGCATCATCCATCCATTCTCCCAGCGCCCAATTAGCGGGACAGCAAGGTGAACAGATTGCTGAAATATTATTAGCTGTACTGCAAAACAAAGAACCAAAGAAACCAAAAGAAATAAAGCTAAAAGGCACACTTGGTTCACTGGGTAAATCGGATGGATTCGGAAATATGATGCAAAAGCCAATGACCGGCTTCTTACCTCGATTGGCAAAGTCCGGTGTATTATGGTTGAGCAGACGGCATTAGACTGTACCGATCAAATTTTTCCAAAACTAAAAAAATGAGCCTGGGACAAAAGTGTTTTAATCAAATAAAATCCGGACATAGTTGGTGCATACATACCGCTACGGAAGAAATACACTACGCTTTCCGCGGGCTGCCCTGAGCCTACTCTGAGCTATCGCTCTACGTAGTCTCAGCTAGGCTTTTCATCCCGCAGGAGTCTCCGTGTATTTCCTTCTGTAGTATGGTGAAATGTTCGGCTTTAGATTAAACAATTTAGTTTTGTCCCAGCCCCATTTATCAATCAAATTTCTCTTCTTTAATTTTAATAATTGTACCGTCCTTAGCGGCTGCTTCTACATAATGAAAACTTTATACTTTTGCAGCCCATTATCTAAATCCATAAACATCTAAATCCACACGGCCTGTTTCACTAACCTTAACACCCTCATCCTCAAGCAGCCACTTCTGGTTCATTGCACCTTCATCATCTTTCAATACAATTTGTCCATTTCTATTTACAACCCTATGCCAGGGCAGTCGATGTTTTCTGCTCATCGTATGAAGAACCCGAACGACTTGCCTCGCCCCGCGTGGACTCCCTGCCATCTTTGCAACCTGTCCATATGTCATAACTGTCCCTTTTGGTATTTGTTTTAAAATATCAATTACATTTGCTGTAAATGGTTTCATAACGCACCTCTTTCCACCATTGTTTAAATTATAAACTTATCTGCTGCATATTTAAATCACTATTGACATGCAACCAAATGGTTCTATATAATAAAAAGCGAAACCAAATGGTTCTATATTTAGAAAGTAGGTCTATTAATGGAAAATACAGTACCAGAAATAAAACAAACAGCAACCTTCAATGCTCCTATTCAGAAGGTATGGGAAACAGTATCAACTGCAGAAGGAATTGCATCATGGTTCATGCCGAATGACTTTCAACCGGTAGTCGGACATCAGTTCCATATCCAATCACAATTTGGACCCTCACCATGTATAGTAACGGAACTAGATCCACCGCATCGGCTTTCTTTTCAATGGGACACGGATGGCTGGTTTGTCACGTTCATTTTAAAAGAGGCAGGAGATAAAACAGAATTTACACTTATTCATGGCGGATGGAAAGAACCTGATTCTATCATTAGCAAACCGAATGAAAAAAGCTCTATTATTCGGGAACGTATGAATCAAGGGTGGATCGGGCTTGTTAATGAAAAACTAAGAAAGGTTGTTGAGGATTAGTGACGGCAAATGCCATAGAAACGCATGATGTATTTCAGGCAATTGCCGATCCAACTAGAAGAAAGGTACTACAGCTGCTTGTCGAGAAAGAATTGCCTATTTCAGAAATCTCCTCTCATTTCCCCATGAGTCGTACAGCTGTAGCCAAGCACCTTCGCATATTATCAGAGGCAAATTTAGTCAGCAGCCGGAAAATGGGCAGAGAAAAACGGTATCGCCTGCAGCCGGAATCATTTAACGAATTGAAGCAATGGCTTACCTATTTCGAACGCTTCTGGGAAAATAAATTGTCTAAGCTCCGGTATGTGGTGGAAAATGATGATGAGGTTACGTTAGATATTCATCCCAAACATGATGAATAGTCTTGGCAAAAATCCGTAAGTCAGGGTAAACTTGCGGATTTTTGTTTAATCAGTCTTCAGTTCGGCATCACCTTCGTCCATGTTGTTGCAGTACCCGGGAAAAATTTTGTTCTCTAATAATTAATGCTGCCTCCATTTAACTGCACTCTATCTCAGTACATCAGCAATTGCTCGTCCAGATACACGCCCCGTGAAAAGGCATCCTCCAACAAATGTACCTTCAAGCGACCGATATCCATGGATTCCACCACCGCCAAAACCGGAAACTTCTCCTGCAGCATATAGCCCAGGAATCGCCTCTCCAGCAGCATTAAGCACCCTGCCAGATAAGTCCGTTTGCAGCCCGCCAAGCGTTTTGCGACTAAGAATATTTAATCGGACAGCAATAAGCGGTCCATTTTTAGGGTCTAACATTTTGTGCGGTGATGCTACGCGAATTAATTTGTCACCCCTGTATTGACGCGCTCCACGAAGTGCTGTTATTTGCAAATCCTTCGTAAATGGGTTATCCATTTCTCGGTCACGTGCCTGAATCTGCCTCTCAACCTTCTCGATATTCAATAGCTTCTCACCCGTCAGTTTGTTCATACCGATGACTAGATTATCAATGTTCCCGGCAACTATGAAATCCTCCCCTTTGTCCATAAATGCCTTTACCGGTCCTGGAGCTCCAGGCAAAACCCTGGCCAATAGTTTTTTAATACTTTTTCCAGTTAAATCGGGATTTTGCTCTGAACCGGAGAGGGCAAACTCCCGCTCGATGATTTTTTGCGTTAAAATAAACCAGGAATAATCGTAGCCTGTTTTTTGGATTGCCTCTAGGGTACCAAGTGTATCGAAGCCAGGGAAGTTTGGTGCTGGGAAACGATTACCCTCTGCGTCCAGCCAGACCGATGATGGTCCAGGTAAAATACGAATGCCGTGCTTCCTCCAAACTGGATTCCAATTTTTAATCCCTTCCGTATAATGCCACATGCGATCACGGTTAACGACTCGTCCACCAGCGTCTTCCGTTATAGTAAGCATTCGCCCATCAACATGTGCAGGTACACCAGAGATCATCCGTTTTGGAGGCTGCCCAAGTCGACTTGGCCAATTTTTACGAATCAAATCAAAATTAGCACCAATACCGCCACTAGTTATATTTACCGCTTCCGCATAAAATTCAAATTCCCCTACAACCTCTCTTGAACTTTCCTCCCCACGTGCAGCAAAACTAGGGACTAGAACTGAACCGCTGACACCAACGATCGCACCATTACTACTAATCAACTTATCAACCCGGTGACGAGGCAAATACTCCACTAATCCATTTTTAATATGTTCTCTTACTCGACGTTCAAATGGTGCAACAATCCCTGGACCTGTCCCCCATACAATATGAAACCTGGGCACAGAATTACCGTGTCCCTCGGCAAGATAGCCGCCACGTTCAGCCCATCCGACAACCGGGAAAAATCTAATACCCATTTCATGCAACCACTGGCGCTTTTCTCCTGCAGCGAAGTCCACATAGGCTGCTGCCCATTTCTGTGCCCAGTAATCTTCATCGTCCTTGCGGTCAAACCCAGCTGTACCCTGCCAGTCCTGCCATGCTAAATCCTTTGAATCTTTTATGCCCATACGGCGCTGTTCTGGTGAATCTACTAAAAATAATCCGCCGAACGACCACCATGCCTGTCCACCAAATGAAGCTTCCGGCTCTTGATCTAACAACAATACTTTATTACCGGCATCAGCAATCTCTGCTGTTGCAACTAGACCGGCAAGCCCTGCACCCACGACTATTACGTCATATTCCATATTACTTCCCCCTTAGGACCACACTTCAAAAACAAACGGCAGCCTATCCGAATCAGAATCTTGCATTGTCCAATAAAGCAAAATTGAACATTATTACCGTAAATTAAAAATTTCATATCGTAAGCTAAAATACTCACTAGCTATATTTTTATATCTATTTACCTTATTTATAAATAACTCCCCAATTATTTATTCGACATCCACTGGTTATTTCCTTCCTAAACAAATTTGATAACTTGGTAGTTGTATGCAACAAATGATAGTATAAACAACATACATGTAATTAAGATTCGGGGATAAATTTATGAAAAGAATGATATACAAATGAAATATTTACATATTAAGCACCACTGGTTTGGCAGACTGCTTGCTTCTGATCCTGGGAGAGTACGATTCCAAAAGGCTGGAAAGGCTACCATTAGTCTAATATCGTCTGTATTTACTACGCTATTCATCTTAAATGCAGCTGGAATTTCCCTTCTAACAGCTGCAATCGTATCCGGAATGGTAGGAATGATGGGCATTGTGATTGTACTGGATGATACGAAGACAAAAAAACAGGTTACAACATTATTATTAGCGGTTTCAGCCGCAACAGGTGTTACATTTGGATCAATTTTATCTGGAAACGCCTTTTATATTGATGTCCTAATGGTCCTGATTATCTTTAGCAGCTTCTATTTTTCACGATTTGGTGTCCGGTATTTTTCCATTTGCATGATCGGTTTTATTACCGTTTATTTTTCTTCCGTGTTAAAACTTCCATTAAACCAATTGCCATGGTTTTACATCGGCATTTCAATCGGCGCTGTTTATGCGTTTCTTTATAATTTCATTCTTTTTCAGGATTCCGCACAGGTATTAAAAAGAAGTATTCGTTCCTTCCATATTCAAAGTAATTTAACCTTTAACATATTAATTAGAGCTATCCAGGATACAAAGCTTGATCCTGAGCGAATGAAATCACTTGAGAAAAATATCCTTAAGCTTCGTGAATATGCAAGAATTGTATCAAGTGACCTAAAAGAGCAGGATGTAAAAGAGGTTTGGCCCGGACTTAAAACGTCACAGCTGCAGCTTTATGTTTTTGACACCGGTATGTTCCTGGAAACGTTGACTGATTCCATTTACAGTCTAAAAAAAGCAAATGCACTTGAAATTGAGAAATTAAGGCGTTTGCTTGTATGGGTAATTACCGCTCTTCGTGATGCAGAGGTACTTGCTCCAAGCTATGATAATCGAAATTTGCAGGAAGCAGAGAAAGCAGTCCAGGCACTTCGATTCGTATTAATCGATCTGCTGAGACGTGAAGAACAGCCCAGTGGATGGCTATTTCTAATTCGTCGGATTGAATCGATTGGCAACCATGTAATTGAAGGAGCAATGAACATTCAACAATCCCTTCAAGACGGGAAAGTGGTTGAGGAAGATATAGAAGAAAGTGAGGAGGACGAATCAAAAGACGAAGATTCTAGCAGGGAATTAAAGTCCTCTACAAAGAAAGCTTTTCAGGCATTAGCAGCTGGCATTTTATCCATAATCGCCGGTCAAATAATTTCCCCAACCCAGCCATACTGGGTGCTTCTTACAGCATTCATTGTCTTACTTGGAACTGAATCGATTGGGCGAACATACAAAAAAGGATTCGAACGGTCATTTGGAACAATCATTGGGGCGATTCTAGGCTTTGTACTTGCCAAGCTGTTATCTGGACATTCGACAATTGAAATTATCCTATTATTTACAGTTATTTTTGCCGCATTCTATCTAGTTACAGTCTCTTATACCTTAATGAGTGCCTTCATAACCATGCTAATTGCTTTCATGTATGATATTCTGCTTGGCGGAATCAGTTTTACATTAATTGGCGCCCGTGTTATTGATACGATTGCAGGAGCTGCCATTGCGCTAGGCGTTTCTTCCGTTATTTTTCCAAAGCGAACAAGAGATAAGGTTGCCGACGCTATTGATGACTTTTTAACTGAGCTTAAACCATATGTAACCCTTTATGTAAAAAGCTTTAGGGAGAAAATAAATGTTAAGGAACTCAGAGATAGTGCCTTTGAGATGGACAAGAATTTGCAATCCATAAAGGACGAGGCAGAACCGCTTCTGCAGCGATCCGAAGCGGTAAGTCAGACCGACATTAATCGGTGGATTACGATTTTCACGGCAATTAATTATTATGCTAGACATTTAGTAGCATCTGCTTATACAAAAAACTTTGAATATCCGGTAGAGATAGAAGAAGTTTTTAAACAGATGGAAGAAAAATTAGATCATAACTTCAATGTACTAAGCAAACTGGTCAAGGGACCTAAACAATCAGCTGTTGTTTATAATCTTAAAGTTGAGCGTGAACAAATTGAACGCCTGGCACCTGGCAGAAACCAATCACACCATGACCTTATTCATCATCTTTATTACGTATGGCGGATTAATCAATCGATTGTAGCATTGGGAATTGAATTTGGGGCAGAAGAGAAAAATAATAAGATTTGAAACATTTCTTAGAATCACTGCGTCTTACTTATGAATTTTTACATTCGGTTATACATCTGGGAATTCAAAATGATCCAGGGAAATAAAGGCTAAGATTGACTCGATAGTACACCAAATAACCATAGTTTTTGGTGTACTTTATTTGTATACTTAAAATAAGCAGTAATTAAGTTATATCCACAAGCTTTCTCAAATAGTATAATGACAAACGAATCATGAATAGGTGGTGTACAAATTGTCAAAAGTGCTTTCATACATCTCAAGGTATCTATTAGGGTTCATTTTCCTCTGTGCTGGAATAAACGGTTATTTTGTTATAGTTGAACTCGACCCATTTATTGCGACCAGCCCAGAAGCCATGGCATTGTTTGAGTTTGATTATCTGCTGATAGTTGAAAAGTCATTAGAGGTTATATGTGGCGTTCTATTATTAATTAATCGATTTGTCCCATTAGCACTTGCTATATTATCCCCCATTGTAGCCAACATTTTTTTACTTCATATATTTCTTGATCATTCGTTACTTCTTCTAGCAGTGGCACTTGTCATCATGCAAATTTATTTATTGTTTTATTATAGAAAAAACTTCATATATTTATTGGAGAAACGGCCTTTTTAATTCTGATCTGCTGTATAATTCCTTGTTCAGGAAACAGGGGATAATAGATTTATCAAAGGTCCCTCCATCCATAAACCAATAATTTCAACTTATCATTACCGATTTGAACAAATTTGCTGCTATCTATTAATTCAGCCCCCATCGCCTCATAAAAACGGCATGACCCATTCTCCTCTAGCACTTTGACAATAGACGAGCCTAATTTTAAAGTCTTGAATTTATCAAAAAGCCTTGTCAGCAATTTTTTACCAATCCCATGTCCCTGATATTCCTCTAAAATATATATGGAAGTCACATCACCGTCGTAATCTGGATATTTGCCCGACTTTTCACTTCCTCCGTCTGCAAAACCAATAATCTTCCCCTCAATTTCAACAATGAAAATATAATTATCATCCCTGCTTATATTGCTAATCCACAGCTTAGTTCGCTGTTCATAGGAAAGGTTATCTAAAAAATCATCGGAAATGATATCTTTATATGTCGTTCTCCAGCAATCCACATGTACTTTTGCTACACCTTCTGCATCTGATAGTGTTGCTTCTCGGATTATCATGGAAATAACAACCTCCATTCAATTTTTTCTCTTGCATTGACATAACCTTTCATTTCGACGATCACAATTTAATTTCCTTCTAATTTTTTCAATAAAAAAAACTATCCCTAAGTAAAAAGCTTAGGAACAGTCTTGTTCATGTTCTATTTAAACTGGGTGTGCCAGCATGTATATAAAGCCACTCCTTATTTTTCTCAAACAATCCCGCAGCAGCTTCAAACTGCTCTTCAACCCTTACCTTCGCAGTGCCGCCCGCGACATCACGTGCATTCACAACCGCTTCTGGGCTAAGCACCTCATAAATATCCGTTTCAACTAAATCCGAAAACTGCTGATATTCTTCAATTGTCAGGTCCAGCAAATATTTATCCTGTTCAATACAATGCAATACTACCTGCCCAACCACCGCATGTGATTCTCTAAATGGCATCCCTTTTCTGACAAGATAATCAGCGAAGTCTGTTGCATTGGAAAAGTCTTTACTTACTGCTTCATACATATTTTCACTTTTGACATCCATCGTTTCGATCATTGGAGCAAATAATGCCAGTGCACCCTGCAATGTTTCAACTGTATCAAACATACCTTCCTTATCCTCTTGCATATCTTTGTTATAAGCAAGTGGCAGTCCCTTCAATGTTGTCAGCATACCAATTAAATGGCCATAGATACGTCCAGTCTTCCCTCGTACAAGCTCCGCTATATCAGGGTTTTTCTTCTGCGGCATCATACTGCTTCCAGTGCTGAACGCATCATCTAATTCAATAAAATTAAACTCAGCACTGGACCATTGCACAAGCTCCTCACACAACCTTGATAAATGCATCCCAATCAACGATGCATTTGATAAAAATTCAACAACAAAATCGCGGTCACTTACCGCATCCAGACTGTTTTCACAAATACTGTCAAAGTGAAGTTTTTCTGCAACAAATTTCCGATCAATCGGAAAAGTCGTTCCTGCTAGTGCACCAGCCCCAAGCGGGGATTTGTTCACACGTTTGCAGCTATCGAAAAGTCTATCCACATCACGCTGGAACATGAACACGTAAGCCATCATATGATGGGCGAATAATACAGGCTGTGCACGCTGTAAATGGGTGTAACCCGGGAGCACCGTGTCTAAATTAGCCTGGGCCTGCTTATACAATGATTCCTGAACAGCAATCAGTAAATTACCAATCTCCATCAATGCATCCCGTAAATACAGCCGCATATCGAGTGCCACCTGATCATTTCTGCTTCTGCCTGTGTGAAGCTTTCCGCCAACAGGGCCAACTTCCTCAATCAATAGCTTCTCGACATTCATATGAATATCCTCATGCTCATCAAGCAATTCCGCTTCACCATGTTTAATTTTTAGGGCAACCGTTTTTAGCCCTTCAGTAATTGCATTCGCATCTTCTTCCGAAATAATACCGCACACCTTCAGCATTTCTGCATGTGCAAGACTTCCCTCGATATCATACTGGGCCAGTTTTTTATCAAAATGAATTGATGCTGTATATTCATCTACTAATTGATTCGTTGGTTTTGTAAATCGTCCGCCCCATAGTTTCATTGTTTCGCAGCTTCTTTCACTTGAAAATCTGCTTTTTCAATAGACGCATCCGTTTTTACATGGGTTTGATTAACGGAAGAGTGAACCTTCGTTGGCAGCCCCCAAAGCTTAATGAACCCTAATGCCGCTTCATGGTCAAATGCATCATCCGCTTTATAGGTTGCTAGATCAAAATCATATAGGGATTGTGCTGATTCACGCCCAACTACCTGTGCATGACCTTTGTATAGCTTTACTTTTACCGTCCCCGATACATGTTCTTGTGTTTTCCCGATAAATGCCTTCAATGCTTCCGTCAAAGGGGAATACCAAAGCCCATCATATACAGTCTGAGCAAGCTTTTGTTCAACAATTGGCTTGAATGCCGCAACCTCTCTCGTAAGTGTAAGTGCCTCTAATTCCTGATGAGCAGCAATTAGCGTCAATGCAGCAGGTGCTTCATAGATCTCGCGCGACTTAATCCCAACTAAACGATTTTCAACATGGTCAATCCTTCCGACACCGTGTTTACCGGCAATTTGATTTAATGTTACAATAAGCTCTTCAAGCGGCAGTTCCTTTCCATCTAACGAAACAGGTTTACCCTGATCAAACGTAATTTGAACTACTTGGGGCACATGAGGCGCATCAATTGGATCTGCCGTAAGATCGTATGCATCTTTTGGTGCTTCCTCCCAAGGATCTTCTAAAACCCCACACTCATTACTGCGCCCCCATAGATTTTGGTCAATGCTATACGGACTGTCCACATTAATCGGAATAGGTATGCCATTTTCTTCGGCATAAGCAATCTCTTCTTCCCTTGACATCGCCCATTCTCGTACCGGCGCAACAATTTTTAATTTTGGATTTAATGCAGTAAACGCAACATCAAATCTCACTTGGTCGTTACCTTTCCCTGTGCATCCATGCGCTACGGCTGTTGCACCTTCTTTTTCTGCAATATCTACAAGAACTTTGGCAATCAATGGACGAGACAATGCTGAAATTAATGGATATTTCCCTTCATACAATAGGTTTGACTGTAATGCGGGAAGAACATACTCATTAGCAAATAGTGATTTCGCATCAATTACATACGACTTAACTGCACCAACATCCAGCGCTTTGTTCTTTACAAACCCTAAATCCTTTCCCTCTCCTACATCGAGGGCTACCGCAATCACTTCATAATTATACTTATCCTGTAGCCATTTCACCGCAACGGATGTATCTAGACCGCCTGAATAAGCTAATACGATTTTTTCCTTCCCCAAAGAAATCGCTCCTTTTCTGTTTAATTCTAAATGTTATGTTATGAATTATTATGCATCATTGTGTATATTAATTCAATAACTTTTATAAAAATAATCAAATTTCTTTGGAAAATAGTAAAGATAGCTGCTACACCGCACGCAGCTATCTTATTTTACAAATTCTATTGACCTCGATACGTATGAATCAGCCCTTGATTTTGCCCTCTTGCAAATACATCTGTTCGATTTGGCCCCCATGACACTGCTGCAGGGGCAGAAGTCAAGCTTCCACCAAGATTTCCCCAATCCGACCAACGCGAACCATTCCATGTTTTTCTGTAAAGCCTATTGTTTGTTCCCCTCACAAAGACCTCAAGCTGATTCGAACGTCTTGATGATACAGCTGGTGCTGAAGTTAGTGTTCCGCCAAGGCTTTCCCAATTACTCCATGAACGTCCATTCCACCATTTATGAATTAAATCTTGATTTTGCCCTCTTGCAAATACATCAATGCGATTTGGCCCCCAAGATACTGCGGCTGGTTCTGATGTCAGGTTGCCCCCAAGATCTTCCCAATCCTCCCAGCGCGAACCGTTCCATGTTCTCTTATAGAGCCTATTGTTTGTTCCTCTTACAAAGACATCAAGCTGATTCGAACGTCTGGATGAGGCAGCTGGACCAGTGGTTAATGTACCACCTAGGTTCTCCCAATCACTCCACTGGCTTCCATTCCACCATTTATGGTACAAGCTTTGATCTGTCCCACGTACAAACACATCAATGCGATGTGGTCCCCATGACACTGCCGCGGGAGGAGAAGTTAATTGTCCGCCAAGGTTCTCCCAATTACTCCACGTACGTCCATTCCACCATATATGATAAAGACTTTGGTCTGTTCCCCTAGCAAAAACATCAAGTCTATTCGGCTGCCAGGAAGCAACGGCAGGAGCAGAGGTTAACGTTCCACCAAGGTTTTCAAAGGACGACCAGCCTTGCCCCGGCTGACCGCCTCCACCGCCAATTGCATCGAGAGTTATCTGGATGACCCTAACAAGAATTCGTTCTGCAGTATTCGGCGAAATGTTAAATTGTCTGAAAAACAGATTGAGCCAAGGAATCTGCCGCACGATTTGATTGTATATTTGGTTCGCTGATTGATTTTGATTTGCCTGATTCAGTGTAAACCTGACCATTAACGTAAAAATATAATCACTTACTCCACGTGGCATTCCAGCCTGCTCTAATTCAGCGTATAAATTATTATGCTGCGAACGAATCGTCTGCATAATTTCCTGTTCACTCGGCTGCTGACGATCATTATAATCAGGGTATGGGTAACCATATCCATAGTACATCACTGGTACAAATTGCGGTATTTGATATGGATATCGATAATACATGTATATACCTCCTCACTATTTTACAGAGTCAGTATATGCAAAATTGGGCTAATTGGGGAATAGAGACAGGAGGAAATTCACGAGACTACTGCAGAAACGATGAGACCCCGAAGAAAGCGATTTTCTTCCAAGGGGGCTCACCCGTGTGCCTTTGGTGTTGCTCGTTTCATCATTACTTTGCTCTTGGACTGCTACTGAATCCTATTTTTCTATGTGTACCATCACAAAAAGGCTTGTTCGATGAATGCCCACAACGGCATAGGGAAAAGCTTTTTTTCGTTTCAAAGACATTTCCTTCAGCGTCAATCAGCTCTACTTCACCTGTAATTCTTAATGAACCATTATCGTTTACTTTTATTTGTGTTTTTTCATTCATTTGAATTCCCCCTTATATAATTAGTTTATAATATTCAGAGGAGAACAAAAGCGCAAGTGCCCCGTTTAGCGACGTGTGGACTGGACTGAACCGCAGGAGATAAAGGAAACACGATGAGCGTAGCGAATCGATGTTGACCTTATCGTACGGAGGTGAGGGAAGTCCATCAGTCGCTGGGCACTGGAGCTGGACTTGGCTTACCATACCGCTAGCTAAATAGCGCTAAATTTTATACTTTCTATACTCACAAAAGAAAAATCCCCGATAGATTAATCGAGGATCCTCCAACTATTCCATATAATCAAAAACACCGTGAAAGGTATGCTTCATTTTCATCCCTTCAAAAGGGAATAATCCTTTTTCTTTGGCTTCATCCGCATGATCGGTAATGATCTCATTCAATAACTGCTGTGCGTTTTTACCCTTTGTATCAATCCCTAGCTTTTCTGCAGATTGCATAATCTTTTTTTCCTGTATTTCCTTAGCTAGAGAATAATAATCCTTGCCTTCCGTTTTAATGTTTAACTTTTTTGCTTCTTTATTAATGTAATGTTCAAATATCGCTTTTTTAAGAGATTCTACATCTTTTCCTTCTGTAGAAATACCTAATTCATTTGCTTTCCGCTTAAGCTGTGCCTCATAAACTTCCTTAGCAAGTGCTTCCGGGTCTTTGCCTTCCGTTTCGATGCCTAGCTCTTTTGCCTTTTGTTTTACCTTTTCATGGTGCACTTCCTTAGCAAGCTCATCGATGCCTTTTCCCTCAGTCTTAATTCCAAGTTCCTGTGCAGCCTGTTTTACTTTTGCCTCATAAACTTCTTTTGCTAAGGTTTCAAGATTCTTGCCTTCCGTTTCAATACCTAATTCTTTTGCCTGCATTTTTATAAATGCTTCACTTTTGTGAAAAGCACCTTTATCTCTATGGTGATCCTGGTGTACGCCTTGCACATGGCCATGGTAAAATTCAGCAAATACGGCTGGCGCCTGGATAGCAAATGCCATTGAAAGTGCCAAAATAACAACTAATCCTTTTTTCATTTAGTTATCTTCCTTCCTATTTTGGGTTATACTTTTGCATTTATTATCATTTCCCAAAACAGTAAATAAATGAAAAAAATTTTGTGGGTAATTCGTGAAATTTCAATCGATGAAAAGCAAGCTAATCGTAAAGCACTTCTGCTGGTGATGACAATATGAAGCTGAATTCCTGCTCGGTCACACATACTAAACCTATCCCATCAATGCCAGCATCAGCGCTTTCTGTGCATGCAATCGATTCTCCGCTTGCTGAAATACAACCGACTGCTTGCCATCAATAATTTCCGCTGTAACTTCTTTTTCTCTGTGGGCTGGTAGGCAGTGCATAAAGATGGCGTCCTTTTTCGCATGGGAACATAGATCCTTATTCACTTGATAACCGGAAAACATTTGCTCACGAGTCGTTTGTTCATCCTCCTGCCCCATGCTCGCCCATACATCCGTATAAATAATATCCGCCTGATCAACGGCATTTTGCGGATTGGATGTTACTTCTACTTTGCTTCCATGGGCGCTTGCAATAGATATGGCTTTTAACGTGATACCTGGATCCGGCTGATATCCTGTTGGAGCCGCAACAGTTATATCCATGCCCATTGTTGCTGCTCCAATCATAAGTGAGTTTGCCATATTATTGCCATCACCAATATAGGCAATCTCCAGCCCTTTAAGTCCACCTTTTATCTCTTGAATTGTTAGTAAATCCGCCAGCACCTGGCAAGGGTGATACGTATCCGTTAATCCATTAATAACGGGAACACTTGCATTTTCGGCTAGTTCCTCTGCCGTCGCTTGTGAAAAAGTCCGAATCATGATGCCATCCAAATATCCCGACAATACTTTTGCTGTATCCGCTATCGGTTCACCCCTACCCATCTGCATATCTTGTTTGCTTAAAAACAGGCCCGTTCCACCCAGTTGAAAAATGCCTGCTTCAAATGAGACACGTGTTCTAGTAGAGGATTTTTCAAAAATCATACCAAGTGTTTTTCCTTTTAATGGCTGCTTGTTCTCCCCCGCTTTTCGCGCATTTTTTAAATATGTCGCAAGCTCCAGCAAATATAAGAGCTCTTCCTCACTGTAGTCAGATAGTGTCAAAAAACTCCTGCCTGATAACGGATGCTTCAAACCCGCTTCCTTCGTCTTTAATTCCATTTAAAACACACGCTCCTTCATTTGATGGATGTTTTTCTTTTTTTGCAGATATTCATCAATGGCACATGGCGCTTCAACCGTTTGTGCTTCAGCCTGCAGAAGAGCAATCAATGTTTCCATGGATGTGAAACAAGCAGTGCTCGATTTAAGTGCATCCTCCCGTAATACCGCATGCTCATCGCGTGTATAGCTTTTATGTGTATCACATATTAATTGAAAACCATTATTCAAACACGTTTCCTGTGCCTCCGTGATACTCATTTCTACATTAATATTTACACCGCCAAGCATCTTTGCCGTTGCGTGATCTGCAGCGATCTTAACGGGAACGTTCTCAAGTAAATGCACCAATTCCTTAGGTGCTGCTGAACAGAGCGACAGAAAAATTGGCTTCCCATCCTGTAAATCTACTAATCCATGTTCCTTCCAGCCAAACGCTTTTGCCATGGCCGCCCCAACAGTTTTACCGATTCCAATGGCTTCCCCTGTCGATTGCATTTCCGGACCTAAATACGGATCGGCACCTGCTATTTTATTCGTTGAAAACACAGGCATTTTAACAGCATAATAAGGAATATCCTCATGTAACCCTAGCTGCAATCCCAGTTCTTTCAATGGCTGACCCATTTGCACACGAGTTGCTAAGTCAACCAGGGGAACGCCCGTAACTTTACTTGCAATTGGGACCGTTCTGGATGCCCTTGGATTAACCTCCAATACATAGATGTCTCTTTTATCTTCACTTAAAACAAATTGGATATTAACAATTCCTTTTAACGCCAATTCTTCAGAGATTAATTGTGTATACCTTTCAATTAACTTCTTTTGGTCAAAGTTCAAATCAGGGGAAGGAAATATCGCAATACTGTCACCGGAATGTATGCCCGCTCTTTCAACATGCTGGAAAATTCCAGGTATTACTATATCTTTTCCATCACAAACCACATCAATTTCTACTTCAAAACCAGGTATAAACTTATCAATTAATAAGGGGAAAGTTCGCACAATCGGATCACTATTTTTTAACCCCTCCAGATAGTTTAAAAGCTGTGATTGATCATATAAAACTACCATCCCTTGCCCGCCTATTACATAGGAAGGGCGAAGCAGCACTGGATAACCAATATCACCTGCAGCCTTAACTGCATCCTTTGTGTTTGTCACCGTTTCACCAGGGATATGCGGAATATCAAGCTTCCCTAATAGCTGGTAAAACTTATCCCGATCTTCTGCCGCTTCAATTGCCTGCAGAGTTGTTCCATAGACAGACACTCCTGCTTCACTTAACCCTTCAGCAAGATTAATCGCTGTTTGCCCGCCAAACTGCACGAATACCCCGTCTGCATTCTCTTTTTCTATGACGTGCAACACATCTTCTTCCGTTAAAGCTTCAAAATACAGGTGGTCAGCGGTATTAAAATCGGTACTGACAGTTTCCGGATTATTGTTAATGACAATCGCTTTTACCCCCTGTTCCTGTAAAGCCATTGCAGCATGAACAGAACAATAATCAAATTCTACACCCTGACCTATTCGGATAGGACCCGATCCCAGTACGACAACTTTTCGTTCACTGGTCAAAGACTCGACCTCATCGAACTCATTCCATGTACTATAAAAATACGGGGTTTGTGCAGTAAATTCTGCTGCACACGTATCAACCATTTTGTAGGAAGGTGCCAAGTCAAGATTTTTCCATAGTTCTCGGACTTCTTTTTTGTTCTTTTTAAACATCTCTGTCAGCAGGCTATCCGGGAATCCCATCATTTTTACTTTTACCCATTCATCCTTGCTAATCGTATCCCAATTCTTATCCAGCAGTGCCTTTTCCATGCTGATCATAGAAGCAATTTCGTTTAGAAAAAATTTATTGATTTCTGTTAGTTCATGGATACGCTCAAGCTTATAGCCACGTCTAAATGCCTCAGCTACCACAAATAGCCGCTCATCTGTTGCCTCTCTTAATGCCTTGTCAATCCTTTCGTTCGTCCATTCCGTTAATTTAACCAAATTTACGTATTCCAGACCTATCTCAAGTGACCGTACTGCTTTGTTTAATGCAGCTGGGAAATTACGTGCAAGTGCCATGACCTCACCTGTTGCCATCATCTGCGTTCCTAATAACCTGTCCGCATGGGCAAACTTGTCAAATGGCCAGCGTGGAATTTTTACTGCAATGTAATCAATTGCAGGCTCAAAGCTTGCGTATGTGCTGCCAGTGATTGGATTGAGCAATTCATCTAAGTGATAGCCGAGAGCAAGCTTTGCGGCAATTCGCGCGATTGGATAACCAGTTGCTTTCGATGCAAGAGCACTTGAACGACTCACCCGTGGATTAACTTCAATAATCACATATTCATCACTTTCTGGATTCAAGGCAAACTGAATATTGCATCCCCCAACAACCCCAAGCTCACGGATTACCTTGCAGGAGGTGCTTCTAAGCATTTGATACTGCCTGTCATTCAATGTTTGTGAAGGGGCGACAACGATACTGTCACCCGTATGTATACCCACCGGATCAATGTTTTCCATATTGCAGACAATAATGCATGTATCGTTAGCATCACGCATTACCTCGTACTCAATCTCCTTCCAGCCTTTAACACTTTGTTCAACCAACACCTGGCCAATCGGACTGGCATGGATTCCATTTTTCACGATGGCTTTCAATTCCTGTTCATTGTTCGCGATTCCGCCGCCAGCCCCGCCTAACGTATAAGCAGGTCTGACGATAATGGGGTAGCCTGTAGTCACAGAAAATTGAACAGCCTCATCTGCCGAGACAGTCGATAAACTCTTCGCGACTGGTTCACCAATATCACCCATCAGCGATTTAAAAAGCTCCCGGTCTTCTCCTTTTTGAATTGTATCCAAAGGCGTGCCCAGCAATTCCACATTAAATTGGTCCAAAATTCCTGATTTAGACAGGGAAACAGCAAGATTCAGCCCCGTCTGTCCGCCAAGCGTAGGCAAAATACCATCCGGGTTTTCTTTTTTAACAATTTCCGTTAATGATTCCAATGTCAAAGGCTCCAGATAAACCTGATCCGCTATTGCCTGATCTGTCATGATAGTGGCTGGATTATTATTGACCAGGATAACCTCAACGCCTTCTTCTTTTAAAGCAAGACAGGCCTGAGTACCAGCATAATCAAATTCAGCCGCCTGCCCGATTACAATAGGACCTGATCCTATAACAAGCACTTTGCTGATATGAGACAATTTAGGCATATTGCTTCACCCCTTTGACAGGTATTTGGCTAACAAAATCTTGAAAAATTGATTGTGTATCACTAGGTCCCGGGTGTGCTTCCGGATGAAATTGTACCGTCATAATTGGCTTATGGCTGTGAACAAGCCCCTCAACGGTTTGGTCATTCACATTCATGTACGATACCTGAAAGTCATCCATAATGTTTGAATCCAAATCGACTGCATAGCCATGATTTTGCGATGTAATCACGACTTTTCCTGTACGTAAATCTTTTACCGGATGATTACTGCCGCGGTGCCCATACGGTAATCGTTTTGTTTTGCCTCCATATGCCAGCGCAACAAGCTGGTGTCCAAGACAAATTCCTAAAGTCGGATAGCTTTCGGAGATTTCTCTAATATTGCTCGTCATATACCGTAAATCTTCGGGATCTCCAGGACCATTAGACAAAACAATTGCATCTGGATGCAGTGCTTTCACTGCTTCTGGATTTGCATCAAACGGAACGACTGTAACATTGCAATCAAGTTCCGCTAATGTGCGAACAATGGAATGTTTACATCCGAAATCGTAAATAACTACATGGGGATGCGTTTCAGAATTAATTTTATACTGAGTAGTCGTTTGGATAGACACCCTTTTCACAATTTCAGAATCCACCTTCAATTGCTGCGGAGCATCTTGCATTACAGAAGTTATTCTGCCATAAACCTCCCCATGGTCCCGAATTATGCGGGTAAGTTTGCGGGTATCTATTTCGAATAGACAAGGAATCTCATACTTATTGATCATATCTTCAAGTGACAGCGTTGATTGATAATGTTCTGGTGTACGGCAGGGATGCGATATAATTAAACCGGCTAGTGCAGGATTAAGACTTTCATAATCAATTTCACTGAACCCGTAGTTACCGATTAACGGGTACGTCATACCCACGATTTGACCTGCATAAGAAGGGTCTGTCATTACTTCTTGATAGCCTGTCATCGACGTATTAAAAACTAGCTCTCCTTCAGAAGCATGTATTTTCCCAAGCCATTTCCCTTCCAAAATATCTCCGGTACTCAGCACAAGATACCCTGTTTTTTCTCCCATTTCACTTCCTCCTCCACAATTAATATTAATGCATCAAAGTGAATTTTTATTCATAATAACTCCAACTAAACACTTCGCCATTATAATTACATAGCAATGCAAACACCGTAATACCAGCAAACATACTATTTAACTGTTTTGAATTATTATGCACCATTATGTATATTATTTCAATAGCTATTATATAATTTTTATAACTTTTTAAATTTTGTTTTTCTCTAAACTTGTGCATCAGCTTCGATCATTGTCATCATTTTATAGCCCTAGCCAAAAGTCTCTCATTTATTCCGAATTATCAAAAAATAAATCCATTGCACTATATACAGGCCTATACTTAAAAGCTACTATAAACTTGAAAGTATTACTAGATTCTGAAGGGAGGAGGCATTGAAAAATGAAGAACCAGCTTTTTATCGTGTTCTCTATGCTGCTTATGATTCTACTTACACCAAGCATAGCAACAGCGGATAGTTTCCCTGATAGGCACCAGGACATCAAACTTAATGTAATGACCTTTAATATCCATGCAGGTATCGGAAGTGACGGAGTATATGACATCAATCGTACCGCTGAAACAATCCGCAGCTCTGGAGCAGACATCGTTGGCCTGCAGGAAGTGGATGTTAATTGGGGATACAGGAGTAATTTTGATGACCAGGTGCAATATCTTGCTGAGAAACTGGATATGCATGCATTCTTTGCACCTATTTACAATCAGGAACCACTCAATGAAGGCGAACCACGCAGAAAATATGGATTAGCTGTTTTGAGCAACTATCCTATTATCAAAGCAAAAAACTATGAAATAACAAGACTATCAACGCAAGATGCCAATCCTGTGCCAGGTCCAGCACCTGGATTTCCCGGCGTTTTAATTAATGTAAAAGGTATCCACGTCCCTTTCTATGTAACGCACCTGGACTACCGTGGGGATCCCTACATCCGGGAAATGCAAGTAGACGATATGCTGAACATTATTTCTGAACAAAAAAACGCTATTCTAGTAGGTGATATGAATGCAGCACCTGACGCACCTGAACTCAAGCCATTATTTGAAAGATTCCAAGACGTTTGGACTATGGCAGGAAAAGGTGATGGATACACTTACCCAGAAACCTCACCCGAAAAACGTATTGATTATATTCTTACATCACCGAATTCAACTATTTCCAACACCAACGTCATTGACAGTATAGCTTCTGATCATTTAGCCGTAACAACTGAAGTGACCCTTACGCGAGGTAAATAATTTTATAGGAGTGAAATTGTATGAAAAAACGATTGTTCGCGATTCTTTCAAGTTTTTTCCTAATCCTAATGAGTTTTCCAGTGATGAGCTCGGCAAATGGCTGGGACGATCCAACGAAGCCTGGATGGGGTAACGGCAGCAAAGCAAAGCATGGCTGGATTATTAGTAAAATGAGGCACATGACATTAGAAGAAAAAATCGGTCAGTTATTTGTTATTCATATGTATGGCAAAACACCTACTGATCCTGATTATGAAGACACAAACATCAGCATGAACCGTGGAGCCAAGAATTTCAAGGAGGCCATCGAAAACTATCATGTTGGCGGAATTATCTATTTTAATTGGACAGACAATATTGGTACACCCATTGACACGGCACAAGTAAATGCCCTATCAAATGGATTACAGGAGATCGCAATGAATCAGCGAATGCCAATCCCATTATTCATTTCAACGGACCAGGAAGGAGGAATTGTGCAGCGGATTACAAGTCCTGGCACGGTTTTCCCTGGTAATATGGCACTTGGAGCAACAAGGTCCACAGAATATGCAGCACAATCTGCGGCAATTTTGGGTAAGGAACTAAGCAGTCTTGGCATCAACATGAACTTTGCACCAGTTGCAGATGTGAATGTTAATCCAGAAAATCCCGTTATCGGTGTCCGCTCATTTAGTGAAGATCCTGAGCTTGTTTCTGACTTAACTGTTGCCCAGGTTCAGGCATATGAAGATCAAAACGTAATTCCAACTGCAAAGCATTTTCCGGGACATGGAGATACAAATGTCGATTCGCATTATGGTTTACCAATAATAAACCATGATCTAGAAACACTGCACAACATTGATTTAAAACCATTCAAGGCAGCAATTGATAATGGTATAGACGCAATTATGACGGCACATATTGTCGTTCCTGCACTAGATGATTCCGGTCTGCCAGCAACTTTATCGAAGCCAATTTTACAAGGTCTTTTACGCGAAGAAATGGGCTTTGAAGGATTAATTGTGACAGACAGTCTTGGCATGTCAGGAGCCAATGTCGTTGAACCCGATCGTGTTGCTATTGAAGCATTTAAGGCAGGGAACGATATTTTACTAAACCCGCCTGATGTTGCACTTGCCTATAACTCCATGCTAGATGCCGTTCAGAGTGGCGAAATTAGTGAAGAGCGTGTGGATGAATCTGTTTATCGTATTTTAAAAGCAAAAATGGAAAAAGGCTTATTCGGAAATAGCTACACCGATCCAAGTGAAATTGAAAATATCGGTACGGAGGATAATCTAGCAAAAGCCGCTGAAATTGCGGATAAGAGTATTACACTTGTTAAAAACGAAAACAGCTTGCTGCCATTGAAAAATAATAAAAGTGTGTTTGTAACAGGACCATCAGCCGGTGATCCCGACTATTTATCAGATCTATTAGAGGATAAAGGCTACGATTCCAGTGTTTACGCTACGAACACCAGCCCGACTGCCAGCCAAATTGCTGAGGCTACTGAACGTGCAGCGAATGCGGATACAATCATTGTAACCTCGTATACCGCAAACACAAATTCGGCCCAACAACGTTTGGTAGATTCCATAAAACAAACAGGAAAACCTGTTATTGTAACGGCAATGCGCAACCCATATGACATCATGGTATTCCCTGATGTAAATGCATATCTTGCCACTTACGGAAACCGCGATGTATCAGTTGAAGCATTAGCACGTGTGCTCAGTGGTGAAGTCAATCCTGAAGGTAAATTGCCGGTAACAATCCCGGGTCTGTATGATTTTGGACATTATTTGAGCTATTAAAGTAAAGGAGCTTGGACATAACAAACGATTTTCAGAACGTTACTTTTTCATATATTAGCAACTTAGTAAATAAAATGGGACGGAGTATACTAGTTATGCTGCTATTATCACGTCGTCCGGGGTCGCAATGGGAGAGGAGCTCGAGCGAGATCGCACTGCACTCGAGTTCTGCATCGCATTTTACTGATAATTAGCCGTAGAGATACGATACTCATAAAGAGGAATCCGAGCTAATACAAATTCTAATTGAAGAATTATAGTTCGGATTTCTCTTTGACTATTATCCTTTTGCCCCTACTACTTTTTAGTAATTTGCTATAAAATCTGCTAGTTCTGCATTAAACTTATCCCGTTCCTCCCAAAATAATCCATGACCGCTATGCTCAAACCATATGAGCTTAGAATTTCTAATTCCTTGATTAAGAGCTAAAGCTAACGGTGGTAAACAGATTTGATCGTGTACCCCTTGAAATAGTAAAGTCGGAACCTGAATTGTTTCCAAGTCAGAAAACAAGGTTTCCTCCCTTAAGGAGACTAATACATTAGCAGTTGCATGTCCTGATGCTTCAAGTCCCATTTGGAAAAACCAATCAGAAAAACGCTTTGTAATAGGCAGATAAAAAAACATGTTTGTCAAATCTGCCAGCATATTCGGACGGTCATTATAAACCTGTTGAATAAGCCCATTTACATCTTCTTTTTCTAATCCATATGGGAACCCGGGCCGTTGAATAAAGCTTGGAGCAGCGGCACCAAAAAGTGCTAATTTTGACACCCCATAACCACGATGGCGCCCCATATATCGAATAACAATCGCACCTCCAACAGAATGCCCAGCAAGTGTGAAATTATGTAATCCAAGGGCTTCCACAACACAACGAATGTCATCAGCCAGACGATCATAGGAGTAACCTTCCCAAGGTTTGTCAGATTTCCCAAATCCCCTTATATCGATACCAACACACCGATACCCCATCGCAGGAAGAACATTATACTGATATTCAAATAAATTATGATTCGCAGGCCAGCCGTGAACAAAAAAAATAACATGCTGACTTTTCCGGTTGATATCTTCTACATATATGTTGACATCTGGCTCAACCTTAACATAATATCCCATCCTTAAACCCCTCTTCATCAGCGCACTTACAATTATGCTATTCAAATGGAGCTTGGCATATAACATATATCGACGACACATAAAGTTAAGGAAATATAAAAAAATCGGTGTGAAATGAAATCTCATTCCACACCGATTGATTACTTATTTACCAAGATTTTTGTTATTTAGATACTCGTTCGGCTCATCACCGCCATGGGAATTATTGTTCTTAAATTGACTTTTTCGGCCATTCCGATGCTCGCCATGGTTTGTGTTTTCTTTAAATTGATTGTTCTTCTTATCCATTTCCTGACCCCTTTCCTAAACATTATCCTTTGAACTGCGGGAAAAATTTATGCACCCTTAAACCCGGTTTCCAACAAGAGGAATGTCATTTTTGGGTTTAACATAAAAAAACGTAACCAAGACAGCCAGCAAGCTGAATCCAGCTAAACCTATGTTCAACATTCCAGGGAGGTTTTTCACCAATATGGAAACAAGCGGGGGACCGACAGCCACCCCCAAAAACCTCATGCTGCTATATAGGGACGTAACAGTTCCCCGCACTTCCTTTTTTACACCTTCCGTAATCAATGCATCTAAACACGGCAGTGATAATCCAATCCCGATACCCGCAATTGTAAGGACGATCAATAAAAACACTAAATTCAAATTGCTGCCAAAAAACAAAAGTGATAAGGCTGCTAGTCCATTGCCAACTATAATTGCCCATCTCATCATTACTTTATTTTCTCCAACCTTTTTACCCGTAAGATATGATGTTATACAAAGAAACAACAGCGGAATTGCAAGGTAAACCCCCTTCATTATCACACCGTCCACATGATATCTGTCCCCTAAAAGAAAGGAAAAATGGAAAAGCAATGCAAATAGTACTAGCATGTTGATGCAGCCAATAGCAAATACCGACGTAAGCCAGCGACCATTATGGTGAAATACATCCTTAATAGACATTTTAAACGATGAGAAGTTGTATTCCTTCTTATCTTCTTTTGCTGGAGGAGCTTTCACCAATACCATAACCAGGATAATTGCAATAATACATAGGACAGGGATTGCCGCAAAAGGAATGAACCAAACATAATAAGCAAGAAAAGCACCAATAATTGGACTTAAGACCTTTCCAAAGGTATTCGACGTTTCAATAAACCCTAATCCGGCACTTACTTCTTTTTCATCCTTGTACATATCCCCGACAGTTGGAATGACGATTGGAAATGCACCAGCTGCTCCAATGCCTTGTAAAAACCTTCCGATTAAGATCATCACATATGGACTGTCCAATTTCCAAGCTGCATAGGCTGATACTACTCCACCAACCCCAGCAATTATCAAGCTTGGAATAATCACCTTTTTTCTGCCTATCCGATCAGATAAATATCCAGCAAAAGGAATAAGCAAAATTGCAATAAAGGAATAAACCGAAATAATCAAACCAGATTGAAATGGTGTTATATCGATTTCTTTTTCAATAACAGGCAGAACAGGAATCAACATAGAATTCCCTAAAGTCATGACCAGTGGTATGGATGCCAATCCAACCAGATCCCATTTTTTCCTTTCCATCAAGTCCACTCCAATTTAATCGTAATAATAAGAGCCATTCCATGTGTATTGTTAGTCAATATTATTTTTTTATACTGCTGCAGTAAAAAGACTAAGGTTATATTTATCCGGAAATGACAGATACTATGAAAAATTTGAAAGGACGGGTCTGTAAATGGATCATTTAAAAACGTTAGGGATAAAATTTATTGTTACTGGTATTGCTGTTTACTCCTTATTTGGCATACTTTTTAATACAACATTGATTAATCTATTCTTTATCAGTTTGCTTGTTACAGGAATTTCTTATCTTATAGGAGATTTATATATCCTGAGGAGATTTAATACATTCATAGCAATAATAGCGGACTATGTGCTGGCATTTCTTTCACTCTGGATACTTGGAAGTTTATTTCTCACGCAAGCAGGGCTTCCAATTCTTGCACTATCGGCCATGGCAGCATTTTTTATTACGTTATGTGAACCGTTTATTCACACGTATATTAAAGAAAACTTTTCCAGCGATGAAGGCAGAAATATACAGGTAAGAAAAGATCTGCAAACAGAGTTTTCCGAGGAATTAGATGGCAATTCAGCAGGTAAAAAACAAAAACGTAACGATGAGTAATCAGTGGATGTAAAAAGATCTCACAAAATTGGAGATCTTTTTACGCTATTCCTATTACTGCAGAAAATAGTAAACCATGCTTCCTAAATAATTCCCGATTATATACCCTAAGGTTCCAACCAGCATAATCGGCGCAATCAGCTTCGTCCAGCCTTTTGCAATTGCAAATGCAGCGGCGGTAGTTGGTCCGCCGATGTTCGCATTACTGGCTACAATCATTTCTTCTAGGCTGAATTTGAAGACTTTTCCCGCTGTAAAGGTTACGATCATATTAAACAAAACGATAATCCCCATAAACACTAGTAATAACGGCGCATTGCTAATCAGCAGAGGAAGCGATGCCGGAACGCCAATTACGACAAAGAAAATGTAAATAAGGTATGTACCAATTTCCTGTGCACCATTAATATTTTCAAAGAAACGACTGAAAAAGGTTACCGCTAAGGCCGTTATCGTCGTAAGCATAAGATACCCATCGCCAAATAATCCATTCAATAGGTTAAATAAAAACCCAACATCATCTCCAGACGGAATCCAGTCATCGATTATTTCAGCCAGCTTAAACGAAACGGCAACTAATACAAATGCAGTACCCGCTGCGAATACTATATCCTTTAAAAATGATTATCCTATTATCATAGCGTATTTTTTGGAATTTTTAATGTGGTAAAAGTATGTTTTTTGATTTTTTCTGGGATTTTTAATTTCACCCTTTAAGAAAAGTTCAACTAAAATCATCCAACAATCACACGCTCTTTCGGGTAATGATAATTTGTTTGTTTTGTTCCACGATTGAAAAGGAAAATAAATGATAGGATCCCAATTCTTCCGATAAACATCAGTAAAGTAATAACGATTTTTCCTGCATCACTTAATTCAGGAGTTATTCCCATTGACAGTCCAGTTGTACCGAAAGCAGAACTAACCTCAAATATAATCTCCATTGTGGAGACAGGTTCTGTTTCGGAAAGAATAACTATTGCTGCAAAACAAAGCAGTATAGCAAGGAAACTTACTACAACTGACTTCCTGATATCTTCATCATGGATTTCCCGTCCAAAGACCTTAATATTCTTCTGGCCCTTTGCAAAGGAAAACATCAATAACAAAACGATAGCGAATGTAGTTGTCCGTATCCCGCCACCAACAGAGCTTGGGGAAGCACCAATAAACATCATAAAACTAAGTGCAAGTAAAGTTGGCTTTGAGAAATAACTGACATTCATTGTAGCTAATCCCCCGTTTCTCGTTGTAGAGGATTGAAACAATGCATAAAAGAATGATTCGTGCCAGCTTTTCCCTTGAAAGAAATGAGTAGCTTCAAATAACAAAATGATGATGGTTCCAAAG
Organism: Virgibacillus oceani; assembly: GCF_014638995.1. GTDB lineage: Bacteria > Bacillota > Bacilli > Bacillales > Amphibacillaceae > Virgibacillus_E > Virgibacillus_E oceani. Next base: position 204,208 of record NZ_BMFR01000004.1, read on the forward strand.
ATCATTAAAGCAAAGAACGTCACCGTTGTTAATTTCGTATATAAAGAAAAATGATGACCAAAATGTTTTTTTCTATGCATCAAAAAATCCTTCAATTCTATCAGCACGGGAAATCCTATTGCTCCCAATGTTAGTAAAATGATGTTTATAAATTGAACAAAATAATCATGAGCAAACGGGATAAGCGAGTTACCTGTAATATCAAATCCAGCATTTGTTGTTGCACTTACAGAAGCAAATAACCCTTGCAAATACGACTCCTGCCACGTTGGAAAATAGCTTAAAAAATAAGTCCCTAGAATAATTGTACCTATTGACTCAATTATAAGAATGATTAGGAGTATCTGTATCATCAATTTCACTAACCCTGACATATGGGAATGATTCTGATCTGTTTTAATTAATTCTCTTTGCTTTAAACCAATTTTCTTTCCTAAAAGTAACCAAAAAAAAGTCCCTAGTGTCATAATTCCAATTCCGCCAAATTGCATGATAAACAGCAAAATAAATATTCCCGGAATGCTAAACGTATCTACTATTGGTACAACTGACAGGCCAGTCACGCTTATTGTACTGACTGCTGTAAATACAACATCCAAAAGTGACCAATTTACACCCGGTTTTAATGCTATTGGCAGGCTAAGCAAACAAACTGAAATGATTACTGCAATTACATAAAAGGAAACAATAATTTGAGCAGGTTGCAAGCTTTTAATAGTTCGTATTATTGTTGACAAGATTAATTTCCCCTTTATTACCCTCCACGATAATACAAAAAAGACCACTTCAAATAGAATGGTCTAAGGTATGAACCTATGACCTTTCTCTCTAAAAATGTTACGGCAACGCTTACGAGGTTAGCTGACGGATTAGGAATTCGAGAGTATCCCTTCTTACGATTGTAAGATTCACCCCAAGATAGATGGCAATCTATCAATATTGGTTCCCCCGCTCATAATTGATTAAGCGATTAAAAGGTGCAGGATATTTAATTTTTGAATAAGAAAAATTTACTCCTCATTTACTTATTTGTCAACAGGATTTTGACACTAAAAATATCCCTTTTTGCAATCCATGCAAAAAAGGGATAACGTACACTTTTACTGGGAGTATATTACAAAGATTCTATCCCCAGAAACCGATGAACATTCTCCACATATTGATCTTTTTCATAATTCGAATACAGACTTTGTGATAGACGAATTGGATCTCCAAAGAAATACCGTTCGTACAATGTCTGTCTTGTTCCGAATGCACTCATAGACAGGTCCCATGCCAAACGGAATAACTTAACCCGATCCACTGCCTTTTTAGTAGCTGCACGCAGATAAAGGTCCAGTTCTCCGTTAATTTCCGATTTAAAGTCTTCTTCAGTTGGTATGGAAACAAGTCCACTTGCCCCGAGGGATTGGATGATTTCTGAGAACCTAGGATAAACCTTTGGAAAGGTATTTATAGCGGTATACAGTGTATTTAAATCTGGAACCATTGTGCCATTAGCATCTTCTTTAGCCTGCGATTCAGATGCAACTAAAAATGCTTTCATCGTTTCACGTGCAATAATTATCTCTGATACCTTGTCTTGCACATGCTGATATTCGCCAATATTAATGGTATTGACAAGGGATTGCACTACTCCAAGTACAAATTCCGTCTTTATCACCTGTCTTGAAACGATCTGATGCAGTGCTAGGGGAAAGAATAAACTCTCCGAAAAGAACTTGCCTGTAATTTTTGGATTATCATAATAAAAGACTCTGTCCCACGGAACCAGCACATCATTAAACACGATTATTGTGTCCATTTCTTCAAAACGAGAGCTTAACGGATGGTCAAATTCCGATTCCTTATAGACAAACGATTCCCGACAGATAAACCGGAGCCCTTTCGTATTACTCGGTATAGAGAAGGCATAGCTATGCGCTTCATCTGCTCCCGCTGTTGAGAAAACTAATATTTCATCCGTAATTCCTCCCTGTGTCGCGAGAAGCCGGGCACCTTTAATTACAATTCCATCCTTGTTCCGATCTACAACCTGTGCAGTTATAATTTCATCCTCTTCGTCATCTTCAAAATAAAACTTTCCCCGATTAACTTGCGGATTGATAAATGTATGTGTGAATGAAAGATCGTTTTCTCTTGCATATTCATAGAATGATAGCAAATTTTCCGGGAAACAATTTTTCTCACCTTTTAGCAGATCAACAGATGCAGCAAAGGATGCCAAAATAGTGTTCATGTAATCTGGGCTTCTACCCATCAAACCACCGTTTACCTTTGCCCATTCCTGGATCATCGATCGCCTTTTTAGTAGGTCCTCTTTAGACTTTGGTATTAAATAAGAAGTACCTACTTTTTCACTCGTTGTTGGTGAATCATACGTCATAATGTCCTCAATCGACTTCGAGTGCTGCAAATCATATAAAGCTGCCTGGCTTTTCATAACACCTTTAAAAGCTTTATGCTCAGAGATTTCTCCTTCAACCCGCTTCCCCTCTATCCAAATATCAGATTTTAATTTGTTAATCCTATTCATGTAGTCTTCACCTGAAATAATTGGCACCTGAAACCCCTCCAAAAATAGCTTTTAGTCCACTAAGCAGTATTAATGTTTAACATTAATCATTATGAAAAACCAGAGCCATTTATGCATGATAGCATGTGGGACAAGGGGTCAGACCCCTTGTCCCATCACTTTGGCTGATTTAACAAACGCAATACCTTCGCCTTTATTTTAGCCGGCAATGGCTGCATCAGCGCATTTTCAAGTATTCTTGCATGTTGAATTCCGTTAGTTTTGAAATATTTTTCGAGAAGTTCTAGTTTATCTTGTCTATTAGGAATCAAACAGTATAAAATATACCAGTCTTCTAGTGAACATAAAGGAATGTCCACTCCGTTTATTTTTTGATAGGCTACAATTGAATCCCTGTGAAAAGATAATTTATAGATACCTTCAGCATGTTCAATTGCAAATCCCCCCATAATATCTATACCAATATTATTAATACAGTATTTAGTGAAATACGATGTTCGAAAAGGTGCAGAATATGTTACTTCTTTACGCTTCCCCAAAGGTAATAGGATTTTATTTAAATGAGTGGCATTATATTTACTTACCAAAATATCTATATCATTAGGATTATCAATTAAATTATGAATTTTAAGCAGAAGTGAACCGCCAACTCCCCAGGTAATATTATTGTTATTTATGATTTCCCCGATATAAGATAATGTTTCTAACATATTAATTCCCCTCTCGTAATGGAATCATCACACCGATACTTACCAATGTTAAAGTCTACCAGCCTTTACTTTGTTTCACCAAACTAACCTCCCGCACACTATTTAGCTTCACTATGGCTCAATAAAAAAATATAAAAAATTCCCCATAACCATGACACCAACCGACTTCTTCTCGATTATAGATATGAACAGTGGGACAAGAGAACTATCCCCTATTAAAAAAGTTAATCTTTCGGAGGAGATTCAAATGTATAAATCTAACCCCGTATGTAATTTTTTGGATTTGATATTGGAAAATCCTTATCTATGGAAGAACATCAGATTAGAACTAACCGAAAATCAATGGAAATGGGTGTATTTTTTCATCATCGGTGGTATGACGGTGAACGACATCGCTGCACAAGAAAACACAACAATTGAGATGGTAACACACTGGGAACATCAGGTCAGGAATAAATTGAAAGATGCACATCTGCATAAACGAATTTCCAGGGACATTTAAGGAACAGGTGTGGGACAAAGGGTCTGACCCCTTGTCCCATGACCCCTTGTCCCACTGTTTAAATAAGCCCTCCTTAAATGCAGTCCTTTATAAATAGCACAAAATAGACTTTTCTATCCAATAAGTAAATTTAGTACTGGGACTAAGGTTTTCATATCTTTTCATTTTTATATACATGTCCATCCCGTCAGAAACATCGTGCCACAAATCCGTAAACACAAAATCGCAGTTACCCTCATGAATATGTTTTTCCGCATATTCAAAAGCATCTGCTTTAACAATCGTAATTTTTCCGGCATTTTCAAATTGCGGCAAAACATATTTGAGGAACAAATTTATAACATCTTCATTATTATCAACAACTGTGATGCTTTCAACACTGTCCTTTTCGGAAATCATATAGGCATAATAGCCAAGCCCTAGTCCAAAAGTAAGTACGTGACCAAACGCTTGTTCAATAGGTTCTTTCATTGTTTCGATTTCATTTGGTGTAATGGTCATCCAGATTCTATCATTTTCTAAAATAGCCGGATATCTAAATTCAGTTTCAAAAAATCCAATTTGAGGAACCTGTCTGCCCTCTTTTGTTCTGACAATATCATTACATACAAAGCCCTCAAAAGGTTTATATATTTCATATTTTAATTCACTGTTGCCGACTTTTATAGTTGGGATCCTGATATTCTTATAATATGGGTTATTATAATACGCTTTTACATCAAGATGATGAATCATTTTATCAAAATAGTTATTGAACAGGTTCTTATCACGCGTATTATCTACAATATCAAGTCCAAAAGCCGCAGCTAAAATGACAGCAAATGCATACTCATTCGAAATACTGCTATTCGCAATTTCATCAATCTCTTCTTTGTCAATAAAATCCGGCGCATGATTCAAGTAATTGCTTAACAAAGCAAAAATCTTATTATTTTCTTCTCTTATTACACTAATGTTTTCCATGTACTCACCTTTTTTAATTTACTCTTGCTTATTATTTAACCAGAACTAAACAAAACCCTCCACTATTTGGAACAAAAGATATCCAAAATTTTTATCGGAAAAATTCTTGCATGAAGCGGCATTACATTAATTTTTAGTACCTTTTACACGATTACCTTGCATTACAAGACAAATAATTATATACTTTTCATATATCTTGTAATGCAAGGTAATATCCTGTCTATAACCCTTGTATTGCAAGTTACTTGAGAGAGGTGAAACATTTTGTCGACAACACAGATGCTAAAAGGAATTCTGGATGGCTGTTTGCTTGCGATTATTAAGAGCAAAGAAGTATATGGTTACGAACTTGCCCAAAAACTGGAGGGATATGGTTTTCATTCCTTTAGCGAGGGTACAATTTATCCATTATTAATGCGGATGCAAAAGGAAGAGCTGGTCACTTCAACATTGAAAAAGTCAACAGCGGGGCCAAGAAGAAAATATTACTCTCTTACATCAAAGGGAGAAACTGAATTGGAAAAGTTTATGAGGAACTGGAATCATTTGCAAAACAGCGTAAATAGGGTATTACAGCATGAATCAGATATAAAAAGTATAAAAGGAGATGGAATGGTTGAATAATGAAGTAAAGCTTTCTAATAAAGGCAAGGCGTTTCTTGAGAATTTACGCGTATACTTATTTTCCAGTGGAAGAAATTCAGATGAAATTGAAGAAATTGTGGAGGAATTGGAAGCTCATTTATATGATGCAGAAAAAAACGGAAAGCCAATTGAAAAGATTATCGGAAAATCACCCAAGGAATATATGGAGATGGTTTCCAATGAAATGGCTGTTGACTATAGATCATGGATCACATACGTTTGCCTAATTGTTTTTGGGTCATTTTCTATTACTATCTTCCCGGATCTATTGAAAGGTCAGCTTTCTTATTCTGTATTGGAAATTGTCGGTCATATTGTAATTTGTGCCATTTTTATTGCTTCTGTTTTGATAGGGTTCAAATACATTTCAACATCATACCATTCTATCAAAAAACAAGGATTAATCGTAATTATGATCACAATCCTGCCAATTGCCTTATTCATTGGGTTGATCTTCTTAAATGAAGCTGTGGTCACTCCTGCCATCGATTTTAGCGGTACAGCAAGCATGATTATCGGTATTATTACAGCGCTAGTTATCATTGGTATTTCCATCTGGGCAAAAACATGGATCCTTATCGTTATCATAGCATTGTTAACATTGCCAGAATACTTGTTGAGCTTGACATCATTAACATATGAAATCCAACTCATATTAAGTCCATGGATTACCTTTGCTGGAATTGCTATTTATCTCTGGATATCGTATAAACGGGAAAAGAATGAAGCAATGTAAAAGTGCCGAGAAAAAAATAAGATGGAATTTAAATACAAAGCAGCAATTGTTACTGGTACCGGTTCAGGAAATAGGGAAAATTACCGAGCGGTGCACAAAAGTAATTGCTGCTATATTCACTGCTGATGGCGGATAGACTTTAGAATTCTATATAAAATTCCTAAAAAGAGGCATTCAAGGTCGTACCGGCACCATCTTTTGTTACTTGTCATAAAACCAATCTATCCGTATCAACTACAGGAAATGGACTTACTTTCACAATGTCCCTCCTTACAAAGCGTTTTTTCAGCAAGACCGCCTTCCTTTACTTACTATTACTTTTTCGATTCCAGCTTTTTTGCAGTTTCCTTATATATACGATTTGACCAATATGATATGCATTATGCGTAATGGCATTACCGAGTAACTGATACCATTTAGCCGGTTCAGGAAATCCCTTTACATCACTTGCAAGTTGCTTCTCCGTTAGTAATCCCTGCCATTGCAGCAGTATCTCCAAAAGACGCTCCCTTAATTGCGTAAACGTTGTATTCGCTGGAATAATAAAGCTTTCATCATTATTTCCAATAGACGGAACCCCATTAATATCAGAATTTTTATACCTGATCTGCCACGTTTCATTCCAGTATATTAAATGCTGTACGATTTCTGCGATACTATGACAGTCTTCCGTTGGTCTCCAAAATGCTTCCTCTTCTTCTAAACCTTCTACAGTATCTGAAAATGGCAGATACCAGCTAGGATCATTGGCATTTGCTAAAAACTGATCCAACAGAACTTCTTGAACATATTTCATAAGTTTAATCTCCCTTATAAGTTACAGTAACTTTTTTATTAAAATTCTTCCATCATGTCAAAATCCAGCACCACATAAGCTTAAAATTCCACAATATAAACGCTACTTCAAAAAACTATCTCACAATCCCTTTTACCTTCCTCTTGGGCAACAGCCTGTTTATTCTGTTTCCAGATAAGCTTTTGAAAGAGAATTCCGGCAGTACCGACCAAAGAGAGCCCAATACCGATTATCCTAAAAGCAGCCAATACACCAAGCTGATTGATAAGTAGTCCCCCAAGTAAAGGACCAGCTATAAACAGAATGCTCAAGGTCGAATCCACAATTCCAGAAACCCTGCCTATTGCTTCTATTGGCGGTTCCTTTTGAATCAGATAATTCACTGCGGTAAACGTAATCCCATTACCGATACCACCTATTAAAGCAAGACCAATTGCAAGAATAATAAAGCTGTAATCACCCAGGAACCCAAACCCTCCAGTCATTACCCCGATTAGCAGACTGCCTGTACCGAAGAACCATCCGTATTTACGGATTTGATTCAATCTATTCAGAAACAAGACAACGATAAGAGAGCCAATTCCAACCGCTGATATTGCCCATCCCGTCAGCTCTGCCCTTTTAGGGAACACTTCACTGAACAATGTAACTATCTGAGCATCAATCATTTGGATCGTCAATGTACTGACAACCCCGAAAATAATGCTTGCCAATAGTATTCTGCTCCTTAAAACGATGCTCCAGCCTTCTTTCCATGAGGCAAAGAAACCTGATTGTTCCGTTTTATTGGATTCCTCCTTTTTTTCCGAAACTTGGTTTTTCAAATGAATTCTAGTGAGGATAACTCCAGAAATGACAAATGAAAAAGCATTTACTACAATTGAAATATCCGGAGAAAAAACACCCGCGACCGAACCACCGATAAGCGGTCCAATTACTTTTACCAACTGAAACAGACTTCCATTAATCGTTACTGCTTTCAAAATATCCTCTTCATCAACAATGCTCCTCATCAAACCTTGCTGGGCAGGCAGACTTATTACTCCAACCGTATTCCGAAGCAAAAGGACGGGCAAGGCAAGCAGCGGTGCGGGGGTAAATACAAGCAGAAATGTCAAACCCGCCCGAAGCCAATCAGAATGGATAAGTATTTTAAGCTTATTCCTTCTGTCTGCAAACACACCTGCAAATTGTCCTAACAGAATACTTGGAATGGCATACATGACAGGGATAAGGGCGATCAGCATTGGACTCGCCTCCCATGTATACCGAAATAAAATAAGCACTGCAACAAAGTCAAACCAATTTCCTAAATTGGAAAGTGCATTGGCCGAAAAGAATTTAATAAAATTTAGATCTCTCCAAATCGATGCATTGTTCTTCATTTGTGATACCTCCTATGATCTTCTCTCTATATACAGCTTAAAGAGCGAATATCAGAAGAATATCAGAGGAGATGATTTTAACAAAAATGGGCTTGCAAACAATGCTATTTTAAGTAAAAATCCAGTTGGCTCCGGATTTCTTGCTGCATTTCAGCAAAATTATATTCCTTGGAATACTTTTCATAATCCTTCTGGTAACGGACATATAAGTTATTTTTCATTTGAAACGCTTTTAAAAAGTATAGGATGATCATTAAACTATTTAAGCTTCCCGGAACGAATTTTGCTTCCTGGAACAGTTCAAAGGCCAGCTCGAAATAATGTTCCGCTTTAGCTTGTTTTTTTAAGATAAGGCAGTATATCCCTTTAAGAACAAAGAAGCTCGCTTTTTCCCTTGAGAATGGGTATTTTACAAGCATTTCCTCCATTTTGATCATCTGTTTGTCAATCTTATAGGTATCACCTCTAAGAAACGAAAGATAAAGCTTAGTAAGATAAAGCAACGGAATAAAACCTTCCAGATTTTTATTAAGAATCTCTGTTTCAGATTGCCGGAGAAGGCTTTCCGCTTCATCCGTTTGCCTTGTAAATAACAAAAACGTCAAACGGTTCAGCAATCTTATTTCAAGCCGATGGAATTCGGGAAGCTCCTTTGCATTTAAAGCTTTCGTAAAATAATCAAGGCATTTTTTCTTGTCTGCTTCGGTATAAGAATATATATGCAGAAGATAGTAGCATTTGTCCCAAAAGGAGATTTCCTTCGCCTCCAGAACCCACCTGAAATCCCCCTTCATGAAATGGAGATAAAGGCGGCTTTGCAGGTCGAGCTCAAATCCGAACACAGATTGGTTCTCCTCCAGCAGCTTCAACGCATCACCCTGTCCATAGAGATGATATTTGTGAAACAAGACCTTCACATTGGAGGACACCTCTTCGTCGTTTAACAAGGGACTTTCGTGTACAGCATTTTTTACCATCAGCTGGTAGCCCTGTCCTCTGACCGTTCCAATGCCAACCACAGAAGACAGTGGTGCAAGCTTTTTTCTAATCCGGTAAATATGGTCATCAACAGTTCTGTCAGTCGGAGCTTCCATTGGCCAAACTGCATCAAGAAGCTCCTCCCTCGTAAAAACACGTGATGGATTATGATATAGAAACTGAAGCAGCTCAAATTCTTTTGGCAACAAAACAATCTCTTCGGAGCGATATTTCACTGTAAAATCTCCATTGAAAAACCTGAGTTTCTCCATTTGCTCGACCTCATAAACAAGAAATTTTTTTTGGAACAGGGATGAATGTCCCATCATCCATATATATTTTAACACAAATATTATGAATTTAGGGTCAATTATTCTGCCCATAAAAAATACCAATCAAACTAAGTTGTAATTTGATTGGCGTGTTTATTTCAATTTAATTATATGTGTTAGACAAAAGGTTTAAAAACTGCGGGATTCTTACTTTAGCTCCAATTTATCCCTTACTTGTTGGTTATTTAATTTCTTCCTAACCTGTCGCCCCCAGCCTTTTACCGCATCAACAGTCGTATTTTCTTGTGCCGCAATGTCTTTAATAGCCATATCCAAAATGATATGAAAGTGCACCCATTTCCATTGATTTTCTGTTAGTAATGCCCTAATGCGCTGCAGCAGCTCAGGGTTATCCATAATGTTATATAACACCGGTACAACAGGATAAGCATTCGGACCATTATGTCTTTTATTACCTTCATGAAGCAGCTGCATCTTCTCCCTGACAACAATTGATTCGGCTTGTTTATCTCTCTTTTTCTTGCGATTAAGATCAATTAAACGGTTGCGGATTACATAATTAAAATATGTAGACATCATCCCTTTATCCGGCTGATAATTCTCGTACGCATTCCACATAGCACATAATCCTTCTTGATAATATTCCTCATGTGGATCATCAAGATTAAGCTTATGGATTTGGTAATAGATTCTCCGCTTGTTTTGCAGAAAAATTTCCCCAAATAAGTCATTTTTCTCATTCCGCATTAACTAGTATCCCCCGTATGCCGGCACCTTTCTTTAGTTGTACAGCGCTGTCTTTATTATTATCTCACAAGTGTCAAATATGATAATGTTCGGAAATCAATATAAATTTTACCGAATTAGGTATAAATTACTAGTTGTTTATACCTATTAATCATTTATTCAAAAAATAATTATGTTGAATCAAGGCTATTTAATTTAAAATACAAATATTGCTTTGGGCTTCTAAAATTGTGAAATTTGTGTGACTATATAATTAAAAACAGGACTGCCAGGAATCCTGACAGCCCAATACTAGCATTCTAGTTATCTAATTGTTTTTAACGCACTGCTCCATGCAATAACCTGATCAAGCATACCATTTGCATTTGCTGCATGGTAATCAGCTGGTTTAAATACACTCATGTTTTCAAAGTCTGCCATTAGTGAGAATGTAACTGCTGTCTGTACATCGGCAACTTGAAGTTCACCAAAAATAAGACGAAGATTTTCGTGTGCACGTACTCCCCCTAGGCTACCATACCCCACAAGTCCTGCTGCTTTGTTAGCTACTTCTGGTTTCAAGTGGTCAAGTGCATTTTTAAGCGCTCCACCTACCGCATGATTGTATTCCGGAGCAACAAAGATGTAACCGTCGAATGAAGCCATTTTTTCAGACCAAGCTTTGATTGCCGCATCCGCTGCTTGCTGTTCACTTTCATTTAACGCTGCACCTAGCAATGGCAGTTTATAATCAGCAAGATCCACTATTTCATAATTCACATTATCATTACGTTTCGTTGCAAAATCATATATCCAGTTTGTAACAGCCTCCGCGTTACGACCTTGACGTACACTTCCTAAAATAATTCCTAGCTTTAAGTTTTCGTTTGACATGGTTGCTTCCTCCTTCGTTGATTTACCAAATAAATTGTCTAAAAAGCCCACTTGATGCACCACCTTTTATTTAAACTGAATTCAGTTATTCTTAATTCAAAATAATTAAGCTAACATTGATATAATATCAGCTTTTAATTCCTTATGCAACAATTATTTTTATTCTTTATAATAAAGTTACATAAAGTAATCTATTTACAATAACTAATTACTTTTATACCATAAAGAATTGAAAAATGCACATAATAAAACTGCAAAAACATTCATCTTGAAATGTTTTTGCAGTTGGTTATTCTGTTATTTATCGGAATTGTAGGGTATCACTATACATATAGGAAATCATTGAGGAGGACTGTATAGACTTGAACATAACTGTTGAAATGCTAATTTTCTTATTCTCTGCAATGCTCATTATCGGCGTGGTAGCTACAAAGTTCTCTTCGCGTTTAGGATTGCCTTCACTTGTCTTATTCTTGCTTGTAGGCATGGCCTTAAATAAATTAGTTTACTTTGAAAATGTAGAACTCACCCAGCTGATTGGAATCCTGGCATTGATTGTTATTTTATTCGATGGCGGTGCACATACCAAGTGGAATCATATTCGTCCAATTATCGGGGCTGCAAGTACATTAGCGACGCTCGGTGTATTACTTACCACCGTGGTTACTGGTCTCGCAGCTATGTATATCCTTAATTTTTCCTTATTGGAAGGAATGCTCTTCGGGGCAATTGTAGGATCAACAGATGCTGCTGCTGTCTTTTCCGTTTTGGGAAATAAAAACATTAAAAAAAGACTTACCTCTACATTAGAAGCAGAATCTGGCTCCAACGACCCGATGGCAGTATTTTTAACTGTAGCATTTATTGAAATGATTCAAATCCCTGACAGTTCTATTTGGACAGCCATTGGAAGCTTCTTTATTCAAATGGCACTGGGACTATTATTTGGGTTAATACTAGGAAAAATTATCGTCTTGATCATCAATCATATTAAATTGGATGCAGCGGGGCTTTATCCGGTACTTGCTATGGGGATGGCCATTTTCACCTATGTGATTACCGACCTGGCAGGCGGCAGTGGATTGCTTGCGGTGTATGTAATGGCAGTGCTAGTCGGCAATAGTGACTTAATGTACCGCTTCACCATATCCCGTTTTAATGAGGGATTTTCCTGGATGATGCAAATTGTAATGTTTATTTTATTAGGACTGCTAGTATTTCCAAACCAGCTGCTTGATGTATCCTGGCAAGGAATCATACTATCTGTCATTTTAATGTTTATCGCCCGTCCTATTGCTGTATTTATCTGTATGATTTTTATGAAATACAATGCAAAGGAACAGCTATTTATTTCCTGGGCAGGATTAAAAGGTGCTGTTCCTATTGTTCTTGCTACATATCCTATTGTCGCTGGAATAGAGAATAGCCATATAATTTTTAACGCGGTATTTTTCGTTGTGCTTATTTCGGCGTTGGTACAGGGGAGTACATTATCGTGGCTTGCTTCCAAGCTTGGGCTAACCGGGGATAAAGATCATCATGATGCTCCTAGCATGCAGTTAATTAACCTGGGAAATACGGACTCTGAGATTATGGAAGTGGCTATCACTTCCGAATCTCCAGCGGTTAATGTCTCTTTAATTGACCTGGAATTGCCAAGCAACACGCTCATAATAGGTATCGTCCGGGACGGCGAGCTGATAACCCCGACCGGAAACTCTGTCATCGAAAACCATGATACATTATATGTGCTGATTAATAAGAGGATTAGGGATAAAGTAAAGAAAGTACTGCATGGGCAGAGGAATGGGAAAAAAGTGCGAAAAAGTTAACCTCAGGGTAAAGCAGAAAATCTCAGTCCAGATGCTGGGATTTTTGTGTGTTTGATTATCCTATCTGTCTCCTCTATCGTCAATAATTATTGAAAACGTGAATTCATTTATTCTTATAAAACTCAACGGTGGATACTGCCATTTCAAGAATCACATCATATAGTTCCTTAGGCTCAATCACTTTTATTCGATCAGCAAATCCTATTATATATCCTTTAGCCTCATCCTCTGTATGGAATGAAAGCTTAACAGGGACCCATTCTCCATGGTCACCTATATCCATTATTTGAACAAAACGATCTGTAAATTTCATCCGTGGTAATATATCTGGCTTGACCTCCACCAGTACATCATAACTAGGTAATTTCTCCATAAAGTCTTTTGTCGAGGATCTCCAGTAATCTCCAAGATCAAAGTTTTCCGGTCTTTTAAATGATTTATGAACAGGAAGTGCACGTTGAATTCGCGATGCCCTATAGTTTCTAATTTCACCATTCTCTTTCGAAGCAATAAAGTACCAACGATTCCCCTTCGATACCAGTCCAAGTGGTCCAACGACACGTTCATTCATTATTCCATCTGCACGCTGATAAAAAATTTTCAATTTGCTTTCTGTAAAAATCGCTTCCTTAAGGACTTCAAAGGTTGCTATTTTTTCTTTGCGTCCCCGCCATGAGCTAGTATCTACATGGATTCGTTCCCATACATTCATGGCATTTTCACGATATATGGAAGGTAAAGAGGCAATCAATTTGTTTCTGGCTTTTTCTGAAGTAAGAATCATTCCAAGATCATCCAGCAATTGTTCAGATGGTGATACAAATAATGCACCTATCTCCGTTTCACTTAATCCAGTTAATTTTGTCTGGTACCCTTCCAATAAGGACCAGCCACCGTTTTTACCCCGCTCCGCAATTACAGGAATACCAATTCTGCTAAGTGCGTCCATATCCCGGTAAATGGTTCGCTCTGATACTTCCAATCTCCAAGCCAAATCCTTTGCTGTCGCTTGCCCTTGTGACTGCAGCAGCAAAAGTATAGATAACAGCCTATCTCCTCTCATTTTATCCCGCCTTAAATTATCAATTTAATATATTTATTTAATGAAATATGACAATTGATGTCAAGTATTACCCTTTATGATGAGTATATCTAAATGAAAGGAATGAGGTAGATGAAACCACTAAATGGAAAGATTGCACTTGTAACCGGGGGCAGCAGAGGCGCTGGCCGAGGTATTGCATTGGAATTAGGAAAAGCTGGAGCAACAGTTTATATTACTGGACGCAGCACAGGGGGAAATTCAACAAACAATTGGCCGGGAACAATTGATGATACAGTTTCTCAAATTGAGGCTTCCGGTGGAAAAGGAATAGCAATTCGCTGTGATCACACGAACGATTTGGAGACTGAATTGGCTATTGGACAAATTCGCGAGGAACAAGGAAAATTAGATATTCTTATTAACAATGTTTGGGGTGCGCATGACCTCGGTGTTGACGCAAAACCCTTTTGGGAGTTGCCATTGAGAAATTGGGACACAATGTTTACTGCTGGTGTGCGAGCCCAACTTGCTACAAACCACTTTGCAATTCCTTTACTTCGTGAAACTAAACAGGCACTCATTGTTCATACGACTTTTTGGGATAAAGGAAAGTACACGGGACAGTTCTATTATGATTTGGCCAAAAATGCATTAACCCGCATGGCTTATGGCTTATCAATCGAAGTAAAACAAGACAATATTGCCGTTGTCGCTGTTTCACCTGGATTCATGAGAACAGAGCTTGTTCTAAAATACCATCATGCGGATGAGAATAACTGGCAGCAATCTGAAGAATTAAAGCGTACGGAAACCCCTTTTTATGTTGGGCGTGGCATAAAAGAATTGGCATGTGACCCAGACGTGATGAAGAAAAGCGGACAAGTATTTAGGGTTGGTGATTTGGCAAAGGAATACCAGTTTACTGATATAGACGGTCAATATATTCCGCCGTTTACAATATGATGGTGTTTTGAGCAGCACCTAAACTGCCATTTTTTTATACCTGGAAAAATGGCAGTTTGGATTTGTAAAAGAAGTTGCATGTCTCCCTACTCATACCATGCTTTTTTAGGCCTGTCCTTGGGATAACCCACTTTTTCGCGGTATTCTTTTCTTTCTTTTGTAAAATCAAACCATTGTCTAGCAGAACCCGGCGCATTAGCATAATGAACTATACAGCGAATCTGATCTTCTACACAGCTATCTGTCCAAACACCTAAACTCTGCTCCAGTTTATCAAATAATTCGGCACCATTCTTATCTTTAAGCTCATCCAGTTCATAAAAATTTAAACGATATACAAGCTTTTCAGCCAACTTACTACCAATAGATGGAACTAATTGGAATTCAGCTAGACCTTTTAAAACTTTTGCTCTTTCATCTGAAATATTTAATAGTCGGATTAATTGCTCAGTATCTAAAGTATGTACTTCACCTATTTTTATTTTAGCTTTTCTCAGTTTTGCTTTTTCGTCTGCCGTTAACGGTAATGTTGGATTGGGAATAGTAAGCACACTCCTTTAACGATTCTCAAAAGACTTAATTAGCTTTTTCGGTGCTTTCGTCTTCCATGACTGTTCAACTATCTGTCCCAGCTGTTTTGCCGGGACTTTTGCAAGCTCGAATCGGATGCCAATAAGGTACTTCTTATTCCGCCAGACCTCCTTGAAAATTTCGGGATCATCATGAACCACCCTATTGATAGTTTCACGATCGAGTCGTAACATTACATGACTTTGGTCTTTATCAATGCTTACGAACCCTTTTCCAGAAACATCGTAGGACCGCATATGAAAATGTGTTCCTTCTGATGTATCAGGATATGAAAGTACGATTGAATGAAGCTGTTCAAGGGTTGCCATTCTTAGTCCTCCTTAAAAAATTCCTGTAGAATTGGTGCAAGAACTTCCGGATCGACATCATGTGTTTGTTCTTTCACGGTATAGCGCCTGGCGGAAGGCATAGACTCGTTAAGTGAATCCGCTGCTTCATGCATAAACAATGGGCTGCTGCCGCCATCAAGCACGAGAGCAGGAATCGCAACAGCTTTTGCATCATCAATAGGGACTGTTCCATCACCCATAATTGCATCATCATATGCTAAGGTTGGTGCTAATGCCTCCGATTGTGACCACATTGGAGACTGACGCATGCCAACAATCACTTTTTCAGGTATGCCAACATTCTTCATGAATAGTTCCACAGCATCACCATTTCGACCCGCAGAAAGTAATTCGTTGAGCGAGTTTGTGTAAGACTCAGAAGCCACGCGAGCGTCTTCACCAAACGTAAATGGAGGTTCATACAATGCAAGTTTTTGAATTTTGCTTCCAAGAGCGCCGGCTGCTTTAAGTGCCAAAACCGCTCCTGATGAAATGCCATACACAAATGCAGTATCACCTGCTTCTCCTATAAGTGCTTCCAAATCCTCTATCTCACGCTTGATTTTATATGGTTGTGTGTCACTGCTCTCCCCGCGTCCACGGCGGTCATACGTATATACGGTAAACCACTTGGACAGCAGTGACGCAAGTGGTCGCATTGGGCCTGAAGCGCGATAGCACATTGCCCCGTCTACAAGTATAACGGGCAGTCCAGTACCGATTTTTTCATAAACAATTCGTGTTCCATCTTTAGAGATTACCTTATTCATATTTGTCTCCTTTTTTACTTATTTTCAAAAATCTACAATGTGTTTAATTATTCTTACCACTGATGCTACAGGACAATTTCAGGTAGAATCTTATCCGTTTCAAGCAAGCTTTTCAAATTGCTTAGTATAGCTGGCCATCCATTGTTAATTCCATAAAATCCTTCGCTTTCTCCCTGAAAAGCATTCGTTGAAAGATATTCGTGTTTGAGTGTCAGTTTCACAGTTGATCCCATCGGCTTTAGTTCGAAAGTGACCCTTGGCGTTTGTTCATAATCTGTTTGGTCATCCACGCATTGCATCGTATAAGAAAGCACACTGTACGGTTTACTTTTCAATACCTTTCCATGATCCGTTGTTTTCCCGTTCTTATCCAAAAAAATAACACTTGAGTCTTCTTTCCAATCGGATTTAACTTCTCTTCCAAACCAATATTTTTCCGTGAACTCTCCGCTTGTCAATGCCACCCAAAGTTTTTCCTGCGTTGTTGCAATGTAGGTTTCATAGGCAAATGTTGAATTATTCATGGTTACCCTCCTCTAAATTATTTTTTAATTCTTGTAATGCTTCAATACGCTGATGTTCATACTTTCTGATCCAGCGGTTATAAATCTCACCAAGTGGTGCAGCGTTCAGATAGTGCAGTTTGTTTCTCCCTTGCCACTCAATCACAACAAGATTTGCCTTCTCCAAAATCAAAAGGTGTTTCGTTACCGATTGACGGGTCATATCTAAAAACTCACACAGATCATTTAGTGTTTGTCCGTTTTTATTAAAAAGATGATCCAATAATTTTCTGCGACTGGAATCAGCTAGAGCTTTAAAAACTTTATCCATATTATCTTTATTTTCCATAGTCACATTATATGCAACCATTTAGGTGCATGTCAAGAGTGAATGTTAATCCTTAAATTCTATGGATGGGATAAAGGATTGCGAAATTTCTCTGTATGAAAAATCATTTAAAATAAGGCCCTACCTGTCGGTGATTACTGACAGGTAGGGCCTGAGCATCCATTTTACATCGTTACCTTTTACCTTTAAGTTAACCTTCATCACTATTAATTTTCCATTTGAAGTCCTCTAATGTATCTTCAGGGTAAACACCTTTTCTCGGAATTTTATACATATTCATACCCGGCTTAGCATCCTTATACTCAATAGTAAACGCCATTTCAATACCTAATTGCTTAATTGCATCAATCGTTTCTTCATCATATTCTCCATAAGGATATGCAAAAGAGAGATTTAAATTATCCAAATGAACCAAACTTTTATGAACATCGTCAATTATTTCCTTCTTTTGCTTGGCTATTAAAAATGCTGTTCCTTTTTCATTCTTTTTATGGAAATTGTTTGAGTGACTTTGAAACTCAAACACATCACAGCTTTCTCTTATTTCTGATGCACTTAGGTATTGAAAAGCTGCTGGATCATATATTTGTGTTTTTGGAGCCAATAAGCCAGTTATTATAAAGTTTAAAGCACGAAAATTATATTTCTTTAAGATAGGATAAACTTCAGTAAAATTATCTTGGAACCCGTCATCAAAGGTTAAAAGGACACTTTTCTCAGGTACAGCTATTTTCCCCTGCATAAACAGTTGGAATTCCCTTCCTGTGAGAGTTTCGTAGTTTTTTTCTTTTAACCAATTCATTTGCTTTTCAAATTGAGATTTGCGGATAATGGTTGACTTCAACAAATCTTTATCATTCAAAAGCTCATCCCCGATATCTGCGTCATCTATAACCCGGTGATACATCAAGACAGTAACCTTCTTGGCCCCATCACCTTTACTTACATTAAAATCTCTAACTTTTTTTGTCCACTCTTGGCAGGACTTAATTTGTAAACTTTTATCTCTTGGAGTTGATTCAGATGATAGTGCATCCACAAAATTATCGGAGAAAACAGAAACAATAATTGTACAAAGAATTATTAAAGAACTGGTAAAAAGAATATTAATAAATAATCTCATCGTTTGCCCCCTACATAGCTTGATCCTTTTGTACAGTCAATTGTTCATTGTACAGTTGAGAACTTGCACCAATTCTTTTTGAAACAGTCCATTTTTCCTTATTCTTCAAATACAAAATCATTCCCGAAATAATAAATACAACCCCCAAAAACCGGTAAGAAACCATTTCTATCGGAATAAACAGTGCAATTTTTAAATAATTTGAAATAGAATACTTTAAACCAAACCGGCTGCTAACAATAAAGGTTGCAATACTCTGGTAGATGGATAATAGGATTATTACTGTATACAAAGAGACTGCAATAATAAAATGATTGCTATTGATTAAAAGCATCACTGGAATGAATAGTACTGTAACTGCATTTAAAGTGCTTAGCATAAGGTATTCAACCAAAAAGAAAAATGAAAGCCTTAATCCAAGCGTTTTGAAAAAAGTAGACTTATAGTACATTGCACAATCAAAAAAACCTTTATTCCACCTGGTTCGCTGATTGTACAAATCCTTATATGTTTCTGGGCATTCCGTATAACACTGTGCCTGGGGTATAAATACTAACTTGCTCTTTTTGTAAGCTCTATTTGTTTTAATTAATTGATGAATTTTAAGTGTAATATCCATATCCTCTCCAACAGTATTTCTATATCCACCCACTTGAAATAAGACCTCTTTTCTGAAAGCTCCAAAGGCTCCAGATATGACGATAACTGATTTAAATTTCGTTTGGATTAACTTATGTAAATAGAAATCAGTCAGATATTGTAAAATTTGATAGCGAATTATTCCCGGCTTTTTAAATGTTGTTTTCGGTTCCACACGGTTCCCTTGAAAACCCTGTATTATTTGAACCATACCACCAGCTGCAACCACTTTATAGTCTTGAAAAGAAGCATTAATTGCCTGTAGAGATTTATGCTCAAGAATACTATCTGCATCTAATGTAACTACAATTTCCTTTGCACTATATTCGATACCTGCGTTCAGTGCATCCGCCTTACCGCCATTGATTTTATTTATAAGAAAAAATTTTGGAAAAAGTTTAGATCGATAGACTTCAATAACCCGTTGATGTGGTATTTTAATAGCTGGCAGTTTTCTATGGGTTGGCTCAAATTGCAGATGATCAATGAGTAGATTTAATGTCTTATCGGTTGAGCCATCATTTACAATGATAGCTTCGAAGTTACTGTAATTTAAATTCTTAATTCCTATTAAACAATTTAAGATAATTTTTTCTTCATTGTAGGCGGGAATTATAATGGAAATTCCCTTTTCTTTTTCAGCACTTTTAATATTATTTTCATTTTTAACTGTAAATAAGGGGAAGAAAATATATAACAGTTGCAATGTAACATAAACGGCAAATATTACTAGAGTTATAATTAACATTATCCAACACCTCCATTCTGTTTATAAACTCTGATATAATCAACCAGATAATATTGCGGAAATGATGTTGTTTTATCTGGATTACCTGGCCAAACACCGCCAATTGCTGTATTTACGTATAAATACATTTCTTCGTGCGGGATATATTGTTCGGTATGAAATCTTTCGATGCCATCAACAAACCATGTAATGCTGTCTTCTGTCCATTCGATACCAAAAGTATGGAAATCATCAGAATAATCGTCTCCAATATAGGATTTAGATACACTGTTTAACTGATGATTTTCATCTAGCCAATGTAATACCATCCATGTTTCCTCTGGCCTATGCCCCAGCATTTCCATAATGTCTATTTCCGGAAGATATGTAGTTTCTTTATCCGTTAACATCCAAAATGCAGGAAAGATACCTTGACCCCTAGGTAACTTTGCACGCATTTCCACCTTTCCATACAGCAAACTAAATTTGTCTTTTGAATGAATTGCCCCCGAGGTGTATTCTCTGTCTCCATGCTTTTCTTTTAAACTAACCAATTTAAGCTTCCCATCCTTGAGCATCACATTTTTGGGTGTATAATATTCAAGCTCTTTATTTTTCTCTGCTGCCCAATCTTCTATGTTCCACTTGCTTCGATGAAGTTGAGTACCATCAAATTCATCTTGCCAGACTAATTTCCATTGCTTTTTTTTGGGATTATAATAGGACTCATTTGGAAGATTTAATGTTTGTTTGAATGTAGATGCTTCTCTTTTCTCGCTCATCGTAACCTTGGAACTCAGTTTCTTAGAATCAGCAGAAGAAATAAATCCCATATCAGATCTTTGTAACAAATAAAAGGAAGAAATTGATACTGTAATTAAAAGAATCACTCCATACCATTTCATTATTCTCACTTCCTTGATACAAGTGTCTAAATACTTGTTGTTCTTAAAATAGAACGTTAATGTATTATATAGCGAATTTAGCAAGAATGAAAAGGCTCATATTCGTGCGCAATAACTCAAAAAAGAGCAAAATCGTTCGTTATTGAGGTATTATGTTGATTTGCTTACATTTTCTTGTCATATCTCTGTTTTTTATAAAGAACGAAAAAACACGTAAGAGACATTTGGAATGCCTTCTTACGTGTTTTTAAACTGTAAATTACAATTGGAGTCTCCTTCTCTTATTCAACCCAATTCCAGCAGTACGTGCCATTACTTTCTTTGAACCAGTCCAAACCCAACACCTGTAGGATCTACTAAGTATGCCAAGAAAAATTCTTCAAACTCCATTTTTTCCCGTACCACCATTGCGCCATTGTCCTTTGCTTTAGAAATGGAATTGTCAATGGAATCAACCTCAATTTGTATCCGTGTCCCGTGTGGATAATCGTTAGGACCTTTACTTATTCCACCATTGATTCCGGTTCTCTCCTTACTATTTTCTGTAGAAACCGGCCAATAATCCCAATTTGCTTCAGATATTTCCCACCCGAATACCTCGGAGTAAAATTTTGCTGCTTTTTCCGGCTCCTGGCTGCTTAATTCAAATCCAACAACTTTCCCCATTAAATATCCCGCCTTTACAAAATATCTTCCATACTGTAATTCTATGTTTTCTTGAAAACCCCTTTTTTGAAAAAAGATTGCTGGCAATTCCTTGTCATAAATACCATGTTAAAACATACAAATGAACTAAACCTATTTTGTCTGGGGGAGTGTGTAATGGAGGCTTCACTTGCGATAACGGAGGAAGAATTACAGAGATATTTTGAATTGAACAAGCTCAAGAAAGAAATTGAAGAGGAAATCAAGAAGTTTAAAACAAAATTTCATAACCATTTTGATGATTTGATTGGGAAAGAACAAAAGGGTGAAATACAGCGAGGAAACTATAAACTTCAGCGGCAAATACGTACTTCAGTTAATTATGAGGATAATAGTACGGTGGAAAAGTTGGAGGAATTAAACCTAGGTGATTTTATAATCGTGGCAAAACGTCCTGATGCCGATAAGCTAAAAGCTGCGTTTAAATTAGGGTTAGTTGAAGAAAGTATTTTTGAGGAATGTAAAAAGGAAAAGCTGACACAAGCAATCGTGGTGAAAGAAACAATTTAATAGGGTGCCTGTTCCCTTGGGACAGGCACCCTATTATGCTGATACCTCATACCTGCTTCAAAGCTTCCGCAACAGGAGTTTCACCTGAAATAAGATCAAATGCACGATTATACGTATTTTCCTCATCCAATGCCGCTACAACCGTGCGAGCTACATCTTCTCTCGGAATAGACCCTCTATCAAGCTTTTCAGCGGCAGATACCTTCCCATTACCTGCTTCGTTCAGTAATCCGCCTGGTCGAACAATTGTATAATTTAAGCTGCTTGCCTGGAGCATTTTATCTGCATAGTGCTTTGCAACATAATATGGTCTTATTTTATCATTCCAATTCTCTCTATTGTTGGACTGTAGTGCACTGACCAGGACATAGCGCTTCACTCCGGATTTTTCCGCAGCTTCCATTGACTTCACTGCACCATCAAGATCAACCAGCAATGTTTTATCCGGACCGGTACTGCCACCTGATCCAGCAGTGAAAATGACAGCATCGCATCCATTAACGGCTTCCGCGATTTCATTAACGCTTCCTTCAAGGTTAGCTAGTACCGCTTCAACACCCTTCGTTTCTAATGCGTCTGCTTGCTCCTGTTTCCGCACCATTGCTCTTACCGTATGCTCACTATCTTTTAATAAATCAACAACGTGTTTTCCGATTTGCCCATTGGCTCCTATTAAAAGAACATTCACAAAGCATTTCTCCTTTTTATTGAAATTTATGTGATTCTTTACATTATTTCAAAGCCAGAAGACATTATCAAATGAACTGCTTTATATTGATTTGACCGCTTATAATGCCAACGGATCGTATTTGGGTGATATCCGCTCGTATTTTCCCCAAATTGGATCGTATTTGACTTTTTCGGATCGTATTTTCGCCAAATTGGATCGTATTTCCCGTAAATCGGATCGTATTGTAATTTACTTCCAAACAAACCAGCGTATTAATGACCCGCTTCAACGTCATCAACATGATTTACGTGCTTATGGTTCGACCAAATGAACACTACAGAAAGGAATACAAACACAGCACCGACTATAAATGGAATGCTTGGATTGTAGATCTCTGCCAGTTTACCCGCTGTGAATGGTGCAATGGCTCCGCCGATAAACCTAAGGAAGCTATATGCCGCCGATGCTGTTGATCGTTCCACATTCGTTGCATTCATTACTGCAGTAGTAATTAATGTATTGTTGTTACCTAGTAGTGCACCAGCGACAATAACACCTGAAATGACTAACCATTGTGTTGATGTCCAGATACCCATCGCTAGTAATACAAGTGCAAACAGGGTCAGCATCATAGCCATTGATGCGATGGTTCCAAATCGTTGTTGAAGCTTTGGTGCCATGAATACAGAAGTCACTGCAAGCAGGATTCCCCATCCAAGGAATACAAAGCCTAATCCATGCTCATCCAGCCCCAATACGAAGGGTGCATATGCTAATAGAGTAAAGAACCCAAAATTATACAATGCCGCCGCGATCCCAAATACTAATAGGGAACGGTGCTTCAATGCACGGAATGGGTCTAGCAATGATGTTTTTGAATTAGCATTTTTCTCCTTCTTAGCTTGTTTTGGCATTAATATTGAAAGTCCAATAAATGCGATTACCATTAATGTGGAAACACCGAGAAATGGCCCCCTCCAGGACATAGCGCCTAACCATCCGCCGAGCAGTGGTCCGACAGAAATTCCGAGACCGATTGCTGCCTCGTACAATATAATTGCCTTTGCGTTACCACTTGTTGAAAGTGTTACGATAGCGGTTAAAGCAGTCGCTACAAATAGTGCATTACCTAAACCCCAGCCTCCACGTAACCCAACAAGGGTCCAGATGTCGTTGGAAAATCCGCCTAGTCCTGCAAATAAGGCAATAACTACAATTCCACTAAGCAATGTGCCTTTAAGACCGATTCTGGATGAAATCGTACCAGTGATCAGCATTGCAATAGCCATGACCGCATTATAGCTAGTAAAAAGAAGCGTTACTTCACTCGGAGATGCGTCGAGCTGGCTTGCGATTGCTGGCAGGATCGGATCCACTAGGCCTAACCCCATGAAAGCGATGATACTTGCAAAGAACACCGCCCATACAGACTTAGGCTGCTTAAGAATGCTTACCTCTTCCTGAATCGCGTTGCCTGTTATTGTTTTCGCTGTTTGTGACATTAAAATTACTCCATTTCTAATAAAAAATAATTGCACTAAAGAATTGTTTTAAACGTATGCCGGATAA
The DNA here is from genome assembly GCF_014638995.1 of Virgibacillus oceani. Classification (GTDB taxonomy): domain Bacteria; phylum Bacillota; class Bacilli; order Bacillales; family Amphibacillaceae; genus Virgibacillus_E; species Virgibacillus_E oceani. The sequence goes on from NZ_BMFR01000004.1 coordinate 228,602, forward strand.
CGTCACCACGGCTAATGATTCCAATTAATTTCCCATCGCGTTCAATAGGGAGTTTTTTAATTTGTTTCTTCCCTAAAGTAGCCGCGACATTTTCAATCTCCTCATCCCATGGGGCCGTAATTACTTTTTTCTTGGCAATTTGCAATACACTTAAATCAAGTATTTTTTTAACCCTGTTTTCAAATTCCTCATCGTCACCTTTAATTACATTCACCGTATATAAAGAGTCAACAATTATATCTTTATGCCTGCCAATGTATCGCATAATATCGCCGTCACTCACATAGGCAACGACTTCATTTCTGTCATTAATCACCGGAACGCCGCTAATGCGGTAATCGATAAATTTCTCAATGACAGAACGGACTGAATCTTTTTCACTAACTTTATAGACATTTTTGATCATCATATCCACTGCTTGCACTTTGTTTTGCCTCCTTTTAACAGATCTAATTTTTCATCACTAATAAATGATTGTATCATACAACTATTGATTGTATAGTGCAAGTAAATTTCAACAATTGAACAGGAAAACACTTGCGGCATGCTATCGTTAAGATATAGGATAAGAGTGAGGTGTAACCATGAATAAAGAATCGCTTGAAACAATTGAAAAGGAAGTCAGTGTCTTTGTAAGGCGTATTGTAATATCCGAAAAAAGGAATTCACGATTGGAACGCTCCGCCTATATTTTGTTACGTCAATTATCAACACATGGTCCTGCTGGGGTGAAAACGTTGGCAGAACAGCTTCACTTGGACATTTCTACAATTAGCAGACAAGCCGCTGCACTCGAAAATAAACAATACGTAGACAAGGTTCCAAATCCACATGACGGCAGAGCCTATTTCTACCGGATCACAGAATTAGGAAACAGAGAATTATATGAAGCCAAACAACGGCGCTATGATAGACTTGCAAACCTATTAAAGGACTGGTCTGAAGAAGAACGAGAAAGCTTCGGCCGTTTGCTTGAGAAATATAATCGGACGGTGAGCGAGGAAAAACTCTAGTTATACAATCTCAATAGCATCAAGACAGGAACTTTCGCCCGCTGCCCGCTTTTAATAAAGCAACCGACCCTTTGATTACATTTCATTTACCCACTTACAACTATATGAAGCAGTAATAGGCATCCTCAAAAAGGAAGATGCCTATTTTTCATTGTCCTTATACAATATTTGTAAACTAACCAAGACTTTTTACTTATAACCACTTAGGTATATTATCGCTATTTTTCACATATTTCGTTTTAAATATTTACAATATTCTAGTATGGATTTATTATCTAATTGTTCCGTATTCTTCTCAGAAGGGGGTAAATTGGCTTAATAGAATAATAGATTTATAGCTATTTCGGAACAAAAATACTTACCATAGGAGGAGTTAGATGAAAAAGGGCAAAGGCATCATTCTTTCAACAACACTGGCACTATCGCTTGGCTTAGGAGCGGTCAACGTAACCGCAGCACCACAGATAAAACCAACTGATTTATCGGCCGCCGTTGCTGCAAATGGTTCATCATTCGATGCAGGGGTTGCTAATGATGAGAAATTAATAGAAATGCTGAAGGAACAAGGCAAAATAGCAAAAGACGCTTCTCCTGCTGAAGCAAAAAAGGTTTTGAAAAAATATTTAAAGGCAAAAGCGAAAAGCGCGGATAAAAGTAACGCGAACGAGGTTGGCAGGTCTCTAGGTAAAGACCTAAAGTCGGATAAAAACTTCAAAAACAATGGACTGAAAAATGGAAACGGCAACAAACTGGGACATGCTAAGAAAAACAGGCCGGATTCTGTTGAGGAAGAAACATATAACGGTGAAGTACGTGAAGACAAAGTATTAGTACTTGCTATCGACTTCCCAGACTATAAGAAAAGCTCGATTACAAAAGAAGAGACTGACATGTGGTATGAGAATTATTCACATGAACATTTTCAAAATATGATTTTTGGTGAAAATGGCTATGAAGGTCCAAATGGTGAGAACCTGATTTCAATGAAACAGTATTATGAAAAACAATCAGGTGGAAGCTACACAGTAGATGGAACTGTCGCAGGCTGGTATACAGCGGATCATCCTGCCGCTTATTACGGTGGTAACGTTCCCGCTCCAGATGGCAATGATGCAGCTGCTGCAGAATTAGTCTATGAAGCATTAAAAAAGGCTGCAAAGGATCCATCTATTGATTTAAGTGAATACGATGTTTGGGATCGCGAGGATTATGACGGTGATGGTGTATATGCTGAACCAGACGGAATCATTGATCACTTAATGGTTATTCATGCAGGTGTTGGTGAAGAAGCCGGCGGTGGATCACTTGGCGGAGATGCTATATGGTCACATCGTTCATCATTAGGTCTAGTCGCAGTTCCTGGTGCTTCATCTGACAGCGACCGTTTCGGTGGTCAATTAGGGGCAGATGACTACACTATTGAGCCAGAAGACGGAGCTGCAGGGGTATTTGCACATGAATATGGACATGACTTAGGTCTGCCAGATGAATATGACACAATTTACAGTGGCGGCGGAGAAGCTGTTGCATATTGGTCATTAATGGCAAGCGGCAGCTGGGCTGGGGATGTTCCTGGCACTGAACCACCAGGAATAAGCCCATACTCCAGACAAATGCTGCAATCATTGCATGGCGGCAACTGGTTAAGTGGTACGACATTAAATGAAGATGAGATTACAAATGCTGGTACTACTGTGCTTCTTGATGAAGGAGTAACAAAAGGAACAAACAATGATGCTGTAAGGGTTAACCTACCTGATAAATTAAATAAAATAAATACTCCAAAAGCAGGAGAATTTGAATATTACGGTGGCAGAGGCGATGAAGTTGATCATAAAATGGTCACTACCATTGATTTAACAGGCACTTCTAATGCTACACTCGACTTTGATGCATGGTATGAGATTGAGGAAGAGTGGGATTATGCAATGGTTCAAGTATCAACTGATGGCGGCGAAACTTGGACATCCCTTTCCAGTGACCGTACAAGCTCAGAATTAGCTGCAGGCGGATACCCGGCAATTCAGGAAAACCTCCCTGGATATACGGGCAACAGTAACGGATGGGTTCATGAAACTATTGATATCTCGGAATATACTGGACAAGAAATTCAATTGCAATTCCGTTCTATGACTGACTGGGCAACTAACATGGAAGGGTTTTTCGCTGATAATGTAAAAGTGACAGCAGATGGAAATGAAGTATTCTTCGATGGTGCAGAAGAAGATTCTTCATTTACAATGGACGGATTTGAAAAGCATGATGGTACCTATACTACTGAACAATACTACTTATTAGAGTGGAGATCACATAACGGTGTAGATGCAGGTCTTGCACATATCCGCCGTGGTAATAGCTTAATGAGCTATGATCCGGGCCTTGTTGTTTGGTATGTGGATGAATCCTATAACAATAACTGGACTGGTGTACACCCTGGTGACGGCTTCCTTGGTGTTGTTGATGCAGACCAGCATACAAATTATTGGAGCGATAAAGCAGTTGCAGATACACGTTACCAATTAAACGATGCTGCATTCAGTTTAGATAAATCCAGCAAAATGTTTTTAGATTATCGTGATTTACTTGGTGTTACATTAAAAGATAACTTCACAAAACGTACACCATTATTCGATGACGGTGCTGACTGGAGCAATCCAGGCATTGTAGACGCTGGGCGCAATGTACCGGAATTCGGGTTGAAGTTCCGTGTTACTAGTCAAAGTAATGACGGTACTGTTGGTAAAGTAATGATTTATAAGTAAGCAGCTATTTGGAAACAGGGAAGAAATCAGGTTTGCCTGATTTCTTCCTATTTTTGATATATCGCCCTATTAAAATAAATGAAATCAAAACACTTAACCTAATTATTTATTTTTGTTACAAATCCTAAAAGCAAATAAATAATTCCAACTCCTAAGATGAATAATTCACTAATAAATCCAATTCCGCCAAAAGAAATAATGAATACCACTGCAAAACCAATTTCAACTGTGAAGCAAAATCCAATATATACCTTTTTCCATGTACTATGATTAAGTTTGAACGCCCCAATAGCAGTTATCAGCCCAATAAGCATAAGTACCAGAATGATTATCGCCGTCACTTGATACGTTGTGGAATAATCAACCGTGCCAAACGCTGTCGACAAGCCCATCCCTACCAATGCTAAAAATCCAACTCCAATTGCCACGGCAAATAATAATGTCCCTGCAATAACACCGATTATTTTCGTATACGTATATGCTTCCATATTATTATAGATTTTGCGTATCTTTCTTTATTTCATGCATAAAGCTTTCGGAATATACTCTTTCCGATTCACTCATATGTCTGTCCTTTTTCTCAAGATCGATCTTTTTTCCTCTTATTTTTGCGATTACATCAACAATAATACCAATTAACAGCAATCCGCCAAACAAAATTAAAATAATTGCCCATAAAGGCATAGAATAACCTCCTCAAAAAATCTAACTTACTATAGCTACGGATTAACCAATATAAAAGATTCATTATTCAAATAATTATACCACATTGATTAAAAGTCCGTTTTTAACAAAAACTAATTGGAAATAAGAATGGAGGTAATTACTATGAAGGAAAATGACAAACATACAAAAGATACATTCACAGTTGCAGGAACAAACATTGATGCAGTGAAAAGGGCAAAATGAACGATCTGGCATGTCTTACAATGAGGTTAAGGAATTAATTGCGCGAACATCCGGCGGCCACGGAACAAGAATCTTCAGCGACACAAATATGGAAGAGGTAAGAAGTAAAAACCAAAATTCGGTCAGCAAGTAAAAAATCATCACGAATAAAGTGAACGACAATGAGGTTTTACTGATAAATCTCCTTTAGTTTCCACAAATATTATCTTTGTAAAATGTCAAGATAATAGTAAGGGGAATGTAAGGAGGAAAAAATGGATATTCAGCGTGCACAGGAGATTATGCGTTCACCCGTATTGATTAATGTGAATTATCATGGGATACCAGTATATATCCAGGATGTTAGCCCAGACACAGCAACCATATTTCCGCTTGATGAGATGAATAACGAGCAGCAGGTAGACTTAAACGGTTTGTCTGAAGGAAATCGAAATCAATTTCATTAAATGAATTCGAACCTCCTTTCATAAGGGGGTTTTTTTAATACATAGTTAGAAAAAAGTGGAGGTGTTATCAGTGAATAAGCTCTTTAAACTATTTACGCTCACATTAATGGCTAGTTTAATTCTCCCAGCTGCAGTTTCTGCTGAAAAAGACAATGGCATAAAATCACTCGTTTCTCTTGGCGATTCTATTCCCTATGGCTATAACTTGAGTGAGAATAATAACACCCCTTCAAGATTCTCCTATCCATATTTAATTGGGAACGATGCCAATTTACGGGTAAGAGACCTTGCAGTACCAGGCTGGACAACAGAGGAATTGCTTCATGCATTAAAAGAAGACCAAGAAGTTCGCCAAACGGTAAATCAAGCAGATTACATCACATTAAGCATTGGCAGTAATGACCTTTTACAAGCATTACAAGCAGCCCAAGCAATAAGCGGCGGAGAACCAGGTCTATTTATGCCATTATTGCAAGCTGAGATTCAAAAAAGAAATATTTTCGGTAACATTGCAGATATAATTCTTGAGGTTCGTACGCTTACCGAGGCACCAATCGCTGTCTACAACGTTTATAACCCATTCCAAACGGATAATCCATTACATCGTGTTGGATCGACTATATTGCCAATTGTGAATACAGGTTTTGATCAACTGATGCTCCATTATACAAATGTTGTCATCGCCGATGCGTTTTCTGCCTTTGGTGAGGAGCAAGCGGAGCTCGTAATTCCAGAGGACATTCATCCTACTGTAAAGGGCCAAATCAAACTTGCCGAAATTGGGTTAAATGCATTTAATCTGGATTAACGCAGGGAAAGGCGCCATGCAGCAGGTGCCTTCCCTCCATCAATTTGACTTATTCTGTTCTTTTTTATTTTTCATATATAATGTTAATGGCTGTTCCGCTCCTGTGAAAAGCTTATAGACGGTTGAAGATGTTAAATTATAGCTGTCTTCAATTTTCTCCGCCAGAAAACTTGCCCGCTCAAAAAGTATCGAACGAATATTGTTTATTTGCCTAAACGTTTTCTCCATCAATGCATCCTGATTTTCCAATTGATCCAATACTTGATTCTGAGTTTCATCGTGTTTAGAAAATTGATCTGACATCTGCTTATGAAGCTCAAACAACTCCTCCAATTGAGAATTAATCTGCTGGTTGGTAGTATCAAATTTCCCAAGCTGATCTGCAATATCTTGATTGGACCGGGATACATCATTAATTTGATCGATTACCTCCTGCTTTAATAGGCCTTCCTGCTCCAGCATCTCCTTCATTTTCCCACTATTTTCATCTAGCATTGTTAACCACTCCATCGCACTCTTTTCAAATTTCTCATGCTGATGATTCGTTTCTTTTAACGCCTCAAGCTCACTTTCAATATCCCTCCAATTTCTTGTCTGGATAATTCTTTGCTCGTTAAGACCGAATGTTAGATTACGATGCGATTTCCATAATGAATCATTTACCATCTTCTGTTCTTTTATCAATTCCCGAAAATAATCCAGTTTAAAATAACGCTGATTCGGCTCTGCAATACTGCCTTGATTCATGAAAACGTCCGGGTGCTCATTTTTATTCATATATAGCCCCATTTTGTCACATCCCGTTAAATTGTATTATTGATTTATCTTATGCTTTTTAATTTTACTTGGGACATTTATCGGAATTGGATTGGAAATTGGGCAGGTGACTATGATGATTTGCAGCGAGGCGATGGATTTAGAAAAAACAATAAAAAATAACAGGCACCTGCATAAGGCACCTGATATTTTTTAAGCCATCCATTTCGGCGGTATGTTCTTATCCCAGTAAATTTCACCAATTTCATGATGTTCCTCAAAATCGTCATCGTTCAAATGATAATGAAAATTAAACCAGTATCCTTCTTTCGGCCGATTATCCCGTCTTACATGAAACCTTGCAAGGTCTTCGTTCGTGCGGAGATCATATATGTTAAAAATCTTTTCGCCGAATCCATTGGCGGGAGCCTCTGTGATACCGTAAAAGGGAAGTTCCTCTTCGCCTGCATCTGCTAAAATCGTATTAACAACTTCCTCGATATTAGGTAAAATTTCTGTTGTAAATTCATCGTCCACTTGACTAACAATTCTTGGTCCTAATTTCGTAATCGTCTGCTCTTTTGCCATTTTCGTCATTGTGCCGATATAATCGAATTCCTCTTCAATATTCTCAGGCACTGATTCGGGTTCTTCTTCACCTATATCCAGTGCAGATGTAAGTATATCCCCGGTAGTTTCCTCTTTGGGAGAAACCGCCTCTTTATTATCCTCGGCATTCGTATTTAAATGTATTGGCGGGACATACATCCCTAATGTCATGATGGTAACCAAGACAACGGTCACTTTTCTCATCCAAAGCTTCATGTTAAATTCTCCCCGAATATGATCTTATCTAAATTTTAACATTTCCAGGACAAATGTCTATAATATTTTCAATCTTTAACAAAATGGTAAAAAGTTTTCCACATTTATTCCTAAAACTCCTTATGCTATAATTCTCATGTATAGCTTACAGGGAAGGTTGAAGAAAAGTGAGAAAAATTGCAGGCATTCTCTCCTATGGACTATTTTTATTCGGAATTGCTTCATTCATCGTGATTCTATTTGGCATTAATACATTTTTATTAGCAGGCGTTACGGCATCAGCAATCGGACTTACACTTGCGTTATTTGCTGAAAAGACACTAAAAAAGATTGGTTTGATTGGAAATGGTACTGTACTTTTGATTGCGGTCGCTGTTCCATTTATTGTAACAACGTTCTTCTAGAATAAAGTTTGATAGACTTAATCCTGGTGGCTACTGTTACCCTTTCTTCTTTTCTTAATTACCACCAGCACTGCAATACCTATGACACCTAACAATATAAAAATAGGTAAATTTCCTACAAAAAAGACCAATAAACCGGAAAGGGCCGTGATCAAAAAGTTGATGCTTTTTAAAAACTGTTGTTTGATTTGGTCCCAGGTATTCAAATCGTCCTTACTCATTCCAGAAATGGATACGTTGTTTTCCTGAATTTGAATTGTGACTGTTGCAAGGTCTGTTTTGTTTTGCAAATATTTCATGCGCCCGGTTATTTCTTCAATTTCCTCTTGAACATTCGCCAAGTCCTCGGAAATGGTTAACAGATCTTCTGTTTTCTCAGCCTGTTCCATAAATGATAGCAATCGTTTTTCCACAACCCGTTTAGATTTCAAGCGTGCCTCTAAATCAACAAATTCTTCTGTTACGTCCTGACCGGAGACAGAGCTTTCCAGAACCTTGCTGCTGCCTTTTTCAACCAGTGCTATAAAATCCCGAAACTGATCTTGCGGAATCCGGACTGTTATATGGCCGTTTGTTGAGCCATATTCAGCATCCTCATACATATTCGATTCAACAATATAGCCACCGCGGTCTGTCGCCTGGTTCTGTATAGTATCTAAAGCTTTTTGGTAATCCTTTACTTCAATACTAAGGTTGGCAGTATAAATTATTTTCCGGTCAATGTCAGCAGCTTCATCTACCTTTGTATCCTTTTGTTGAACACTGCCATCATTCTGGCTCGATTCAGCTTGCTCCACTTCTGCTGAAAACTCGGCTTCATCTCCTATGGCATGATCCTCCGTGCTTAATGCTGCCTTATCATTCGATTCACTGCTTTCCGATTGATTGCTGCATGCCGCCAGCAGTACACCTAATCCAAGAATACAAATTAGCAAAAAACACTTTTTCATCTTATGACCCCCAGTTGCGGAACAGATCCACCACCCCGCTTTTTATGTATAGACGCAATTTACAAAAAAAGGTTACACTAAAAGAACAAAAAAGATAAAGAGGATATCCCGGGACAAGGGGTCAGGTGGGACAAGGGGTCAGACCCCTTGTCCCGGGAGACCGCCAGTCTCATAAGGAGGTTATACATGAGATATATTACAATTGCAATCCTATTATTACTATCGCTGCTTAGTGCTTGTACACAAGACAAGGTTAATAAGGACGCTGATGCAATAATTAAGGAAGCTAATTTAACAGAATTCGAAAAATATATGGTGAAAATTGCGGGAACAAACTCCTTCCATTATGACATGGAGATAAAAAGTAAAGATGTGAATAAGCTGCATACTACAATCGATTATTACGAAAACGGCAATTTCAAACGAAAAATTGCGGATTCATACACAGCACTATCGGAAAAGGATTTAAATGAAACGATCAGAACCGTTTTTATTAGACAGCAACCAACGAACAACCAGGAACAGTGGATTTCCACAGTCATGACAAAGGATGGATATTCCAGTTCAGAATCAAAACTTGTTATAACAAAAAGGAAAGAAGCAGAAAGTTCTACCTGGGGCGGGATTAGTGACGAAACACCATTACATATCGGGGAAAAAAGAATCATCGCTTCACTCATAAACAGTGACAAAAATGCTGTTTCTATTACATATAATATGGAAACAGAAGAAGAAATTAAGAAAGCTACTAACTATGAACAAGTGTATTTAATTTCAGTGGAATTACAGTAGGTACAGAGAAATGCAAGGTAGAACACTAGTATGGAGGGAATTTAATTTGGATGCACTTCTTATCTTTATCGGTGATATTTTTGCTGCAATTGCAGGAGCTATACGAAAAAAGATAAAAAGTTAGGGGGGGTTAAAATCGTAAAAATGGCGTCTTTTTTAGGACTAATTGCAGGTATATCAAGTATCCTTCTTTGGCTAATACTAAGTTTTTTTAATCCGTATGCCGATCCAACTAAATTTGAACCGATGATAACCACATTTTTCATGCTGCTCCTTCCAGCATGCTTAGCAATTCATTCTGCTGTAACATCTAAACATATTTTCATGTTAATTGCTTTTTTCTGGTCCTTGCCAATCAGTCTATACATGGTTCTGACACCTAGCATATTTGGGTTGTTTGGAGCTGCCAATGTTCTTTATTTAGTTAGCTTTATTTTAATGCAGGTAAAAATGAAAAAAACATACTGACAGTAATTATCATGCAGGAAGGATAGACTACAAGAACGAGTACTGTTTGATATATTACTTATTTTTTTGTCTCTTTAAATTGAATGTCAATAAGCTTTTCTGTTTTAGTATCAAATGTAATATTGACGTAAACACCAAATTCCTTATTATCTTCCTTTAGCCAGAGCTTAAATTTTTCCACTGAGGATTTTTCCTGAACATCCCTGCCAATATGCATGTAATCAATTATCGCAGCATTTGGATAACTTGCTTTCGTTTCTTTCATGGCAAGCCTTCCCCACTTCGCATATGGCGGAATCTCTTTATCAGCATGTATCTTATTTTCTGATGCATCATTATGGACTGCAACAAGGTTTGAATACCCCAGGAAAATGATCATAGATATAATTGCTATTTTTATTAATTTCATCATTTAACGCCCTTTCTTTTTTCTATTAGGATATACAAATTATCCGTATTTATTAAATGAATAACCCACGGAAAAAATCAACCTCTCCGTGGGTTATTTCAATCACATATTTGTATAAATAGCCAAAGTGACTGGGACAGTGGACCTGACCCCGTGTCCCGCCTAAACTGGGTCATATCCGACTACTGTCCATATTCCGGTGGTGTCCTGTCTAACGATCCGCTTCAGGTAAACTTTTTTAATTGGCGTTTTGTCATTCTTTACTTCTACTATTGCCTCCTTACCAGTATTTTCGATTACATCAAGATCATCAGTGGAAATTGGATAATCACCTGTAATACCCTCCGGAGACATTTTCAGACTAACAAAGACCTGAGTAACAAAAGCCGGGTCTAATTTCCATGGCGAGCTTCCTGCATCAACACTTTTTTGATCATTTTTTTCTTGTGTTAAATCATATGGAACTTCGACTTGTGGAGAAAATTCCTGGCCATCGTTAGCAGGCATTTCAAATCTTTCATTAGTTACACTTTCTGTAATTGCTGCCAGTTTATCTACGGAATCATTACCAACTACGGCAAACTCAAATCCATTTTGCTGCCACCTAATGGAGTTAATATTGGTCTCACCTGCGTAAGAGGTTATGCCTGCAAGTATCCCAGCATATTCTTCAACAGGGGACTGAATCTCAGCAGAATTATGATTAATCCTGCCTAACTTCGCATTTGGAGCGACCTTAAATTTATCATTGGATTTCCCCTGTGAAACCACAATCTGCTTCGTATCCTCACCTTTATAGTAAATCCTCACAAGATCCTTGCTAGGTACAACGGCTATTCTATCCTGAGCATATCCTCCAGGAAGAGCTTCGGGTGTTTTTGGAATGAATCCGACAGCAGCCTGAACTTCACTCCTATCCGTTACAACTTGTTCAGGATTTTGATTGATTTCCTCATAACCCTTAGGGAGCTGATAAGCCATTAACTTTTCAGGAATGGCATCATTAAATTCCATATTCGTGTAGGTTGCTTTGTATTGTATTGCATTGTGCATGGCAGTTTGTTTTTGCAATGGGAGCTTGGTATCATTATCAATCCATATTTTATAGGCTTCCCCTCCTTTAGGTGTCACCTCTAAAATAACTGTATCTCTTCCTGCAATGGTCTCCTTTCCAATTTCCTTAATAGTTAACGCATTCTTTACATTGTTTATTTCATTTCCCAGTTCAAAATGAAACCGATAGCCATCGGGAATGGACGGGAGAACATGCACTTGCTGTTGATCAGGATAAACCTGCCATTTCTTTTCACCATTATTAACCGTGATTGTACCCTTATTCGAACCTTCTAAGCTTTTTGTGTAATAGTTCCCATTTTTATCTGCCCATACTTCTAATTTTGCTTGTGTAGTTGATTTACCATTTACATTGGTTTCCACTATTTCAAGTGTTCCATGATAGGCTTCTACCTCTTCAAATGCATCGGCCATAACGTTAACAACATCAGAATTTTCAAATGGCAGCAGGAAATTGACCATGAAAGCGAGAATAGCAGCAGCACTTGCGATACCAATAAAATACTTCCACTTTCTTTTTTTTCGGGAAGAATTCGTTCGTGCTGATTCCTGGTTCAAAGATGTGGCCAGTTTCTTTTGAAAATCAGGACCTGGCATTGCGGGATCCTTTACACTTTTTACAAGTTTTACAGTTTGATAAAGATCCTTTAACTCATCAGAATCCGTTGTATATTCATCTTCGTTAGGTTGTTTTTCTTTATTTAAACGATCGATAAAATCGGATAATTTCCGTTCATTATTTTCCATCATTTCGTACCTCCAAATCTAATTATTTATTTCTAGGATATCGGCAAGAAGCCTTAGTGCCCGATGCTGCATGACCCGAATGGCAACATCCTTTTTATTCATCAATTTCGCTGTTTCCGCTACGGAGTAACCCTTTAAAATTCGTAATTCAATAACAGTGCGCTGCTCTTTATTAAGCTTATTTAAGGCGCTTTCTATTAAATGGCGCTGGGCACTCGTTTCTGCGGGATCTTCTGCCGCAGTGTCTGTCTGATCGATCAAGTCGATATTGACAGATGTTCCCCTGCGTTTTTTCTTGCGCCATAAATCCCGCATTACATTTAATGCCACCGTTTTTAAAAAACCGATATATTTATTTGGGTTCACCTTTCCGCTTTGTAAATGGGAAATGGCCTTAATATAAGTTTCCTGGGTGATGTCCTCTGCCTCTTCACGATTTTGGACCTTAAAATATATGAATCGATAGATAGACTCCCACGTTGCGTTGCATATTTCTTCAATGGATGGCAGCTGATCATCCTCTAAATTGGACTTTTCGGTATTAGTCATAAGGAATTGCACCTTCTTTCTGACTTTATGTTTGCACTAATATAAACGCCTCTTAGATACAAAACGTTACAACAAATAAAAAAATTGGGACAAAGGGTCAGTCCCCTTGTCCCGCTACACCTATTTTACGCCTGTGCATAAAGTATAATGACATATGTCTAGGAGAGTGATATTTATGTTTCAACAACCGGCAGTCATACAAACACGCACCCATATAGATACTGAACGAAATATCCATATTAATTATCCCGTAGTAACCGGTCTAAACAATTCCCGGGTACAGCAGTCTATTAATCATGCAATAATAGAGGATTTGAATCAATTGCTAAAAGAGTGGAATTATCATGACCCATCACTAGTGGAAATGCAGAGCTGGTTTGAGGTGAAAACAAATCAGCGAGGTGTCTTAAGCTTAGCGCTTTACGTCTATTCTTATACTGGTGGTGCTCATGGTATGACAGTAATTCACACACTTACTTTTGATATAACTACAGGAAAAAACTATACATTAAATGAGCTCTTTAAGCCTGATTCCAATTACGAAAATGTATTGCTGGATATGATTAAGGCACAAGTAAAAGAAAGGGATATTCCTGTTATTAATGAACCCATAACGTTCCCCGGCAATGAAAATTTCTATATCGCTGACAAATGCTTAGTACTATATTATCAGCTATACGATTTGGCCCCATATTATTATGGAATCACCTATTTTCCAATAAGTATATATGCTATTCAGAACATTATCGATGAGGAGGGTCCACTTGGAAAGATGATGGGTTCCTTTTAGACGCCGGGACAGGGGGTCAGGTCCACTGTCCCGCTGAATTAATCAGGAAGCGTGGACCTATCCTTTGTCTACGCGTCCTGGTGCCTGTGGTGGTTCCTCCAGCCAGCCGTGATCAATCATCAGGTTTGCTCCATCCTCAGTGTAGAGCGTAACCTCTGCCAATAATAGTGCATATTTAACTCCTATATCTTTTCTCGGACTTGCACCCATTGCTGTCCCATATTTCGCAATTGCCGCGGCAGATATAGCTGTAACCAGAAACATCATCAGCTTATCCGAAAATGGTGCAGTCTTAGAATCTGTAACGGAAGCATCCCATGGCATGGGTGCGGAAAGATCGTCCTTTAAAATTATTGTAGACAACAATTTCAAATGCTTATTAGCCGTGTTTTTTCCACGTATCAGATATTGCCTTACTTTTTTATTCTCAGCTACCTGGGCAAATGCCAGCATCATTTCCTTTCCAACGATACTCGTTTCAATATTCACGAATAAATGAGCTATTTCAATCGTAGTCAGCGGGCGCTGCTGCCCCATTACAGTTCCTAAAAAGCGCTGATTCGTCACAAACTCGACTTCATCTGGCTTCGGAATATATGGAGGACGAATATAAATTCCTTTTTCCAGCAATACATGCTTAACAGTCTCTTGTAATTGCACCGCATTCATGAGTACTTTTTCATGGAAATTTACGATGTCCGATCGTGTGCTAAGTCCAATAGCTAACGTACTTGCGGTCATCTGGGCAATGGTTAAATACTTTAAATAGTACAGAATAAATATATCGGAGAACAAACGAGGTGCATCTATATTTACATCTTCCTCATTAAACCCAACAGGTATCGGAAATTTCTCTTCCTTAAATAATGCGGATAGAAATGAAAGGTTTTCTGTCGCCAAATGCAAACCCTTTTCCACAGCAGATCGTATAGCCTTATCCTCTAAGTTCCTTAAAAGATATGGCAATACACAACTAGTGGCGCTGCTTTTCATGTATTCTCCCCATAATCCCGCCATTTCCGCTGATGTTAAGTGTGTTTTATGTTTTTCCATCTAATCATCACCCCTTTGCTAACTGATTTCGATTAGGTGATTGTGGTGGTTTTTCTATCCAGCCATGATCAATCATAATGTTCCCCCCATCTTCCGCATAAAGTGAGATTTCCATTAGCAGCCGCGAATATTTTAAACCAATGTCTTTTCTTGGACTTGCTGCAATCGCTGAACCGTAATTGCCAACTCCAGCAGCAGCCATGGCTGATACATGAAACATGATTAACTTATCAGAGAAAGTTCGATCAGTTGATTCCGTAGCGGTTGTATCCCATGTCATCGCTGCTGGAATATCATTGTCCAATAAAACATTCCTAAAAATACTAATCTGTTTATTGGCAATTTGCTTTCCCCGTATAAGATAATTTTTCACTTCTTTTCGTTTAGCTACCTGGGAGAATCCTATCATCAATTCCCGGCCGATTAAATTTGTCTCAATATTAAAAAACAAGTGAGAAATTTCAATCGTGGTTAATGGCCTTTTTCCACCTGCAACACTTCCCAAAAACGATTGTTTTGTGACAAAATCAACATCGGCGGGAGCTGGTATATATGGTGGCCGAATGTACAACCCTTTTTCTAATAACACTTCTTTAATAGCCTTTTGCAGGTGAACAGATTCAGATAGTACTTTTTTATGAAATGCTACACTATCCGATCTTGATGCAAGTCCAATTGCAAGACTGCTTGCACTCATGCCAAGAACAGACATAAACTTTAAATATTGAAGGTAAAATATATCGGTAAACAATGGCCGCGCATCCGAATCAACATCCTTTTCGGTGAAGCCTATTGGAATCGGAAACGTTTCCTGTTCAAAAAGTCCTTTCAGATACTCGATATGCTCCATTGCAGATGTCAATGCCAGTTCAAGAACAGTCTGCGTTTGATCGTCCTTCACTTTTTTCAGGAAATACGTTAAAACGCAAACTGCAGCAGTATCATTTATATATTGTCCCCAAATCCCGGCCATTTCCGCCGAGGTTAATCGTGTTTCATGATTATTCATCTAATCACCCCAATGACACCAATGATTAAACATACTTAATTACGCTTATTTTAGCTTTAAAAAAACTTTCTATTCATCATATATGCGCAAAAATAGGACACGAGGTCTTGGGACAGAGGGTCAGACCCCCTGTCCCGCCCAAAAACGTGACAAAGGGTCTGACCCACTAGCGTTGCACAGCTTACAGAAACTGTAAATTAGTAATTTGTATATGTAGACAAA
>NZ_BMFR01000005.1 GCF_014638995.1 Virgibacillus oceani
TTTAAGCAAATTGTACCTTGATAACTAAATATTTATTTATTTTCTTCTTGACATCTTACAGCAGGTCTCATTCCTGGACTTGCATGGCAGTCGATTTAACTGCTATTTCAGTCCGGCCAAAATTATTCCCCAGCATAAGCTCTCAACAAATACTGATTAATCGTTGCTTTAATTTGTTCCAACCTTCCTGATTGATGTTTGATTTCTGTTAATCCTAATGCATGTTCTTCCAACTTATGAAAATCCGTTTTCCCTTCAACGATATCGAGACCGATACCTTCGTTGTAGCTGCTGTAACGATCTTCCAATATACTATCCAATACTTTATCATCAACTAGTTTTTGAGCAACTTTCAATCCAACTGCAAAGCTATCCATTCCGGCAATATGTGCATGGAACAAGTCATCTGGCTCAAATGAACCTCTTCTGACCTTCGCATCAAAGTTCAATCCACCACGGCCAAGTCCACCATTTTTAATAACTTCATACATAGCTAGTGTTGTGGCGTACAGGTCTGTGGGAAATTCATCGGTATCCCACCCAATTAGTGGATCGCCCTGATTAGCATCAACAGAACCTAGCATATTGTTTACCCGTGCATAGCGAAGTTCATGTTCAAAGGTATGACCCGCAAGTGTTGCATGGTTTGCTTCAATATTAAATTTAAACTTATCTTGAAGTCCATAATTTTGTAAGAAAGCAAAACCGGTAGCTACGTCAAAATCATATTGATGTGTCGTCGGCTCTTTTGGTTTTGGTTCAATTAAAAATTGCGCATCAAAGCCGATTTCTTTTGCATAGTCAACAGCCATATGGAAGAAACGGCCCAGGTTATCCATTTCCAGTTTCATATCTGTATTTAAAAGTGTTTCATAACCTTCACGACCACCCCAGAATACATAGTTATCTGCACCTAACTCCTTACCTATCTCCAATCCTTTTTTCACTTTAGCCGCAGAATATGCAAAGATATCTGCATTGTTGGAGGAAGCTGCACCATGGATAAAACGTGGATGTGTGAAATTGTTCGCTGTATTCCAAAGTAATTTTGTTTTACTATCTTTCATGTAATCCTTCATCATGCTGACAATCGCATCTAAGTTTTGATTCGTCTCCCTTAAATTGCTTCCCTCTGGCGCAATATCAACATCATGGAAACAGAAAAACGGTACATCCAGTTTTTCAAAAAGTTCAAATGCAGCCTCCAGACGTGCTTTAGCCAAATCCATTCCGGTAAATTTATCCCACGGACGGACCATCGTACCTGCACCAAATGGATCTGAGCCATCCATTGTAAACGTATGCCAGTATGCTACACCAAATCGAAGGTATTCCTCCATTGTCTTTCCACCGATTTTTTCATGTGGATTATAAAATTTAAATGCGTATGGATTCCTTGATGCTGCACCCTCGTATTTGATTTTGCTGATATTATCGAAATAAACCATCCATATACCTCCTGAAAAGTTATAAAATATAGTTATCCATTCATGTAACTGCTTTCATAAATTTATTATAGCAACACCAACTTAGTTTGTCTATTGTTTAAACTAAGTTTATAATTATTATATGTACTAGTTTTAGTAGAGTTTAGCAAAGAACGAATCTACCAAAACTATTTGTTTATAACCTTAACACTGAAGTATAATAAACCATGCAGAAATACGTACGAACTTAAGGTAAGGAGGTTTTATTTCATGAATTCAACAGGTGGAGCGATCTATAGTTTCCTGGAATGGATAACCCGCTTTGCATACGTGAATCTATTATGGATATTGTTTTCACTTCTGGGGGGAATTGTACTTGGCTTTTTCCCCGCTGCAATAGCGATGTTTTCCATTGTTCGCCAATGGATAAAAGGAAATACTGATATCCCAATCATGAAGTCTTTTTGGGAATTTTATAAAGCCGACTTTTGGAAAAGCAATCGGCTGGGTTTGTTTTACGCAGCTATTGTTGTGATTATCACTATTGATATATTTTATATTCAAGTAAACCATGTATTAGACTGGAGAAATATTCCCCTATTTGCATTTATGCTGCTGATTGCTCTGTTTACGTTTTACGTTTTTCCAGCCTTTGTGCATTATGATTTAAACGTCCTTAGCGTGATGAAAAATGCTCTCTTAATCATGTTAATTAGTCCGGTCCACAGTATCCTAATGACCATCAGCATTGTATCCATTTACTTGATCATACAGGTTCTCCCGGCATTGGCATTTATTTTCGGCGGAAGCATCTACGCTTTGATAACGATGGGACTCGGCTATCATGCCTTTATTAATGTTGAGAAAAAGCAAGCCTAGAAAAAACACCCCCATAAAAGGAATCGGGTAACCGCTCGCTTAACGCGTACAAAATGGTTCCCCCCTTCTCCCATTACTTACTGCGGAATATCACCAGCACTCTGTTCACAGATAAGAATTTATAATCCTTGTTAAACAGTACTCATTGTAACTGAACATGAAGGGTAGAACAGGTAAACTAAGACCCGTGCATACAAATGGCAAAAACCTGGTAGTTACTTGGGAAGATCATTGATGTTATTTCGATACACTCTGTTAATTTGTTCTGCCAAATAGCTTGGACTATAAGGCATCCCTTTCTGTATCCACCATGTTACAATGCCAAAAGTTGAGGAAGCAATAATTTCAATTGGAACTTGTGACGTGTGTTTTTTCACCTTTCTTGTTTCGCGCCTGATGGAAACGATCCCAGTGATTATTTCAAATAGTCTTTTGCGAAACCCCTTGTTCTCAATCATTACATTAAATAGTACGGCATTTTCATAAATATGCTCTAAAAACGAAACAATGGGTTGTGTGACGATCTCCTGATTTTCCCGGAAAAGCGGATGTATCTTTCTATTTAACTCATCAAGCACTTCATCCACCATTTGCTCTTTTAATTCTTCAATATCATGATAATGCAAATAGAAAGTGGCTCGATTTAATTCTGCACGATCGGCTAATTTCTGAACCGTTAATTTACTTTGATTCTCATTTTCCTGGAGCAGTGAAATAAGCGCAACCTTAAACATTCGTTTTGTGCGAAGAATCCTAGGATCCACCTTTTCCTCCTTGTTATTAGACATTTGATCACTCCTTTGACTATAATCCCGCTTCTTATCGACATATTCTTATAAGATGTCAATTACTATACATTTTTTAGGAAAATGTAAATGGATTTTTCATCTTTCGCGTGGTAGTATCTATTTTATTGACAAGATATCAATTAATTAACAAAACGTCAATTAAGTAATTGTGAAAGGATTTTGAAAATGAAACATCCAATCAATAAAAAGATTCTTATGCCCGTTATGCTTTTGGGCTCTTTTTTATCCATATTGAACCAAACAATATTAAATGTTGCCTTACCAGATTTAATGAATGAATTTGAGATTGGTGCGACAACGGTTCAATGGCTGATCACTGGATTTATGTTGGTAAATGGAATTTTGGTGCCGGTGACTGCCTTTTTGATGAAACGATTTACAACAAGGCAATTATTTCTCAGTTCCATGGCTTTCTTGTTTGCAGGTACTTTTATCAGTGCCATTGCACCAGGGTTTGAATTTCTCCTAGTTGGACGATTGATTCAAGCAGCGGGGGCAGGGATTATTATGCCTCTCTTAATGACGGTTGTTTTTGTTGTGTATCCAAAAGAAGGCCGCGGAACTGCCATGGGTTTCATTGGGCTAGCGATGATCGTTGCACCAGCCATTGGTCCGACTTTGGCAGGCTTTGTCATCGAACAGTTTTCATGGCGCTGGATCTTTATTGGTATGCTGCCACTAGTTGCCATCGTCATTCTGTTATCTTTAAAGTTCCTGGTAAATGTTTCGGAAACATCGAAAGCAAAACTCGATCTCACTAGTATCATTCTTTCAACAATCGGTTTCGGTGGTTTACTGTTTGGGTTGAGCAATGCAGGAGATAAAGGCTGGGGAAGCGCTGAAGTGTTAATTTTTATCGCTTTGGGTATTGTTTTGCTATTCCTTTTCTGCAGGCGTCAGATCATGTCGAAGGATCCTTTGCTTAATTTAAGTGTATTCAAAGTTCCAATGTTCACGACAACGACAATTATCAGCGTTATGGTTATGTTCGTCATGTATGCAGATATGATTTTATTGCCGATTTACCTGCAAACCAGCAGAGGCTTTTCCGTTTTGGATACTGCTTTGCTGTTACTTCCAGGCGCATTAGTGAATGCATTGTTGTCACCGGTAACTGGACGGATATTAGATAAATTCGGACCAAAGCCTATCGTGATTGTCGGTTTATGTTTCTTGATTCCTTCCATTTGGGGTGTAACGCATTTGACTGATGCAACAACGTACAACTATTTGATGATCCGAACGGTTTTCTTACGTATTGGGCTAAGTTTTCTGACAATGCCGCTAAATACCGCTGGATTGAATGCCCTTCCGAATCATTTAAATTCTCATGGGTCAGCTGTTACGAATACAGTCCGCCAACTTGCGGGTTCAATTGGAACGGCAATGATTATCACGATTTTCACAAGCAGAACAAATAGTCATGCTGCACAAATGGTGGATACAAACCAAGCGCTGTCACCATCTCAACTAGCTCAGAAATCCTCAATACTTGGTACAAATGATGCTTATCTTTTTATGCTGGTTTTAGGGATAATTGCTCTTGTTGTCACAGTTTTTATGCGCAAGGAAAGGAGCAGTGAGCAAGAAGAAGCCATTGAGGTAAAAAAAATGAAGCAGCCAGCGGAAGGACGATGATGGTTTGAAGGTGCAGTCGGTTGCATTTCCCCTCCCCCTACATTTAGGAAGACTGCGGGAATCCCCATCCCACCTGACTAACTTGCTGTAATAATACTAAAACGAACAGGAACCATAACAACATGGTTCCTGTTCGTTTTAGTATTATAGGCTTCAAGTGTAAAGTTATCACTAGCCCATTCACAAATAAAATCTTTTTCGGGTAATTTCCTCCATCATTACACTAATTAAGTGAACTATAACAGGGCCAAATACACATTAGCGAGTCAAATCATTTAACCATTTTTATTCTATAGAAGACCCTTAAGCGGACAAACAAACAAGCATACCTCTTCTTAATTCATAAGGTAAGTTGAGGTGAAAAATATGAAAAAGATAATCTTATTTGCCGATACAGGCATTGATGATGCAATCGCGTTGATCTACGCACTGAAGAATCCTGAGATAGATTTGATTGGAGTGGTCAGTGGCTACGGAAACATCAATCGGGAAAAAACGTATAGGAATGTCGAGTACTTGCTGGAACTAGCAGGTCGTACAGATATTCCAGTCATTGCTGGTGCTACACGTCCACTGAGTGGTGAAGAACCTGTCTTTTTTCCTGAAATTCATGGCATTGAGGGACTAGGACCGATTGATCCGCCAATCCCTGAAGAACGCTATCAGAATCGAACGAATTTCAGTAAGCTATTCGGTTTGATCAAGGACAATCCTAATGATTTGATAATCGTTAATGTCGGACGATGCACTTCACTGGCAATTGCCCATTATTTAAGTCCTGAAGTGATGGAAAATGTAAAAGAAACCTATTTGATGGGTGGAGCTTTTCTCGAACCTGGCAATGCATCCGAAGTAGCAGAAGCGAATTTTTTCGGCGATCCAATTGCAGCTGATTTCATTTGTCAACATGCCGTTAACCTCACAATCGTTCCATTAAATGTGACAAGAGACGCATTATTGACCCCAAGAGAAGTCGATCTCATTGATTCCCGCTCAGATTCACCTTTGGAGGAATTAATTAAACCAATCTTGGATTTCTATTATGAAGTCTATCAACAGCTTGAGCCTGGTATACCTGGAGCACCATTGCACGATTTGGCCGCTTTAATGGCTGCTCTAGATATAAGCGGATTGTATTCTTACAGCAAACGAGAGGTGAGGGTGGAACATGAGGGTAACCTCACATACGGTGAAAGTATCGCTGACTTCCGGGCACGCTCGAGTGATTGTTATGGACCAAATTGTACACGTATCGCCTTAGGAATCAATCAAAATGTCTTTGTCACGAACGTCTTTGAGATCTTAACTAATGATCAACGAACTGGCTAATTGGTTGCCTTTCCTGCTTACAGCTGACGTGGCAAAGTTTTATAAATGCTTGTGTACGTTTGAAAATATATTTTGAACACATTGGTTGAATATTAAAACAGGGTACAAATCTACATTCGATTTGTACCCTTAATTTATATGTTTATTATTTTACCAACGGCCCCTGTAGAAGTGTTAGATTTAACTGTTTTCTTTATATAGGAAATAATCGAAATCAGCATATTTACGCTGACCGGACGTATCCTGGCACTGCATGCCGACAAAAGCACCCGTAAAGAAGCCCCCGCCTTGAATGTAATCATCAGACAGCTTATATGATTGGAACTGCACAGGAATGGCTGTCCAGTTTTCACCATTAAACGAATAAGCATACTCGTACGTGTTTGTCCTGACGTCCACACGGAGATAAACATATTCCACATCATTTGGAATAACGATTTCTTTTCCTTTAAGCGGCTGATCAAATGTAAAGTTATCACACGTCATGAGTTCCAGAATTCTGCCCTTCTCCTCATGCCAGGAAATTTGAAGGGATGTCCAGTTTTGCGTATTGTAATAGTTTACTAGTCCCGCTGATTGCTGGAATGTATCGGGTCTGAACGCTACTTTTGTCTCAGCGGTAAAATTAAAATGCTGCCAGCGTCTCGCTACAAAGCTTTGGGTAAATTTTGATGTCAGTGATTCTTTTCCATACAACCGCAAATGACCAGAATTATCTTTTAATGAAACGATATCTTCTCCCAATGGAATACGCAATGTTTGGAAATGCAGGTTCAATGTTTCAGTATTAAAATCATCCTTTTCATCATAGTCCCTTTCCCATTTCACTGCTTCTATTGCTGGTCCTTCTATTTCAAATGCTGGTTGGTTGCCGCCAACAACATATGGCCAATCGTTTTTCCATTCCAATCGCTGAATTGCCGTTTCTCTCCCAAGTGGACAATATCCCCGTGGATCTAATAAAGGTTGCCCTTCCCTAGGCAGTGGACGCCCTGTCAAATGGACTAAAAACCACTCATCTGTATGCGTTTGAACGATTGAAGCATGCCCCGCTTTTTGCAGCGGATTTCTTGGATATGGGAATGACGTGATTAATGGATTTTCCGGATGAACTTCATATGGACCCCTTAAGTCTCTAGAGCGTGCAATTGTTGCCTGGTGATCATATTTTGTCCCGCCCTCTGCTGTTAAAAGGTAGTAGTAGCCATTCATCTTATATAAATGTGGAGCCTCCGTTAATTTTATATCCGTTCCTTTAAAAATAGCTTCCGGCTTCCCAACAAGTTTTTCCTCTCCAACACTATATTCCTGAAGGACAATCCCATAAAAATTATGGTGACCAACACGGTGATCCCACAGCATGTTTACTAAATATTTTTTTCCATCATCATCATGGAATAAGGACGGATCAAAGCCTGAACTATTTAAATGTACGGGCTCCGACCATTCCCCATCAATCGTGTCACATGTAACAAGGTAATTATGGCTATCCTTCCACTGACCTTCTGTTACCTTAACATCCGTATAAATAAGCCAGAACTTGCCATCGCTATAGGAGAGTGCCGGTGCCCAAACCCCACCAGAATCCGGGTTTCCCAGCATATTTAATTGGCTTAAACGGTTTAGTGGCCGTGAAATTAGCCGCCAATTTTTTAAGTCCTTTGAATGGTAAATGCCAACTCCCGGAAACCATTCAAACGTGGAGACTGCAATATAGTAATCTTCCCCCGCACGACAAATACTTGGATCCGGATGAAAACCTGTTAATATCGGATTTTGAATCATAGTCATTTTTTATCCACCTTTCTATCCTTTCACAGCACTTGACGAAATACCTTCAACAACCTTGTTGCTGAAGAAAATAAACGCAAGCAGTATCGGTATGATGCTAATAATGAGTGTTGCACCAATCGCTCCCCAGTCCGTCATATACTGTCCAATGAAATTTTGAATCCCAACAGTCAGTGTTTTATACTCGTCAGAACTAATGAATGTATTAACAAAAACGAATTCATTCCAGTTATAGATCATGTTAATAATGACCGTCGTAGATATTACCGGTGCAGTCATTGGTAAAATGATCCGGAAAAATAACCGGTTGATCGAGCAACCGTCAATGATAGCCGCTTCCTCAATTTCACGTGGCAATGTGTAATAAAATCCTAGCAAAATCATCATCGTAATTGGCAAATTATAAGCCGTATACGTTATGACAATGGATAACGGGTTATCGATTAAGTTTACATTTAGGAACATGTTGAATAGCGGAATTAACGCAGAGTGAATTGGTATCATCAGACCAACCATAAATAAACCTAATACAAACTTATTCAGCTTCCAGTTCATTCGGGTAATTGCAAATGTAGCCATGCTTGCCAGCAGCACAGTTAAAATAATTGCCAATCCCGTAATCCAAACACTATTGAAAAAATAAACACCTATTCCGCCTTCCCAAACCTTCTGGTAATTTTCCCATCTAAATTCTGTCGGTAAAGCAAACGGTGACCCGGAAAATATCTCACTGTTATCCTTTAATGAAAATAGGAAGAGCCAAACAATCGGAAAAACCTGAAACAAGGCAATGATTCCAAGGCATAGGTATAGAAACGCATATCCCAAGCGACCCATTCTCTAAACCCCTTTCTAATACTGTATTTCTTCTTTAGTGGCAGTTAATTTACGAATAATAACGGTTACAATTAACGTAATAACTAATAACAAGAAGCCAATTGCACTACCATATCCAAAGTCATTACTTGCAAATGCCAGCTTATACATATACGAAGCCATTACCTCACTAGCCCCATTCGGTCCGCCGCCAGTCATTACATAAATCAAATCGAAATATTTTAACGAACCTACAATCGCAAGTACGATAGTTACCTTAACAACACCCATAATTAAAGGAAGCTTGATTTTGTAAGCAATTTGAAAAGCAGATGCACCATCAATGCGTGCAGCTTCTATTAATGACCCCGGAATGTTTTTCAATGCCGCATAATAAATCAAAATGTAAAAACCGGCATATTGCCACAAAATCGGAACAAATATTGCAAATAGCACAAACTTAGGTTCAGCTAACCATGCTGGCGGACTATCGACCCCAAGTGACATCAAGATACTGTTTAACATTCCGTTCGTCGGATTAAATACCTTTATCCAAAGCTGTGCAATCGCAACAGAAGATAAAAGCATCGGAATTAAATAGATTTTTCTAAGCAGGTCAGACCCTTTTATTTTAGACGCCAGTATCATAGATATTGCTAAATAGATTACTAAACTCAGTGTTGAAAAGATCGCAAGTAACAGGGAATGCCATGCACTATCCCAGAACTTAAGATCCCTTATTGCATTACTATAATTCTCTAAGCCAATGAATTTCATGGCCCCGATACCATCCCACTCCATTAAGCCATAGTATCCACTAAGAATTAATGGAATGAATATAAGCACACCTACTAATAGAAGTGCTGGTAAGACGTATAAAGCGATCACTAACTTATTAGACATAACTTTATTCATAGCTTCAACCCCCTGTCCATATAAGAAATAAAATTTTTCATTTTAAAATAAATTCTATTGTACGAATAGCGACTATTTGTAATCGCTTACTATTTATTTAATCACAACCCCTCATAATAAAAAAATCTCACATCTTTTCTATATTTTTTAGAATATCAAACTAAACCTTGTTTGTCCAGTGGATAAACTAAGTTTTGACAGACAGATTAATATAATAAAAGAACACCTCAACTTAGTGAAGTGTTCTTTTGATAGATTCGTCTATTTAAGCTTATTCCTCGCTTGCAAGGGCTTCCTCATGTTTCTTAGTAAATTCCTCTGGGGAAACCTCTCCCCCAAACAATGCTTGAATTTGATCCAAATGTACCTGTGCAACATCAGGACTCATTTGAACGTCAGCAAATAATGTAATATTGCTTGCAGAATTTAAATCGTTCAATACATCAAGATACAAATCTGGAAGTTCAACTTCTTCACTATTTACTTTGGTTGCCGGAATCACACCAGCTTGGGTTACAGATTTTTCTCCCCATTGTTCTGCAAAATATTTAACAAATGCTTTCGCCTCTTCTTTTACTTCCGAATCCTCTGAAACAAATAATCCGACTCCAGGACCACCTACAAAACTAGTCATATCCCCATTCCCGCCAACAGTTGGGAAATTGAAGTAACCAACAGAATCTCTAAATTCCTGTGGTACATCTTCGTTTGTAGTATAGTTAGGCAAATCCCAGGTAGCAATTAAATACATCGCAGCCTGCCCGTTCATAAACATGCTTTTAGCTTCCTGATCGGCAAGGCCGTTAAATCCTTTGATAAAAGCTCCCATATCTACTAATTCCTGGACTTTCGCAGCCGCTTCTGTAAGAGCTGGATCTTCAAAAGAACCTGAACGATCAATAGCACTGTTTAATACATCTGCTCCACCAATTCGATCAGCTAGATACATATACCATAAAGAACCTGTCCAGCGATCTTTATTTCCTAATGCAATTGGAGCAACACCATTATCTTTTAATGTAGAAATTACATTTTTCAGTTCTTCATATGTTTTTGGAGCCTCTACGTTATTTTCTTCAAAGATTTTCTTATTATAAAAAACGGTTGCAATATTTAGCTCAAGCGGAAGGCCGTACGTTTTGCCATCGACTTGATATGCCTCTGTTGTACCGGATACAAATTGATCCTGTAATCCATCTTCCAGAATATCGTTTAACGGTGTAAACATGTTCCCATCAACATATGGTTCTAAAAAACCTGCTGGCCAAGTCATACCAACATCAGGAAGTTGATCTGAGGATGACAATACTTTTAATTTATCCTTATATTGTTCATTACTTAAAACTTCAAGGTCCACTTTTACATCTGGGTTTTCTTCTTCAAAGCTAGCAATGATTTCATTTACAATTTCGTAATGGTCCTTTGAACTGCCTTCTGGCCATAGATGCATAAACTTAATCGTTTTAGCATCATCAGAGCCTGACGCCGAACTTTCATCGTCCGATCCGGAGCAGCCTGCTGCAAACAAAAGTAAGGCAAAAATAGCAACCAATGATGTAATCGCTTTCTTATTTCTCATTAACTAAAAACCCCCTTAGTATTATATTGCACATTAATCATACCAAACCAAACTTTGTTTGTCTAGTGGGTAAACTAAGTTTATTCTGCTATCATTATTTGCTATAATAAAGAAAAAGGGAAAGAAATGGAGATAGCTATGAACCAAACGTGGAACCAATTTGTTGTTAAAAAAGGAAATAAGTCTCTTGTTCTGAAAACAATTAAAGAAAAATCCCCTATCTCTCGTGCAGATGTCGCCAATCAGACTGGACTTAATAAAGGAACCGTATCTTCTTTAGTAAGTGAACTGCTTGAAGAACAACTGCTTTATGAATCTGGACCTGGTGAATCCAGTGGTGGAAGAAGACCTGTTATGCTGCTGTTTAATCAAAAGGCTGGCTATTCTATCGGCATTGATCTAGGTGTTAATTATTTACTTGGTGTATTAACTGACCTTCAAGGGAACGTTTGCAATGAAAAAAAGGTTAAATACAGCCAATTATCGTATGAGGAAATTAAAACTAAGTTAGTTGATATTATCGACTACCTTATCTCCTCCGCTCCTCCAAGCGCTTATGGAATTATAG
The DNA here is from genome assembly GCF_014638995.1 of Virgibacillus oceani. Taxonomy (GTDB): domain Bacteria; phylum Bacillota; class Bacilli; order Bacillales; family Amphibacillaceae; genus Virgibacillus_E; species Virgibacillus_E oceani. The sequence goes on from NZ_BMFR01000005.1 coordinate 11,752, forward strand.
GAATTGGTATTGGTGTGCCAGGTACAGTTAACATGGACGGTGAAATAGTGGTAGCTCCTAATTTAGGCTGGCGAAATATAAACTTACAGAAGGTCCTTGAAGAAAAATACGAACTACCAGTTATTATTGAGAATGAGGCTAATGCCGGTGCTTACGGTGAAAAGAAATTCGGTGCAGGCAAAGACCTTGATAATATTATTTATGTAAGTGCTGGAATAGGGATTGGTGTAGGCTTGATACTTAACGGAAAACTTTATAAAGGCAGCAACGGGTTTTCAGGAGAATTGGGACACATGACAATTGAAGTGAATGGCCCTAAATGCCGATGCGGGAATGAAGGTTGCTGGGAATTATATGCCTCGGAAAAAGCTTTGCTTACGAATGCGCAGCAATTAGGAATAAAAATACCATCAAGTGAGGAAAATGCCTTGGAATTCCTAAATCAGCTTGCAGAAAGTGGCGACACGGAAACATTAGCCTTATTTAATAAAATCGGTGACTACTTAGGGGTAGGAATCAATAACATCATCAATATTTTTAACCCGCAGCAAGTAATTATTGGCAATCGATTAGCAACATCGGAAAAGTGGCTTCGGGAATCATTAAATAATAGAATGTATAATCAAATACTCAAATTTCACCATAAAGATTTACAAATTAATTTCTCCAAGTTATCCACACATGCGACCGCATTAGGAGTTGCAGCATTTTCTGCTGAGAATTTCCTGAAGGTAGAAATGTAAGGGAGCATAGTGGGACAGGGGGTCAGGTGGGACAAGGGGTCAGACCCCCCGTCCCGCAAAAAACAGACCCGGCAGAAACTTTCTGCCGGGTCTGTTTTTATTAGAACAATTTCCCCAATTCACCTTCAACCCCTATGCCAATTCCACATCTGTTACATTGCGTTCCACAATTCGAGCACTCTTTATTGATACAAGATCGCCGCCTGATGATGTGAAAGCATTTTGTGCCATAATTTCATCCATTGCATTCTTTACAGCGGCTGAATCTACCGGCTCGACTGGATTATCTAATGAATACGTAACAGTCTTCCCGTCCTGGTTCACAAATTTAAGCTCTAGCTTCTTCATTGTCAGTCCTCCCTTCTGTTATTTTCGTAATACTAACCTTGAATTTCGGAGCTGTCTTCACGTTCAATGCTGTAAAGCGGGCGCTCCTGCAGTGGTGCTACAGCTTGTGCAATTGCATATAGCTGATCAGCCGTTGCTTCAGTCTTGACATTGTTGAAGCTCTTTAATTTAAAAATTTGTTTACCTGATTCTGGATCAATACCCTCGTCCAGAATAAGCTGCAACGTAGATTTAATAGTTTCTGCTACTGCCATGTTTATCCCTCCCTTCACCAATAAAATCGATGAGGAAAGGATAAAAAGTGGCATGAGTATGTATAATTATTTTTGGCTGGCAATTTTTTGGGACAAGGGGTCTGACCCCTTGTCCCGCTTCATCCTTATCCTAATTCCGGATAAAACAGCACTTTCCCAAAAGCGCCGTTCCTGTTTATGATTTTGTGGAATGTTTCGGGGCCTTGTCGTAATTGTAAGCGGTGGGAAATAATCGGCTGAACATTTAGTTGGCCAGTGCTCATATAATGAACAGTCGTGCTCCACTCTTTGCCGGGGAATGGGCCGGATATTGCATTCCATGAACCTAATACGATTAATTCATTACGGACAATTTTCTCAAAGTAAAAGCGTTCGATTGTAATATCGGCATAAGGGATACCCATAAATACTACCTGGCCGCCTTTTTTTGGCAATGCAAATACCTGAGCGGAGGTAATTGGTGATCCGGCTGATTCGATCGCAACATCCACACCGCGACCATCCGTCAATTCCATCAATTGTTCATGGGCAGGTCGTTCTTTTGAATTGATGAGGACATCTGCACCCACTTCCTTGGCCACTGCAAGCTTATCATCGTCAATATCAATCGCATAGACAGTTTTCGCACCGAAAATTTTTGCCCATTGGACCGCCAATAATCCAATATTACCGCATCCCATTACGGCAACCTCCGACCCTGGATGCAGGTTCGTATGGTACAATCCGTGCACAACAACCGCTGACGGCTCCACCATCGCAGCCGTGTCAAAATCAACATTATCTGGAATTGGAACAACATTTTCTGCAGGTAGCTTTGCGAATTCCGCGTAAGCGCCAGGATGATATGCCCCCATAACATGAAGTTTTTCGCAGCGCGCCAATTCTCCTTTTTTACAGCTCGCACATTTTCCGCAACAAAAAGCAGGACAACCGGCTACTCTGTCTCCTACTTTTACATTCGTAACTTCTGAGCCTGTTTCTATAACTTCCCCGGAAAATTCATGTCCAAAAATGGTTCCTTCTACATATGGTCCGAGCTTTCGGTATCTTGATAAATCAGAACCGCAAATGCCAACTGCTTTCACCTTTATGATGACATCGTCCGCATTTTCAATATATGGTTTATCCGCTTCCTCAAATCGTATATCCTGTTCGCCATAGAGCTTAAGGGATCTCATCTCTTTCACCCTTTCCATATTGCAATGTCTTGTTAGTTAGTTGATTCCTTTTTCTTGGTAAAAATTTTTACAAGTACTGCTCCTAATACAATAGAATTAAAGATTAATTGATGTTCAAAGTAAAATTGACTTATAGATCTGAAGGGTCCAATCATAAAGTCTATTAATGTCTCGACCATTTTCATCCCTCATTTCTAATAATGGATGGGGTCTTCCCCATTAGGGCATGACCCCCAAAAACCGAATAGCTCGCAGTGGGGATTCCGCCCGAAATTGCCCCACTTGTACCAATTCAGCCTCTCATATCACTTTTATTCTGCAGGAGTTAATAAGACTTTAATTGCTTCGCCGCTTTTGATAGCCTGATAAGCTTCATCCCATTGAGAAATGTCAAATTCATGCGTCACCATTGCTTTTGCATGAACACGTCCATCGTTCATCAGCGCTAATGACGGTTCCCAATCAGCTGACTTTTGACTCCTGGTGCCGACAACCCGGATTTCTTTTTGAATAATTTTCTCCAGATCAAATGGAATTTCAGGCTGTGCAAAAAGTCCGACCTGTCCGTATTGTCCTTTTTTGCGTAAAAGATCAAGTCCCTGCTTGGCTGCCGGAACTGCGCCGGAACATTCAAAGACAACATCAGCACCATAGCCATCTGTCAAACCATTAACAATTTCCTTAATATCTTCTTCCTGCGTATTAACGGCATAGTCAATCCCTAATTCTTTTGCTTTATCCAAACGGACTTTATCATTTGTTAATCCAGAAATAAGAACCTTGGCACCGCGGCTTTTCGCAACCTGTGCGGTAAATAGCCCAATCGGACCGGGGCCAATGACAACTACAATGTCACCATCATTAATTTCCGTTTTGGAAACAGCATGATGGGTACAAGCTAATGGCTCAGTCATTGCGGCAGATTGATAGTCAACATTTTCCGGGAGCAAATGAACACTCTCTTTACGTGCAATTAAATATTTCGTAAACCCGCCATCCTGTTGTGTGCCAAGACCTTTACGATGGTTACAGAGGTTGTAATCACCGGACTGGCAATAGTCACATTCACCGCAAATATAGAAGGTTGTTTCCGACGTTACCCGGTCACCTGGCTTAAATTCGGTAACATCTTCGCCGACATCAACGACTTCACCAGAAAATTCATGCCCTAATGTCACCGGTACACCTACTTTGTAATGCCCTTCATACGTATGAATATCAGATCCGCAGATACCAGCGTATTTCACTTCAATTTTCACCTGGCCATTTCCAACCTGTGGCTCTTTTTTATCCTGAATTTCTAAATTTCCAAATCCGTGCGCTGTTTTTACCAGTGCTTTCATGTTAAACTCCTCCTGTAATCTGTTAAAAATTCTAGTGCCTAAAGAGGAAATAGGTTAATTAAATAAAGAGAAGATCTTATAGATTACCCAGTTAACGATATTACCGCCTTGGTCTATACTTGAAATCTGTGCAGACCCTTCAGGCATATCAAAGTTTGTTGCTTCGGCCATTTGTGTAAACAATGGGGCTACATCTGTTGCGACATACAATGAAATTGCGATCATAATCGTACCGACAATAACAGAATGAACGATGTTACCTCTTGCAGCACCGACAATGAATGCGACAATAAACGGTATCGTTGCCAAGTCTCCAAAAGGAAGCACAGCATTTCCTGGAAGAATAACTGCCATAACAACTGTAATTGGAACAAGGATTAATGCAGTTGAAATTACCGCAGGATGTCCCAATGCAACCGCTGCATCAAGTCCAATATAAATCTCTTTATCACCAAATCGTTTGTTTAACCATTCTCTAGCCGATTCCGATACTGGCATTAAACCTTCCATTAGAATCTTAACCATACGAGGCATCAATACCATAACCGCTGCCATCGCCATACCAATTTCAATAATGTCGCCAACACTGTACCCAGCTAATGCACCAATCGCGGCACCAAGGAACAAGCCAATGAAAATCGATTCACCGAAAATACCAAAACGTTTTTGAATGGTATCTGGGTCTGCATTCCAGTTCTTTAATCCAGGTACCTTTTGAATTCCCTTTACCAAAAACATCCCCGGCGCATAGGAGATGGTACTGCCTGTCGCGATAGAAACGCCTGGCAAATCATAGAATTCACTCATCATCGGTGCTGTCCAGTCAGCAACTTTAAGACAAACGATTTGGAATAATACCCCTGCGATCAGCCCTTGAATAATGCTGTCTGAAATCGCATATACCATGGCAGCCATGAATGTATAATGCCAGAAATTCCAAATATCCACGTTCATTGTTTTCGTTGTTTTTGTCAGAAGCATGACAACGTTTACAACTAATCCGAGCGGAATAATAAATGCCGCCACAACAGATGCCCAAGCAATGGATGACGTTGCCGGCCATCCCACATCAATGACATTTAGTTCTACCCCCAGCCTGTCGACCATGCCCTGTGCTGCGGGTCCTAAATTGAGAACAAGCAAATCAATAACTAAGAATATTCCGACAAATGCAACTCCAATAGTCAAACCAGAACGAAACGCCTTACCCGGTTTTTGGCCAAAAAATAAACCTAATAAAAAGATAGCGACTGGCAGAATTACGGTTGCACCTAAATCTAAAAAGGCTTGAATAAAATCCACAAATCCCTGCATGTCTTTCTCCCCCTTACATGTTTTGTAAATGCGGCTGTCTATTAGGTTGCCAATCACCTAAAGACAGCCTGATCATATGTCTTATAAACTACTACTTTTTAAGTTCTTCCAAGATCTGTTTCTTTGTATCTTCAACACCAATTCCAGTTAAGAATGAGCGTGCATTAATCACCGGGAAAGGATATTCCTTTTTCGTCATAGCAGTAGTAACTAATAAATCAGCAGTTTCAACATAACCGCCAACTTCAGCAATCTTAATTTGAACTAAATCAAGGCTTAGGTTATTTTCTTTAGCCATTTCTTCAATAGCACCGTTAACAACTGTTGATGTTGCAATACCAGCACCACATGCTACTAATACCTGTTTCTTTTTAGACATCATCACTCACCTCCTTCAAGTGCAAAATCCAGCTTTTCCGCTAATAGATTTTTAATGTTTGTTTTGCTTTTTTCATTTGCCAAATAGTTTAGTGCTGCTGCATTCTGAAAGACTTTCATTAAACGCTGCAGCAATGCAAGCTGGTCATGCGCCTGATCCATCGCCAGCATAAAAACGATTTTGACAGGTGTTGTTTCATCCGGATCGCCCATAACTCCAAACTCCACCGTGTCCTTTAACACTGCAACACTAATCGTTTTTTGATTTACATGTTCAACATCTGTATGTGGAATTGCGACAGAGACACCAGTCGTTGGCAGGCCCGTTGCAAATTCTGTTTCTCTTGCTATAATCGCATCAATGAAACTCATCTTTACAAGTCCCTTTTTCGCCAGATTGCCTCCCATTACATGCAAAACATCTTCCCTCGTTTTGGCTTCTACATCCAGCAGAATAATAGATTCATCAAAATAAATAGTACTCATCCCCTGCACCCCTTGTCTAAGTTGTTCAATCGTGCGAATAGTTTTTAATGACTGCGTATATTTCCTTAGCTGAAGCTGCATGAACCAAAGCATTTCGGTCTTTTTCTGTTCCGGCAAGCTTCATCAATTGCATTAATGCCTTCAAGTGCTGCTGTTTATCAACCGCCGCAATAACAATGACTACATTGATGGAATAATCCTCGGTAAAGCTGACACCTTCTTCTAATTGCAGAAGACTCATGGAAACCTCATTTACTCCCTCGTCTGGTGCGGCATGTGGAATAGCTATATGTGGTCCAATTACAATGTACGGATCCCGGTCGTAATTATTTATCATTGCATCCACATATTCCTGCTTAATGCATCCGCTTTCAATTAATGGCTTTGAAGCCGTTTGAATTGCCTGTTCCCATGTGGCAGCCGATTGTTTTCTCGTGATCGTGTTCGGTGTTAGTAAGTCACTCAAATTTATAGCCGGACTATCTGCTGGTTGTTTTTTTACAGCAGCAGTGTCATCCCGATTAATGTAGCGGAATAACTCATTCGATAGCTCCTGTTCATTTTCAATCGCTGCATGATTTTTTACGATTGCGATCAAATCATCTACATTTATGTCAAATGGAATATATCCGTGAAGCTCCAGCATGACCTGTTTTCGCAAGCGATGCTTCTCTTCCCGTTCCAAAAACGAATTTGCAATAAATAGCTTTTTATCCGTTTCCAGAGACATTGGTGAAAAAACAATATCATAATCAAATGTATACGTTTGAAATTCCCTTACCGATAAAGAATCAAGAAAAACAAATTCCGGAAATAATTCTCTTAATTCACTAAACATCAATCGCGAAACAGATACACCTTTAGGACAAACTACAATTGCTTTTACCTTCTCCTGCAGGCTGTCTCCCTGCCTTGTCAGCCATCCACCGATTAGCATGGTCAGGTACGTGGTTTCACTTTCAGGAATTCTCATGCCAATTAATGCTGCCAATGGCTGCGTTGATTTTTGAACCAAATGGTGCAATGCTAAAAATTCCTTGCTCACAGAGTCCTGAACATGATTGATTTCTGTTAGATGATACTTAATCCGGTAATATGCAGGCTTCACGTGAAGCAGCAATTTATTAAGCAGCTGCTCTCTGTCTTGTAAAAAAACACACGCACTTTTTTCAAATAAACGCAGCATATCATCTAATGCCTGCAATAAGTTCGGTATCGCTTCCTCGGTTAAATACTCCGACCAGTAGACATTTGTCGTCAGCAGGTGCAATGTAATAAATAACCGTTCCTCCATCGGTATATCATCAAAATCATACAAGATTTCTTCTGTTGCCAAATATTCTTTTGTATCCGATAGTTCCTCATATTTAATGTAAAACGAAGTAATTTTTTGACCGTTTTTAATTCGCTGTAAAACTAGTGTCAAAGTATATGGCATTGTTTCGATTTTCTCGTCGGTAAATTTCAAATTCAATTTGTTCTCGACTTTGGTAATCCGCTTTTTTAATTCATTAATTTCCGCTTCCTTAATACCAGCTAATCCGCGCAGCCTTCTTGCACCGTTTTTCAGTTCAAGAATTTTGTACGTTACATGAATAAGCAGCTTTCGAACTAAAAATTCTTTCCCTTCCATAACGTATCCCAATCGTCTTGAATACCGGATTGTTAAATCATAATCAGCTACATAATCCTGCGCACGCTTCAAATCACGTAGCACTGTATTTTTACTAACATCCAGTTCACTTGTAAAATGATTTAAAGAAAGTTCTTCATTACTTAAGAGCATCATGATAATCGTATAAACTCGCTGCTTTTCCGAAAGAATTTCTAACTCTGCCGGTTCACCAGTATGGTCGTTATTCATTTTCGTAAAAATAGTCTCGTCAATAATAAACTGACCTTGGCGTGTTCTTTCGATTGCCGGAAGATTCTTGCTGATCAGCCAATCGTTTATTTTATCGAAGCTGTAACCAAGCTTTCTTCTGGTCAAGTCATACTTTTTCTCAATATCCTTGCTCGTAATACCCGGATTCATCATAAGTTCTTCTAAAATTTTATTGCTTCTGGCATCAAGATTCATGATAACCCCTCTTTCACTATTTATTGTATCACCGCAATTTAGATAAATGGATGCGTTTTCATCGCAATGGATTGAGTTTATTTTGTACATCATTGTGATTTGCATTCGAAAATTCTGATAACAAAAACATAAATTTTATTGGTATTGCTGAATTACATAACTATAAAATACTGTTATAAACAAAGGAATAAATGTAAAGGAAAAGGTACTAAATATTTACTAGAAGGAAAAAGAAAACAACGGAATCTCCAGTCTTTACTGAAGTTTCCGTTGTTTTTACGATATATTAACACTGGTTCTAATGATCGCTTTTGCAACACTCGTTGTAACGATTACAGAACGAAAAAAAATAGACCTCCCTGAGTTTAGCAGCCGGGCGAGGTCTATTCCTTACTTGCGCTGACCCCTCTTGAAGGGGAGCGATTTATTGCTGACCGGAGATATTGACGTATCTTCAGTATTTATTTGTTTATGCTTTTTTCTTGTCTCTATGTTTATATTATAACTAGAAAAAATGGTTTGCAAACAAAAAAATATGTGATTATTTTTGGTAGCTTGATTACACAGATCTCCTTAATCATGGCAGAATACAAACCTACTTCAAAACAATATACTCCATACATTAATTTTAAAAATGCTATGATCTACATACTTATCAACTTCCCTACAACCGCTTCTCCAGCGCTTCCTTCTCCGCTTCAAACCCAGGCTTCCCTAAGAGCGCAAACATATTCTTCTTATATGCCTCCACCCCAGGCTGATCAAACGGATTTACTCCTAACAAATAGCCGCTCATTGCACAAGCTTTTTCAAAGAAGTAAACCAAGTAGCCGAAAGTGTACGCATCAAGTGCCGGAACTTCAACCACTAAATTAGGAACCCCGCCATCCGTATGGGCAAGTAATGTTCCCTGGTATGCTTTATCATTTATTTCATGAATCGTTTTCCCTGCTAAATAGTTAAGCCCGTCCGAATTTTGCTTATCTTCTTCTAAAGTCATTTTCTTATTCGACGAAGTTACACGCAATACGGTTTCGAACAAATCTCTTCTTCCGTCCTGAATGTATTGTCCTAATGAATGAAGATCTGTTGTAAAGTTTGCAGAAGCTGGGAAAATACCTTTTTGATCCTTCCCTTCACTCTCACCAAACAATTGCTTCCACCACTCGGCAAAATATTGAAGCTGTGGTTCATAATTAATTAGCATTTCAATCGTTTTCCCTTTGCTGTACAGGACATTTCGAACCGCTGCATATTGATATGCTGCGTTCTTTTCCAATGCAGGTTCCGCAAAATCATTCATCGCTGCTGCTGCCCCCCGCATCATCTCATCAACAGAAACACCACTTACTGCAATTGGCAATAAACCAACAGCAGTCAGGACAGAATAACGGCCGCCGACATCATCCGGAATTACAAACGTTTCATATCCTTCCTCATCCGCAACAGATTTTAATGCACCTTTTTCTTTATCAGTTGTCGCATATATTCGCTTACGGGCTTCCTCTTTCCCATATTTTTCTTCAAGGAAATTGCGGAAAACACGAAACGCAATTGCCGGCTCCGTCGTAGTACCGCTTTTTGAAATGATATTAATGGAAACATCTTTATTCTCAAGCACATCAAACAGTTCGCTCATATACGTTGAGCTCATATGGTGGCCAACAAAGATAACTTGCGGCACATTCCGCTGTTCTTTAGATAGCAAATTTTGAAAAGAATGATTCAGCATTTCAATTGCAGCACGTGCACCTAAATAGGACCCTCCAATTCCAATAACAATCAGTACGTCGGAATCATTTTTAATTTTTTCAGCACTTGCCTTAATGCGGGCAAATTCCTCTTTATCGTAATTCTCCGGCAGATTAATCCATCCTAAAAAGTCATTCCCTGCACCTGTTTTATTATGTAATGCATCATGAGCAGATTGAACAAAGCTGCTAAGATTATCGATTTCTTTCTGGTTGAAAAAGCTTAGTGCTTTATCGTATGTGAATTGAATGTGTGTCATTATGATCCTCCCAATTGGCAAAATTTTTAAGTGTTATGATATTGCCTATTTTATCATTTATCAAATCCGATTGGTAATGATGAATCCAGGAAGTATGTATTCCGATAAAAAAACATAAGCGATGTAAAAATGGAGATAATTAATCTGACTCCCAGCCGCTACCTCGGAAACCTTAGGGAACAAGCATCATGGGTTCTTGAGAAAATCATCCGAATATGAAAATAACCTTTCCAATTACGAAAAAACAGTAGGCTGTGTCGCTTGTTAATACAGTCATACAGCTTCAATTTAAACTTTTCCCATTATAAAAAGGAAGCAGACACATTCACCTGCTTCCTGATCACCGAAATTAATATACACCATTCAAAGCTTAACCCGCTTCCTATACTTTTCAATCAGCTGCTGATTATGGCCATCTGCACCTTCTATGTTCCCGCTTAAAAATATCGGGGGATCGAAATTATTCTCCGCCATCTTCTCGATAGCCTCTGCAAAAATGGCATTCAAAATTGCGGAACCAATAACCGTAGAGCTTGGTGTAAAGCTTACTTTGACTTTTTCATGTGAAAGTAATGCATCACCAACAGGGGCATGATTATTAATCACCAAATCCACTGCATCATATAAATGCTCGCCACTCGTATGACGGGATGGCTGACTGGAGGAATAGGCAATTGATGTAATTCCAATTACGTATGCACCTTTCTTTTTAGCAATATGTGCAGCATCCACCGGAACAGGATTTCGGCCTGACGTTGAAATCACAATCATAATATCCCCTTCACGTATGTCTTCAGCATCCATAAACGTACTGGCATAATTATTTTTCCTTTCCAGTTCTGAAGATTTTACTGCTCCTTCATGCAGCATTAAAGGTTCATGCAAAATCGGATGAATCGGAACCAAACCACCGGCACGATAATAGACTTCTTCTGTTAGAATATGCGAATGACCACATCCAAATAAATGAACGATACCACCAGCTTGAATAGCATCTGCAACTTTTTGTGCCGCCTCACACATGACAGTTTTTTCTTCCGTTTCAATACATTCTAAAAGATCGTTAATTTTTTTCAAATAGTGACTGATCATACTTAATCCTCCAATTCGTCCAGAATCTCTCGTACTTTAGTTGGTATCGTTTTTCCGGTCTGTTTGTCGATTGTAGCTCCAAAAATGTGCGGCATAAAGAACTCTATATCGATATTTTTCACACCTTCAACAAGATTCCTAATGTTACTAGCATTAATGCCTCCAGCTGGTTCAATACCACGGATCCCTTTTGCCCCAGCTAATCTTGTCAAATGAATCAGTTCGTCTATGTGTTCATCACCGTTCACAGGCATGATTTTTATACTTTCAATTCCGAGCGCAGCTGCCAGATCAAGAAATTCTTCAGCATTCATTACTTGTCCTGAGGTAAGCTGTATCCTTCCGACTTGTCCTGTCGGCTTTACAAGTGCGTTTACCAATTGATTTGGCACATCACTTCCGTCCAAGAACCCTTTTGTATAGGATGCTGTCTCAAATGGTTGATTTAGATGGCCCGGGTTACTGGCTAAACTGATATCTAACACCCTTTTCCAGTTAGCCGCATCTCCACCTCCACCAAGACCAACACTTACCATCTCTGTTACAGTCTTTAGCTCTTGAACTTTCAAAGCAGCCTTATCTGGTGTGGAGAATTTATCAGAAACAATCCCTGGAACAACATACCCTCCACCGGCTTCCATAATCTCAGCAGCATTCCCGGCATCCTTAGCTAAGTAGTTAAACAAAAATTTATCATATAGTTTTCGCTGCATTCTGTAGTTCACGCCTTTACCTTATATTTCTGCCGTCGCATTCTTCACCATTGTTGCCATGTTATCCAATGCGATATCAATAATATATTTTCCTTTTTCTTTCGTTGCTAATTTTGCATCCCCCAAAACTGCTGTTTCCGTAAATTCTTCCCAGGGTGTTGGTGTTGCATCTGCATGCATTGGTATATCCGGAATATCGGTTATTGCCTTATCCATATCCACATGTTCAGGTGCCAAATAAAGCATATAGGATGTTTCAATTTCACAGGCATGAAAATAAGCGGCATGTGCGGAGACTGTTTCACGAACCTCTGCAGCAGCTTTATTCATACCAGGGTAAAAGAAGTAAAATACCTGCAAGTTAGGACATGTTTCATATAATACACGTGCCGCTTCTTTTAAAGCAGTCCCATTTCCTAAATGACCATTTACCATCGCAAATGTAGTGAATCCTTGTTTGGAAAGACTTTTGCCAATATCGACAATAAAACGGATTAACGAATCATTGCTTACTGTTATGCTTCCGGGGAAATTACGCAAACTCCACACCTGTCCATATGGGAGTGTAGGCAATACAAGGCCATTAACACGTTCGGCTAGTTTTTCGGATACACGCTCTGCCAACAAATTATCCGTACCCAATGGCAGGTGAGGACCATGTGCTTCAACAGCTCCAATTGGCAATATGGCTATTTTTGAATGACTAATTTGTTCCTTTATGTCAAAGGAATTCTGATATTGCATGTACATATCCGTTTCACCATCCATCATTTTTTAAAAGTAAAGCATCGAGCAGGATTTTCAATAAAAAACTTGTCAATCAGTTTTTCTCCATCAAAACCCCTGGCATTCGCATCTTCAATAAAACGCGGAACCCATTTTAATAGGATGTTCTCCAGGCCAAGTCCATAATCATAATGCTTATAATAGGACTTCCTTGCAGTGTCCCCGCTTATTAGAATTTGGTCTTCATAGCCATTCTTTACAAGTTCCAAAATGCAGTTAATACGCGTACTTTCGGGGGCATATTTTATTTTTGAAATTCCATCAAAACTAAGAAGTGCCCCAGTCTCTGCCATTTTTCTATGATAAAAGGGATCAGGGTTACGGTCCATATGGCCAAAACTGATATACTCCAGATTAACCCCTTCACTCTTCAAAAGTTCAACTTGTTCAAGTCCCATCGTACCTGCCTCGGTATGGGAGTGCATAGGAGCTTTTGTTTCGTGATGGGCTCTTGCAACTGCACGCAGGGTTTTCTCTTCTAAAGGCGAAATACGGTTGTAGCCTGTTCCAAATTTCACTTGACCGCCTCGTATTCCAGTACCCTCTAATCCCTCTTCAATTTCCTTGATAACGAAATCCGCTAATGTGTTTATAGACGTAGAATCAATCCACTCATAATACGTATTGTAATTGCCAACAACTTCCTTAACCTTTTGCGGGAGCTTTGCATCCCAAAGAAAACTTTTATTGAATCCAGCTGTTCCAATAATGGTAACACCTGTTTCCTCTGCGATTTCTTTAACTGCAATTACATCTCGACCATAATCAACAGCAGTAGCATCAACAATCGCTTGCCCTCCCAAATTTTTAAAGTCAATTACATCCTGCTTGGACTTCTCTTTATCATCTAGTAACAAATCATCCGCACCTTGTTCAACCCAATACGGAGGTCTGCAAACAATGTGTTCATGTGAGTACGTAATTCCCAACTCTTCTGGATGAATATCACCATGTAATGTACGAATAAAACGCATGCAATCACTCCTAGATTAATAATTAAAAGGGGAGATTCATTTAACCTCTCCCCTATCATTAGCTTAAAATAACAACTGTGCCAGAAACCGGATAATTGGTCCTAAGATAAACATATCGGAATCAGCCGCCCACATTGCTGTATCTGGAATCGTATCCGGCAGCAATAGCTTAACGGTAATATATTGCCCCCATGCCACAACAGTAGACGTAATAAATCCGCCCATTAGAGCTCCTCGCACTCCACCAGTGACGTTTCCAAATACACCAGCAGTTGCTGAGTGGAAGAACAGCACGATCATGGTAGGAACAAATACATATCCTACTGTATTACCTAACACAACCAGCCAAAGCAATGCACCAACAAAGGATCCTAAAAACCCAAGAATAACTGCATTCGGTGCATAAGGAAATACAACTGGACTGTCTAACGCTGGTTTTGCCCCTGGTACAATCTTTGTTGCGATTCCTTTAAACGCAGGTACGATTTCACCAATGAACATCCGTACCCCAACTAATACTACTGCAATACCTGCCGTAAAGGTAAACGACTGGATAATTGCATAAACAATAAAGCTTTGATCACCAGCTTGGGCTAACAATTCTTTAGCACCTGGAGTATCTTTAAAGGAAATGATGATAGCCCCGATTAAAAATAATAACCCCATCGTTAATGCAGTAATAACATTGGAGTCTCTCAAAAACTCCAGCCCTTTAGGCAGTTTAATTTTTTCAGAATCATTCTCTTTATTTCCCAGCAATTTACCAGCCAACGCACCAAGCAATGCGACAGATGCCGATGTATGTCCTAGTGCTATATTGTCATTGCCAGTAATTTTCCGCATAAATGGCTGTGTCAATGCTGGCTGTATCGTCCAATACAGCCCCATAATAATTGCTAAGAATATAACAAGCTTTCCAAATGAAACATCTCCTGCTGCCTGAACAACGATTCCAGCAAAAATAGTTGTCGTCCAAAACATCATATGACCGGTTAAATAAATAAACTTTAATTTAGTAAACCGTGCCAGTAATACGTTAATAACAAACCCAAGTGTCATCGCTAATGTAACCGCACTGCCATATTTTGCATTAAACCCTTCCTGTCCCATAAAATCCCCTAGTGGTTCAGAGGAAAGGTTAAAAACCTCTTTCCATAACGGTTCAAAAACAGTCAACGCATTGGTGATTACACCGGAACCTGCACCAATAATTAAAAAACCGATAATTGCTTTGAACGTTCCACTAATCGTTTGGCTTGCTGTTTTTTTCTGTAATAGCAAGCCCAGCAGAACGATAAACCCGAGCAAAATGGCAGGTTGACCAAATACGTTCTTTGCAAACCAAAAAATAATATCCATTGTTCTTCCCCCTTGTTTTTACATGGTTTATTAGTCTTTCACAATATTCTCGTCAATTGCTTGATTAATTTCGTCCATATCAAAGTAGTTATTGACAATAAATACCTTTGCACTATGTCCTACCAAGCTTTCTGCTAGCTCATTACTTGTTACAATATAATCCGCCTGCATACTGGAAGCAGCTGAAACATCAGTATGTTCAACATCAGCTTGAATTCCTTTTTCCCCAAGCACCTGCTCCACATTCATTTTTAAAATTAAACTAGTTCCTTGACCTAATCCGCAAACCGTTAAAATTTTCATCATCATTTATCTCTCCATTTCTAAAATTTGTTCTATTGATGCATAGTCTCTTGCATTCGTTAGTTTCTCCACATTTTTAGGATTATTTAATAACGAGGTTAATTTCTTCAATAATGTTAAATGTTCATCACTTGACGATGCTCCTAATCCGAATACAAGCTGGACCGGATCGTTGGATGTGTGCCCAAATGCAATTGGCTTTTTTAATTGAACAAAGGAAACGGATGCCTCCTTTACGCCATCCTCTGGCCTCGCATGCGGAATTGCAATCTGTGGTGCAAGTACAAAGTATGGTCCGTTTTCGTTATAGGCATTAACCATTGCCTTAATATATGAATCTTCTACAAGCCCTTCCTTTAAAAGCAGTTTTCCTGCTTCTTCAATTGCTTCTCTTGCATTACTAGCTTCAACACCTACTGCTACTAATTTTTCATCTAAGAATTTCATAAATCACACACACCTGCCCTTTTGTACGTAAGCTATTCTGTTGAATACGAACGAATCAAGCTTGCAACTTGTTCCTTCGTTTCAGCCCTGAGTATTGCCTCTTTAGATGTTTTATCCGAGAACAATCTTGTCAATTGGGCTAATGCCTTCAAATGTTGTTCATTATCCCTTGGAGCAAGCACAATAAATATAGATGCATCTTTACCCATTACGTCTATTGGTTTGTTAAGATGCAGCATGCTCATTCCTGTCTTGATCACGCCATCGGCAGCATTCGCATGGGGTAGTGCGATAAACTTTGAGATAACAACATATGGTCCATGCTCCTTAATCGCTTGAATCATTTTATCAATGTAGTTCTTTTCAATATATCCTTGTCTCCATAATGGATCTGAGGCTTTTTCAACAGCTTCCTCCCAATTGTTTACATGCCTTACAAAATTGATTCTGCTTTGTGGCAAAAGTTCATTTAAACCTGGTTTTATTACTTCATTATCAATCGAAACCGGCGTCTGAAAATAGTGCCGCAGTTCTTGTCTTAATGCTTCACTTTCATTGACTGTCGCATACCGATTCACCATATCCATCACCGTATCTACCGAATACACTTGCTTGAGGGATGTTTGCTGAAATAAACTATTAACCTTTTTCAACAGGTTTTCTTTTGCCTCATTATCCAGTACAGGGTTCACGACAAATACTGGAACCCCCCTATCAGGAAGCGGAATAGTTGAGACAATAAAATCGGCTGATAACTCCATTTTTTCATACTCTCTTAATGACGTTACACCCACAATCCCAACGTCCGAAAATAACCCCTCCAGCTGGCTTTCAAGAAGTCTTGATGTTCCCAAGCCATTCGTACACACAATCAATAGCTTTTTCCGGTTTTGCTCAAGTTCAACCCCTTCTTTACGCAGCCAGCCGCCAAAATGCATTGCAATGAATGCCACCTCGTCATCACTCACAGGCTTTTTAATTAAATCCTCAAAATGATGAATCACCTTACTCGTTAAGTGAAAAATTTCCGGATAATTTCGTTTCACTGAATCATGCAGCACATTCTCTAGATAGATGCCATATTTGCTTCGATAATAAGCAGGTTTCATGTGCAATAAAAGGTTTTGAATCATGTTCTTTTGATCTGGAAAATCTACAGCGGCATATAATTGAAAATCATGGACCATCTTTTCTACTACATCCCGAAGTTTCTTCATTTCCTGGCTTTCATCCTGCTGACTCAGATTGTAATTCACCTTCGAGCTAAGCAAATACTTAGCAATGAAATAGATTTCATCTCTTGGGAACTCACTAAGAAATTGCTTTGAAATCCGGTCGGACAATTTTTCTGCACCATGAAACTCATCAGTAGCGTAAATTACTTCTTTTTCAATCGGATCTACTTCAACGTAATTCCCTTGTTTCATCCGCTGAATAAATAAGAAGAACCAAACAACCAGGTTATTCAGTACATCATCCACAAATTCAATTCCAATTTCTTTTTCATAATCGGTTATGAATTCACGCAGCATTTTTAATGAAGGTACATGGAAAATGGCAAAAGGTTCTCCTGCATGCTGTGCTCTATCCTCATTTGGAATGTCTGCAATACTGTGCCAGCCATTTTTTGGGGTTATATAAGACAAATAATGAACAAGAGCCTTTCTGATATCGTTTTCATTTCCTTGAATGATATATCCCTGCTTACGCTCTGAAAAAAGTGTAAGCCGAAATTCGCTTAAATCACTCTTTAACTTCTTTATATCTTCTAGGGCTGTATTTCTACTTACCCGGCACAATTTTTGAATCGTATCCAGAAGGAATGGTCGTTCCTGTGCTACGAGATAAATATAAATCCAAGACCTTCTTTCCACAGGAGAATATTCATAATATGGATCATCCGTAACCTGTAAATTCCTTGAAATCTGCTGTTTCTCATCTTCACATAAATAATATCCCTCTGACCGGACCTGCATAACTTCTGATAAATCATGCTCCTTCAGCCAATAGTTAATTTTATCAAGATCGTTGTAAATCGTACGTCTTGAAACATTAAACATCGATGCCAGCTGTTGAACACTGCAATACGAATCTGATTGTAATAGTTGATTTAACACCGCTATACTTCGTTTATCCATACCTATCACCCTTGCCAGGATCCGTTTATTAAAGATAATTCATACTAGTTTTCCCTTACGTTCACTATAATAAAGCTACTACGAATAGTTAAGACCAAATGAGTCACATCCGTTTTTGCAAAATTGGACTTTTAATTTCATTGTGTCTATTTATTTAATATAAACAGATCCTTGAAACTCATTAAAATAAATAGTAATATAAACTTAATTAAATTAATTAATAAACTTCAAGGAGGTTACTATGCTGATTCATGATTTAGTAAAGCAATTCAGAAATACGTTTACAACCAAACAGCAGCCACGCATCTTCTTCGCCCCAGGCAGGATCAACCTAATCGGCGAACATACAGATTATAACGGCGGTCACGTCTTCCCTGCATCGATTTCATTTGGGACGTACGCACTTGCCCAAAAACGCAGTGATCAAAAATTGCGCTTTTACTCGATGAATTTTCCGCAAACAGGAATTGTGGAGTGCAGCCTTGCTGATTTAACTTTTCAGAATGATCACGATTGGGCGAACTACCCTAAAGGAATGATTCAATATCTTAAAAATGCTGGCCATAGCATTAAATCCGGTGCAGATATTCTATTTTACGGAAACATTCCGAATGGGGCTGGTCTCTCCTCATCCGCTTCAATCGAAATGGCCACTGGGGTTCTTTTAGAAGGATTATTTGACCTTAGTATTGATCGTTTAGATATGATTCAATTAGGACAAAAAGTAGAAAACGAGTATATTGGTGTTAACAGCGGAATTATGGACCAGTTTGCAATTGGAAAAGGGAAAAAAGACCATGCGATTCTATTAAACTGTCAAACATTGGAACACGAATATGCACCAATTGAACTGGATGATCATGTCATCATGATTATGAACACGAATAAGCAGCGGACGCTTGCCGGGTCAAAGTATAACGAACGCAGAGCCCAATGCGATCAGGCTCTAGCTGATTTACAGGTTGGGCTTTCCATTAAAAGTCTTGGCGGCCTGACAAAGGAAGAATTCGAGCAGCATAGGCATCTCATTAAAGACGAAACCAATCAAAAACGTGCCAAACACGCCGTATACGAAAATGCCCGTACATTAGAAGCATTAGAAAAATTACGGCATGGTGACCTTGATAGCTTTGGAAAACTCATGAATGAATCGCACCTATCGCTAAAGCAGGATTATGAGGTAACAGGGATAGAGCTTGATACACTGGTTAAAGCGGCATGGGAACAAGATGGTGTGTTAGGGGCCCGCATGACAGGGGCTGGCTTTGGCGGCTGTGCTATTGCTATAATTCAAAAAGACAAGGTTAATCGGTTTAAAGAAAACGTTAACGAAGCCTACCTGGTTGAAATTGGCTATGATGCCACATTTTACACGGCTGCGATTGGTGATGGGGCAAAAGAAATTACCGAGGGAGTGTTATAAATGAGTGTATTAGTTTTAGGCGGAGCGGGATATATTGGATCGCATGCAGTGTATCAATTAATAGATAATAAACAAGAAGTTGTTGTTGTCGATAATCTGGAGACTGGACACAGGGAAGCAGTCCACCCTGATGCAGCATTTTATCAAGGCGACATCCGTAACAATGACTTTTTGCGAGACATTTTTGAAAAAGAATCCATCGATGCTGTTATCCATTTCGCGGCAAACTCACTTGTCGGTGAGTCTATGGAAAAACCATTGAAATACTTCGACAACAATGTTCATGGGACTCAAGTATTGCTTGAGGCAATGAAAGAATATGGTGTAAACAAAATTGTCTTCTCCTCCACGGCAGCAACGTACGGAGAGCCAGATTCAGTCCCGATCACAGAGGAAATGAAAACAAATCCAACCAGCACATACGGCGAAACGAAGCTTACCATGGAGAAACTGATGAAATGGTGTGATGCTGCATATGGCATTAAATACGTTTCCTTGCGTTATTTCAATGTTGCCGGTGCACGGGAAACAGCCGAAATTGGCGAAGATCACAATCCAGAGTCACATCTCATCCCAATTATTTTACAAACCGCACTAGGCCAGCGATCACATATCACCATTTTTGGAGATGATTATGATACACCTGATGGTACGTGCATTAGGGATTATGTTCATGTCGAGGATCTCATTCAGGCGCATTTAGCAGCACTTGATTATTTAAACGACGGCGGTAAGAGTGATATTTTCAATCTGGGAAGCAATCAAGGATTTTCTGTAAAAGAAATGATTGATACGGCACGGAAAGTCACGGGAAAAGAAATCACTGCGAAAATGGGCGAACGAAGAGCAGGTGATCCAGGTACGTTAATTGCTTCATCCGAAAAAGCTAAAGCAGCACTTGGATGGAATCCGAGCAGGACATCGATAACGAAGATCATTGAAGATGCATGGAACTGGCATTCAAACCACCCGCATGGCTACCAAAAGGATGTGAGGTAATGCAAATTTATCAGCATATAGCAATACTTATCAAACAAGCCGTTGATGTGGAACTAATCGAACCCGGAGACCAAATCTATGTGCGCAATCAAATCCTTCATCTATTACAGCTTGAATCATTCCCGGAATCGGCCATCGAAGCGGAAGACAATTCTATTCCTAACAGTTTGGAAAAGGTAATTGGCTTTGCTGTCGAGCAAGGTGTTATCGATGATGTCTTTGACGATAAAGAGATCCTTGCAGCCAAGATCATGAATTGCTTTGTTGCCAGACCATCAGAGGTTAACCGTATATTTAACGAAAAATACGCCCAATCACCAGAAGACGCGACAGATTACTTTTACAAATTAAGCAAAAACAGCAATTACATCCAAATGAACCGGATTAAGAAAAATATCCATTATAAAGCAGATACAGAATACGGCGCCATGGAAATAACGATCAATCTATCAAAACCGGAAAAAGACCCGGAACAAATTAAACGGGAACGCACAATGAAGAAAGATGTTCATTATCCAAAGTGTGTTTTATGTATTGAAAATGAAGGCTATGCTGGCAGAACGGGATACCCAGCCAGATCTAATCACCGGGTTATTCGTGTCCCGCTATTGGGAGAATACTGGTATCTTCAATATTCACCATATGTCTATTATAATGAGCACAGTATTCTTTTGGCGGAAGAGCATCGGGATATGAAAATTGATAAGGAAGCATTCGGGCGTTTGCTTGCTTTTGTGGAAAAGTTCCCCCACTACTTTATCGGATCGAATGCAGACCTTCCGATTGTAGGAGGTTCCATATTAAGCCACGACCATTATCAGGCTGGACGATATGAATTTGCCATGACGAATACAAAGGATAGTTTTACTTTTGCATTAAACGGTTTTGGCGATGTATTTGCTGCCGTATTAAAATGGCCGCTGTCTGTCATTCGGTTAAAAAGCGCTCACAAAGACCAGCTACTAGATGCAGCGTCACATGTGTTAAACACTTGGAAAAATTACTCAGACGAAGAAGTAGACATTAAGGCTTTTTCCAATGAAACGCCACACAACACGATAACGCCAATCGCTAGAATCCGTGACGGGGTGTATGAACTAGATCTCGTATTAAGAAACAATCGAACAACTGACGAACATCCATTAGGAATTTTTCATCCACATGCAGATGTACATCATATTAAGAAGGAAAACATCGGGTTAATTGAGGTAATGGGACTTGCTGTATTGCCAGCAAGATTAAAGGATGAACTGGAAGAAATCAAACGTTTCCTTCTTGGTAAATTAGCTAACGTAAATTCTTATCATCAGGAATGGGCCAATCATATTAAAAATACTTACGGACAGCAGTCAGATACCACGGAAGCCGACCTTATCGTACAGAAGGAATTAGGTGCAAAATTCTCACGGGTACTGGAAGATGCAGGCGTATTTAAACAAAACAAAACAGGAAAAGAAGCTTTCAAACGTTTCATCGATACCATAAATCATCATCATAATCGGAGCTGATAGCATGAAAATAAATACAAAAGACATCCAACATAATTGGAAGCATTATACTTTAGTGAACGATAACGGTATGGAGGTAAGTTTTCTAAACTACGGCGGGATTATTACAAGCATAGTGGTTCCGGATAAAAACGGCAATTTGGAAAATGTTGTTCTCGGCTATAAAAATTACGATGACTATCTTACAAATTCCACCTATTTCGGTGCACTAATCGGAAGGATCGCGGGACGAATTCAGGATTCCAATTTTGAATTGAATGGAAAAACATATTCGTTAACTCCTAACGAAGGAAAAAATCATCTGCATGGAGGTTCAAGTGGTTTTCATCAGGTTTTATGGAATTCAACAGACTTTCAAACCGAGTCGACAGTCGGTGTAAAACTGACACACACAAGTCCAGATGGTGAAGGTGGATATCCGGGCAAATTGGATGCTGCCGTTACCTATGAGCTTAACAATGATAATCAGTTCACAATCTCTTATGAAGGCACGACAACTAAAACGACAGTTCTGACAATGACGAACCATTCATATTTTAACCTAAGTGGCGATTTGAAAAATACAATTCAACATCATCACATTACAATGGACAGCACGCACTTTGTCGAACTGGATAATGCACTTATACCAACGGGACGGCTGTTGGATGCCACTGGTACTTCATTCGACTTTTCTAATGGCAGAGAGATAATGGATGGAATAGAATCATCCTTTGGCCAAAATATCATTGCGGGTAACGGGTATGATCATTATTTTATTTTTGACCATCAAAAAAAGGAAAGTGTTGTTGTAAATGAGTCTAAAAGCGGACGTATACTGACCATTGAGACCGATCAGCCTGGAATGGTAATGTATACATCGAATGGTCTTGGGAACGACCTCGAATTAGCAGAAGGGCAATCAAAAAATTATTTGGGAGTGTGCTTTGAAACACAAAGCTCCCCTGCTTCACTCCATCATGAAGGCTTTCCATCGGTAGTGCTTACGCCAGATGAAAAGTATGAATCGCGAACCGTGTTTTCATTTGGCGTTGTTAAAGGCGACAGGTAGTATATCTAAAAAAATCGGGACGCGGGGTATAGTTAACAGACCCCGCGTCCCGATTTTTTTTTGGGACAAGGGGTCTGACCCTGTGTCCCGC
The DNA here is from genome assembly GCF_014638995.1 of Virgibacillus oceani. Classification (GTDB taxonomy): domain Bacteria; phylum Bacillota; class Bacilli; order Bacillales; family Amphibacillaceae; genus Virgibacillus_E; species Virgibacillus_E oceani. The sequence goes on from NZ_BMFR01000005.1 coordinate 34,771, forward strand.
TCGCGCTTCATTTCTATTATCATACCAAATCAAACAATTCCACCAGCAGCAATGCAACAGCCCCCAATATAGTCGCATCCTTACCAAGTTCCGTTATGACAACCTCTGTTTGCTTCGCCTGTGGTGTCAATGCACGTTCTGCTATCGCCCCTCTAATTGGTTCCAAGATGAATTGCTTAGCATTTGTAACGCCGCCGCTCAGGACAATTTTTTCAGGGTTAACGATGTGAATTAGATTTGTTAAGCCCATTCCAATGTACGTACCAGTATCCTCTAATATTTTTACATATGCACGATTACCTTCAGTTGCCAGATGGAAAACATCTTCACCAGCAATCTTTCCAAGGTCAAGCCCTAATTCCTTTTCCGCCCGGTGTGCAATAGCTGGTCCTGACACAAGTGTTTGCAGGCAACCGCGATTGCCGCACGCACAGACTTCTCCATTCATATCCACCATCATATGACCGATTTCACCAGCAATATCAAAAGCGCCATGGTATAGCTTTCCATTAATCACAATTCCCGCCCCGACCCCACGGCCGAGGTTTACTGCCAGCATACTATCTGTTTGACCATGATTGCCAAACCATGCTTCACCCAATGCCATGGCTCTTGCGTCATTTTCTACTTTAACAATCAATCCAAATTCCTTCTCCAGCTCCTCTTTAATAGGAATAGCGGACAGATTCAAATTGGGCGCATAAATCGATGTACCGGTTTCAACGTTCACCACCCCGTGCATCGCTATTCCGATTCCAACGATTTTTTCCATATCTAAATGAAACGATTTTATAACAGTGCGAATGGCCGATTTCAATACGTTTAAAAATTGATTATTTGTAATGGGCAGCTCCAATTGATGGGATGAGCGTTCAATAATACTGCCTGATAAATCAGCAAGCACACAATCAACTGTTTTTGGCCCAGCATCGACACCAACAATATAAAAATTCCTACTATTAATCATTAGCAGCGTCGGTTTCCGGCCACCCTTAGAGTCACCAACAGCACTCTCCACCACAATCTCCTGCTCAATTAATTCTTTTACGATACTGCTGACTGTTGGAGGTGTGATCTTGGTGTCCTTCGCAATTTGAGCTCTTGAAATCGGCTCGTTCGTCCGTATTTTATTAAGTATGATCGATTTATTTACTGATTTCATCCATTGAAAAGTACCCCGTCGCATAAGCATCCTCCATTGTTAATTCTTATTTTGAGTATATCATAATTAATTAAGTTAATTATTAAAGGTATTTTACTGCATGGATGTTTTCTAATAATTGTACTTACACAAATGTTGTTTGATTTGGCATTTATGGTTGCTCTTCCGCTTTAGTCAACCATAAGTAATAGCTATACGACACAAAGAATGGAAGATGTTACGAGTGACCTTTCTTTTGTCGCTGAGGACCGTACACTGGGGTGCGTATGCTATCGTGATCCCGAAGAATGGGTTTTAATATCTCTATTCGTTTGTTTATTAAAGTAAATCTACTGTAAAGCAATTCCTTTATCCCTTCCCCATCTTCCTAAAACGATTTGGACTAACTCCCTCCAGCTTCTTAAAAAACCTGCTGAAATAAGCAAGCTGGGAGAACCCGCATTTTTCGGCTATTCGTTCGATCGGCCAATCGGTATAAATCAATAGCGTTTTAGCTTGCTCAATACGATAACGATTCACATATTCATTCGGTCCAAACCCCAGCACATCAATCATGCACCTGGCAATATGATTCGGATGAAACTGCAGTACCCTGCCCAGCTCCTGATAACTGACTTTGTTTGTATAATTTCTCCGCAAATATGCTGCAGCTTTTTCCGCTAGAGCGACAGAAGGTAATAACCTGTCTGCATCCTGATTAGCTGCTAATTCCAGCAGCAGTTCTTGAAATAATAATTGCTGCTGAAATTCCCAGGCAAGATTCAGTTCTGGAGATGGATCAATAATTTGCCCGCACAGCCACTCTACCTTTTCCCAATTAACAATAGTGCAATGCTTTGGCAGCCTTATAGAAAAATGCTTCACCTTAAATGGATCATCATGCATTGCTTCCTTATATTGGGAATTGGTTAACTCCGGGGAAATAGTCGTCCATTTATTGGCTGTTATAAAATGAAACCAGTAAAAGTGAGTTTCGCTATTACAAGGCATCGCGGAATAATGATGACCATCCGGATAAAGAATTAAAGTCTCCTTTTCATTCACCTGATAACGGGCATCATCTTCACTTATATGTAATACACCTTTTGTAACTACAATTAAATCAAATACACCAATACCTTTTCTGTTTGGATGATGTTGACCAATTTCATACGTATCCTCCCCACCAGATATGAAAGAAGGCAATGGCGGTGCCAGCAATTTTAGTATCATTTCATCATCACCTCCTATGTTTTGATTATGCAAATCGTGTGTCTATAATTATATGATAAACTGCGGTCGATTTCAGCTTTGGTCGAGCGGTAAAATTTTAATAACTGCTGAATTCCAGCAAGACTGTGATATTTTCCGAAAATGGCGGATTCCTGCAAAATACGGCTGGTATTTTTCAAAATGAATATACTCGACAATATGGCTGGCATCTTCCAAAATGATCGCTTCCTCACAGCACTGCTGATATTCTCCAAAAACGATTGTTCCCTTACAATATACCGGTATTTTCAAAAACGGCCGCTCATGCAATTTAGTTGCCCAAACCATCGATATCAGATCAAGCGCCGTTTTATCAATACCTTAACTACACCACAGAATGTTATAAAAGTGAAAAAAATTGTTACAATATGCTATTCACTTTCAATATCTATCACTCTACAATGAACATATCAACTTTATGGGGTGATAAAATGGGAGATTTTAAGCTGATAGATTCTAAGTTCCGATCATTGCCACTTGGCAGCATAAAACCTGAAGGATGGCTGCGGAATCAGTTAAAAATACAACGTGATGGATTAACCGGCCATCTGGAGGAACATTGGGAAGATGTCGGTCCAAACAATGGATGGCTTGGCGGTGATGGTGACAGCTGGGAACGAGGTCCGTACTATTTAGATGGGCTCGTACCACTGGCATATTTATTAGAGGATGAACAGCTTCTGCAAAAGGCTAAACGCTGGATTGAGTGGACATTATCCAGTCAAAAAGAGGATGGGTCGTTTGGTCCAAATCATTTTTCAACAATTAATACCGAAGCCGATTTTAATGTCCATATGAATAAACAGGACTGGTGGCAGGATGTTATCATGCTCAAGGTGCTGACACAATACCAGGAAGCAAGCAATGATGAGCGGGTAATCCCCTTCATGACAAGGTATTTCCGGTATTTAAATGTGGCCATCGTTCGTTTTCCATTAAAGGAATGGTCCCAGGCAAGAGGTGCAGATCTGCTGTTGTCCATTCATTGGCTATATGAAAAAACAAACGATGATATGCTTCTTAACTTGGCGGAAACTGTTCGTACACAGACAATTGACTGGACGCGAATTTTTTCAAATTTTCCTTATAAGCGTAAGCAAACAGAATGGGATCACCGCGTTCATGTCGTAAATGTCGCGATGGCCACGAAGGCTCCTGCATTATTTTTCAGGCAAACCGGCGAGGATCGGGACCGTGATGCTGCCTATAAAGGAATCGAAAGTTTAATGACCTATCACGGGCAGGCAAATGGGATGTTTTCCGGTGATGAATGGTTGTCAGGGACGCATCCAAGCCAAGGTACTGAACTATGTGCGGTTGTCGAATACATGTTCAGCATGGAAAATCTTGTTCGCATTCTTGGTAATGGGAGGTTTGCTGATATCCTTGAAAAAGTCGTATTTAACGCTTTGCCGGCAACAATTTCTCCTGCCTGGGATGCTCACCAGTATGATCAGCAGGTTAACCAAATCATGTGCAATGCTGCCAACCGGCCATGGGTGAATGGACCTGATGCGAATACTTTTGGGCTTGAACCGCATTTCGGCTGCTGTACAGCAAATATGCATCAAGGCTGGCCAAAATTTACCGCAAGTCTATGGATGGCAACCGAGGATCAAGGACTGGCTGCAATTTCCTATGCACCGTGTCATGTTAAAACAACGGTGGCAGATGGTAGAGATGTGGAATTACTGGTTGGTGGTGCCTATCCGTTCCGTGAGCAGGTTTCGATTAAAATACGTTTATCCGATGAGGCTGCCTTCCCAATATTTTTACGAATTCCAAACTGGTGCAGCAATCAGCGAATCAAAATAAATGGTGAGCTTTTACAGGTTAATGCCGAAGATGGGTTTGCACGTATTAACCGGGTGTGGAAAAATAATGACCGAATCGATCTAGTATTACCAATGGAAGTGCGAGTGGAAGAACGAAATAATTACGCCATCAGTGTTACCCGCGGACCGCTCGTATTTGCATTGCCAATTGAGGAACAGTGGATCCGCACACAGAAACGGGAAAAGTTTCATGACTGGGAGGTCTACCCTAGCAGCCCCTGGCAATATGCGTTGGAGAAAGACTTTGATGTGCAATTAAATGGTGTATCCTATCAGCCTTTTCGTACCGAGGATGCGCCGGTTAAATTAGTGACAAAAGGCCGGCTGCTATCCAACTGGATAATGGAGAAAAATTCAGCAGGATCGCCACCTTTGAATCCAAAGCCATATAATAATGCGGAATTGAAGGGTTTAGAACTTGTCCCATACGGATGCGCAAGACTGCGAATAGGCGAATTTCCCGTACTAGATAAATAGACTATACGGGCCATACTGGATATATCGTTTGGCTCGTATATAAGTTCGGATTACATTTGAGTGGGGGATCGTATTTCATGATTTGGATCGTATTTTTACATTTCGGTTCTAATTTTTGGGAATCACATTTCTCGAAATTAGATCGTATTTGAGGGAGGAGCGCATTTCTCGGAATTGAATCGTATTTGAAAGGGGCTCGTATCTCTCGGATTTGAATCGTATTTGAGTGGTTTGGATCGTATTTCTCAAAATCGGATCGTATTTTGCTGGATTTGGATCGTATTTCTTGAATTCGGATCGTATTTCACATAATTGGATCGTATTCCCCCAAAATCGGATCGTATTGCCAAATATTAGGCGGTATTATACTGGAATGGTCATAAATTGTTCAACTATTTCAGCAGGATAATCGTTTTTCAGTGGCGAATATGGCGGATAGTATTTTTACATCACGGTTTAAATTTTGGGGGATCGTATCTCTCGGATTTGAATCGTATTTGAGTGGTTTGGATCGTATTTCTTGAAATCGGATCGTATTTTGCTGGATTTGGATCGTATTTCTTGAATTCGGATCGTATTTCACATAATCGGATCGTATTCCCCCCAAAATCGGATCGTATTGCCAAATATTAGGCGGCATCATACTGGGATGTTCATAAATTATTCAATTATTTCAGCAGGATAATCGTTTTTCAGTGGCGAATATAGCTAATAAAAATAATAGAGGTGAGATTTTGTTACTAAAAGACAGAGAAATACCTATTGAGATTTTCATATTGGAGGCAATTTTACGAAGGCTCCCATACAATCATCTGAAACGGCCCAAAGTTGAGGAAGATTTAAGAAAAAGGTACGCAGGCTACTACGGTGAACAGTCCATCGACTATCATTTATCCTTTTTGGAAGATAATAAATACATGTTTCTCCACAATCTGCGGCTTCCTTGGAAAGATGATACATACTTCCAAATAGACTCCCTAATCCTTTCCCCATCCTATATTATCCTATTAGAAGTTAAAAACATGACCGGCACATTATTTTTTGATGAACCGGCAAAACAGTTAATCCGTACAAAAACTGACGGTACACAGGAATGCTTTTCTTATCCGATAACGCAGTCAAACCGGCACGTTTTACAATTAAATTCCTGGTTACGGCAGCACAAATTTCCCAACATCCCAATCATTTCTTATGTAGTTATAAGCAATTCATCCGCCATTATAAATACAAATTCCAATGATCCAAATTTCTACGAGAAAGTTACACACGCTGTGAATCTTCCTGAAAAAATTCATCCGCTAATAGATTTGTACCCAAACAAAATTTTGACTGTAAAAAAGCTGAATAAAATTGCCGAACAACTTGTATCGGAACATACCCCGTCAAAGCCAGCTATGTTAGAGCGGTATGGTATAAAGAGTGAGGAATTACAAAAAGGATTGTTTTGTGAGGATTGCAAGAAACTATCCTTAAAGAGAAATAGGGGTTCCTGGAAATGCACAAGCTGTAATTCGGTAAGTAAGGATGCGCATTTACGGGGTTTGGCGGATTACTTTTTGTTAATAGATAATACAATTACTAATCAGCAATTTAGATCTTATTTTCATATTGAATCACGTTCCGTAGCAGCAAAATTGTTACAAAAATCAAATTTGCCAACTAGTGGTTCTTATAAAGACAAAACATATCATTTGTCCCTATCCGAACTTGAAAAGTGGATGACACGAAATTAAGCGTTGGATCGTATTTTATCATTTTTGGCACGTATTTCAGGATTTTGGATCGTATTCTCCCAAAGTCGGATCGTATTTCACATAATTGGAGCGTATTCTCCCAAAATCGGATCGTATTGCCATAATTTAGGAAACCTCCACACGCTCGCGCACTTCTTAGCAAAAAAGACTTAACCACCTCATTGGCTAAGTCTTCTTTATATATCTAGTAACCCTTCACTAAAATTTCCCCTAACGAACTGGCTGCAGATCCATTTCCCCAATCAAATATTGTAAATTCTCCTGTATGGAATTCGTCATTTTCACCATGATGGGAGTTCTCCATTTCAAAACCATAATCGCGTTCACCAAAATGCGGGAAAGTCTTTTCATACCTTTCCTTGATAAGCGGATTTTCCGGGCAGTACATCAGATAAAACGAAGCACGCATTGCCCATATCCCGCGACAGTGGTATTCCTCTTTACCGGTCAGATTAAAATAGTCAAGATAGGTTAGTGCGAACAGGCTATGGCGTGCGTCATTCCATTCATCGTCTGATGTCATCACACCGAATCCGCCTAAAGTTGGAACACCTAAATAGTGCGGTTCCCAAATCGCTTGATACAGCGAAAGTTCGGCTAATACTTTCTCCCCTTCCAGTAAATACTCTTCTTCTTTCGTCACAGCATATAATTCCTTCAATGCCTCAGCTGTCCAATAAATGGAAAAGTTACATTGATTATACAGTCCGCTTCGTTTATCCTTTTCGCCATACTTTTTCCCATCCCACGAACGTGAACAGGACCAGTACAGCTCGAAATCCTCCCAGCGGCCATGAGGAATGATATGTTTCATCACAAATTCCATCCCGCGTTCAGCAGCTTCTAAAAATCTATCATCCTCTGTAATGCTATACAACCGGGATAACAGCCACACATGCATCGATGTTTCCGGGCTGTCGAAAAGATATGGTGATGGTTTGCCAGTCACCTCATGAACCCAGGCTGGAAAACTGCCATTAGCATGCTGCAGCTTAAGCAAGCGCTCGGCATATTTTTTCGAATAAGCTAATAAGTCATCATTTTGTTCAATGTCACGATACCATTTCAGCATCCACAAACAGGTCCATGACATATCTAATAAATGACCATATTCCTCATGATGTTCCGGCCTTCTATCCGAATGTCCCCAGTTCCCGTTTTCCCAACCCTGTTCGGCATTCGCCCAATAAACAGATGGAAACAAACCATTCGTTTGCGGTGCTGCCAAAGCAAAATTCTTAGCTAGTTCCGCTCTTCTGATCATATCGGGATTGTTCCATTTGTCTCCCCAAAGCCGATAGCCATATGCACTTCTTAAACTGGAGAACCAGGCTTGATTCCACAGACTTTTCCTTTCCCTCCAATTGTTCTCCTCGCCACGTCCTGGAGATTGCGCAGCACGAACGATGAATACACATCCGCCAACCGCTTTTTGATTATGTTCAAATTCCTGCCACACAACATTTTCCCAACGATTAAACGCCCAGTCGTAAGCATGTTTCGCGTAAATTTCCAAATCCTTTAAACTGCTGGTATTTCCAGCCATTTTTCGTTTACCAAATCGTTCCCATAAAAAAGTCACAACTGGTGTGAAATCCCGCTTCCCTTCTGTCTGTTTCCATTCAGCAAGATAGAAGCGGAACAACGTTTGACCGCTTTCCAGAAAAATAGATTTATGAACGCTCCTATGATAGACATGTTTCGTTTTTTCATAGTGTCCAAGACCATAAAACAGCTTTCTTTCCGTATCAACATAATCCATAACATGCGGTGCGGTTCGCTGCTCATTTAAAAAATCTATATCTGGTATCAATGCAAACATGCTATCAGCTTTTTCAAAAATTATTGCTGGTGAGCGAAAGACAAAATCCCCTACTACCATATCCTCCTCTGGCGAAAGATGCGGTTTCCACACACATTGTATATCTGGATCGGTCAATTCCATTGTTAGCTGCATTTGTGAAACATCCTTAGAAGATTCGCCCCATTTAACTTCAACACCCGTAATGCCAGCCCGCTCTTCTGTCAGCACAACATCACATGGTGTATCCTGTATTGAAATCCAATTTTCGAGCCAGTCTGGAATATCGCGCTTCATATTCGTTCCTCCTGTATACTACTTTTGCTCAATTCTTTCCACATCAGAAATCGGTTCTAAATCTGTTAAAGACTTGGCTAAAAATACTTCCGCATAATAGCCTGAATTGTTACCCGGCATCATGAACCCGCCAGTAAATGTTTCCGTAACACCTGGCTTAATTGCTTTTGTTACACCAGAAACATTGACAACGTTATCCTTTTTGTCATAAAGTACTACGGCCAGCGCTACCGTTTTATCGTTACTTGTATTGTTCTTTATAGCTGCAGTTCCCATGACTAACCCATCTTTAGGCAGTTTTGTTATCGGATTTCCATTCTTATCTGTAAATTCAGTGTCACTAAGTGTATAGTCCTCGCCAGTTACTTTAACAGTTCGCGTTACCGGTTCCGCTTTGTTCCCGTCAGCATCCGTAACAGTGTATGTCAGTGTATAAGTATCTTTTATAGCTGTGTTTACTTCCCCGGACACCTGAATTTTATCGGTAAGATCACCGTCTAAATTATCATCTGCTGTTGCACCCGGATCCTCAAACGAAGCACCTAATGGGACCTCAATTGTCTCCTCCCCGTTTAATGTAATAACAGGCGGCGTGGGGTCCACTTCAACAAGTAAATAATCATCGATTTGAACCCACGTATCCCCATTTGCCCACATTCCGGTAAAAACGGTAACTGATTCATTATCACCGGAATTGAACCTGATCGTTTGCTTCGTATAATTATCGTTTCTTTCAAATTTCGTTTCCTTGATAATATCTCCATTTTCACCGCGTACACCAAAATAGCCTGCATTGTTGTTTTGCGATGTTTTTACAAAACCAGTAAGCTCATATACTGTGTTTTTTTCTACTTGAACAGATTGCGTAATTCCGTTCCATCCCGAGGTGTTTCGTAAAAAGACATTATTGCTGCCGCCCCTTGAATTTCCTAGTGCAGCATCTACACCACCTTCACCATCTTCCAGTACCCACGGATCTTCTATCGTTTCCGAATCCTGGTCTTCAAAAGAAGGGTCCGCTACAAGATTCGGTTTCGGTTTGCCAATATCGAGCTCGGCCTTCATTAGCACAACATTGTACGGTCCCCATTCTGACATGAGAAAATAAAGATCTTTTCCATCGTTTGTCCATGGATGAATAAACCCTCCATATAAACTTGGGTACTCCTCACCTGTTGCGACAACGGTTTCTGCTGACCAGCCTTCCGTAAGACTTGAGGAACTTCTCATCACCATTGCATAGCGGTTTTCATTCAGATACATCATGATCCATTTGTCATAATAAGAATTATACTGCACAGATAATTCGCTTACAGGTACATCAATGACTGGTGCGGCCGCTTCTTCATCATTTTCCACCCAGCCTGAGCCATCCCAATATTCGTAGCTTGCCTTTTTAAGCATATCCTCTTCCGCAACCCGCGCTAGATAAGCATTATCAAATCTGCCAGCAGGCGTACCGAACATGTACACATAGCCATCCTTTTTCACATAGGCGGCTTGCGCAAATTTACTGTCTGCATCCCACTTCACATCCGATTTAGTCCAATTTTGCCCTTCATCATCCGAATAAGCAATCTCGGAAAAATTCGTATTCCACCTTCCATTAGCACCCCAGTTTTTGATTTGCATGTAATGAATGAAATGCCTGTCCCCAACAGTAATACCGGCCGTTGGAATAGCCGTAAAATCACCATCACCTGAAGTGTCATGCTCGGAATGAATGATTTCCTTTGCATAGTTTGGATCGTCTTCCTTCGTGATCATGGAAGAAAAACTCAACCCATCCGATAGATCGGTATCCTTGGAAATAGCAAGCAAATTCCCTCGCCAGCCTTCAGGATCACCACCCCCACCTGATCCACCCCATCCATCATCATAGGAATCACCAAATGCAATCATCACTTTTTTATCATCTGGATCCGTTGTAGCATCCCAAACAATCCCCAAATCCGTCGCTGTTAACCCATAATTGGTATGCGTCTGATTTGGATTTGGAATGTCCTCCCCCTCAAGTGTTGCCCCTGTTACCCTTGCAACCTTTTTAGCCTTCGTTGCTATCAGCTCAAACGACTCTTGTTTAGTTTCTGCCATTGATGGTGTCGCGATGGAGCCAGCAAGCAGTAACGTTGAAGCAGCAACAATAAGTGGCTTCTTTTTCATTTTGTTTACCTCCTTGGATTTTTGTGAAATTATAATTACCAATATTCCGTCAATTTTAAGTATAAGAGAGCCGTATTTTTTATCGAGCATTCCCTTAGAAGCTTTTAGCAGGGTGGGAGAAATCGGCCAGTTAGCCGATTTCGTCGGATATGAACTTTCTGCCGATGTTTCTGTTCTATTGCCGATATTCACACTCTCCTGACGATGTTCCTGCTCTCCCGCCGATATTCACGCTCTCCTGACGATATTTCCGCTCTCCTGACGATATTCCTGTTCTCCTGCCGATATTCACGCTCTCCTGACGATATTTCTGCTCTCTCAAGCAAACAATCCCCGCACTCAACCTACAATCTGTAAACGATTACACATCAACCACTACTAAATAACTTCCAAATCATCCCTGCTAGGAAGCTCTTTAAACGTATTATGTGGCTCTGCCTGATACCAAAATGCCGTTGATGCAATATCATCCTGCAGTGGCAAGTATCTGAATTTCGATCTCCAGCCTAGTGCTTGAATGGTTACTTTCAAATCTTTTTCAAAACGAATCGGATCCATTACATGCCAGCGGTACATACCGAATCGCTGCTGTGCCCTGTATAGTCCGTCTGGCTTGATAACCTGATGCATGCCTAAGTATGGAGTTGAATAGGTTCTGTACTCCCCTTTTGGCTGTTCCCAGTTCCATGCTCCACCAAAATAATCTTCCGTACCCGTTCCGCATATTGTTGGGTATTCGTCGTCACCATCCATATAGAATTTGACTTCGCCTTCTCCCCACCAATTGTTGCTGTTTACCTGCCATGCAATGTATGTTCCAACAAAATGTCCATGTCCCTTAATTCCATCGACAATTGTATGAACATCCTTATACTGCAATGGATTGCTTCGGTTCCATTGTGCGTGAAAATACGCTGCATCCTCAGGAACTTCCGTTAGTGCATAATCCACTTGATAATAAAGGATCATACTTTCATCATCGATATTTTCGACTGTAATTTTTGCATGCTTACGAAACGGCATTTCCCAATAGCAATTAAATCCACCTGCAGGGTTTACTGCGACAGGGATCGAATTCACATCACTGCGCTCACCCCAGCCATTACAGAAAAAATCGCCCAGCGGAACTTCCACAGATGGTTCTTCCTCATGATCCCAGTACATGCGGATAACCGACGTGCGCCAATGATTTGGATGTGTTGTTAGCCAAATATGCTGGATCGCACCTGGTCCATCAATTTCAGCCACCGTGTGTGTTGTGTTCCCTTTAATTTCTACCGAGGGGGAGATTTTCCAGCCCTTTCCTAGATCTCTGCTTGGTTCTGCCCCCGTTCCCTCAGTAGCCATTGCACCTTTCCCTTTTTCTCCAGTAAAATTTTCCGGACTGATCGAGCGTGTTTTTGCATTTGAAAGCCGGGAAAGATTCCCCAACCCCATTCCTAAACCATTAAACATATTTCTCTTCCTCCTCATCCTTGAAAATTAGCTTATTGTATTTTTCTCAAAAAAGAGATAAAATAGATGTGTAAACGATTACACAAATGTATAATAAACCGCTTACACAAACTATATTATGAATCTATTAATAAATCAACACTTTTGGAAAATATAGAACATTATACTTAGGTAACAGGAGGCTGGCGTATGGAAACAGGTTTAATGGGAAGTATTTATCGATTTTCAGATTGGGTTACGAAATTATTTTATGTCAATCTATTATGGGTTGCATTCTCGTTACTAGGTTTAATTGCAGCAGGTTTCTTTCCAGCAACCGCTGCGATGTTTTCTGTTGTCCGAAAATGGGTTTTATCAGAAACCGACATCCCAGTGTTTAAAACGTTCTGGACTGTTTATAAACAGGAATTTGCTAAAAGTAATGTTCTAGGCTATATACTTAGTATCGCTGGATATATACTTTATCTTGATTTAATGATAACCAAGGATGCAGCCAATCCGCTTCTGCAGCTTGCCTATTACCCATTATTGCTTGTTATCGTAATCTTTCTATTAACTGCCTGCTACATTTTTCCTGTCTTTGTCCATTTTGAAACAAAGCTGCTTCAAGTATTCAAAAATGCCTTTTTGATCATGATCACCCATCCTGTTATTTCTATTTTAATGGGGATAGCGGCAGTTGTAATTTATCTCATTAATTATTTAGTGCCAATATTGATCGCAGTATTTGGCGGTAGCATCTTTGCATTCGTTGTTATGTGGTATTGTCATTTTGCTTTTGTGAAAGTACAGAACCAAAAAGAGCTTGCAGACTCCAAGGAAAAACAAGCTGCTCCATAAGAAATCCCGGAGCAGCCTGCATACTTCCCCTATTTACTAAATTTCACAATCAGCACATCCAATCCTTCAATACCAACTTCTCCAGATACTTTCTTTTCCTGAATGACATCAACCCCATCTTCAGGTAAAATAACATGAACCGGCTCCCTATTAATGTTTATATAAAATGTATAGCTGCACGCTTCATTCGATCTAGTAGAAACGTACACTCCCGCTGGCAATAGTGTAACGGATAGATTCCTTTCCTTTGCAATATCCGCCAATAGGTCATAGGCAAGCTCACTATTCCCCATCACGCCAGCATAATAAACTACCCCCTTCCCAAAATTATTCTTTGAAATAGCGGTTCTGCCTGCATAAAACTTTTCATTATAGGTTGCAAGCGACTCCGCTGTTTTCGTATCAAGCATGTCCAGCCAAACTTTTACAGGATAGTCCTTTCCATTATAAGTAATGGAATTTGCATATTTATCTGGAAGCACTTCAAATTCGTCAACCGCAACACCTGCCATCTCCCCAAGCAGCCCCGGCCACGCCATCTCATGTGTTGTGTTTGACCATGTCTTCATACCGCTTCTGGCACCGATGATTAAACAACCGCCGTTTTCTGCATACGATGTAAAATTCGCATGTATTTCATCACTGATCATTGCCATGGACGGGGCAATAACCATTTTGTATTTCGATAAATCTGCTGTTGGGTCTACTAAATCTGCCGTAATCCCTAACCTAGTTAATTGTCTGTAATAGGTTAAGAGATGTTCCCTATGGTCAAAATTCTTGTATTGTACATGAGCCTCAAATGCCCACATCTGGTCATAGCTGTAAATGAGGGCAACAGGAGCCTCGACAGTTGTTGAAATTAGCTCACTACCAAACTTCTCCAGTTCATTTGTTACCTGCTGGACTTCATAATACGGTCTTCTAGGTGTACCATCATGTCTGAGCAGTCCATTTGGATTCTGTTCACCGCTGTATTTATTTGATCTCCACCGGTAATACATGACACCATCAGAACCCCTGGCAATATCCTGGTATGTCCACAAGCGGATCAATCCAGGCTCAATAGCCAAATTATAATCACTATAGTTAAAATAGCCATTCTTTTGTTCCATTACCCAGTGACCCTTGCCTTTGACAGCCCGGTAATGGTCATGTAAAAAACACTCAATATTATTATCCCCGTCAACGTGCGGATAGCAGTCCCAGCTGATAAAATCAAGTTTCTCTGCAAGCTTGTACGCATTTAATTTCGGATACCAGCCCAGCATGTTATGGGTAATAAAATGATGGGGTGCATAGCTTCTAATAATATCAACCTGCCGATTCAGGTGATTGACAGTTGAATCGGAGCCAAACCGGGTAAAATCAAGCTTCTGACTTACGGATATGGTTAACTGATCTGCAGAAGGCAACGTCACTTCATCCCATTCATGATAAACCTGACTCCAAAAACAAGTACCCCATGCATCGTTTAATCCCCCCAAGAAACCGTATCGATCCTTGAGCCAGTTCCTGAATGCGACCTGACATTCCCCGCAGTAGCAATCCACATTTCGCAGTTCGTTGTCAATCTGCCAGCCGATAACTGCAGGGTTATTTGCGTAATGCTTTGCCATTTTTGTTACAATACGATTTACATAAAAAATAAAATCGGAGTTATTATGGCAATGCATACCGCGGTCACCATGAATTCTGCCAAAGCTATCGGTCCGAACAACTTCCGGATGTTTATGCCGCAGCCAAACCGGTGACGCTTCAATTGGCGTAGAAAGGATAATCTGCAATCCTTCACCTGAAGCCAGCGCAATAAAATCATCAAGCCACGCGAAATCAAATTCCCCTTCCCTAGGCTCTAAAAAAGACCAGGACAGCTCAGCCAGCCTTAATACTTTTATTCCCGCTTCTTTCATTAAATTTATGTCCTCATGCCATCTTTCCCTTGGCCAATGATCCGGATAATAGCCTGCACCGATCGATATCGTTTCCGCTTGTTTCAAAATAGATTTCCTCCCCTGTTCCTAATTAAAACTATCATAATGAACAGCTGGCATTTTCACAGAACTATTCACTTTTTAATGGAAGCCAGTTTAATACATCTTTAATTTTTCTATCCCAATACAGCCAATTATGGTCACCCGAATCAAACTCTGTTTTTAAGGGATAGCCTGCCTTCTGACATAAATCCTTAAAACGAATATTATCCTCATATAGAAAATCCTCTGTTCCGCAGCTCTGGTATATTAACGGAATTTTACTGCCTGATTGTTGATGTTTTTTCAGAAGCCACAGCAAATCATTTTCCGTTCCCTGAATATCCTGTTCTCCAAAGATCCATTTAAATTCTTCGTTTCTGTCTCCTGATACACGTTTGGTAAAACTCGCAACATCAAGTGCCCCTGACATACTAGCCGCTTGAGCAAATTTATTAGGAAATCGCAGTGCCCATTTCAATGCGCCATAGCCTCCCATGGAAAGTCCCGCAACAAAGTTATCCTCTTGCTTATCTGAAAGGGGAAACATGGAATGAACCACATGTGGTAACTCCTCCGTTAAAAAGGTCCAATACTTCCCCCCCTTATCCATGTCTGTATAATAGCTATGACCTACCTGTGGCATGATGACTGCAAGCCCCATGTTCTCCACGTATCTTTCCAACGAGGTAAGTCGTGTCCATGTTGTGTGATCATCCATGTAGCCATGAAGCAGATAAAGGACTGGATGACCCTTTCTTCCATGACCAGCTGCCCGTTCCTGTGGCAGGATAACTGTCATGGATGTACTTATCGATAATATCTCCGAAGTAAACTCACATTTTAGTAACGCCACAATTAACATCTCCTTTAGTTTTATCTTTAAATTAAGATGTTTTCGTAAAAGCATCACACTCGAGCGAGATCCACCTCACTCGAGCGAGAAGCAACCGAACTCGAGCGACAATCCAACTCACTCGAGCGAGATCCACCCTCACTCGAGCAAGATCCACCCTAACTCGAGCGAGATCCACCCTCACCCGAGCGACAATCCACCTCACTCGAGCGACAATCCACCTCACTCGAGCGACAATCCACCTCACTCGAGCGACCATCCACCTCACTCGAGCGACCATCCACCTCACTCGAGCGAGATCCACCCTCACTCGAGCGACAATCCACCTCACTCGAGCGAGATCCACCCTCACTCGAGCAAGATCCACCCTAACTCGAGCGAGATCCACCCTCACCCGAGCGACAATCCACCTCACTCGAGCGACAATCCACCTCACTCGAGCGACAATCCACCTCACTCGAGCGACAATCCACCTCACTCGAGCGAGATCCACCCTAACTCGAGCGACAATCCACCTCACTCGAGCGAGATCCACCCTCACTCGAGCGACAATCCACCTCACTCGAGCGACAATCCACCTCACTCGAGCGAGAAGCAACCGAACTCGAGCGACCATCCACCCATAATATTCGAAAAAAATAAACACTCATTTTACGAAAACTGTCAAATATAAGGCAGCAAAATTTACAAATAGAACCATATACCCGCCATGCCTTCTAACCCTTCAATAGAAAAAGCCCCTGCAACCCTTCGTAATATATGATTACATGGAAGTTTTGCAGGAGCTGTATACTTTAAACGATGCTAATTAATAATCAAAACACTTTTTCAAATCCGCTTCATTTTGCGGTAAAATATCCGGCAATGGCAGGCGATCTTTTACAGGCAGAATCGGATGTATCGTATTGTGTGGTTCTGTTTGATACCAATAGGCTGTACTTGAATAATCATCACTTCGATGGTTATTATGCCCATGCTCAATCGTAACCTTAATCGATTTGTCGAACATAACCGGATCTTGAATATGATAACGATAGGCAGAAATTTTACCAGCCCAGTTCGGATCCCCGCCAAGGATTAATCCATGATATGGGGTGGATTGCTCCTGCTGCGGACACCAAGCAGTATTGAAGTAATCCTCCATTCCTGTACCATGAAGGGATGGCGGCCATGCTTCCCCATCGATGAAGATCATGTCGTCTCCTTCACCATACCAATTCCATTCCTGCGTATATCTCAGGTTATGAATATTTAAATTGCAGCCGACATAATGCCCTTTTCCTGCTGCATCTAAAATGACATAGTTTTCGTCACCTGTTGTATTTTTACCTCCGAAGCAATAGATAGCGTTGGAAACTGTTTTATCATCAATACCTTTCGTCAATTCACGTTTCCACAATGCATGAAAACGTAGCGGGCTATCAATTTCCTCCTGATAAACCTCGTAATCTACGTAAAAGTAAAATTTAATCGGATCATCTGCATTGCTTTCAATTTCGATTCTGGCATTTTTGCCAAAAGGCATTGGGAAAAAGCAATTTAATGCCCGTCCATCCTCAGGGCTCATTTGTAATGGGGCTGATGAATAGTTCTTTGTGATTCCGTGACCCATGCCAAAGAAATCCCCAATCGGTGCTTGTACACTCGGATTCTCTTCCCCATCCCAATACATTCTTAAGACAACTTTACGGTGCAAATACTCCTCCACATCATCATCTAATGGTGCCATCGTCATCCAAATATGTGTGATGCAGCCGGAGCCCTCCAGTTCACAAATATCCACTGCATCACCCGGGTAAATTTTCAAAAAGTCTCTGTTGCCGCCGGTAGTATCATAGCTTGATGCACGCTTTCTTTTACTGTCCCGTACGCGATATAAATCTCTTAATGATGTTCCTACAAATGACATAATCGTTCATTCTCCTTTATCTTTGATAGTCTGTTAGTTTGATAATTTTTTGCCTAGACTTCCGCCCGGATGGTACAGGTGGAAATCCTCATTTTTAAATTCCTTTGCTTTAGATAGTGCTACTGCCAAGGCATCCCCAATTACAAGTGTAAGCGTCGAGCTTGTTGTTGGAGCAAGTCCCAGATGATCGGCTTCTTTCGCATAGTGATACGTCAGTGCTACATCGCTGTTTTTAGCCAATGTTGATGCCTTTTTTGACGTAATAGCTATTTTTTTAGAGCCAATTTTTCCCAATGAAGGAAGAAGACTTAATACTTCTGCAGTCTCACCACTATTGGAAATCATAATAACGACATCTTCCTTCTCGATCATACCCAAATCACCGTGAACACCCTCCGTACTATGTACAAAAAACGCCGGTGTTCCAGTACTGGAAAGAGAAGCAGCAATCTTCTTGCCCATATGCCCGGATTTCCCTACTCCAGTAATCACAACTTTTCCTTTGCTGTTTTGAATTAATGAAACAGCTTCTTCATATTCAGGACCCGCCTGATCCGCAAGCGCTTTAATAGCATCCGCTTCTACTTCTATGGCTTGTTTAACATCGTTTATTATTGTCATTGCTACTTCACCTCTTTGACGTTATTTTCATAAATATCCAGTTTAGGCGTGAATATTTCATGCGTTGCCTCTTTTTCTTTATTTGCTAATCGTTCCAGTAAAATTTCACCAACCCTGACACCCATTTCATATGGTGATTGTTTGACACTTATAATGCCGGGTGGTTTTAGCAATTGAGCAATTTCTGTTTCACCATAGGAAGCAACTACAATGTCATCGGGTACCGTTAACCCCATTCGAGACAGCTGCAGAACTGCTCCATATGTCATCGTATTATTAAAGGAAAGGATTGCAGTCGGTTTTGTATCTCTTTCGAAAAATTTAGCAACCGCTTCTTCCCCATCCTCCTGTATGAAATTGCCGTTAAATACAAGATCAGCATTCTCTTCCATTCCATATTCCATGATTGCTTTTTTGTATCCCATATAACGTTCCATACCGGTACTTACCTTTAATGAACCATTGATCACACCAATATGGCGATGACCTTGTTCAATTAAATATTTCGTAAGCTGATATGCCGCTTCAACGTTATCTTCTACCACAAAATCCAAATCAACTAACTGGTTCTCTAATTTTCTATCGATTAATACTACCGGCACTCCTGCTTGCTGTATCTTTGTAATGTTTTCATCGTCTTCACTGGATGTAGCAAGCACAATCCCCTCTACCCTATTCTCCAGAAGAACCTTCAGCGTTTTCTCCTCCTTGATAGGGCTTTCATCTCCACTTACGAAAATCAAAACATAATCCTCATTTTGGATGACATCTTCAATACCTTTTGAAATTTTCATAAAATAGGGGTTGGAAATATCCGGTATAATGATTCCTATTGTATTGGTCTTATGCATCTTAAGACTTCTGGCAATGCCATTCGGCCGGTAATTCAATTCCTTTGCCACCGAGAAAACCTTATCCTTAATTTCCGCACTTGCATAGCCGCTTCGATTTAAAACCCTTGATACTGTCGCCGTTGAAACCCCCGACTTTTCCGCAATATCCTTAATCGTTACATTCGCCAATGGACCACTTCCTATTAAATTGTGTAATCGTTTACATATACTATATAATAGATCCACTAAGCTTTCAACTGTTTAATGATAAGTTTTTAGAAAAATTCAGGCAATGCTAGTGATGTTTTGGATGTACTGCCGATATTTCGTTCTCCTGACGATATTCCTGCTCTCCCGCCGATATTCATTCTTGCTCTCCTGCCGATGTTCCCGAATGCTCTGCCCATTTCACCAAATCCTCCTCAAACCACCTCAGGCTCATACGAAGATTTCACTTCATCGTGCAAAAGCTTTTCCCGTCTTGTAGGAAGGTTATCTCTGTCGTCATCGACCATCCTTGCATGAAGCATCAATTCAACTAATTCACTTCGCAGTTCCTTAAAATCCTTATGATTATATAAATTAGTCATTTCGTCCGGATCATTGATGAGATCATACATTTCTCCATCTTTTAAATTGGCGTTATACCAGAGCTTGTGCTCCCTTGTTCGAATTCCCATTGTGCCATCACCGTCAGCAAGTGTCACATAATCTCTGACTTCCCTCCCCGCTTCTATGGACGGTACCAATGAATGCCCTGGCAGCGTTACATCTGGTTCTAGTCCCATTATGTTAAACAGTGTTGGTACAAAGTCGATGCTTGATGCCAGACCCGTAATGTTTTCTCCTGCTTTGAATCCGTCTGGATAGCGAATCATGAACGGAACCCGAATTTCCGATTCATAAGCTGTTGCCGCTTTATTGAATAAGTTATGCTCGCCCAGCAATTCACCATGGTCTGACGCAAACACAATCAATGTATTTTCCAGCAGATTTTTTTCATTTAATTTATCGTTAATCATTCCCAGGCAATCATCAACCATTTTCAATAAACAAAAATGACCCGCGATTCCCTTCCGCATTTTCCCCTCGGTCATGTCTCCAAACATATTTTTAAACAGATCACGGCGTCTTCGGTATGCTTCTGATTTCGTTTCATATTCATCAGCTGATCGATTTGCCGGTAATGGAACATCCTCAGGCTTACAGAAGTCCAAGTATTTTTCTGGCATAACATATGGTTCATGCGGCGCGTGAAAACCGATAAACATAGCGAATGGTTCAGTATCATTTAAGCGTTCCAATGCATCACAAGCCCTTCTTGCAACATGGATATCATAATAGTTATCATCCGATTCCGGGGATGCTTCCGGATTAAAATGATTCCACCCATCCTGCTCACCAAATGATTTTCCAACTGGAACTGGAATATGAAAGCTTCCTGCATGCACCATATGCGTCTTCCCCACTGAAACACAGCGGTATCCGTATTCTCGCAAAAGCTGCATCCACGTTGTCTCGCCTTCCGTACTAAACTTCCTATTGCCGCTGACACCATTCCTCCAAGGCTGTCTTCCTGTCAAAAAGGTATGCCGTGAAGGGACACATGGTGATGCCGCGGTAAAAAAGTTAGCAAACGATACAGATTCACGCTTGAGCTGTTCCATATTTGGAAAGTCCGCACAAGGGTGGCGGTTTTCACCAATTACATCTGCCCGCTGCTGGTCTGTCATGATAAATACAACATTCATGTTTTTCTCCATTTCTCATACCTCCCTCCGAATTATTTTTCCAATCCGTAAATCCAGGCTTATCCGAAAAACTTCCATTTCAGCCACGCTCCGTTTTAATCCTTTCCATCTGCCCCAATGACTTTCTAAAAAATTTCCAATTGAATAACACTTTTTCCGGTAATATCCAGTTCAATATTTTTTACTTCATTCGAATAGATACCAAACATTTTCTCCCGATTCGTTTCATTAACCAGATAAACAGCATATTCATTTTTAGCTAATGAATAATTGTTTAAATCCAAATCCAGCTTGATCCTTTGTGGTTGATCGGTGACATTGGCAAAGAACAGGCCGATACCTTCATCACGGTATTGCCATGCAGAATGGACAATAGAATTTACGGTTAATTCCCCCGAATCATGAAATTCATTGAAGCCTTTGTCACAGTTATAATGAAACCAATCCAGAGAAGTTTTATCGCAGACAAATTCTAGTGGCCGCAGCATTTTCCCATAGGCCAGATACTTGTTGCCATGCCCGGTTCTTAATCTAGCAAACTGGGAAATATACGTTGCCCTTTCAGGTGAAAATTCATAACCTGCCGTATCGAATGAATAGTAATGTTCCGCGGCACCATTTTCCTTTCCTTCGATTGCTTCCATTGGACTGTACTCATGATTCAGCTCATATAGGCCGCCCCAAAGATACGTCCGGGCAACAGTAAAATAGAATAAATCGCCTATCTCCTCAACAACCTTTCCCCAGCCGTCCAATCTTACTGCACCATATTCATGATAAACATACGTAAACATTGGAATCAGTTCTGCATCGCCTGTCTTCAGAAGTTCTCTTACATTCCATCCTTCCAGCGGTGCTGCGGGTTGTGCCCCGGCCCGTGCCTGATAAAAGTCCAGCACATCCAGAAAAATTTCATTCATCATTTCCGTCCCCATTGGAATATAATGGTCACCGGCTTTTTTCATCATTGCTTCTTTCGTCTTCAAATAATTTTCTCTGTAAGCCATCGTGATTTGCCTTCCCGCTCCCACTGGATGCCCATGTGATTCATCCATGCAAACCTTCAAAATATTGTTGGCAGAAATGTCATAATAAATAGCATCCACATTTGCTTCTTCCTGAAGTGCTTCATCACGCCGAACGTGAAGATCTTGTACAAAAGTATCTGCCGGGCATACAAATGGAAATGGATACTGATCGATGCTCATTGAAGAAGAAGGTATCTGCTGCATTGCCTTCTTTCCTTTATCCCCATCCGCTCCTGCAAAATTAAATAAATAATCGAATTCAAACGGGGCATATTTATCGCCAAAGCTTTCCATAGTCTTGATATTTTTTTGGTTAAATTTAGTCGGGAACCAATCCTCTAGTCCCCCTGGAAGATTGTTTCCGAAATCCTGTGTTTTATTTGGCCAATCGGGACCAAGGATATGAAATAATTCGGTATCGATATATGCATGATATTTTCTAATCCATTCCGAACGATCACTCCCAGCATTTATACCAAATGTTGAAAGTCCTATATCCTCCAGCAGCCATTTAGCTTTAATTGTTTCATCAGCATCAGCAAGAACACCTTTCTGACACCAAAATTGTGAAGTCGCCCAATCTTTATAAATATCCGCTCCTTCATACCAGTCCTTGCCTTCCAGTACTTTCACAGCAACTGGATAGTGAACAGTAATTCCTTTTTGTTCCCCTATGTCCTCACACCCATGAATAAAGGATGCTTCCAATAGTCCGTTAGCATTTTTATAGAAATTCAGCCATTTGGCATAACCTTCACGATCATAAGCAGCGAAATATAAACCGCCTTTATCCTGACCGTAATAGCTGAAAAACTGCATCGTCGAACCTGAAAAGCCTTCCGGATAAGGCATGTATCGAAAGCCATTCCAATCCTTCGTAAAGCTGGCAAGCGGATTATGCACCCGAAAACCCGTAGCAAAACTATGGGCTACATAATCAGCTTTCCCCTCTTCGGTTATCGCACCGATATTGGAAACAATCGGATACTCCAAGCTGACGATTGGTTTATCCGATTGATTATGTACGTTGCTATAGAAATGAAGTTCATCAGAATCGTTATTCAGCTGTACCTTAGCAGTAACTGTTAGCTGATCCGTTACTTCCCAGGTGAAATTATATCCGGATTCCCCGTCTGCTAACTCCATTGCTGCATAATTAAACCGCTGAAAATCACTGATTATCTTATCTCCCTGTTCCAGACGAAAGGCAGCAGCATCTCTTTTTTGGGGAATGTATTCTATCTGTTTTTGTTTATCAAAAATACTGCTAATCCAGCCTGCTTCCTTATTAAATGATATCGACACATGATCATTCTCCAATACAAGCATCGTCAACCTCCTAAATAGTCAGAAATAACCTTAATTTCCTTCAATTGTTTCGATGTCCATCCGACTTGATCAAATATCGTATTGAATTTACGGAATTTCCGATTATAAGCGTTAATGCTCAGCAATGTTTTTATACTAATCCGAAGCCGTTCGGGATGGTAGACTACATGGGCTTTGTCTATAGCACCCTTCAATTCATCGAAATTACGCTTCTGCAAATAAGAAAAAAGGATGATCCCTAGTGAAACTAATTCGCCATGGATCAAATGCCTTCCCGTTACATGTTCAAAATTTCGCCCCTGCACTTAACGTCACTGCGGGATTATCCATGATAAGTCTGCTTGAACTCTGCACTAGTCTCATTAACCGCTCCAAGCCACGTTTGGACAGAGAGCCAATTTCCAGTGGGGATTGGCTCTATTATGATTACAAAATGATGCAGCTGCTGTAAATGCGTATGTTATCACCGTACGCAACATCTATAGTCAACATTCACCACCCCCAACAACTATTTAATACCGGAAATTTTGATCCCTTCAACTAGATGCTTTTGGAAGATAAGGAAGAGAACAACTACCGGGATAACAGCAATGGTTGACCCCGCCATAATCATCGCCCAATCGTTTCCCTGATCAGAACGGAAATAGGCTAACAGCTGCATGATTTGATACAGTCTCTCATCGGAGATGGTCATAATCGGCCAGATTAATGAATTCCAGTAGCCTAAAAACGCCGTAATACCAACCAGTACGAAAACAGGTACGGACAATGGGAGGAAGATATACCAATAAATCTTGAACCGATTTGCCCCATCAATAAACGCCGCATCCTCAAGCTCTGTCGGTATGTTCAAATAAAATTGCCGAATTAAAAATACGTTCATTGCCGATGCGATACCTGGAATAATCAACACATAGATCGTGTTGAGCATATGCAACTTTGCAACAACAATATACGATGGAATTAGAATTGCCATCGATGGAATAAATAGTGTCATAATAACGTATAGCCACCAGAAGTTTTTCGTTGGAAATTCCAGCCTTGCAAATACGTATGCTGCCATTGAATTGATAAAGATAATTAATGTTGTTGCAACTACTGCTACAAACAGCGTCAATCCAATTGACCGCATAAATGCTGGATTTTGCAATAGCTCTATATAGTTCGTTAAAATCCATTCTGATGGAAAAAATTTGAATGGATACGAAAGTACTTCTGACTCTTTTTTGAATCCAGCCATCGCCATCCAAAACAATGGGAAAATGGATATTGCTGCTACAAGAAACCCAATTATCTTAAAACTATACCTGCTTACTTTTTCTTTCATATGGTACACCTCCTGGATTGTTTAACTATCCATCTTTTTCGAGTTAAACAGTTTAAATATGACGGCAGAGATCACTGCCAGAATCACGAAAAGAAGCAATGCTGATGCTACTGTATAACCCATATAAGGATCCTTGGTGAAATGAGTAAATATAAATAGATTTGGGGTCATGGTCTCATTCAAAGGACCACCGCCGGTCATTAAATAAGGTAAATCAAACTGCTGAATCGCACCGGTTACACCAACAACCAAGAGATACAAGAATATATTTTTCAACAAAGGAATCGTAATATAGATCATTTTATGCCAGGCATTAGCACCATCAATTACTGCTGCTTCATAATACGTTTTCGGAATATCATTTAATCCTGCCAGCATAACGAGCGTAGTCAAACCAAAGCCAAGCCAAATTGCTGGGATGGAAATACTGGTCAATGCAAATTTTACATCTGCAAGCCAAGCGACCTGTTCCAATCCTAACGAGGTGATAATAAAGTTAGCCAGACCTCCGTCAAAATCATAAATAAACAGGAAAATAATCGATGCCACTACTCCGGATATGACATGTGGAATATAGATAGATGTTTTTACAAAGCCGCCAAATTTCCCGCCTAGCGTCCGGATCAGATTAGCAAATAAGAATGCCAATATAAATTGGGCAGGAATAACGATTGCAGCGAATTTCAAACCAGTCCACATTGCCTTGTAAAACAATGGATCTGATAAAACACGTCTATAGTTTTCAAAACCAATGAAGATGTTCTCCTGATAAAAGTTCCACTTATAAAAACTGACAAATACAGCATAAAACAATGGAATGATAACAAAAGCAGTTAATAAGCCAATAAGCGGCAATAGCATTAAAAAAGCTGTTTTCTTATCGGATCGATTAATTGCAGACAATTTCTTCATATACCCACCACCCATTTCTCTAATAATTTAGAGGTTTAGATATAATTGCCTATCTAAACCTCTAAATTAAATTTCTACTCGTAATTACTGAAGCCGAGGATTTGTTCCTGCATAATCGTTTGTTTCAATATAATCGTTAATTTCTTTCTCCGCCTGTTTCAGTGATTCGTCAATATCCTGTCCTTGCAAATAGACACGCTCTAATGCATTTGCATAAGCTAAACTGATTTCCCATGCATGAATTGGCTCTGGGACAGCATATGGAATAACTTTTTCAAGCAAAATTTTTCTCCACTCATCATTAGATGCTTCAGGGTGATCCTTTAATGCTTCATCGACAGATTTGCGGCCAGTGAAACTGGAGAAGTTAGACAGTTCAAAGAAATCAACCATAATTTCCGGATCCCCCGCAAGGAACCACTCGATAAATTTAGCAGCTTCTTCTGGATGCTTGGAGTTCCCATCTACTACAAATGTCCATCCACCCATTGCAGATGTCGGTTGCTTATAGTTACCATCTGGTGTAGGAAGTGGTGCAACACCAATTTTATCGACTACATCCGCATATTCGTTTCGCAATGCATCAAATGTAAAGGAACCATTAAACATCATTGCCGTACGTCCATCGACTAAAGGCTGAATTTCCGTGTACATTCCAGGCTGCTGTTTTGGAAAAATTCCTTCATCATACAAGGTTTTCCAGAATTTAAATAGCTTCTTGTAGCCTTCGTTGTTAATCGTTGCTTTAGACCAATCATCACTAATTGGCAACTGGCCGGTCATTGCTTGAAGACCCCAGTGAGACCATGCCAGATCATTCGTGTTACCTGCAGCTGTCAACCCATATCTGCCATCCTTGGAAAGCTTTTTGCCATATTCAATTAACTCATCCCACGTTTCAGGTGGCTGCTCCGGATCAAGTCCCGCTTCTTCAAAGAAATCTTTTCTGTATAGTAAAATGGAGCCCGGTTCAGCGTTAAATGGATATGCGTAGTGCTTGCCATCAAACGATACAAATTCATTGGCAAAATCGTGAAGATCCTCAAAAATTGCTGGATCAACATATTCATCTAACGGTTGAATTTTCCCTTGCTGTGCAGAAAAAACAATACTGCCGTAGTTCATTGTCATAACATCCGGTCCAGTACCCGCAGCTTGAGCGGCTTTAACTCGCTGTTCCCAAGCATCCCCTGCTATAAAGGTAGCTTTAACCTCAACTTCATCCTGTGAGGCATTGTATTTATCAATCCATTTATTAAACCAATCCGCCTTGCTATCGCCCCATGAAACCCAAAAATCGATAACCGTTTTGCCCGATTCTGTCTCCTCCGATTCCGCACCGGCACTTTCTCCCTCTGGGCCCGTCCCTTTACATCCGGCCATTAGAATAACTAGCGTAAATAATGAAACCAAAACGACGAACAACTTGTTTTTCCTCATAATTTCTCCCCTTTTTTGTTTGACTTAAAAAATGTTTTCCGATAAGACAGCTTTAAATGGGAAATCACCCCTTTCAATTTTTGATTAAATATTTTTGATTAAAGCTTGATGTGTAAACGTATACATATGTAATGGAAGAAAAATGTGTAATCGTTTACACATTGCATTAAAAAAATATAAAATTAAATGAAAGGGTTTTCAAAAATCTTATAAATCTAATATATTATACTATTGATTTTTTATCAATACTTTTTTCATTTTTCTAAAAGATATTTTACAAGTACGTGTTGTTGTAGTGTGCGAATTAGCCGGGTTGAGGGGGCAGAGCGTATTTGGAGCATTCTTCGTGAATGAGGGCCGGATCGTATTTGGAGCATTCTTCGTGAATGAGGGGCCGGATCGTATTTGGAGCATTTCCGCTCGTATTTCCGCCGATTTGGATCGTATTTTTCATTTTCGGATCGTATTTCTGATCATTTGGATCGTATTTTACTTAAATCGGATCGTATTGACAAAATTTAGGCGGCCCATCTCTTTTCCTGAAAAAGCATTTTACAAGTGCGTGTATCAGATCGTGCGAATTTCCCCGTGAATGAGTGCCGGATCGTATTTGAAGCATTTCCGCTCGTATTTCCGCCGATTCGGATCGTATTTTCCATTTTCGGATCGTATTTCTTATCATTTGGATCGTATTTCACGCAAATCGGATCGTATTGACAAAATTTAGGCGATCCCAGCACCGCAACACCGCAATACTGCACCATCTCCCACTCGCCGCACCAGAAACTCACAAATTTACCGGCAATGCATCACAAAACCCAGCCTACTCAACATCCATCACACAGCGAAATCCCATATTACCAGTTGAACTATCTGGTGTGTTCGAGCTTCTGGCTGCAACTCTGTACCGATTGCAATAGGATTTATGGCAGAGGTACGACCCGCCGCGTATGGATTTACTTTGTCCGGTTGCTGGGCCGGTTGGATTGTTGGTTAAACTGTTCTTATGAAAGGATGGGTCAAACCAATCCGCACACCATTCCCATACATTTCCTGCCATATTGTATAAACCATAGCCATTTTGCTCATAATGATCTGCGGGACACGTACCGAAATATCCATCACGCTTGGTATTTTTTGTTGGGAATTCACCTTGCCAGATATTGCATTGATGCTTACCATCTACAATCAGTTCATTGCCCCATGGAAAAATCTTTTCATCCAGACCTCCGCGTGCAGCGTACTCCCATTCAGCCTCTGTCGGCAAACGCTTCCCGCTCCATTCACAATAAGCTTT
This sequence comes from Virgibacillus oceani, assembly GCF_014638995.1. Lineage (GTDB taxonomy): Bacteria > Bacillota > Bacilli > Bacillales > Amphibacillaceae > Virgibacillus_E > Virgibacillus_E oceani. The sequence continues at coordinate 63,082 of NZ_BMFR01000005.1, forward strand.
CGCATCATTCCACGAAATGTGCACAACAGGATGGTCCATTCTATCATCAATCGCAGACCCGGGACCTTCAGGATATTTCCAAATTGCACCTTTTACTGCTACCCACCACGGTGTCTGCTGGGCAGTCTGCGGATTTGCCTTTCGTACCTTATCCGTTAAGAAGCTGTAAAAAACAAATGACCAGCCAAACTGTTCTGCTTCCGTTACATAACCTGTGTCCGTTATAAATTTAGCGAATTGTTCATTGGTAACGGCATATTTATCGATAAAAAACGGTGAAACAGCAACTTTCCTTGCAGGTCCTTCCCCATCAGAAGGAAAACCATCTGCCTCATCCGTACCCATGACAAATTCTCCTCCGTCAAGGTAAACCATATTCTCCTTAGAGGCTATTTGTTTCTTGTATAGTTGCTGTTCCGTAAGTGTCTTCGTATCTCCAAAATTATCTCTTGATGCTGAACAACAACTTTTCATAAGCAATCATCCTTTCAGACTATAGGTTCTCATTAATAAATGCAATCGTCTTATCTATGTGTTCGATAATATTCATATCATGTCCGGCAAATGGATAGATTTCCATTGATTTAGGCGCTTGCAGCTGATTATATACACCAAATATCGGTTGAGGCGGACAGATTAGATCCTTTAAACCAACTGAAAAACGTGTTTTACAAGTAATACTGGCTGATAGATTCAAATTGTCAAAGTATGTAAGGTTATCATAAACCAGTTCTATTTGTTCTGGATATCGGTGCAGTAAATTTTCCACAATCGTCAACGACCCTTCCAATTTCTGCTCCATCATTAAAGGAATGTCACACATATTCGGCATATCTGCAATTGCAAGCTTCGGACGATCATCCAAGGCTGCAGCCGCCAATGTGATGCCGCCTCCCATACTCGCACCCATGATACCGATACGTTCAGCATCTATTTCTGGACGGGAGCAGGCGAAATCTACCGCACGAACACCATCCGTATAAACTTTCCGGTAATAATAATCTTCTTTATCCAGAATTCCTTTCACAACCCATGATCCCATTCCATCTGATGCATAGCTGGAGTAATCCCCGCTTCGGCCCTGGCCCCTGACATCCACAGCAATAACCGCATACCCTTGGATGAGCCATTTCATGTACTGTGAAACAGAGCCCTTATTTCCCATATAGCCATGGAAAATAATCAGACATGGCAGCTTTTGCTGATGCTCCCTGGGTAACATGTAAAATCCCTTAATCGGCGTATCGTCAAAACCGTTATAACTTAGATCGTATACTCGCACCTGTTTAATCGGATAATCGATCTCCACTAGTTTTTCATCTAATGAATTTTTCCTAGCTTCTTGAAGTGTGCGCTTCCAGAAAGAATGATGATCAGGCCTTTTTGTTGACTCGGGTATATAAGATTCGAGTTGTTTTATCGTTTCCTTAATATGCTTCATATGCTCCCCCTGATAAAAATGGAATAAGAATTCATCCCATGTCTAATGGACTTCAAGATTTGCTTCTTCCGGCATTGTCTTGGTAATGGTTTCGACATTTTCAATTCATTTTCCCCCTTTTTTTAAAAAATTTTCAACCTTAATCAAACAATTATATACGTCTAGCATCATCTTAATTAAACGCAATTTTGCAAATATTAATTATGCAAGGCTGCCTATCAGGACAGCCTGGACTTTTACCAAAAATTACTTGCTATCCAGCACAGATTGAATCTTCTCACCCACTGTTTTAGCAGATTCTTCACCACTTCTATCTTAACAAAATAACGCCATGATACAAAATCATGGCGTTTTACACGATGCTCGTAATTTATTTAATCCCTGTAGTTTTAACACCTTCAACCAAATGTCTCTGTACGATGAAAAAGAGTATAAATGTTGGAATTGCAGATATTAATGCCGCAGCCAGCATGACACTCCATTCTGTCTCATATCCTCCGCCAACAATATTAGCCAATGCTACCTGAACGACATTTAATTCTTCCTTTTGGTTAATGATCATCGGCCATAAGTAATTGTTCCAATTGGCGGTAAAGAAACCAATCGTCAGCGGAACAATTATCGGCTTTGACAGCGGGAGGACCAGTCTGAAAAATGTACCGGCAATGGATAATCCCTCTACATAGGCAGCCTCCTCCAGCTCCTTGGGAAATTCAAGATAAAATTGGCGAAATAAAAATATCCCGTAAGCGTTAAATATCATCGGAACAATTAGCCCTAGATAGGAATTCGCCATCCCCAGATTTTGCACAACCATATACAGCGGAATCATGATAACCGAAAATGGCACCATTAACGTACTGATAATCCAGCCAAATGTAAAAGTTTTACCCGGGAAATTAAGCCGTGCCAATGCATACCCAGCCATAGCATGAATAAGCATTGCAACAACGGTTACCGTAACGGAAACAATTAACGAGTTCACAATTGCCCGTACGATATTCGTTTCTGAAAAGACTTGTTTTATATTGTCAAAGGTAAAATTACTTAAATGTAAACTCAGGTCAAAAACAGTATCAGGTGTTTTGAATGCACCTACAACTAAAAAGTAAATTGGTGCGATCATAAGAAGTCCGCAAACAATCGCAAAAATAGTCAAGGTACTTTTCTTTAATTTCATTGTCCCCCGAGACCTCCTATCCCTTTTTGGTATACAATCTCAACTGGGCAAGAGATAGTATAAAAATGATAAGGAATAATATAACTGCCAATGCAGATGCATATCCCATATTCAAAAATTCAAATGCTTGTTTGTAAATATAAAGTACACTTACTTCGGTCGAGCTTGCCGGACCGCCGCTCGTCATGACCATGATCTGGTCAAATACCGTAAAGGAAGCGATCATGGTTACAATTAAAATAAATGTGCTCGTTCCTCTCAGCAAAGGGAAAGTGATCGACCTAAATGCCCTCCATGCTGACGCACCATCAATCTTTGCTGCTTCGTAATAGTCTTTTGGAATTTCCTTGATAGAAGCCATAAAAATAATCATGTTGTATCCAATATTGATCCAAAGAATTACTGCGACAATCGATACCAATGCCTGATTCGTAGAGCCTAGAAATTCCAATTTATCAAATCCCAATGAGCTTAGAAATTGATTAAGCACACCGTTTCTTGGATCATACAAAAACATCCAGATAACAGCCGAAATGACTGATGTTATCGCAAAAGGAAGCAAAAACATTGTCCGTGCGATGCTTTGATACTTTTGTTTTAAATTGTTTAAAATAACTGCAAAAAATAAGGACAAGCAATATAGTGCAGGTACGTAAATCAATGTAAACAGAAACGTTCTTCCTACAGATGCCCACCATCTCTTATCAGAAGCCATCTCTATATAATTGTCAAAACCAATGAACACCTTAGGGCTTAGCGCGTTCCAATCATGCAGACTAACATAAAATGCATATATCATTGGAAAAAACACAAATACTGTTAACCCTACCAGGTTGGGAAGTAAAAATGCGTACGCAGTTACTACCTCGTTCCTTTTTCTTCTATTTTTTTTCATGCGTTTCATGAACCATTCCTCCTCGTCAATTTCGAGGTATTTCATAGTTTAGGAAGGATGTCCCCTATTCCGGGACATCCTCTAAGCTTTACCTTTTTATTTCTTGCTATCAAGTATGGATTGAATCTTTTCATCTGCTATTTTCGCTGCTTCTTTACCGCTCATGCCGCCAAACATTACATTTTGCAGTGCTTCCCCAACTGCATCTACTACTTCTGCACCAAATTTAGGCTCTGGAATAGCAGAATCATAGATTTCCTCTGTGAAAACTTTGCGAAGTCCTTTATCATAAAATTCTTCGCCCTCCTCAACGACAGATTGGCGAGGTGCATAGGCAAATTTCGTTTCCGTTACATATTTTAATGGTCGTTCCTTATCGTCACCAACTGCCCACATAACGAATTCAGCAGCTTCCTTAACATGCTCACTATTAGCATTTACAGCAAATTTCCAGCCTCCAGCAGCTGTAGCAGGTTTTCCGCCTTCAGGAATTGGAATTGGTGCCAGGCCAAAGTCACCATCTGCATATTCATTTTCAAGCATAGGAATTGCCCACGTGCCGACAATTTGCATCGCAGCTGTTCCGCCACCTAAATTTCCAATATCTGTTGGGTCTATTTGCAATTTCGATGGAGCTGCTCCCTCTTGGAAGAATGAACCCCAAATATCCAACGCTTCTGCTACTTCCGGTGTATTAAATGTAGACTTTGTACCATCCTCGTTTAAAACACTTCCCCCATTTTGCCATAGGAAAGGATACCAAATGAAATTAAGATAAGCTCCTTTATCTGTCGGAAGTGCAATACCAGCAACCTCATCCGTCGTAAGTTCTTTTGCTGCTGCTAATAATTCATCCCATGTTTTTGGAACTTCCAAATTAGCTTCCTCAAACATTGTTTTGTTGTAATACAAACCAAGCAGCTCCAATTCAAATGGAAGTGCAAGAATCTTATCATCAACCGTTACTGCTTCTAATGCTGAAGGCAGAAAATCCTCTTTTACACCATCTTTGAAGTATGGTGAAAGATCAGCCAACACCCCAGCATCTGCATACTTTTGAAAGTCTCCAGGGCTCGTCATAAAAATATCCGGGCCTTCATTATTTGCAAAGGCAACAGGCAGCTTCGTATTCGAGTAATCTGTTAAGTTACCTGTTGTTGTATATTCAATTTTCACTTCATCCTGCACTTTGTTATACTCATCAACTAACCCTTCGAAAAACTCCTGGTCTGCCTCCGAATGGAAATCAGAAAAAGTAAGTGTTACCGTATCACCGGATTCACCATCAGAATCTGAGGAACATCCAGCCATAACAATCAGTGTTAATACAAAGCCAATCGTCATTAATTTCTTCCATAATTTCATCTTCATTACCCCCTGTTTTAATAAAAAATTTTATTGGAAAGCGTTATCATCATTTAAAAGGTATAACGTATATTCACCCCTCTCAAAATCTGTTTAAGCTTCTAGTTTCTGATTTAGAAAATTATTTACTTCCCCTAAATTAGGAAGTGATGGAATAGCTCCCTCTTTTGTCACGGTTAACGCACCTACTGCATTGGCAAATCGAACAACTTCTGTTAATGGTTTCCCTTGGGTAATTCCAACCGCCAATGCGCCATTAAAGGCATCGCCCGCAGCTACTGAATCAACCGCTTCTACCTGGAAACCTGGAATAGGATGTGCTCCTGTGCCATTAACGATTAATGCTCCCTCTTCTGCAAGTGTCAGGACAACGTTTTCAATTCCTTTGTTTAAAAGGGCATTAGCAGCACGCTCAGCATCTTCTGTTGAATTGATTTTTATGCCAGTTAGTATTTCAGCCTCTGTTGAATTTGGTGTAAGGTAGGTAACCTTACTTAGCAAATTATCGTTCAATTCCTGTGCCGGGGCTGGATTCAAAATGACCGGAACGTGATGATCAGCCGCAATTGTGACTGCCCGTTCAATCATATGTACATCCATTTCCAATTGAACGACCACAATATCTGCAGCTTTAATCTGTGATTCGATTGTCCGCAAATCATCCATTCCATAAGCCATATTTGCTCCCGGAACGACGATAATACGGTTGTTGCCATCAGCCTCAACGGTTACCATGCCAATACCGGTTGGGCTAGTTTCATCCTTTAAAATGGAACGTGTATCAATTTGTTCTTTATTTAGAGCAGCAATCATTTCTTCACCAAATTCATCACTTCCCACTTTCCCAGCCATAATCACATCCCCGCCAAGCCTGGAAGCAGATACCGCCTGATTGGCCCCCTTCCCACCTGGGAACCTTGAAAAGTGTGTCCCAATAATTGTTTCACCATTTTCGGGAGCACGTGGAGTCTGAACAACTAAATCCATCATAAAACTTCCAATAACTAATATTCCCACTTCATCTACACCCTTTGCTGTAATTTACTCGCCAGAACAGATTTAAGATCCGTACCAAACCTAAAATCCTGAATTATGGTTTTCTGCCAAGCATGTTGAATACAAGCGCAAGTCTTTATCTCCGCTACACACCTGTAATCGTTTACACATTTAGATAGAAAATATCTGTAATCGTTTACATATCTATAGTATTAAAATTTGTGAAAAATTTCAATACTTTTTTTTAATATTTTTGTTAACGGGTTGCGGCGGTTGGATCGTATTTTTGATTTTTGGATCGTATTTGGATGGTTTCCGCTCGTATTTTCCCTAATTTGGATCGTATTTTTAAAAATCGGATCGTATTCTTTCGTAATTGGACCGTATTGCCATAATTTAGGAGAACATTGACTGAGAAAATTACTTTATTGACTTGTTCATAAATGGAGGTAATCAAAATGAGAGTGTTAATCGCATGTGGCACGGCGGTTGGATCGTATTTTTGATTTTTGGATCGTATTTTTAAAAATCGGATCGTATTCTTTCGTAATTGGATCGTATTGTCATAATTTAGGAGAACATTGACTGAGAAAATTACTTTATTGACTTGTTCATAAATGGAGGGGTAATCAAAATGGGAGTTAGACCGCATGCAGCGCGGCGGTCGGATCGTATTTTTGATTTTTGGATCGTATTCGGAGGGTTTCCGCTCGTATTTTGCCTAATTTGGATCGTATTTTTAAAAATCGGATCGTATTCCTATGTAATTGGATCGTATTGCCATTATTTAGGAGAAATTCGCCCGATATACGTTATGACTTGTTCATAAAAAGCGAACCAGACCAAAATGGGAGTTAGACCGCATGCGGCACGGCGGTTGGATCGTATTTTTGATTTTTGGATCGTATTCGGAGGGTTTCCGCTCGTATTTTCCCTAATTTGGATCGTATTTTTAAAAATCGGATCGTATTCTTTCGTAATTGGATCGTATTGCCATAATTCAGGAGAACATTGACTGAGAAAATTACTTTATTGACTTGTTCATAACTGGAGGGGTAATCAAAATGGGAGTTAGACCGCATGCGGCGCAGCGGTTGGATCGTATTTTTGATTTTTGGATCGTATTTGGATGATTTCCGCTCGTATTTTCCCTAATTTGGATCGTATTTTAAAAAAACGGATCGTATTCTCTTGTAATTGGATCATATTTCCATTATTTAGGAGAACTTTGACTGAGAAAATTACTTTATTGACTTGATCATAAATGGAGGGGTAATCAAAATGAGAGTGTTAATCGCATGCGGCACGGCGGCCGGATCGTATTCTCTTGTAATTGGATCATATTTCCATTATTCAGGAGAACTTTGACTGAGAAAATTACTTTATTGACTTGTTCATAACTGGAGGGGTAATCAAAATGGGAGTTAGACCGCATGCGGCGCGGCGGTCGGATCGTATTTTTGATTTTTGGATTGTATTTGAATGGTTTCCGCTCGTATTTTCCCTAATTTGGATCGTATTTTTAAACATCGGATCGTATTCTTTCGTAATTGGATCGTATTGCCATAATTTAGGAGAACATTGACTGAGAAAATTACTTTATTGACTTGTTCATAACTGGAGGGGTAATCAAAATGGGAGTTAGACCGCATGCGGCGCAGCGGTCGGATCGTATTTTTGATTTTTGGATCGTATTCGGAGGGTTTCCGCTCGTATTTCCCCCAATTTGGATCGTATTTTTAAAAATCGGATCGTATTCTTTCATAATTGGATCGTATTGCTATAATTTAGGTAATGCAATGCAGGGAAACAACTGCATTGTGTAAATACGAATACATAAAAAAGAAAGCTAATCAACATGTGATTTAGCCTCCCCTTATACTCACTTTTACTTATTTATTTTTATTCAACACATCAAACGCAACAGCGCCTAATAAGACTAGACCTTTAATTGCTTGCTGCCAATCAATACCAATACCCATTAAGGACATACCATTGTTAAGAACACCCATTACTAACGCACCAATTACGGCTCCAAATACTGTTCCAACTCCCCCGGTAAAGGAAGCCCCACCAATAACTGCTGCTGCAATTGCATCTAATTCAAATAAATTACCTGCCTGAGGTGTAGCCGCATTAAGCCGTCCAGCAAAGATAAGGCCACACAAAGCTGACAAAACACCCATATTGATAAAAACTAAAAACTTAACTTTTTTTGTTTTAATACCTGATAACTGTGCTGCATTTACATTTCCACCAACGGCATAAATGTGTCTGCCTTGCACTGTGTTATTCATTACATACGTATAACCAATAATTAAAAGTGCTAAAATAATTAACACATATGGAATTCCTTCGTAAAGAGCTAATACATATGTAAAAATATTTATTACAGCTACTAATACGATTAGTTTAGTTATAAATAGCGGCGTGTTTGCTACTTTCAAATTATACTTTAGTTCATTTCTGCGGTATCTTATTTCATGAATGATGTATAAAACTGATACTATTACACCTACTAATAATGTAAATAGTTGAAACTGCCCGCCCCCTAGTATATCCGGCAAGAAATCAGAACTCATTTTACGGAATCCATCAGGAAACGGTGCAATAGTTTGACCGTCTAATACAACCAATGTTAGTCCCCTGAATAATAACATTCCAGCGAGGGTAACAATGAATGATGGTATATTAACATAGGCAACCCAGAATCCCTGCCATGCCCCAATTACAGCACCAATCAATAAACATATAAGGATACTCGCAAATACTGACAATTCGGATTGTACCATCAGTACTCCAGCAATTGCTCCAACAAACGCTGCCACGGAGCCAACTGACAAATCAATTTCCCCTGTTATGATGATTAACATCATCCCAATCGCCAGGACGATTATGTAACTATTTTGCATAATAATGTTTGTAACGTTTAAAGGCTGTAATAAAATTCCCCCAGTCAATATTTGGAATAAAATCACAATCCCTACTAAAGCAATGATCATACCAAACCTTCTGATATTTTCACTTAGTAGATGTTTAATTGCATCCATTTGTTAGGACCCCCAACCTTCTGTCATATATTTCATCAGAATTTCCTGATTTGCATTTTCTCTATTAATTTCTCCAGTAATTTTACCTTCTGATAATGTATAAATTCGATCACACATTCCTAAGAGCTCTGGTAGTTCAGAAGAAATCATTATGATAGATTTTCCATTTTCTACTAACTCATTAATAATTTTGTAAATCTCAAATTTAGCTCCCACATCAATACCACGAGTAGGTTCATCTAATATTAGAATCTCAGGATCTGTATAAATCCATTTTCCTAAAACAACTTTTTGCTGGTTTCCACCACTAAGATTAACTGTTTCCTGATTAATACTGGGAGTCTTAATATTTATTCGAGATTTTAATGACTCTGCGGCTTTAATTTCTTCGTATGGATTAATAACATTGTTTTTTGATACCCTATTTAAGTCTGCTAGAGTAATATTGTTTTTAACACTATCTATTAAAATCAATCCGTATTCTTTACGATTTTCGGATAAATACGCAATCCCACTCTCGATAGCTTTATTTACATTTCTGACATCTATTTCTTTTCCATCTTTAAATACTTTTCCTGTGATTTTTTTACCATAAGATTTACCGAATATACTCATTGCAAGTTCTGTTCTGCCCGCACCCATTAACCCAGCAATCCCTACTATTTCACCCTTTCTTGCATTAATGCTTACATTATTCAATATTTGTCTTTCTACTGTTACAGGGTGATATGCAGACCAATCTTTCACCTCAAAAACAACTTCTCCTATGTTATGCTCTCTTTCAGGAAACAGATTAGTTAAGTCCCTTCCAACCATTCCCTTAATAATGCGATCTTCACTAATATCCTTATTCGTGTTAGGTAACGTTTCAATTGTCTGACCATCACGTAAAATCGTAATACTATCCGATACCTTTATTAATTCCTTTAACTTGTGAGAAATTAATATAGAAGTAATTCCCTGCTCTTTAAGATCAAGTAATAAATTTAGTAGATTATCACTATCTTCTTCGTTAAGAGCTGAAGTGGGTTCATCTAAAATAAGAAGTTTAACATTCTTTGATAAGGCCTTTGCAATTTCCACCAGCTGTTGTTGACCTACGCCAATATCTTTAATTTTTTCTTGTGGTGATACATTCAATCCGACTTTTTTTAGAAGTTCTTCCGTTTTCGTAATCGTTTCATTCCAATTTACTATTCCTCTTTTAGCCCTCTCATTACCCAGAAAGATATTTTCCGCTATCGATAGTTCAGGGATCAGCGCGAGTTCTTGGTGAATAATAACGATTCCTAATGCTTCACTTTGATTAATAGTTTTAAATTTGCAAATTTCCCCGTTCAAAACAATATCCCCGGAATAGCTTCCGAACGGATGTACACCACTTAATACTTTCATTAATGTTGACTTTCCAGCGCCGTTTTCACCTATTAAAGCGTGAATCTCTCCATTCTGCACATGCAGGTTAACATCATCTAAAGCTTTTACACCAGGAAATGTCTTTGTAATATTATTCATTTCCAATATAGTTTGAGACACGATTATCACACCCCCTGAGATGAAAATAAGTAAGATGATTTAGCGAAAAGCAAATTCGCTAAACCATCTATTTTTATTGTGAGTTTTTTACTTTAAGTCATCTTCCGAATAGTACCCTGTATCTATTAAAGCTTCTTTATAATTATCGATATCAACGGATACTGGTTCCAATAAGTAGGATGGAACAACTTTTACACCATTATCATATGTTTCTGTATCATTAACCTCAGGTTCCTTATCATTAACAACCGCGTCACCCATTTCCACAGCTTTTTTAGCTAATTCCCTTGTATCCTTAAAGACAGTTTGTGTTTGTTCGCCAGCTATAATTGATTTTATAGACGCTAATTCTGCATCCTGACCAGTAATGATCGGCATTGGATTACCATCATTTCCATAGCCTACAGCTTTCAATGAGGAAATAACACCTCGGCTAATGCCATCGAATGGTGAATATACAACATCCACTTTTTCATTAGTGTAATGAGCACTTAAGAGATTATCCATACGCTTCTGCGCCTCAGCACCGCTCCATCTTAACGTTGCACCCTGTTCAAAAGTTGTCTGTCCACTTTTAACTACTAGCTTACCTTCATCAATGTATGGCTGTAATATTGACATTGCTCCGTCCCAGAAGAAGTAGGCATTGTTATCATCAGGTGAACCTGCAAACAGCTCAATATTGAATGGACCCTTTCCTTCAGCTAATCCAAGGCTCTCTTCTATGTATTTACCTTGTTGCACTCCAACTTGGAAATTATCAAATGTTGCATAGTAACTTACATGGTCACTATTCATAATTAAACGGTCATAAGCAATTACTGGAATTTCCTGACTTTTCGCTTGTTGCAATACATCAGATAATGCTTCACCATCAATTGAAGCGATTACAAGTAAGTCCACACCTTTTGTAATCATGTTCTCAATCTGTGATATTTGGTTTTCAACAACATCCTGTGCGTATTGTAAATCTGTTTTATAGCCTAACTTTTCAAATTCCTCTGCCATATTTTCTCCATCTTTAACCCAGCGTTCTGATGATTTGGTTGGCATAGCTATTCCGACAAACTTCTCATCTTCCCCGCCGCCACTTGCCTTATCACTACATGCAGCCAAAGCAAAAACAAGTAACACTAGTGAAAAAAGCATACTTAATTTCTTCATGTAATTTTCCCCCTATTTTTTCTTCCTATTTAATAATATTTTAAATAGGTAAGTTCATTTGGTTAGATTTAGCAAGATTTAATTAGATAGCGCTTACATTGAATTTAAACAACAATAAGCGACCCTGTATAAAATCCGCCACCTCCAACACATGAGATAAATCGTTCGTACATCACCAATCCAAATGCAGTTCATCTTGTACGTACATTTATTATAAATTATTAAAATCTATTTTGCAATACGAATTTTAAGAATTTTTATTCAAAGAACAAAAGCAGAGGTGCCCGTTTAGCGACGTGTGGACTGCGCTTCCTCGTCCCACAGAAAAGATTTGCCATGCAGGGTGTTTGACGTTGCCGTGCAAAGCGGCGGTTTTAGTCGAACATTCCTTTGCAGGAGATAAAGGAAACTCGGGTGAGCTAATGTGTAGATGTTGATCTTATCGTACGGAGATGAGGGAAGTCCATCAGTCGGAGAGCGCTGGAGCTGGACGTGGCCGTTGCGGTGGTTCAGTTATTCACAGCATTCAAATTTTATAGTTTTCTAAGCAAAAAAATAAAGCTACCTCATCTTAAATGAAATAGCTTATTGGTACTAGGAAGTAATTGTCTCTGGATTTAAGTCTTTTGTAGAGCTTCTAATTACTATGTCCGGCGAATATACAATGGATTGAACTTGTGAGCTATCCTTATTTTTTGTACTGATTTTTGCACTGATTAAATCAATAATAGTGTTTGCTGCATCTCTCCCCATTTGACTTTTCGGATGAATAATAGAAGTTAACTTGACTTCAGAGACTTCTGATAAGGTGGAATCATCATACCCAATGATTGATAAGTCTTCAGGAACTCTAATATTATTTAAACGCAACACATCAAGTAGCTTAATAGCAAGCTCATCGTTATAGCATACCAATCCAGTTGCCTTATCCGGGTTATTAGTAGTAAGCAGTTTCTCAAGCTCTTGGATAGGCTTAGACCATTTTTCTAATGTGTTATACGTGATAATATTTTTTGGATTTAATGGTATTTTATAATGTCGATGAGCCTTCAAGAATCCCTTCATTCTCTTGGTTCCTTGCATATCATCTGTTTTAAAGCATCCAATTATTTCTTTGTGGCCAAGCTTGATTAAATGCTCCGCTTGCATAAATCCGCCTTTTTCCTCATCCATTACAACACTAATAGGCTCCAGCTCATCGTAATACGCGTTAATCATAATATAAGGAATCGACTGGCGCTCAAGATTTAAATAATAACCTATATTAGGATTAGAGTATGCACTTTTTGTTGGTTCAATAATGATTCCATCAAATTGTTGACTTAGAATTTTCTCTAAAATCCGTTTTTCATTTTCATGATCATTATTAGTACTGAATATACTCACCTGATAGCCATTTTCACTAAGGCGTGATTCAGCTCCCCTTATAATGGAGGGGAATATATAATCCGAAATATATGTCGTAATTATCGCAATGTTTTTCTGATTACTTACATTCTGCTTCGTATCCAATGCACTTCTATCCGCGCAGAATGTACCTGATCCTTGTTCACGATACAACCATCCGGTAGTCACTAAATCACCAATGGCCAATCGTACTGTGTGACGACTAACATCGAATTGCTTCATTAACTCGCTTTCGGAACTTATCTTCTGATGCGGAGTAAATGTACCATCAATAATCTTAGATTTAATTGCTTTTTTAACCATATTATATTTTGTTTCCATTAAAACACCTCAACCGGCAAGTATTTGCACAAGATATTATTAACTCATTCGTATAAGTTAATCATATCATACTCCATACAATTTTATCGAATAAAGTAACGAGCCTGGGACAAAAGTGTTTTAACCAAAATAAAATCCGAACATAGTTGGTGCATACATACCGCTACGGAAATACACTACGCTTTCCGCGGGCGCTGCTGAGCCTATTCCGAGCTATCGCTCTACATAGTCTCACCTAGGCTTTTTATCCCGCAGGAGTCTCCGTGTATTTCCTTCGCTAGTATGGTGAAATGTTCGGCTTTGGGTTAAACAATTTAGTTATGTCCCAGCCTCGCCAAAATTCATACAATATTTATCTCCAGTACCCTTCACTATACTTCATTTCATTCCGCAATTGACGTGGGTTTGTATCTTTGTCAATGACAATACATTCAACCCCAACCATATCAGCGAAATCATAAAGTTGATCAGTGGTAACTGCAAACGAAAATACTGTGTGATGTGCCCCACCCGCATAGATCCATGATTCTGTTGCTTCACTTAGAGAAGGTTCAGGCTTCCATAATACTTTTGCAACTGGCAGATTTGGTGTCTCGACAGTTGATTGCTTCGCTTTTACTTCGTTGATAACAAATCGGAATCTGCCACCTAATTCGATCAGGGAAACATTAATTGCATCCCCGCCTTTCCCATCAAACACCAATCGCGCTGGATCCCCCTTTCCTCCCATGGATAGTGGACTTACCACAATCTTAGGTTTTGTGGCAGCAATAGTTGGACAAATTTCTAACATATGTGACCCAAGGATCATTTCATTTCCCGGTTCTAAGTGATACGTATAATCTTCCATAAATGATGTTCCAACATTATTTGAAATAACTTTCATCAATCTAAGAAGTGCGGCCGTGCGCCAGTCCCCTTCACCTGCAAATCCATACCCTTGCGCCATCAATCGTTGAGCAGCAAGTCCAGGGAGCTGCTTCATTCCATGTAAATCCTCGAAATTAGTTGTAAAAGCTGTATAATTACCCACATCTAAAAATGCTTTTAATCCTAATTCGATTCTGGCTTGTTCAAGAATAGCATCCTTGAACGGTCCATCATTTTTACCAGCAGGGTCAATTTCATAAAGTTCCTGGTATTCGTTAAACAGCTCTTCCACTTGACTATCAGTAACCTGTTTCATTCGTTCAACTAAATCACCAATACCATAATAATCGACAGTCCAGCCAAATTTAATTTGAGCCTCTACTTTGTCCCCATCGGTAACCGCCACATTTCGCATGTTGTCCCCAAATCGAGCAACACGAATATTAGTACCTTCTGAATAACCAACTGCTGTTTTCATCCAATCCTTAATCTTGCTTGAAACATTCACGTCCCGCCAGTGCCCAACAACCACTTTTCTCGCCAAATTTAAACGTGTTCCAATAAACCCGTATTCCCGGTCTCCGTGTGCTGACTGATTTAAATTCATAAAGTCCATATCAATCTTATCCCACGGAATATCTCGGTTATATTGTGTATGTAAATGTAACAAAGGTTTCTGAAGTTTCGTAAGCCCTGCAATCCACATTTTTGCTGGTGAAAATGTATGCATCCATGTAATTAATCCCGCACAATTTTCATCTGAATTAGCCTTTAAACTTGTGCGTCTAATTTCTTCTGAAGTTGTTAATACAGATTTAAAAACTATTTTGTATGGAAGATTCCCTTCTTTATTTAAACCCTCTACAATTTCTTTTGAATGATTTTCTACTTCAGATAATGCTTCATCCCCGTAAAGATGTTGACTGCCTGTAACAAACCAAAATTCATACGTATTTTTTGGTAACATGATGTCATCCTCCATATTTTTTTATTATCTTAATGATTTCAAACGCTTCATTACATCGTTTTCTCCACGACCAAAATAATCATGAAGCTTCGAATATTCCTGATAGAGTTTTTCATATATAGCAACATTCTCTGGAATTGGTATTATGATTTCGTCTTTAATTCGTGCCATGTTTTCTGCCGCTTCTAATATCGTATCGTATCCTCCATTTGCCGATCCCGCTGCCACCGCACCAAACATTGCTGCCCCTAAAGCAGGTGTCTGTTTTGAATCAGCAATTTTAATCGTACGATTGGTCACATCAGCATATATCTGCATTAACAGCTTGTTTTTTTGCGGGAGACCACCACAAGCATAAAGCTCATCAACTGGCACACCATTTTCATGAAAAGCATCAACAATCTTTCTTGTACCAAATGCTGTTGATTCAAGTAATGCTCGATAAATTTCCTCTGGTTTCGTATGTAATGTTGCTCCAATTAACACACCGCTTAACTCTGTATCAACAAGTACAGAACGATTCCCATTCCACCAATCTAATGCCAATATTCCCGTTTCACCAGGTCTATATTTTGAAGCTTCTCGCTCCAGCCATTGATGAACATTAATACCATCTTTTTTAGCTTCATCGTGTACATAAGCTGGTACCACTTGATTTACATACCATGCAAAAATATCTCCAACAGCCGATTGGCCAGCTTCATATCCAAAATATCCGGGAATAATTCCATCCTCTACCACTCCACACATACCCTCAACCCGTTTCTCCTCAGTTCCTAAAAGCATGTGGCAGATAGAAGTCCCCATCGCCATAACCAGTTTTCCAGGGGTAACCACCCCTACTGCAGGAACCGCTGCATGTGCATCAACATTTCCAACGGCTACTGCAGTTCCTTCTAGCAATCCGGTTAATTCCGCCATTTCTTTCGTAAGTTCTCCAGCTTTTGTCCCCAATGGAACGACGTCACCACGCAGTTTCGTTTCTATTAGGTCTTCCATTCTAGGATCAAGTGCTTTAAAAAATTCCTTATCTGGATACCCCTCTTGTTTGTGCCAAATGGCCTTATATCCCGCCGTACAACTATTTCGCTGTAAGTTATTCGTAATTGCTGAGATAACCCAATCAGTTGCTTCAACAAACTGGTCTGTTTGATTATAAATTTCAGGTTCCTCATTTAAAATTTGCCAAATTTTTGCGATCATCCATTCAGACGAAATTTTCCCGCCATAACGAGGCAAAAAATCTTCACCTCTTTTCTCTGCAATTTCATTTAATCGATTAGCTTCGTCCTGAGCCGCATGATGCTTCCATAACTTAACCCAGCTATGGGGATTATCCTGTAATGTATTATCAAAACATAATGGATCGCCTTGTTCATTTAGCGGAAGCATTGTACATGCTGTAAAATCAATTCCTAGTCCAATAACTTCTTTAGGATCAACCCCAGACTCCTTCAAAACAGCTGGAATTGACTGCTTTAATACTTCCAGATAGTCTGCTGGGTGTTGCAAAGCCCACTCATGACCAAGTTTAATTGAGGAATTAGGTAGTATATTATCGATAACCCCATGCGGATATAGGGTTACATGATCAGCAATTTCTTCCCCATCAGTAAGAGACACAAGAACAGCACGACCTGATTCTGTACCATAATCTATACCAATTGTATATTTTTCCTTCATCATTCATTTCCTCCATTATTCTGGCCGTAATATGCTTTAGCACCATGTTTTCTGAGGTAATGTTTATCTAAAATCGCCTGATTAATCGATGTTAAAGTTGGATTTAGCTGATAAGACTGTAATGCCATTTTCGCAACCTCTTCTAAAACAACTGCGTTATGAACTGCTTCCCCGGGGTCTTTCCCCCATGTAAAAGGAGCATGACTATGTACAAGTACGCCAGGTATTTCTTGTGGATCAAACGTGTTGAATGTCTCAACAATTACGTTGCCAGTTTCAAGCTCATAGTTTCCCATAATTTCATTGCTGCTCATTGGTCGAGTACAAGGGACTGTACCATAAAAATAATCAGCGTGTGTCGTACCTAATGCCGGTATATCTTTCCCCGCCTGTGCCCAACTCGTTGACCACGGGGCGTGTGTATGAACAACCCCACCGATTTCCGGGAAGTTTCGGTATAAGACGATATGTGTAGGGGTGTCAGATGAAGGATTTAAATTGCCCTCAATACTATTTCCGTCATAGTCGACTACTACCATATCATCCCTTTTTAATTCGCTATAAGGGACACCACTAGGTTTAATAACTATTAATTCATCTTCTCTGTTGACACCGCTTACATTTCCCCAAGTAAAGGTTACTAGATTATGCTTAGGTAACGACAGGTTAGCCTCAAGGACTGCTTGTTTTAACTCTTCCAACATAATTTATATCCCGCCTTTCTTTGAAAAAGGTTATCTTGTACGTATGAGATAACATCATTATCTTTATATTAATACAATTTGTACGTACAATCAATATAAGAATTTTTTAATTGTACTAAATATTAATTTTTCGCATACAAAAAGACAGGCTCACGATCGCCTGCCTTTAGTGTTATATGTTATTTATTTAATAGGCTCCCCTAACATACGGCTGAACCTCATTCCGATAAAACACGGACAGCCTATCCATTTCTTCAGGTGTATAACCTGTTACATTCAATGCCTGCAAGTTATCTTCAACTTGATTTACGTTCCTGAACCCTGGAATAACACTTGTAATTTCGTTATGCTCTAAAATCCATCTTAAAGCAGCCCTAGTCATATTACCTCTGCCACGTGCAATCCACTCAAGCCGCTGACTTAGCTCCACACCTTTATTAAATTCCAGACCGGCAAACGTTTCACCAACATTAAATTCTTGGCCATTCCGATTGAAATGACGGTGATCATCTGCTTCAAACGTAGTGTCCTTTTCAAATTTTCCTGTTAGCAAACCACTTGCCAATGGTACGCGCGCGAGAATGCCAACACCCTTTTCATATGCTTTCGAAAATAATTCTTTTAAAGGCTTCTGTCTAAAAATGTTAAAAATTACTTGTAGTGAACTTACATCATAATTCTCAAGACAATACAAGCCTTCCTCCACTGTTTCAACACTTACACCATAATATCTTATTTTACCTTGAGCTTTTAATTTATCTAAAACAGTGAATACATTCCCATCTTTTAAGATTTCTAATGGTGGACAGTGAATCTGGTATAAATCAATTTGCTCGCGATTTAACCGTTTCAAACTATTTTCGCAGTACTCCTGAACACGTTTCATCGAATAATTTTCTGGATCATGTATATCTCCCGCACGACAGAACTTAGTAGCAATATGTATAGTTGATTCCTTCCCTTTTGTCGCTTTTGCTAGCAGTTCTTCACTATGGCCATCACCGTAAACATCTGCTGTATCAAAGAAATTAACTCCTTCATCCATTGCACGGTCTAGCCCGTTTAATGCCTCTGTATCGTTCAGTTTCCCCCAAGCGCCACCAATAGCCCATGTACCAAAGCTTAATTCACTAATAGTTAAATCTGTTTTTCCTAATTGGCGATAATTCATTTTGATACACTCCCTAATTATCTGTTCTATTTTCTAAAATAACCTGTTTATTAATATCATTCTTTATAACTCAATAAATTCCTTCTTTTAATACCAATAGATACAACCATTTAGTTTCCTTATTCACCTTTTAATCTATTAATAACAGATCTAACCACCTTTTCATCAAAGCCATTCATAAAAGTCCTTTCAATCCTTAAAGCTTTGCCGAAATGATATTCTACAGCTTTTACTTCATCATGAATTTCCCCGATGTTAGCAGAGGTTAAGCCAGCGCCAGGCATTATAGTAGGTCCGTCCAATTTCTGTGACATTTGTTCAAGCTCGCGAAGCTTCTCTTTTCCCTCGAAACAGTTACTTTCCCCGCCTGAGGTCAGAATGCGCTTTACATTTTGTTTATATTTCGCCAGTACTCGGTATGCATCCATTTGAGATGGAACTTCATCAAATGCCCGGTGAAAGGTAATATCCAAATCTGGAGATAGCTGAATAATTTCTTCAAGGAACGTTTCATTTATTGTATTGTCTTCATGTAATGCACCAAATACAATTCCCGTCCCGCCAAGCTCTAGTACCTTTTGGATATCTTCACGGATGACTCCCATATCCTTATTGGTATAGCAAAAATGATAGCTGTGCGGACGAATCATGACCTGAACTGGAATTGAAACACTTTCCAGCACTTGTTTAATCGCCCCAAAGCTAGGGGTTAGCCCGCCTTCCTGTATTGCAGATACTAATTCAATCCGATCTGCACCAAGTTCCTCAGCTTGTTTTGCTTCCTGTCCATTTTGAACAATAACTTCTAGCAGCATACAAAACACCTTTCCTATAATAATATTTTGGTCTCCCCAACACGTTTGCCATTATCATTTTTTATTGCATTTGAACGAATCTGCAATAAACGATCAATTGTGTCCGTATTGCTGTAATTCAGCTTATTTAAAATTTCAGCAACTAATACCGGCCACACTAATTCAGACCCGCTCAAAACCTTTAAAGCAATACTGATCTTTTCCTTTTTTAACGCTAAGCAATAAACCCCTTGCGCACCGCCTTTTGCGATGATGTTCGTATCTTTCAGTAAAGCCGTGCAAATGAAATGATGGGAGGCTACAATTTCTGGATGTTCATTCATTACCCTGCCTATTTTCCTGATTGCCCCGGCAATTTCTTTATCATCTGCTTGTCCCGGATCAGCGAATTTCAAAAACGACACTGCCATATTTTTCAAAGGAACCGCGTGAACTGGGACACCGCAGCCATCAATTGCTGTATGTATATGTTCCATAGGTGTTTCAGACAATTCAGCCACATAACGCAGAACCTCTTGCTGCAAGGGATGTTCAATCCTCTCATACCCATGTGGCTCGTACCCTTTTTCTCTCGCATATGCCAGAAAACCTAGATGTTTACCAGCACAGTTATGCAGGAGCCGGCGCTGTGGTTTATGATCCCAAATGTACTGTTGCTTCGGTTCCTCATTGAGCGGATAACTGTGATTGCAAATCAGCAAATCCTCGGTTAATTGTAATTTTTTCATTAAACTTTCCAGTGCATCCTGATGATATTGTTCACCGCGCTGTGATGCAGTAAATAAAGCCGCTTCCCTGCTGCTGAGACCATACTTTTCTATTACATTGGTTGTGAATACAGGGATTGCCTGAATCGGTTTCATTGCTGAACGGTAATACACATGGTGGTCTGGATTGCCCTTTTGATAAATTATTTCTTTTTTATCATTGATCGCACAAATAAGTCCCTGGTGTGTATTTTCTAATGCACCACCCCTGTACTCCTCTGCGATTGTTGGGTATGTCATTTTTCTACCTCACTTTTAATGGATCTTTAAAATAGATCCTGAATTAGTTAGCCTCGAAAAACAGAACTAAATTTTAAAAGAAACCATTTTCAAACAATAATGATCAAAATGGTTCCATTCGTTGTCCGCAATTGGCAGAAGATCAATGTTAATTATTCGGTTATTCCGGGACATACATACACCAATGGAGACCTTCATTTCCATCTACATGGGAGGCTGAATGAATGCGGAAATTATGTGTTTGACCTTGTTTGTCATTTATCGAAATGAAACTAACCTTTTTTTGCTGAATGTGATGTTGATCCCATAAGTTCTGAAACATCTTGCTTTGCCGTTTTAGATTGTCAAGTAGCTGATTTAGAATGGCGTCCTCTGGATAACGGTCATATATGCTCCGACAGACTGCTGCCGAATAAGAAGAAAACTCACTCCAGTTTTGAATACGATCCCGAAAGCTTGACTCCAGGAAAAGGAGTTTTAGTAGATACCGTTCTTCGGTGGCACAAGAGGAAAACGGAAAAATCATTTTATCTGCCTCGCGATTCCAAAAAATAACCTTGGAACGCTGATCTGTAATGAAGGATGGAAACGGCAGCTTATCTACTGCAGCCTGCAGTGAATCATCGTATTGTTTTTCGATAGGCAGAGAGAATGTTTCATTGTAAGCTAAGTTAAAAAGATGCTCATTCTCGTCCGGACTAAGCCGTAACGCCTTGCTAATATTTGTTAAAACCTCTCTCGATGGTTGAATTTCTTTTCCCTGTTCTAACCAAGTATAATACGTAACACTAACATGACTGAGAAAGGCAACCTCTTCCCGGCGCAATCCCGGTGTTCTTCGGCGCCCAGAAGTCTGGAGTATGCCAGCTTCTTCAGGCTGAACACGTTCGCGCCTGGACTTTAAAAATTGGCCAAACATCTTGGAAGGAATACTTGTATGCATAAGGATCTATCCTTTCTCTATTATATTATTAGTATAGTTTTCATTTTACTGAAGATAAAGTGATCCGAACCGGTTATTGATAGACAGAAATGGCTCACTGCATACTAGTTATCCTATTACTTGTATTACTAGTATAAACACGCATTGGTTACAGTCGTGTTCATTTGTTAAGATGAAACACGTCAATAATCAAAGGAGGATATCCCAATGAGTGTCAATCAAGCTATTCAAAAAAGAAAAATTGGAAATGAAGGGTTAGAGGTTTCCGCAATAGGACTAGGTACGATGACAATGCCAGACAATCAAGACTCTATCGATACGATTCGAGGAGCTTTGGATTCTGGTGTCACCCTATTCGACACTGCTGATCTTTACGGTACTGGGACTGGAACAGAGGCTTTTCTTCAAAAAAGGTTTGGAGATAATGAAAAGCTCGTAGGAAAGGCACTTAAAGGCCGGCGGGAAGAAGCTGTGATTGCAACAAAATTTGGAGTCACGCATACGCAAGGTTATAAAGGGGACCCAGCTTATATAAAAAAATCTGTTGACGCAAGCCTGTATAATCTCGGAATAGACTACATTGACCTTTACTATCAGCATCGATACGACCCTAATACTCCAATTGAGGAGACTGTCGGAACACTGGCTGACCTAGTTAAACAAGGTAAAATTCGTTATATTGGCCTTTCTGAAGCACCAGCAGACATCATTCGTCGCGCACATGAGGTGCATCCCATAACTGCAGTGGAAACCGAATTTTCTCTATGGAGCAGAGAAGTGGAAGACGAAATTCTGCCGATTCTAAAGGAACTGGGGATTGCCCTGGTACCATATAGTCCCTTAGGCAGAGGCTTTCTGACAGGACAGATTAAAAAGTTTGAAGACCTTCCAGTGAATGACTATCGTCGTCAATATTCTCGCTTCCAAGGTGAAAATTTCACCAAAAACCTAGAGATCGTTTCTCTCATTGAAAAAATGGCAGAACAAAAAGGCTGTACCACTGCCCAGCTTGCACTAGCATGGCTGTTGGCACAGGGAGACCAAATTGTTCCAATTCCAGGAACAAAGAGTTTAAAACGGGTCCAAGAAAATTTCGGTGCCCTGCAAGTTTCCCTTACAGATGAAGACCTGGCAGCAATTGAACGTATTTCTCCAAAGGGGGCAGCTTCTGGAAGCAGGTTCTAATTAGATTTTGATAAAAATATGGAAACAAACAAGATTTAAGCAATTATTGTACATTTTATCCTGGCGAAATTCAAATCTGATAAAACACGATTATTTAGCATGCGGTTAACCCAATATAATCTTAATCATCATGCATACCCAATAATGTAAAACATGTGTCTAAATTTCAAATCTGCGCCAAAGATATTTGTTGAAGCAAAAAATTAGACCAGCATGTGATTCCCACTAGCAGCTGGTCTTAGTATATCCTAATTACTTCGAGGCTTGACATAGCTTCTGTCTATTAAGTTTATTGGAAAAAGATTCATTCTACCATTTTTTAAATTCATCTTTTCAATTATTTAAACTTTTCCTCTCTCTACTGTTAACTAACAACAAAAAAGCTTGCAGGGAAAATGACCCCTGCAAGCTTTTATCAAAACCACTAATAAATCCCCACCTCATCAAAACCATTCTCCACCGCTTCAACCTCGGTACTGCCTTCCCCGTAAATATCTGCTGCCGATTGTACGATAGCATTTCGCGCGTCACTAAAGTCTGAAGTAGGAGTTAAATAAACAGTTAATGCACGATAGTAGATTTGCCCAAGTTTATGCTTTCCAATTTGCTGCCCGATTAGGTATGCAGCATGATTGGTAATGGATGAGTTAACATGTACCCCGCCATTGTCTACATTGATCGGCATGTCATAAAATTCATCCATATGTTCAGGATACATTCCATCACCGTATGGAGCTCTTGCCTCAGACACCGGGAATTGATCTGGGTTACTTAGGCTGCGTAATGCAATTCTTCCTTCAGCCTTGGCTGTCGGTGCCATAATATCTTCACCCAGTTCCCAATCTTCTTCATCTATAAGTGCTCCAAATACGTCGGCGAATGACTCATTAAGTGCACCTGGTTGAAAACGATATTGTAAATTTGCCGAATGACTGATCACACCATGTGTCATTTCATGTGCAGCAACATCAAGTCCTGCAGCAAGTGGTACCATATACTCCCCGTCGCCATCACCATATGTCATGTATCGTCCATTCCAAAACGCGTTGTTATAATTGTTGCCGAAGTGAACATAAGATTTGATAGCCATTCCTTCCCCATCAAGGGAGTTGCGTCCGTGTTCATTAAGGTAATATTCATATACAGTTTCTGAATTATAGTGCGCATCTACAGCTGGTCTTTGGTATTCGTCTTTCCATGATGAACTCTTATTTTTGAAAAGGCTTCCAGTATTGTAATCAAATGTATAAATACCTTCTAGATTTTCGTGCGACTCATCATATAATTTAAATGTTGTACCTTGTCCAGATTGTATCTCCATTGTAGTATGCAATTGCCGATGATCCCCATGTACTCCTTCCCCTACACCTTTATGCGGTTTCGTTTTAATCTCATCGGCATGCAATAACGCATTATACTTATCAATTACTTCTCCTGTATTTGCATCAACAAAAACAAACCAGTTGCCAGGTTCATCTCCTAAGAAATTAACATTGATTTTGTAGGCTAGACTATTTTTTCCTTCGAATGGATAAACAACGAGGTCTGATGTGGGTTCATATGCTAACGTTTCTGGAGCTTTCACGGATGATTTAGCCAACTCAAGCGCTTTATCAGCTTTAATGGATGCAGCGGTATCAATAGCATTATTTGCAGCAGCTTTGTTATGGTGACCATTTACAGATACAATCTCATTCTTTTTATTAAAGTGAACAATTACTTCAGCACCTTCTATAGGCACTCCATTTTTCGTTTGATTAAAGCGAATATGCGTCATTCCCAGGTCGTCTTCCTGAACACTTTTCACTTTTAAATTTTCCCCAGGGTTCTTAACCCCAATTATTTTCTCATTCTTCTTCAAATAATTTAATGCATTGGATGTATCACTAGCAGCATGTTTCTCTGTAAATTTTTCCTTAACGAAAATAGGGGTATTTGCGTTTTTATTCCAAACCTTCTGTGCCTGTACACTACTAATACTGCTAGATTCATGTGGCTTAGCTAATACGTCACTAACTGAGAAGGAACCTACTAATAGTGCCGAAGATAAAACTGCAGGAACGATATACTTTTTTTTCAAAATTATACCTCCTAGAAAATTTGATAGTTTTATTATAGAGTAATAGATTTATAAATTCATGATTAATTGGAATTGTTTTAATTTTTAAAAATATGGTAATTCCCACCTAGAGTAATTGGTGAGTGCGGGTATAAGAGACTAATGAATCGTTTATCCGCACCATTCACTACAGCGTGGAGGGACAAGGGGTCAGAGGGACAAGGGGTCAGAGGGACGAGGGGTCTGACCCCTTGTCCCATGTGACCCCTTGTCCCATGACCCCGTGTCCACATCTCCCATTAATCATTGGTAATTGCTTTCCGAACGACTGAACAGGGAGATTTCCTTTTGATACATGTTAAAGTTTTATAAATAGGCTCTTTGCCGCCTTCATCCAAGTATTGGCTATATTGTTAAGCAATCTATTATTCCCTTGTACTACTATCTTTTTACACTTCCAAAACAAGCCCATCATAAGCACAGTTCACACCAATGCTCCTTAAAACTCCGCCAAGCTCATCATGCGGGGGACAATGCTGATGTGAAAAATGCGTTGCATAAATCGCTGTCTCTTCTGTTATAGCATGTATACCTGCCAGTTTTTCAATCATAAATTGCAAATCCTTAATATTTAAATGTACACTACTGCTTTCCTGCTTCAAACCCTTGGTACATTCCATAATCAAAACATCTATTTTTTGGTTCTCTAAATGCGCCCACACCATATCTTCATAAATAGCAGTATCAGAGGCAATTAATACCTTTTTACTTCCATCATCAATAATGTAATTTACCGCATCCCCTACGTTCGGCATATGTTTAGCTCTGAGCGATTTTATATGGTAATCAGTGAAATTCAAGCTTTCAAAAGGTAGAATCGGATATCTTTGCAAATTCATGCCTTCATCTGAAGCACCATATGCGTTTAGTAAAGTCATAACGGAGGGAGGCGCAACCAGTTTCAATTGCGGCAGTTCGGTCTGGTTATGCATCCCTCTTGTACGAAGCCCCAGATTTTGCACAAATATATGGTCTAGATGACTGTGAGTAATTAATGTATATTTCACGTTTATTAAGTCAACATCGTGAATAGCACAGGCAGCGAATAGATCCGGACCCATATCTACCAAAAGATCATCATTGACTAAGTATGAACACCTCTTACGGATATTACGGCCATGAAATTTACGAGCGTACGTGCAAGTTACACAATCACAATATGGCATTGGTATTCCCTGTGCAGCTGCTGTTCCCAGAAATGTAATTTTCACTTGAATACATACTCCCTTGTCAGTTATTTATAGCTTAACTGCTTTGCCACCATTGCTAGCGTTATAAGCTGCCAAAGCAACCTCTAATGCTTTTAAGCCATCAAATCCGGAAATGGACGGCTCCCTTCTTTGCTCTACACATTCAACAAAATCCTTGATCAGTCCAAAGTCCATATTATTTCCAAAAAACAAATGGTTTAACGATTTGCTTCCAGTTGAAAACATTCTTAGATGTTCCTGAAGTGCATCGGCTTTTACGGTTTGTTTCGTACCAATGACCTCTATGGTTACATCTCCCCATGTTGGATATTCAGTAAACTTGGACCAGCTTGAATCATGTGTTGCGATAACACCGTTTTCAAATTCTAATGTAAGGATACCGGCATCATCGATATCTATGTTATGAAAATAAGAGTCCACAATTGCATTTACTTCAATAATTTCTTTCCCCAGGTACCAGCGCATTATATCAACCATATGTACTGTATGGTCTAATACTGCACCGCCACCCGACTGCTGGTCATCAATAAACCACCCACCTGGATTTTGTCCTCGATTTGTAGTCCGGAATGCAATAATTTCACCTAATTCACCCCTATTAATCATGTCCTTTAACTGCTGAATCGGTGAACTAAATCTAACTGGAAATGCGATTTGCAGAATAACTCCATTTTCCTTACAAACCCGAATCATTTCTTCCGCATCCTCAACAGTTGTAGCAATCGGTTTTTCACAGAGGATATGTTTTTTGGCCTTTGCGGCATTCAAAACCATTTCTTTATGTCTAATATTTTCACTGCAAATAATTACTGCATCCATTTCCTGAGCTAAAAATGTAGCTTGATCACCAAAATGTTCCGTATGATATTTACCCGCAGCTTCTTTCCCTCTTTCCATATCATCATCAAAAATTCCTGCCAGCTCTACATTCGGCAGTTTTAATAAACTATTTGTATAACCGTGTGCATGCATATGCGCAAAGCTCATCATACCAATCCTCATTGCCGAACACCTTCTTCCACTGTATATCTGAATTTATTCAACTGTTCAATAAGATTCTGATCTGCTAAATGTGCAGAAGCTACGATCGCATCTGCATTATATGTTAACGGCAGGTCTGTAAGATTATTTGGTTTAATTGGACTCATCTCTTTACTATTAAATTCAATGATTTTTTTTACGCCGCTCCAATCAAACTCCATACTTTCATGATCTGAAAAAGTATATTCCAAATGTGACATGGTGCCACCGCTGAAATTCACCATTAAAATAATATGATACGGATTTTTGGCACGATTTGAATGCTTCATAATTACATTATCCGGTTCGCCAAATAATTCAGCTAACACGTACAAATCACTTGCTATTAGTAATATATCTTCATCATAGTTCACGGTTCTTTTTAAGCGAAAAACCCCTTTTCTTCTTGCTTCCTTTTTTACTGCCTCACTTAACTTCTTATAAAATGGATAGTTCTCCAAATCAAAATAAACGTATAATCTACCGCTAGAAACTTGATCACTAGTAACTTTTGTTGACGGTATAAAAGTATTGAATCTTTCATTTAAATCAAAACGTAAATTCTGTTCCGTTAATGGTAACACAAACGTTTTCGGCTCCATGTCTGATTCTAATGCTAGTTCGCTAATCGAATTCCGTACGAGAGCTTTTTCATTTGTTGCACCATAATCTATTTTTTCTTTCCTTACTAGTACAATATTTTTCATTTCTATCCTCCTAGTTCACCAAAGTCATTAAGCGATTTACTGCTTCAGTGGTTGCATGCTTTGCATCCTCTATTCCTTCATACTCAATTGATAGCCACCCATCGTAATGAACTCCCTTTAATCCATCCACAATATAGGATAAATCGACTTGCCCATCACCTGGAATTGTACCAATAAGCCCCACACCCTCTGTAGACTGAAACCCTTTAACGGATTCATTCGGATGCTTTTCTCTAAAATCCTTAAAATGGACATGAACAATTTTTTCTTTTAACCTATCAAAAGCTTCCCGAGGCATTTCATTAACTAATAAAAAATTTCCGGTATCGAAAGTTGCCTTTACATAAGAACTGTTCACTCTTTCAATAATTTCCTCAATTTGTTCACTTTTACCTGCCAGCAACCCATGATTTTCAATTGCTAGATAAATTTCCTTTTCCTCAGCTATTACGGCACACTGTTTTAAACAATCGACAATCCACTCTTTTCCACTCTGATAGGTTATTCCGTTTCGTAAATCACCAGCAAATACACGGATTATATTCGTTCCAAGCTGTTTAGCAACCTTTATACCTTCTTTAACCTTTTCTACTTCTTCCATACGTTCTTCAGAAGATTGTTTTACAAAATTATTTGTAATATCATAGGCTGAAACAGCTAAATTATGCTCCTTTAAAGCAGCCTTAACCTGCTTAATTTCTTTAAACTTATCGTCCTTATTTCGCCAATACATATCGAGTAATTCTACTCCATCCGAAGAAATTCTTTTCGCATATTCCAGGAAATCCAGGACAGACCAATTCTCTTTTTTTATTGTTGGATTCAGACTGTACATACTTACACTAACCCTCATAATTACTCCTTTTCGTAACTGATTTTACAAATATACTTCTTTTTTAATGGCTGCTGATTCATAAACTGCTTGAAGTATTCTCATAACCTGCACACCATCACTTACCGGTGCGATCGTTTCTTTGTCTTCTAAGCAGCATTCAACAAAATGATTGATTTCGTTTTCAAAAGCTTTGGCAAAATCAAAACCGAGATTATCAACTTGTGGGGTGACATTTAAAATTGTATTGTTTTTTTCTGTTACCAACGCAAGTTCTGGTTCAATTTCTGCGCCACCTTTATCGCCATATAACTTAATACTCGTTTCGTTATCTTTTGCTTGAAGTGTAAAGCTAACATCAACGAATAGTGATGCCCCATTATCAAAACGAATTAAAGCATTCGTTAAATCTTCCACATCATTTAAATTCGGATCATAGTCTGCTGCTTTATAAAATGATAAATTCTTAATATGACTTCGATTTCCCAATTTTGAATAGGTGTTCCCACTAACTGATACGGGGCGTGGCTTCCCCATTAAATACCAGCATATATCAATCACATGAACGCCAAGATCAATTAACGGCCCACCGCCAGATTTGGAAATATCGCTAAACCAGCCACCAGGATTTCCTAATCTTCTTAAGTAGGATGCTTTTGCATAATAAAGTTCACCAAGTTCATCATTATCAATCAATGATTTTACTAGTTTTACATTATCCCCATGTCTTCTGACAAAACCTACCTGTAAAACCTTGTTGGACTTTTCAGCTGCTGTTTCTATTGCTAATGCCTCTTCCACATTCATACTCAGCGGTTTTTCTACTAAGACATGCTTTTCAGCTTCTAATGCTGCGATAGCAATTTCAGCATGTGAATTATTCCAGGTACAGATACTGACAGCCTCAATATCTTTGTTTAATAATAGGTCCTGATAATTCGTATACAACTGGGAAACCCCGTATAGGTCCCCCTTCTCTTTTAATCTATTTTCATTACTATCGCATAGTGCAACGATCTCCACATCCGTGTTTTTTAAATATGGCTTAATATGAGATCTTGAAATAGACCCAACTCCAATAACTCCTATTTTTAACATATTAACTCCTCCTAGGCTACTTTGCCTTTTTTCGTAAACTAATGTTTATATTAGATATATTTTGCTTTTCAAAAATCAATCCGATTTTTGTAAGGACAAAGGTAATTAGTGTTGCAAAAATGACAATTCCATAAAATCCTGCACCTATACCTATTCCCACTCCCCCTACAAAAAAGATCATTGATGCGGATGTTAGCCCTTTAACCTGTAAGCCATCCTTTAAAATAACCCCAGCACCCAAAAAGCCTAATCCTGACACAATTTGTGCTGCAAGCCGCATTGGATCCATTCTAGTCCCAATAAGGGGATTACTAAAACTTTCTACACTGCGAATCGACACGATTGTTATTAAAGTACAGGCAACTGCCACATAGGTATAAGTCTTTAATCCCGCCGGTTTATGCTTTGATGATCGATCCCAGCCAATTAGAAATCCAAGTATTGCACTAATAAAAACTTGAAAATACGTTTCATATGCTATAAAAAATTCCTTTATATATTCCATTTGAATTCTCCTACCTTTTATGCACCATCTTTCTTACGTTTAATGCTTTCCCAGGGTAATCTGTTATAATTGCCGAGCAGCCATATTCTATGAGCTGTTTCATTCTTTCCTCTTGATTTACAGTGTAAACTCGAACTGGAAACCCTTTTTGTTCTGCCTCCGTAATCATGGCACGATCCGTTTTGGGACTGTGTGGATGAAGTCCCCTTGCTCCGATAATTGCTGCATAGTCCCATGGCTTGAATAATTTTTCTAAATAAAGAATTGCACATTCTATATCTGGGTTGAGTTCATGTATTTTTCTTAGTGAATAATGATTGAAGCCTGATATAATTACCCTGTGAGCTAAATTATATCTTTCAATTTCTTTAAGAATAAGTTCCTCAAGATTAGGCAATTCCAAAGTCACATTTTTCAACTCAATATTTAAAAAAAGTGTGTTATGCTGCATCCACGTGAGTACTTCCTGGAGTGTCGGTATTTTCGCATCATGACAATCCCCTTTAAACCAAGAACCAGCGTCAAGCTGTTTCAGTTCATTCAATGTGTAATCTCTAACATTTCCTGTACCATTCGTTGTTCGATTAACTGTGTGATCATGAATTACGACTAGTTTATTGTCTTTTGTTAACTGCACATCCAATTCAATGCCATCTGCGCCAACTCTTTCTGCTTCCATGAATGCGGGGAAGGTATTCTCTGGATGTGTTCCCGAACTTCCTCTATGTGCAAATATTTTTGTCATCATTATAAATCTCCTAAACTTGACATCTCTTTTTGAATGTCTTGATTTAATCCAAATATATAACGCTGTATTGCCCTAGCTACTCCATTTTCCTCATTCGTTCCAGTAATCTCATCCGCTGCTTCTTTTAACCGAATATCGGCATTTCCCATGGCTATTCCTAACCCGGCAGATTGTATAAGTTGTAAGTCATTTAAGTTATCCCCAATGGCCATAACTTTTTCCATATTAATATTTAATAAGTTACATACCTTACCGACCCCGCTTTTCTTTGAAATACCCTTGAATGAAAATTCCAGGTTTACCGATGAAGAGCTAGTAATTTCTAACGATGTAGAATTTGCAGCTTGTTTCTTTATTTCCTGGATAACCTTACAATCATCGTGCCGAATACCAAATTTCATCCAATTACGATCAAACATTTCATCCGACCATGTACCTGGACCAGTCAGACTTTCTACACTATACCCCCAATAAGAAGCGCCAGCGTCCACAGCAAACGTGTGTAACATTCGAATATCTTTTCTGCTAATAAAATATCTAGCCAAAAGCTTTCCGGGTTTCTCCCATATCTCCGCACCGTTAACCAGGACCATAGGCGTATCAAGATTTAACTCCTCACGAATATATCCAATCCTTTGCAGACCTCTACCTGTTGCGAAAATAACAATAACCCCTGCCTTCTTGGCTTGTGATATCCAATACTTTGTTTCATCCGTAATTCGTTTATCCCCGGTAAGTAATGTTTCATCTAAATCAAGAGCTAACAAACGGTAATTTACCATGTTAACGTCTCTCCCTTATCCGTTTTCATAAATCTAATTTGAACCATTCAGGCAGCCTCAACCTGCTCATATTTTGAAAAAGTCTTAGATGCTCCCCACATCAGAATATATGCAGTAACACTTCCGCCAAAGAAGAACAATAATGCTGGAAGTGTAACAAATGTGAAATAGTGTATAAAAACAATTCCAATTCCCAATACAATTGTTAATATTGGATGTACAATTCCAATAATTGCTGGCCAGTTAATATATTGAAATGTGGACAAATTAAAATGGACAAAAATCGGAAATAAATATAGTAAAACAATAAAATACATAAAGAATATTGCTAGGACACCGAATCCTGCAACAAAATAAATTGTACTTTGCTGCGCCCATAGTATCTGGAGTTCAGCAAACAATACATAACCAATTAATAGTAAAATGTATCCTACTATATTTGCTTTTATGAACTCCTTGCGATACGACTTCATGAAAATAGTGAATATAGGTATGTCCTCATTCCCCATAACCCATTTTCTAACAACAGCAAACATTGCAGCTGTAGCTGGTAAAAAGCCGAATATCCCTATTCCAGCAACGGAGAATAAAACCCACAATATATTCACATAGGCCATTCGTGTTATCCAAACACAAAGGCGATAATAACCATTTACAAAATTACTCAACTTTACACCTCCTATTGACTGTTCCCTATTATTCCTTTACAGATCCAATCAAAACGCCTTTTACAAAGAATCTCTGTAGAAATGGATATACAATTAATAACGGTAGTGTAGATACAATAATTACTGCATATTTAACTAAACTAGCTGTCTTAACTTGCTCAACGAGTGACTCCATAACCCCAGCACTTCCCTCTTCAAGTCCCATTTGATTAACAATAAGGATTTCACGAAGGATTAACTGAAGTGGATACATATCCCTATCCGATAAATAAATAAGTGCGCTAAAGTACTGATTCCATAAGCTAACTGCATGAAACAATGCCATAACTGCTATGATCGGTAAAGATAATGGTAATACTATTTTTCTGAATATATGGAAGTCTGAAGCTCCATCTATTTTTGATGCCTCAACTAAGTCGTTGGGAATAGTTTGTTGGAAGAAGGCACGCGCAACAAGGATGGACCACGCACCAACCACATTTGGAATAACAATAGCCCAAACTGTATCTAACATCCCAAGTGTTTTAACTACCAAATAGGTAGGAATCATACCCCCATTAAATAGCATCGTAAATAAAATAAACCACAATATAATCTTTTTACCCTTTAATTCTTTTCTGGATAATGCATACGCACAGGGCAATAAAATAAATAGGTGTATCAATGTACCTAATAATGTATAGAAAATTGTATTTCTGTAACCGGTCCATATATCCTGATTTTGGAAAACACGTTTAAATCCCTCAAGTGTAATATCAACCGGCCATAACCACATTTTTCCTGTTGATACCGCCCCTGGATCACTGATAGACGCACTTATAACGAAAATCAGCGGATATACCACTATAAGGACTATGAAAGTTACAAAAAGTTTATTAATCCTATCAAACGTTTTGTCGGAAAGTCCACGATTTTTCATATACTGCATCCCCCTACCATAAGCTGTTTTCACTCGTTTTTCTGGCAATTTGATTTACAATTACCAGTAAAATGATATTAATAATAGAATCAAATAGACCAATTGCAGCTGCAAAACTATATTGTCCTTCCAGTAAACCTGTTTCATAAACAAAAGTTTGAATAATATCAGAGGTTTCGGAGTTTAACGAGTTTTGCATCAGGAGCACTTTTTCAAAACCGATTGACATGAACTTCCCTATATCCAAAATGAACAATATTACTACAGTCGGTAAGATAGAAGGTAAATTAATGCGCAGTATCCGCTGCATGCGGGTCGCGCCATCCACTTTAGCCGCTTCATGCAGCTCAGGATTCACTCCTGCAAGCGCAGCCAAATAAATAATGGTACCCCAGCCTAATGCTTGCCATTCACCAGACCACACATATATATGTCTAAACCATTCCGGACTGGTTAAAAATGGAACAGACTCCCCTCCTAATGCGACAATAGCGTTATTGACCAATCCAGTTAAAGGATCCAAAAAAGCAACAAGCATACCAACTAGGACTACTACTGAAATAAAATGAGGTGCATAGGTTAAAGTCTGTGACCATTTCTTAAATGCCCCATTTCTTAGCTCATTTAACATAAGGGCAAAAATTATTGGTAACGGAAACAGCAGCAATTGATAGAAATTTATAGCAAGTGTATTCTTCAATAACCTCCAGAAATAATATGAATTAAAAAAACGCTCAAAATGGTCAAACCCAGTCCACGGGCTGCCCAAGATCCCTTTCGTCGCGATAAAATCCTTAAAGGCAATTTGCACACCGTACATAGGAATGTAGTGAATAATGAAAAAGTATGTAAGAGCTGGTAAAAGGAAAACATATAATTGCCAATTTAAAAAAAGGTTCTTTTTCGCCCTATAAAACTTTCTGTTTTTCGAATAGGGTATATTGAGTTGTTCTCCATTGGATTTCATCTAACAACCTCCCAAAGTTAATAACAATAATGGCTCATATTAAATCTAAGATGATTTTATGGCACCTAAACCTCAGGAATAGGTGCCTGTATATTTTCTAGCAATTACTTTGAATCATTTAGGAATGTTGGTATTACCATAAGTTAACTTTCTTTGAATCTTTCATATCCAGCCTGTTGTATTTCCATGTATTCTTCAAGACCCATTTTTTCCACTGTTTCCACATATTTATCCCATTCCGAAAAAGGTTCTTCACCGGCAATAAATTTATCCTGCATTTCAATTACATATTTTTCAATATCAGCTTTCAATGCCGCAAGTCTTTGGTTTTCTTCCACTGTAAATGGAAAACTCGGCCATGTCTCCTCAATAATATCTGGTTCTATTTTTTTAGTTGCTTCTATTGATGCAGGTGAGTTTTCAGCCCCTTTGAAATAATCCGACTGAACTAGTGCCGGATATCCTCCACCAAGCCATGTAATATAAGGTCTTAATGCCTGTTCAAAGGTCAATCCATCTGGGTTATCTGTGAGCATGTCAACATATTCCAGTTCGCCATTATCCGTCTCTTCATAGGTTTCACCTTCTACTCCCATGAAGAACAATTTTGCACCTTCATCACCATAAAAATAATCAATCCACCGCGCAGTCGCTGCAGGATTCTTATTTTTATCCGTTATTACAAATGCTGCTTTATGAACAACTGGTGCTGTAACATAAACCCAATCCTTATCACCATGCGGACCTTCCAATTGCGGCATCCCAACATATTCGTCACGCCCGAAACGTGTCTCTGGACTTGTGGTTACCGTGCTGCCATATAATCCCTGCGATCCAGTCTCATGATACTCATTGGTCTCCATAGTGAAAATTGTTTTATTAATAAGTCCTTCGCTATATAGCTTGTTTATATATTCAAGCATTTCTTTCCAGCGATCCGTTGTCCAATAAAAACGTAATTTATTTGTTTTGGGGTCAAGATCGACAAATCCCTGCTTACGTCCTTTATTTCCGATCCCGTAGGCTCCTTTTAGCCAACCAATCAGGCCAGCGACAGAATTATTGCCATACGGAATTTCATCTGCTTTACCATTACCGTTTAAATCTGTTTCTTTTACCGCCTTAAGATATTGATAAAATTCTTCGGTTGTCTGTGGCATTTCCATATTTAATTGATCAAGCCAATCCTGCCTGATCCAAGGTTTGATATTGCTTGTCATTGATGTGAAGTCAGGTGAATAAACTGTGGGAAGTGAATAGATTTTTCCGTCTGCATTCGTAAGTGCCTTTTTAATTTCCGGATGTTCGCTAAAAAGCTGCTTTACGTTTGGCATGTATTTATCAATTAATTCATTTAATTCAAGGAAAACCCCTTGTTCGCCATATTTCATGATGTCTACATCTGAAAATTTAGCAGTATAAAATGCCTCAGGATAATCCCCGCCTGCCAGTGAAAGATTGCTTTTTTCCTCAAACCCTTCTGACGGTACCAATCCCCAATCTATCTTGATATTGGTTTTCTCCTCGTACGTTTTCCAAACTAAGACATCGTTATAATCGTCAGCAGTTGTTGGCGGTTTTCGAGTCATAAAATTGATTGTGATAGGTTCATCAACAATTGGATAACCAGTTTCATTAAAGTTTTCCATTGCTTCCTTATCCATTTCCGGTGCACTGGTTTCATCTTCATTATTGCAAGCAACCAATAACAGAAGTGGAACAGCAAATAAAAGTAATAGCAATTTTTTTACCTTCAACATTATCCCTCCAATAATAATCTAATAGTTTAATAGCTACTTGTTATCACCAAATTAATCCATCGCTTTCACCTCCTTTACATTCCGTGATCACTATATAGAACAAAAAAGTAAGCATGCAGCACGTATATCTAGCCATCCTGCACATTTTCATTTTTAACCACTCGGCCAAGGCAAATGTTATCGCTTTCAAAGGACTTAAAAACGGTCCGCAAAGAAAATTCACCAATGAAATGCATTATTAATGCCTAAATAATACTCTCCTTCAACCTATCATTTTTTTTCGATGTATTTAATATGTCACTTTTGTTTGTACTATGTAATACATGACAAACACCGTCGTATAGCTTCTTAACCCTTCTGCTTCTATATCGATTGATATTGATAATCCAGACAATGCAACGAAGAGTATTTATTACGCGAAAACATATGTGATTTGGTATGAAGTGTCAGTAATATTTCTCCTAAGAAAAATGACAATGCAACCGCATTTCTCAAATAGTTTTCTGTTCATTCCCAAGCTACCATGAGTTCTGAATTTTTATAATATGTATCTTTTGTCTGAAGTATGTAAAACATTACAATTGCCATATTTGATGCCTTTACAAAGCTAATTTAACTATGAAAAGAGAAATCCCTGCGTAATTTGATTACAGGGATCTCGTAACAAATGAAATTCTTTAGATCGAAGACCATGACTCCAGCAATAACGCTGCTTCTTGATTAAGCAATTCTTTTGCTTCTTCAGAAATATACTTTTGCATTGACTTGTTATTCAAGCTCTTTAAAAAACCCTCCATGTGTTTTGCTGCCTTTTCTACAGAACCTTTATTAAAAAACTTTTCCGCCTGTTTCATCTTGTTCACTAATTGGTTTGCTAAAGGAGCTCTTAAATCGTCAGAATCGATATATTCATTAACTAGATTCTGTAGTTCTGATAAGTTCATCAATGTCATTACTGTAATTGAATTACTCGGTTCCGATTTCTTTCCACTTCCGTCTTTGGCTACAACCGTGAACTGATATTCTGTATTAGGAACTAATCCTTTAACTTCATATGCTGTGTATTCAGTCGAAGCAATCTGCTCACCATTTTGGTAAACATCATAGGATATCTGCTTCTCATCTTCCATAACCGTATCCCAAGCTAAACTAACGGAAGTATCCATTTTCTTGGTAATGCGCAAATTATCTGGAGCAGGCAACATATCCCCAGTTGTGAAGCGTTGAATATCTGATCTGGCATGTCCGCCAAAATCATCTTTTACGCTTGCATACCAGTAATATGTTTGGTTTTCTTTCAAATCGTTCCACTCAATTTCCGCATTTTCACCGCTTGGTACATTTTCAACTGTTCCGATTTTTTCATCCGTGTATACATTAACTTCAAAGTAGTCAGTAGCTACACGTTTAATTTCTGGTTCCAAATCCAAGTCAATAGTAAATTCATCTTTCCCTGGAAATTCCTCTGGATCATAATAGTTATAATCATCCAGGTAAGGTGAATAGGTATTGACAAAAACTTTACCACTGCTTGTATCAAAGTGCAGAAGCTTCATATATCCAGCCCCGCCTTCAGGATTACCTTGATAATCCGAAAGCATTTGATACACATTTCGATCTGGATTCCCATCGCCGTCATCATCGATTTCACTTGTTAGAAGCTCGCTATCAGTAAGATGACCAGATAAAACCATAACTACATTTTCATTCGGTACAACGATTTCCTGATATAATTTTTCCCCAATTGCTGACCGGGTTCCATCAGGAGTCAAATAGGTGTGAAAGTTTAAAATTGCTTTACGGTTTGGGTACATAGACAATACATCATTTATCCACGCAATATCTTCATCCACAATTCCCCATCCCATGTAAATCATAATGTAATCATTACCATTGGAAGATATTAAATCGTAATGTCCTCGGTTGTTTTTGTATGATTCACCATAGTAGGATTTGTCCTGGAATCGATCTGCTCCGAAGTATTGGGAATAAATTGTATAGTCATTATTATTCTCAAGGTCAACATCATGGTTTCCTGCAAGTACTCCATACGGTACATCGGAATTATCTAATACGCCCATAAATTTATCTGCCCGTTCCCATTGATACGTTTCATTTACCTCATTAACGATATCACCTGTGTGGAATACGTAATCAATTTTCATGTCTTCTTGATTATCTCTTATCCAATTCACCTGTGATTCAAATATATTGGGCCAAATTTCAGTGTAAAACTGTGTATCTGACATCCATGCGAATGTATAATCATAATTTTCCGGTGGCGGGATTTGATCCTGTATTAGCACATCTACCTTATTATCCCGAACAAAGTCTTCAACGCTAACATTTGCTGTCAGCATGAAGTCTTCTTCCGTCCCGGCGATTGACGTGTCGATGGCAACCCATGCTCCTTCTCCATCTTCTTCATTATAATTCCATGCGTACATGGTCACTTTACGTCCTTCCAGCGATTTGCCTTCCCAAATTAATTCAACCATATCGTTATTATCCAAGTCTTCTCCTACCTGCACTTCAAATCGTAAATACGGGAACTCTTTCGTTGAATCGGTAATGATATATTCATCATCTGAAGATACTAGTTTTGCATATTCCTCCTCATTTAAGGCAGTCTCACCGTCAGGTACTCTTTTTTGCGGTGGCTCCGTACCAACCGCATTTCTATAGGCAACAACATTTTCTTTATTCTCCACATTAAGCTTACTACCCTGGTAAAAACTGACGTCCAGTTCATCATTCGTCGGATCACTAACATGAACACTTAACTCCGGATTCGCAGTAATATCAGTTGCACCGTCTTCTGGAGAAATCACTTCCGGTTTATTTGGCATTTCCTCCACTACTGAAAAGTTAACAAGCTTTTGACTCTTATTCCCCGCCTTATCAATAGCGGTCACCTCAAGAGAATGCTCTCCAGCGGCAAGATCGATAGAAGAGGTTTTATAAGGAACCTCAATTGGCGATCCATCTAGCACCACATCAAGACTTTCAATTTCCGAACCTTCACTATTTGTTGTCACATCAATAGTAAAGTTACCCTTATATTCCTTTCCTTCCTCAATTGAAGTTTGGATAACCGGGCCATTATTATCGACTAATACCCAGACTGATGCCTCACCATGACCGGTAGCCGCAACAGAAATGAGATGCTCTCCATCAGACAACGCATTCGTATCCAGGTTATAGGTTGATGACGTTAGTTTTTCCGCTGGTAAATTAAAATTAAAGAAAGCAGCCCGGTATGTTTCGTCCCCAACGTGTATTTTCTCCACTGGATCACTATACTCTGGATCTCTAATTACGGTTCCGTCTGCTAAAATTAACCTGACATTTCGTACATCAAAATCATCAACAGTTCGTTCTGGAGGGAAAGTATCTTCAAAAAATGGTCCCTCCGTATCTCCAGCACGTATTGCCATTTCGTTGTTACCTTGTTGTAATTGATCAGGATCAACGGGCACTATAACAGATGTATAGCCGGTCACACCATTTACTATCTCGATAATCTCCTCCCCTATTGTCACACCATTTTGTGCACCATTATTTAGTCCTTCACCCTCAAAAACAAAATATGCTTTTTGTTCTAGCGATCTATATGTGTTTATAATTTCAGACCCATCAACAGATAGAACGATATCATCAGGATCTACCCCATTTATACTGCCTTTTATAATTGTCTCGCCAGTCAAAATATCTCCATCAGATATATTTAACCTTGGACTTGCATTGTCATCAACAATATCAATCTCATAAATATCACTTGTTGTTTTATTGACACCATCTGATGCCACATAATAATATTCGAGTTTATCACTCCCTATTACATCAAGAAATTTAATAGAGTGGTGATATAGATTATCCTCACGGTTTAAGGTTAAGTTCACTTCCTTAAAGATGCTTTGTTTACTATTTTTATAGAATAACGTAAATGTTTTTACTAACGAGTCATCCTGTGTGTCAGCACTAATATCGATATTTTCGGTTGGTGCTGATTCGGTTACTTCAGTCAGATTTTCAATGGCTGGTGGGGTTGAATCCTCACCTGTATCAATCAGGGTATCCGGCACCTGATTTTCTTCTAATGATCCTGGTGTAGCAGGTTCAGTCCCCGCACTCGTCTGAACCATATTATTAGTACCATCCTCAGGATACTTGTAAAAGATCCCTTTGTCAGGTTGTGTATCATCAACACCATCATTGTAAGTAGCAACTACAATTTCGTGACAAGTATTGGTCGAGACAATGATGCTTCGTTTTCTGCTATTGGAAACCGAATTACCGTCAAGCCTAACGATATCTTCATTTTCAACTAAATTGGTACCATAATTGGCATTGAAATCCGAAACAGTCTGATCGGAATTTTGTCCATTCATTACCCAAAAAACCATTGTTTCACCTGATTTAATTAATACATCCTCTGGAATTGCTCCCCAGACCTGATCATAATCCGGTCCATCTGGATATCGATAATGAATCTTGTAATCTTTGAAATTAACTTCCTTGTCTGTATTATTGTAAACCTCAATGAATTCATATCCATCCACACTGTTTACATTAGTTGAATCTGGAATTATTTCTGTAATCAGTAAGTGTGGTAGCTCTGCATTGTTTACATTGGATTGTTCTAATCCCTCAGCATAAACAGCCCCAAATGAAATGGCGTTTACTGGAAGCATACTAAATATCAATAGTACTGACAGCAGATAGATCAACTTACTTTTGATAAAATTACCTCCCCAATAGTATTTTTAACACCGAAAAACACGTACACCTCCTAATAGTTCCTTTGACACCGTATGAAATGAAATCCAGTAAAAAGGAATTATACTAGTCATTATTTTCACCATTTTCAGTCTCGCGGTGTCATCTGCAAATTACCACATTTATTGCCACTTTTTAATATGTGTCTTTTGCCATCAGTATGTAAAACATGACAAACCATACATTATTTAGAATAAACTACAATTGTTAAGACTTTATTAACGCTTAACTAAATCAACGTAAAGATTATTAAAAGAGCCCTTAAGACTATTGCCTCAAGGGTTCTGCTTACAGTTAATATAAAGTGATTTAAAATACTCTAATTCATTGGTAGTACATAACACATTCGAATATTTTACTGCTTTATCAAATTGCCATTCCTTATCAACCGGCCAGACAACAATCGTTATTCCGGCTTCTTTACAAACTTCCGCGTACTCTTTAGTTAAATATTCGACTCTTAACGACAGGTAGGTTGCGTTAATTTCTTTCATAAATGGTATAACAGCTGGAGTGGCCCCATGCTGTATGATTCCTAATTCCAATTCATCTGAGAGCTTTCGCATATTTGCGATAGTGTAATGATCAAATGAGTTAACATATACCTGTTCTAACATACCGGTATTTTTGATAACGTGGAACACTGCTTCTTCTATACCGGAATATAAGTCACCTTTTTGTTTTATTTCAATACTAACTGCCATTCTATTTTTGGCGAATAGGAGTGCTTCTTCCAGTGTAGGTATTCTTTCCCTGTCCCCTACGATAAATTCCTGTAATTCCTTAAGGGTGTACCCTTTCACCATTCCCCGGCCATTTGTAGTCCTATCAATTGTTGAATCATGCATGAGAACAGGAACACCATCTTTACTTAACTGAACATCCAATTCTACATGTGTAAAACCTAAATTAAGGGCAGCCTGATAAGAGGAAATTGTATTTTCAGGATGCTTTACAGGATACCCACGATGTGCAATTGCTTTGATTTTCATGGTAAAACCCCTTTACATTTTGATTTCAATCATACAGCAGTTGCATGTCTTTATTTGAAGAAGTCGTGGTTATAAGCATAGCGTCAAAATCTATTTCAAGATGAGATTGGTCTGCAGGTTATATTTCACACAGTATCCTGATATTTCACCCGAAGTCTTCGCAATTCCTGTTTTAACTCCTTTACGATATTAATATAAAACGGGTCATTATAAATATTTCTTAATTCCAAAGGATCTTGCTCCAGATCAAATAATTCCCATTCTGGCCTAACTTTTTTAGGTACTGCTCCTTTAACATCCAGAGGATCCCCATAGTAATAAATAAGTTTATACTTATCTGTTCTAATTCCATAATGCGCTACAACATTGTGGGTTGTTAAATGCTCCCAATACCGATAATAGATGGATTCTCTCCAATTAGCTGGTGCAGCCCCTTTTGCTATTGGACGTATGCTCTCTCCCTGCATCGTTTTATCAAATTTTACCCTGGCGTAATCCAAAATGGTTGGGGCAAAGTCATTATTGATAACCATTTCACTTGATGTACTTTCCGGCTGAATTTCTTTTGGATATCG
Source organism: Virgibacillus oceani (assembly GCF_014638995.1). Classification (GTDB taxonomy): domain Bacteria; phylum Bacillota; class Bacilli; order Bacillales; family Amphibacillaceae; genus Virgibacillus_E; species Virgibacillus_E oceani. The sequence continues at coordinate 105,464 of NZ_BMFR01000005.1, forward strand.
CATAACAAAAGGCATGCGCAATGATTCTTCAAACATGAATCGTTTGTCATACCAGCCATGCTCACCTAAAAAGAAGCCCTGATCAGATGTATAAATAACAACCGTGTTTTCAGACAAATTCTGTTCATCAAGATAGTTTAGTAACCTTCCAACATTATCATCTATTGAGACGACACACCGTAAATAATCCTTTATGTACCGCTGATATTTCCATTTTTTTAGCTGCTGTAGAGATAAGTTTTCAGGTGGAGTTCCCTTTATATCATTTTCCGTTAAATCCTCGATTCGCATATCTGCCATCATTGCTGCTTGAGCACGATTTTGATAATCATCATGAAAGGTGACTGGTTCTTCTATTTCCATATCTTCAAATAGAGTGACATACTTTTCCGGTGGCTGCCAAGGCCGATGTGGTGCCTTATGATGAACCATCATCATAAAAGGCTGTTCCTTATTTCTCGAATTTAGCCAGTTTAGTGCATAATCTGTAATTACATCCGTTGCATACCCCTCCACAGTCATTTGTTTACCCATTTCAATCATATTTGGATTATAGTATTTTCCTTGACCAGGAAAGACGTTCCAATAATCAAACCCAGTTGGATCACTATTACCACCATGCCCTAAGTGCCATTTCCCGACAATTGCAGTTTCGTAACCATTCTGTTGCAAAAGCTTGGGAAAAGTCTGCTGCTGACCATCAAATTTGTCAGACAGACCCCTCACGCCATTTATATGACTGTATTTCCCAGTTAAAATTGTCGCCCTGCTTGGAGCGCATAATGCATTCGTACAATAAACATTATCAAAGCGTATCCCTTCATTAGCAATCCGATCAATATCTGGTGTATCAATCAAACGTTTGTTATAACAGCTAATTGCTTGTGATGCATGATCATCACTCATAATAAATAGAATATTTGGTTGACCTGCCCCCATTTCATCCCCTCCTAAGTTAAAAAATCCACAAAAAAATTACATCCAACAACAAGCCCGCTATATTTTATATTCGATAAAACAATAGCATAATCAAAGCTTACTGTTGATATGTAATTCATATTTGTACTTTGTTATTTCTTACGTTAAGCTGAATTCCGGTTATTCTTTCTGTATTGTCCAGGTGTTACCCCTTCCTCTTTTTTAAACTTTCTGGTAAAGTTCGCTACATCCACATAGCCAATATCCAGTACAATTTCCTTAATAGGCTTGCCTGTTTCTGTTAATTGTCTTTTAAATTCCTCATTACGCAGCTGCCAGACAAATTGAGTAAACGTTTTTCCGGTTTGCTCCTTCATAAATCTGCTAAGATACGATGCTGACAATTGGAATTTTTCCGCTGTATGTTCGAGACCTAATTCATGGGATTTATATTGTCCGTGAATGTACTCCAATATATTATCCCGCAGCATGCTGTTATGACTTTCTTTCCTTTCTTCTACCTCTTCACAAATATCTGTTAGGAGTATATTAAGTGTATGCTCCAGATCCTCCAATGATTTGAATTCGGTAAGCCTTTTTACCTGTACCGTTCCTAGGTTTATTCCCAGCTCCAGGGTATTCTTTAAAATGGTATTAATAATATCAAAACACATACAGCGCAGCATATAGGTGGATGCATTTTGTTCCTTCAAATTGCTGAAAATTGTATTTAATGTTTCTCTGGCAACAACAGCATCACCTTGTTTTACACTCTGAATAAATTTAGCTTGATCATCTATCGGATACCAAAATAGACCTTCATTGGATGGTGTCATATTTTCAAAATAAATTGTATTATCCTTGTTTAACAGATCATATTCTATGGAAGCATTAGCTTCAATAAAGGAGCGGTTAATCCAGCCTATCCCCTCATAAACTTTCCCAATTCCTATTGTCGGCATTACTTTACTGTATTGCCTCAATTGCTGCTTCAGGTTTTCTACAAAATTCTGCTGCGCAACAATAGGATCTTTGCTATTATCCTTCATGCTTACAATTAATGCTGCTGCATTGTCATGTATTAATTCCACTCCATAACCAACACAGTCTTTATACGTCATTTTTGCCAATAGGCTTAATATCTTTTCTCTGCTTTGCAATGATTCATGTTCTTCAATTCTATCCTTAAATGATATTAAGGAAATAAAGAAACGGTCCCCATTAAAATCAATCTTTAAATCTACTAATAAATCATTTATTTCCGTTTGTTTTTTTATGTCACCCTTTAATAATAATAGCAGTAACTGATCCTTGATAAATGGACGATGCGCTTTCATTTTTTTCTGAAGCTGCTCACTATCCTCATGAATCAGTTCGATAGATTCCCGGATACTTTCCAATTCATTTTTATTTATTCTTTTAGGCATCTGCTCGGATTGTTTTGATTTTAATGCCAACGCAATGCTTTTGATGGGTTTGTATTGCTGAAACGACATGTAGATTGTTGTCAGGATACCCACGATTGCAATGATGGAAAGTATAATAATAATCGTTAGCTTCAAGCTGGACATTCTTCCATAGAACTGGGCTGTAGGCATTGCGGTCAGAAATGTCCATTTACTGCTATCCGAACGAACAGTTACAAATGAATAATTTTCTTTGTCGATCGTCTTATTAAAGACACCCGTTTCACCCCGTGCCAGTTTCCTTACTTCTTCCAATTCAAGCTTTTCACCATTGCTATTGGATGCAAGCAATTCACTCTTTTCATTAAATATATACATATTGCCTTTAAAATCACTTAATACATTTTGGGTCATCTTTTTAAATGCAGATTCCTTTACAAAAAATGCCACAGAACCATAACTAAGCGTATTATTCATGGGTATAGGATACATATAGGTAATGATATGATTGCGTCTATTATTCTTTGATAGTAATTCAATTGGAAATACTTCCGGCTTTGTAATCGCTTCCATTTTTTCTTTCAATTTATTCATTTCACTTTCCTTTATTCGGTACGCTGTGTTGAGAAAAGTATCCACCGAGCTAGTGCCTCTGGGTGAATAAATTTGGTTCTCACCCTGATAATATAAATATAATCCATTAATAATTGAACTATTTACTTTATATGATCCTAATTGTTCAATTGCTAGTTTGCTGCTATATGGCTGTGTAAACATATATGGTGTTAAACGATGATCAAAAGATATTCTGGTTGCCAGGTTTTTCAACTCTTTCATTCTGGTATCTGCGAAATCCATGACCTGCTCTATTTTTTCAGTATTACTCTGAATGATTTCTTCCCTGAGATTGTGTACTGACATTTGGTAGAAAATAACACTTATCGTTATATACGGTATTAAAAAAATAATCATGTATGATAATAGATATCGATATAAAAGCAACGATCTTTTATTTTTGAACACTTTATCACTCACTTTAAAAAGTAATTTCCAAGATTTCCATTTTTATATATTTTATTAGAATAATCATACATTAATCTTTTTGGAACGTAAATAGACCTATTATCCCTATGTGATGGCAGTTTTCTTTTGGTTTGCATGATGCAAAGTATTATATGTTAAAATTGTCTAAAATCAATACCAATTCATAACTAAGGTGGCATTTAAATGGATAAAATGGTGGATATTGTTCAATCACAAGTAATTGCATCTGTCAAAGAAGAGCAGGATTTAGATAAAGCTATTCTATCAGGTTCTAACATTATCTTTCTGTTAACAGGAAATTTGATCACAACAAAAGATTATTTAGACCGGTTGGAAAAGGCAAATAAAACGACATTTATTCATGTTGATTTTATTGACGGACTTTCAAATTCCAGAAGCGCCATAAAATACATAGCGGATATGTGGAATCCTCAGGGAATTATTACAACAAAAAGCAATTTAATTACATTTGCAAAAGAAGAAGGCTTAATGACTATCCAGCGAATATTTCTAATTGATCGTAACGCAATGAATAAAGGAATTGAAATCGCACACCATTGCAGGCCTCATGCAATTGAAATTCTTCCTGGTTTAATGCCCGATATTATTGACGATTTAACCAAATTAACCTACCTGCCAATAATTGCAGGCGGGCTAATAAAGAACAAAGAAGAAATACTAAATGGCCTAGAAGCAGGTGCATTAGCTATTTCCTCCGGTGACCCAAAGTTATGGAATTTACATTTATAAATTCACAACCCCTTTAATACTGTCCAGTACTATCGATGGTTTTTCTAGAGCAGTTTTCAGCATATCCGTTTTCGTAACGCCTGTAAGAACAAGAACCGATTGCAATCCGTAATCAAGCCCCATTTTGATATCTGTTTCCAATCTGTCCCCAATAATATAACATTGTTCAGGTGGCAGCTTCAGTATTTCGGACACAATAAATTTGGCAGCATGTACGGAAGGCTTCCCAAGGATCAATTCAACCTTTTCACCTGTCGCTCCCTCCATTGCCCCTATCATCGCACCGCAATCTGGAACCTGCCCACCTTCAACCGGACAAGTTCTATCAGGATTGGTAGCAATAACACGCGCACCATTCCGCCAAGCTTGAAATGCATTATTTAACTTGGCATAGGTAAATTGACGATCCCACCCCAAAACTACATAGCTAGCATCCTTACTATTTTCTGTAATGGGAATACCAAAATTTGTTAACTCGTCAAACAAGGGTTTTTCACCAATAACCATAACTTTTTCATTATTTGTCAATTTAAACTGTAAATACCTTGCAGCTAAATAGTTCGAATTGATAACTTCATCCCTATTGGTGTCGATTCCTAATCGATTCAATTTATCTACATAGTTATTGATCGTTTCAACTGATTTGTTCGTTAGGAAGACTACCCTATCTCCACGTTCCCTTAACTGGTTAATGGTTTCCGCTGCCCCTTCAATAAGTTTATTGTCTAAATAAACGGTACCATCCAAATCAAAAATAAACCCCTTAGCCATTTTACTCCCCCTATATCATCTGCCCACCTTCAAATTACCACGATTCCCTGAATTTCGTAATATGTCGCTTTTGACTCAACTATGTTATCCATGACAAAAGGTCAGGTGGGACAAGGGGTCAGTCCCTCTGTCCCGGGACGCGGGGACTGACCCCTTGTCCCACCCACCACCGCCTGTCCCTTTGTCCTACTGCTATAATTCCTTCCTTGAAAATCGGTTGGCTATTGCCTGGAGTACTAGCACTAATACAACTAGGACGATCGACATCGCTGCTGCGGAGTAGTATTCCGCTCTTAGAATGTTTTGGAAGATAGCTAGACTCATTGGTGCCCATTCTGCGGGTGCCATTAAAATCGTAATACTCGTTTCCTTGATTACGGTGATAAATACTAAAATGGAACCTGCTGCAATTCCCGGCAGCATTAATGGGCCGATTACAGTGACAGCTGCGGTCAATGTTGATGCCCCTAAGTTAACGGCAGCTTCTTCAATATCCCCTTTGATGGACTTCATCGTTCCAACCGTCGACCTGACCATATATGGAAGTCGTCTGATGGAATACGCAATTATTAATATCGCCGCAGTACCCGTCAGCTGTAACGGTGCTGTATTGAACGTCTGAATCAAGGCAATCCCGAATGCGATGCCCGGAACGATGAGCGGCACTGTTGTCATGAAATCCAGTCCAGTTGAATTTTGCCGGACAACAAAATAGGATACAAATGTGGCAATGATAATACTTAACACCAATGCCCCTAGTGCCAGGATGATACTGTTTTGAATGTTACCAAGTGAGTTCGTAAAAATATCCTTATAATGGTTTAATGTATATCCAGCTGGTAACGGATCAACTCCCCATGTCGTTGCGATCGACTGCATAAACACGGTCAGCATCGCCAGCAATGGTACAAGCACTACAAAGCCTGCAAAAACGGATAATGATCCTGACAGCAATTTATTGTCATTCATTTTCACTTGTTTTGGCTTTCCCGATAATGCCCCATAGTCTTTTCCTTTAAAGAAATGGTTTTGCAGCCAGAATACAAAGCCTGCCACCGCGATCATGATGACCGTCAGGATTGCTGCTCCACCCCAATTGAAGAATCCAGCAATTTCACGGTATGCTTCTACAACCAGTAAATTCAAATCAGTTGGGGCTAATATAATCGGTGTTCCAAAATCGGAAAAGCTTACCGCAAAAATTACCAATGCAGTAGAAAGCATTCCCGGTATAGCTAACGGAAATGTTACGGTAACAAAAGTAAGCCAGCTTTTCGAACCCATATTTCTTGACGCCTCTTCCAATGAAACATCACTAACTTTAAAGGTAGCAACCATTGGCCAAAGTGCATATGGGAAAAAGAAAAATACTTGTACCAAAACAATTCCCGTAAACGAATACGGGTCAATTAGAAATCCTTCTCCGCCCAAAGAATTATATAAATAGGTTACCCAGCCCGCTCTGCCAAACATAATAATAAATGCATATGCCGATATAAACGTAGGTACAATTAATGGAATCGTACACAATGCACTAATTGTTTTCTTGAATGGCATTTTCGTCCTGGCTATTCCGTAAGCTATTGGAACACAAACGATCAGCACAATAATAGAAACTAAGAATGATAGCCTTAGACTGTTCAATAATGCGCTAAAATACGTACCATTGGAAAAAACCGATTTAAAATTATCTACTGTAGCATGCGTAAATTGACTAACCGTATGCTGCAATGTTTCCATACTAATGAGTGATCCAAACAGGTTAATCGGTTCATTCGTAAAGCTAACCAAAAACACCGATAGCAATGGAATGATCAGGAACAGGATAAAGAAGGCATAGATGACTAGCTTTACAATGCCGATTCCAGTAAAATTCCGCTTCAGCCATTTCATATGAGCAGCACCCTTTCAGGTGATACGCCCAGTTTTACTGATGTTCCAGCTTTTAAAATATTTTTTCCCGATTCATACGTTGTATCTGCCGTTAGTGTATAGTCCCCAACCTTGATATCATACCGAACGATCGAGCCTAAATACGTAGCAAACAATATTTCTCCCTCAAATGAATTATCATATTCCTTTGATTCTTCCTTTAAAACATTGATATTTTCTGGTCTAATAATTACCTGGACCGCTTTTTTATCAGCGGTTGAAACAGATTTTACCACCTGATTGCCAATTTGGATTACCGATAACCCATCTTCCGGATCAAGCATTTCTCCGGGGATAATGTTAGATGTTCCAACAAAATCAGCAATAAACGGGGTCCTGGGATTACTGTACAAGTCTGTCGGTGTTCCAATTTGCAGAATCTCTCCCTCATTCATTACCGCAACACGATCCGCCATGCTCATCGCTTCTTCCTGGTCATGTGTCACAAAAATCGTTGTAATTTTTAAATCCTGTTGTATCTTCCGGATGGTATTCCGCATCGTATGCCTGAGTTTTTGATCTAAGTTGGATAACGGCTCGTCCATCAGAAGTACTTCCGGCTCCATAACTAAAGCCCTGGCGAGTGCGACCCGTTGCTGCTGCCCACCAGACAGTGCACTCGTCAACTTTTTGGCATGCTCGGTTAATTCAACGTATTCCAGAATATCCCTAACCTTTTTTTCTATATCCTTAGGGTATTTCACCAGTCGGCTATTAAGCATTCTTGTATATGTCGCCATTTTCTTAAGGACATTGCTACCCTTCAGCCTTTTTACATTCAGACTGTAGGCAACATTATCAAAAACATTCATATGCGGAAATAATGCATAGCTTTGAAAAACCATCCCGCAATTCCGTTGGTTTGGGGTTAAACCATTGATGACTTTTTCCCCTATTCGAATCACGCCACTCGTTGGCTTTTCAAATCCAGCAATACACCGCATTGTGGTCGTTTTCCCACACCCAGATGGACCCAAAAGGGCGAAAAACTCGCCCTCTTTGATGTCCAAATTTATATTTTGCAGAACAGTTACACCGGAAAAATCCTTTGTAAGTTTTTCGACTACAACTGATCCCATGCTATCAACGTCCTTTACTGTATTTTCGTTTTCCACTCATCCCTGATTCGATCGTAGTTTTCATTCACCCAATCAATATCTAAATCAACAGCATGTTCTTTAATTTTGTCTAATGATAGTGGTGTCTTAGATTCCACTTCCGGGTTAATCGGAATATGGTACCAGTCGGCCAAAATTTGCTGCGCGTCTTTGCCTAGCATAAAGTCCATAAATTTCTTTCCGCCCTCAGGATTCGGTCCATCTTTAACAAGTGTTACTGGATTAACAAGAATTGGCGTTTTTTCTGGAACAATAAAGTCTACTGTCTCCCCATTTGCCTGATGTTCATACGCCATAAAATCAAAGCCTACCGCAATATGCGCCTCCCCCATTGCAGCACCCTTAGTCGGGCCAGACCCTGAATCAGGAATAGAATTCGCCTGATCCTTTAATTTTTGGAAATACTCCCAGCCCACTTCTTCCCCATGCTGCATCATGTAGCTTAATACCATTAACGTAGCCGTCCCAGACGCTGCCGGGTTAGGAAATTGAATTTTTCCCTTCCATTTTGGATCCAGTAAATCCTCCCATGTCTTTGGTGCCTCCTCTTCAGAGACTAACTCCGTATTGTAGGCAAAACCGAGCACGAACATTTCAGCACCAACATAATACCCATCCTGATGCTTCACCTTGATCCCGTTCTCTACCACTTCCCAATCCTTAGCACTCTCAGGTATGTAGGATGTAATAATGTCTTTATCAACCGCTGCTTCAAATGGCAGAATACCACCGCCCCCATACCAGACATCTGCCTGTGGATTGCCTTTCTCCGCCATCATTTTGTTCACCAATACGTTTGTCCCAGCATAATTCACATTAACCTTCGTCCCATAGAGCTCTTCATATTTTGCAGCTAATTCCTTTGAAAGCTCAGGTGTTTCAGGTGAATATAACGTTATAGGCTTTCCACCTTCCTTACCGCCTTCTCCACCAGAGGATTCTTCCCCAGCACAAGCACTAAGCAAAAATAGACTCAACACAAAACAAATAGATATAACTAGTGATACTGACCTTTTCAAATAAAACTACCCCCTCGTTTCTAGTTCTCTAATGAATATATGAAACTAATTTGTTTTTATGTAATAAATAAAACAAGTTCATTTTTCTTGAAAAATATCCCAAAATCCTTATAGGACATAAGTCACCTGAGTCTAATTAACTATAATTTAAATCACTTAATCTGTTTTTTGACATTATTCTGATAGTTGGATACTATTGGAACTATTAAAGGGAAAGGAGGGGAAATACTCTAGTAAACTCTATTTTTCATCTGAGATAATTCATACATTCAAATGAATTTAAAGGAGATGGAAAAATTGAAGAAGTTAGCTTTTAGCTTAGTGATTCTATTAATCTTCACAATCTTTTTATTGCCAAGCAAAAATGCAGCTTTCGCATCAGAGGGACCGAGTCTGAATCCTAACCGTATTTTAAATGTAGCCCATCGCGGTGCATCCGGATATGCCCCGGAGCATACGATTCCTTCCTACGCATTAGGAGAGAAAATGAAAGGCGATTATATCGAAGTCGACCTGCAAATGACAAAAGACGGAACATTAATTGCCATGCATGATGAAAGGGTAGATCGGACTACAGATGGGACAGGCTATGTGAAAGACATGACTTTAGCAGAAATTAAGCAGCTTGACGCAGGATCATGGTTCAACGAAAAGTATCCTGAAAAGGCAAAAGCAGAATATGAAGGGTTACAAGTCCCTACATTAGAAGAGGTCATTCAGGAATTCGGCAGAGGATCACGTTACTATATCGAAACAAAATCCCCTGAGGTTTATCCTGGAATGGAAGAAGAGTTGCTGAGAATTTTAAATAAATATAAATTAATCGGACCGAATGCACCATCTAGTAAAGTGCTCATTCAATCCTTTAGTCCGGAAAGTCTATTAATCGTACATTCTATGAATCCCAACATTCCACTCGTTCAATTGATTTCGTATTCCAAACCTGCAACCATAACCGATGAAGAATTAGATGAAATTGCTGCATATGCCATTGGAATAGGTGCAAGCCATACAAAAATTGACGAGGCATATGTCCAAAAGGTTCGGCAACATGATCTGTTAATGCATCCTTATACGGTCAATACAAGAGAGGATATGGAAAAGGTGCTGGATTGGGGCGTTACGGGGATGTTTACGAATTATCCGGATGTGTTGGAGGAGGTTTTGAGGGAGAGGTAGATAAAAGGCAGACCGGAGCTGATAATGCCACTGGTCTGCTTTGTTTTATATATTTAGAATTAACGTCCATTCTTCTTAATTCACAATTATATCTTTACACCTTCTGGCCAATGTAAATCATGCTCCTCTATACTAGTAATCTCGTTATTTTCATCAACAAATACAACTTTTGGTTTTAGGTCTTCTATCTCCTCGTCAGTCATCATCCCAAGACTCAAAATAATGACTATATCTCCCGGTGAAAATAGATGTGCAGGAGGACCATTTAAGCAAATACGTTTTGAACCTTCAGGGGCGGGAATTGCATACGTCTTCCATCTCGTTGCATTTTTTAAGCTTGTAATTTGCACCATTTCATATGGTTTAATATTAGCTTCTTTCATTAATGTATAATCAATCGTTATACTGCCAACATAGTCTAGTTCCGCTTCCGTTACTATAGCTCTGTGGATTTTTCTCCTTTACACATTAGGCGTTGCATTGGTGAATCCTCCTTTAGACATTTCCTAACTTAGTCGTAAATTATAAAGTAAATATAAACAAATTTCAACATTATCCTATAAGCAAATTTATTGAATTCATGAATCTAATATTATATAGATGATCCGCGGCTAAATTATCATTAAACCACTGGTCAGGTTTAGCATACTGTTAGGAGAAAACTTAATAATATCCCTATCCCGTTTAGTTCCACGAATATGACAGAGTCCCTATTTCTCAAGTCACTGTTATTGTAATACAGCATCCATACATTACGACACCTTCATGTTAATATATACAAAAAAGAGACCCTAGCAAAACTAGAGTCCCTCTTAAATAATCCAAAATTAACGTAAAAGTTGTAATACTCCCTGCGGTTGTTGATTAGCTTGTGCCAACATAGCTTGTGCTGCTTGAGTTAGAATGTTGTTCTTAGTGAACGCCATCATTTCTTTAGCCATGTCAACGTCACGGATACGAGATTCGGCTGCAGTTAGGTTTTCTGCTGAAGTACCTAAGTTATTAATTGTGTGATCTAATCGGTTTTGGTAAGCACCAAGGTTTGAACGTTGTGCAGATACCTCTTCAATCGCATCATTGATAATAGTAATTGCATTCGCAGCACTTTCATGTGTAGATACATCTAGTGCAGCTTCAACGGTTGTATTGTTCGTACCGTCCGTAACATTATTAGAATCAGTAAAATTAGGATCTCCTGCAGTTCCTGTTAAACCAAGTGCTTTTGCTCTCATATCGTCAATTTGAATCGACATACTTTGTCCTTCGTTTGCACCAACTTGGAAGGTAGCATTAAACCCAGTACCTATCGTTACTTCAGGTGCCGCATTACCAGAAGCTGTTTGTTCAGTAATAGTAATTTCCGTACCTGTAACAGCTGCTGTATAAGTAGTTCCATTGTCTAATGCATCTTTTATTGCTGTAGCTGTTTCATTATCATCGGCACCGATTGTAAAATCAGTCCCCTCAGTTAAAGTGACATTCCCTATAGTTATGGTATCACCTGCTTTAACGCTACCTCCAATATCAAAAGTATATACTCCAGGAGTACCGGGTGCGGTCGCATCACTAGCAGTATCCTCAGTTACAGCAATGTCGGTCAATTCTCCACCTTTTAATAATTTTTGAGTATTAAACTCAGTTGTATTACCAATACGATTGATTTCAGATGTTAATTGATTTATTTCTTTTTGAATTTCGTTACGATCTGATTCTGTATTCGTATCGTTCGCTGCTTGAGTAGCTAGTTCTCGCATACGTTGAAGAATGCTATGTGTTTCATTCAATGCACCTTCAGCTGTTTGAATCATGGAAATACCGTCTTGTGCATTTGTTTGCGCTTGTTCCAATCCGCGAATTTGTCCACGCATTTTTTCAGAAATTGCCAATCCCGCTGCATCATCAGCAGCGTTGTTGATACGTAAACCTGATGATAGCTTTTGTAAAGAGTTAGAAGCATTTGCTTGGTTACCAGTCAATTGACGATAAGTATTCAATGCCGCAATGTTGTGATTAATTCTCATTTTTTCCTACCTCCATGTTTTTGTTTTTTCAGCAAGCCACATCCATTTGCCTTGCTTATATAATGACTCTAATGTATAGAGTTATTACCCTTAAATATTTCTCCACGAACAATATTAGATTCCCGTGAAGCCTTAATCCGTAGTTATAAAAAGCTACTTAAATCCGCTTTTATTCAACCACTTCAATTTCAATCTTTCTTCCATTACCATCGATGATAAAAAGTTTTTCACCCGGGCTTCTTTCTAACATTAATACCATGGCAAATCATCCACTTTGATGATTCTAATTTATATATCGGCTTGCTTATAGAATGTTTAAATGCTTTTAATAAATTTTGTATTAATTTTTTAGTAGAATTAAACTGCCCTTCTAAAAAATGTTTACACATTCTTTTATACGGTATAGGTAATTTGATCGATGCCCATGGTAATGAACTCTGCTAATCTACTTGCACTATGATTTTAAATACATCGAAACATATAAACTTTTTAAAATGATTAAAAAATCCCTTTTCTTATTTAGGGCTTTTACACTATAATAGATTTATTACAATATTGTTACAATTTTATTACATCCACAATACTTTAGTTTAGAAAGGGGAATTTTTATGACGAATTACACTCCAAAAAAAGCAAACTTCCTAAAACATCTATTTAAGAAAAATACTAATGCCGATTCATACCTGGATGAACAGGAGATGGATGAAAATGTACTATTACACTATTATTCATCCTTGGCTTTTTATCACCCTGGTTTAATTGTCGTTTTCTCCCCTGATGGCGAGATTCTATCGCATAACAGGAAAAGTATTAACGAATTTTTGGGATACTCGCCACGAAAAAAACTAAACTATAAAGAACTTGTTACTGAACAAACCTATACCATTCTAGCAGCAGCCTTTTATAACACATTAAAAGGAACTACAGAACGGCATGAAATAGCTGTAAAAAACAAGCATGATCAATCCATTTATGCAGTAGTAACGTTCATCCCTATTAAAAAGGCAAACAACGATGTGGAAGGTGTCTACTTAATTATTGAAGATATTACAGAATATAAAAAGCTTACACAAACACTTGAAATAAATGAAAAACACTTAGTACATGCGCAGCAAATAGCGAATGTTGGAAGCTGGGAATATTTCATTGATGAGAATAAATTGAGCTGTTCCGATTACTTCTTTGCTATTTTTGGTTTTGATAAAACAGAGGCTATCCCTATAGAAAAACCATTTGAATTTGTTCATCCGGATGATTATCAGAAGACACATGAAATCTTCTATCAATCTATGAAAAAAGGGATTGGCTTTACGGCAGAATATCGCATCTACCATGGCAAAACAAATGAACAACGCTACATACGAGCACAAGCAGAAGTGATTTGGAAGGATGATAAACCATATAAAATGGTTGGAGTGATTAAGGATCAAACTGCCACTAAACAGCTGGAAATCGAATTAGAAACCACAAACAAAGACTTAAAGTATATATTTGATAATCTAAATGTTGGAATTTGGATGCGGGAATCCTTGAATGGGAAAATCACATATGCCTCAGAAGGATTAGTCGAAATTCTCCAAATCCCGCTATTTGATTTATACGATAACCCCGATACCTGGAAAGAGATGATCCTACCAGAAGATCGCAAAGAAGTATTTGATGAATTTGCATTACTGAGTGAAGGAAAAAGAATACAAATCAGCTATCGCATAAATTGTGGAGACGGTACAACGAAGTGGATTTTGGAACAAACCATTCCAAGAATGAACGATAAAGGTGAAATTACAAACTTATTCGGAATGGTTACCGATATCACCACAGAAATGGAAATTAGGGAGCAGCTTAATTTCTTCGCTACCCATGATACGTTAACAGCATTGCCAAATCAGCGCAGCCTGTACGAACAAATGGATAGTCTATGTAAAAATACTGCAGTACCATTTACTACCTTATATTTGGATTTGGACAGATTTAATCTGATCAACGATTCGTTAGGCTATCAAATTGGGGATGAGGTATTAAAACAGGTTGCAAGCAGACTTAAATCTATATTGCCAGAAGATGGATACGTAGCCCGCTTAAGCAGCAATGATTTTATCATGATCATGGAAGATTATCCAAGTAAGGAATATATTTTTTCATTAGCCGAAAATATTATTAACCATATCGAGGAACCATTAAACATTAAGGATTATGAATTAAATATAACAACAAGTATTGGTATTAGTTTTTTTCCAGAGGATGGCGATAATAAATTAACGTTGCTGGAAAATGCGCATTCTGCTTTGTACCATGCAAAGCACCAGGGGAAAAATAACTATCAGCTTTACTCCTTTTCAAGAGATATTTCTTCCTATAAAAAATTTGTCCTAGAGAAAGATATGCGAAAAGCAATTGTCAATGAAGAGTTTGAGTTATATTTTCAGCCACAGGTTGAAGCAACGAGTGGAGTCATTCGAAGTGCCGAGGCATTGATTCGCTGGAACCATCAGGAATGGGGATTGGTCTCACCTGGTGAATTCATTCCATTGGCGGAAGAGAATCACCTTATTCACCATATTAGTGATTGGGTCATTCGAAAGGTTTGCGCACAACTAAGGGAATGGATGGACAAGGGATACACATTACGCCCTATAGCAATCAATATTTCGCCAATCCGTTTTTTAAAGAAAGGATTGGTAGATTTAGTCAAAATGCAGTTAGAGCTTTTTCAAGTTCCTGCAAAATATTTGGAGATTGAAATCACGGAAGGTTCGTTGCTGAAAAGTGAAAAAGGAGTACTTTCTACCCTAGAAGGTTTACAGAAACTGGGTGTAAAAATTGCTATTGATGATTTCGGCACAGGCTATGCGTCGCTAAATTATTTACAGGAATACCATGCAGACACACTAAAAATTGATCAGGTATTTATTCAAAACATTAACCATGATAACAAAAAAGGCAATGCGATTATATCCGCAATATTGCATTTAGCAAAAGGCTTGGACATGACTGTTGTAGCAGAGGGTGTTGAAGATCCTGTTCAATTCGAATTTTTAAAGCAAAGAGAATGTGATTTAATACAAGGCTACCTGTTTTCAAAGCCAGTTCCATTAGAAACATATGAACAAATGATGCAGACCGGTTATTTAAAACCTGCAAAACAAAAAGATAGTATAGCAGCCATAGAGGAAAGACGGGACTATTATCGATTTGATCTCCCTTATGCTCTACTTGGGGAAATGGCAATTAAGGAAGTAAATAAACGCAAGGTAAATCTTGGGTCTGCACAGATATTGATTGAAAATATTAGTGTGGGCGGACTAAAAATGCTATCTTCTTTAAAATTACCCGTAAATTCTCCAATGAAATTTCTGTTTACGTTCACACTGATGAATGAAACTTTTGATTTGTACGGGGAATTATCCTGGAAAAGTGAAGGAAAAGGAGACACCTTCTTTTATGGTATAGAGTTTGATACAACCGACGCAGACAAAGACCGACTTGCAAATGTTATTAATAAAATGACTGTTTTGCGAAATCTTAGTCAGGAAATTCCTGATACGGATTTTATTGATGGGGATCCTTATTTATATTTACGTAGGAATTCGTTGTAAACAATTAATATTACTATATAGGAGATTACAGCATGCAATGTTTAAGCGACCATACATTAATCGATGCTTATGAAAAAGCAATGGAATTGAATTTAGATAGGAACTTTATTATCTTATTGGTAAATGAGGTTAGTCGGAGGGGAATTTACCTAAAAATAACTGAATAGAATCAGTTACTATATTTGATGGGGCAGTGAAAATAACAAAAAGCAGCCCAGTGTTTATAACCAAACCAGTCTGCTTTTTGTTATTTGTATAATATACTATTCCCCGAACTCTACAAACGATGGTGTTAACACGATCGAATTTATATTATGAATAAATAAAACATTATCGATATCATGTTCTTCAATATACGCATAGATGCTTTCTTTATCATAATGTCTTAGATCCAATATCCTTGTTTCACTAAAATTTCTCACTACAAATTGTAACATTGAATTTGCGTAGGAATCTTTTAATATCAGCAATTTAGTATCATTACCAACGTTTGGATTCCTTACTATTCCCTCTGAAAAATCCCCTGAGAAATAGACCCTGTATTTATTTGCATAGACATCTTTAGATGATAGTTCTTCCATATCATACATGGACTTGTCACATTTATTCCGGTAGCATATTTCCAATGGTTTTTCATCAAATTTAGGTCTAACTACAGTTAAAGAGTCCGCCTTTTTTGCATATGTTTTTGTTGTTTTTCTTGCATCCGAACCATAGAATGGTTCTCCCATCTCTTCCCACGTAAATTGATCATGTGAGATAGCCTGCGGAAGTGAACGATTATCCTCACGCATCTGATTCATTATTTCTTCATAAGCATAATGTGCCGCTTTAGGTTTCCAATGATGATCAGTATAAAAATAAAGATTGCTTTCATCCATATGATCTTTTATAGTCCCCCGAAGATCAATTCCCTTAACCGGGGATTTAATTTGATCCATCAGCCTGTCAGATAAATCATTTCCGTAACTCTCTACATAGTCGGGTAATTTATACTCCATCATTGTTGTTTTATTTGGAGTTAATGCAAAATAAACATTAATATCCTCATTGCTTAATTTTTCCCCAAAGCTATTAATTTTTGCAGCTATTTCCTTTGGAGTTAACCCATGATCCGAGGGAACAACAGGATCCATTAAATAACCGTCGTCATGTACATAGATGGATTGAATAACATCTTTCTGCAATACAAATTTATTAACAACTGCATTATACTCAATCATTTGATTACGTGCAGGAAACTGGTCCGTATAATATGCTCCAAATCGTTTGAAATAATCTCCTGACAATAGACTTTGCAATGTAGCATCTGGGCGCTGATCTAGTTTTCTATTTTCGAGCTCGGATTGTGCCTTATCCGGCGAAACGAAATAAATAATTCCAATCACAAATATCACTAAAAAAAACGATATTACTACTAGTGTATCTCCAATTTTTTTCTTCATAAAATTTTCCTTTCCATTGTTCCATCAACCCTTAGAAGCGGAAATAAATAAATGGATTGAATGTACTAGAAATCAAATAAACCAGGGATAGGAAAAATACCCCTAAAACATATACATTCATAGAAAATTGCTTTCCAACAATATATACTGCTTTTGACTCGATAGATTTTGCATTGATCCACTGCGCTATAGCTTTTAATACGGGCATTGATCCGATAATTCCAATGAGCAAAATAATACCATGCTGTGATGTATAAAATACTGCCTGGCTATCCCATAATCCCTTACCATTAAACGCAAACATTACTTGGATATAGGAAAATGCATAACTGAATGTTTCAGATCTAAAGAAGACCCAGCCAATAATTACAATTAATAATGTATAGATATGCTGGATGAATTTAGGAAGCTGTTTTAAGACTTTTCCCAAGAAAGCCTTTTCCAGCATGATAAAAACCCCATAATAAAGCCCCCATGCTATAAATGTCCAACTGGCACCATGCCAAATTCCAGTAGCAAGCCAAACAATAAACAAATTTCGATACGTATTAAATCTGCCTGCCCGGTTACCTCCGAGTGGAATGTATACATAATCACGGAACCAAGAACCTAGAGAGATATGCCATCTTCTCCAAAATTCACTGATTGAACGAGAAAAGTATGGGAAATTGAAGTTCTCTAAGAAATCAAATCCTAAAATTTTCCCCAGACCTATCGCCATATCCGAGTATCCCGAAAAGTCGAAATAGATCTGCAACGTATATGCAATGATGCCAATCCATGCAACCCCTGCCGACATTTCCGATGGCTGCATGTTAAATATTTGATCTGCAACATACCCACAATTATTTGCAATAAGCACCTTTTTACCCAAACCAATGATGAATCGCTTGACACCATAAGAAATCCGTTCAAAATTGGATATTCTTTTAGTGATTTGGTCTGCAACTGTCTGGTAGCGGACAATTGGCCCAGCAATTAGCTGTGGAAACAAAGATATATATAATGCTAGATTAAGTGGATTTTTTTGGACCTTTCCATCTTTTCTATAAACATCGATTACATAACTCATCGCCTGGAACGTAAAGAATGATATCCCTATAGGCAACGGTATATCTGGAATGGAAATAGAAATGTTAAATAGATAATTTATATTATCTACTAAGAAATTAGCATATTTGAAAAAACCTAAAAGCAAAAGGTTACTTACAACCATTAAGCCAATAATCATTTTTGCTTTAGATTTATTTTCCCGATTCAGGTCGACAATAAGTCCAAATATATAATTTATCAAAATCGACACGAGCATTAATAATACAAATTTGGGCTCTCCCCAAGCATAAAAAAACAAACTTGCACCGAGTAATACGGTATTTTTAAATTTTCTAGGTGATATAAAATATAAAACAAACACTACTGGTAAAAATAAAAATAAAAAAACACTTGAGCTAAATACCATACGATTAATCCTTTCAATTTAATAGAACTCTTGTAATATATCATTTATGGTAGAAATAAAATGTTAAAGAACTAAGCAAGTTAAATGCTGCTTAGTTCCTTTTAATTCCAACACTTGTTATACTATAATTTTTATTTTTCAATTACATCTTAAAAAGATTGCGTATTATGTCTATTACTCGATCTTGATCTTCCATATTCATATTCGATCCAGATGGTAAACAAAAACCAAATTCAAATAAAAAGTCTGATACACTATTGCCTTCTTCATGTGGATAATAATCTACTCCAGCAAAAAGTGGTTGTAAATGCATTGGTTTCCATACAGGACGGGCCTCAATATTTTCTTCAGCCAATTTTTCAATAATTTCATGACGCGAAACTCCAGTTTGTTTAGGGTCGATAGTAAGCGCAGTCAACCAACGATTAGATTTTGTATTTTCAAGCTCTGGTTGAAAATCAATTCCTGGAATATTATTAAATGCTTCAAAATATTTATCGAAAACTGCTCTTCGCTGTTGTACTCGTTTATCCAGTACTTCCAGTTGTGCACGACCGATACCAGCAACAATATTACTCATTCGGTAGTTATATCCGAGTTCACTATGCTGATAATGAATTGCAGAATCACGTGCTTGAGTTGCTAAAAACCGTGCTTTCCTTAATGACTTTTCATCATTAGATACTAGTGCACCGCCACCTGAAGTAGTGATAATTTTGTTTCCATTAAATGAAAAAATACCGTATCGACCAAATGTACCACTTTTTCCCCCTTTATATTCACTACCTAACGATTCAGCTGCATCTTCTACTATAGGCACCCCGTAGGAGTCGCATATTTCTATTAACTCATCCATACGTGCACTTTGACCATAAAGATTTACAATGATAACTGCTTTTGGCAATTTATCATTTTTATATGCTTCTTTAAGTGCACGTTTTAATGCTTTTGGAGACATATTCCACGTTGACAATTCGGAATCAATCAACACTGGCAGTGCCCCTTGATATAATATAGGATTCACACTAGCAACAAATGTTAATGATGAACAAAAAACACTATCATCTGGACCAACATTTAGAAGTCTTAATGCTAAATGAATTGCTGCAGTACCTGAAGTAACAACAGCAGCTCCAGTAGTGGCGTTATAATTTGCTAATTCTTTTTCTAATCCATCCACATTATTACCTAGAGGTGCAATCCAGTTTAAATCGAATGCTTCTTGAATATATTTTTGTTCGTTTCCGCTCATGTGTGGGGATGAGAGGAAAAGTCTGTCTGGTTTTAGCATGAATTTTTCATCCCTTTTAGTATCTATTTTATTTTATTACCTTTGCTGGTACTCCTACTGCTGTAACATTATCATCCAAATCACCCACCACAACTGCACCAGCTCCTACCGTATTCCAACTACCAATATTCATAACGGGAATCACCACAGCTCCCGCTCCAATATGCGTCCCTTCTCCGACACTAACTACACCTGATAGAGTTGCACTAGGAGAAACATGTACAAAATCGGATAAGATATTATCATGCTCTACAACTGAATTTGTATTAACAATACAATGGTTTCCAATAGTAGTGTCAGCATTAATTACCACATTGGGCATGACTACTGTTCCATATCCAATTTTAGCTCCCTTACTTATAACAGCACTTGGATGAATTAGCGTTACGTACTGTTCAATAGGTATAGAAAATTTTTTGAACAACTTTTTACGAACATAGTTATTACCAATTGCTATACAAAATTTATATTCTTTCAAATTCAGACTGTCTAGCAAGCTAGTGTTAGCATATATGATTTTATCTAATTTTTCAGTTTGATCAATAGCATCATCAACAATCGCGTATAAATCCATTTCCATTTCCAGAGCAACAATATCTTTAATAACCTTACTATGACCACCAGCACCGATTAAAATTAATTTAGACAT
Source organism: Virgibacillus oceani (assembly GCF_014638995.1). Classification (GTDB taxonomy): domain Bacteria; phylum Bacillota; class Bacilli; order Bacillales; family Amphibacillaceae; genus Virgibacillus_E; species Virgibacillus_E oceani. Next base: position 126,062 of record NZ_BMFR01000005.1, read on the forward strand.
TCTTAGAAACCTTCTTTTCTGATGTACCTTTAAATTTCTCCATTGTTGCTTGACCATGCTGATTAATTCCTTCAGATTTAAATACTTTTATTATGGTTAAAAAAAGAATTTTAATATCCAACCAAAATGATTGATTTTCTACATACCATATATCCAATTTAAACTTTTCTTCCCAGCTAATAGTATTACGACCATTAACTTGTGCCCACCCTGTGATACCTGGTTTTACTTCATGTCGACGGGCTTGTTCAGACGTATATAAAAGTAGGTATTCCATTAATAATGGACGAGGTCCTACTAGACTGATATCACCTTTTAATACATTGAACAATTGAGGTAGTTCATCCAAACTTAGTTTTCTAATTCTCTTACCCAATTTCGTCAATCGAAGATAATCAGGCAAAATTTCTCCATTTTTATCCCGCTCGTCTGTCATGGTTCTAAATTTATAAAGATAAAATGGTTTACCATTTAAACCTGGTCGTTTTTGTTTGAATAAAATTGGTGTACCTAGTTTATATTTTATTACGATTGCTATTAATAATATTAATAATGACAGGAGAATTAGTGACAACAATGAAATAAAAAAGTCAAGAAACCTTTTAATTTTCAACACCTCTTTTTAAAAACCGGGGGTTCAACACACCCCTTAGTATTACGTTTATTTAACCTTATTTAATTTATCATATTTCTTACTTATTTTAAGAGTTTTTAATATCAGGAAAATATTAAGTAATGCACCTGACACCCCAAAAAATGCGACAGCCACAATATCATCTGCAAATACATAGTAACCAATTATTAAAACTAAAACACGTGTTATTAAGGTTATAAGGGTAAATGTTAAGTGAAAAGCCTGCGCCGATAATACGGGAAGGGATTTAACCGCTGGTCTATTTATAAACATAAAGAATGACCATAGAGCAATCCATCTTGCGTATTCACCGGCAACTACCCATTCTTCACCAAAAACAAAACTAAAAATCCAAGGACCAAATATAATTACTATACCAAATGGTATAATTCCAATCAGAAAAAGTAATGTAGTCGCTTTTTTAATTAAAATTGTTAAATTTTCATCTTTATTTGCTGCTTGAGAAATTCTTGGATAAAATACATCACCAATTGCCTTGCCAATAAGTTGTGAAGGTGCACCTAGTGCAGTTTTAGCAATTGTGTAAAACCCCGCTGAAGCAGGGCCGAAAAAACTTGATAGTAATAAGATTGGTAAACTTTGTGATGCTGCATTCAAAAAAACCTCTGGAGCTCTATAAATAGGAAAATCATTATATGTCTTAGCAAGACTCTTAATAGAAATGTTCTTTTTACTTAAGTTTATTGATTTTTTGTAATTTGAATTTCTTACAATTAAGATCATTATAATAGCTTTCAATCCATTACCTAAAGCTGATAAAGTAATAAGAACTGTAGCTACTGGATAAAATATCCCAATACCAATTATACTCCCTTGTAAAATTAGCGCATGCAAAAATATTGTTTTAGCAGTAATCCTAAATTGATTAGTACGGTAAAGCCATTGTTCAATAACTTGTAAAATACCTGAAGATAAAATAACTAAAGGTATTAAAAATAAATAAGAAGAAACTTCCTTAATTTGAAATAAGTCAACAATTGGTTGTTTTAAAAATAATAAAGTGAAGGTTATAATAATTGTGATTATTACAGAAACATACAAGGAAAGGTAAATTAATCCTTTAGCATCCTTATCACTCTTAGGCAGGACTATTGCAATAGGATAAGTTAATGCTGAAATAGGTACAATAACTCCTACAATTGCCATGAACACACCCATTAATCCATACACTTCTGGACCGTATAGTCGAGTTATAATAGGAGATAATAACATAGTGATTACTTGAGCTGTAGCTGTTCCAGAAGCAATAATTGTTACATTTCGGATAAAAGGTCGTTTTATAAACCGTAATATTTTATCTTTCATTTAATGACTCTTCCCTCTCATAATCCAAACAATAATGCAATTTTTTTATTTATTAATTTTTTCTTGTAACATTTTATACCATTCACCGAAAGTTAATATTGAAAATAATATTCTTTCATGATTTTTTTTACCTTGTAAATGTTCCTCAAATAATTTTAATAAATAATCCCGGTTAAACATTTCATCTCTTAATACTTCCTTATTATTAAGTATGTTTAAAATTCTATCTTGAATTTTTTTGTTTTCTATAATTAATTTAGAATAATTTGGCCAAGAACTATTTTCAGATTTATAATTCTTAGATTTAAATAATTTATGAAAAACCCTATTAAAAGTTGTGGTTATCCAATGAAATATATAACTTCTTTTTAAGCTTAATCTAGAATTCGCGACAGGAATGTTTCCAAGTTCAGGATCCATCTGAGTAATTGATTTTCTTAACAAGGTTCCATTACTTCTATATTTTACAGGTACTTTCAACATTAAATCGATTATTCTATTATCATAAATAGTTCTATATTTAATTTCATTGTTAATACATAGCTGATTTAAATGAGAATTATACCTTCCATAGGAGTCACAAGCTAAATAATCAATTGCCTCTTGATGGTTTACTTGAGTAGTTTTAAAGTTTTTAAATAGCATGTCACTAAAGGTTTCCTTTATTATCGCATCAGTATCAATATCTAATTCTCTATTAAATATTTTATCAATTCCAGCTATTTTCCGCGGAAAATTGTTAGATATTGTTTCTAAAACACTGTTAGTACGTCTCGACAAAAATGGTAGAGCCAATTTATAATTTCGTACTTTTATATTTTTGTTTATAAATTTTGTTCCCTGCCAAATCTGTTCTATTAAAGATCCATTAAAGATAACATCAACATTTTTAGATATCTGATCAAAATAACCTATAAAATGGCCATTAAGGTAATTGTACATACCATCTCCTATCTCAACAGAATCATTTATTATAGTATAGTAATGATCTTTATCTCTTTGAATAAAATTAAACTGCGCTTCCTTATAGTCTGATATAGTTTTTGCTATTCTACATTCAATATTGTAAGAGTCCCCCAATGTATATACTTCAGATATTTTTTTTTGGGTATCACCCGCCATAATTGCTCTTGAATCCATACCCCCGCTCAAAAAAATACCATATTTATAATTATCTTTAGTTTTAAATTCAACAATCTCTTTTATATGCATACTTAAACTAGAAATATAATCTTTCTTTCTAAAATTGTTATCTATATTTTGTTTATATGTCCAATATTTATAAGAAACTAATTCTGAGTTACTTATAGTGGTGAAAGTTGCCTTTTCAAAAGCTGAAACTTTATTTAGAAAAGTCTTAGTTCCAAACACCATTTGTAGACTAAAAAATTCTGCTACTGCTTTATAATTAATGTCTGGTTCTAAATCAACATATTTTGCTATTTCAGTCAATCGATTAGAAAAAATAATCTTTTTATCATCAGAGAAATAATATAAAGGTCTAGTTAAAAATCTGTCAGTAATAATTTTTAATTCATTATTTTTATAATCATAAAGAATTAGATTAAATGACCCGTTTAAATCATTTAAAATATCTAGGTTACTGTCTTTAACACTTTTAATTACCTGTTCCAAATAAGCTAAATTATTTATTGATACACTAAGATCATTATTATATACCTCTCCATCAACTATAAGTACAATTCCCAAGTTAGGAAAATCTGTAATATATAAATCATTACTATCAACTTTATAGTCTATCTGAAATTTTGAATCTATTTTTTCAGAGATAGAATCGATCATTACTTTATTAGTTGAAATAGCATCTTCAAAACAAAACTCTCCAAGATACTTTCTCATGTTACTTCCCCCCTGTTTTCTGAAATTGAGCATTTATTTTTTCTCTTAAGTTTGCATTCTTCATTGTATTCCTTATTAAAGGACGTAAGTCTCCTTGCTGAAATTGATTTTTAAAGACTATAGAAATAAAATTTTAATCACACAACATTCTCAAGTAACCTGTCCAAAAGCTACTAGAATACTCACCAATATAAAGTTAATTTTTTACATTTAAATTTTCCTTATCCGATGGAATGAAAAAATATCCAAAAATAAGCAAAAATAACAATCCATGTGTTACAAATAATGTTTCAATAAAAGAAGTATTGATAACATAGATAAAACTGAACACAATCCCAAAATAAGAAGGTTTAAAATTAAGTTGTTTTATTACAAATATTATAAATGCAAATATAACCGAACTTAAAACTACTCCCAAGGTTCCAAAACTTAAAAAACCTTCAGTAAAAATACCTACATTTGCAGATAAACCTTCAGTGCCAATTACATTTTCACCAATAAATTGAGGTATAAAAACTTCGTAATCATTTATTCCTAATATTTTTGATACTCTAGAATGTTTAAAAAAAGTAAAGTTATCATCAAAGTAATCATAATACACTTGAAATAATCTTGCAGGGGTGAAAAAAACCCTTCTAAGATAATCAGCTATTAAATATGATCCTATTGTTAAATATTGAAAAAGGGACAAAGAAAAAGTTATTAGTAAGGCACATAAAAAAAATGTATTTTTTTTAAAGTAGTTACCTTTTATAAAGAATATGCTTGCCGCAAAACCAATAAGAATGCTTTTCACTGCTCCGTTCAATAAAAAGATCATTACAATGCTTAAAGCTGAGAATAAAGTTAATAACTTCTTTTTATTATTAATTGAGTAAATAAATAAAAATGGCAGCAATACCCTTGACAAAGGTGAAAAAAGATATCCAATTAAAAAATTTGAGCTATCGTTTCCAGATTGTCTGGTATCATAAATATCAACAAAGAACAGATTTTTCCAATTTATAGTATTGATATTTTGAAAGTAAGGCAAAATTAATAAAACTGTTATAAAAAGTAAAAAAAGATAAGTATATGGGTCTTGTAAATTAATTTTAATTCTTTTAAATTTCCTTACTTTATTTTTGCTAAAAATATCAATTATGAAAATAAAAACAATAGGTATAGCGATATATACTATTAATATAAAATTTGAATCATTAAATATATAAAAAATGGTTTGTCCAAATAATAATAGAACTAGTGAAATATTATAAATTAAACTATAAAAATTACTTCTTATAAAAATTCCAAATACTATTAACAAGATAACTATAAATGTCGCGATAATAAGTTTACTTAATGAATAATATTGGAATTGAAATCCAAGATAATCAAATTTTATTGCAATTATGTATCTGTAAACAACTGTTGAAATAATATATATTATAAATAAAAGCAGGCTTCGTTTAATATTACCTTTCAATTGAATTATCCTTCCAGTACAGATTCCTAATTTTCTCAGTAATAAGTTCCCATTTAAATTCTTTTGACCTTATAAAGCAGTTGTTTGAAATTTGTTCATAATTATTCAATATTTTCTTTATTGTGTTACAAATCATCTTTACATTATAAGGATCAATTGAGTATCCTACTTCACCTTCCTCAAAAAAACCATCAATCCCTTGTCGCTGGCTATAAATTACAGGTAAGCCTCTAGACATTGATTCAATATATACCAATCCAAAGGTTTCCTTAAATGAAGGCAGAATAAAAACATCACTAGTATCCATAATTGCTGAAATAATCTCCTTATTACTTAAATAACCATGAAATACAACCTCTTTATCCATCCCCAAATTCTTACACATTTGTTTATGTTTATCTTCAAGTGGACCGTTTCCAATTACATTTAATAAAACACTATAGCCCTCTTCACGAAGTTTATTACATGCAGTTATTACCGTTCCTAAATTTTTATTTTCATCAATTAACCCCATGAAAAGCAAATTCACTTCTTTAGATCCCAAATCGCTTTTTTTTGTTATAATATTTTCATGCCAATAATCATCAATACCATTTGGAATCACATAGGATTTTTCTTTAATTTGCCTTAACATACCCGATGGCAAAAGCGAAAGCATTTGTTCTTTATATGCATGGGATATGAATATAATAGCACTAGCATTTAATAGTACTTTATACATAAATGGCCTTAAATGAATTCCATACCTATAAAAAGTATTAATATCTGTATTACGAACGGTCACTATATAATCAATCCCATATTTTCGATGAATTTTATAGGCAGTCCCTCCATCACTGAATACCGTATGAGCATGAATAAAATCAATACTTTTATTAACAAGTATTGATTTTTCTATTTCTTTCATTTGTTTATAAATTTTATTAAAGTAAAAAACTTTATCATGTTTTTTTAAGATATTTTTATAATAGTAATTAACTGTATTAAAATCAGATGATAACTGGTTCTTCCCAATATGTTCACTGTTTTTTATAGGTATAAACACTTCCTGCATAATACCTTTAAACGATAACTGCTTTATTAAATTCATATATAATTTATTTCCTATATAATAAGAACAAATATGCAAAATCCGCATTCATACCATCCCTAAAATTCAAATTATAAAGATTCTTTTACAGGAACTATAAACTCCAATAAACATATCCTTTTGACTCACACTCTTTTCTACTCATTACACTTTTTATATCTATTAAAACTTTTTTATCATCTACATATAATCTATCTAAGAAATCAAGTCCATAATCCTCTTTGAACTCATTATGGGAAACAGCTAGTACTGCAGAGTTTATATTTACTAAATCTTCTCTCTCCACTAGATTAATTCTATATTCTCTCCATACTTCTTCTTTATCTGCTACTGGATCGTGAACTAACACGTCTACTCCAAACTCTTCTAATTCTTTAATAATATCAATAACCTTAGTATTTCTAACATCAGGACAGTTTTCTTTGAATGTTATTCCAAATATCGCCGCTTTTGCTCCTTTAACAGGTTGTTCTGCTTTTATTAGTTTTTTAATAACATTATGTGCAACATATTTTCCCATATCATCATTTATTTTCCTTCCAGATAGAATAATCTGGGAATGATAACCTAACTGTTCTGCCTTATAAGTAAAGTAGTAAGGATCAACTCCTATACAATGTCCACCAACAAGGCCAGGTGTAAATTTCAAAAAATTCCATTTAGTACCAGCTGCTTCTAATACTGCTTTAGTATCAATATCCATTTTATTAAAAACCATGGAAAGTTCGTTCATAAAAGCAATATTTATATCTCTTTGAGAGTTTTCAATTACCTTTGAGGCCTCAGCGACTTTAATTGATTCTGCTTTATGAACACCCACTTCAATAATTGACTCATATACTTTTGAAATTATTTCAAGAGACGCCTCGTCAGATCCAGATACAACCTTAACTATTTTTGTTAAGGTATTTACTTTATCACCGGGGTTAATACGTTCGGGAGAATATCCGACCTTAAAATCTTTACCAAACTTCAAACCCGATTCCTTTTCAAGTATAGGTATACACATTTCTTCAGTTGTTCCAGGGTATACAGTGGATTCGTAGACAACTATTGATCCCTTAGTAAGATTTCTTCCTACAGTTTTGCTTGCTCCTAATACCGGAGCCAAGTCTGGTGTTTTGTCGTTATTAATTGGAGTCGGTACAGCTACAATATGAAATTTACAATCTCTTAATTTATCTTCTTCACTAGTAAAATTCATTGTGGTATTTTTTATTGCATCATCCCCAATTTCTTCTGTTACATCTATACCAGATAAATACTTTTCTAATTTCCTAGAATTGACATCAAACCCTACAACATCAAATTTTTTAGCAAATTCAATTGCTAAAGGAAGCCCAACGTATCCTAAACCAATAACAGAAATTTTTTCTTCTTTATTTAATAATTTATGATATATATTCATTAAATAAACCACCCTACATGTTCTTAATAATGTTTAACAGTTTTTTCTTTGCAATCTTATCAGAATAATAATTCTCAGCTAGTAATCTTGAGTTTTTTGCCATTTCGTCACTTATTTTACTATCTCTTTTCAATTTAAGAATTGTATTGGCCATTTTAATTGGTTCTATATCGGATTTCCCACAATTCATCTTTTCTATAATTTCTTTCTGCCAACCTTGGTAATTTATTAAGATAGGTAGTCCGGCAGCTAAAAAGTCAAAAAATTTATTAGCGCTATTATCTTCTAATATTTTGTACTTATTATCAACACACATAAGCCCGACATCTGAAGATTTTATTGCACTAACGACATCTCTTTTAGGTAAGGCATCCTTTATTAATACGTTAGTTAAATTTTCAGCAATTACTCGTCTTTTTAAATGTTCTTTTCTATTTCCTTCTCCTATTAAAAGAAAAACTATATTATTATCAATCTCTTTTATTTGTTTGGCTACGTCTAATATAAAGTCTAGCCCATTTACATGTCCCATAGTTCCAGGGTGTATACAAACAAATTTACCCACCAAACTATTATTCTCTTTCTTTTCTTTTATAACTTCATCAAACAAATATAGATTTGACATATTTTCAATTATTGTTATTTTATTAGAATCAATTCCCTTATCAATAAGGTTTTGATACATACCTTTTGAAAGAACAATAATATGGTTAGAGTTTTTATAAATCCATCGTTCAAAAGCCTTTAATAGTCTTATTAATAATTTATTATTTATATATCCTAGCTCAATTGGAATATCTGGCCATACATCTCGTACTTCAAATATTAGTTTTTTTCGCTTAAATTTAGATATTATCACGGCTGGAAACCCTATTGTTAAAGGGGTAGAAGTAGCAAATATAATATCTATATCATTAGTCCTTATGCCTTTTAATAATGCCTTTATATTATAATCCAAAAATGCTAAGATCCTTCTCCATTTTGGCATTTTATTATTATAGTTAGTCCCTGTTGAATATATAGAAAAGTTATTTTCGTTATTATATTGCTTATCTATTTTTGTTCCCGTAAGTACATTTACTTCAATGTCGTTATCTGATAGATATCTCGAAAACTCATAGGATCTTGTACCCCCATTAGAGGAATTTGTCTTAAAGTATTGATGCAAATATAATACTTTCATCTTTTTTAACATCCTTTTATTCTTCTTCAAAATCTTTTCTTAACATATACATCCCACTTCTTATAATTTCAGATCCTCTTATAAAACTTGTAATACACGTTCTGTTGAGACTAAATTTGCTAAATAAAGTTTCTTATCAGATAGAAAGTATACAAGCTAGCACTCATGATTCTTAATTTATTTTCAATTAATCGCTATTGCCCAACTCACATTGTGATTAATGGAAATAATTTCTATATTGTATTAGGCTTTGGAACTTAAGAGTTATGTTTTTCACTATTGTTTATTACCGGGGTATCATTCCTAAAAAAATCACTTAAAATCACTATAAAAACACCTACAATAACTCCTAATATAACTGCAATCGCAATATTTAAGATCTTATTCGGAGAAACTGGATTATTTGGAACAAATGTATCCGATAAAATATTCGTGCTTATATCAACTATATTCATCGTACTAATACTTCTCACTTCATCGTATTTGTTACTATAAAAATTATATAACGATGTTAAGTTTTGTATTTTACTGTTTATTTTTTCATACTCTATTTGGTCAATCTTTTTTAGGTCCTTTAATTGGCTTAAGATATCTTCATTTATTTCAAGTACGAATTGACCTTCAGTTGTATTTTGTTGAAATAATATTAATGAGGGAAGTCCTTCTCCAGCACTTATCTCATTGAACTTCTTAACTGCCGCTGCAATTTCTTTATCTTCTTCTTCCATCTTCAAATTATATTCTTTTTCTAATAATGACAGTCTAGACTGGATGTTTTTTGCTAATTCTGCTCTAGTCAATAATATAGCATTATCAATGATGTTCTTAATCTTTTCTCTATCTGTACCTTCTAAGGAGATAGAAATAAAAGAATTTCCACCTTTTTCCGTAGGTATTTCGAGTTTAAATTTAGATTGTAATTGTTCAACAGTTAATTCTAGATTTTCTTTTTCAATAATTTTCTCTAATACTGCAGTTGATTTAAGTGTTTGTTCAAAAACTTGTGGTTTAGTCATTTCATTAATATATGGTTGAACATTTTCAGGAACTGAAGCAACATTGTTCACCGCCACTTTCGCATTACCTTTATACACAGGATCCACAAACAGAAAACTGTAAACAAGACCTATTACTAACGCAACGAATGTAATCCCTACAATAATCCATTTGCCTTTCCATAATTTTTCAATAATCTCTCTTATACTAATTTCCTCTTCCAAATCATTCACCCCTAAATGTAAAAGCAATTCTATATTAATATATATTTTAATTTACGTAATTCATCATTGAAAATAGGGGAATTTTAAAGTTACAACACTCTATAAACACGATAAAATATCCTCTATCTATAAAGTCATCTCATTTCTCAATTACTTACGACATTTTTAATAATATTTTTTTGATTTGCTATCTGTAGCAATTCATCCCTCAATTTTTTATCAGATTTCTCGTGAAAATTTTCAGTAATACCTTTTACAATATTTTTGCTAACCACATTCGTTTTACCTATATAAATCTTATCAAAAACTTGCTTTGGATAAACTTCATCTTCTCCAAGTAATTCTTCATACATTTTTTCTCCAGGACGCATACCAGTAAATTGTATCTCGATTTCATCTTCAGTGAAACCAGATAAATTAATCAGATTTTTGGCTAAATCGACAATTTTTACTGGTTCTCCCATATCTAAAACAAATATTTCACCGCCCCTTGCAAGAGTTCCGGCCTGAATCACTAAACGGGAAGCTTCCGGTATCGTCATAAAATAGCGAGTCATATCTGGATGGGTTATGGTAATTGGCCCGCCTTTTTGTATTTGCTTTTTAAATAATGGGATAACGCTCCCTCTACTACCTAACACGTTCCCAAAACGAACAGCAACAAATTTTGTTTTACTTTTTTTACTTAGATCCTGAATAACCATTTCAGCAACACGTTTAGTTGCTCCCATAACGTTTGTTGGATTGACTGCTTTGTCAGATGATATTAAAACAAACGTATCAATCCCAAAAGTATCAGAAGCTTCTGCAACATTTTTCGTGCCAATAACATTATTTTTAACTGCTTCATGTGGATTGTATTCCATTAAAGGTACATGTTTATGTGCTGCAGCATGGTAGATAATTGTCGGTTTATGTTCATTCACAACTTCAAACATGCGATCCCGATCTTGTACATCCCCAATGACGGGTATAAATTCTATACCTAAATTTCCAAATCTTTCACGAAGCTCCATTTCAATTGAATAAATACTATATTCTCCATGCCCAACTAAGACTATTTTACTAGGTGTAAACCGCATTAATTGTCTACATATCTCGGAACCTATCGAACCACCTGCTCCAGTTACTAAAATCGTTTCACCTGTTACGCTACCAGAAATAGTTTCTATATCTAATTCAACTGGCTCTCTTCCTAATAGATCTTCAACCTCAACATTTTTCAGTTGACTGACAGAAACCTTTCCTGTCATAATATCTTCTATCTTCGGAATCATTTGTGTCTTTGCATTCGTTTTATTACACTCAACCACAACTTTGTTTAAAGCACCGTTCCTCAAAGAAGGAATAGCAATAACAATATGTTCAATACTTTTTCTTTCTACAATCTTTGGTATATCCTTTACCATACCTAATACTGGTAAATTATACAATTGCATTTTCTGCTTTGCTGGATCATCATCAACAAAGGCAATCGGTAATAATTCTGATGTATTGTGATTATTCTTTAACTGACGTACAATCATTGCTCCTGCAGAACCAGCACCAATAATTAATGTTCGCTTTTTATTTGTACCTTCAGTAATATACCGTTCGCGAAACATTCTCCATATAAAACGTGATCCACCAATTAAAATAATATGTAGCATCCATGTTACTACTAGTGCCCTTTTATAAAGAGAAAAATCGTTCACTAAATATTGAACGACACCTGCAAAAATAATAGATAACGTGATCGATTGTACAATTGCAGTTAATTCTCCAACACTTGCATACGCCCATACTTTATTATAAAGCCTATATAACATTGCAAAAAAATGATGAAATATTAAAAGTGCAATAGAACTAATCAGCAATGCTGGCATTTCAAATACTGGGATATTTGGATAAACAATCCATGAGGCTATAAAGATTGCAGTACTGACTATTAACGAATCCATTAAAACTAGCAATGTCAATCTTGTTCTGTATGTCAACAATTTCACTCCTTCCATTAATAATCAAATATCATTAATGATAATAGGTTTCATATATGGTCTATTATTTTTAGATCAATGTAATATGATTGTCTTTCCTTCTCTACTTATTTAACCACATATTTCGCTAAATTTCATTGTTTTTTTGATATATCCAGTACTTATATAAAATCTATTGATTCAATAGTACTAGATAAGTGCCACAAAAAATTGTACACCTTTGTTATGTTGTTGTAAATAATTTGTAACATACCAATTATTAGAACAAAAAAGAACCCGTACTAATCGCAAATACACTAGTTTGTATTGATATAGTAATAGATTATGCAGAATGTTCATCCTTATTAGTCTTAATTTCAAAACCAACATCAGTCATTCTTCTCGTATGCTGTGTATGAACCCATACTTTTTGATTTCGTTTGATAAAACCAATTAGAGTGATTGGCAGCCAGGTCAATGAGTATAGATAGACGAATGGAAGCCAAAAAACTTGTTTGTACTTTTTGTCCACTATCAAACTTATAAATGGCATGGACCAGAATAAACATAGATACAATAAAAATAACTTATAATCGAAAAGTGAGTTAAAGAATGTTGCTACCGCTTCATTGTTAAAAGAAATCAGGTCACTTGCATAAACATTAATGGACGATGCAACTCCAAAAAGGATAGTAGCAAGCCCAATAAAATTTTCGATGGCTGCACAAGATAAATAAGTGCATCGAAATAAATTAATTTACGCTCTTTTAATACTTTTTTAATCATCGGAATGGAATAATTGCAATAAGAGTGCCCCTGCATCCAGCGTACCCTTTGTTTCCATGATGCTAAAAATCCAAGTGGCTTTTCATCATAAACAATTGCTTCATTTGCCCACTCAACCGGTTTACCAGTTTGCATGATATATTTGGCACTAAATTCAAGGTCTTCCGTTAAAGACGTCGCACCCCACCCTATAGCTTTTAATACTCTCGTTGTTAGCACTACACCTGTACCGCCAAGTTGGGCACTTAGTCCAAGATTTTTTCTAGCTAATTGGTAAATACGATTGGTTACCCAGTATGCATAAGAATAACTCTTGGTAATCCATGTATCATTAGGATTTTTAGAATCTAAATAGCCCTGAATAACTTCATGACCATTCAAAAGCTTCCTGTTCATTATAGTTAAAAACTTCGGATCGACTAAGTTATCAGCGTCAAACATGACAACAGCATCATATTCTTTTCCTTCCTTTTCCATTTCCCAAAGTTTCTCAAACATCCATTCAAGGCCGTGTCCTTTTCCTTTCTTCGTTTCATCAAAACGTTCCATTGATTTTCCGTTTTTGCTTCGTACAATTTTAGCAGTATTGTCGGTACAATTATCGCAAATAACAAATACATCGTATAATTCCTTGGGATAGTCTAGATTTTGCAAGTTTTCAACAATGTCACCAATAACTGCTTCTTCGTTATAAGCTGCAACAAGGACGGCAAAACGTTTTTCTGGCTTTTTTCCTCCTCAGTCCTCCTTTTTCTAAACCCATGAATGCCAATTAAGAAAAAATAGGTTGTAAAGAAGATTACAATGCCTTGAATTAAATAAGTTGTGTATTGAATAATAGGCAATGTTTGCTCGATTCCAACTGCATAATAAGTAATAATAGTGATCGTGAATAGAATAGCACCAGCCAAATACTTGATCATTTATTTCCCTCCTATTCATATTTGGTGCCATTATAACGATGAAATATTAATCCTTTACTATACTTTTGTTAAATAATTTCGAAGAATTCCACTAATCTTGACCTATATACAGGAAAAAATTACTACACATTTATCACAATTAACTGTAAAATGAAAATTAAGTATTTTCTCATAAGGAGTTAAGCTATGTTCAAGCGAAAACATAATACGGATGAACCAAATAATAAACGAAAAAGAAATTTGTTTATCTACATTGGAGTTACCTTACTCTTTTTCTTATCGATTGGTATAGGTTATGCAGCACATATTTATAACAAAACGGAAGAAATTGTATCAGATTCCCACGAAGACATTGGAAGAGAAAATAATACTTCTAACCTTCGCGCAGAAGAAGTCGATCCTATCGAAGACAATGTATCAGTCCTTTTTATTGGAGTGGACGAGAGTGAAAAAAGGGATTATGAAACGGCTAGTCGATCGGACGCACTAATTTTGGCAACCTTTAACAAAGAACAAAATTCTATCAAACTTTTAAGTATTCCACGCGATTCATATGTGTATGTACCCGAAATTGGCTATAATACGAAAATAAATCATGCACATTTTTATGGTGGACCGAAAGCAACAATTGAAACGGTAGAAAATTTCCTAAATGTTCCAGTAGATTACTATGTGCGAGTAAATTTTGAAGCATTTATAGGCGTGATAAATTCACTGGGTGGTATTACATATGATGTTCCTTTTGAGATATATGAGCAAGATTCCAATGATAATGCGGATGCCATTCACCTACAACCTGGTGAACAGCTTTTAAATGGTGAAGAAGCACTAGCATTAGCACGTAGCCGTAAATACGACAGTGATATTGAACGAGGTAAAAGACAGCAGGAAATCATTAAAAGGATTGGAAAAAAGGCTACTTCCGCTTCAACAATTTTTAAATTAGGCAATGTTTTAGACGCGATTGGACCGAACTTGAAGACAAATCTAACGTTTGATGAAATGAAGAGTTTCTTAACGTATGGTATAAATAAAAACATTGCTATAGAAATGATTAACCTTGATGGTAGTGGCGGCTTTATGGATGATGACCTTTGGTATTACGTTGTAGATGAAGAAAGTAGAGCAAGTGTCCAAGAGGAACTACGTGAACATCTTGACTTATCCATAAGCAATAAAAATACTACAGACTTTGCAAAAGACGATTTAGGTGATAAACCATCTTATTAATTCCAAAAAAGCTAGAGTACGATGCCTTACTCATACCCTAGCTTTTATCCTTTTTCAATATAACCCGTGCCATAAATTCAAACACCTTTAAAATACGCTTAAAGCGAAATGGCTGCTTCAATAATCGGTATAACCACTCAAGATTTAAATTAATCCATGCCTGCGGTGCACGTTTCATCTCTCCCGCTAACACATCAAAGCTCCCACCAATTCCAATAAATAATCCTTTAGAGAATCTATGATAATGCTTCGCTATCCAATTTTCTTGCCGCGGAAGTCCAAGTGCAACGAAAACAAGATCAGGTTCTGCTTTTTGCACATCTTCTACAATTTTTGCATCATCCATATCAGAATATCCATGATGATGTCCAGCGATTTTCACTCCGGGGAACTGTTTTTCAACTTCCAAAATAACCTTTTCATTAACATAATCTTTCCCGCCTAGGAAGTAACAACTTAACCCTTGCACATCAGCAAATTTCAATAAATCAAGCATTAGATCATAGCCAGGAATCCTTTCTTGCAGAGGAGTCTTCTTATATTTGGCAGCCTTTAAAATTCCTGCACCGTCTGGAACAACATAATCGGCTGATTGAATAGCTTCCTTATATGATTTATCTTCCCTTGCTCTCATCACAATCTCTGGATTTGCCGTCACAACAAAGCATTTCTGTTGTCTATTTAATCTTGGAAATAGGTGATAATAAAGAAAGTCTTTCTTTGTTAGATTCATAAAAGGTATGTCCATAATTGTTACAGTATCGTTTGTTTCCGCCATTTCCAGCAACCTTTCAATAATTTACTGATAAGTTGTAACTATTTTAATCGGTAAACGTCTAATTAGTATATATATTATCCATTGAAACATTCCTTACAAGAATGTAATAATATTTTAATTTACGTTTGGGCTAATTCATAGTAAAATTAATGTTAGTTTTTCATTTAAAAAATGTAAAACTTTTTTATTGTTATTTGAAATATGATATCATTAAAAATTCTTTTTTTCTATTCAAATATGAATACTATATTACTAGTCTACAATAATATAATACTACTATATCAAGATGATGATTCATAAATAAACTACTTTTAACATTGGCATCAGGAAATACAATGTTAACTTAAAGGGGAATTAACTTTATGTCAGATAAAAAGACACCACAAACTAGAATGGTGAGAAGAAGAAAGAAGCGAAAGCTAAAGAAAAGAGCACTTTTCATTTTAGTTCCTGTATTAGTCGCCTTTTTTGCCCTTATAAGCTACGCCACTTATCTATATATTAAAGCTGATTCCGTTTTCTCTGAATCTTATCAAGATGATGGAAGAGAAAAATCAGAACTAAGGGACAAAATAGTTGATCCAAGCGAAGATAATGTTTCCGTATTAATAATGGGTGTTGATGCAAGTGATGTTCGTAACAATAAGAAAAACTCACGTACGGATACATTAATGCTGGCTACTCTTAATGTAAAAGATAAAAGCGTAAAATTACTTAGTATCCCTCGTGATTCATATGTGTACATTCCTGAGGTTGGCTACAAAACAAAAATCAATCATGCCCATGCATATGGTGGCACAGAGGCAACCATTGATACAGTTGAAACCTTATTAGATATACCAGTTGATTACTATGCGAAGGTAAACTTTGAGGCGTTTATTGATGTCGTTGATGCGGTAGATGGTGTTACGGTTGATGTTCCTTATGAAATGTACGAACAAAACTCTAAGGACCAAGCAGGAGCAATTCACTTATTACCAGGAGAACAAGAGCTTAACGGTGAGCAAGCACTAGCATTTGCCAGAACCAGGAAGCAGGATAACGATATTGAACGCGGTAAAAGGCAGCAGGAAGTCATTCAAGCAATTATTAAAAAAGCAGTTTCGATGAATTCCATTTTGAAATATGATGATATTATTGAAGCTGTTGGAGAAAACATGACAACCAACATGACATTTGATGAAATGAAAAGCTTTATTGCATACGGAACAAAGGGAACAAACCTTGACTTTGAAACACTGTCATTAGAGGGACATGATTACCAGCCAAGTGGAACTTACTACTGGCAATTAGACGAAGTTGCGTTAAATGGAACAAAACAATTGCTAAAAAAACATTTGGAATTGGATGGTGTAACAAGTACAGCTTCAGACCAATCAACACCCACTACAAGCAACAGTAGTTCATCAAATTCTTATTAAACAAAAGGAAAGCTGCTAACCAAGGGATGGTTAGCAGCTTTTTTATAATAACATTGAAATCAACTAGTCGCCGATTTCTTTAAATTTGACTTCCGGAATCTGGCCACTGTTACGATTTATGTCTCAATCCTTTAAAAAAATTTGTTAATGGTTTGTACTCACTATTTATTAATTCAAGATTTTCAATAAGAACTTGAATTGCCAATAATGCGATGGAGAAAATCAAAATCGATCCCCATACAGTTGTCATTGAAAAAAGAATTGCTGCCACACTAAACATAGCACTTAGGCCATATATGAACAATACAGTTTGTTTGTGCGTAAAACCTGAACTAACAAGCCTATGATGTAAATGGGAGCTATCTGGACTTGATAATGGCTGTTTATTAATATACCTTCTAACCATTGCAATAAGTGTATCAGATATTGGTACCCCTAAAATAAAAATAGGGATAATAAATGAAATGATTGTTACATTTTTAAATCCAAGCAGGGCCAGTACAGAAATCATATAACCTAAAAACAATGCCCCTGTATCCCCCATAAAAATCTTTGCGGGATAAAAATTGTAACGTAAAAAACCAATCGTACTAAAAAATAATATTAATGCCATTGTCGCAACATAAATATCACCCATGATGATCGCCATTCCGGAGATTGTAAATAACGCAATGGAAGACACTCCAGCTGCAAGTCCATCTAAACCGTCAATTAAATTAATTGCATTTGTAATACCCACAATCCAAAAAACGGTTACAATTGAACTCAGAAAACCAAATTCGATTTGTCCACCAAATGGCAGGTTAATAAATTCAACCTGCAAGCCACCCCAGAATACAACTAATAAAGCAGCAACAATCTGAACTAAAAATTTAACCTTTGGGGATATATCAAACAAATCATCTAAGAATCCAAGTACGATAATTAAGAAGCCACCACATATAATTGCAAGATGATATTCATTAGATGGCTGTAAAATAACCAATCCAATGAGAAAACTAAAAAATATTGCTAACCCGCCTAATGTCGGAATTGGATCTGTATGTACTTTTCGATGATTTGGCTTATCTGTTGCTTTCATTTTTAATGAAACTTTTATAATTATCGGTGTAATGATTAATGAAATTAACAATGTTAAAAAGGCTAATAACACTATTTTTACCACTTAGCCCACCTCATTTATTTGACCGTTCAATTATTTAGACGCTTTTTAATTGTATATGTTACACATCTTATATAAGATGCTTTACATTCAATTAACATTTTCCATACTTAAGTATACATTATAAATGTTTTCAGCAAAAATCTCCAATGAAAATTTAGACGAAGCATGTGATTGCAATTTTTCTCCCATTGTTTTTAACATACCCCGATTCCTAAAAATTATCGCTTCTTCCATGGCAGAAATAAGTTCAGAAGTATTCCCTGGCTTCACTCTCCAGCCTAGTGAATTATCGCCAATTAATTCGCTGATCCCACCTACATCTGAAGCAATAATGGGTGTTTTCGCTCTGGCTGATTCTAATAATACAAGTGGAAAACTTTCGCTAAATGAGGTAAGCATCGTTGTATCCACCATTTCATAAAATCGCTCGACGTCATCTCGATGCCCCATAAAATGGACATGTTTTTCTATATTTAGACTGCTAGACAATTGCTTTAAATGGTTTCTTAGTGTCCCGTCTCCGGCGAGCAGCATATGACAGGCTCTGTTTTTTTTCACTAATTGTGAGAATGCTTCAAAAGCAATGCTGTGGCCCTTTACTTGTTCTAGTCTGGCTACCATGAAAAACAAAAAATCATTATCCGTAAATCCCAGATCATTTCGAAAATGCGGTTTTGGCAATTTTTTTCTAAAGTCAATTCCATTTAATGCCGTGACAATCTTATTATATTCAACTCCAACTCCATTAAGATTAGTGCGAAAGGGCTCTGAGATAGCAATTACTTTATCTGCATTTTTAATAGCATTTAAATGAATCCGGCATAAAAAACGCCCATACATTCCTTTGTCCAAAAAGTCATGTTCTGGGTCACTATGTACTGTTACAATCCAGTGAAATGGTACTATTTTTTTTAAAATATTTGCATATACATTTGCACGTGGCCCGTGTGTATGAATGTAATTAATCCTTTCCTGTCTAATATAGTTAGCAATCTTTTGCATAAGTGGAACACTTATTTTTAGGTGATTGGAAAAATGAACTGTTTTTATTCCATATCCATTTGCCCGCTTAAGCAGTTCCCCTTTTTCAAGGACCCCTAAAATAAATTCTTCTCGATTAAATTCCTTTAATAAGCTAAGTATATGATGCATTCCGCCCCCAGTTTCGTTTCCAGCATTTAAGTGTAAAATTTTCATTATATTCATCTGCCTTTTCAGTTACTTCATTAGTAACCCAATATAACCAGCAAAGGCAGAAAATATAATCACCGTGAATATTTGATTGATTACTGTCCATAATTGTGATGTGTTCTATTATTTGTTAACGAAAGGGCTGCAATCAGTGGAAAAGCACAAAGGATTGATTTTTTTACTTATCATCATTCAACCAGTAATTGATCTTATAACTTCAATAACAAACCAATACAGCGATGTAGCAATTTCTATCGGGGCTTTATTCAGAACGTTCGTAATGGCGTTTTTATTTATACTTATTGTTAAGTACCTCCTGCATAACCATCGGATAATGCTTTTCGCTTTTTTCGGAGCTTTTGGATCCATTTTGATAACACTAATCGCAAATTATTTTCTAAAGAGCAATTTTTTGTTGTTTCCGGAAATTAATTTTGCATTAAAAACAAGTTACTATCTGGTAATTGTTTATTTATCCATTATTTTATTTAAAAAATACGTTCTGGATAGAGAATCATTCAGTAAAGCAACAACAATTGTTAGTCTGATTGTTGGTGGCAGTTATTGGCTGGCAATCGTAACAAATACCAGCATAAATAGTTATCAGTATGAAAGTGTAGGTTATTCTGGCTGGTTTTTCTCGGCAAATGAATTAAGTGTTATAGTGATTGTTTTGCTAGCATTGACACTACTTAACTTGAGGTACAATAAAAGTATTTTGTCTTGGCTAGCCTTTGTATTTATTTTCAGCATGGTACCAATGATCGGAACGAAGACTGCTCTTGCTGGTGGGATTGTTATTGTATTTATTTATGCGATCTATTTGTTATTTACGTATAAGCTGCAGGTGGTTGAAAATAAACAAACATTGCTCTTTTTTGGCACCGTAATTTTATTTGTATGTCTATCACCATTCTCACCTATTGCCTCTAACACACAGAACCTTAATTATGAGCATTCTAAAGAGATTGAGCGGGTACAGGTTTCTGATAGCAAAAATGAACAATCCTCTTCCCTGATGGTCAGGATCTTAAGCTCCCGGCACCTTTACTTACAAACGATAAACGAGGATTATTCAGAGGCAAATGGAATAAGAAAAGCCTTTGGTCTTGGATATGCCGGTGATTATAATGAGGATCCAAAACTTATTGAAATGGACTTTTTCGATCTGTTTTTCAGCTATGGTTTGATCGGTTCAATCTTATTGCTCATTCCTTTATTTTATTTATTTTTGCTTGTTATAAAAAACTTGCTTCCGTTATCCATCGAAAAAGTACTATTGTTCACTGCACTTGGTTTGTGTTTAGGCATTGCATTGGTGGCTGGACATGTTTTGTTTGCTCCATCGGTAATGTCCTATGCAGCCATTTTATTTTTAGCGATTGGTATGGAACTGATGCAGCGGAATGATGGTGTGAAAAATGAAGACAGTTAGTATAATTATTCCCATTTACAATGCTGAACCACACCTTAATCATTGTATAACTAGTGTATTAACCCAAACGTATCCAAGCATCAAGGTTATTTTAATAAATGACGGGTCAATCGATAATAGCGGGGAAATTTGTGAGGCTATTGCTAATACGGACAATCGTGTCAAAGTGATTCATCAGCAAAACGCTGGACCTTCCAAAGCAAGAAATACTGGAATTGCAGCTGCCACCGGGGAATATATTCAGTTTGTGGACGCTGATGATTGGATAGATCCAAATATGACAGAAAAACTAGTCGAAGGTATGCGAGATAATGTTCAACTTGTTATGTGTGGCTATCAATTAATGGACAAAAGCAAACCATTGCAAAAATATATCCCCGCTTTAAAAGGCATTTATACAATGGAGGAATTTATGCAGCACTTTGGGGAATTATATAAAGCTATCCTTCTCCCCTCTCCCTGTAACAAATTATATAAAAAGGAAATTATACAGGACAAGAAGATACGCTTTAGGGAAGAGTTTTCAATTGGTGAAGATCTTTTATTTAATATGGACTACATCCAGAAGTGTAGCCACATTAGCATCATTCGTGATCAATTATATAACTATACCTTTAATCGGCATTCACTCACTAATGAATTCAATCAAGAACTCTTTGATAATCAGCAAATGCTATACCAAAAAGTTAAAGGATTTTTAGTCAAGCATAATTGTTACAGCGGGGAAAATCAGCAATCACTACATACAATCTATGCTAACGGTGTGGTCAATTCCCTTAATAATTTATTTTTTAAAGATAGCAGCCTATCATCGCTGGAAAAAAAGGAACAGATAGCTCATATCATCTCTAATAACGTTGTCAGAAAAAATATTGCTTATTTTAAGGATGGCATGCAGGCAAGGTATATTGGCCGAATGATTAGATACAACGCTATTAATGGGATATACTCCTTTCTTAGTATGAAGGTGTTTATGAAGCATAAAATGAATCCTTTATTTCGGTTGCTGAAACGTGTTAATAAATAAATGTCTAAAAATCCCTCTTTTGTGGCTATCATTTATAGTATAGCTTTTAAAATAGGAAGCAGAGGATTTGACGGTATGAAGAAGGTAATGGTTTATGCATACACCCATTTTAATTTAGGCGATGATCTGTTTATTAAGGTTTTATGTGAGAAGTATCCCAAGACAATATTTGTGTTATATGCACCAAAAGAATACAAACAAACGTTTAAAGAATTCAACAATATACGTTTGTTCCCCAGCAACTCGATTATCGTCAGAGGATTAAACTATTGCTTCAGACAGTTTCATATCTACAGTTTCTTTCGTCGGCTGCTTGCTAAAGACTGTGATGCTGCTGTCCATATTGGCGGTTCCCTTTTTATACAGGGAGAAAATTGGAGAGATGAATTGAAAAATACGAAGGAAATGCGTATCCCGAATAGACCATTCTATCTGTTGGGTGCAAACTTTGGGCCTTATCATGATAATGGATTCTATCAGGAACATAAGGAGTTATTCAAAGGGTATACAGATATCTGTTTCAGAGAAAAGCATTCCTATGAGCTATTCAACGATTTGCATAATGTTCGCATGGCTGATGATATGATTTTTCAATTAAAAACGCCAGCTGTTCAGGTTCTACATGATTCCATTGTCATTTCCGTCATAAAACCCTCGATAAGGAAACACTTATCCAATTACGATGATGTTTATTATCGGAAAATGAGAGATTTAGCAGTTTTTTTTATCGAAAAAGGATACACTGTCACACTAATGTCATTTTGTGAATATGAACAGGATGATGAAGCGATTGAAACGATAACAAATTTAATTCCAGAAAGCTATTTAACTAAACTAAACAAGCATTTCTACAAGTTCAATATTGATGAGACATTACATTTAATTGCAGCATCGAATTTTGTTATTGCAACACGATTTCATTCGATGATCCTTGGATGGGTATTTCATAAACCCGTGTTCCCAATTGTCTATAGCGATAAGATGACAAATTCGATGCAGGACATAGGTTTTGATGGTACTTATACAGATATTAAAAATATTTCTGCCCTTACACCGGAATACGTTTTTAATAGTATAGATGCGAATTTAATAGATGTCTCTATACAAGCTCAAAATGCGGAAAAACATTTTGAAAGGTTAGATGAGTATCTTTTAGAAAGAGGAGATACGAATTGATAATTCATGAGCCTGAATTTATATCGGAAAGAGACAGTGGAATAATACGTGCATTATTTGAAACGAACGATAGAAAAGAATATTTATGGTTCTCTGTTCCAAAAGAATACCAGGAATATCTGACCTACGAAAGAGGTGACGCATTTCTAGCTGGCTTGTTACTTTTAGCAATGAAAAATGGCCAGGACATTCAATTGAACTTTCCGGTATCTGAACGGCTTTATTACACATTAACAAACTACCTAATAAATGCACTGAATCTCGCTATGCCAAATTTTAAGCAAATCTCAATTTTGCATAATGGATTAGATAGCTCCCCTATCGACAATATTGGTGCGGTTGGAACAGGATTTTCAGCGGGAGTTGACTCTTTTTGTACGGTCTATGAACATTTACATGAACATTGCCCAGCGTCATTCAAGTTAACGCATTTCACCTTCCATAATGTTGGATCACATGGAGACTTTGGCGGTGATGATTCCAGAAAGCTTTTTAAAGACAGGCTTCAGCTTGTAAAACCTTTTGCGGATGAAAAAAAGATCAGCACCATACCAATCGATTCTAATCTAAGTGAAGTACTAAACATGGATTTTGTGCCGACACACACCATCCGGAATGCTGCGGCAGTTCTTGCATTGCAGAAGCTATTTCGTTACTACTATTATTCATCAGGCCGACAATTCAAGCATTTTAAATTAAGTCCGACAATTGGTGCTTCCTATGATATTTTGACCTTAAACATGCTGTCAACAGAGTCATTAACGTTTTACTCTGCCGGCTCCAGCTACTCAAGAGTTGAGAAAACAAAGATCACATCCGATTATGAGCCAACCTATCGTTATCTTAACGTGTGTACGAGTGGCAGTACAATTAATTGTTCCGCATGTGTAAAATGCTTGCGTACGATGCTAACATTTGACGTTATGGGAAAACTAAAAAGCTATCAGGAAGTATTTGATATTGACAAATACAATACTTTAAAGGGAAACTATATTGCTCAGGTATTGGCAACAATTAAAAGTGATACCTATTCAAATGAAATCTATCAGGAAATGAAGCGATATAACTATAAAATTCCCGCTTATTCTTACCTGCTGACACCATTATACTGGCTAAAGTTCACCTGTAAAAAGATACTAAAATCTTAATGATAAGGGACAGTTCAAGTATGGCAAACGGAGAGAAGCTG
This sequence comes from Virgibacillus oceani, assembly GCF_014638995.1. Classification (GTDB taxonomy): domain Bacteria; phylum Bacillota; class Bacilli; order Bacillales; family Amphibacillaceae; genus Virgibacillus_E; species Virgibacillus_E oceani. The sequence goes on from NZ_BMFR01000005.1 coordinate 150,524, forward strand.
TTAAAAGATACATTACTATATGGCGTCGCTAACTTTGGTTCCAAAGCACTCGTATTTTTGATGCTGCCTATTTACACCCGTTACTTTACAACTGCGGAGTACGGGTTATGGGATTTAATTGTAACAACTTCCACTTTACTTGCCCCATTTATTACATTTGAGCTAGTAGCCGCTGTATATCGATGGTTGCTGGAAGAGAAGAATGAGGAAAACAGAAAGGAGATTATAACTACTGGTATCGTTACCATCCTCAGAAATCTGCTTTTTTTTAATTTGTTAGCTGTCATTATAATATTGTTTATTTCCGTACCATATGGCTGGGCTGTACTGCTATTTATAAATGTTACAATTGCCAGCAGTTTTGTTCAGCAGTGTGCAAGAGGATTAGGATATAATAAGCTTTTTGCATCTATCGGAATCATTCAGACAGCGATAACAGTAGCATTGAACCTTTATTTCATTTTTGTATTAGAACTAAGACTGGAGGCATTTTTCTATTCTTCCATAATAGCTGGAATAGGTGTCATTATAATTGCATGGGTTAAAATGAGATTTACTGGCTATATATCATTTCAATCCTATTCTAAAAAGATGATAAAATCCTTTCTTACATACTCTATTCCAATTATTCCTGGAGCTATAAGCTGGTGGATTGTGACAATGTCGGATCGATATATGATAACACTATTTTTGGGAGTAGAGTACAACGGGATTTATGCTGTCGCAATAAAAATTCCCGCCATACTAATAGTGATAAATACCGTTTTTTCGTTGGCATGGAAGGATAGTGCGATTGTCGAGTTTGATTCGGCTGACAAAAACGAATATTACTCAAAGGTTTTTAAGCACTTCTTTCGCTTCATGGCAACGTCTGTAATTATACTAATCCTCATCACGAAGCCGGTTTTAGAAATTGCCATAGCAGAGGAATTCTACAGTTCATGGAAATATATCGGCATCCTGCTTCTTGCAACTCTGTTCAGCGCATTTTCTCAATTTTGGGGAGCTGGTTACCATGGGGCTAAAAAGACGAACGTTATATTAGTGACAGCCGTTTCCGGAGCAATTGTAAATGTATTGTTTAATTTAGTTTTGATCAATTATATTGGGTTATATGCAGTAGCGCTGTCCACTTTTTTGGCGTTTTTAACGATGTGGCTAATACGGATTGTCTCCTCCAAGCGTTATTTTAGAATAACCCTTCATTATCGGGATATGTTTGTATTATTTCCGGTTATCATTGCATCCATTATTGTTCCATTTATATTTAATACTATTGGGTTATGGATTAGTATTTGTTTTGGAGTAATGCTATTCTTTATTTATAATAAAGGGTTAATTAAATACCTTGGCAGTACTTTATATAAAAGATTAAAGAAAGTTGAATAGATTAGTGTTTAACATCATTCTTATGAGGAGTTGTTTCATGTGGTACTTAACTTTGCACACAGAGGCTCATTAACAGAGGCACCCGAGAATACACTGCCCGCCTTTCAAAAAGCAATTAGTCATGGAGCACATGCACTTGAGTTAGATGTCCAATTAACGAAAGATGATCAGCTGATTGTATGCCACGATCATAAATTATCCAGATTTAACAAATTAATTAAAGGATTAATAAAGGATTTCATGCTTGAAGAGATTAAGCAAATCGATGTTGGTGCATCATTTTCCGAAGCATATAAAGGAACAACGCTGATTACGCTAGATGAATTATTAGAAATATGCCCTGAGGATATCATGCTAAATATTGAAATAAAAAACATTCCAGTGATCTATGAAGGTATTGAAGCTAAATTAATAGATTGTTTAAAAAGAAGGAACCGAATGGAAAATATAATAATCTCGTCATTTGACCATATTGCACTGGCCAATATTCAAAAATTAGCACCAGAACTCGATCTTGGCATGTTATTTTATTATCGAATTTTACGCCCTTGGGAATATGCAAAACATAGTGGGTTAACCATTACGAGTATTCATCCGAATAATGTATATGTTGATCAAACGTTTGTACAGGAATGCAAACGGCTTGGTTATAAGGTATACCCATACACGGTTAATAAGGAAGAAAGATATAAAGAACTTATTCATTACGGTGCTGATGGTGTATTTTCAAATAACCCAGAGATATTTGTCCGATAAATGAATGAGAGGGACTTCTAACGATAAAGTCCCTTAATTGTTCATAATGTGCTCTACTATACGCTCTGTTACCCTTCCATCCTGATGATCAAAAAATTGATTCCTAAATCTTGTTAGTTTACTAGTATCAAATTTATTCTTTTGGATTAATGCAATTAAAGATTCCGTATCCATTACTAATGGTCCTGGAATCAATTCTTCATATGTATAGTAGAAATCCCGTTCCCGCCTATATTCGTCTAAATCATACGGATAAAATATAATTGGCCGATTCAGCAAACTAAAGTCAAAGAAAACAGTGGAATAATCAGTTATTAAGATATCCGTTAAGAGTAATAGTTCCTGAATCGTGTATGCTTCATAAATATGATAAGCAAACCCCGTTAAATCCTCTGAAAGCTTTAGCTTTCCTTGCATATAAGGATGTAAATGAATTAATAAAACATAGTCATCCTCTAATGCATCTTTCATATATTCCATATCAAATGGGCATTCAAATATATCCTGATAATGGCCCTTCCCCCGAAAAGTAGGAGCATATAACAATAATTTCTTCCCCTCTATTTCAGGATAGGTTTGGAAAAACTGTTCACGAACATTAATTGATCTGGATTCTGAATAAAAGTAATCTGTTCTCGGCACACCTAAGGGATATATCTGGTCTTTATGCATTCCAAACGCTTCTGCAAAATATTTTCTTACACCTTCAGAACTTACATAGGCTTTTGAATAATTACTATGAATTTTAACATGCTTTAAATAGTCTTTACTTGGTCCGTATGGTTTTCCTATTGTACTTAAACCAAATTTTTTCAATGCCCCTGCACTATGCCATAACTGAATGACCTCGGTATTTTTTCGTGGTTTAATCAGATAGACTGGAATATAATAATCATCAATTATAAAATAGCGTGAGGTAGCTAAATGATAGCAAGCTCTTATCATATGAATAATATAATTTAATTTTCCCGTTAACGAACTATTAAACTGCTTAAATAGTAAATTCCGTTTATATGATGGATATTTACGTTCCATTTCTTTATAAACACAATACAAATTATCCTTGAGTTTATCCGAACGATAAGATGCAAACGTAATTTTTTTACCATCTACTTTATACAACACGCTAAACAATCCATAAAAAAATCGCATAAGATATTTCACTACTATAGTAGGTATAAATTTTAAACGTCGCATACGATACCTACCCTTCATTTACATTTTCAGAATGTGATTATAAATATATTTCACCTGCTTCTGCAGTACTTCTACTTGATTCTCTTTTGAATAAAAAACATTTAAAACACGATCTCTTTCTGTTTTGTAAATATCTGGCTCCTCTGTATTAAGCTTTATTTCCTCCAAAAGCTTAGGAAAATTAATCACTTTTGAACCAGGTGTAACATCAAAATAATTAAAATACATTTCATTAGATTTTTTCAAATAAACGTCCAGATCATAGGAATAAAATAAAACTGGTCTATCCAATAATAAATAGTCTGTATAACAGCTGGAATAATCTGTTACGAGCATATCCGTATATTTTAATAACAATTGAGGATCATACGATTCATTACTAATATCAATAATATTTTCATAAATAGTTGGGACTTGCCCCGTACTATACATATGACGTTTGACCAAAAATTTGTAACCAGCTTGTGAACAATATCCATTTAAACCCTGAAAGTCAAATACTAAGTTAATATCTGTCTCAAGCTTGCCAAATTTACGATGGGTCGGCATATACATGATTATCTTTTCATTTTTTATCCAATCGGGTATTGTTAAGTCTTCTTCAGAATCATTAAAAAATACATCATTTCGCACTTGTCCAAGTTCAAGAACATTTTCCTTAGGTACTAAAAATGTTTCCGGATAATAAGATGAAACTGCAGGACTTGTTGATACAACATAATTTGTTTTGGCCTGATTTGTTTTCACAACCAGTTTCCCAAATGTTCTCCTCAGCCAGCTGGTTTCATGCAGAATCTTATAGGAAAATGTATTCTTATTAGCCCCCCATACTTTTTTCAGACCAACACCGTGCCAGGTGCTGTATGAGATTGCCCCTCCCAAAAACGACTTGCTGAAATCATCATTAATAGAGTGCGAATGAATAACTAATTTAGCACGTAATTGTGCAGTAATTCCTTTCCATGAATGATGCTTATATGCTGTAAACCCCCGTTGTGTAAGCTCAGATATAACGCTATTATTTTTAGAAATCCAGACACATTTCAGATTTGGATTTTTCACCATCTCTAGAAATATATATTTCGTATTTCCCCTAAAACCCTGGCCGCTTTCTCCCCCAAAAACTACTAGGTTTCGAGATTTGGGAATTAGCTTTGATAAAAAATGAATTATAACAACTATTGTACGTTTCCCAATTAATCTGACCTTCTTAAGAAAACTTATATTTACTGAAATCAATATTAAGGCTAATAATATAATTTGTATAATTTCTATTTGGTTAGCATTCATTTCATACCGCCCCGGCTGTTCATATTAAGTTGTTTGTTTTGAAACCTGCTTTATAGCTGCCTTTTTAACTTGTTTGCGTACTACAATATTCTGTCCATCTAAACATACACCATCATCCGATAATAAATGTCCAACAACCTCTCCAACGTGCTCAGGCTGCATTATTGTTGTTGGATCCTCATCAGGTGCTAAAATCTTTCTTAGTTCTGTTGCGCATCTTCCTGGGGATATACAATATACCAAAATACCATAATCCGAAAGCTCTTCCGAAAGTGTTGAAGAAATACTAATTAACGCTGCTTTTGATGAAGCATACGCCAACCATCCTGGCCGTGCAGAGCTGCCAGCAGTTGAGGCCACATTTAGGATTTTACCACCGGTTTTCTTCATAAATTTAACCGCTTCTTTGGTAATATTGAACAAAGAGTGTACATTTATTTGATATGTCTTTTCCCAATCCTCAATAGATGTTTCCAAAAGCGATTTCGGATTAGCATAGCCAGCCACATTTATTAACATATCTATTGTACCGTATTGTTCGCCGACTGCATGAATAAGTCTCTTAACTTCTTCATAATTGGTCAAATCCATGGCATAGAAATCAATCGTTTTACCATGATTCATTAACTTAGAAGTTTCCTCAAGCCCGCTTTCCGTTCTGGATATTAAAATCAGATTCGAAATATCTTCCCGTTTACTTAATTCAATTGCAATTGCTCTTCCAATTCCACGGCTTGCACCAGTAATTATACAGGTTTTCGACATTAGGATTCCTCCATTAATATAGATTCTTTATATATCGCCTCAGCAATCTTTCGGTCAATCGGTTTTGTAATTTTAATATTGTACTCACTGCCCTTTAAAATAAGGATATCTGATTGATAATAATGAAAATAAAGGCTAGCGTCCTCAGTAAATTCCATATTGTCATCACGCGCACATTCATGAGCATATAATAATTTCTTTTTGTTGAATTTATGGGGCAGCTGTACATTAACTAACTTGTTTCTCTCTAAATTACCTTCAACATATGTACTGCCTTTCAATACTGTAAACGGAATATCCAATCCATAGATAACGCTTTCATTTTTGGTTTGAATTAACTGTTTATATTCTTCTTTTGTTACAAATGGTCTTACCGCCTCATGAATAATAACTCTCTCATAGGATGTCTCTAACAATCCTTTATAAACAGATTCCTGTCTTGTTTCTCCACCTTCCACACAATGGATTGGCGTGGAAAAACCATAATCATTTATAATACTTAACGTTTTTGATATAAATTCTTTTGGACAAGGAATAATAATTTCCTTTATTTCTTTAATGGAATCAACTTTTTCCAGTACGTGGATAAAGATTGGTTTGCCCGAAAGCAGCAGAAATTGCTTTGGAATGTTCACCTGCATGCGCTTGCCTATTCCACCGGATAGTAAAATTAGAGTATAATCGTTCATGATCCCCCTCCTTTTGAATTACATGTTTTGGTATATTATGCCTATTATACTATACAACCGATTACATTTGAACAAATTTTAGAATAATTCTAGAAATAGGATACGAACAAAAGCGCAAGCCCCCGTTTAGCGACGTGTGGGCTGGACTGAACCGCAGGAGATAAAGGAAACACGATGAGCGTAGCGAATTGATGTTGACCTTATCGTACGGAGGTGAGGGAAGTCCATCAGTCGCTGGGCGCTGGAGCTGGACGCGGCCCACCATGTTGCTAACTAAATAGAGCCAAATTTTATACTTTACTTACTAAAAAGACTGATCTACTTTACAGTAAATCAGTCTCAAAAATTGTTGTATTTACTATTACGTTAGCAATGGCTTTTGTTGACCTTTAAGTGACGCTTCTTTGTATTCTTCCCTAGCTTTTTTGGACATTTTCTTATAGTTTTTTAAAAATGCTTCATATTTTGGCATTACTTCTTCAACCTGCCCAAATGCTTTAACCCTTCCATATTCCAGCCATAATATTTTATCACAAAATTTTTTCATTTGACCAATGGAATGACTAACAAAAATCATCGTCTTTCCCTTTTGTTTAAATTCCTTCATTTTTTCTAGGCTTTTTTCGGAAAATGCCTTGTCCCCAACCGATAATGCCTCATCAATAATCAAAATATCTGGATCAATATTTACTGATATTGCAAACCCAAGTCTGGATTTCATACCGCTTGAATAGGATTTTACCGGCTGATCTATAAACTTATCCAATTCGGAGAACTCAATAATTTTAGGTTCAAGTTCCTTAATCTCTTCCTTACTAAATCCTAACATTAGGCACTTAAGCTCGATATTATCTCTTCCAGTCAAGTCACCTTTAAGCCCGGCGGAAACTGCTATAATGGACGTTTCTCCATTAACAACTACATCTCCACCTGTCTCTGGAACTATTCCGGCAATAATATTCGATAATGTGGATTTGCCCGAGCCATTGATACCAATGAAGCCTATCACATCGCCTTTTTCTGCCTCAAAACTGACATCGTTTAGTGCATAGAAATCTTCACCGTAGCTTTTCGGTGATATCAAATCCAATAAACGTTCCTTTGATCCATTATATAATTTATATTTTTTCATTATATGCTTCACAATAATTGATTTTTCCATATATACCACGAGCCTTTATAAATAATCGATGAAATGGCGCCTAAATTTAACATGCATTTTGGAACCAATCATAAGCAGGACGATCACAAGTCCCCAAAAGTATAGTGTATACTGCCAATTAGTAATAAAATACCAATCCGTTCCAAAGAATGCAGACCGATAGCCCTGAATTAAATAATAAAGCGGATTAAGCTTCATTAAATTCATAATCAGCGGGAAATCGCTTAATAACGTAATTGGCCATAATACCCCCGATAAATACAAAAGCATTCGCAGCGTTGAAGTTAAAAGCATATGAAAATCCCTTATAATAGTTGAAATTGTAGAAGTAATTAGGGAAATTGCAAATAACAAACAAATGGATGCAAACATAAAATAGATAAATTGGAGGTAATAGATAGAAATAGGTTTTCCTATAAATTGAAAAATAATAATGGAAATTCCAAGCATAATCAAATGAATGTAAAACTTTGAAAATATGACAAAGTTAGGAATTACACTCATAGGAAAATTCATTTTTGACAGCATACGTAATCTAGAATAGATAGATTTAGATCCTTGAATAATCGATTGATAACAAAAAAACCATAAAAAAAACGCCGCTAATAACCAAGGGAAAAACTCTACTTCTTCACCGCCAACAACAATCGGATCACGGGTTCGAATTGTATCAAATACAAACCAATATATTAAAATTTGAATGGATGGGCTAATAATTTCCCATGCCATGCCTAAATAATTATTTTTATTCTGGCTTTTTATTTCATATAATGACAGTCTTCTAATTAAATAAAAATGTCTTACTTGCTCTTTTATTACTGTAATTGTAGCTTTCATAAATATTTCCTCTCGAGTATTTTCATACTTAATCCAAACACGATGAAATTATACATTATTGAATTATACAAGGAAGAATAGAAAAAGACAATACATAGTAAACTTGTGCGTTTAAAGAAATGAATGCCAGCACTCTGAAGTGTAATGATATTCCATACAGTTAATGATTGACATTTGTAAACCCTATTCATTTAAATCGGGTAAAAATTACTTTAAAAGCTTTTTAATCTTTTGTACAAATGTTACATTATTATCTTTTTTAACAGATGGCTTTTCAGCTTTTTTTCGTTTTTTGGATTCCGGAATAATTTCAAAACCCATTTTTATTTCTTTAATCCAATCAACACTTTTTAGATCATTTACTTTTGCCTTTTCCGTTCCTTTAGAGCATGTATGCTGAAAATCCTTTAACCTTTGTAAATCGTGACTTGCAACAACAATTTCCACATTACCATTATTCCTATTTTTAACAAATCCATGGATATTCTGTAAAACAGCCTGCCTTTTTACCCAATTCTGATATCCAGTATTTTGTAACTTTCCCGAAACAATAAATTGATTTGCGTAAATTGGAGAGTTTGGCAATGCTTTCACTTCCACGTAATTCGTATAATTCCGCTTTAAAATTTTCACAATGTCAAGAAGATCAAAATACATATTTTCGTGCATATTAGCTCTCGCTATTGTTTCGGGAAAATAATAATCCATTAAATAAGCCCCAATATTTCTCGGTTTACCTTCTGTTGGAAACATGTGCATGGATATATTGGCGGAAGGATTTACCTCAAGTATTATAGCTTCCGAACCATTGTATAGCATATCGATGCTTCCATGCGGGATATTTGGCAGTGATTTTAATGTAATTACAGCTAATTCCTTTATATTATCATCAATTTCATCTGTTATATCATACAAATCAACACCTTGGTTCATTGTGCTTTTATTTTTCACCAAAGTTGTATTTCCAGCTTCCAATACCGTGTCCAGGTCGTAGTCATTCTTATTTAATACACTATGAACTTCATCATCCATTTTTATCAGTCTTTCGGCTAAATATGGATTGCTTTTTCGGGACTTATTCTTTTGATCAATCAATTGTTTAATGGTGCTTGTTCCGTCACCCGTTACTTTTGCTGGGACCCGCCGGAGTGCTGCTACTACTATCCCGTCAACAACATACAAACGTATATCTTCGCCTTCAAAATATCTTTCTACTATTACATTTTTATACCCAAGCTTCCCCCTTACATGCTTAAGAGAAGCGGCCAGTTCGGACTCACTATCTATATTTAGGACTACTCCTTTACTTAACGTACCGTATGTTGGTTTAATGATTAGCGGAAATCCGATTTGTTGGGACATCATCACGATCTCTTCATCTGTATGTTCACGGGTAAATTCAATACTCGGTAATACTGGTATAGAATGCCGTTCTAAATGTTTTTTTGTTTTTTGTTTACTTTGCGCTATTGTGACCGCTTCATTTGATACAAGGTCCCCTCTAGATTGATTGAAATAATGAATTTTGTCTTTATATTCAAATGAATAGCTCCTGCCAAATGGCTTCCTACTTTTTGTAATTATATCGGAATATTGGTGGATATCACCATAATATTTTAGTTTTAACCCTCTTCTCCATCCCTCTAGACCTATTAAGAATGAACACATACTAAATCCTTTTATTCCTTTTACCATTTTTGGCGTAAAAGGCTGGGGAAATTTAGAACTCTCCACTGCTACCACTCCATAAAAAGTTTTTGCCACATGGCTTGCTGTATCTATTGCTAGTTACTATTTTTTTGAGTTACAAGTCTTTCTTCTAGCCGTTTCAAAGTTTCTGTTCGGCCAAATTTGTCAATAGCATTCATTAATTCTTCGTTTGCTTTTTTCATGTCACCTGTTTCCAAATACAAGTCAATGAGCTGTTCTCTTATTTCGATTACTTTTGGGACAAGGTCAACTGCTTTTTTTGCATAGTTTATCGCCTCATCGTAATTCCCCTGTTTTTTTAACACGTTTATTTTCAATTTTATTCCGTATTTATCGGTAGACAATAACTCTAATGACTTTTCAGATAGATCCCTTGCCCATTTCAGTTTATTCCTTTTTAAACATGCTTGACCGAGCACTCGATAATAAATATTCGACTTCGACTTTTTCTTTCTGTCATACCGAGGCACTTCTTCTTCAATAACTTTGAGGATAAACTCCTTAAGTAGTCCCATTCTTAGCAAATGCGGGGCTATTCCATGTCCACCATATGGAATCTTAATAAGCCTAGCACAAGGAAATGCACGCGTTACCTCTTCCTGGACATACCTGTTGTCTAGTTTTTCTTTCGGATCGTAAACAACTATAGGAGAAATAGCAGAATTATAAGGTAATGATAAGGAATGCTTGAATTCACTTTTTCCAATCTCTTTGGGTTTTCCATATTTCGGATGAATCGATAATCTAGGAGCGAGCGACAAAATTGTACAATTGATACTTGCTCCGTAGTAAAGAGACGTATAGCCGCCTAAACTATATCCATAGGCAATTTTATGTTTATAGCTGCTTTCAACCATTCCATTAACAGCTTTATAAAATTCATCTATCGTTAAATCCTGATGCTGCGTGTTTGGCTGTTTTTTTCTAACTGCAATAATATCAAGGTTTTGTCTAGTTAATAGTTTGAATCCAAATGACGGGTTTTTCCAAACCATGTTTAATGAATCAAATGTAACGATTACAGATTCCGTTTTCTGGAGCCTTTTATAAAATTCAATTCTGCTTTCACCATTATTAAATAACACAATCTTTCTGTAGCCTTTACTGTCATTTTGAATTTCTTCGTGATAATTATCTAATACATACTGGAACAGACGATTGCTCTCTGAATGATTTCCAATAATTTGATATATCATGGATCTCTTTATAACCAGATTCATTGGGGCTTTTTGTTTATACTGACCACATGCTTTTTTTAATCTTAGTAAAGCGGCGTCCCATTCCTTTTTATAAATAGCAATATCGGCATACGATACTCTCAGCCTTTTATTTGCTGTATATTTCTTCATGCCGCGTTCAAGTATTTGTTCAGCCTTCCAATAATCACCTAACTTTCGATAGGACAAAGCAGCTCTTATATATGAATTTACGGGTAAATTATCTATTTCAGCATCCAATAATTTATCCCACATCTCGGTAGCCTTACTCCACTTTTTTTGTGTAATCAGATTTTCTGCATATTCCTGCATAAGCTTTATATTCTTAGGATAATACTTCAGTCCTGCTTTTAAAATATTTTCAGCCTTTTTATTATTATTATTTTGCTTTAGTGCCTTAGCAAAACCAAGATAAGCGGGTACTTTAACTTTTTTCTTTTTTAATTTAAATATTACATCCCATTGTTCTATAGCAAGTTCCCAATTCTTTTGCGTCATAGCGAAGTCTACGAGCATTGCTCGAATTGGATAGCTATTCGGGTAAGATTCCAAGGCTTTGGACAATAGGTGTATTGCTTTCTCTGGATTATTTGCATGGACATCGTTGGCTTCCTTTAAAACAGTATAAGAGCCCTTGGGCATCGTTAACCTATTATTATGATCCTTTATCCAGATTTTAATTTTTTTAACAAAAACGTGTAATTTATTTTTCATCTTTTATTTCACTCTCACTATAATTTCGTGATAAATCATCTTTCATAAGATGCGTATAGAATTTTACAAGTTCTCATTCCTAACCGCTATATAGAGAAACTTCAAAAAGATTTATTTTAAAAGCTTTCGTAATGTACTTTTAAAAAATGATACCTTCTTCTTATTATTTGTGGTTTGCTTTTGTTTTTGTTTAGGATTCATTTTCTTTTTCGGCTGCGTCATTATTTCAAAACCAATCTTAATAGGTTTATCCCATATACTCTCACTTATGGAAATGACATTACACGCTTTTGGGCCGATGTTACAGACTTTTTTAAAATTAATTACGTTCTCTTTTTCACCCGCAACAACTACAGCAACATCACCATTGATTAAATTTTTTGCATATCCGTATAAATCCGATTCTATTGCTTTTTTCCTTACCCATTTTCTATACCCAACACCTTGAACTTTTCCGCTAATCACATATTTTTTCGCATATATTTCAGTTAATGGTGCTGGTGACGCTGTAACTTCACTAGCACTTTTGGACATAAGTGGCTCTAAAAGACTATTTAAGTCAAAATATACATTTGCGTTTTGGTCTTTTTTATTTTTCGTTTCTGGAAAATAATAATCAATAATCGCGGCAGGTACATCCCGGCTTTTGCCTTCCATAGGAAATACCAATGAACCAATTTGCGGTGTGGGACTTAATTCAAGTACAACCGCCGCTTCATTAATTGGTTTATTTGCATTATAAATAATGTCTACCCCGCCATGTGGAAAATCGGGAATAGACTTAAGTGCACTAATCGCAATATTTTTTATTTCTGCGGGGAACTCGTCAGTTAGTTCAATGGAATCCCCACCTGTTGAAACATTAGATTTTTCCCTTAGAAAAATCAGTTGTCCTGCTTCTGGAACACTATCTAAAGAAAGCCCTAATTTATCTAATATATTTTTTATTTCAAAGTCAACTTTTATTAGGCATGTTCTTAATCTAGGGTTTTTCTTTCTCTCTTTGTTCTTAAGGTGTATCAATTGATTAATCGTATGCAGCCCATCCCCTGTAACATTAGCTGGTACTCTATTAATTACGGCTACTACATTATCCTCAATAACATATACTCGGAATTCTTTCCCTTCAAAATGACGCTCAATAATAATATCTGAGGAATTTAATTCTTCCCTCACATATGTAAGAGATTTCTTCAGATAATCCAGATTGTCAATATTAGGGATAACCCCTTTTCCCTGCGCGCCAACTACAGGCTTCAACACAATTGGAAAGCCTAATTTCAGGGCAAAATTTATTATTTCATCACTTGATGATTCTTTGGAAAACTTCTTGCCATCAACAACCGGTATGCCATGTTCTGATAACCACTCTTTAGTCGCAATTTTATTGCTGCCTATACTAAACGCTTTTCCTTTCACTTTATCCCCTCTAGCTTTGTAAAAGGTATGGGTTTTTTTATCCAAGCTCAGAGAATAGCGTAGGCCAGGTGAATGTATATTCTTTTTTGTTACTTTATCGGAATGATACGTAAGCGTAAGTCCTCTTCTCCATCCCTCCAAAGCAATAAGATAGGCGCAAAATTTATTACTTTTAGCATCTTTTACTATTTCATTCGTCAAATGAGGCAGCCAATTTTTATTATTCAATTACATAAACCTCCAAAATAAATTGATAAATTAAGATTTTCAATAGAATACTTCTTTCACTACTCTTTTAGAGGCATTTCCATCTTCTAGATAGCAAAACTTCTGGTAAAAATCTTTTGTTGTTTGTGATGGCTCAAATCCATCCACTCCCATCTGTTTTATCTCCATTATCATTTCATCCGTTGATTTAACTAAAGGTCCTGGTGCATTCATTTCGAAATCAAAGTAAAATCCCCGAAGTGTATCTCGGTAATTATCTATATCATAAACATAAAACATCATTGGTCTCTGTAAAATTGCGTAATCAAAGAACACAGATGAATAATCTGTTATCAGCATATCCGAAATCAGATACAATTCACGTATGTCTTCATAGCTAGAGAAATCATACACGAAATTGTCATAATCTGATATATCTAATTTTTCCGCTACAAGATAATGTAACCTTAGCAGGATGATATGCGTATCACCCAGTTCACGTTGCATTTTTTTCAAATCCATCATTAACGTAAATTTATATTTACCTTTGGCATAAAATTGATTATCCCGCCATGTCGGGGCATATAGTATTATTTTTTTATTTAACGGAAGCTGATTCTTTTCCTTAATTTGTGTAATGTTTTTCTGATTATTTGCATGTATCAAAAAGTCATTACGTGGATAACCAGACTCGATCATTCTATTGTTAAACTGAAATGCTCGCTTGAATATTTCAGTCGAATATTGATTTGGTGACACTAAAAAGTCCCATTTTTCGGCTTCTTTAACAAAATTCCTTTTATATATTTCCGTGTTCGTGTCAGGCATATGCACCTCATCCATATCTGCTGCAAGTTTTTTTAGTGGGGTGCCATGCCATGTTTGCAGATAAACCGTCTTTTCCGGTTTCGGAAGCCAGTTCGGCAATCTGCTATTTGTTACCCAATAGGCCGCTCTTGACATAAGAACCATCCATTTAATGGACAAGCGTCTTACCTTTTTAATGTTTTTACCCTGAAAAGCAGTAATGCAATTGCCTTCAAAGCTCCAATACATGTCATATTCAAAGTTATTTTCTATCAAATATTCGTATATTGCACGTGGATTATCACTGTATTGTTTTCCTAAGAAGCTTTCGAATATGATTAGATTCCGCTTCTTCGGCAATTTGCTCAAGATGAAAAACATTACTTTGTAAATTTTTATCGCGATTTTTTTTATTATTTTCACACCGTTTACCCCTTGCCTGTCCTTGCTAATCCTTTGAAAATAAAGTATCCACTATACGACTGCTTGCATACCCATCCTCTAGTGAACAATAGTTTTGCTGAAATACTTTATAGCTATCTTGAAAATTACATATTATCTTTTCTATGTTTTCCACACTATCAATAATTTCATCCGTATTGAATAGTAATGGACCAGGCGCTTCCTTCTCAAAATCCATATAAAATCCTCTGATATTATCTCTATATTCTTCTAGATCGTACGTATAAAACAACATCGGCTTTCCAGTATTTGCATAATCAAACATCACAGATGAATAATCCGTTATTAGAATGTCCGTTGCTACAAGCAATTCTTGAATGTCAGGATATTTTGATGCATCGTAAACAAATCCTTCCAGTTCTTCATCCAAGTTTATCTTATTGCTGACGACTACATGAAGTCTCAATAGAATAACGTGATCGCTCCCTAAAATCTGTTTCATTTTATGAAGATCCATGTTTATATCAAATGAAAACTTATTTTTATTCGTTGTTTGATTATCCCGAAAAGTTGGCGCATAAAGTATAATTTTTTTACCTTCAAATAAATTAAAATTATGGTTAATTTTTTCTTTAATTTCATGTTTATTATTTTTATAAAAAATGTCATTTCTCGGGTATCCAGTTTCTAGGATTTTACCATCATAACGAAAAGCACTTCGAAAAGCTTTCGACGCATATTCACTCGGTGAAATTAAGTAATCCCAATTTTTCACTGCTTCCCCAACACGTTCTACATAATCACTGCTTCTTCCTTGGACCTCATCTATATCATAAAGCATTTTCTTCAACGGAGTCCCATGCCACGTCTGCAAATAAGTTGTTTCTGAACGCTTCTTAATATAGGTTGGGAAGTTCTGGTTGTTCACCCAATATCCCGATTTTAACAAATAATAATAGTACTGAGGGCTTAATCGTTTAATTCGTTTTGTATTTGGGTCTGTAAAATTATACCGTTTATTGTAAACCCAAATTTTTTGATATTGTAACCCTTGTTTCACCAATTCATCATAAATATTTTTAGGGCTATCCCCGAATTGTTTTCCTACACCACTTTCAAATAGAATCATACGATTGTCGACCCTAATAAATTTTGATCCAATTTTGTAGAAGAGCTTCATCATCGGAAAGTAGTACGAACTTTTCCGAAATCGTCTCAGCACACCATTGGTTACAAGTACTATTTTTGGGTGATCGAGCAAAAATCTATCACGTTTGATACTTGTCTTGTCTGTTACCTGAAATATCCGTTCTGAAGAGCGCCTATCCCGGAATGTAATAAATTTATCAGCACGTTTCTTCATAACTGGCTTCATCTTAAATTCATTATCCGCATATTGCTCTAACAGATCCATTAGCTGATCATAGCTTGCAGTAATATCACCAGGCAAATCCTTATCCAAATTCAAATGGGATGGATGTTTGCCTATAAAGAGTCCACGATCAAATTGATAATACAACACAGGTTTATGCAAAAAACTAAAATCAAAGCCGACACTGGAATAATCCGTAATCATAATCATGCTTTCTTTAATTAGGTCTTGTACATTAACCTCACCTTGGCTGATCACCCGAACAAATGGATTCTTAAAATATTTACTGTATTTCTGCATATTAGGATGCAAACAGAACAAAATTTGAAAATTATATTTTTCAGCCAATTCATGTAGTTTAGTGCTATTAATTAAATTTTGATATCGTTGAAAATATTCACTTTCAAAAAATGCATCCTCAGATGAAACCCAGTCACGCCATGTAGGTATTATTAATAACTGTCTTTTTATGTTTACATCGTCCTTAAATAATGTGTCAAACCTCGACAACCCCGTCACGAACACCTCATTGGGTTCGTAGCCAAAATCATTAACAATCATATCCTTTTCAAATTCCGAGCTCACCATAAAAATGTCTGTATCAAAACCAGATGGGGCATTTTTCCCGTAGTTTGCTATCATATTTTTTGTGCCCATTACACCATGCTGCAGAAAAACTTTTCCTGCCTTTACTTTATTTTTAAACTTATTCGTCCGTAATGGATATAGATAATCCGGATGGTGAGAGGAAATAACTTTTTTGGCAATAATGGTATTAAAAATATGTTCCTTCGATTTAAAGTCTAGTACATTTCCATATTTTTTAACATTTTTGCTCTCAGGTGATTGTTTATCCACCACGTAGTATACAAATTTGTCGGGATACGTATTCCGCATATATTTAAAAAATGCATAACCTGTATCCTGGGCTTTATAAACTCGCTCTCCAACTAGCCAAACATCTTTATTTCTGTTAACTAGACGGATTAACCAAGCCCAACGCATCAGCTTTTTCATATAATTGAACGTATCAATTGGGAACTTGTATACTTCAAATGATAAATATGATTTCTTAAAG
Organism: Virgibacillus oceani; assembly: GCF_014638995.1. GTDB lineage: Bacteria > Bacillota > Bacilli > Bacillales > Amphibacillaceae > Virgibacillus_E > Virgibacillus_E oceani. The sequence goes on from NZ_BMFR01000005.1 coordinate 167,535, forward strand.
GTAAAATAAGGATTGATTACAGCAGTGTCTTGATTATACCTTATGTTTACGTCTTTTATGAACAATTTTGTTCTAAATGTTGGACGACCGATTCGGACATACTTTGGTTCGTGCTTATCGTGTAAGGTCAACCTAAACGACAGATCATATACTTCTTCCTCAAGCATATCTCCCCATTGATTAAAGTCGATATACATCCTATACGTATAACGATTTAAACCGTATTTTTTCTTTACATCCTGCTCTTGATAATCTAGCTTTAAGTTTTCTGTTACCAGCTCTTTGGAGGAATCTCTGCCCATTAGCACTATTTCAGCATGTTTAATCAGTGAATTTCTTGTAAACATTTTCCCTTGAATGGCATATTTCCCATTTCCGGCTTTTACCTTATCTATTTGCAGCCTTGTTGGTGCATCAGGTTCACCATTAACAATCAGAGATAGATTTCCTTTTTCAGTAAGATAATTTATCAAATGATTTTCCTGTTCATAATAAAAATTTAAATTATCAATATTCGTGTATTGAAATCTGCCAAGGCGAATGAAATATTCAGCATACCGAACATCATTCTCCTCTACAAGCATTATTTGCTTAGATTCCTTTTTTGCTTCGCTTAGCTCAGCATATGGCCTTCTAATTTTCACATGCCAATCATAGGTTGTCCCATCTTCAAGCTTGACACGATTAATTAAATCTTTTAGTGAAACGGAAAAAGAAAAGCTCTCTGATGGGTTGATTTCATCCAATTTAAAACTTTCATCACCATTATTTCGTTCAAAAAGCCACAATTCTTTCCCGAGATAGTTCTCTTTATAAAACATTCCCGTAATGTTCAGTGTTTTCTGTGTTTGCACAATACTTAATTTATACTTTAATTTTTCGTTAGATTTTTTAAATCTTTTTTTTAACAATGATAGAAGTTTCATACAATACCCCTACTGTCCAATTTTTATTATTTTATATGTCATATATTATACCATTCGATACGCCTATTTTTTTCTGACGTGACAAATTCATTTCGATACCGTTAATGTTCCCGTATCATCAAAATTTACCCCAATCGTAATAATTACCCATTGAAGCATCGCAATAGAATAATTATTTTGGAACATAGTGAGTTCGAAATTTTCATATATTAAAAATCCTATTAAGAAACAAATAGACCAGTTTGCTGCAAATTGACGAGAATTCGCGATTAGCGCTCTCCAGATTGTGAACACAAATACTATGAACATAATAAGACCAATGATGCCAATTTCCAGAAATAGTTGTATATATTGATTATGTGCAGTTAAGTTCATATCTGTTACATTTCTTGCACTAATTCCAGTTCCTGATCCCATAATAGGATGCTCAACAGCCTTATGTATTACCTTAGCCCATAATTCTCCTCTTCCAGAGTAAAGGTTTTTGCCAAATAGCTGCAAACTTAGGTCATTTAACATTATACCTATTTTTGTATGCTGAAGAATAATATAAATAACTATAAAAGTCATGTTCGCGATAATCGTCATTCCTAGCAAGTATTTATAGAATCGCTTCGCTTGTTTCATAACGATCCAAACACCGATCGTAATACAGAGTCCAATCATAACAGCCCTTGAACCAGTAGCATAAATAAGCATTAAATCCATTAAGAACACGATAAAAATAACTACTTTCAACATATTTCCACAATATTTTAATACAGTAAATTTAAAATATACTGTGGTAAATAGAAAAATTGCCAAATAGTTTTGATTCCTGTAAACACTTCTGAATGGCTGATTCGAATGATCAAATTGCATCCATTGTACAAAGATCAAAATTGTAACTACACACAACAAATATGCGATTATTTTAATATGACTTGGCTTCCATTTCATGCTAGATGACCAAATAATAAACATAAATAGGAAGGCTAACTGAAAAAATTCCCATAGCGTACTATAGGAACTAGATAAATAACTAATAAAATATGTAAGCAAAAATAAAACAGCCACAATTCGTATCGTATTTACCTGTTTACTTCTCCTCCATTTAAACCTATACAAGCTGAAAAGAAATAAAAATAACGAAGCAATTAATGACACATTAATACTAACATTTCCAAATGTAGTCAGCATTTCTGACTGCATTCGATACATCGTATTTAAAATTAATAACAATGCTAATCCCGCAATTACAGTCAACTCTAGTTTATTTTCCCATTCATTATTCATCTATATCCCTCTTTGTATGATCATCACTAAATTATTCTATCAAATTACTACTCTATTAAAAAGGTCAATTTTGTGTAATTATTTTGAAATAAACTCTTAACAATCCTGGAATTTATTGCGATAATATATATGTTAAATAGTTTGTCAGTTTATAAAGATCTATTTGCGCTATATACAAATTATTTAACAAATATTAGAAAGGAGGTCAGTAAGTAATTGAGAAAAGTTCAGCCAGGAAAAGTCACAGTGCTTACCGTTTTTCTATTACTAATTCTATCATTTATTACACTAACCCAACATAATAATATTGCATATGCTGCTGGAAATTATCATGGAGTTGCATTAAAATCTCCCACAAATGTTTATAGTGATACAAGCAGATCGACTGTCTTAAAATCTTACGATCAAGGCAGTATATTACAGTACACTACATATTCCAGCGATTGGTACAGTGCAGTTGTGTATGTTAAAGGTGACTGGCACGAGGGCTATATCCATAAATCAGATGTGGAAAATGTAACAAATGATCAGCAATTACTAAAAGGAATCGGCCTAAACAATAAAACACCAGTTTATCAACGTGCTTCTACAGATTCAAAGGTCTGGAAATCCTATAGTGAGGGAACTGTTTTATATTACAAAACATTTACAAGTGATTGGTACGAAGCTACAGTTTATATCAATGGAAAACGGAAAACGGGCTATATCCATCACTCACACGTGGAGAATATTGTAAACGATCAGAGCCTTCTTAAAGGAATTGGATTAAAAGCTCCAACTGCTGTTTATACAAGAGCTTCAACAAGCTCCAGTAAGCTTAAAACTTATGTCCAGGGATCAATCCTTTACTATCAGACATTTACAACTGATTGGTACGAAGCTACAGTTTATATCAATGGAAAACGGAAAACGGGCTATATCCATCACTCACATGTGGAGAATATTGTAAACGATCAGAGCCTTCTTAAAGGAATTGGATTAAAAGCTCCAACTGCTGTTTATACAAGAGCTTCAACAAGCTCCAGTAAGCTTAAGGCTTATGACCAGGGAACCGTCCTTTACTACCAAACGTTTACAACTGATTGGTACGAAGCTACAGTTTATATTAATGGAAAACGGCGAACAGGTTATATCCATAAATCCCATGTTGAAAATATAGTTAATCAGCAGGAACTTTTAAAAGGAATTGGAAGAAAAAATCCTACACCTGTGTTTGCAAAAGCATCCACTAATTCTAGTAAACTAAAAAGCTACCAAGGTGGTACCATCCTTTATTATCAGACCTTCACAAGCAACTGGTATGAAGCGAGGATTTATTTGAATGGTAAACCAACAACTGGATACATTCATAGTAGCCATGTGGAAGGATTATTTAATAAGCAAGAAACATTGGAAGGCAGAGCATTAAAATCAACCACCCATGTATATTCAAAAGCTTCTAGAAGTTCGAAAGTACTAAAAAGCTATGGCAATGGCAGTATTTTGAAATTTAGAACTTTTTCTAAAAATTGGTATGAAGCAACAGTGTATGTAGATGGTGTTCGTCGCACAGGCTATATTCATGTGGACGATGTAGCGACCGATGATATTACGAACATAAATACATACAATTATACGTTCGAATATATGGTTGATAGACAAATGAAATATGGTGGACCAAAAGCTGATGGGGCTGGAAAAATACCCGCTTCGCGAGAACAGGTTGAATATTATGCCAATCCTTCGAACTTTAAGGAAGGTACCAGAGGCTACTATCAATTCCTGAATTTATCCCAGCCTGCGGGATTAAATGCTCGTGAAGTAAATAAAAAAATCCTTGCAGGAAAAGGTTCATTAGAAGGAACTGGACAGGCTTTTATAGATGCTGGAAAGAAATACAACATTAATGAAGCATACTTGATTGCACATACTTTGCATGAAACAGGAAACGGTACATCAACATTAGCTTCAGGCGTACCAGTAGATGCAAAGGGAAATGTTGTGGATAATCCCAAAAATGCTGTATATACTGTATACAACATGTATGGATACGGCGCCAGAGATGCATGTCCTATCAAGTGTGGGGCGAAATACGCATTTGAACATGAATGGTTTACACCTTCGGATGCAATTTTAGGCGGTGCGAGTGGGGTTTCACAAAACTATATTCAAGCCGGGCAGGATACATTGTACAAGATGAAGTGGAATCCTGAAAATCCAGCAACACACCAATATGCTACACATGTTGCATGGGCATATGCCCAAACAAGGCGAATTGATGCTATTTACCAGTTAATTAATGACTATACGTTAATCTATGAGGTACCGAAGTTTTTAGATCAACCAGCTTCATCTGGCGATCCAAATGCTAGTAAGGAACCTGATAATAGCAATGATACTGACATAGACAGTAAATTCCCTGAGCATTTATATGGCATTACAAATACAGGTGATGTCCATTTAAATCTAAGATCTGAACCTAACGGAAAAGAGATCGATAATATTCCTAATGGTTCGAAGCTAGAAATAATCGCATCTAATGGTTCATGGTATAAAGTTAAGTATGATGGTACAACCGGTTGGGCACACTCTGATTATATCGAATTACTAAACCTTATCAAGATTACACTTGAAGGGTATAATTTGAATGTTCGACCCGAACCATCTACCTCAAAGGATATTGTCGGCAAAGTAAGTAATGGTGACTTGTTAACTGTTGTATTAGACGGTAATAAGATGGTCCGAAAAGATGAATGGTATCAAGTCTACTATAAAGGTGCCAAAAGATGGATAAGTGGGGGCAAGAACGGGACAGAATATGTCTCTATTGAAAAATAAGAGCTAATACACCATATGCAGAACATTGCATATGGTGTATTTTTTTGAAATAAATTACTGTTTGTATTCAATCTCAAATATAGTATAATAATCTATAATGTTTCTAAATAAATTGAAAAATATTTGTTAAGTTCTTGTAAAAGAATTATAGTACACTATATTTACCGCAACAATAATTGGAGGTTTAAAATACAATGAAGAAAGTAATCACATATGGAACATTCGACTTACTTCATACAGGTCACATAAATATATTGCGCCGCGCTAAAGAACTTGGCGATTATTTGATTGTCGCTATTTCAGCAGATGAATTTAACGCACTTAAAGGCAAGGAAGCATACTACAGTTTTGAACAGCGTAAGGCTATACTTGAGGCAATACGCTATGTAGATGAAGTAATCCCTGAAAAAAACTGGGAACAGAAAGTCACTGATGTCCAAAAGCATGATGTTGACGTTTTTGTAATGGGAGATGACTGGGAAGGTAAATTTGACTTCTTAAAGAATTATTGTCAAGTCGTCTATTTACCAAGAACAGTGGGAATATCGACAACAAAAATTAAAAACGACTTACAATTATCCAATAATGGCTAGAGATTTCGCCATTACCGTGTACCTTTATGTTTTCCAACTATTATTTAACTTTTTCAAACTGTTTCCCCAAAAGAAGAAAACGGTATTTGTTGCTTCATTTGGGGATAATATTTTGTTTACGTTAAATGAATTGGAAAAACAAATGGATGAACCTGTTGTTATTCTCAAAACATCCTCCTGCAGAGTTAATTTCAATGTTTTGGATAATAGAACAAACTTAAATTTTGAGCCTGTCAATCTATTACAATGGATTCAATCAATCTATCATTTAGCAACTTGTGATAAATTGTTTGTTGATAATTATTTTGGCTTTTTAGCCTCAACGAATTTTAAACCGAATGTACAATGCATTCAACTATGGCACGCAGCTGGTGCGATAAAACAATTTGGATTAAAAGACAAATCTATTACTACTAGATCTAAAAATGCTTACAAACGTTTTAATAAAGTATATGGCCGGTTCACACATGTTACTGTTGGATCTGAAAAAATGGCAGCCATTTTCCGTCAGAGTTTCGGAATTTCCAATGATGTGATCGTACGTAGCGGAATTCCCAGAAGCGATTTCTTTTTTAACAATCAAAAGAAAAGAATGATTGAGCAGAGTTTACAAAGTGTTTATCCTGCGATTAAACGTAAAAAGGTTATTTTATATGCCCCTACCTATCGGGATGATGAACTAAACAAAACTGATATTGTGCTTGAAATTCAAAAGTTAAATGAAGCATTTATTGATGAGTATATATTATTTTTACGTTTACACCCTGCAATCAAAAATGATTTTAGTAATAACTACAACGATTTTGTTTACGACGTTTCAAATTATACCGACATCAACCACTTGTTAGTTGTTACTGATATATTAATAACGGATTATTCATCTATTCCATTCGAGTTTTCATTGTTAGAGCGCCCGATGATTTTCTTTGCGTATGATTTAGAGAAATACGGGGAAACTAGAGGATTTTGGGAAGATTATGAAACACTTGTACCCGGCCCTGTTGTAAGAAACACGAATGATTTGATTCATGCTATTCAGGAAAATAAATTTGATTTACAGCGAGTAAAGGACTTTGCCAGTCAATGGAATCAATACTCAAGGGGAAGCTCTAGCAAGGCTTTAATTAATACTTTATATACAGAAGAAGAACAATACCGTGCAGTCGATCAGAATTAATGTTTAGGGCATCGAATTAATCGATGTCTTTTTTTGCGCATTTTTATTACTTCTTTATAAGCTTCTTTCCTATATGCTGCATAAAATTTTTAGTATCCATAATTATTTTTACTTTCTCATCAAATACTAGCATATAGAATGTATTGGAGGTTGTTATCATGAAAAAAGTAATCACATACGGTACCTTTGATTTGCTTCATACTGGACACATTAATTTATTGCGGCGTGCTAATGAATATGGTGATTATCTGGTCGTTGCCATTTCTTCGGATGAATTCAACGAACTGAAAAACAAAAAAGCATATTACACCTTTGAACAGCGAAAAGCTATATTGGAAGCAGTTCGATATGTCGATGAGGTTATACCAGAAAAATCATGGGGACAAAAGGTGGATGATGTTCGAAAACATAACGTTGATGTATTTGTTATGGGTGATGACTGGAAAGGAAAATTTGACTATTTAATGGAATACTGTGAGGTTATTTACTTGCCTAGAACGGTCGGTATATCAACAACAAAAATAAAAAGGGATCTGGATAAAAAAAAACAATGGTTAGGGAAATAATAATTACTGTATATCTTTTAATTTTCCAAGTGTTTTTTAATTTCTTTAGATTATTTCCCCAACGGAATAAAACAGTCTTTATTGCTTCATTTGGAGATAACATAATGTATACCTTAAAGGAATTAGAAAAACAGACGGATGAGCGATTTTTAATCATTAAAACCCCCAAATGTATGGTTAATTTTGAAGGAGTCTCCAATGGGACCGTTCTAAATTTCACAACTCCTATACATTGGATTCAGTCGGTTTATCATCTTGCTACTGCCAGGATTATATTTATTGACAACTATTATGGCATTTTATCGAAAACTAATTTCAGGAATAATGTATTGTGTATTCAATTATGGCATGCTGCTGGGGCAGTTAAAAAATTTGGGCTTCAGGACCCTTCATTAAAATACAGATCGAAGCGTGCAAATCGGCGTATTAGAAAAGTTTATCAACGATTTACCCATGTAATTGTCGGGACAGAAAAAATGGCCGCTATTTTCCAACAAAGTTTTGGGATTTCAGATGAAGGTGTTATACGAAGCGGTATACCCCGTACTGATTTTTTCTATAATACTGTTGGGAAACAAATTGTAAAGAAAAAATTACTTCATCAAATTCCCGTAATTAATAATAAGATTGTCATTTTATATGCACCAACTTTCCGCGACAATGATCCTAATAGCACTGAAATCGCCATTGATGTTAGGAAGTACTGTGATGCGCTATGCGATGATTACGTGTTACTTTTACGGCTTCATCCTTCCATTAAACATGATTTTCATAATGAATTCCCCGGGATAGTCTATGACGTTTCTACTATTCCTGATGTCAATCATTTACTCGTTATTACAGATATTTTAATTACAGACTATTCATCCATTCCATTCGAATTTTCACTATTGGAACGGCCAATGATTTTCTTTGCTTATGATTTGGAAAGATATGAACGAACAAGGGGATTTTGGGAGGATTATGAAAAGCTTGTACCGGGACCAGTGGTGAAAAACACAGATGACTTAATTGAAGTCATTGAAGAAGGTCATTTTGATATGCAGCGTGTAAGAGAATTTGCTGCGCTATGGAATCAGTATTCAACAGGAACATCCAGTAAACAGCTTATTAAAGCAATCTATGAAGGCTGATAAGTATTCGCTTTTCCCCTTCTTAACACTTTGGTATAATTTTAAGTGGGATAAAAAGTGCTATTTTGGGGGTATTTAGCATGAACAAAACTCGCCTTATTATAATAGGCATTGCTCTGTTTGTTTACACTCTTGCTATTATCGGTCTAACTACGATGATTGTTTATCCAGATCCGAATAAGGAAGATGGTTTACCGACTGAACAGCAAGATTGCAACTGTGTCGATGACAGTGGGGTTGAATGAATAGGGCCATATATAAAAACCTTTGTTCCTAGCTGCGGAACAAAGGTTTTTTATATTATTCATTCTCCACTTCAATCTTCTTATTACCTAAAATCAAGTAATTCAATTCCTCTTTTGGTATCTTATTAAACTCTGTCCTTTTTGCTAAATAGAATACAAATCCTAATACCACCCAAGCAATTAACGCGATTCTGGATTCAATACCAAGAAATGCAGGTGATCCCGGAATTAGCAGAAGTCCGATAAACGTTAAACTTGCAAGCATACCGATGACAGAAATGAATTTTTTACCCGGTGCGACGACATGCTTTTCAGGATTGAATTCACTATCCATTGACCATTTAAAAATGCTGAATGCCGTGTAGCATGTATAGAAATAAGCGATCGATACTCCAATTGAAGACATATCTACTACCCATAACAACGCTTCACGACCGAACCAAGGTGCAAGCATTGCGACTATTGCTGTGAAAATAATTCCCGCATACGGTGTTTTATATTTTGGATGAACTTTAGAAAATACTTCTGGGATAATCTTCGCACGTGACATGGCGAATAATAGACGGCTTGATGAAATGATAAATCCGTTTAATCCTGTGAAAATCCCCATGCTAAGCGCAACTACTAATAGTACTAATCCAAGTGTTCCAAGTACATCTTGAATTGCTACAGCAGTTCCCCAGATATGATTTTCCGCGGCTAGCGCTTCCCATGGGCTTGCCATTGCTGTTGCGATAATCATAAAGCTATACAATAGTGCTGCGAAAAGAATTGCTAAAATGATGAGACTAAATGCTTTCTTTGATGAAAAGTTGAATTCCTCGGCGGCCTGTGGAACATTGTCAAATCCAACATATGCCCAAGGCGCAATTGCGACAATTGATATAATTGCTGCAAACATTGTTGTGTCAGTTGGGAAATATGGCTTCACATTATCAAATGTTGTTCCAGGGTCTACCCCAACTAAGACAGTAATGGCAAGAACCCCAACTAGCATGATGACACAGAAGATAAACTGTATGCTTCCTGATAAACCTGTGCCGCGTATGTTTAAATAAGCAAACACAATTAGTGCAGCAGAGGCAATGATAACCTCCATTCCATATACATCCCAACCAGCAATTTGATACATATGAAGATTTTCAATTACTTTCGGGAAAACAAATTTAAACATTAATGCAAATGCGGAGGCATTAAGTGCGACAATACATATGTATCCTAATGTTAAAAACCATCCACATATAAATGCATGTATTCGTCCAAGACTAACAAAGGCGTATGCAAACTCTCCTCCTGAAACAGGAAAACTTTTTATTAAAAATCCATAACTGACGGCGATTAGCATCATTAACACTGCACCAATTAAGAAACCAATGATTACACCGATTGGACCACCAGTGCCCATCCAGACTGTTGGCTGTACGAATGCGCCCCAGCCAATCGATGAACCTAAGGCTATCGCCCAGACCCAGTGCGGCTTTAATGACTTCTTCAGCTTCGTTCGCTCTTCCATGATTTAACTCCTTTTGTGTTACATCAGATTTTTTGGAACTATACTAGTTATATCAAAGATGGAATATTGTCGCAATTTGTTATGTTGGAGGAAATATTGGTTATCCCAAAGAAATTCGAGAATTTTAATTTATTTTTTGATTAACTGCATTTTTTTGCTGATATTTGGATTAATAGGGATGATAATCCGTTTAATCACTTTTTAAGGATTACGTAAAACATGGATTTTTGCTTCATTTTATAAGCTATCGTTCCAATAGAATTATTTCATTATTATTTTTCTCATCATTTGAGTAAATAAACTGCTTGTATTTGTACTTTGTTGAGTCGCGTCTTCCATATTTACATCTACAGAACCTAATTGATGTCTTAAAACCACTTCATTAAACCCTTTATACAAATCATCATAATATTGTTGTGTAAAATGCCAAGGTTTGTTTCCCCATAGGTGATCATAGTCACCGAAATATGTTTTGCTTTGCATTTCTATAAAATCGAGATCATACTTTTCAGCAAGCGTTTTATATAATTTATCATACAATTTATTATCCCTAGCTACTGTCCCGCATATTTTAGGGCTATAATTGACGGGATAGCCTTCCTTTGTCATATATGAAAATGCTTCGGAAAACTTTGTAATAACAATCCTGCAATTTGGTATACTTTTCTTAACCCATTCATAAAAACGCGCAAAATTTTCGTGAAACAAATCCAAATATTCATCGTCTCTGAAAATGTTCAATTTTTGTTTATAATGGCCTTCTTTAAAATAAACTGTTTTTCTGAAACCATTAGGGTTATTTGTTAGATACCCATCTTCTGTTTTGACAATTCCATATTTCACATCTGTATATAAATCAAAAATGATATAATCCGGTTGTTTTTCCATTAACTCATCTCTATATAATTTATCAATATCCCTTGCTGTAGTTTTCTTTTGTAATTTAGATACTTCTCCAGTAAACTCTCTTTGGTTATCATTAACATATGTTTTATCGGACATGAAACTAATCATTGATGTTTGCCAGGCAGTGGAAACACATTCATATGTATCCTTATAATTACTAATAAACTTACTGTTAAATAATCCTCTTGTTACACAACTGCCTATAATTGATATTTTTAATTTTTTCAAAAGATAATTCCCCCCTAAAGTAATGCGTGCATCTATATTAAAGTTTTCACCCATAAATGTATTTCTATCCTATTTAACAAGAATCGAATATGTTTCTAAAGTGTGAACATGTACTGGATAGTTTATCTCCATGATGCCTGTCTATTTTTTCACTCTTGTTAAAGAGTCAAGATATTATATTATTCGTTTAGGGGGCTAAATTGATGTGGGTATTGGAGATATTGTCATAGGATTGTTAAAAGACAAATAAGAATTTAAATCAAAAAAATTTGATTTAATAGGAAATAAAAAGTGAGGAGTGACCTCCCCACTTTCTAAGACAACCAATTATCCTGCAATTCCCGCAAAGACCAAATTGTAGAACGTTTTGTCTGGGTAATAGCATCATACGTTATAATGTCACCTTTTTTCACAGACTTTTTCATAACAACATTTTTATCTACAAGTCCAATCGGCAATGCATTTTGTTTCCTTGCTTCTTCCTTAACTAAGATTTTCGCATAGGCTGTAAATCCACCTATACCATCTAGGGACTCACCTTCATTTAAATCCTTTTTGGCAACTGCAACTGATTCGGCAACCATCCCGTGCCATGGGGCAATTGTTGGCGTATGGTCCAGATATGCTTTGGCTATTGACAGTGGTGTTTCCAGGCTCGCTAAATGGTATGGGCGATACAACACATAGTAGGGGCCATCTCCTAATTTTAAATACTGTAATTCATGATTTACTTCTTCGTTTTCGGAAGTAATAATAGCAAATACACCTGGTGCAACACCATTAACATATTCAACTACTTTTTTCCTGGAAAATATCCCGCCATCCTCTTTCGGTATTAATAAAGATGCTAGTTCATCGACTGTAGCTGATGGACCATGCATACCTGCAATATCCGGAATATATCCTGTTGCATTTGCTACTGCAGTCATTTCAACCATTGTTTTCGTTCCGTCTTGGAAGGATGCTAACATTTTCGGGCTCGCCCCTTTTTGCCTTGCTTCTTCTGCCGCCGTTTCCGGATTTGCATCATAGTTCAGTTTATTATTTTTCCCTTTTCCTAATGCGACTATTTCAAATCCAACTGCATCCGCAAAATCATACAATTCCATGATGGCTCCTGGTTCGTCACCAGCAGACCCGGTATAAACTACATTTGCGGCGTCAGCCATTTTTTTTAAAATAGGGCCGACTGTTACATCCGTTTCTACATTTAACATTACAACATGCTTCTTGTTAACAATTGCCCGGGATGCAACACTTGCCCCTACATCTGGTATACCTGTAGCATCTACAATAACCTCTATTTCATCAATTTTAGTTAATAAGTCAGCTTCAGTTGTAGCCACAACTTTATGGTCTCTAATAACTTCATTTGCTTCATCTACATTATTCGTCGCTATAATATCAGAAGAAGCTATTCCAGCAGTCTCATAAGCATGTTTCACATTCTCCAGTGCAATATCTGCCAAGGCTACAACACGCATCCCTTTCATACTTTCAATTTGAGAGACCATTCCTCTTCCCATTTGACCGGCTCCAACTAAACCAACACGAATATATTTTCCTTCGTTTTCTAATTGTACTAGCTTTCTATTGATGCCTAACATACGATCCACTCCTAAACGAATTATTGTTTTGCAAATTTAAGTGTCATATTTTCTGTGAATTTCGGAATAGGTTTTTGCTCTACAAACATCGTCCCAGGCAATGCCGAGTCGTCCAATTCGGAAAATTTTATTGTACAGTGCCCTAATTCCTTAAGGGTTTGATTTACCTTTTCGCCGACATGTAAAATTTGATACTTTTCCCCGTTAATATAGAGGAAATCACCCGCTTCAACTTCACCAAGGACTGAATTGTGTTCATGAATAACAGCAATTGATTTTAATTCGTCAGGAACGGAATCATTAAAAATAATTACCATATTATCCTGTGAAATCAACTCTACATCCTCACCGATTTCTGTAATGATTGATTCATAGATGACCGTCATGTTACTACCTCCAAAGATTGTTTGAATTATCGTTATGAATAAAGACCGAAGCTAAATAGATATGCAATCACAACCGCTAATGGCCCTGTAAACTGACGTGAAATAAGTACTGCCGGCACACCGGTTTCAATCGTTTCGGGCTTTGCTTCTCCCAGAGTTAATCCAACAGGAACAAAGTCACAGCCTACTTGTGGGTTGATGGCAAATAATGCTGGAAGAGCTAATTGCGGCGGAATGTTCCCCTTTCCAATTTCTACCCCGACCAATACGCCTACTACCTGTGCAATAACAGCACCAGGACCAAGTAATGGTGATAGTATTGGGACAGAAATAATTATAGACAGAATTAACAGTCCAATAATATTACCTGCTAAAGGTGTTACAAAGTTAGCTATAATATCGCCAATCCCCGTATAATTAATAATTCCGATAATGACACTTACAAATGCCATAAAAGGCAGGATATTTTTAATAACCTGCTCAATTGTCTCTCTTCCTGCTTGATAAAAGACGTTTACAACACTGCCTACACTTCTACCTATCTTTTCAAGAATTGGAACCTTTCGTTCGGGGATTTTGTACCCTGCTGCTTTTTGTTTGGCACGTTCCTTCAGCTCCTTAGGCGATAGTTTCTCACCCTCTGATACTAGCTTCTCATTGGATTGGTCATCAACTTCTTCAGCTGCCGCAGCCTCTGTATCTGCTTCAACAATGTTATTTGCTTTTACACCAGAAACAAAATTATCTTCTTTAATAAATTTCATTAAAGGACCTGACGGTGGGGTTGGTGTAAGATTTACTGTTAATACATTCATTTTTGGATAAACACCACATCTTGCAGTACCGCCACAATCGATTACTACACATGCCATTTCATCACTTTCCACTTTATTTTTAAATCCATCTATCGCGATAGCACCTGTCATATCCGCAATTTGTTGTGCAATCGGATGAATGCCTCCACCTGTCACTGAAGCTACATATTTCTTTTTATCAGTAGGCTGGATCTTGAGTGGCCCGCCCCATCCATTGGATCCTTTTGAGACTTTCACAGCTTTATAGTTAGTCATTCCTATTCCCCCCCTTATTAACTAGCTTGACTTTCCACTTCCGTATTTTTCTTATTCATCATTCGTAACGTTAGACGCTCCGTAACAATACCCCGAATCAGAATTACAATAATACCAACAATAAAGTATCTAACTGCTAACGGTCCAAGCGATAATCCTAATTCCGTAATACCTGCTGCGATCCCCATGTATACGAACAGCTCTGCAGGGTTAGCGTGCGGGAACAGTCCTGTAATCGGATGAACAAATGAAACAGCCGAGTCATAGAATGCTGGCTTTTGCTTTTCCGGTAAGAACTTTCCAAATGTATACGCCATAGGATTTGTTAAGAAAAATACAGCTAATACCGGGAATAGTGTATATCTAAGAATAATGTTTTTCGTACTTTTTTCCGCAAGTCTGTTAATTCGTTCCTCCCCAATCAAATGAATTAAAGCGTTTATAAAAGTAATCAAAACAACTAATAATGGAATGATCCCGGTTACCAATCCCATGAATTGCTCTCCGCCTGCTTGAAACATTCCGATAAAACCTTCTGCCAATTTTACTAAAAAGTCCATCTCTTCCCCTCCTTAGATTAACTTGCTTTCATTTGTGTTTTTATATTTGAAATTGCCATAGATGTTGCTGCAAATAACTTATCATCTTCACCAGTATTTAAATCATCAATGTGTTTGTTAACTGCACTTTCATTTAAAGAAAACCGCTGAAATACAGTAACACCATACATTTTTTTACTCTCAATCACTGTTCCATTCGTATCACATACAAGAACGACAACTGATCCGACACCTAATTTTCGTTTGTCAACCCCAACTCCCAGATAACCAGAAGAATGCTTGCTCATTTCACGAATTGTTTTCTGATAATGCTTTAATTGCATAGCTGATAACAAAATCTGCAAAATCCATAGGACTGCAAAAAACAAAATGATTGTTCCCCACATGGTACCCCTCCTTTACATTTGTTCTATCAACTTACCTTTGTAACTATTTTAACGATGTACTCGCCCACTGTCAATATTATTTTCAAAAATTCTAAAAATTACATATTGATTTTCAGCATAAAAAAAGCTCTATCCATTTATAGGATAAAACTTCTTATGCCAGTATTTCCTTTGCGGTTGTGTCATCTGTAATTAATACATCCAGATAGTTATTTTCAAGGGCAGTAGTTATGCTATATGCCTTATACACACCATTTGCTATGGCAACGACCTCTTTAACATTTTTTAGATCATGCAAGTCTATTCCAATTACACGATCGTTTAAAGTATGTTTTACTTGCTGTCCATTAGCATCAAAAAACTTTGAACTTATATCACCTACCACACTAGCATTCTTCAATTCTTTAATATCTTCATCTTTTAAATAACCAATTTCTTTCATTGTTGAGCCTTGATAGGGATCGCCAATACCAATTAAAGCCATATCAACGTTTTTCCCTTCATTTAACACGACCGAAATATCCTCTGATTCGATAAGCCGATTCTTCAATTCCGCTGTGTCCACCATGGCCGGTGCATATAAATACGTACAGGTTCCATTTACCTTTTTAGCTAGCTCATAGGCTAATTGATTTGCATGCATCCCGACGTTTTTTCTACCCATTCCTCCAACCAGTGGAACAATGTACATGGAGTCATGCTTTTGAAAAGGAAATTCTTCTACTACAGCCTCAAGTGTAGTTCCCCATGAAATACCGAGTTTTGTAGTATTTGAGATATTATTGCTTATATAAGAAGCAGATGCTTTTCCTAATGTCTTCTTCACCATTTCATCAGATAGACCATCAGTTGAAACAACAATTGCTTCCTTCAATCCATATTTTTGTTCCAACTGCTGCTCTAATTTGATGGTATGAATATTTTCGTCTTTAATATAGATTTCTACAATTCCTTGTTCCTTTGCGCGCTGCAGAGCTTTGGAAATCACCGGTCTGGAAACATTATATTTTGAAGCTATTTTAGCTTGTGTCCAGCCATCGAAATAATAGAGTGCTGCGATCTTAGCCATCGTTCGTCGATCATCCCACATCATCATTCACACCTCCAAGCGTAACATCCCTTATTTTATCACATATTTCCAATTTGAAGAAAAATAACTCTAATAGTAAAACGCTAATAATTTTGCATTTTGCTGCTGTACGATGAAACTTGCTCAAGTTTGGTGAGTCTTGTTCGAGTTCGGTGGTTCCTCGCTCGAGTGGGGTGCGCCCTCGCTCGAGTGCGGCGCGTTCTCGCTCGAGTTCGGTGGGTTCTCGCTCGAGTGGAGCACGTCCTCGCTCGAGTGCGGCGCGTTCTCGCTCGAGTGCGGTCGGTCTTCGCTCGAGTTCGATGCGTTCTCGCTCGAGTGAGGCGCATTCTCGCTCGAGTTCGATGCATTCTCGCTCGAGTGGGGTGCGTCCTCGCTCGTGTAAGGTGGGTTCTCGCTCGAGTTCGATGAGTCCTCGCTCGAGTGGGGTGCGTCCTCGCTCGAGTGGGGTGCGTCCTCGCTCGAGTTCGGTGGTTCCTCACTCGAGTTCGATGCGTCCTCGCTCGAGTGGGGTGCGTCCTCGCTCGAGTTCGGTGGGTTCTCGCTCGAGTGAGGCGCGTTCTCGCTCGAGTTCGATGCATTCTCGCTCGAGTGGGGCGCATTCTCGCTCGAGTTCGATGGGTTCTCGCTCGAGTGGGGTGCGTCCTCGCTCGAGTTCGGTGGGTTCTCGCTCGAGTGAGGCGCATTCTCGCTCGAGTTCGATGGGTTCTCGCTCGAGTGAGGCGCATTCTCGCTCGAGTTCGATGGGTTCTCGCTCGAGTGAGGCGCATTCTCGCTCGAGTTCGATGCATTCTCGCTCGAGTGGAGCGCGTCCTCGCTCGAGTGGAGAGAGTTCTCGGTCGAGTGTGGCGCAAACCCGCTCATGTCCAAGTCTTTTATACAATAACAAAACAGCCTTTAACTATAATGAATTCCTTTGCCAAGCCATGCACCAGCCGTTTCAAACAAAGATTCAGATATAGTTGGATGCGGAAAAACCATATTTTCCAATTCTTCCACTGTTCCTTCCAGATGCATAAAGGATGTTCCTTGGCTAATCATTTCCGTTACGTGGGAGCCAACCATTACAACACCAAGTATTTCTCCATATTTTTCTTCAGCAATAATTTTCATAAATCCTCGGTTTTCACCGGAAGCAATTGCCTTTCCATTCGCAGCAATATCGACCTTTTTTACTTTGACAGCATATCCCGCTTCCTTAGCATCTGATTCACTCAAGCCGACACTGGCGATTTCTGGGAACGTATAGACACATCGTGGTATGATTGCTTCTTTGTTAGTTGCTATTCCAACAATGTGATTGATCGCTCTTATTCCCTCATCACTTGCCGCATGTGCTAGCTGATAGCCGCCAATCAAATCACCAACAGCATATATGCCTGGAGCAGACGTTCCCATATTTTTATCGACTTTGACAAATTTACCATCAAATTGGACAGAAAGCTTTTCAATACCAGTAAGGTTCGGCGTTCGTCCAACTGAAACCAGCACACTATCCGTTTCTATTGTTTGCTGTTTCCCCTGCTTATCCATATCCACAATTATGTGACCATCGCTATTACGAAACCCGGTAATTTTCGTATTTGTATGAATTACCACACCGTTTTTCTCCAATTGAGAAGCTAGATAATCCGAGGCATCTGCATCTTCATTCGGTAAAATTCGGTCAGCCATTTCGACAATTTCTACTGTTGTATCTAAACTATTAAATATACAGGCAATTTCCAATCCAATGGCACCACCGCCGACAATTACCATATGAGATGGGACTTCCTTTAAGTCAAAAATGGTGTCACTTGTATGATAGGAAATAGTATCTAAACCAGGTAACTCAGGCACAAATGGAGTCGACCCGTTTGCCAGCAGAACGTTCTTTGCTTGTATCTTTTGTGTTTCATTAACTGATGAAATAGTTACCGTTTTATCATCAGCAACTGTTCCATAACCATTAAATAAGGTTATTTTATTTTGCCGCAGCAATCCTTTAATTCCATTTCTTAGCTGGTTAACTACTTTGTTTTTCCGGTTCACCATGGCATCGATGGAAAAGGAGAAATCGTTTACGGTTATGCCATACGTTTTCGACTCTTTAATTTGCTCGATTACTTCTGCATGCTTTAATAAAGTTTTCGATGGAATACACCCTCTGTTAAGGCACGTACCACCCAGTTCTCTTCCTTCAACCAATGCAACAGACAGTCCTAGTTTAGCTGCACGAATCGCTGCAGCATAGCCACCGGGACCGCCTCCAATAACGACTAAATCAAATGATTTCATCAACTGACCTGCCTCCTATACCAAAAGACCATAAGGCGATTCCAGGCATTCTTTCAGCTCTGTCAAAAATGCCGCTGCTGGAGCACCATCTATTGCACGATGATCAAAAGAAAGACTAAGTACCATCATCGGCCGAATTTCCATTGCATTGTCTATAGCAACTGGCTTCCTGACAATTCTTCCAACACCAAGGATCGCTGTTTCCGGTGGATTAATAATGGGGGTAAATCCATCAATTGCGTACATGCCCAAATTACTTATTGTAAACGTACTGCCCGACATTTCTTCTGGGGTTAATTGATTATTTCTTGCTTTCTTACCGAGTGTTTTGCTCATTACCGTTAGTTCCGCCAATCCTTTTGCTTCAGCATGTTGAATAGATGGAACAATTAAACCATTTTCTACTGCAACCGCTAGTCCAAGATGAACGGATTTATTTAAAATAATTTCATTTTCAATCAATGATGCATTAACATATGGATGGCTGCCCAATACATGTGCCGTTGTTTTCATAATGATTTCCGTGTAGGAGAGCCGATATCCTGTTTGCTCCTCAATAATTGGTAATAAAGCTTGACGCATTTCCATTGCTTTTGTCATATCGACATCAGTCGTTAACGTCACGTGAGGAATGGAACGGGCACTTTCAAGCATTTTTGCAGCCACAGCTTTTCGCAGTCCTTTTAATTGAATACGTTCCGGTTCGTCACTGCTCGCTGTATCATGTCCGATTACATCAGCTTTCGTAATTTTATTTCGCGATCCCGTACCCTGCACATTGTGTAAGTTTATTCCTTTGTCCTTAGCAATTTTTTCCGCAAGCGGAGTAGAAAGCTTCGTCTCTGTTTGACTTACCATTTCCGCAACATCCTGTTCCTGAATTCGCCCTTTTGGTCCTGAACCTTGAATGGAATGCAGCGAAATTTCATTTTCACGTGCAACTCTGCGCGCGGATGGGGTTGCACGTACTTTATTCGATTGACTCTCCTTTACATTTGATTCCGTTTCCGTTGCCTCCGTAGTGCTGCTAGACTCACGTTCTTCCATTGACCCTTCTTGATCATTTCCAACAGGAGGATCTTTAGGAACTGCTTCGCTCTCTTCACCAATATAGGCAATTACCGTATTAACTGGAATCTCGTCATCTAGTT
The DNA here is from genome assembly GCF_014638995.1 of Virgibacillus oceani. GTDB lineage: Bacteria > Bacillota > Bacilli > Bacillales > Amphibacillaceae > Virgibacillus_E > Virgibacillus_E oceani. The sequence continues at coordinate 187,438 of NZ_BMFR01000005.1, forward strand.
GATAGTATTTTTTTAACAATGTGCCTTCTTCATAGGATTCTACTTCGATATTGATTTTGTCAGTCATAATTTCAAACAAGGGTTCACCAATTTCGACTGATTCCCCCTCTTCTTTGAACCATTGAAGCAAGGTGCCAACTTCCATCGTACTGCTCAGTTTTGGCATAAATACTTCTTTTGCCATGTGAAACCCTCCTTATGCCCTGTTTAACGTGTCCTTGACAGCTTGTATAATATCGGGAACCTGTGGTACTGCTGATTTTTCCAATTCGGGATTATAAGGGATTGGTGCTGCTACACCACCCAATCGTCTAATCGGTGCATCCATATAATCAAACGCTTCACTTTCCGCAATCATACTGGCAATTTCGCCACCATAACCGCCACGCTTCACAGCTTCATGTACGACTACAGCACGTCCTGTTTTCGAAACCGATTTTACAATTGTTTCTTCATCTAACGGGACGAGTGTACGGGGATCGATCACTTCTGCGCTAATTCCGTCCTTCTCCAGTTCTTCTGCCGCTTCAAGAGCCCGATGAACCATTATTGCGGTCGCCACAATCGTTACATCGGTACCTTCACGTTTTATATCTGCCTGCCCTAATGGGATACTGTATGACTCTACTGGAACTTCCGATTTTGTTTTGTATAATAATTTGTGTTCATAAAAAATCACTGGATTATCATCGTCAATAGCTGCTTTTAATAACCCCTTTACATCATAGGCAGTGGATGGCTGCACTACCTTTAACCCTGGTATATGGGCAACCCATGCTTCCAAGCTTTGCGAATGCTGAGCCGCTGCTCCCGTTCCAGATCCACTCGGTGTACGTAAAACCATTGGAACCTTGCCTTTCCCACCATACATATACCGTAATTTCGCAGCCTGGTTCACAATCTGATCCAATGCAATGGTAATAAAATCAGAAAACTGCAATTCTAAAATAGGGCGCATTCCTGTTAATGCTGAACCTACCGCTGCCCCTGCAATCCCTGATTCACTAATGGGGGTATTCCGCACACGCTCTGGACCGAATTCCTCAATCATTCCCCTGGTAACCCCAAACGCACCGCCATAAACACCGATATCTTCTCCTAAAATAAATACATCATCGTTTTCTCTCATTTCCTGACTCATTGCTTCACGTACCGCTTCTAAATAGGTTAGCTCTCTCATCGTTATCCCCTCCTATGCATAAACGTCAGTTAGTAAGTCCTCTTTTGTCGGCATTGGACCCGCTTTTGCAAACTCAACAGCGTCTTCAATCGCCTGTTTTGCCTGTTTTCGAATTGTCTCTGCCTCATCTTCGGTAATGATAGTTGCATCAATTAATACCTCTTTATATCGATTGATGGAATCTTTCGCCCTCCATTCTTTCTCTTCCTCACGAGTACGGTATTTCTTTGCATCACTCTTAGAATGACCTTTCCAACGGTATGTTTTTGCCTCTATTAATGTTGGACCTTCTCCATTTCGTGCACGTTCTACCGCTTCGTGACTTACATTCATCATTTCAATGACATCATTCCCATCAGCCACCACTCCCGGAAATCCGTATGCATCTGCACGAGCAGCAATATCAGGCACTTTCACCATTTCTTTAACAGATCCCGACATTCCATACTGGTTATTTTCACAAATAAAAACAACCGGCAGATTCCAAACAGCTGCCAGATTCAATGCTTCATGGAAACTGCCTTCATTAGAAGCACCATCCCCAAAAAAGCATAACGTTACATAATTTAATTTTTTCATATGGGAGGTTAGCGCAGATCCTACTGCTAAAGGAATTCCCCCACCAACAATACCGTTAGCACCAAGATTTCCTTTTTCAACATCGGCAATATGCATAGACCCGCCTTTCCCTTTACAATATCCAGTCGTTCTTCCAAACAATTCAGCCATCATTTTGTTCACATCGGCACCTTTTGCAATACAATGCCCATGCCCTCTATGTGTACTTGTAATTTTATCCCGGTCTTCCAATACAGCACATGCACCTGATGCACTTGCTTCCTGACCGACTGCTAAGTGAGTGGTTCCATGTATTAACCCTTTTGCAAAAAACTCATCTACCTTTTCATCAAAATACCGAATCAGCCACATCTCTTTGTATATATCTTTTAGTTTATCTTTACTGATGTCAGGCAGTAATGTAAGATCTTTCGTTAATTCCATACCATTCCACTCCTTTACATTTGTTCTGCATAGTTACCTTTGTAATTAATGATAAATTTTTCTGTCTATTTAGTCAAGAGAAAGTACGAAACTTTCTTTCTATTTGAAATCTGTCATGCTAGTAAGCTAGTGTACTTACATCATCTTAGAATGAACTTCCGTTAAGGTTAACGGAAGTTCATTCTTGTACTACTGATTAAGTTTTCCCAAGATATGATTGTACATCTCATCTGTACCGATTCCTGTCAGTAGTGGAACACCGTCTATAACTTTACCTTTAATGTTATCTGGAACTAGGGTAGTAGAGACGACCACATCATAATCATCTATTCTGTTTAATTCTTCACTTATCTTTGATTGATACAAAGTCACTTCATTTTCTAATCCCTGTTCTCTCAACCATTCCCTAACTTTCCCTGTAACAACTGTTGAAGTTGCAATTCCTGTTCCGCACATAATTAATAGTTTTTTCATATTAATCCCTCCAAATAGGTTTTAGTTTTGTCCATATGATGCAGCATAAAACTGATTGCACGATGCAATGATTTCACTTGATAAAGGCTTTAGTTCTGGCTCCTGCAATGTTGCATAATAAGCATATTCAGCAGTTTCTTCTAATACCACTGCAGCCTTTAAAGCTTTTTCGATTGTTGACCCAACTGTGAAAACACCATGACTTTTCATTAAAATAGCCGGACATTCACCTATATGGTCAACAATTTCTCTTCCAATGTCCTCCGCCCCTATCGTTGCAAAATCAGAGCAAGGCACCCGATGGTTAAATACATTGGCGGCGGTTGTTGTATAACTAGGGAGATCCTGCCCCCGAATGGCAAAGCTTGTGGCAAATGGGGAATGTGTGTGGACAACACTATTCACATCTTCCCTTTCTTTATATACGTATAAATGGCTTTCAGTATCAACAGATGGTTTAAGTTCACCTTCCATTACTTTTCCGTTCAAATCTACAACAACCATATTTTCAGAAGATAATTCTTCAAAATGTACACCACTCGGTTTGATAATCACGTATTCCGTATCAGGTACTCGACAGCTCACATTCCCACTTGTCCAACGAACAAGATTATTTTCTTTTAACAGCTTATTAGCTTTACAGACCTCTGCTTTTAATTTTTCAAACAAATTAAACCACCTTCTCTTGTGACTTATTTACGGCATTTGCTTGTTTTTTCGGTTTTATTTTATTCACATATATCAAACCGAAGAGAATAACTAATCCTAAGACCCCAATTCCAAACCAACTGAAAACCTTTGGAAGCCAAACAAAGACAAACGTTGTCCATACGGCCCCATCAACTAATGCAGAAATACTCGTATTTGCCCCCATATCGAAGTTCGCTGCAACCGCCGAATCAGTAAATAATGGTGCCACCCAAGTAGCAATGTATAAACCAACAGCAATATATATCGATCCAGCAATTACTGTCCGTAAGATATTTCCTCTAAATACCGGTACCATAAGACAGACTAGAAAAGGAATTGTCGCTAAGTCACCAAAGGGTAAAACGGTGTTTCCCGGTAAGAATACTGCTAAAAACAACGTAACTGGGACAATAATTAACGATGCTGATAATACAGCAGGATGCCCAACAGATAATGCGCTATCCATTCCGATATATAAATCCCTTCCCGGAAATCGTTTTTTTACAAATGCTCCTGCTGCTTCAGAAACTGGTGATAAACCTTCCATTAATAATGCAACCATTCTTGGCATAAGTAACATTACAGCACCAGTTTGTACGGAAAGCTGTAAAATCTCCGAAACGTTATATCCAGCTAAAATACCAATTACAATCCCAATAATGACACCCATAACAGTAGAATCGCCAAATATCCCCATCCGTTTTTGAATAGCTTCTGGATTAGCCTCCAGCTTATTGAATCCCGGAATTCGATCAAATAGCCAATTAAATGGTAGTGCTATTAAAAATGATGGTGCAGATGCTCCATGCGGGAATGTAATATTCTTGAATCCATAAAACTTTTCAATATATTTGGCAAGAATATCTCCCAGGAAAAAGATAAGAAGGATATGCACTGCAATCGTAAATAATCCTAATGCAAAATCTCCAGTTAATGCATACACCAATGAACCTGTGAAAGCGCAATGCCAATAGTCCCAGACATCCACATTCAATGTTCGTGTTAAACCAAACCCCAGCAAGATGACATTTGCAGCTATGCCTAGTGGAATTGCCAGACTGCCGAGTGCGGTACCATAAGAAATTGCTGCTGCTGCGGGCCACCCCACATCAATGGTGTTTAATTGGAAACCGAAATTATCAACCATTGATTGTGCAGCTGGACCTAGACTGTCTGTTAGTAATCCAATAACTAGATTTAAACCAATAAAACCAATACCAACTGTTAAACCTGCGCGAAATGCTTTTCCCGGCTTTGAACCTAAAACTAAAGCAAAAACGAAAATAATAATCGGCAGCATAACGCTTGCCCCAAGATCAACAAACCATTGTAAGACTCCCATAATGTTTCCTCCTTTTAAATGATATTATTTTTTAATTCATTAAAACCTGGCTTTTTCACTTGATTCCATTAATTCATTTACTTCTTCAGCATTCTTTGCCTGACTCAATTTCAATACCATTTCCTCATCCTGAAATATTTCCGTCAGCCTTTGAAGTGACTTCAGCTGTTCTTCCGGATTATTTAATGCCAGCATAAATACCAATTTAACTTCTATTTCCTCGTTGGCACTTCCCATCGTGTTGAATGTTACAGGCGTTTTTAATGAAGCGAAGGCAAGTTGTGGGTCAATAACTTTATCTGCATCTGTATGTGGGATCGCAATTCCAAATGGCTTTGTAGGTAACCCTGTTGGAAAATTGCTCTCTCTAGCTAATACACTTTCGATAAAGTCACCTTTTACATAACCACCTTTAACTAATTGATTGCCTAGATTAAGCAATACATCTTCTCTTGATTCAGATTCAAGTTCAATTATTACGAGATCTGGATTAAACCACATCATATAGCCCCCTCTTCAATGTTTCCTGCCACATCTTTTTCTATCGTTTTGAGCACTTTTATTACTTCACTTTTTTCGTTTGTAGTCACCATTTTCTGTAAGACTCCATCATTCATAGACAGATTCGTTAACTGATAGATTGCCTTTACATGCTGATCGGCATCAGTTGGGGCAATAACCACTACAAAATGAGTTGTTAATTTGTCGGAAAATGGAACTCCTTTTTTAATTATTAAAAGACTCATCCCCAGCTTGTTTACACCTTGTTCAGGGTCAGCGTGCGGTATTGCCATATTTTTTCCCAGAATCATATATGGATGTTCATAATTATGGGATTCAATCATTTTATTAACATAATTTTCAGTTATTGAATTGTTTAATAAAAGTGGTTTGGATGCCACCTTTATAGCATCTTTCCAGTCCTTCACTTCTTCTGCAATCGTGATTGTTTCCTTCGTTATTAGATCTTCTAGGTTTGGGTTTGTATCCATCTTTATAAAGCTTTCGGTATTATAGCTTGACTGTATATATTTCCGTAAATCATCTTTTAAAAGTCCCTCATTATTTATGGTTGTTGATTTAGCAATAACATCTATTAGTTTTTCAATATTTAACTTGTCATGATCTACCCCATAAACTCGCTTCATAACCCGTTGCCTTAACTTCCATTTGTCATCTTCCGTTAATAAAGGGTTAATAATAAAGAGATTCCTTTCCGTTTTAAGAGGTACCGGCGAAAATATGATTGCCGCATCAACAGGGTCGGTTTCCGCATATTCTCTAATGGACATGGTTGGATAGAAGTCAAATTCCGGGAAAAGCTTTGTCAATGTATTCCTTAACATCTTGGAGACAGTAACACCATTCTGACAAACAACCATAGCTTTTTTCCTATTCGTGAAAATCTGCTTCGTTTCCAGCAAATGTCCACCAATAAAGATAGTTAAATAATGTCTTTCATTATCGGGAAATTTACTCTTTATAAAATTTTCCAATGGTCCTAAAGAAAGCTTTACAATGTGGTCCAAGCCTAAATAAGATTCGTCCATCCTAACTAAAGATTCCGTATAACTAGTTAAGTTATATTTGATTCGGTAATAGGCGGGTTTTAAGTGAAGCATTAATTTCTGAACAAGACTATCTTTATTTTTTAATTCCATAAATGCATTAATTTCAAAGTGATTTAATGTTTCATACAGTACATGCTTTAATTGTGGCATTTCATGTTGCGTTAATAAGTCACCTGAAAAAATATTAGTTGACAGCAGCTGCAGCGTAATGTATAAACGTTCAGCTTCCGGTAAATCAATTTCGTTTTTGACTAATAGCTCTGTTGCCTCATATTCTTTCGTCCCTGATAATTCGTGATATTGAATTTGATAATCAAATTCAATAATATTACCTCGTCGGACTCTATCAAAAATAATTCCAATACAGTATGGTAAAATTTGAATTTTTTCATCAGTAAATTTAATCCTTAATATTTCCTCAATTTTTTCCAATTGAATTGATATATTGTTTATTTTCTCATCATGCAGGTTGGTAAAGTCTTGGATTAATGAAAGTCCAGCGTAGCCGTTCCTGATTTCCTGAGCAATATCATGAAGCAAATTTCGCTGACTCCATTCATTACCCTCCAATTGATAGCCATCAAGTCTTGTATAAACAATTTTTAATCCGTACTGTTCTATTTTCTTCTGCGCTTGTTTCATATCATTAAGCACAGTTACATTACTTACCTTTAATGCATTCGTGAAATGAAATAAAGATAAATCATTTTGTGATAATAAAATAAACAGGATTAGCGATACCCTTTCATTTTCTGAAGGAATATAATGTTCGGTTGTTATTGTATTAGAATCTGTGAAAACCTCCATCAATGTTGAATCTATAAGAAAGTTCCCGTTATGCAGCCTTTTAATTTTAGGATAATTATTATCAACCAGCCAATTATTAATTTTTTCTACACTATATTTAATTTGTCTTCTGGATAAATACATTATCACTTCCAAATCTTTGCTTGATATAGTTGGATTACGGATTAGTTCTTCAAGGATACTGACGCTTCTTTTATCTAAGAACATGTAACATCACCCCTAAAATTAGTATATAGCAGCATGTCTTAATACTGAATGCGCTTTCATTTAATTTTTTATTATTAAAATTGTCCGACTTTTTAATTAACTAAATTGCGAAAGACAAAAAACCACCTCAATTTTGAGATGGTTTTTTGTCTATATATTAGAATTTTAATTCCTATCTTTCCGCTTAAACACCTTCCCCAACGCATCCAGCACAGGCTTCTTCCCGTTCATCACCAAGCCCCCCAGCTCGGCAAAAATATGGATCAGGACGATAATAAAAAACGCTACGATCAGTGTCATGGATATGGGGGCATTGGAAAATATGATCGCCATAGCTCCGAATAGAGCGCTGAATCCATATATGATCAGCACAGTTTTTCTATGGCTGTACCCATTCCCGAGCAGCTGGTAGTGGATATGTTTATTATCTGCCATCATAATATTTTCCTTATTGTATGCACGGCGTACGATTGCAAATAAGGTGTCAAAAATCGGAACGGCAAGAATAATAATTGGAATAATAAAGCTGAACAAGGCAATATTTTTAAACAACCCAAGCATCGAGACTACCGCAATGGAATAACCGAGAAAATTTGACCCGGTGTCACCCATGTAAATTTTAGCCGGGTAAAAATTATGATACAAAAAGCCAAGATTCGCGCCTATAAGAACGATGCATAAATATGCCGCTATCAATTGAACATCGATAATCGCCATAATGAACATGCTTATCAGAGCGATGGTCGTTACACCTGTCGCAAGTCCATCAAGCCCGTCGATCAGATTGATGGCATTCGTTATCCCGACAACCCATAGGACAGTGATAAGCACACTGAAAAAGCCTAAGTCGACTAGTCCAAAAACGGGTATGGTAATTCGCTCAATAATTAGCCCAGATGAAATTAGAAATGACGCTGCAATCAGCTGGCCGGATAGTTTAATGACCGGGCGAATCTGATATTTATCATCGAGCATCCCAGTAAGTAATATGACGATAGCACCGAGTAAAATCTCTAGCAGATGCTCATGCTTCGGCTGCAAATAAAGCGCACCTAAAAAAGCACCTAGAAAAATGGCTAATCCTCCAAGTCTGGGTGTTACATATTTATGTATTTTCCTGGCATTTGGAAGGTCCACAACACCAAGTTTAATGGCAAGTTTTTTAATTGGATATGTAAGCAGAAATGTTGAAATGAGTGCAATTAAAAATGCAATGGATAAATCGGCATAATTAAACATAATGAGCTCCTAGTTTGATGTGATCGTTCTGTGATGTCTGTGAAATTATCGCCATATGTTGACATGGCCTGAATTTGATTATATCGAAAAATGGTGGAAATTAGCAAATTGGAACAGTGGGGTAGGATGGGTGGACGATGCTCTTCGCACGTGTGTGGGTGCTCTCGCTCGAGTTCGAGTGCTGCTTGCTCGAGTTTAAGTGCTCCTCGCTCGAGTTCGAGTGCTTCTCGCTCGTGTTCGGGTGCCGCTCGCTCGAGTTCGGGTGCTCCTCGCTCGAGTTCAGGTGCTGCTTGCTCGAGTTCAGGTGCTGCTTGCTCGAGTTCAGGTGCTGCTTGCTCGAGTTCGGGTGCTGCTCGCTCGAGTTCGGGTGCCGCTCGCTCGAGTTCGGGTGCTCCTCGCTCGAGTTCGAGTGCTTCTCGCTCGAGTTCAAGTGCTTCTCATTCGAGTTAGAGTGCCGCTCGCTCGAGTTCGGGTGCTCATCGCTCGAGTTCAAGTGCTTCTCGCTCGAGTTCGGGTACTTCTCGCTCGAGTTCGGGTGCTCCTCGCTCAAGTTCGAGTGCTGTTCGCTCGAGTTCGGGTGCTTCTCGTTCGAGTTCGAGTGCTGATCGCTCGAGTTTGAGTGCTCGCCAACTCGAGTTCAAGTGCTCCTCGCTCGAGTTCGGGTGCTTCTCGCTCGAGTTCGGGTGCTTCTCGCTCGAGTTCGGGTGCCGCTCGCTCGTGTTCGGGTGCCGCTCGCTCGAGTTCAAGTGCTGTTCGCTCGAGTTCGGGCGCCGCTCGCTCGAGTTCGGGTGCTGCTCGCTCGAGTTCGAGTGCTCATCGCTCGTGTTCGGGTGCTGATCGATCGTGTTCGGGTGCTGCTCGCTCGAGTTCGGGTGCTGTTCGCTCGAGTTCGGGTGCCGCTCGCTCGAGTTTAAGTGCTCCTCGCTCGAGTTCGGGTGCCGTTCGCTCGAGTTCGGGTGCTTCTCGCTCGAGTTCGGGTGCCGCTCGCTCGAGTTCGGGTGCTCCTCGCTCGAGTTCAAGTGCTCCTCGCTCGAGTTCGGGTGCTCCTCGCTCGAGTTCGAGTGCTCCTCGCTCGAGTTCGGGCGCCGCTCGCTCGAGTTCGGGTGCTCCTCGCTCGAGTTCGGGTGCTTCTCGCTCGAGTTTAAGTGCTACTCGCTCGAGTTCGGGTGCTTCTCGCTCGAGTGCCTGCACTCCCCGCCTAAGTGCAGCGTCTAATTAAAAATAATAAGCGGGACAGTAACCCCCTGTCCCGCTTATTTTCCTATGCCGTTCATTATATAGGTGATGGTTTCTTTTATTTCCGCTTCGTCATCCCATTCTTTGTCTGGCTGTACGATAAAACGGGTAATCAGGAATCCGATGATAGTTGGCGCCATCATACGAATGATCGTATCGTTTGGGAGGTCTTTTATCTGGCCTTTTTCTTTGTAAAGAGTGAGTGTTCGATTGATAGCCGGATATATTTTTTCCATAAATACTTTTTTAAAGGTTCCTTGTATTTCCGGGTGAAACGCTAATTCCTGCAGCAATATTTTTAACAATGGAATATTGGATTTCACGAATTCAAAGCGATTTTTTATAAAGGCATATAGAAAGTCTTCAAAGTTTGTGTGCGTATCCTGGAAAACCTCTTTGACAAATTTTTTGGCGAAGAATGGTGCCGAAAAATGGGTAATGATTGGTTTTACAATCGAAATTAACAGATCTTTTTTTGTCCGATAATGACGGAAAATGGTGCCCTCTGCCACGCCTGCACGTTTGGCGATTTCACTTGTGGAGGTGGCAGAGTAGCCTTTTTCTGCGATAATTTCGATTGCCGCTTCCAGTATTTTTATTTGCTTTGGTGTCATGTTTTCTGCTTCGCTTAGCTCTTCAGTCATGGAATGCAGTGTTGATTTATCTTGTTCCGACATTGCTCAATCCTCCTAGCGTTTCTAAAGGCAGGACATATTGAGGGCAGTTTAATTTGAAAACATACGTCTCCGCTCTTTGTCCTATTATAACTTCCGATGTTGTTTTAATGCCAATATATTAAGCAGAATAAATGCCAGCGAAAAGCCAATCAGAACCCACACATCCACCAACACAGCTGACAATTCCTGGCCGCGGATCATTATTTCTTTCAGTGCATCTGCGCCATACGTAAGCGGCATGATTTTGCCAATTGCTTCTAGCCAGCCCACCGATTCAATATGAAAAATCCCTGAAAAGAATACTTGTGGAACGATGACGACAGGGATAAACTGGAACATTTGAAATTCATTTTTAGCAAATGCCGATAAAAGTGTTGCCAGACTGAGTGCCGCAATTGCCAGTAGAAATGTTATCACCAGCACCGACCAGAATGCCCCCTCCATATAGATATCCAGGACATATATTGAAAACGTTGCGATGATGATTGATTGTAAAATGATAAAAATTCCAAATCCGCTAAGGTAGCCGATAACGATTTCCCAGCGTCTTAATGGGGTTGCAAGTATCCGCTCCAAAGTTCCTTGCGTCCGCTCCCGTAAAAATGACACGCCGCCGATAATGAATACGAAGAAAAATACGAAAAAGCCAATTAGTACGGGACCAATGTTATCGAATAAGTTTAGGTCTGTTGAGCCGTGCAAAAAGTTAACTTCCATGTTTAATGTGTTGGGATTCATTTGTTTCGATGCTTGATTTAACACCTGCTGGACAGCTGATGATGCGGTTGGGTCACTGCCCTCCAGTGTTAATTTCACTTGATCCTGATCCCAAATTAAATGGGCATCAACTGTTTTATCCTGTAATGCCTCCTCCGCTTCAGCAGAGCTCATTTCTTCAACCGTTGCATCTTGTTCCTCCAATAAATCCTGCATTTGAACAGGCACATCAGTCACGGCTATCGCAGGATCATATTGCTCCAAATCTAGCACCAGCCATAGCAATGTCATCACAAGCAATGGGGCGACCATCATTAATGCTATGCTTCGTTTATCCCGTAAAAATTGCTGGACGATCCGTTTTATTATTGCTCGAACTCGCATGCTGAACACCTCCAATTATTCGTACGTGATTTTTCCATAATGCAAAAATGCTTCTTCCAATGTTTCTGTATTGCTTTTTTCAATTAACTGTTCCGGACTTCCCTGTGCAATGACATATCCATCACGCAGCATGGCGAGATTATCGCACTTTTCAGCCTCATCCATCACATGGGTCGTAACGATAATTGTCGTCCCCTGTTGCTGCAGCTTTTTTAAATCCTGCCATATCGATGCACGCAGGACTGGATCAATCCCCACTGTCGGCTCATCAAGGATTAATAGCTTTGGCTGATGTAAAAGTGCAACAGCCAACGACATACGCCGCTTCATCCCGCCTGAATAATGCTCTAATGTTTTGTCTAGATGATCGGTGAGGTCAACAATTTTAGCAACTTCCTGGATACGCTGTTTTTGCTTCTTTTTAGGAATGCCATAAATGCTCGCAAAAAACTGGAGATTCTCCTTAGCCGTTAATTCACTATATAATGCATCCGATTGTGCCATGTAGCCGATCTCCTGCATTAGTTTCAGCGACGGCATTGTTTGATTGTCAATGTGAACGGTTCCCTTTGTTGGATTTAACAGGCCGATGATAATTTTTACAAGTGTTGTTTTACCTGAACCAGATGGACCGAGCAAACCGAATAGCTGGCCCCGTGGTATAGCGAGATCAACGTTTTTTATAACCGTTTCATCTTTAAAGCTCTTCTGAATGCCATTTAAGCTGATAAACGATGACATGGTTCGACCTCCTTTTAATTAGATGTGAGTGATTACTCACATTCATCATAATATAGTTATGCTGGTTTGTAAAATAGTATTTTATATTTCTCATGTTTTCACCTATCCAAGCATACATTTTATTGGACATATATATTTTTCATCAGGGGGTGTATACGGATGCAGTATTATTACGGGAACCAAATGCCGCTTCGGGTGCTGGATGAGGCAGAGTTTTGGAAGCAGCAGGAGGCAGAGCATACGGTTGTCATGCGCGAGCTTGTGCAGAATCTGGAGCAGGAATATGTTGATGCACTGAAGCGGTGGGAGGATGTGCTGAATACGACGCATCAGCATGTAGTGCGTTTTGTAGAGTCGGTGATCCGGAGTGGCAATCAAATCTCACCGCAGCTGTATCAGCAGGTGCTTGATCTGGTTTCGTTTTGCCTGCAGGAGAGTGTGGCATTTATACAGTTTTGTCGGCAGGTGAAGTCGGAAAGTGCAGCAGTTTCGAACAATCCGACGGCAAAGGTAGTTATTGATCATATTGTTGATGAGTCGGAATACTTTATCGGAATTGCGCAGACGATATTGTATGAACAGAATTAGTTTTGTTAAATAGAATCCGAATGAAAATGGCTTGCATCCCCTGCAAGCCATTTTTTCATGCACACCTTTTCCATACAGTGCAGCTTTTCATGGATTTATCACCAAAGTCAACTGACGGAAAAACAAAAGACCACCCATCTGGGCAGTCCTTCATCCATCACTTTCCGTTCATTAAATTTATTGCCTGATCCAGCACCTTCTCGCCTTGGATCATTCCGTATGCCATTTGATCAATAACACCTGCTTTAATTCCTTTTGGTTCTACCTGTTCTTTAATTTTTTTCTCCAAATAGCGAACTTGAGGGCCAATTAACACGACATCGAGATTATCCATATTATTTTTCAGCTCAGATTCCGCTACAGCATTAATATCTGCTTCTATATTTCTCTCTTCTGCCGATTTGCGCATTTTGTTAACAAGCATCGATGTGGACATTCCCGCTGAACAAACTAAGATAATTTTCATGGTTGTTTTTCCTCCAAGCTTTTCATTTTTTCATACATATCAATCATTTCATTGGCTAAATCCTTTACCGTCATTGCTGTCATTAAGTGATCCTGTGCATGCACCAGTATGACTGTAACATCATTTTTCTCACCGCTTGCTTCATCCTGCAAAAGCTTTGTTTGAACATGATGTGCTTCAGCGAATTCCTGATCCGCTGATTGGATCTTTTCCCGTGCTTCTGAAAATTTGTAATCTTTTGCTAGTGCAATTGCTTCCATTGCATTTGACCGGGCATTGCCCGCATGCAAAATAATGTTAAACGAAAGCATTTGCATGTCTTCGGTTGATTCCATTACTTACCCTCCATACGCTGTTTCAGTGTTCTTGCACCTGCCATAACAAATGGAATATAGAGAAGAACCGCTACAGCCAGATTCACTACCTGCAACGCAATTCCGCGCCAGCTGCCTCCTGTTACAAGGTATCCGCTTAGAATTGGCGGTGTTGTCCATGGCAGGATGGCAACTGTTTTTGGCACGATTCCTGTTGCAAGTGCTACATACGATATAATTGTCAGTGTTACTGGTACTAAAATAAATGGTATTAGCATCACTGGGTTTAACACGATTGGCAAGCCAAAAATGACTGGTTCGTTAATGTTAAATAGCCCAGCTGGTGCTGATAGTTTTGCTACTTCACGATATGGATGCTTTTGCTGATTGCGTATGACAATAAAAATGGCGATTAACAAGGCGATTGTTGTACCTGACCCACCCATGAATACAAAGGAATCCAAGAATGGTTTTGTAACAACATATGGTACGTCAAACGCAGACATTCCGCTTTGGAAAAGGTCTAAGTTTTTCTCGATTAATGGTAAATAGATTGGTTCAATTACCGATCCAATGATATTCGTACCGTGCAACCCAAAGAACCATAGCAAATGATTGACAAATGCAATAATGATGGCTGCTGGAAGTGTATTACCCAGTCCCTGCAATGGCTTTTGAATTGCAGTGAAAATCACTTCAAATACGCTGACCTCAGCAAATACCGCCATAAGTGCCTGAAACAAACCTACTAGAATTAGAATAATCGTTGCTGGTATTAATGCTGTGAATGATCTTGCTACACCTTCAGGGACACCCTCCGGCATTTTGATGGTGAATTTTGATTTTACAAGTAATCTAAAAAGCTCGGTAAGTACTAATGCTAGAATAATAGCGACAAATAACCCCTGTGTCCCCATCCATGCTGCATTTAAACCGCCGTCTCCTGTCCATGGAACTAGCATAATGTATGCGGCTGCGGAAATCAATCCTGCAGACAGTCCATCCACCTCATAGGATTTAGCTAAATTGTATGCGATGGAAAAAGCAATTAACAAGCCTAGTATCGCAAACGTACCATTCCAGATGCTGCCCCCAACCTGCTGCCAGTTTCCTTCACCAAATATTCCATTCATCCATTCAACAAATTTGAAATCTCCGAATGCTGGAAAGTTATTGACCAAAATGGCGAGTGAACCAACAATTACTAATGGCATGATTGCTACAAATCCATCACGAATTGCAACAAGATGACGCTGGGACCCAATCCGCCCGGCGATTTCTATAAATTTTTGCATAAACCTGTTATTCATTCTAATTCCCCCTTGAATTAAAAAATTGTGGTAAATACGTTTTATGTGCTTCCAAAAGCTCATCAAGCATAGCCTTACTTCGCTTCTCATCCGCAATTAGTGGATTCATTACAAAGGCTGCATAAGCATCGTTATAATCCCCGGTAATACTAGCGCGAATGACAAGTTCTTCAAACGCTTTCATTTGATAGATGATTCCTTTTACCGTGTGTGGAAGCGGACCAACTGTCAACGGTCTGGGACCATGTTTGGTAATCACACAATTCACTTCGATAACAGCATCATCCGGCAAATCCGGAATTGCCCCATTATTTAATGTGTTTACCGTTTGGATATCCTCCCTGTTATTGTAAATGGAATCCATCAAACTGCATGCGACCTCACTATAGAATGCACCCCCTCGTTTCTCCAATTCCTTTGGCTTTTCTCGTAGTTCCGGATTTTTATATATAGCAAAAAGTGATTCCTCCAGCCCTTGAACAACCTCTGCCCGTATTCCGTGTTCTTCGTAGGCTTTAAGATCTTTTTCCAATACATCCTTCGTTTGAAAATAATATTGATGATACGGATTAGGCAAAAGCTTCAGGGAGTCAATAAATTCCTTCGTCCAGCCAAGATTGACGATGTTTGCCGGTGAATAGTCAAGTCCATCCACTAGTTTCTGCAGCACATCCGCCGTCCGGTCTATTCCTTTCACGTAAACCTTTTTACCAAAAACAAAATGGTTCATCCCAACAAACTCAATTTTCACATCCTCTGGTGCAGCATCTAGCATTTCAGCTGTGGAGTGCCGCATGTTGTATGGAATGTTACAAACGCCAATGACTTTTTTATGGGCTGAATGCTTTAACAGTGCCTCTGTTACGATACCTGCTGGATTTGTAAAATTGATGATCCATGCATCTGGACAGATTCGATGTACATCTTCCGCAAGCTCCATTAAAACGGGAATGGTACGGAACGCTTTAAAAATTCCACCTGCCCCATTTGTTTCCTGACCGATAAAGCCATGACTCAACGGAATCTGCTCGTCTTTTGCCCGGGAGTCTAATCCGCCAACGCGAATCTGTGTTGACACAAAATCAGCATTTTCCAGTGCTTTTTCCCGATCAAGCGTCCACGATAGTTTAATAGATTGATTTGCCTTTTCGATCATTCGCAATGCCAGCTTCCCGATGATTTCCAGCTTCTCTTTACCCATTTCAACGTCTACAAGTACAATTTCTGTCACTGGAAACGAATCATGCCGGCGAATAATCCCTTCAATGATTTCCGGTGTGTAGCTTGATCCCCCACCGACTATTACTAATTTAAGTGTCATGATGCTATCTCCTTCTCCAGTATTTTGAAAACGCTTTAATTTTGGGACAAGGGGTCAGTCCCCGTGTCCCGGGACAAGGGGTCAGACCCTCTGTCCCGCCTCTTACATATATATGATTAACTTCTCATAAAATGTATCATACAAATTTTTAATTGTCCATACATTTTGTTAAATATTGTAGTAACATTTATAAATATTGTCATTATAAGTAGTATCTTGTACACTTTAAGTAGAAAGTATGAAGGAGTCTGTCATGGAAAAAAACCAATCATTACATGCCTATATTAAAGATGAGCTTCTCACACGCATTAAATCAAACAAATACAAAAAGGGGGAAAAAATCCCGACAGAGCTTGAGCTTTGCAAGGACTTTAATGTTAGCCGCACCACTGTAAGGGCAGCTTTAAATCAGCTTACCTTAGAAGGCTATTTAGTTCGGCAGCAAGGAAAAGGCACATTTGTCGCGGAACAAAAAGTAAGTCAAACACTCTCCCAGACAGTAAAAAGATATAGCGATCAAGTAGCAGTTCAAGGTAAAAAAGCAGAGATTACATTGATAAGCATTACCGTTGTACCGGCCAATGAAATTCTCAAGCAATCGTTAGATGTTGCCATTAATGACCCGATTCAGCGGGTTGAACGGATTCGAAAGGCCAACGATGAGCCGACCCAATATGAAATTGCATTCATTCCATGGAACATCGCACCAGGAATTACACAGCAGCATGCAGAGACATCTTTGTATGCCGCACTAAAAGATGAATTTAACATTCACATTGCAAAAACGACAGAACATGTCGAAATTACGCTTGCAGATGAACGAACCTGTTCCCATCTGAAATGCGAGCAGGGTATGCCATGCTTTTATATTGAAACCATAGCAGAAGATGAGGACGGTAAAAAAATTGAATACTCCCGCTCCTATTTCCGCGGGGATAAAACGAATTTTGTAATCGAAAGAAACTATCCAATGGAGGAGAATTAAATGCGCGTACTGTTTAATGCAGATGACTTCGGACTTACGAAAGGTATAACCGACGGAATTATGGAGTCCCACATAAATGGGGTTGTTGGGTCTGCAACATTAATGATGAATGGCCATGCTGTGGATTATACCGTTGCACTGGCGAAAAAACATCCTGCATTAAAAGTCGGAATCCACCTGGTTTTAACATGGGGAAAGCCTCTTAGCGATGATGTTCCAGACCTGGTTGACGATAATGGATTGTTTAAATATAAAAATACATTCAGAGAAATGGACCCACCCAATGTGGAACAGGTAGAAAAAGAATGGAGAGCTCAAATTGACGCATTTTTGGAAACGGGATTAGCCCTTCACCACATTGACAGCCATCATCACGTCCATGGATGGGAACCACTGCGAGAATTGGTTGTAAAACTGGCCAAGGATTACGGTGTACCTGTCCGATATGTGGAAACGTTAAAAGAAAATCACGAAATCCTGCTGGCCGATGCGCTTTGGCTGGACTTTTACGGTGACGGGGTTAATGCGGATATTTTCACAGAATTACAGCAGCTTTCTGTGGATTCCGTTGAAGTGATGACCCATCCAGCCATTATCGACGACGAACTGCGTCAGGTCAGTTCGTATGTTGAGAAACGTGAAGAGGAACGAAAGATATTGTGCGGAATGCCTGTACCTCGTTGGGTGGAATTGTGCAGGTAGGGAGGTGGGGGTGATTGCTGTGTTTTGGGGTTGATGTGCTGGCTCTCCGGGTTGATGTGCTGGCTCTCCGGTTGATGTTCCAGCCCTCCGGTTGATGCTCGGGCTCTCCGGTTGATGTTCCTCGCTTTCGGGTTGATGCTCGGGCTCTTCGGTTGATGTTCCTGCCCTCGGGTTGATGTGCTGGCTCTCGGGTTGATGTTCCTCGCTTTCGGGTTGATGCTCGGGCTCTCCGGTTGATGTTCCTCGCTTTCGGGTTGATGTTCCTGCCCTCGGGTTGATGCTCGGGCTCTCCGGTTGATGTTCCTCGCTTTCGGGTTGATGTTCCTGCCCTCGGGTTGATGCTCGGGCTCTCCGGTTGATGTTCCTCGCTCTCGGGTTGATGTTCCTGCCCTCCGGTTGAT
>NZ_BMFR01000006.1 GCF_014638995.1 Virgibacillus oceani
AAGAGGTCACACCTGTTCCCATACCGAACACAGCAGTTAAGCTCTTCAGCGCCGATGGTAGTTGGGGCTTTGCCCCTGCAAGAGTAGGACGCCGCCAGGCATAAACATTATATTTTTTACATCGCGGGGTGGAGCAGTCTGGTAGCTCGTTGGGCTCATAACCCAAAGGTCGTAGGTTCAAATCCTGCCCCCGCAACCAAATTATTTTTATAGTTTGGTCCGGTAGTTCAGCTGGTTAGAATGCCTGCCTGTCACGCAGGAGGTCGCGGGTTCGAGTCCCGTCCGGACCGCCACTTAATAAGGTACACATGATTCTGTAATAGATACATGTGTTTTTTTTATGGAATTATTACCACATTCATTATGATTTAGTCCGCAATCCAATCACATAAGTTAAAATTCATCATCTCCTAATAGGAAACGTATTAGCTAAACAAAACTTCAACCAGGTTCAATTTACACATTATCATTCAAACAGATTACCAAAAATGCTACTGAATTTGATATTAAATGATGTTGGTCGGGAGTATACGACCCGACCAACATCAACCCGAGAATAAAAACATCAACCCGAGAATAAAAACATCAACCCGAGAATAAAAACATCAACCCGAGAATAAAAACATCAACCCGAGAATAAAAACATCAACCCGAGAATAAAAACATCAACCCGAGAATAAAAACATCAACTCGAACCCGAATACGAGAATAATCAGCCTTAGCCTAACGCAACGTCCAACACCATCATTACGGTAAATCCGATCATCAACGCAAGTGAGGCCAAATCTTTATTGCCTTCCTCCTGAGACCCAGGTATTACCTCCTCTGCAACAACAAAAATCATTGCACCAGCTGCAAAGCTAAGAGCATATGGCAGTAGAGGCTGTATATAGGAAACAGCTAATACACCGATTATTGCTGATATTGGTTCGACCATTCCGGAAAACTGTCCATACATAAAACTTTTTCCTCTAGACATTCCATCCCGTCGCAGCGGCATAGAAACTGCTACACCTTCAGGAAGGTTTTGAATGCCGATACCTAATGTTAAAGCAACTGCACTAGCAAGCGATGCTGAGTCGTACCCTGCCATAATAGCCCCAAAAGCTACACCGACAGCAAGGCCTTCTGGAATGTTGTGTAATGTAATAGCTAAAACTAGCAAAGTACTTCTCTTTTTCTTGGTGGGATTAATTCCTTCTGCACTATCCATATTTTCACCAGGGTGTAAATGGGGAAGTATTTTATCAATTCCCCAAAGAAAAAGGCCACCGAGTAAGAATCCAATTGCTGCAGGGATCCAGGCAGGTAAATTACCTCCCTCCGCCATTTCCAATGCTGGGGACAACAATGACCAGAAGCTTGCTGCGATCATTACACCGCCAGCAAATCCCAGCATACTGTCAAGAAACTTTTGATTCATATTCTTACTTGTAAAAACGACTGCTGCACCAAGTGCTGTCATCCCCCAGGTAAAGAGTGTAGCAATGGTGACTTGAACGACTATGTTTAACTCTAAAAAGTAATCAAGCATGGTATTATTGCACTTCCTTTAGTTACATTTTTTACATTAACATATTCACCTTATCCATAAATGTTTACCTTGGTAAAAACAAGTATACTACAAAAATTTAGTGTGTCAAACTTAGAAAATTACAAATTACGGTAGATAGTATACGTAATATGTTTGACAAAAACACACAAGAATTTCACTTAAAATTTTCGAAAGAGCTGGTAGTCTTATAAAAGAAAGGAGCAATTAGCAATTAACTTTTTCCTTTTACGGTTGTTTTTGCTATCATGAACATAGTCAAATGAAAAGTTGGTGATCCACTTCTATGGATGAGTTTTCGTTTATTAATTCGATAAAACAATCTACATACAAACAATCTACCCTTTTAAAGGGGGTTGGTGATGATGCAGCTGTTTTTAGACAATCTTCAAAGGATATTGTGACAGCTGTTGATACATTTGTGGAAGGGATCCATTTTTCCCGTAAAACGATGGACCCGTTCCACATCGGGAATAGGGCACTTGCAGCTAATATAAGTGATATGGCAGCAATGGGGGCATCGCCTGTTTTTTATCTTGTATCGATTGTCATTCCATCACATTGGACCGAGGATGAACTGAGTCAGATTTATCGTGGCATGCAATCACTTGCTAAGCAGTATAAGATCGATTTGATAGGTGGGGATACGGTATCTGGAAATGAATTGACCATATCCATCACGGTTATTGGATATGCTGCTTGTGGCAAAGCTCGTTATCGGAGTACCGCTGTTGAAGGGGACATTGTTTTTGTAACTGGAACGTTAGGTGATTCAATCGCCGGCTATCATATCTTAATGAATCCGGGACAATTTATAAATAAGAATTATTATTATAGGAGACATCAAATGCCTGATCCAAGGGTAGCTTTTGCGCTTGAATTAGAGGATTTACAGCGGGTGGCATTAAACGATATCAGTGATGGTATAGCGAATGAAGCTGCAGAAATTGCGGAAGCATCCGGTGTCTCTATAACGATAAATTATCAACAAATTCCTACTAGTGATTCGTTCAGCCAATTTACTGTAAATCAGCAGCGTAACTGGCCACTTTTTGGCGGTGAGGACTTTGAATTGTTAGGTGCAGTTCCGAAGAGGGATTGGCCATTAGTTCAGCAGGCAGCACAGCGGACACAAACAATGGTTACAGAAATTGGTTATGTCGACATAGGTAAGGAACTTGTTTATTTACAAGAAGAAAACGGTCGAAAGCCTTTAAATAAAAAGGGTTACACGCATTTTAAGCAGGTGAAGCTATGAGTGAATATAAAATTGAAACATATTCCGAAAAAGAAACAACACATATTGCACAAGAGCTGGCACTATTATTAAAACCCGGTGATGTCATCACCTTAGAGGGGAACCTAGGAGCTGGGAAAACGACATTTACGAAAGGGCTTGCCAGTGGTCTTGGGGTGAAACGTACGGTTAATAGCCCGACATTTACGATTGTTAAAGAATACCACGGAGAACTCCCGCTTTACCATATGGACGTATACCGTTTGGAGGATTCAGATGAAGATATTGGTTTTGATGAGTACTTTAATGGGGACGGTATTTCAGTCGTGGAATGGGCTCATTTTATTGAACCCTATCTTCCCGACAGCAGGTTGAACATTAATATAACGTATGTTGATGAGCATAAACGGCTGCTTGAGTTCATTCCTTATAGTAGCCATTTTGAACAGATTACACAAGAGTTAATTGGTTAAAAAGAAGGAGTTTCATGTATGAAGATACTTGCAATTGATACATCGAATCAAGTATTAGGGGTAGCCCTGCTTGACGATGAAAATATTATTGGTGAGTTCGTTACCAATTTGAAAAAAAATCATTCTGTAAGGCTAATGCCTGCTGTTGATCGTTTAATGAAGGAAGCAAATATGGCACCGGAGCAGCTCAATAAAATAGTTGTCGCCAAAGGGCCCGGTTCATATACAGGTGTCCGTATTGGAATGGCGACGGCTAAATCGCTTGCATGGGCTTTAAATATTCCAATAGTAGGCGTTTCAAGTTTGGAAGTTTTAGCCTTTCAGGGTCGCCTATTTTCATCTTATATCTGCCCATTTTTTGATGCTAGACGTGGTTTGATTTTTACTGGATTATATAAATGGGAAAACGGTGAAATGAGTCTCAAGCTGGATGAACAAAACATTCTAATGGAAGAATGGCTCGAACAATTGGCTGCTAAACAGGAAAAGGTTCTAATTTTAAGCCCCGACATCGATATGTATAAAGAGACCATTCTAAGGATGATGGGTGATTTGGCAATTATTCCAGAAAAGCCATTCCATATAGCGAAACCATCCCATTTAGCATTAGCAGGACTGAATAGAGAGGCAGATAATACCCATAATCTGTCGCCTAATTATTTGCGTTTAGCAGAGGCAGAGGCGAACTGGTTAAAAATGCAGAAGGAAAATAAAAATGGCTGAGTTAGTCATCCGGAAAATGGAAATTGTGGACATCGATAACGTATATGAAGTAGAAAAGGCTTCGTTTGATACGCCCTGGACAAAAGATATTTTTTATCAAGAAATAATCGAGAACCAATTCGCTAATTATTTTGTAATGGAATTGGATCAAACGATTATTGGCTATGCAGGGCTTTGGGTTGTCATTGATGATGCACAGATTACCAATATAGCTGTTATGCCAACCTATCGTGGGAAAAAGTTTGGTGAAAAACTCTTTCTGTATACGATGGAACAAGCAATAAAATTAGGGGCAAACCGGCTGTCCCTAGAAGTAAGAACCTCCAATATTGTCGCGCAAAGAATGTATCGTAAATTCGGCCTTGTCCCTGGAGGAATCCGTAAAAATTATTACACAGATAATCAAGAAGATGCTATTGTTATGTGGGTGAACTTATATGAAAAATGATAATTATATTGTAGGAATTGAAACAAGCTGTGATGAAACAGCAGTTGCCATTGTAAAAAATGGAACAGAAATTATATCTAATGTTGTTGCCTCACAAATTGAAAGTCATAAACGTTTTGGCGGGGTCGTGCCTGAAATTGCCTCGAGACATCATGTAGAACAGATGACAATTGTACTGGAAGAGGCTTTTGAGCAGGCTGCAATCGAATGGGAAGCTATTGATGCTGTAGCTGTTACAGAGGGGCCTGGTTTGGTTGGAGCATTATTGATTGGCGTTAATGCAGCAAAGGCACTCGCATTTGCCAAACAAAAACCGCTTGTAGGTGTTCATCATATTGCAGGTCATATATATGCCAATCGATTTGAACAAGAATTTGAATTTCCACTCTTGGCATTAGTTGTTTCAGGAGGTCATACAGAACTTGTGTTAATGAAAGAGCATGGGCATTTTGAGGTAATAGGGGAAACACGTGATGATGCAGCGGGTGAAGCGTACGATAAGGTTGCACGGATGCTGAACCTGCCATATCCCGGTGGTCCGCACATTGATCGATTGGCGGGAACAGGTGAAGAGAGCATCAAATTTCCTCGTGCATGGCTGGAGGAAGAAAGCTTTGATTTTAGTTTCAGTGGATTAAAGTCATCCGTTATCAACACTATCCACAATGCGAAACAACGCGGGGAAGAATTGAAGAATGAAGATATTGCAGCAAGTTTTCAAGCAAGTGTAGTTGAAGTATTGACAGAGAAAACATACAAAGCAGCGAAGCAATACGGTGTGAAGAAGGTTATTGTTGCTGGTGGTGTTGCAGCTAATCAAGGATTACGTACGGCATTGCAAAAGAAATTCTCAGAAATAGCAATTCCATTATTAATTCCTCCGTTAAATCTATGCACAGATAATGCAGCGATGATAGCAGGAGCGGGCACTATTGCATATCAGCAAGGGAAGCGATCAGGCTGGGATTTGAACGCTAATCCATCATTAGTATTGGGGTAAATGCGGAATATCCACAACGCTGTGGATATTTCTTGCTAAAGCTTTGTAGAATAAGTATCAACCTGTGAATTAATTCTGTGGAAAACTATATACTTTCATGTGGATAATGTGAATAACTTAATAAAAATAAATAAAAAAGCATTATTTACTGTGGATATATCTGTGGATAATTAGATTGATCAAACGTTTGATCTAAAATTGAATGTGGGAAGTTGGTGAAGCTGTAATGACCAAAAGGCAATCGCATTATTTACAAATGGATTTTATCATGTTATTGCTATTTTTTATAATCGTTAGCCTGCTAGCTATATATAATGCACAGCAGCTGGAGCAATACGGAGGAGAGAACTTTGTAATAAAGCAGGCGGTTTGGTTTTGCGTAGGGATTGGAATTGTAGCTTTTCTTCAGCTTTTTGATTTAGATCAATTGTATAAGGCAAGCATGTACATATACGGCTTCGGTGTTCTCCTGTTAATCATGCTGTTAATAAGTCCGGAAAGTATTGCAAGGACGATCAATAGTACCAAAAGCTGGTTCACGCTGCCTGGGTTTTCCATGCAGCCTGCGGAATTCACAAAGATATCCACAATCCTGTTTTTAGCTGCCGTAATAAGCCGGCATAAATCAAAATACGAAATAAGTACATTGAAAAGTGATAGTTTACTATTAATCAAGATAATTTTCGTTACCGTTATTCCGGTTTTTTTCATTTTGCAGCAGCCTGATTTCGGTACATCAATGGTTTATTTATTTATCGCCGGGATGCTAGTGCTTCTTTCAGGGATAGACTGGAAGATTATTGCCGGACTCATCTTAGGAATCTCCCTGTTACTTGCAGGTATGTTAACATTGATTGTAAAATTCCCCGAGCTTTCTCAGGATATTATTGGGATTGAACCATACCAAATCAATCGCATCATGACGTGGTTTGATTCATCCCAACAATCATCGAATGATACTTATCATTTCGATTTGTCGTTGCTTGCATTAGGTTCGGGACAATTAGCGGGAAAGGGTATGGATAAGCTCCAGGTGCCGACACCCGAGGCACATACTGATTTTATATTCTCTGTAATAGGAGAGAGCTTTGGATTCATTGGTTGTGCCATCGTAATCTTTTTGTATTTTATGATGCTGTATAAACTTGTCACGCTCGGTTTAAAAAGTTCCAGTCATAATAGTTTTGGCTCATATTTATGTTTTGGCTTTTTAAGTTTATTGCTTGTCCATGCCTTTCAAAATATGGGGATGACTATAGGAATCATGCCGATAACAGGAATTCCATTATTGTTAATCAGCTACGGCGGCAGCTCTGTATTATCTACAATGATTGGATTTGGGCTGGTCTATCGCGTAGCAGTAGAACATACGATACAAAGTGATTATTTATTTAAATAAGAGGATGTCCCTTAGATAGGGACATCCTCCACTATTTATTCCTCTTGCAGTGCTGTCCATTCTTCCATATACTGCTCAATTTCCTGTTTTATTTCACTCGTCTGTTTTGTTAGTTCAAGGGCCTTTTCATGATCCTGATAAATTTCTGGTTCGGTCATTTTACTTTCAAGATGAGCTAACGTCTCTTCTAGTTTTTCAATTTTTGCCTCGAGACCAGTAATTTGGCGTTCTTTTTTACGTTGTTCACTCTTAAGCACTTTTTCTTCCTTGTAACTTAGTTTCTTCTGCTTATCCGCTTTTTTGACGTTCTCTTCCGTTTGCCGTAGCTCCTTACGTTCTGCCTCTTCCCGCTTTTTCTCCATGTAGTAATCATAATCGCCTAAATAGACAGTTACACCATCACGCTGCATTTCAACAACCTGATCTGTAATTTTATTGATAAAATAACGATCGTGTGAAACGAAAATAATGGTACCTGGAAAATCCATTAGTGCTGCCTCTAATACTTCCTTGCTATCAATGTCCAAATGGTTTGTCGGCTCATCCAAAACAAGCAGATTCGCTTTTTGCATCATTAATTTTGCTAAAGATAATCGCGCTTTTTCACCACCACTAAGGGAATGGACCAATTTTAAAACATCGTCACCGGAAAATAAAAAGTTTCCTAAAACGGTTCTGATGTCTTTCTCATTAATTAAAGGGTGTTCATCCCATAATTCCTGTAAAACCGTTTTAGAAGCTGTTAAATTGGTTTGTTCTTGATCATAATATCCAACCTGGACATTTGTACCGAGCTGCAGTGTTCCATTTGACGGTTTTAGTTGGCCCAAAATTGTTTTCAGTAATGTTGTTTTGCCAACCCCGTTAGGTCCTACAAGTGCAATTCTTTCGCCACGGTTAATAGGAAAAGTTACATTCGTAAATAATTCATTGCTTTCATCATCATAGCGGAATGCCAGGTCATCTATTTTTAACACATCATTCCCGCTGCGCCGGTCGATCTGAAACGAGAACGAGGCAGATGACTCATCACCTAATGGTTTATCGAGTTTGTCCATCTTTTCTAATTGTTTGCGCCTGCTCTGGGCACGTTTTGTTGTGGATGCACGAACAATATTTTTCTGAATAAACGCTTCCATCTTTTTAATTTCTGTCTGCTGTTTTTCGAATTCCTTCATTTCCTGTTCATAATTTAAGGCTTTTTTTTCAAGGAATTTACTGTAGGTACCATGATATTTTTTCGTTCGATGGTAGGAAATTTCGTAAACAGTGGTAACTGTTTTATCTAAAAAATACCTGTCATGGGAAACGATTGTAACTGCACCTGGGTAATTAACTAAATAATTCTCAAGCCATGAAAGTGTTTCAATATCTAAATGGTTTGTAGGCTCATCCAAAATGAGTAATTCCGGTTTCATCAATAATAATTTTCCCATCGAAAGGCGCGTCTTTTGCCCGCCGCTTAATTCATTAATTGGTGTCTGATAATCAAAATGCTGAAAGTTAAGCCCTGTTAATACTGCTTTAATATCTGCTTCGTAGCGATAACCGCCGCCTGCTTCAAATGCATGCTGTTTCTTATCGTAATCGTGTAAAAGCTGTTCATAATTAGCATCTGAAAGGGATGCAGCACGTTCCATTTCTTTCTCCAACGCACGCAAATCTTTTTCCTGATCAATCAGAGTCTGGAACACATCGAGCATTTCATCCCAAATTGTTTGTTCAGATTCAAGCCCAGTATGCTGAGACAAATAACCTACAGTAAGATCTTTCGGTTTGTGCATATCACCTTCATCATACGACAGCTCTCCTGCCATGATTTTGAGTAAAGTAGATTTACCAGCGCCATTTCTTCCAACAATCGCAATACGATCCTTTTCTTTTATTTCAAGCTTTATATTAGAAAGAATTTTTTCCGCACCAAAGGATTTGGAAATTCCATTTAATTGCATTATAATCATTAGGTTCACCTCATCTATATAAGTTTATCGTACTATGAATTCAGCAATCAATACAATTGTGAAAATAATCACGACTTATTATTTTTTTTCTGCTACAATAAAGTGTACAATACCGAAAGCTTAATTGGGGATGAGTATATGGCGGATTTCACGCACTTTAATGAACAGGGAAGAGCACGTATGGTTGATATAAGCGGAAAGAATGAATCAGAGCGTACGGCCATTGCCAGGTCCAGTGTTCATGTGACGGAGGAAATCTATAAAAAGATAACAGGTAATAAAATTGCGAAGGGCGATGTACTTGCAGTTGCACAAGTTGCAGGAATTATGGCTGCAAAAAGAACGTCGGACTGGATTCCGATGTGTCATCCGTTACAATTAAAAGGAATTGACGTTTCATTTGAGTGGAAGGCTACAGAAAAAGCGTATGTTTTACAAATTGATGTATTTGTAAAGACTAAAGGTAGTACGGGTGTTGAAATGGAGGCGCTGACCGCCGCATCTGCAACCGCTTTAACGATATATGATATGTGTAAAGCAATTGATAAAGGGATGGTAATCGGTGAGACCTATTTACTCGAAAAAAAGGGTGGTAAATCCGGCGATTACCGTTTGCAAGGCAAGGAGGAGTAACATTTGGAGCAAAATAAAATACCACAAGCCACCGCGAAACGACTGCCATTATATTACCGTTTCTTAAACAACCTGCATCATCAAGGCAAATTAAGAGTATCGTCAAAGGAACTGAGTGAAGCCGTTAAAGTTGATTCCGCGACGATTCGCCGTGACTTCAGCTACTTTGGTGCGTTGGGGAAAAAGGGTTACGGGTACAATGTCGAATATCTGCTTGGATTTTTCCGAAAGACTCTTGATCAGGACGAATTGACGGAAGTTGCCCTAATTGGGACAGGTAATCTTGGTACAGCATTCTTACATTATAATTTTATGAAAAACAACAATACAAAAATCATGATGGCGTTTGATGCGAATCCGGATAAAGTAGGGAAAGACATCGGTGGAGTGCCAATCTACCATATAGATGATTTAGAGAAGAAAATTAATGGGGTTCAGGTGGCAATTTTAACTGTACCTGCGGCTGCTGCAGATGGTATTACCAATAGACTTGTAGACGTAGGCATCTCAGGAATTCTTAATTTTACTCCAGCGCGTATAACGGTACCTGACAGTGTTCGGGTTCACCATATCGATTTAGCAGTTGAACTGCAATCATTAGTATATTTTTTGAAACACTATCCGTTAGATACGGAAGAATAGGCATTTATAATAGGATAGATCTACATGAAAAGAGGTTTTCTATTAGCGGAAAACCTCTTTTCAAACCCTCATTTCTGATTTCGTTTGCGTGCTTCTTCCGGTCCTTCTAAGTCTGTGGATCCGCCATAATGAAGTGACTCATCACGATCTGAAGCTACTTTACCTGACTTTCTGAGCTTTTTTTCCTGGCGATCTTTACCCATTTTATTACCTCCTAAGCAAACATATAACTTAGGTTTTCTCGTTTTTTAAAATTAATACAAGAATCCCCTGACCATGATGGACAGGGGATAAACTATTATTATTCCTTTTCTGCAAGTATCTTTGCGTGTTCAACGATTGTATCGTATGGAACCTCTTGAACGCCGCTATATTTTTTTACTATTGTTCCTTCCTGATTTACTAGAAAAAAGCTTGTACCATGTGAAAATTGATCATTGCCTTCCGGAGGCTTAGCAGCCATGGATTTAAAGGATGATTCGGAAATCTCTTTTACATAATCGAAGGCGTAATCTCCAAAAAATGACCAATTCGATAAATCTCCTCCACGTTCTGTGATGTACTTTTTGCGGACATCTGGAGTGTCACGTTCAGGGTCAACACTAAAAGAAACAATTTCAACCGGAACATCTGCCTCTTTCAGTTTATCCTGCAGCTTTACCATATTTGCTGTCATAGGCGGACAAACACTTGTACAGCTTGTGAAAATAAAGTCAGCGATCCATACTTTCCCCTTAAGGTCAGACAGTGAGACAGTTTCCCCATCCTGATTCGTCGCTTCAAAGTCCTGAACCTTCCAGTCAAGTTTGTCTGGAATTGTTTTTTCACTGCCGCATGCTGATAGAATTATAACGAAAATAAGACAAATCGATGCTATAAACGTTCGTTTCATTATGCATACCTACCTTATGTTTAATGATTACTTTTCTATCCATAGTTTATATGGATAATAGGAATGATACAATGAATTTGGTGTGAACGATATGTGACAAAAACGAACGGAACATAAAAACATACCTCCTGCTCTGTATTATAGGAGGCATGATTGTTGGTTTAGTGGTTGTGCTCCTCGTGTTCCTGCTGACACATGAGTGAATCACCATGAGGATGTTCGTCATTCTCCATTTGAATCGTTACATGGCCAATGCCCTTATGCTGCAGTTCATGTTCAATGGATCGTAACAGTTTTTGACTTTCACCGACTGAGATGGTTCCATCAACGACAGCGTGACAGGAAAGTGCATTTTGTCCGCTTGTGATACTCCAAACGTGCAAATCGTGTATTCCGAGAACTCCCGGGAAACTTTCCATCGTGTTAATAATATCATCCAGATCAACATTTCTTGGTGTTCCTTCCATCAGTACATGAACCGCGTCTTTGGCAACGCGAATACCGCTTATCAATACAAGTACTGCCACAATGACACTTGCTAGCGGGTCGGCCCAGCCCCAATTGAAAAACATG
Organism: Virgibacillus oceani; assembly: GCF_014638995.1. GTDB lineage: Bacteria > Bacillota > Bacilli > Bacillales > Amphibacillaceae > Virgibacillus_E > Virgibacillus_E oceani. The sequence continues at coordinate 11,534 of NZ_BMFR01000006.1, forward strand.
ATTAATACAGCAGCGACTATTGCACCAACGGAACCTAATAAATCGCCAAGAACGTGGAGAAAGGCAGCTCGTAAATTTAAATTCTCCTCTGTATCCCCGCGCATTAAAATCCATGCGACTACCAGATTTACAGTCAGTCCAATGATTGCAATTACCAGCATTCCAGTTGAAGCAACCTCTGGTGGATTTAAAAAGCGATGATAGGCTTCGTAAAAGATATATAGTGCGATTAACGAAAGTGTGACCCCATTGAAAAGAGCTGCTAATATTTCAAACCGTTTATAGCCATACGTTTTACTATAGTTTGCAACTTTCTCGCCCATTATAAATGCAAGTACACCGACTCCTAGTGAGATTGAGTCGCTAAGCATGTGACCTGCATCTGAAATTAAGGCGAGACTGTTCGTTAAAAACCCACCGATTGCTTCAACAATCATATAACCGGTGGTAATAAAAAAACTGATCATTAATGCCTTCTTATTTGCACCATGTGTGTGGTCATGGCCATGATCGTGCCCCATCTGCAGTACCTCCCTCTAGATTGTAATTATATTTATATATGTTCATATAACGATATTGGTGTATGCTTTGATTTAATATCGCAATTCTAAGGCTATCGTTTCGGAAATTCATTATGCTTTCTGTGTATTTCCTTCACTGTTGTTGTGGTTAAAATTAAAAAAGCATATATTTCCTTGCTAGCGTCCCATATATAGGGGTTGCACAACATAAAATGCAATATTTACGACACAGTGTATGTCTAATATGGAAAACAACAACTTCATAAAGAGATTCTACCTAGTGACAGGCGTGATCGATTGTTTGTTTCAGCATATTCATGACATGTTCGTCATCATGAGCATAATAAAGTGTCGTGCCTTCTCGGCGATATTTTACCAAGCGCAGATTTTTTAAAAAGCGTAATTGATGGGAAACGGTTGATTGTCTTAAATGCAACGCTTCTGCAATGCCATTTACAGAGTATTCTTTTTGAAACAGCAGATGCAGAATTCGAATCCGTGTTGGATCGCCAAGTGCTTTGAATGTTTGTGATACTACAAATAACGTTTCTTCATCCAAATCATTATAGTTATCATTTTCCATTATATTTCCCTCGCTTTTTCGTTAACATTCATCTAATCATTAATTTGGCTGTTAATAATATGCATATATCAGTATATGTTCATATTATGAAACTAAAGTAATGCTGTCAAATTTTTTTACAATTTAGTATTTGTATATCTAACCAATTAGAACATATAAATAAGTACAAGCATTTTGCAGGGAGCGATTGGAATGGATGAAGCATGGATAGTTGGAACGGCTGCTTCAGGAATTGGAATCGGAGCCGGTGGGGGACTTGCTTGGATTTTGAAAAAAATCAAGCACAATTTTACGTTTATATATTCGCTGTCAACGGGGCTGATTATGGGATTGCTATTTTTGGAAATGCTTCCTGAAAGTATTGAGATGGGTGGATGGTTTATTCTAGTATGCGGTTTGGCAGCGGGAATAGCATTGTTTTATTTTATACATTATTGTTTAGATAAGATTACAATTATTACTGGCAGTAAGCAAAAGGATATCTTCGTTCGTGCCGGTTTACTGTTAACGGTAAGTATTGCATTACACAACTTTCCAGTGGGACTGGCACTTGGTTCAACAATGGGTACAGATATCGGGGGAACTTTACTGGCAACGCTTATATTGCATAACGTACCCGAGGGAATTATCATATTCACACCACTATTTTTGGCGGGTTTTGGGTTTCTGACCTGGGTGTTATTTACGGTGTTAATGACAGTACCAATTGCTATGGGAGCAGCTTTTGGGCAATATGTTGGAATAATCGTTCCATGGTTACTTGCCTGTATCGTGAATCTTGCAATAGCCATCATCTTTATGATAGCGGTAAAGGAACTATTTTTGCTGGCAGTTAAACATTCATCCATTGCCTACAGTTCAGCAGTTGGAACATTAGGTTTCGGAATTATTTTTATCTATTTTACAATATAAAAAAGGAGCAGCACGGTGCTACTCCTTTTTGTTTTTATTTTTTAAACGGTAATGGATTGACAGTAAACGGATGGCAACACCGAAATCCAGCGTTGCGATTACTGCAAGTACGATGGTTGAGAAATTCCATACAGATCCATTAGTCGTTCGTACCGCAATGAATATAAATAATATCCCCATTGCAAAGTATATGATGGCCATTGTTTTTGGCGTTGTTCTCATAAATGTATTAGCCCCCAATAAAAATCATTTGCAGCTGCTCCAATTGTTTCTGCATGCGTTCAATATCCTCTGGACTAAGGGAAAGCTGAACAATGACAGAAATACTATTCATAGCCATGTGAACAATGATAGGAACAATAATGCGTTTTGTTTTTACATATAGAAAAGCAAACACAAATCCCATTGAACCATAGATAAGTATATGCTCCGGTTCGCCATGGATAATTGCGAAAATCAACGCAGAAAGTAATGCAGCTATAAAAAAGTTCGTTTTCCTATATAGTCCGCCGAAGATAATTTTTCGAAAAATAATTTCTTCCAGGATTGGTGCTACTAATGCTGGGATAATGATAAATAAAGGAAATGCACGCGAAATATCCATAATCATTTGCGTATTTTGCGATCCAATGGATATACCGAATAGCTCTGTTTCAATAAATGATGCAATGGCTTGGGAGAAGTATGCCATAAATACCCCGCCTATGGCCCATAGAACAGCACTGCCCACGTCAGAAGCATCCCGTTCATTTCGTTTTCTCATGTCAGGTCTCATCAACAGTAACACTACTACCAGTCCAGCTATAAAGCTGAATATAGTCCAATAAACAACTGCCTGGTTTTCTGTAACAGGCAACAGCACATATAGCAGAGGTGCAAACACAATTCCGGAAAATTGCATGATGATATAGGTTAAAATGACATACCAATATCGTTTCGTCAAAATTAAACGACTCCTTCTAGAATTCATTATTACAATAGTCTATGTATAGAGTGGCTTGTCTATTTGTGAAATTGAAAAACTCTATTAGACATTTTAGCATATTTTCATGCCTGGTAATAATAGTATGGTTTGTGGGGGTGTGTACATGATAAAAAATCAGAAAAAAATAAATTAGATTACTTGCATTTTTGACCTGTATTATTTATTATATAAAGTGGAATTAGCACTCACCATGAACGAGTGCTAATAACTCAAAAAATACATTATATAAATGAATTAAGGAGGTTGTCTACATGATTAAACCACTAGGAGATCGTGTTGTAATCGAGCTTGTTGAACAAGAGGAGAAAACTGCAAGCGGTATTGTACTTCCAGACTCTGCAAAGGAAAAACCACAAGAAGGTAAGGTTGTTGCAGTTGGTTCTGGCCGCGTAACAGACAATGGAGAAAAAGTTGCCCTTGAAGTCGCAGAAGGTAACCGTGTTATTTTCTCTAAATTCGCTGGTACAGAAGTGAAATATGAAGGCACAGAATACTTAATTCTTCGTGAAAATGACATTTTAGCAGTTATTGGCTAAAACATAAATATCATATCAATAGATTTTTAAGGAGGGCATTTAAAAATGGCTAAAGAAATTAAATTTAGTGAAGACGCTCGCCGCGCTATGCTTCGCGGTGTGGATACATTAGCAGATGCAGTTAAGGTAACATTAGGACCAAAAGGCCGTAATGTTGTTTTAGATAAAAAATACGGTTCACCGTTAATTACAAATGATGGTGTTACAATCGCAAAAGAAATTGAATTAGAAGATCACTTCGAAAACATGGGTGCACAGCTTGTATCCGAAGTAGCATCTAAAACAAATGATGTTGCTGGTGACGGTACAACTACTGCAACAGTTCTAGCGCAAGCAATGATTCGTGAAGGCTTGAAAAACGTTACATCTGGTGCAAATCCAGTTGGTGTTCGCCGTGGTATTGAAAAAGCGGTTGAAGCAGCGGTTACAGAGCTTAAAGCAATTTCACAACCAATCGAAAGCAAAGAATCTATCGCACAAGTTGCAGCAGTTTCTTCAGGCGACAATGAAGTTGGCAGCCTAATTTCTGAAGCAATGGAACGCGTTGGCAATGACGGTGTAATCACAATCGAAGAGTCAAAAGGTTTCAACACGGAATTAGAAGTTGTTGAAGGGATGCAATTCGATCGTGGATACTCTTCTCCATACATGGTTACAGATCAAGACAAAATGGAAGCCGTATTAGACGATCCTTACATTTTAATTACTGATAAGAAAATCGGAAATATCCAAGAGGTACTTCCTGTGCTTGAACAAGTTGTACAACAAGGTAAACCACTTCTTTTAATTGCTGAAGATATCGAAGGAGAGGCACTAGCAACATTAGTGTTAAACAAACTTCGCGGAACATTTAATGCTGTAGCTGTCAAAGCTCCAGGATTCGGTGACCGTCGTAAAGCAATGCTTGAAGATATCGCAGTACTAACTGGTGCTGACGTAATTACGGAAGACCTTGGCCTAGACCTTAAAGGCACAACAATTGAACAACTAGGCCGCGCATCTAAAGTTGTTGTAACAAAAGAAAATACAACAGTTGTTGAAGGTTCTGGAAATCCAGAAGCAATTTCTCAGCGTGTAGCACAAATCCGTGCACAAGCAGAAGAAACAACTTCTGAATTCGATAAAGAAAAATTACAAGAACGTCTTGCAAAATTATCAGGCGGTGTAGCAGTAATCAAAGTTGGTGCTGCAACTGAAACTGAATTAAAAGAACGCAAACTACGCATTGAAGATGCATTGAACTCAACACGTGCTGCTGTTGAAGAAGGTATCGTAGCAGGCGGTGGTACTGCACTTGTTAATGTTTACACGAAAGTAGGCGGATTAGCACTTTCTGGTGATGAAGCAACTGGTGCAAGCATCGTACTTCGTGCACTTGAAGAACCAGTTCGTCAAATCGCACACAATGCAGGTCTTGAAGGATCAATCATTGTAGAACGCTTAAAAGGCGAAGAAGTAGGCGTTGGTTACAATGCAGCTTCTGGCGACTGGGTAAACATGATTGATGCAGGTATCGTTGACCCAACTAAGGTTACTCGTTCTGCATTACAAAACGCAGCATCTGTAGCGGCTATGTTCTTGACTACTGAAGCTGTAGTTGCTGATAAGCCTGAAGAAAATGCTGGTGCTCCTGCAATGCCTGACATGGGCGGCATGGGTGGAATGGGCGGCATGATGTAATAAGCCGCTCAACCCTTTGATATATAAGGATTCTGTAGCACTTTACTAACAAAATGAAATAAAAAGAGGCTTCTCATTAATTAGGTAACTTTTGAGAAGTCTCTTTTTTTATCATTCTTTGTTAGGTGGCAATACATAATTTATATTTTGCCTTGCGATATTCTCTGAATATACTCTTGATTACACCCGTTGGAAAAATCTGTACCATAGCTTTTACAGGTTGGGATGAAAAACAAATTCTGAACTTTTTATTAAATTGTTCTGCAACAGCGCGAGAAGAAGGGAATGTAACAGTGTACTCTGGGTAAAGTTTTGCCCTTTACAAATTTCTTCAATATCTCCTCCCTAAACATACTGCAAATGAATACCCCCAAAAGTTCGTCAGCATTTTTCTGAACGATGTGTCCTAGTTGAAGCATTGCTATCAAAACAATAGATAATGAAAGAATTATTGAATAAATATGAGTAATTGATGATTTTGAGAATGGAATTGCAGCAAGTGTGTAAAAAACTACAAGCTGAAAATCAAAATCGTGAATTATATTTTCATATGAATAATGAAGAAATAAGGATGATTGAGCAGCCATATATAGGGGGAAGAAGAAAATTTGAAATTTGACATGGATGATCACTTGCCCTTGATGGTTTTCCACCAATCGATATTAAAGTAGAAAATCGCCTAGCGAGCTAATTACGAAGCATTAGATAAGGCACATACACAGAAAGAGTATGATGGCCGTATTAACACACATCGTAAACGATAGTATACACTCTCATCTTATGGGAGGAATGATATAATAAGCCATCTGAACCCTAGATATGGGTTGGTTTGTAAGTAAGATGGGAGTGAAAATGCTGTTTTATTGTGACTTTTATTCCAGAACTATTATCCACAGTACATAATTATGGGCCAAAAAGGGCAATGGACTGTACTTAAAAAAGTCCTGTTTTTTTTGGAATGATAAATGTAAAATTATGACTAAATATAGTAGATCTGCCTCATTTTTATATGCAAAAATGTATTAATACTTAATATTCAAGTTTAATTATTATATTAGTATGGATTTAGTTGCATAGTTTGCTCTATCATCGGGACTATAAACCCATGGAGTAAATGTGAAAAAATACTACTAATCTATTAATTTGTAAGACTCAGGTAATAATCGACATGATTCGACTATATATCACTTTTCTATCTATTATAATCAATTTAACTGCAAAGATTATTCACACACCGCTAGTTTTTCGGAATCGACACGATTTTAGAAAAGGAGGATAGGGGTGTTTTTTGGTAGATAAGGGAGTATATAATTCCATATCTTTGTGAGAGGACAAAGCCTGTCGCAAAATAACCTGTGGGTACATTTTGGTATACAGGTTTTGTCAGTAATTTAAAATTTGTGGGGAGGAATTGCCTTGAGATCGAAGAAAAAGCATCAGGCAAGGGCATTTAGTATTGCGGCTTCATTTTTGATGACATTTTCTCTACTTGTACCAGGAGTTTCACATGCAGAATTAAGTAACAATAAGCTTTATCAGTCATTTAACGATTCTAACAAAACAACTGAGGTAAAAGTAAGTGATCGTTTACTGACTGAATTTAAAAATGATGAAAAAGTTACGTTCCTCGTGAAGTTTAAGGAAACAGCAGAAGTTGAAAAAGTTGCATTTGAAGCAAAGAAAAGTGCAAATGAAGCCAACTTATCAGCACAGAGGCAGGAACATATCCAACGTTCAGCAGTTATTGCCGAGTTAAAGTCAACTGCTTTAACTTCACAACAAAATGTGAAAAAGTATGTCAAACAGGAAGTTGAAAAAGGGAATGCGGATAGTTTCAACTCGTATCATATTGTCAATGGGATGGCAGTAACAGCAACAAAAGAAGTGGCAGAAAAAATTGCAGCATTTGCAGAAGTTGAAAAAATCCTACCAAATGAAACTCGTGAATTGTATACAACGGTTTCAAAAGATGCAAAAGCACCTGAATCTGAAATTGCGAATGTAGAATGGAACGTGGAGCGTGTTGGTGCCCCTGCGGTTTGGAACATGGGATTTGATGGAACAGGTACGGTTGTTGCAAGTATAGATACAGGGGTTGATTGGGATCACCCAGCATTAATGGAAAAATACCGCGGTTTCGATGCTGCAACAGGTGAAGCTGATCACACATACAGTTGGTTTGATGCTACTGCTGGGCGGGAAGAGCCATATGATGATCAGGGACATGGTACACATGTAACAGGAACGATGGTTGGTAGTGAAGCAGATGGATCAAACCAAATTGGTGTTGCACCCGGAGCTAAATTTATTGCGGTTAAGGCATTTACAGCAGATGGCGGTACAGATGCTGATTTATTAGATGCTGCACAGTGGATTATGGCACCAGGTGGAGATGCTACAAAGGCTCCAGATGTTGTAAACAACTCATGGGGTGGTGGACCTGGCCTTGATGAGTGGTATCGTGACGTTGTTATTGCATGGAGAGCGGCGGATATTTTTCCTGAGTTCTCTGCTGGTAATACAACATTTATGAACCCAGGTGGACCCGGGTCGATTGCTACCCCTGCAAATTATCCGGAATCATTTGCAACGGGAGCAACCGATATAAACGATAATTTAGCTAGCTTTTCATTAGAAGGTCCATCTCCATATGAAGGGGATATTAAACCAGATATATCGGCACCAGGTGTAAATATCCGCTCATCTGTACCAGGTGGCGGCTATGAAGGTGGCTGGAATGGAACATCAATGGCAGGGCCCGCTGTATCAGCAGTTGCTGCATTGTTGATTCAAGCAGATTCCAGTTTGAGTGTTGATGAATTGGAAGATATTATGCTGAATACAGCAATGCCGTTAACAGACACTGAGTATCCAGAAGCTCCAAATATGGGGTATGGATATGGTTTAGTGAATGCATATGATGCCGTTTCCTCCCTTGTAACAGGACTTGGGAATTTGGCAGGCCAAGTTACAGAAGAAGGAGAAGATACTGAAGCACCTGATTTTGAACATGATGCCCCAGTAGAAATATATGAAGGGATGGATTTGGATTTAAGCCTTCAAGTTTCTGACAATGTAAGGGTTGACTCTGTCGAGGTAATATACGGGGATGGAAAATCTGTTGAAGCGCTACGTGTGGCTGGTGATTCTAAATCAGGTGAATATGCTGCCACTATTCCAGGAGAGGATATAGCTGGGGATATATTCAACTATCACTTTGTTATCAATGATTTTGGAAATAATGAAGTGACGAGTGATGACTATGTAATAGCTGTTCATCCAGGTATTACAGTTGGTTATTTTGAAGACTTTGAAGCCACACCTGCTGGATGGACCTCCTATGGAATGAATAATTATTGGGAGTGGGGTAAGCCAACATTTGGACCGGACAATGCATACTCCGGAGAAAATGTGTATGGTACAAACCTAGACGGAGGTACCTCTTTAATGAGTGCTTCAAATCTGGGAATGCCCCCTATTGACTTGCCGGAAGGGGAATCTTATCTCCAGTTCAAACAATGGTATAGTTTTTATATGGTTGGTGATATTGCAGTTTCTCTTGGATATATAAGAATTTCCACAGATCAGGAAAATTGGACAAGAATAGGAGAATTCGGTGGAGACGGGGATAGTAATGGTTGGATTAATGGAGAAATCTCTTTATCCCAATATGCTGGCCAGCGTGTGTATATTGAATTTGAATATGTGAGTCTAGGCAATATGGATAAACCAGGCTGGTATTTGGATGATGTAGCATTGAGCGATACAGCAAATTCCAATGCGAATCAACTTGGAATCCTGCTGCCAAAAAATGATAAAAATTCATTGAAGAATACTAAAGTTGATGACATTTTGGGAACAAATAATACGAAGGAAAAACAGCCAAAGGATAACAATAAAGAACTGGAAACGAAAGTAAAGAACAATAATAGTGTGCCGGGAAAGGTTGATTCGCAAACCAAAGAAAGTAAAACCAAAAATAGGAGTAATGAAACTAATACTTTGCCTTTGGCTGCAAGTGTTAGTGTATTGGAATCCGGCAGATCCGTGAACACAGATCCTGCAGATGGAACCTATACCATGTCTCACGCAGCAGGTGACTATACCGCTGTAGCAGAAGCATATGGATTCCATTCTGAAGAACAGTCTGTGACCATTAATTCTGATGGTACGACAGAAGCTAATTTTATATTGGAAGAAATTGATCAATATACTGTAAATGGAACGATTACCAATGAAGCAACAGGTGAGCCTGTTGAGGGTGCTACTGTTATGCTTGTGGAGGATGCGAATGTCGACCCTGTTACAACCGATTCTGAAGGGAACTTTACGTTAACTGCTTATGAAGGAACGTACACATTAAGAGTTGTAGCAGCTGGTTACCATAGAACAGAGGTTGAGTTTAATCTTGATGGGGAGGATACGATTGCAGATAGTACGCTGGAACCACTTTATACCATACCAGGGGGAGAAATCGGCTATGATGATGGAACTTTCGAGAACGGTCGTATATGGAATGAAGCAGGAAATGGTTGGGCAGTGAAGATGTCATTGCCGGAGGGGGAAGAGTCCGCTATCGTAACAGATGGTGTATTTAAATTTCATGATACTTTTCCGATTCCAGGTGGGACAGGGTTCGCGGTTGAAGTTTGGGATGCTACAGGTCCTGATGGAATGCCGGGCGAAAAACTGGCAGGTCCAATTGAGGCTGAAGCAAATCGAAGTTTGGATGAATGGACAGTTGTAGATCTAACTGGACATTCGATCCAGGTCGATGGTGATTTCTATATGGTGTACATTCAAACAGGAGACAATTCTAATGTTCCGGGGTTAGCGTCAGATCAAAATGGGCCAAATGCAGAACGCAGCTATCAAGTTATAGATGGCTTATGGTCACAGGCTCCTGTACAACATGGTAACTTTATGATTCGTGCACGTGTTAGCTATGAGGTGGAAGAACCGTTGATTACCTCTCCTGCTAAAGACTTGATCACGAATGAGTCGGAAATTACAGTTAAGGGAACAGCATCTGACCAAACTTCTTTGCAATTATTGAATAATGGGGAAGAAGTAGCCACTGTAGAGATTGGTGAAGATGAAACCTTTTCTATACCAACAGAGCTAACGGAAGGAGAAAATGAATTCACTGCGGTAACATTACTTGATGGTAATCCTACCGCTGAATCAGAACCAGTGACAGTAACACTAGATACAGAAGAACCGGAATTGACTATTGACAGTCCTGTAGACGGGGACAATATAAGTCGCGAAACAGTAACTGTTGAAGGCACTGTCGCGGATACCAATCTCGACTATGTGGAAGTAAATGGCCAAGAAGCTGAAGTTACGGATGGAAACTATTCCAAACGTATCCTGCTTGATGAAGGTGAAAACAATATAGAAGTTGTTGCTTCGGACTTAGCAGGAAACTCAACAAAAGAATTAGTAACGATTGATGTTGATTTCACTGCACCGGGAATTGAAAACCTGATACCAACAAAGGATGTTTATATAAAAGCAGGTGAGAGTGTGAAATTTGAATTTGATAGTGAGCCTGGGTTAAGAGCAACATACTTTATCCGCATGCCATTAACAAATACAATGAACAATTTCACAGAGCTCCCGATGATGGAAACATATGAAGGACACTATGTTGGATACTGGACAGCAACAAGCAACGCTTTAGCAGAAGGTGCTGTTATTGAAGTCAAAGTGAGGGACGACTTTGGTAATGAGACGCGCGAAGAGGCAGAAGGTAAATTGTTTATTAATATTGAATGATTGGGTTGAGTTAATCCAAGGTGTGGAAATTTCTGCTTCCGCTGCAGTTTATAAATAGAGTTCGGTCAAAAATATTACACAAACCCATGCAACTATTGTAAAAAAGACATCTAACAGATGAAAAATGCGGGATAATTTATTCCGCAACACGGGCAGCACCATGTAATATATGTGTTAAGACCTTATTATGTCAGCGTTTATTAAATATATGGAAGGTCCTCCGTTACGTTATATAACCTAACGGAAGACCTTTTTGTTAATCCTGTGTAAAAATTTATAATTAAGTTGTAGAAATTGGAATGGGATTGTATGATGAAGTTGAGAAAGACGTATATATATATGTGAACTTTCACCTAGTGAAGCAGTTGTTGGTTGAATAGAATCAAATTAATAATAATTTCAATTTCATCCCGAAAGGAGCCCATACATGAGCAAATCCAGCAATACCCTAATCGGTTACATCGGAACATACACAAAAGGAAAAAGTACCGGAATTTACACATTCACATTTAACACAGAAATACCCAAAATCACAAATGTAAAGGAAGCAGCCCATTTAGGTAATCCCACATATCTAACCATTAGTCGAGACAACAGTTATCTTTATTCTGTAAAAAAGGAAGGTAAATCAGGTGGTGTAGCAGCTTATTCTATAAACCGTGATACAGGAAAGCTGAAACATCTAAACAGTCAAATAGCAGAAGGACCATCACCCTGTCATATAAGTGTTGACAGTGAAAATAGTCAAATCGTTACGGCGAATTATCATAAAGGTACCGTAGAATTATACGAAATAATGAAAGAAAATCAAATGGTTGCAGCTGCATCATCCGCTATTAAACATACTGGTTCCGGTCCCAATAAAGATAGACAGGAAAAACCACACCCCCATTATGCAGGGTTTACTCCTGATGAAAAGTTTGTTTCTGTCATCGATTTAGGCATTGATAAATTAGTTACATATGTGATTAATAGTGGGGATTTAAATGAAGTGAGCAGTTTATCTTTTAAACCGGGCAGTGGTCCCAGGCATCTGGAGTTTCATCCAAATGGGAAATATGCTTATCTGATGACAGAGCTTAGTTCGGAAGTGATTACGTTAAACTACAACAGTGATAATGGCAGCTTTATAGAAATTCAATCCATTACTTCCATTCCAGAAGACTTTACCGAGAATAATCAAGGAAGTGCAATTCATGTCTCATCTGATGGCCGTTTTGTGTACGCAGCAAACAGAGGGCATAATAGTATGGCTGTATTTAGTGTGGATCAGGAATCAGGGGAATTGACATTTGTTGAATCCGTTTCTACGGAGGGGGATTGGCCACGGGATTTCACGATTGATCCAACTGGAAGATTTTTAATCGCTTCCAACCAAGCATCTGGAAATCTTGTATTATTTTCAAGAGATGTTTCCACAGGCAAATTAACTTTAATACAATCTGATATATCTGTACCATATCCAGTATGTGTTAAGTTTTTAAACGTTTAATAGATGTGACGCCTAGTACCAATATTAAAGATAAAAGCTCATATATATTTAACCTGCAGAAGGAAAATGTCCAACGAATGTTGAAATAGTTATAGAATCTGAGGTTCGTGTTTGGGGGATAATCAATGTTTGTCGGTCACTATTCTGTTAGTTTTGCTTTAAAAAAAGCTGAGGTAAGCATTCCTTTATGGAAATTGTTTTTGGCGGTTCAATTTATTGATATTATATGGGCTATATTTGTATTTTTAGGTCTAGAAAAAGCGGAAATTGATTTGCATTCTTTAGCCGCAAGTCCGTTAAACTTGTATTATATGCCTTTTACACATAGTGTATTGGGCGCATTATTTTGGGCGATCGCCGTGTTCACGTGTACAGTGGTATTCTCTGAGTCAAAAGGTCCTATTAGGTGGAAAATGGCAATGATTTATTCGATAGCAGTATTTTCCCATTGGGTACTTGACTTTATTGTTCATCTTAATGACTTACCTCTTTGGGCTAATTCGTACAAAGCTGGTATAGGGTTGTACCAAAGTGCCATTGGAACCTTTCTTGTGGAAATTATTCTATTGATCGCAGGTGTAATCATTTACTTTAGGGCTGTCCGTCATCACCAAAAGGTTACGAAAATATTTTTGTTTTTTATCCTGTTTTTAATCGTGCTTTGCTGGAATTCCATTTGGGGTATAAAACCGCCTACCACAAATATTGCCGCAAGTTTCCTGTTAACCTGTTACCTGCTAACCGCATTCATTATTTACCTTATTGAAAAGAAGCAGCGTTTGAGGGAGAATTCAGTTTAATTAAGGGAATGCATACGTTCTAACGGAATGATTGGAGTTGTTATTACTGAAATCTAATTTTTTAAGACCATACAAAATAAAAGTGTACTTCTGTATTAATAAGTAATCCGGCCGTTTCGTTTAGAAAATAACAAGAGGAGAAGTTCGTTAGGATTTATAACTCCTGATTATGCTTCTCACTTTTTAGCTCTTTTTCGATTGTTTTTTCCCCGATAGAAACCATCCAATGACAGCAATGCCTATAAGTACTCCCCAGAAAATAATTGTCCAAACTGTGCTATGTGGGAATGCTTCAGGTAGGACCCCAACTTTTTTATGGGATAGTGTGATCACAGCAAGTTTTACACCGACCCATGCAACGATTAAAAAAGCAACTGTTTCCAGACCGGGACGTTTGTCAAGTAGTTTCACAAACCAGTCTGCCGCGAATTTAATCAAAATTAAACCAGCCACAGTACCAGCAACAATTATCGCAAATTGTCCGCCATCTAAACCACCAAATTGGGGGAGCGGTGTTTTGGGTAATGTGACGGCAAGCGCAACAGCAGCAAGAACGGAATCAATTGCAAAGGCAATGTCGGCCACACCAATTCTTGCTACAGTAGACCAAAAACCCGCTTTTTTATCTTCATTGTTTTCTTGATCTTTATCGGAACGAATATATTCTTTGTAAATATGTTTGGCACCTATGTAAATGAGGTATACCGCACCGATTGCTTGGACCTGCCAAACATTTGCCAAAAACGATATAAGAAAGATAGAAGCAAACCGAAATATAAATGCCCCTAATATACCATAATTGATTGCCCGCTTCTTTTGGTCATCAGGTAAATGCTTAGCAATCACAGCGATTACGAGTGCGTTATCAGCAGATAGTATCCCTTCCAGCCCGATTAAGATTAATAATGTCCATGCATACTCAATCCAAATTGTATCCATATACCTTGGTGCCACCTTCCAATAAAATACTGAACTTATTCGTGTAGTATACGCAAATTCATCTAAAAAATACTGTGGCAGCACTGTTTATTGTTGCCCCCCTTATATGATGCTTGGGTTAAACAAATTTGGTGAAAATGCAGCGGGACAGTGAACAAATGTTTTTAAACCTGCATGCTTACGGTTGGTTCAATTACCGTTAACGTATTATTCATCGTATTCAAATTAGCTATTGCTCCTATTGGAATCGCGGCTTTATATGTTCCGTGTGCCGTAGCAAGATTAGTCATAAGCGGCTTGCCAAGCGGAACCATAAAAGTATAAATCAAATCATCGTAAGTCATACCGTAAGCCTCAGGACAATTCGTGCATTCTCCCATGATAATGCCAATGCAATCATTGAACTTACCAGCTAACTTTAAATGGTTCAGATATCTGTAAACGGTATTGATCGGTTCATGGGTTTCTTCTATCAGAAGTATGCTTCCTGTTGTATCGATTTCGTAAGGGGTTCCCAGGTTATCTACAAAAGAGGTCAGATTACCCCCGACAATTGGACCTGAAACATTACCCTGGATTCTGCTTACAAGAGGGATATCCGGGGGATTTTGTATTTGTCTAGGTGAAGTTATTGTAGACGTAGCGGTAAAAAATTGATTCACATTGTACATGGGAACTTCCGATGCGAAGTCTACGAGCATTAAACTTTGGAAAGTAATTAAATTGGCATATTGATACAGGACATTTAATAATATTGTTATGTCGCTGTAGCCGGATACAATTTTCGGATGGCTTGCGATTAGAGAAAAGTCAAGGTAAGGAAGAATTCCGGCTACTCCTACTCCTCCTCTGGTTGGAAGGATCATTTTTACCTGGTCGTTTTCAAACATGCTCATTAAGTCAAAGGCCCGTTCCTGATCTGTGCCCGCAAGAAATCCATTTTGGGAATAGACATACCTTCCTACTATCACTTGAAATCCCAAATTTCTTAACAGCTCAATTCCCGCGTTAATAACACTGGCATCCAGTGGACTGCCTAAGGTAACAATCCCGATAGTATCCCCCGGCTGTAAAATAGGCGGTTTTATCGCCATAGCTTCTCCTCCTTCATGTATCCCTTTAAGGCTCTGTTATTAATATATGAAAAATATGGGGGTATAGAATGAAAAAGCCAAGCAGCGTTGTATTTTCATTGGATAAAGAGGCATATCAAGCATAATTTTCATTGTCAGGATTCTGCTCTGAAATTTGATATTTAAGCACAGGACAAATCTCATCTGACATACATAGAAGTGTGCGGTTAATTTGTTGGAGGTGCAAACAGTTGAATACGGAGTGGGAAGACTATTTAGAGATCGCAGGAAATTGGTTGGACGAAGTTGAGGCATCAGTGAAGGATTTAGAGGACTTCGCGGAAAGGAATGCTTTTGAACAGAAAGTAACAAAACTTAGGGAAGTAATGGATATAGATAGACAGAATGAAACAGTAATTATGGAATTAATGAGGGACGTGGATTATATCTGTGGGCCATTTCGCAAGGCGCTCTCGGAATATGACGAAAATGGGGAAAATGTAAAAAATCGAAATGTAGATCAAAGCATTTGTGATAAATTCGGCAAAATTCTAAACGGAAAAGGTAAAGTGGAGGATAATAGCGTGTGTTCGGTTAAATTTAAACGCGACATCCCCGTAAAGTTCAAGGGGAAACCCAGTACCACCGTGTTTTCGGCGAATGTTCTTTTTGAATCATTGGATGAGGAAGGGAACGCATTAAATATTGGCGAGATTGCCCTTCTGCAAGATGAGGTACCTAATTTTGTTAAAGAAATTGCTGGTCAGGGAATTGTTGTAGGGGCCATTCATAATCATTGGATATTTACGGATCCAATCATTATATACGTCCATTTCCAGTCAATTGAACCTCCATTAGAGTTTGCGGAGAAAGTTGCAAACGCGTTTTCTACCTTAAGAATACCACTTGTTTAATTAGGGGCTTGTGATTGTCATTAAATAATTGCCTTTATCACGTTAATTGGAAAACTAGTATTATAAAAATTCATTCGGTCCGAAGTTACTCGAGATAATTTCTTATAATAAAGTTAAAGGGTGAGGGAAGGAAATATACGAACCTTAGCCAAAAGCAAATAAAAGTAATTACTAACTTATTTCCCCCCTTGGGTAAGGAATCCAAGGGGGGAGATTCAAAAGATGTTACCTGTAACAAACCAATGAACAATTATTCCAGCCGCCCCAATAATTATAGCCCACCAGCCAAGGGCATTCGCTTTACTAAAGGCTGTAATAAGTCCAAGAACAATTGCAACGATACCAAACAAAACAGGCATGGTAAAAAAAGAGATAATACCTGCTGCAATACCAATCCATCCCATCCATAAAGCTGAGTTATCTCTTCTATCATCCATTACTTCGGCCATTAGGTCACCCTCCTTTTTTCCGTTAGGATTCGCCCTTCTTTTTAAATTTATACGTAAGTCCTTCCAACATTTTCATCAGGAACTAAAATTCAATTCACTACAGTAGCCCTCTTCTCCAGTGGCTTTTTAGGGATGCATAATTATTTAGCCGCTTGTAAATACTACTTCAAAGTGTGATTTCACTATAATAACGGAGGCTTATCATGAAGACAGAAAGTTACACGGTGATTGGTAAAAGTGTTCCTCGTGTGGACATGCCGGATAAAGCATTTGGAAGAACTAAATATACGAATGATGTAACGATTCCAGGTGTATTGCACGCAAAATTACATACTAGCACCCGCGCACATGCGGTAATTAAATCAATAAATCTCGCCAAAGCATGGGAAGTTCCCGGTGTTCGGGCAATTTTAACCGGGGATGCATTTCCATTTCCCGTTGGTCCCATGCTGGCAGATCGTCCGCCCTTAGCAGTTAATAAGGTAAGGTATTGCGGGGAACCTATTGCGGTTGTCGTTGCTGATAATATACATCAAGCGAAAAAAGCAGCCACGCTGATTGATGTGGAATATGAGGACCTGCCTGTTGTTAACTCACCTGCAGAGGCTATGAAAAGTAATGCCCAGCTCATACATGAAAACTTAAGTAATTATAAGGTTCAGGTTAAAGGGGTTTATCCAACGCCAAATACAAACATAGCTAATCTAACAAAAATAAGAAAAGGAAATATGCAAACCGGATGGGAAGCTAGTGATATAACGATTGAATCAAGGGTATCATTCACCCCAGCTGATCATGCTGCACTTGAGACAAGATGTGCAAGGGTTGAGATACTGTCAAATGGCCGAGTGATGGTTTACTCATCCACACAGGGGCCATTTTATGTCAGGAAATTGCTTAGTGAATTCTTTCATATCGATGCGGGAATGATATCTGTTCAAACCCCATTGGTAGGAGGTGCTTTTGGGGGGAAAGGTACTGTCCAATTAGAATTCATTGCCTATTTGGCATCTCGGGCTGTGGGCGGTAAGATGGTGAAAATCGAAAATAGTAGAGAAGAAGATTTGATTATGTCTCCTGTCCATATAGGGCTCGATGCAAGCGTCAAGCTAGGTGCAACAAAAGATGGGAAGTTGAAAGCGGCAGAAATTAAATTTTTATTTGATAGTGGTGCTTATTCAGATACTGGGGCTGGAATTAGTAAGGCAGCAGCAAGTGATTGTACGGGACCATATGCGATAGAAAATGTTCATTGTGATTCCTACTGTGTCTACACGAACCACCCTTATGCTACTTCCTTTCGCGGATTTGGGCATCCGGAATTAACATTTGCGGTGGAGAAAGCAATGGATAAATTAGCTGCAAGACTACAGGTGGACCCATTCGAACTACGTCTGCTTAACGCGATCGGACCAGGGGATACAACCCCAACCCAGGTTAATTTAAATGCAAGTAACATTGGTGATGTTTCATCATGTTTAACTAAAATCAGGAATTTAATCGGATGGAACCCCAATAAAAATGTCCAAACAACTAGGGATGGAAAAATACGAACCAAAGGAATTAGCTGCTTTTGGAAAACATCAAGTACGCCTCCAAATGCGACTGCCGGAGCTGTTTTAACATTTAATACAGATGGCAGTATTAATTTAAATTGCGCAGCGGTAGAACTTGGACAAGGAACAAAAACAGTGCTGGGGCAAATTTTAGCCGAAAAGTTAAAAATGGATACGAAAGATATTCACGTTACCCTGGAGGTTAATACACAGTATGATCCGCATCAATGGAAGACAGTTGCCAGCAGTACAACGATGATAGCTGGACGAGCTGTGCTGGCAGCAGCTGAGGACGCAATCAAGCAATTGAAAAATGTTGGTTCTACCGTTTTAAAATCTTCACCTGAAGATCTTGATATTGCTAAGGGACGAATATTTTTAAAAGATAGTCCAGAATACGGCGTAAAAATTACGGACGTTGCTGTAGGGTATAAATATCCGAACGGGAATACTGTAGGAGGATTAGTTGTTGGAAATGGGTCTTATAATGTAAGGCATTTGACACCTTTGGATCCGGAAACTGGTTTTGGAAAGCCTGGTCCACAATGGGGTGTTGGAGCTCAAGCGGTTGAAGTAGAGTATAATCCAAAAGATTACACATATAAAATAGTAAAAGCGGCAACAGTTCTTGATGCGGGAAAAGTAATAAATCCCCAAGCGGCAATTGGACAAATGCGTGGTGGAATGTATTTAGGATTAAGCTGGGCTACCCGGGAATCTTTTACTTTTGATGACAAAGGGATTGTATTGAATCCTCAATTACGTACGTACGATATCCTTCGAGCCAGCGAAACCCCGGAGTATTTAGTGGATTTTGTTGAAACACCATTGGTTGATGGACCATATGGAGCAAGGGGCATGGGAGAATATGGCGTGATTGGGATGGCTGGTGCATTAGCAAATAGTCTATCGGCTGCGTGTGCGGCAGATTTAAATCAATTACCGCTAACTCCGGAATTAATTTGGAAGCTTGTAGAAGGAAAAGGGGATGTACAATGATTCCTATTGATTTTGAATATTATAGACCTTCCACAATTATAAAAGCCGTGCAGCTTTACCAGGATTTAACCGGGAATCAGAAGCAAACTATTTTTTATGGCGGCGGGACTGAAATCATTAGCCGTGCGAGAATGAATGAAATTTCTCCAAATGCTGTAATTGATCTGAAGAATATCCCCGAATGTAATGTATTAAAAAAGGACACAGAAACAATTACCATTGGAGCAACAGTTTCCCTAACACAAATAGCAGATTCTGCTGTATTTCCATTACTAACTAATGTGGCACGGTCCATTGCATTCCGGACTGCACGAAACAAGATAACAATTGGCGGGAACCTTACAGGCGATATTATTTACAGGGAGGCACTTCTTCCCTTTTTGCTTACCGAAAGTGAGGCTGTAATTGCTGGCAGGGAAGGAACAAGACAGGTAGTCATAAGTGGAAATGGGATCAAGCTTAACGAGGGTGAATTTATCGTTCAGCTTGTTACGAATAATAAATTTGCCCAATACAGACATATCAATCATAAAACAACGAAACAATCAAAAGTTAATTATCCGATTGTATCCATAGCATCCATTCTGGTGGATGATCAAATTCGTGTTGCATTTAGCGGTGTTTGCGCCTATCCATTTCGTCTAAACCAAATTGAGGAAGCATTAAATGACGTAACAAATTCTCCAGGAAAAAGAATTCAAGCTGCGATTGACCTGCTTCCAGCCCCCATATTACATGATGCACAGGCCTCTAGTGAATACAGAGAGTTTGTACTGAAACAAGCACTGCAGCAATTACTGGATAATTTTGAAGGGGTGTCTTGATGATACAAAATATGCAAGCTGGCCAGTTAATTTCGTTAGCCATCAATGATCAGGTAAAGGAAGCCTATGTACGGAATTCAGATACATTGTTGTATACTCTTCGGGAGCAGTTTGGGCTTGTTGGGGCAAAACCTGGATGCAACAACGGTGATTGTGGAAGCTGCACTGTTTTAGTAGATGGAATTCCCATTAATTCCTGTCATATTCTTTCAGTAGAGGCAGTCGGGCACAAGATAACAACGATAGAGGGATTAACAGATTCAACAATACAGCAGGCATTTATCGGCAACTGGGCTATTCAGTGCGGTTACTGTACACCGGGTTACATACTCAATATCTATGCACTAATTCAAACGTACCCAGATGCCGATGATGCTATGATAAATGAATGGTTAGAGTCCAATATTTGCAGGTGTACAGGGTATCAGGAAATTAAAGAGGCGGTTAAAAATACATTGATTGCGAGAAAAATAAATGAGTAGTATACATGAAATCATGGAAAAAATGGAATCCATTAATGAAAGATGTGTGCTGGCGACGGTTATACATGTCGAAGGATCTGCTTATCGAAAAGAAGGAGCATCCATGCTGTTTACAGAAAATGAACAGCAAATAGGGATCATAAGTGCCGGCTGTCTAGAAACGGATTTAGCAATTCAAGCAGCTGAATTGTTAGGAGATAACTTACTAAGCTCCAGGACAATTTCGTATGATTTAAGTTCTGAGGATGATCTTTCATGGGGGCGTGGAGCTGGTTGTAATGGGAAGGTCCACGTATTACTGGAAAAAGTAGATTCAGTGCTGAAAGAAAATCTAAGTATTGTGAAGAGACACCTAATGAAGGGTATTCCGGTTGTTTCGATAAGGATATTGGAAAAAGATTATTCCGTACAAAAGCATGGTTTTATGGCGGATGAATATCATACTTTTGGGAATCAGCATATTATCACTGATTCTATCATTCATGCCGCATTTAAAGGAAATAAATCGCGTATTCACTATATGGATGATATCGGTCAACATGTCTTCATTCAACATTTCCAGCCAAAGCCCCGATTATTTATCTTTGGTGCGGGTCCAGATGTTAGACCATTTGCTGCAATGGCAATACAAACGGGCTTTTCGGTGAGTGTTTGGGACTGGCGCAGTGCTTATTGCAATGAAATGTATTTCCCAGGTGCTACGCTTCTAAAAGGTGTGTCCATCGGTGGCGCATTGGGGGGCATAAACTTTGTTCCTAGTGATTCCGTAGTTATGATGACACATGATTTTCAAAAAGATAAGGAATTACTTAAACATTTCTTAGCCTGTAAGCAAATTGGCTACTTAGGTATATTAGGACCGCGCAGGCGTACCTCTAGATTATTAGATGGCAAGGAGATTCCAGAGCACCTGCACTCCCCTGTGGGTCTTCCAATAAAAGCAGATGGTCCCGAAGAAATTGCTATTAGTATTATTGCTGAGCTGATACAGTCGCAGCATCAGCTTTCGTTAAAAGAGGGGTTGTTCCGTGCGAATAGCAGGTATTTATCTAGCAGCGGGTAACAGTAAAAGATTTGGGGAGAATAAATTAACCCAGAAAGTCGGAAAAGATTCATTAGGAAGTATGGCATTGAAAACAGCATTAAAAACAGACCTTGATAAAATTGTAGTGGTTACACAAAAGGAAGATTCACCTGCATGGCTTACCTTAAGTCATTTTAAAAGCCGTATCGTTCATGCTTTTTGCCCTGAAAACGCAGAGGGACAAGCAGCTTCCTTAAAATGTGGATTACACCATGCGAAAAAGATTGGCGCAAATGCAGTGCTTATCATGTTAGCCGATCAGCCGTTAGTTTCGGCAGATATGATTGATGCCATCTTAAATGAATATAAAAAAATACAAAAGAAACAAAATGTTTCTTTTGTAGCTTCGATCTATAATGGGATACCGCATCCACCAATTTTATTCACACATCAAATGTATGATGAATTGTTTAACCTCCACGGTGATGCTGGTGCCAGAAAAATAGTCAGAAATGATAAATGGAAAGGAAATGCCAGATTTTTGGCGTTTTCCGACAGTAACCTTTTTTTCGATGTAGATACACTGGAAAACTATTATACGCTACAACATATAGTTGGGGAAAATACGGGACTAGGAGATAACTAAAAAGTTGTTTAAAAGAAGAACGATTATAGGATGGAATGCGTAGAACGTTACTTTTTCAACGGTAGGAACTTAATACGTAATGTAAAATGCGACAATAGAACTATGTAAATTTTGCATTTTATGATACTCTTTTACCCCGCAGCCCCGCTTTCCGTGGGCGGGGATCAACCCCAGAGCCAGAACATCAACCCGAGAGCCAGAACATCAACCCCAGAGCCGGAAGATCAACCCGAGAGCCAGAACATCAACCCGAGAGCCAGAACATCAACCCGAGAGCGAGAACATCAACCCGAGAGCAGGAACATCAACCCGAGAGCCAGAACATCAACCCGAGAGCCGTAGCATCAACCCGAGAGCCAGAGCATCGACCCGAGGGCGGGAACATCAACCCGAGAGCCAGAGCATCAACCCCAGAGCCAGAACATCAACCCGAGAGCGAGAACATCAACCCGAGAGCCAGAACATCAACCCGAGGGCGGGAACATCAACCCGAGAGAGCGAACATCAACCCGAGGGCACGAACATCAACCCGATAGCCAGAACATCAACCCCAGAGCCGAAGTATCAACCCGATAGCCAGAACATCACCCCGAGAGCCAGAACATCAACCCGAGAGCGAGAACATCAACCCGAGAGCCAGAGCATCAACCCGAGAGCGAGAACATCAACCCGGGAGCCAGAGCATCAACCCGAGAGCCGGAGCATCAACCCGAGAGCCAGAACATCAACCCGAGAGCGAGAACATCAACCCGAGAGCCAGAGCATCAACCCGAGAGCGAGAACATCAACCCGGGAGCCAGAGCATCAACCCCAGAGCCAGAACATCAACCCGAGAGCCAGAGCATCAACCCGAGAGCGAGAACATCAACCCGGGAGCCAGAGCATCAACCCCAGAGCCAGAGCATCAACCCCAGAGCCAGAACATCAACCCGAGAGAGCGAACATCAACCCGAGGGCACGAACATCAACCCGAGAGCGAGAACATCAACCCGATAGCCAGAACATCAACCCGAGGGCGGGAACATCAACCCGAGAGAGCGAACATCAACCCGAGGGCACGAACATCAACCCGAGAGCGAGAACATCAACCCGATAGCCAGAACATCAACCCCAGAGCCGAAGTATCAACCCGATAGCCAGAACATCAACCCCAGAGCCGAAGCATCAACCCCAGAGCCGGAACATCAACCCTAGAGCCGGAACATCAACCCGAGAGCCAGAACATCAACCCGAGAGCGAGAACATCAACCCGAGAGCGAGAACATCAACCCGAGAGCAGGAAGATCAACCCCAGAGCCGGAGCATCAACCCCAGAGCCAGAACATCAACCCGAGGGCACGAACATCAACCCGAGAATCAGCAACTTTTGGTTAATTTTTATTCAGTGATTGCTGTGCAAATGTTAGGGTTTGCCCAGCTTGGTTAATTTCATGGTAAGCCTGTTCTAATTGCTGTTTAGCACTTTCAGGAAGACCTGTTATCATTTGTGTTTCCAGCGTTTTTAGGTTTTGCAGCTGCTGTAACGCAAATTGAAGTCGCTGATCTGCAGTCTGAAATAAATCATCCTGTCCCGTTTGAACTTGTCTAATGGATTGCTGCGCTTGCTGGATGGTTTTATCCACGTTTTTCAATAGTTCTTTTAATTGGGACGATTGCTGTGACTGTGGGACTTGCTGGACCTGATTCGGTGTTTGCTGCTTTATAGTCTGCTGTTCCTGAAACTGTTGTCCGACTGTTTGTTTATTCATTCTATTCAACTCCCTAATTATGTTATTTTAGTGTTATGATCAACTAGGATGAAAGTTCCATTTTTCAAATCATGTGCGGTAGCATCCATAATCTTTTCTAAGGAAAAGGCTATTTGTTTTTGTTCTTCTTCATTTTTCGCGATGAATATTGCTACCCCGCCTGTGACTAATGATGGATTCAATGAAACAATAGCAACAATTCTTGACATCCTTAAATCACTCCCGCTCTATGAATTTGTTGGAAGGCGTATAGCGTTTTCTAAAGTTGGTGCCCCTTTTACAATGTTTATAACCTGATTTGGGTCCTTTTCACGTGGTAAAAGGAAAAGCGCCAATTCTCCACTATCTAAATCTAGCTTGGCCATCGGAACAAGGGCTGGTTCCGATGAATCACGATAAACCCCTAAAATAACGGACAAATTGTGCAATATTGCTTGCCTTTGACCGAGGTCGGATAGTGTTACCTTTGCACTTTTATCCTTTGGAGTTAATAATACTCCCATACCATTTTCTTCAATTATTTTGATGTCCTTTGGAAGCCCGACATTCATGATATAGGTGGAACCAACATATAAATCCGGACCATCTACCCTAACATCCATAAGGCGTACATCCGCAATTTCTTTAAGAGCTTTTCCAGATTTAAACCACCTTGAAATAAATAACGAAACAATACCTGCTAAAATCCCCCAATACCAAGCAAAAAGCATTGTAAATCCTGATGCAACAAGAGCACTAAAGATAACCAAATAATTTCTGCCTTCGAATACCATTGCAATTCCCTCAATATATGCCGTACCCCTTGGCACAAGTTCCATTTCATCAATATTGGTAAGTGTTTCCCGTTCCATTTTACGTACATCGCGAAATTGCTGAGCAGCCAAGGCAAGAAATGTTACAGCTGTATATTCTTTATTGAGAAGGGCGGGGACTACAAGCGCCCCTAAACCCGCAGCAATAAAACCAAGGGAAACTTGAATTATCTTACCGTGAGGATATGTTGGGTATTGCCGATAGTCAGTTCTGAGCATCATAATTCTAGAGGTCATTCCAAAAAATACCCCGATAATGATGCTAAGGGTTTCAGGCTGCATTAATGTAGATAACATATTTATTCACCTTCTTGATGTAGTTAGGTCATCGTAGTACACATATTTTTAAGTCCTATTGTGTGCGTGATCGTTCAATAAAATCCAGTGAAAAATTGAACGATTAAACATCTATCCGACAATTGTTAAAAGAAAGATGGACATATATAGTATTGGTAGAATCTAAAGGCGGATTTGGCTATCAGCATCCAATTTTCGTATTACTGCTTTTTATTATGTGCACGATGCATTTTAATATGTAGTAAACACTAATTTGCATGAATATTGATCGTCTGGAATAGGAATTTTAAAATAAAAACAAACGTAAAGATTCAGATTTAACAGCGAGTCTTTACGTTTGAAGTTGATTGTATCGTTTATTCAATTGCACGGGACTTCTCATCACCAAACTTCAGCAAAATTCTTCGGATAATTGCCCCGACGAATATTCCAATCGGTAAAGATAGTATGGGCAGCCACATTGGACCGATTAAATGTCCGAATATAGTAAGCTTAGGTGAAAAGATTAACCCCAATGTTACGAAATATGCGGAAAAAACAAAAGGCATGTAAGCGTAAGGCTTTTCTCCGCCACCAGCATCCTTGTAAGCATCCCAGATAGAAAAAAAGTACAAACATGGATAAAACATAAGCCATTGATAATTTGTTTGTTCGATTGCCCCTGTGATTTCACCGTGAAAGCTCAAAACGATTATTTGGTTAAAGTTAGCAAAGACGTTTACAACAAACTCCGCAATAATTAGAATAATACCTTTAACATATTTCGAATTTAATAATTGCCCAAACCCCGGAAATGCAATACTCCATAGCAGCAATTCTAATGGATCTTTGTTTTTTTCCTGTTTATTTATCATTAATCCACCCTATTTCGCCAGTTTTTTTCTATCTGCTGCTATAGGGGGCTGTTCCATCCAGCCATTTTCGATCATGATGTTTGCCCCCTTGTTGGAATACTTGGCAATTTCCGCAATTAATCGGGCATATTGTACGCCTAAATCATGTCTTGGGCTAATGGACATGGACGTACCGTATTGCCCCATACCAGAAGCAATAAGTGTAGTAATTAGAAACATCATTAGCTTATCTGAGAATGGAGAAGCTGTTGAGTCTGTTACCTCCGATGTTAATATGCGTGCCCCTTCAGAAATATAATCATCACGTAATAAAGAGGTAAAAATGTCTAACTGTTTTGCCGATATATCCCTGCCTTTCTCAAAATACTTTCTTACCTCTTTTGAACCTGCCACCTGTGAAAAACCAGTAATAAGTGCTTGACCCAGTGCATTACGTCTTGCATTCAATACTAGTGCCGTAATTTCAACACCAAGCAGCGGTCTGCGATCACCGAACCATCCAGTTAGGAAACTGTCATCTGTGACAAACTCAATTTGCTTTGCTTTGGGAATTTGCGGATAACGCACATACAGCCTATTATTTTTGGCTATTTCCTTTACCTTCTTATTTATCTCATGTGACTCGTTTAATGCATCGGAATAAAAGTGGATAATGTCGTCGCGTTCAACCTGTGATAACGCTAATCCATATATGGCCATATGAAATCCACCCATTTGAAGTAATAATTCAACATAAATCCTGTCTGAAAAAAGCCGTGGTGCGTCCAAATTAACATCCTTTTCTAAAAAACCTTGTGGAACAGGATAGTTATCATTGTTAAAAATTTGGGTTAATTTCTTTTTGTGCTGCTCTGAAATAGATAGCATTTGTTCCAATATCGATTTTACTTCCTCATTATCAACATTCTTTAGAAAATGCTGTAAACCGCAAATTAGCATTGTGTCATTTTGATAGGATGTCCAAAGACTGGAAATCTCCGCAGCTGTCAGTTCAGTTTTTTGGTCATTGTTTTCCATTATGTTCACTTCCTCATTATTGGGGTTTTGATAATTCTTCACGATCCACCATACGTGGTGGTTCCTCCAACCATTCATTGTCTATCATTATATTGGCACCATCCTCTGAATATAAGGCTATTTCCGCACTTAGTCGTGTGTACGTTGTTACTAAATCTCTTCTAATATTTGTTGTTATGCTCATTCCGTAAAAAGCAATTCCAAGGGTAATCATTGCAGTTACATGGCTCATTATTAATTTGTCGGAGAAAGGTGACACCTCATTGGCTTGTGTTACCATTGAGTCTGATCCCGATGGTGTAGGAATATCACCTTCACTCAATACAGAACTAAATACGTTTACATGTTTTTTTGCTATTTCAATTCCACGGACTAAATAATCTTTTACTTCCTTGGATTTTGCTACTTGGCTGAATCCTGTCAAAGTTGCAATTCCTAAATTATTACGCTGCATATTTGAGTACAGGTTTGTAATTTCCATGCCCGTTAAAGGTCTTCGTTCCCCAAACCATCCTGTTAGAAAGCTTTGTTTTTTGACAAAGTCTATCTCTTTCAGTAATGGGATGGCGGGTGGCTTAACAAATAGCCCTTTTGTTAATGCAATCAGTAATGCTTTTTGATGAATCTCATTATATTGTCTAAGTCCTTCTGAATAAAAAATATATATGTCTTCCCTAGTAACCATAGGAATAGCTGTCGAGAAAGCCACCATTCCTAACTGGCCCATTTGAATAGCATAATGCAGCATGAAATTGTCAGTATACAGTCTTGGTGCATCTGCATTGATATCATTGTCCGTAAAACCAATCGGAATTGGGAAGTTTTCCTTTTCAAATATTTGTTTGAGTTTACTTAAATGGGATAATTCCAAAGCTAGGGCATCCTGTATGACAGGTTTTATCTCCCCGTCTTCCGTCTTTTTATCGAAATATTTTAGAACAGCTGATGTTAAACTGGCATTCTGATATGCCCCCCATATTTGCGCATGTTCTGCAGATGTAAGTTGAATGTTTAAGTCCATTTTTGAATTTTGCTCCTCCTTGATATACGTTTGTTTATCTTAGTTTCTCGAATTTCAGCAGACTTATTCACCAATGAATCCAGCTTCAGCAGGTTTGTATAAAATAATACAAAGATGGGAAACAAAAGGTAAAGCCTTATTTCAGAGCGAGGGGGATTATATGTCACTAGGGTCGTTGTTTAAACGAAATAAAAAAGATACAAAGGATAAGAAACAGAATGGAGACGAGGATTTTTCCGTTGAGATTGTTAATAATTTGGATAAAAATTTAGACAATCTTAAAAAAATGCTGGAAGAACCAAATGACCTTGTTATCCGGGAATTTACGATTCGCCACACGAACCATAGAGGTGCATTGGTAATAATCGACGGTTTGGTGGATCAAGATACAGTTGATAATAAAATACTAATGCGCCTGCAAAGGGTAAATGAAAGAAAGGATTTACCTAATGATAACAAAAAGCTGTTAGATGTTATTTATCAGGAGCTTATTTCTGTAAGCGATATTAAAAAAAGCAAAACGTTGGACGATGCAACGAACAGTTTGCTTTACGGAAATACCATTTTTTATTTAGAAGGTATCGACACTGTGCTTATTATGGATACGAAGGGCTGGGAAAGCCGTTCCATTGAGGAGCCAATGTCAGAACCTACTATTCGTGGTCCACGAGAGGGATTTGTTGAAAATTTACGAACCAATATGGTGCTCATTAGACGCCATATTCGGGACCCAAATCTGCGTTTCAAAACACACCAGATAGGACGCCGTTCCAAAAAAAACTTAGTTGTAACATATATTGAAGGTGTTGTTCATCCGGATCTGGTAAAGGAAATTAATCGAAGGCTTAAGACAATTGATATGGATGATGCCCCGGAATCCGGTTTTATTGAACAATGGATTGAAGATAGTTTTATTTCTCCGTTTCCACAAATAATGAACACGGAAAGACCTGACAGAGTAGCTATTTCATTGTTAGAGGGAAAGGTAGCAATTATATTAGATGGAACACCCTTCGTACTAGTTGCGCCATTTAATATAGGTGACGCCCTCCAATCACCGGAAGATTATTATGAGCGTTGGACGATCGGTACCTTATTGAGGTCTCTAAGATATCTTGCAGCATTTATTTCGATATTTGCACCAGCACTCTATATCGCACTCATTTCTTTTCATTCAGGAATGATTCCATCCAAGCTTGCATTTTCAATTGCTGCCACAAGGGAAGGGGTGCCATTTCCGGCATTTGTTGAGGCATTACTAATGGGAGTGACGATGGAATTGCTGCGTGAAGCCGGGGCGAGACTTCCGAAAACAATTGGACAAACGATTGGTATCGTTGGCGGGCTAGTTATTGGTGATGCGGCGGTTCAGGCTGGTATTGTTAGCCCAATCATGGTAATTGTTGTAGCTCTTACTGCAATTGCTTCCTTTTCATTACCAGCATACAGTGTTGCAATTTCCTTCCGAATGATTCGATTTGGGTTCATGATTGCGGCTGCTGCATTTGGATTATATGGGATTATTCTCTCGTACATTATGGTCAACATCCATATTGTAAATTTAAAAAGTATTGGCGTACCTTATTCTGTACCGTTTGCACCTAGCTTTATTTCTGATTGGAAAGACCTTGTTTTTCGTGCACCTATCCAGGCATTAACAAGGCGTCCGCAATATCTGAAAACAGATGATCCTGAATCCGGGAATAAAGGGAGGCAAGGCTCATGAAATGGTTTGAATACGGGGACGAAAAAATAAGTCATAGGGAAATAATGATTGCAATTCCTTCCATGGTAATTGGAGTGGGGATTCTATCGTTACCAAGAAGTATTGCAGGAGCAACAACTGGTTCTGATGGCTGGATTTCGCTTTTAGTAATCGGTGTATTTTTTGTTTTGCTAACATGGATAATCGCTAAAATTGCATCAAGTTTCCCTAATCAATCATTTCTATCCTATACTTCCCTGATTTTGACGAAACCTGTGGCAATTGTATTTACGTTTCTTTATACCATCGTATCAATAATGATTGCTGCCTATGAGGTTCGTGAAATATCAAACATAGCTAAGCAGTATTTATTTGACCGTACCCCGGTTGAGGTGATCTCCTTAATCTTTTTGCTGGTTGTTGTCTACGCCGTTGCGGGCTCTAGAGCTGGAATCTTCCGGTTAAATATGATGTTTTTGCCCATTATTATTTTGGTGGCATTGGCAGTATTTGTTTTCAATTTGGGCTGGTTCAGATTAGGTAATTTGCTGCCAGTTTTTGAAACGAGCCTTAGTGATTACGTGAAATCGTTTAGTACCGGTATCACATCGTATGTAGGATTCGGGATTATCTTATTTTATATTTCGCTAGCAGAAAAGCCTGAAAAAACACCGAGATTTGCTGTGATAGGAATGGGTATACCAATCGTGGTCTACATTTTGCTTTATATTACCTGTTTAGGTGTGTTCGGTCATTCTGTTACTTCCAATTTACTTTATCCAACAATTGAGCTAGCCAAAGAAATAGATATACCGGGTGGCTTCTTTGAACGGGTTGAGTCGGTTTTTTTTGTGATTTGGATAATGGCTATTTTTAATACAACTGTAATGGCATTGGATATTGCTATTCTTGCGTTAAGTTCCATTTTTAAAAGTAAGGATAAAATGAGGTTAATCCTTATTTTATCGCCACTTGTATATGTAGTTGCGATGTATCCTAAAGATATAGAAGGTATAGGAGTACTTGGGAATATAGTAGGTTATTCAGCTATAATTCTTACCTTTACAGTTACCGTATTATTAGGTGTGGTTGGTAAATTAAGGAGAGTGAAACAAGGTGATTAGTCGAAAAGTTTGTTTTATCGTCTCCTGTTCTTTTCTTTTTTTAACGGGCTGCTGGGATCAAGTGGATATTGAGGAACGGGGATTTATCATTGGATCGGCTGTCGATATGATGGGAAAAAAAGAAAATGGTGAATATGAATTACGATTAACCAATCAATTTGTAATCCCTTCTACATTAGGTGCACCAACGCAAGGGGGAGGAGACAGCGATGCATTTACAAATATATCGGCAACCGGAGAAAGTATGTTTGCGATTAGCAGGGAAATGGCCCAGCTGACAAGTCGGTCACCTTACTGGGAACACCTGAAAATTATCATTGTCTCAAAGGAAATTGCGGAAACGAAAAATTTGTTTGCTAAAATAATGGATATTTTCCTCCGCAATCCATCGATGCGCCGTAGTATTAAAGTAATAGTAGCCGACGAAGATGCAAAAAATGTTCTAGATGTAAAACCAACTAACGAGAAACTCCCTGCCTTGTATATTGAGTCCGTTATGGAAAATAGCTTCAAAACGGCATCCGCATTGGAACCTGTAAGAGTAGGACAGGTTCATGCCTACCTTTTGAATCAAAACAGCTACGTTATCCCTAAAATAACTACATCTGGGGAAGGGATACAATATGAGGGCGCTGCGGTTTTTCATGGATATGATAACAAAATGGTAGGAATGCTTGATGGGGAAGAAACAAAAGGTTTAAATCTGCTCACTGGCAATGCAAAGGAAGGAGCAATAAACATCGAGTTAGATGATAATATTCTTACCTATGAATTAGAAGATGTTAAAAGTAACTTATCTATAGATACAAAGGATAAAAACAATATTCATATATCCGTAAAAGTAAAAGTTGAAGGATCAATTGCCGAAACCTTTGGAACAGAAAATATTATTAAGAAAAAAACTTTAGACGAGGTAGAAAAACAAGTCAAAGATGAATTGGAAAAAATAATCAATCATACCATTAAAAAGGCACAAACGGAATTGAATGCAGATATATTTGGGATCGGAGACATGATAAAGGAAAGGCATTATGATTTATGGCAGCAGATTAAAAATGAATGGGACCATGGTGAAAGCTACTTCGCAAAAAGTACGTTTCATGTCGCAGTTAATGCTGAGGTGCGCGCAACAGGTTCATCAGATCAAACAAAAAAACACTGGAGTGAACGGTAAATGTGGACAAAGTATTTAGGGGGATTAGATGACATATTAGTTCTTATTTGCACAGTTTTGGCATTTTTAATACCCTTAATCATTTATAAAGTAAATCGAAAATTCCATGGTTTTGGTGATCCACCATGGAAGGAGAAGGAGAAAGGTGTGGATGAGACTTAAGTGTTTTTTTGTTTGGAGAGGTCGGAATTCCGGCTTCTCCTTTTCCATTTCCAGGGTATAAAATCTAAAAAATTTACAAATACTAGATTTTAAAATAGTTTAAATAATCGAAAACTACCTATAATTGTGCTTTTACTTACTAGTACATTTTTAGTATAGTTAATAGTAGATATTTGCGAATCAGGAAGGGGATTTCGGATGATGCAGGAGACAATTATATATAATGAAAGTATTGAAAAGGTATTAACGAATATAAATAAAGTAATGATAGGCAAGGAGGATGTTGCAGCCCTTAGTTTAGTGGCATTGTTAGCACAGGGGCATGTCCTGTTGGAGGATGTGCCGGGCGTTGGAAAAACGATGCTGGTCCGGACATTGGCTAAATCATTAGACTGTGATTTTAGAAGAATACAATTCACCCCTGATTTACTGCCGTCAGACGTTACCGGAATCTCAATCTATAATCCAAAAGAACTAGAATTTGAGTTTCGCGGAGGGCCGATTCTCGGAAATATCGTACTGGCCGATGAAATTAATCGTACCTCCCCAAAAACACAATCTGCCCTATTGGAAGCCATGGAGGAAAAAAATGTAACGGTCGATGGTAAAACAATTCCACTGAAGCAGCCGTTCTTTGTTATGGCAACACAAAATCCAATTGAATACGAGGGAACATATCCGCTTCCAGAGGCACAGCTTGACCGGTTTCTTCTAAAATTAAAAATGGGTTATCCATCATGGGAACAGGAATTAGGGATATTGGAACGAACTGCAAAGGACCACCCGATTGAACAAATAGAAGCTGTGATCAATAAGGATGAATTGATCGGCATTCAGGCAGAAGTGAAAAATGTTTACATTGATAAAAATGTTCAGCATTACATTGTGAATCTAGCAACAGGGACACGCAGACATTCAGCTATTTATCTTGGAGTGAGTCCAAGGGGTTCCATTGCGTTAATGAAGGCAGCAAAAGCTTATGCGTATATTCATGCCCGTGATTATGTAATACCGGATGATGTGAAATATTTAGCACCATTCGTTCTTTCACACCGAATCATTTTAACCTCTGAAGCCAAATATGATGGGTTATCAAGTGAACAGGTTATTCATTCGGTTATTAAGAATACGCATATCCCGATTCGAAAGGAATTTCATTAATGAATGGAACGATGCGATTTATCGGCAAGCTCGTCTTTATCGTTTTTCTATTGCTGCTGCTGTTTTCATTTGCAATGTTTCAGGGCGGTTTTGTAAGCTGGTTTTTATTTTTTAGCTATTTGCCGATCTTTCTTTATCATTTAGGTCTGCTTCTCTATCCAATCAAAAAGTGGGAGGTTACGCGAAATCTATCCCGCCATGTTATCCGTGCAGGTGACAGTATAACCGTAGTTGTAAGGGTGACAAGGGAAGTGCCTTTTCCGCTGTATTACTGTATTTGTGAGGAAGTTTTTCCAGATACTTTGAAAAAGGTTGATAACCGGAAAGAAAAATACTATCACTTGGATCAACCTGATAAATTACAGGTTAATAGAATGATAAAGAAGGTTGTGTTTCCCGGGTTCCGTAAAGAGATGGAGCTTCCATATCGAATTGAGCAGGTGCCCCGCGGGGAACATCAACTGCAGGCAGTTCGCATTAAAACAGGGGATGTATTCGGATTTATTAAGAAGGAACATGTTTTTCATGTGGCCGATCAGCTTGTTGCATACCCTAATGAAAGCAAACTTCATATATCAGAACGGGTTAGCAGCTTTGAACAAGGCTCCGTCTCCTCCTATACCTTAAATTTAAAAAATACCAATGTAGCAACAGGGATTCGTGAATACATGCCTGGTGATAAATTTTCCTGGATAGACTGGAAACAAACTGCGAAAAAGAACAACGTAATGACGAAAGAGTTCGAGCAGGAAAAGAGTACGGATACAATACTTATTTTAGACTGCTGCTATTACGTTGGGATTAATCCATTAGCCTTTGAAGCAGCAATTGAAGTGACCATTTCATTAATGGAGGCTATTCAAAAACAAGCATCACAGGTAGGGCTATTATCTGTCGGGGAAGAGACAGTTTATTATCCATTGCATCATGATCCCACGAAGAAAGAACGGATGAGACAGCATTTAACAAGGGTTCAGCCAGGGGGTAACCGCCCTTTTGCTTTAAAACTAAAAGAAGAAGTCAGGAAGCTTTCGAGTGGTAACATTATTATGATGATTACCACCAATATGGATGGGGCGATTAAGGAATCGCTGCAACAGATGAAACAACGTTCTAAAAGCGTTATCGTCCTATTTATACAAGCCAAAGCGTTAATTTCACAACAAGAGCACACAATTATCCAACAGCTTCAAATGGATGGTGTTATTGTCAATATACTTTCGGAACAGCAGTTGGTTCAAAATACGATTGAGGTGAATGTACGATGAATTTCGCCAAAGACAACAGAATTCCTTTTCTATACACCTCAGTACTTTATATATGCGGTTTTTTTCTATTTTTGGAATGGCTATACCCCATACAGCAAGTAACTGATACGAGTGATTTGAACGTCTTTATTCTATTTGCCGTGTTTTGTTTTTTGGTATCGATGCTGCAGATAAAATGGTGGTTTTCTTTTCTATTAAAAGGATTTGCCCTCGTTTTTATTATTAATAGCCTATTCATGACAACCTATGCTTTTCTCAGCAAACTATGGTTTTCGTATATTTTCATGGAAATATCTTTTAATATAAATATGTTATTTCATCAGCAATGGTATGAGTTAACACCTCTATTCCGAAGTATCTTATTTTTGATCCTGATATGGCTAATGAGTTATCTGTTACACTATTGGTTCGTCATTATGAAACGTATTTTTGTGTTTATTTTATTTACTATCATTTATTTAACTGTGCTGGACACATTTACTGTATACGATGCTGACGGTGCTATTGTGAGAACCTTTATTATCTCGTTTGTGTCGTTAGGTATGGCTAATTTGTTTAAAGAGGTAGATAGAGAGTCTATCCGATTTGCTTGGACAAAGAATTCCTGGATATGGATTTTTCCCTTAATTGCGGTTGTATTCTTTTCCACGCTTATAGGCTATGCTGCACCGAAATATGATCCACAGTGGCCGGATCCAGTACCTTTTTTAAAAAGTGCTGCTGAACAGGCTGGTGGAGGAGAAGGTGGTTCTTCTGTTCGCCGGGTTGGTTATGGGGAAGATGATTCCAGGCTTGGTGGCTCATTTGTTCAGGATTACACACCTGTCTTTCAAGCGGCTGTTAAGGATGAGCACTATTGGCGAATAGAGACTAAGGATGTTTATACCGGCAAAGGCTGGGAAAGATCTGCGGAACCAAATTATGAAACGCAGGTTAATGGGTATATAGCACTTGATACATTTTCAGATAACGTTAAAACAGAGAAACACGATACCGTAGTTGAGTTTCAAGGCAATACAATGATTGAGAAACTTGTATATCCATATGGAATCAGTCAGGTGGAAGCAGGGGAAGCTACGGCATTTTTACTTGATCAAAATTCAGGTGAAATTCGTACACGCGTAAATAATGTTGATCGAAGTCTTGCCGAATACAGCATTACGTATGATATGCCATCGTTTGCTATTGATGAATTACGCAAGGCGAGTCTAGAGGATCCGACAGCGATAAATGATCAATATACCCAGCTGCCGGAAAATCTGCCAGCTCGAATCGGCGAATTGGCAAAGGAAATTACATCATCTGATAATAATCGATATGACAGGGTGCGGGCTATCGAAAATTACTTCGGGCAAAATGGTTTTCAATATCAAACAAGCGATGTTCCAATTCCAAAAGAAAATCAGGATTATGTCGATCAATTTTTATTCGAATCAAAAGCAGGTTACTGTGATAATTATTCTACCTCAATGGTCGTGATGCTGCGGACCCTTGATATTCCAGCAAGGTGGGTTAAAGGGTTTACAAGTGGTGAAAAAATAGCAGACAATATCGGCGGTACAGATGAATCATATGACGTATACGAAGTAACAAATGCGAATGCCCATTCCTGGGTGGAAGCATATTTTCCTGGGATTGGGTGGGTACCATTTGAACCAACGCAAGGCTTTTCCAACTTAACTGATTTTGAAATTAACCTGGAAAATTTAGAAGAACAGGATGACACATTACAGGCGCCAGAACAGGAAAAGCCGGAAAAGGAATTGAAACAGGAAGAAGAGAAGGATACTGCGCCTGCTGCTGAAAACAACACGACAATGAAATTAGACATCAATTGGGGCTATGTCGCTATCGGCATTGGAATTATTATGATCCTAGCATTTCTGCTGTATCGTAAGAGATATCAATTAAGGGCAATGATGCTCTCTGTAAAATTCAGAAGCAAACATGATGCAAAGACATACCAGGAAGCTTACCATTATTTGCTGAAATTGTTATCATATAGCGGTTTGCCCAGAAGTTCGAATCAAACCTTGCGCGAATATGCTAAGCGTATTGATTCAAGGTACAGCTCTGATGAAATGGGGCAATTAACCGATTATTACGAACGGATGCTGTATAATAATGAAATAAACGAAACGGAAACAAAAAAACTCACGCAATTATGGAAAAATTTAATCAAACGAATAATGGCTTGACCAAGCTTGCGTGTGTTAGTAGAATGATAAAGTATAT
Organism: Virgibacillus oceani; assembly: GCF_014638995.1. Classification (GTDB taxonomy): domain Bacteria; phylum Bacillota; class Bacilli; order Bacillales; family Amphibacillaceae; genus Virgibacillus_E; species Virgibacillus_E oceani. Next base: position 48,308 of record NZ_BMFR01000006.1, read on the forward strand.
TAGTAAGTAAGCTGTTACCGCATTGATTAATGTAATTAAATTTGAATAATATATACGCCGTTCGTATATCCTCGAAAATATGGTTCGAAAGTTTCTACCGGGGCACCGTAAATGCTCTGACTATGAAGGCGGAATATCTGTATGGTTTACAATCATGAACCTGGATTTCTGCCTTTTTGTATTTAGATGGGGATTGTTCCTTAACTAAATTACATTTTGGATAAGAAATTCAGGTTTTTTATATGGAGGAGAGAAAAGATGGATACTAACAACGAAATGATCCTGGTATTAGACTTTGGAAGTCAATACAATCAGTTAATCACCAGAAGAATAAGAGAGTTAGGAGTATACAGTGAACTCCATTCACATAAACTGACTGCTGAAGCGATCAAGCGGATGAACCCGAAAGGCATTATTTTGTCTGGTGGCCCGCACAGTGTTTATGATGAAAATAGCTTTCGCTGTGATGAAGCGATTTTCGATTTGGACATTCCTATTTTAGGTATTTGCTATGGTATGCAGCTCATGACCTTGCATTTTAACGGAAAGGTTGAAAAGGCGAAAAACCGCGAATATGGAAAAGCACTAATTGACCTTAGTCATGATCCAATACTTTTCAAGGATACACCGAAGAATCAAACCGTATGGATGAGCCATGGTGACAAGGTTATGGAGGAACCAGCTTCTTTTCAAGTTGATGCAACCAGTCCATCAACTCCAATTGCAGCTATGAGTAATCCAAGTAAGAAATTATATGGTGTCCAATTTCATCCAGAGGTTCGTCATTCCGAATATGGGAATCATCTTTTAAATCAGTTCGTTTATGACGTATGTAACTGTGATGGGGAATGGACAATTGAGAACTTTATTGAGATGGAAGTTGAAAAGATCCAGGAAAAAGTAGGGGATCGTAATGTTTTATGTGCATTAAGCGGCGGGGTTGACTCATCTGTTGTTGCAGCACTTATTCATAAAGCGATTGGAGATCAGCTGACATGTATTTTCGTTGATCATGGGCTGCTTCGTAAAAATGAAGCGGACGATGTAATGGAAACTTTTGCGGATGGTTTCCACATGAACATTATTAAGATTGATACAAAAGATCGTTTCCTATCCAAGCTAGCAGGTGTGGCTGATCCAGAGAAGAAGCGGAAAATTATTGGAAATGAATTCATTTATGTGTTTGACGATGAATCTGCAAAACTGAAGGATATTGATTTTCTTGCGCAGGGGACACTTTATACAGATATTATTGAAAGTGGTACAGAAACAGCACAAACCATTAAGTCCCATCACAATGTTGGCGGATTGCCAGAGGATATGCAGTTTGAGTTAATCGAGCCATTGAACACACTATTTAAGGATGAGGTTCGTGAACTTGGTATTCAGCTCGGTATACCGGAAAACATTGTTTGGCGCCAGCCGTTCCCAGGACCAGGACTAGCAATTCGTGTTTTGGGTGAAGTAACAGAAGAAAAACTTGAAATTGTTAGGGAATCCGACGCTATTTTAAGGGAAGAGATTGCACTGGCTGGGCTAGACCGGGATATTTGGCAATACTTCACCGTGCTTCCGGACATTCGCAGTGTTGGTGTAATGGGGGATGCGCGGACATATGATTACACAATTGGGATTCGCGCTGTTACATCCATTGATGGTATGACATCTGATTGGGCCCGTATTCCATGGGATGTTTTGGAGAAGATTTCGACTCGGATTGTGAATGAAGTTGAGCATATTAATCGTGTTGTGTATGATGTGACAAGTAAGCCACCTGCTACGATTGAGTGGGAATAGCTAATTCAAATACGAACATTTATTATAAATATGTAATGAATGTTCGTATTTTTATTGACGTTTCGCATGTTGAATAGTAAAATAGAATTTGCAATGATAATTGAATAGGTTTTGCGTATAATTTGGGGAATATGGCCCAAGAGTTTCTACCAGACTGCCGTAAATAGTCTGACTACGCGGGTAAAGTAATCGCTTTATGTGAGTATGAAGTATTGCATTGTTTATTGGATTACTTTTTCCTGAATAGTTAAAAGGTACACTCTTGGTTTTAATCGAGGGTGTTTTTTATTTGGTTTTTCGAAAAGGAGGAGAATAACGTGAAAAAGTTTTTCCGTTTTGAAGAGTTAGGGACAAATTATCGTACAGAATTTATTGCGGGACTGACAACATTCCTTGCAATGGCATACATTTTATTTGTCAATCCATCGACACTATCGCTGGCTGGAATTGAGGAGCTGCCTGAGGGTGTAACCAGGATGGATGCTGATGCTGTTTTTGCTGCCACTGCAATCGCGGCAGCAGTTGGATCATTGTTCATGGGTGTTATCGCAAAATATCCTGTTGTACTTGCACCGGGTATGGGATTAAACGCATTTTTTGCCTATACGGTTGTGCTTGGCTACGGAATCCCATGGGAAACCGCATTATCGGGTGTACTGGCTTCTGGACTTATTTTTATTGTCTTAACACTATCAGGGCTGCGTGAAAAAATTATTAATGCAATTCCAGCCAATCTCAAAATGGCTGTAGGTGCAGGTATTGGGCTGTTTATCGCATTCATCGGATTCCAAAGTGCTGGAATTATTGTTGGAAATGATGCTACATTGGTGGCATTGGGTAATCTTACATCGCCTACAGTATTACTTGCCATTTTTGGCATTATCGTTTCTGTTATCTTACTTAGCCTGAATGTTAAGGGTGGAATTTTTTACGGAATGGTTTTGACAGCTATTGTCGGAATCATTACCGGATTGATTACACCACCATCTGGTATTGACGGCATCGTTGGAGAAGTGCCAAGTTTAGCGCCAACATTTGGACAGGCTTTTGCTCACTTTGGCGATATTTTTAACATTCAAATGCTTGTTGTTATCTTAACATTTTTATTTGTAGACTTTTTTGATACTGCAGGAACATTAGTGGCTGTTGCAACACAGGCTGGTTTAATGAAAGACAACAAATTGCCTCGTGCGGGTAAAGCATTGTTCGCGGATTCCGCTGCCACAGTCGTAGGGTCAATTGTCGGTACATCTACAACTACTTCCTATGTTGAGTCAACTGCTGGTGTTGGGGCTGGTGGACGATCAGGGTTTACAGCCGTTGTAGCAGCAGGACTATTTCTATTAGCACTATTTTTCTCCCCGTTGTTAAGTGTCGTAACTGCAGAGGTTACTGCACCAGCGCTGATTATTGTAGGGGTTTTAATGTCATCCTCGCTAAAAAATATCGAATGGGATAAGTTTGAAATTGCCGTTCCAGCGTTTTTAACAATCGTTGCAATGCCATTAACGTATAGTATTGCAACCGGAATTGCCATGGGATTTATTTTTTATCCGATAACCATGATGATGAAGGGGCGCGGAAAAGAAATTAACGGCATCATGTATTTGCTGTTTGTAATATTTATTCTGTATTTTATTTTCTTGAGTTAGAAGTAGAAAAGGCTGATACCCGATTATGGGTTATCAGCCTTATTTGTTATTTTTTGTTTCCATTATTAAAAATTAAGAATGTCTATATGAAGAGGAAGCAAGATTAATCTATGAAAAAATTAGAAATAATTATAATCCCTTGTTGAAAAAACTAAAAGACAAAATGGAACTGGAAATAGGACGAACTAATTGAAAGCATGAATTTCCGGCTTCTTAAAACGTTCATACGTGGAAGGCATAGTAAGTTGTATTATATGAATTTTGAAAAACTGAAGATGATTGAGGTTGATTAGGATACCGTATGGTGGAAGTATGAATTGTTTCCCGAAGTAAAAAGGAGGCTGGCACATAACTAAATTGTTTAACCCAAAGCTGAACATTTCACCATACTACAGAAGGAAATACACGGAGACTCCTTCGGGATGAAAAGCCTAGGGTGAGACTACGTAGAGCGATAGCTTGAAGTAGGCTAAGGCAGCGCCCGCGGAAAGCGTAGTGTATTTCCGTAGCGGTATGTATGCACCAACTATGTTTGGATTTTATTTTGGTTAAAACACTTTTATCCCAGGCTCCATTACATTTGCTCATTTCTTTGTGCCGGAACTTCCTTGCCATATGGAAGAACGTGATAAATAATCATCCCGATGGTCCCTATTAACGCACAGAATCCCATTAATAAATAGAGTGTAGTTCCTCCATAAGAATCAATCAGTGCACCGCCAGTAAGGGATCCAATAATTCCTGAAACACCAAAGAACACGGCAAAAAACACGAGGTGTCCGGTTGATTGCAATAGTTTGGGAATTAATCTAGTGATATATTGAAATGCGGATAAATAGAAAATGCCAAATGTTAAACCATGCAATACTTGAAGTGCAATGATATAGACAGGATCATCAACAGCTGAATAAATGAACCAGCGTAAACTATACAAGGCACCAGCTATCATAATGAAGATTAGTGTGTGGAATTTTCTGAACCAAAAGCCCGCAAATGCAAACACTGCTGCTTCACTAATTACTCCGACAAACCAAGCCAATCCAATTAAGCCTTCGCTTCCGCCTAGCTGTGCAATGTATAATCCTATAAAACTGTCGTTTGCCCGATGTGTAATAGTCAAAAACATGATTATTGCTAAAAAGATGATGTACGGCCTATTTGTAAGTATTTTACTGATATCTTTTAGCTGGACTGGATCTGATTCTACTTTTACATCAGTTAAACGGAATGCAACCAGCAATGCAATCGTTCCAAATAATAAATATGGCCAAATCATATATTGAACACCAATTTTGGAAAGTACCTCACCGACTATGAGGGAAGATGTGGCAAAACCAATTGATCCCCACATCCGAATCCCGCCAAATGAAACGTTGAGGTCATCAGCCCGGCGTTGTGCCAAACTGTCGCCAAGTGCACCGATTGGCGATGTGAAGAAGTAAAAAACTGCCCCCATTAGGATGATTGCAATTAAACCATTCATTTGAAAGAAAAGCACACTGCTAATAAGAAGACCAACAATACAGATTAAAAGCATACGCTTAACTGTTTTATATTTATCACTCATATAGCCCCAAAAAGGCTGCGCAAAAATAGATGCTAATGGTCCGACGGCCAGCACCCATCCAATTTCAGTACCATTTAAACCTTTATGCTTTAAATATAATGGCAAAAAACTAATAATAATGGTATTTGTCGCGTGAAAACAAAACAAAAGCATTTTTAACGGTGTCAAGGATTCATTATTTGGCAAAGCACATTCTCCTATTCTATGAAAGACGATAAAAGTCATATTATACTATTATACTGGACTGAGTTGAACAAACAAGAGGGGGAGGGAAAGCTACCTTATTGCGGAAATTTGGTTGAAAAAATGTTCAGTCTTCCTCAACCAACTAGTTTGTTAAAAAAATACATGAACATTCATCATTACCTATAAATATGGAAACCGGGAAGGGTATCTTTAACTTAATGATAATTTGTTTGTTGAAAAAGGGATTAAGAATGACAAACCTGAAGAAGGGGTACTTATCTAAATGGAACGTTAGTGGAAAATTAAGCCTAATTCCCACAATAACAAAGGAGGAATTAGGCTTTTTTATAAGGAATTACTGGTTAAAACCATGACAGAAGTGATACATTTCTATGGGCGTAATCACTTCCAGTAAAATTTAAATTTCGTTTGACATGTTACTTTTTCCAGACCTCTTCAATAAACTCGTCCCTGCCAGACTTGGCACGGTCCTCTTTGTATTCTGTTTCATTTTTTCTGTAAAAATCCTGATGGTAGTCTTCGGCAGGATAAAAAGTAACTGCAGGTAAAATTTTTGTGACGATTGGTTTTTGAAACTTACCACTTTGCTCGAGCTCTTGTTTCGTCGCCTCAGCCAATTCTTTTTGCTGAGGGTCATGATAAAAGATAGCAGTTCGATATGAATCGCCCCTGTCATGGAATTGTCCGCCATCATCTGTTGGATCGATTTGCTGCCAGTAGATTTTGAGAATATCCCGATAGGAAAAAACTGTGGGGTCATATGTTATTTCAACTGCTTCATAATGACCGGTTGTCCCTGTCTTTACATCCTCATATGTTGGATTTTTCGTTCTGCCACCAGTATAACCTGAGACAACACTGTGAATTCCTTCCCATTGATCAAATGGCTTTACCATGCACCAAAAACATCCCCCGGCAAATGTTGCTTTCTTTAATGTATTATCCACGTTAACACCTCCATTGGTGATTCCTCTTACAATACTGCTGGATTTCAAGTAAACTTAGTGTAGCATATTTTAAAAGGGGGAAGCACGGTGGATGCACCATACATTTCAAAGCTGCTAACTGGCAAGGTAAAGCGAGTTGGGAAAATGAATGCAACTAATCGAATGGAGAGGCAGTGGGAAAGCGGAATGTTTAAAGATTGTGTTGCCGATAAAACATGGTTAGAGAAGGCAGGATTAACCGGTGATGAGGTAGCAGATAAGAAAAATCACGGTGGGCCGGAAAAAGCGATTTTTACATATCCTACAGAGCATTATGAATTTTGGAGAAATGACCTTGAATTAGAATCAATAGGCATCGGTGCAATGGGTGAAAACTTAGCTGTTGAACATATGGATGAGCATTCAGTCTGTATTGGTGATACATACCAATTTGGTGAGGCGGTTATTCAGGTATCGCAGCCCAGGCAGCCATGCTGGAAACCAGCACGCCGCTTTCGTGTAATGGATTTTGCACTAAGAATTCAAAAGTCAGGAAGAACAGGCTGGTATTTTCGTGTGATGAAAGTGGGGTATGTCCAAGGCGGATTGGAATTAACGCTATTAGAACGTCCGTATTCACAATGGACAATTGCGAAATGTAATGAAGTCATGCACGTTAAAAAGAATGATTTAAAGCTTGCTGAGGAACTGGCTGCTTGTGGGATGTTAGCGGAAAATTGGAAACGGACACTGCATAAACGGATAGCTGGTAAAAAGTCCTCGATTGAGAAGCGGGTATATGGGCCGAATAAGGATTTAGAATAGGGAGTTTTCTGCTTTGCAGAGAGCTCTTTTTTTATGAAAAATTTGACATCGGCAGGAGAGCGAAAACATCGGCAGGAGAGCCCAAACTTCAGCACAACAGCCTGGAACTTCTCCACAAAATCTCAAAATTAATGCCCCCTAGCCCCAATGCCCTTTCGATTGTATTGGTGAAAGGAGGGGGAGAGAACATGGCAGTAGCAGAAAAATACAAATCTACATTACAGTTAGTGCTTGATGAAGGGATTGATCCTGAATCAGGAAAACAAATCTTCAAGTTTAAAAGCTTTAACAATGTAAAAACCGACGCAACAGCAGACCAATTATATGCAATTGCACAAGCAGTTGCGGGGTTACAGGAGCGTCCGCTTTACAGCATCGAACGTGATGACAGCTTCGAAATTCAAGGTTAATTTTTCAAAATAAACGAACGAAGGGAGGTTTGGGATGATGAAAAAGCTTGAGATTAAATTTTTAAATCAAGATGGCAAAACTGTGACATACTCATTGGAAAAACCGGTTGAACCGGTTGATCCAGCTGCGGTAAAAGCTGCAATGGATGAGATCATCAATCAAAATGCGTTTACATCTTCAGGCGGTGATCTTGTATCAGTGAAAAGTGCCCGCATTGTAGAACGAAATGTTGTTGAAGTTGAACTAGCTTAATTATGAACCAACGGACCAGCGGCTTGGCAATTGTCTCGCCACTGGTTTTTTATTCAATTGAAATGGAGGTAGAGATCATGGAAGCATGGATGTCTTTTGTGACAGAAGTTGGCTTTCCGATCGTTGTGACTTTTTATCTGTTACACCGAATCGAAGGCAAGCTCAATACATTAATTGAGTCCATACATGCATTACCAGGGAAAATGAGATAGGAGAAGGGGCTGGACCCAATCAGAATCCAGCCCCTTACTTAATTTATTTATCTTCCAACAAACGTACCGGTACCCTATGTTTGCTGCTGGAATCTGAGATCAAACGATATAATTGTATATGCACGATTCCATTCTTATAGCTTGCTTTTATCTTATCTGAGCGAACTGGAAAAGGTAGGTTAATTCTGCGTTCAAAGGCCCCCTGGAGAATTTCCTCTTTTACAACCGTTCCACCCTGGTGCTGTATATCAATGACACCAGTAATTTCAAGTGAAGCGTAATCGACGAATATATCTATTTTGTTTAAATCCGTTAATCCGGGGATATTTAAGATGCAAGTAATTTCATTTTCAGTTTGGTAGACGTTGATTTGTGGAATAGTAGGTTTTATAATGCCTTCAAATTCATTCCAAAAGTTCTCACCGAAAAAGTGGTCCATATTTTTTTTCCAATCACCCATCTGTTTAAAAGGGTCCACGGAAATCACCTCTTACATAACAATTTTGAATTAGTACTAAGTATATGCATGACATTATTTTTGGGTGAATGTCATAGTATTTAACTTTAGGGAAAATTGGGGTATTCTTATACTAATAACAATCTTGGAGGGTTTGCTTTGCTTAGTAATGCATATGTAATGGTTATCATCATTCTCGCAATTAATATTGTTTATGTCTCATTTTCAACAATTCGTATGATATTAACCTTAAAAGGTCGCAGGTACCTGGCGGCGTTTGTTAGCATGTTTGAAGTTGTTGTATATATCCTGGGATTAGGTTTAGTGCTTGATAATTTAAATGAAATTCAAAATATAATTGCTTATGCAGTCGGATTTGGAATCGGTGTTGTTGTTGGTACGAAGATTGAAGAAAAACTTGCTCTCGGTTACATAACGGTAAATGTTATTTCGTCCAATCCAGATATTGAGTTTACGCGAAAATTACGGGAAAAAGGGTATGGCGTGACGAGCTGGTTTGCCTATGGAATGGAAGGGGACAGACTGGCAATGCAAATTTTGACACCAAGAAAATATGAGCTGAAGCTGTATGAAACAATCAAAACAATCGATCCAAAGGCATTTATTATCTCCTATGAGCCGAAACAAATTAATGGTGGTTTCTGGGTGAAGCAGGTGCGCAGGGGGAAATTGGGGAAGAAAAACACGGCTGTGGACAGTAAGCCAGGTGCTGCACAGTTTACTGAAATAAATAATGAGAACCCCGAGTAATTGCTGTTTTCATTAAATGAATTGGATAAATTCCAATTAGCTATTGATCAAAAACCGAACATTAAATATAAATAATTTGTTAATGTTCGATATTTTATTGACATTCCGTAAAGCTGTTGGTATGCTTAAGACACAAATAAATACGGTTCCTCATATATCCCGAGAATATGGCTCGAAGTTTCTACCCAGCACCATAAATGCTGGACTATGAGGGAGGGTGAATCGTTGTGCGCAAGCAATGATACGTTTTGCTATGTCAAGATAAAGTCTATTCGTCTTCTCTCATGCTAGGAGGATTCGAATAGACTTTTTTAGTTGTAAAATTTGTGGCTGGATGTTGAATTTCAAAGATAAAAAGCGGAATTTCAACAGCAAAAACAAGATAACGCAAATAGAAAGAGGGATTTGATGACACCACAAGTTGGCGTAATAATGGGGAGTATATCTGATTGGGAAACAATGAAGCATGCATGCGACATGTTGGATGAGCTCGAAATTACGTATGAAAAAGAAGTGATTTCCGCTCATCGTACACCAGACGAAATGTTCACCTATGCGAAATCAGCACGAGGTCGTGGCCTGAAAGTGATTATTGCCGGTGCTGGGGGTGCGGCACATCTTCCTGGGATGGTGGCATCGCAAACAACGCTTCCTGTCATTGGCGTCCCAGTTCAAAGTAAAGCATTGAATGGGTTGGATTCTTTATTATCAATTGTGCAAATGCCTGGTGGAGTGCCGACTGCAACAGTAGCAATCGGTAAAGCTGGTGCAACGAATGCTGGAATCCTTGCGGCGCAAATAATTGGAGCTTTTGATGAAAGTACAGCAGTGAAATTGAAAACATATCGGGAAAACATGCAAGCAAAAGTTGCAGAAATGAGGGATGATCTTGCCGAAAAATAACATCATTTTACCACCAAAAACAATCGGCATCATTGGCGGAGGCCAGCTGGGACGTATGATGGCAATTGCTGCAAGGCATATGGGTTATAAAATTGCCGTACTTGATCCAACACCTAATTGTCCAACAGCACAGGTTGCAGATGAACAAATCGTTGCAGCCTACGATGATATGCAAGCAATTGAAAAATTAACAGCAATTAGCGATGTGGTTACGTATGAGTTTGAAAATGTAGATCTTCATGCAGCTGAATATATAGAAGAACAAGGTAAATTGCCACAGGGCGCTTTTGCATTGGAGGTTACACAAAACCGTGAAAAAGAAAAGCAGTTAATGAATGAGGCGGGGCTGCCAGTTCCAGCGTTTTCAATTGTCAAGAGTGGCGAGGAGTGCAGAAGGGTTTTACAAAATACTGCCTATCCTGCGGTAATCAAAACGTGCCGCGGCGGGTATGATGGCAAAGGACAAATTAAGTTAGCCTCAAAGAACGATGAAGCAGCGGCAATTGCATTTGCTGAAAAAAATAGACATTGCATCATTGAACAGTGGGTTCCATTTGATAAAGAAATTTCGGTTGTTTTCACACGTTCCTTAACGGGCGGGTTAGAATTTTTCCCAATTGCAGAGAATACACACAAGGACCATATTTTGTACGAAACAGCAGTACCGGCATTAATTAGCAAGCAGGTTGAAGCGAAGGCGATACAGGCTGCAGCCATTTTAGCGGAGAAAATGCAAATTGTTGGAACGTTTGCAATTGAGATGTTCGTAAAAGGTGAAGCAATATACCTAAACGAAATGGCGCCAAGACCGCATAATTCTGGTCATTACACAATTGAGGCATGCAACATTTCACAATTTGGCCAGCATATTCGGGCGATTTGCGGATTGCCGTTAACACCAATTAAACTTCTCCAGCCAGCAACGATGGTTAATATTCTTGGAGAAGATATGGAGCATGCCTTAAATAGGATGCCAATACTGAAAAATGCTTCCGTCCATTTGTACGGTAAAGATGAGGCCAAGCAAAAACGAAAAATGGGACATGTAACATTTACATCAGAAACAAAGGAAGAAGTCAGCAAACTAGTCAGCGCATATGAGGAGGCAAAATAATGATTGATCGTTATACAAGAGAAGAAATGGGTACTATCTGGACGGAGGAAAATAAATTTAAAGCATGGCTGGAGGTTGAAATTCTAGCATGTGAGGCGTGGAGTGAGCTTGGTGTTATTCCAAAAGAAGATGCTGAAAAGATTCGTAAAGATGCGTCGTTTGATATAAACCGCATTTATGAAATCGAGCAGGAAACAAGACATGATGTCGTGGCATTTACTCGTGCAGTTTCCGAAACATTAGGTGAAGAGCGCAAGTGGGTACATTACGGCTTAACGTCTACAGATGTAGTCGACACAGCACTCTCTTATCTATTAAAGCAAGCAAACGAAATTATTCGTAAAGACGTGACGAACTTTATTCAAATTTTAAAAGAGAAGGCTATCGCACATCAGCATACCGTGATGATGGGAAGAACTCACGGTGTACATGCAGAGCCGACAACGTTTGGGCTGAAGCTTGCATTATGGTATGAGGAAATGAAGCGTAACCTTGAGCGTTTTGAATTAGCAGCAAAAACGGTTGAATTTGGCAAGCTTTCAGGTGCTGTAGGGACGTACGCCAATATTGACCCATTTGTTGAAGAATATGTATGTGGAAAATTAGGGCTGTCTCCTGCACCAGTTTCTACGCAGACATTGCAGCGTGACCGTCATGCCAATTACATATCGGCATTAGCACTGCTTGCAACGTCGATTGAAAAATTCGCAACGGAAATCCGCGGGTTGCAGAAAACGGAAACACGTGAGGTTGAGGAGTTTTTTGCAAAAGGTCAAAAGGGTTCCTCGGCAATGCCGCACAAACGCAATCCAATCGGCTCGGAAAATATGACTGGAATGGCCCGAGTGGTTCGCGGGCATATGGTTACGGCATATGAAAATGTTTCCCTGTGGCATGAACGTGATATTTCCCATTCATCGGCAGAGCGCGTGATTTTGCCGGATACAACTATTGCATTGAATTACATGTTAAATCGTTTCGCAAACATTGTGAAAAACCTTACCGTATTTCCGGAGAACATGAAACGAAATATTGATAAAACACACGGCGTCATTTTCTCACAACGCGTATTGTTAGCGTTAATTGACAAGGGAATGACTCGTGAGGAAGCATATGATTTAGTTCAGCCGAAAGCAATGGAAGCGTGGGAAACAGAAACCCATTTTAAACAGCTGGTGGAACAGAATGAACAAATTACAGACAAATTATCACGGGAAGAAATAGAGGATTGCTTCGATTATACGTACCATTTGAAAAATGTGGACCGGATTTTTGACCGAATCGGACTAAAACGAGGTGAATAAGGTGAAGGCAGAACTTTTGTATGAAGGGAAAGCAAAGAAGGTTTACCGCAGAGAAGGAACGACAGATCAGCTTGTATTATCCTATAAAAACGATGCTACAGCGTTTAATGGCAAGAGGAAGGCAAGCTTTGAGGGGAAAGGCAGATTGAACAATGAGATTTCTTCGCGAATTTTTACGTTCCTTCATAAACAGGGAATCGAAACCCATTTCATTGAGAGATTGAATGAAACGGAGCAGATCGTTCGGCAGACGGAAATCGTTCCGCTCGAGGTAGTTGTTCGTAATCTGGCAACGGGAAGTATTACGCAGCGATTGGGAATTGAAGAAAAGACACTATTTGCCCCACCGATTGTTGAGCTTTTTTATAAAGATGATGATTTAAACGATCCGTTAATTAATGATCAGCATGCATTATTTTTAAGTAGTGTAACAGAGCAGGAATTACGGGAAATCAAAGAAGAAGCTTTGAAAATCAATGGTGTGCTGACAGATCTTTTCCAATCTATAAATCTTAGGTTAGTAGATTTCAAGCTGGAGTTTGGGCGATTAGCATGCGGATCAATTGTTTTATCGGATGAGATCTCGCCAGACACGTGCAGATTGTGGGATTTGAATACAGAGGAAAAAATGGACAAAGACGTATTTCGTCAAGGGACAGGAGATTTACTGGAAGTATACAATGTCATTTTACAACGACTGGAGGACATTTCATGAAAAAGGTAACCGTGTTTATTACGTTAAAGCAAGGAGTACTGGATCCACAGGGTAAAGCGATTCAAACGTCCCTTCACTCATTAGGGTTTCAGGAAGTGGAAGATGCTCGTGTAGGCAAATACATTGAGCTGCATGTTGAAGACCACGAAAATGTTGATGAACGCGTTAAAGAAATGTGTGATAAATTACTGGCCAATCCAGTAATTGAGGATTATCGCTTTGAGGTGGAGGAGGCTGTTCGCTCGTGAAATTCGCGGTGATTGTTTTCCCAGGATCAAATTGCGACCGAGATATGTATCATGCGGTGAAGGATGTATTAGGTGAGGAAGCGGAGCTCGTTTGGTACGAAAATAGTAATCTTGAAAACTATGATGCAATTCTTTTGCCTGGTGGATTTTCCTATGGGGACTATCTACGTTCAGGATCAGTCGCAGCGACATCAGATGTCATGAAACAAATCAAGGAGCATGCAGCAAAAGGGAAGCCGGTATTAGGTGTTTGCAACGGGTTTCAGATTTTGCTGGAGGCAGGTCTCTTGCCTGGTGCAATGCTGCGAAATAAAAACCTTGCATTTATGTGCCATCAGGAAGCATTGCGTGTGGCAAACAACACTACTATTTTCACTCAATCGTATGCAGAAAATGAGGTTGTGCGTTTTCCAATAGCACATGGTGAAGGGAATTACTACTGTGATGAGGAAACCCTTAACGAATTAAAGCAGCATCATCAAATTGTCTTTACGTATGAAAACAATCCCAATGGATCGACATCAGACATTGCTGGAATTATTAATAAACAGGGCAACGTATTAGGTCTAATGCCACACCCTGAACGGGCAGTTGAAGCGATCATTGGCAGTGATGATGGTTTAAAAGTCTTTCAGTCGATCGTCAGGAATTGGAGGGAATCTCATGTTGCAAACGTTTGATATTAGTCCAGCACAGATTGAAACGGAAAAATTGTACAAAGAAATGGGACTTAGCGACAACGAATTTGAAATGGTAAAGTCCATTTTGAATCGCCGCCCAAATTTTACGGAGACAGGAATTTTTTCCGTTATGTGGTCGGAGCATTGCAGCTACAAAACGTCAAAACCGTTGTTGAAAAAATTCCCGACAAAAGCGCCCCATGTTCTGCAAGGGCCAGGAGAGGGCGCCGGAATTATCGACATTGGTGATAATCAGGCAGTCGTTTTTAAAATTGAAAGCCATAACCACCCGTCAGCAGTTGAGCCATATCAAGGTGCGGCAACAGGTGTAGGAGGCATTATTCGTGATGTGTTTTCGATGGGGGCTCGTCCCATTGCGTTAATGAACTCGCTTCGTTTTGGAAACTTAACATCTGAACGTGTGAAATATTTGTTTAAAGAAGTTGTACACGGAATCGCAGGGTACGGGAACTGTGTCGGCGTGCCAACCGTTGGCGGTGAGGTTCAATTTGATGATAGCTACGAAGGGAACCCGCTTGTGAATGCGATGTGTGTTGGGTTAATCCATCATGATGAGATTCAAAAAGGGATTGCTGCAGGTATTGGCAATACGGTTCTTTATGCAGGTGCACCAACGGGTAGGGATGGTATTCATGGGGCGACATTTGCCTCGGATGATCTTGCAGAGGATGCCAACAAAGATCGTCCAGCTGTTCAGGTAGGTGATCCGTTCATGGAAAAATTATTGATTGAAGCGAGCCTTGAAGTGATTCATTCTGATGCTTTAGTCGGTATGCAGGACATGGGAGCGGCTGGGCTTACTTCATCAGCAAGTGAGATGGCAAGTAAAGCAGGAACAGGTATGGAGATGGATCTTGACTTGGTGCCGCAGCGTGAATTAAACATGAGTGCATACGAATTAATGCTGTCCGAATCCCAGGAACGCATGCTGCTCGTTGTCAAAAAAGGACGCGAACAGGAAATCATCGATGTTTTTGAAAAGTATGGACTACAGGCTGTAGCAGTCGGTGAGGTAATAGAGGAAAAAACATTTCGTCTTAAACAGCACGGTGAAATTGTTGCAGACATCCCAGTTGATGCGTTAGCGGAGGAAGCACCAGTTTATCAAATGCCATCAAAGGAAGCGGAGTATTTCAATACGTTTCAGCAAATGGAAACCCAAATACCTTTAGTCACAGATTATACAGAAATGCTTGGGAAGCTATTGGAGCAGCCAACCATTGCAAGCAAGGAATGGGTTTACGATCAGTACGATTCAATGGTGCAAACAAACACAGTTGTAACACCCGGTTCAGATGCGGCGATTGTCCGAATTAAGGGTACTGATAAGGCGCTTGCGATCACTACGGACTGTAATTCGCGCTACATTTATCTGGACCCGGAAACCGGCGGAAAAATCGCTGTTGCAGAAGCGGCACGTAATATTGTTTGCTCGGGGGCTAATCCATTGGGGCTAACGGATGGACTAAATTTCGGAAATCCGACAAAGCCGGAAATTTTTTGGCAAATGGAAAAAAGTGTTGCTGGCATGAGTGATGCCTGCCGGACTTTGGGAACACCAGTAATTAGCGGGAATGTATCGTTATATAACGAATCGAGAGGGAAAGCGATTTTTCCAACCCCAGTTGTTGGTATGGTTGGTTTACTGGAGACATTAGATCATCTTACACCAAGTTATTTTCAGCATGAGGGTGACCTTGTATTCTTAATTGGCGAAACAAAGGCAGAGTTTGGCGGAAGTGAATTGCAAAATGTATTAGCTGATCCGGATCAAATTTATTCCGGAAAAGCACCTTTCATAGATTTACAGGTGGAAGCTAAGCGGCAAACCCAGCTTCTGGATGCAATTCACCAAGGTATCGTTCAATCTGCGCATGACCTGGCAGAAGGCGGACTTGCAGTAGCTTTAGCGGAGAGTGTTTTCAGTGAAGCGGGCTTAGGTGTGAGTGCTTATCTAGATGGTGATATGACTGTTAAACTTTTCAGTGAAACACAGTCACGTTTTCTAGTAACGGTCAAACCAGAAGACGAGGAACGGTTTGCTGCACAGGTTGAGGATGCCAAACAAATAGGTGTAGTAACTGGTGATCATACCTATACGGTAATCGGAAACGGTGAAAAAGTTATCGAGGAAAATGTTCATACATTATGCAAACGTTGGAAAGGAGCTATTTCATGCTTGCTGAAATCAAAGGCTTAAACGAAGAATGCGGCGTTTTTGGAATTTGGGGTCATGAGAAAGCGGCTGAGATTACGTATTACGGTTTGCATGCACTGCAGCACAGAGGGCAGGATGGTGCTGGTGTAGTAACGAGCGATGGCGAAAGGTTAAAGATTCATAAAGATTTAGGACTTGTTAATGATGTTTTTAAGAATGCTGACTTCCAGGATCTCCAAGGCAATGCGGCGATTGGGCATGTTCGTTATGCGACACAAGGCGACGGTGGCATTGATAACATTCAGCCATTGCTATTCCGTTCACAAACAGGAAGTGTTGCATTAGCCCATAACGGTAATATTATGAACGCTTATAAGCTGCGTGGTGAATTAGAGCGGGATGGCAGTATTTTTCAAACGACATCTGATACAGAGGTTCTTGCCCATTTGATCAAACGAAATAGCACAAGTGATTATGAAACTGCCCTTATGGAAGCATTACGGAGCTTGGTTGGGGCATATGCATTTCTTATTATGAAAGAAAACAAATTATATATAGCAACAGATCCTAGAGGCTTACGACCGATATCGATCGGCAGACTTGGCGGGGCATATGTTGTTGCATCGGAAACATGTGCTTTTGATCTTGTTGGTGCATCGTTTGAACGTGAAGTAATCCCTGGTGAGCTTGTGGTGATTGATAATAATGGAATTTCCTCTAAGAAGTTCGCTGATGCGGAGCCGCGTACCATGTGCGCGATGGAATATGTTTATTTCTCAAGGCCTGATAGTAACGTGAATAGAGTGAATGTTCACGCTTCAAGAAAGAAGATGGGAATCGAGCTAGCGAAGGAATCACCAGTAGAAGCAGATGTTGTCACAGGTGTTCCTGACTCCAGTATTTCTGCAGCAATCGGTTATGCAGAGCAAAGCGGGCTGCCATATGAATTAGGGTTAATTAAAAATCGCTACGTTGGCAGAACGTTCATTCAGCCATCACAGGATTTACGTGAGCAAGGGGTAAAGATGAAGCTGTCTCCTGTACGGGGAATTGTAGAAGGGAAACGCGTCATTATGATTGATGATTCAATTGTACGAGGGACGACAAGTAAGCGAATTGTCCGAATGCTGAAAGATGCAGGAGCTCTTGAAGTACACGTTCGCATTGCATCACCGCCGATTACTAATCCTTGCTATTACGGCATAGACATGTCCACAAAAGAGGAACTTATTGCGGCAAACTATTCTCTTTATGGGATGGCGAAATTGATTGGTGCCGATAGTCTTGCCTATTTATCAGAGGAAGGGCTAAAGCGTGCAATTGTACGAGAAGACCTGCCACATCAAGGAATTTGCACTGCCTGCTTTACAGGAGAATACCCAGTCATTGAGAAAGGCCAAAAAACGATTGAATATACGAAATGCTAGAAAAAGGAGTGTGCCAAAATGTCTTCTAGTTATAAGCAAGCTGGCGTCGATGTAGAAAAGGGCTATCAGGCTGTTGAATTAATGAAAAAGCATATTGCAAGAACAAACCGCAAAGAAGTTCTTGGTGGCATTGGCGCATTTGCCGGGTTGTTTGACTTGAGCGGGTTTAGCTACAAGGAACCGGTTCTGGTTTCCGGAACAGATGGTGTCGGGACGAAGCTAAAGCTTGCCTTTCAGTTGGATAAACATGATTCAGTTGGTATTGATTTAGTTGCCATGTGTGTGAACGATATTGTTGCTCAAGGAGCGCAGCCACTGTTTTTCCTCGATTACATTGCCTGTGGAAAGAACAAACCGGAAATGATCGAGCAGATTGTATCAGGGGTATCGGAAGGGTGTGTTCAAGCGGATGCAGCATTAATCGGTGGCGAAACTGCTGAAATGCCCGGGATGTATCAGGGAAATGAATACGATCTTGCCGGATTTGCAGTTGGCATTGCGGAAAAATCGAAGCTTGTAACAGGCGAAATGATCAAGCCTGGCGATAGTATTATAGGATTGCCGTCAAGCGGTGTGCATTCCAATGGTTATTCTTTAGTTAGAAAGCTGATCGACAACCTTGATTTGACGAAGCAATATGATGGATTTGATAAATCACTTGGTGAAGTGTTGTTAGAGCCGACGAAACTATATGCAAAAGCTATTCGAGCATTAATGAAACGTGTTGATATAAAAGGAATTTCCCATATTACTGGTGGAGGGTTTTACGAAAATCTTCCAAGAATGCTGCCTCGGGGGCTTGGCGTATCGATTAATCCGGAAAGCTATGACAGACCAGCAATCTTTTCATTATTGCAGGAGTTAGGCGGCATGTCAGATGATGAAATGCACGGTGTCTTTAATATGGGCATTGGCATGGCAGTTGTTGTGGATCCGAATGAGTCAGAGCATACGCTAAAAGTGCTGCGCGAAAATGGTGAAGAGGCAATACGTATCGGTGTTGTGACGGATGGAGAAGGAGTGCGATTTCAATCATGAATAAGGTGAAGGCGGCTGTTTTCGCATCGGGAACGGGCAGTAATTTTCAAGCAATCATTGAACAGGAAATAGAGAATAAATTAGCTTGTGACATCGCTTTACTCGTTTGTGATAAACCTGGAGCAACCGTAATTAACATTGCAGAAGATTATGATATTCCAACCTTTGTTTTTAATCCAAAAAACTATGCTGCTAAGAAGGATTACGAGCAGGAAGTGGTTAAGAGGTTACAGATCATGAATGTGAAGTGGATATTTTTGGCGGGTTACATGCGAATTATTGGTCCTGATTTACTTCATGTGTACGAAAACAAGATCGTCAATCTTCATCCTTCCATGCTGCCTGCATTTCCAGGTAAGGATGCAATTGGTCAGGCCTTTGAAGCGGGGGTAAAAACAACTGGGGTAACAGTTCATTATGTAGATGCCGGGATTGATACTGGACCAATCATTGAACAGAAATCTGTACATGTTTTTCCCGATGATACAAAGGACACCTTACAAAAACGGATTCAGCGTGTTGAACATCAATTGTATCCACGCGTTATTAACCAACTTATCAAACAAGAGCGAGGGGTTTTTTCATGAAGAAGAGAGCGTTAATCAGCGTATCGGACAAAGCAAACATCGAAACCTTTGCAAAGGGTCTTATCGAAAATGGCTATGAAATTATTTCAACAGGCGGCACGTTAAAGGTATTGTCAGATGCTGGAATCGATGCTGTAGCCGTTGAAAATGTTACGGGTTTTCCGGAAATCCTAAACGGCAGAGTTAAGACCTTGCACCCGTTTATTCATGCGGGATTGTTGGCGAAAAGAGAAATTGCCGATCATCAAAAACAGCTTAACGATCATGCTATTTCTCCAATTGATATGGTTGTTGTAAACCTATATCCGTTCAAACAAACACTTGCCAAAGAGGGTGTTACAGAAGAGGAAATTGTTGAGAACATTGATATTGGCGGACCAACAATGCTTCGAGCGGCTGCGAAAAATTATACAAATGTGGCAGTTGTTGTCGATCCAGGCGATTATGAAGACGTGTTGGATTCTGTCCAGAAAGATACGTTAGATGCAGCAAAATGTAAACAGTTAGCCGCAAAAGTATTCCGACATACAGCAAACTACGATGCGATGATTGCTGCCTATTTTACTGATGAAGCCTACCCGGAAGTTCTCACATCTACGTATGAAAAAGTTCAAACGCTGCGTTATGGTGAAAACCCGCATCAAACAGCAGCATTCTATAAAAAACCGAACGAAGCAGCCGGAACACTTGCGGCAGCTGAACAGCTTCACGGCAAAGAGCTTTCCTATAATAACATTCAGGATGCAAATGCAGCACTTGAGATTATTGCCGACTTTGACGAACCGGCTGCTATTGCGGTTAAGCACATGAATCCATGTGGCATCGGTATTGGAGAAACGATTTACAATGCATTCAAACGTGCATATGATGCGGATCCTGTTTCCATTTTCGGTGGAATCGTAGCCTTAAATAGAGAAGTGGATTCGGAAACAGCACAGCAATTAAGTGAAATATTTTTGGAAATCGTCATTGCGCCAAGCTTTTCCGATAAAGCATTATCAGTGTTAACGAAAAAGAAAAATATTCGTTTGCTGGAGCTGAAAATGGACAATGATGTTGTGGATTACAGACAAAAGGTTACAGCTGTAATGGGCGGTCTATTAGTGCAGGATTATGATACAGGCAAAGTTACTGAAGCTGATATCTCGTTTGCAACAAAACGCAAACCAACGAAGGATGAGCTTACGAATTTATTATTTGCGTGGAAAGCTGTTAAGCATGTTAAATCGAATGCCATTGTTTTAGCCAGAGACAATCAAACAATTGGTGTAGGCGCAGGACAGATGAACCGAATTGGTGCTGCAAACATTGCGATTGAACAAGCGGGAGAAAAAGCTAATGGAGCAGTGCTCGCGTCAGATGCATTTTTCCCAATGCCTGATACGGTGCAAGCCGCCGTGGAGGCTGGAATTACGGCGATTATCCAGCCTGGGGGGTCAAAACGGGATCAGGACTCTGTTGATGTGTGTGATAAGCACGGAATTGCAATGGTTTACACCGGAATGCGCCATTTTAAACATTAATACAATAGGGGGCTTTCAGATGAACATTTTAGTTGTTGGCCGCGGCGGACGTGAACACAGTATTGTGATGCAATTGGCAAACAGCGGTCGAGTCAGTCAAATATATGCAGCGCCCGGTAATGGCGGTATGGAGGAGCATGCTGCATGCGTTGCAATTGATGAAATGGATATTGCCGGTCTAGTAGATTTCGCTAAGTCGGAATCGATTGACCTTACCATTGTTGGTCCCGAGAATCCTTTAAACGAAGGTATTGCGAATCGATTTCAGGAAGAGGGTCTTGCCATTTTTGCCCCAACAAAGGAAGCGGCACTATTGGAAGGAAGCAAGAGCTTTGCCAAGGAATTTATGAAAACATATGATATCCCTACTGCGGAGTATGCTACATTTACAAATGCAGACGATGCTAAGAATTATATTTTGGAAAAAGGTGCACCAATCGTAATTAAGGCGGATGGATTGGCAGCAGGGAAAGGTGTTGTTGTTGCTGAGACAGAAGTGCAGGCACTTCAAGCGGTTGATGAAATGCTTTTTGCTAAAACATTTGCTGATGCTGGTGCAACGATCGTTATTGAAGAATGTTTATTAGGGAAGGAATTTTCACTGATGGCGTTTGTACATGAGGGGAACGTTTATCCAATGATCCCAGCAAGAGATCACAAACGTGCATATGACAATGATCAAGGACCAAATACTGGTGGAATGGGTGCATATGCGCCGGTCCCGGATATTTCAAATGAGACGTTGATCTATACGTATCGGGAAATTCTGCAAAAAACAGCTGCTGGTTTAATCGCAGAGGGACGCCCATTTACCGGTGTTTTATATGCTGGATTGATGATGACTGCGGATGGTCCGAAAGTAATTGAATTTAACACACGCTTTGGTGATCCGGAAACACAGGTTGTACTGCCATTGTTGAAAAATGATCTTATTCAAGTTTTGATCGATGTGATGAATGGCAATGACCCCGGACTTGAATGGGAAAATAGTTGCTGCACGGGTGTTGTATTGGCATCAAAAGGGTATCCGGGAGCATATCAAAAAAGCGTTGTGCTTCCCCAATTTGAAATTGGAGCAGAGTCTTTTATTGTACATGCAGGAACAAAACAAGCAGGCAGCTGCTTTCAATCTGATGGTGGCAGAGTATTGCTGGTTGGCTCAAAAAGTACCACGCTAGGAAGGGCAACCGATCATGTATATCAAGCACTGGCATCAGCAGGGGAGTTGGACGAATTTTTTTATAGGAAGGATATAGGGAAAGAGAATTGAGGCATCCGTTTGGGTGTCTTTTCCGTTGTGTTGGGAAAGAATTAAGGCATCGGCAGGAGGGCGGGAACATCAACCGGAGTGAGAGAACATCAACCGGAGAGCGGGAACATCAACCGGAGAGCGGAAACATCAACCCGAGAGCGGGAACATCAACCCGAGAGCGGGAACATCAACCGGAGAGCGGAAACATCAACCCGAGAGCGGGAACATCAACCCGAGAGCGGGAACATCAACCGGAGAGCGGAAACATCAACCCGAGGGCGGGAACATCAACCGGAGGGCGGGAACATCAACCGGAGTGAGAGAACATCAACCCGAGAGCGGGAACATCAACCCGAGAGCGGGAACATCAACCGGAGAGCGGAAACATCAACCGGAGAGCGGAAACATCAACCGGAGAGCGGGAACATCAACCGGAGAGCGGAAACATCAACCCGGGAGTCGGAACATCAACCGGAGAGCGGAAACATCAACCCGAGAGCGAGAACATCAACCGGAGAGCGGGAACATCAACCCGAGGGCGGGAACATCAACCGGAGAGCGGAAACATCAACCGGAGAGCGGGAACATCAACCGGAGAGCGAAAACATCAACCCGAGAGCGGGAACATCAACCGGAGAGCGGAAACATCAACCGGAGAGCGGGAACATCAACCCGAGAGCGGGAACATCAACCCGAGAGTGGGAACATCAACCGGAGTGAGGAAACATCACCCTCGAGAACAAGAACATCAATCCGATCCACAAAAAACATCATCTTTTGTCACAAAATATTCACCACAATTAACAGTAACTTTACAGTATTAAAGTGCCGGATATGGTACGATAGAGAAAATAATACATTGGAGAGTTGTTTTATGCACGAAAATGGTTATTACTGGCGAAATCGCGAATTACGTGAACACGTTGCTGTTATTGATGGCAAGGTAGCACCTACACTTATTTTAAAAAATGGCATCTATTTGAATACATTTACAAAACAATGGCTGCATGCAAATATTTGGATCTTGAATGACCGAATTGTTTATGTTGGGGATAAGCTTCCAAAGAACAGTAAATCGGCGGAAATAATAGATTGTGAAAATCAATTTATTGTACCGGGCTATATTGAACCGCATGCACATCCATTCCAATTATACAATCCGGAAGAGCTTGCGAACCATGCGGCTAAATTCGGAACAACGACGTTAATTAATGATAGTTTAATGTGGCATTTTTTGTTGGACAAAAAGAAAGCGTTTTCTTTATTGGAAGAGTTTAATAATTTGCCAATATCTATGTATTGGTGGGCACGGTTTGATTCACAAACAGCATTGCAGGATGAGGAATCGTTGTTCAACAGTGAAGAAGTTCTTAGCTGGCTTTCCCATCATTCAGTTGTTCAGGGCGGGGAGCTTACCTCGTGGCCAAGTCTCCTTGCGGGTGATGATAGATTGCTATATTGGATGCAGGAATCGAAGCGCAGAGGGAAACCAGTAGAGGGCCATCTTCCCGGCGCCTCCGAATCAACGCTGACGAAAATGAAACTGCTTGGTGTTACAGCCGATCATGAGTCAATGACTGGTGCAGAAGCAATTAAACGAATGAAGCTTGGCTATCAGGTTGGGCTCAGACATTCATCAATCCGACCTGATCTGCCTAAACTAATAGACGAGATTTTGGCAGAAGGGATTACAACGTTTGAAAATGTAACCATGACAACGGATGGATCAACACCGGCATTTTATGAGAATGGTTTAATGAATGTATGTCTGGAAATCGCAATAAATAAGGGTGTCCCGCTTGAAGAGGCATATCGCATGGCGACATACAATGTTGCAAAGCATTTTGACATGGCAGAGCAATTAGGAAGCATTGCACCTGGCAGAATTGCACATATTAATATTTTGGAAAGTAAAGAGAATCCGCATCCGATCAGTGTTTTGGCAAGTGGTAAATGGATTAAACGGGACGGCGAGCAGAAAAGCAAAGGGTCGCACATCAATTGGAAGAAGCACGACATAGGACCGCTTATGCTGGATTGGGATTTACAAACAACAGACCTGCAATTTTCATTACCGATTGGACTTGATATGATCAACGATGTAATTATCAAACCATATCCAATCAAAACAGATGTTACGCTTGAAATATTGCCTGAAAATAATAGCGACGCGTTTCTTCTATTAATTGACCGTGAAGGGAAATGGCGTGTTAATACGACACTGCGCGGGTTCACGAATCGTTTGGGAGCTATTGCGAGTTCCTATTCAACAACGGGAGATATCGTCTTTATTGGGAAAAGCAAACATGACATGCTGCTTGCATCCAGACGGCTAAAGGAGCTTGGAGGTGGAATTGTTTTAGTTCACCAAGGAGAAGTTATATTTGAATTGCCACTTAGACTTGGTGGTATAATGTTCGATGGAACGATGGAACAGCTCATAAAACACGGTAAAGATTTAAAGAAACTTCTCAAGGATTTTGGATATAATTTCGGGGATCCAGTATATACTATATTATTTTTATCATCGACTCATTTACCGTTTATTCGCATAACACAGCAGGGTATTGTCGATATAAAGAAACGAAAAGTGCTCTTCCCAGCTACCATGCGTTAGCGTATAATAATAAAAAGAAATTATACAAAGGTGTTGGGAGAAATGAGAAGACGTTTTTTTTACGTAATGTTCGTTGTCTTTGTGCTTCTTGCTGGATGTTCTAAGGATGAGGAACAAGCACGGAATAATGAATCGAAAGACAGTACTGTAGAAGAAAAGACAAATAATCCAGACATCACGGAGGAAACGAAAAATGTCTACCCATTAACGGGAATTGGTACAAATGAAGATACAGACAATCGTATCGTTGGGGTAATGGTAAATAATCATTCGAAAGCGAGACCGCAAACAGGTTTGTCCAAAGCGGATGTAGTTTTTGAAATATTAGCTGAGGGAAGAATAACGCGATTTCTGGCATTGTTTCAAAGTGAAAAACCAGATGTCGTTGGTCCGGTTCGCAGTGCAAGGGAATATTATTTTGAATTGGCGAATGGCTATAACGCTTTGTACATTTACCACGGTGCGGCGAATTTTGTAAATGACATGATTAGAGAACGTGGAATTGAGCATTTAAACGGCTCACTTTACGATAATGACGGACATCTATTTAAACGGGCATCTTTCAGGAAAGCTCCACATAATTCTTATTTGCAATTTGATGCTGTATATGATGTAGCAAAGTCAAAAGGATATAATATAACTGCAGAATATGAGCCGTTGCCATTCCTATCAGAGGATGAAGCACAGAACGTGACAGGAGAACCTGCCCAGCATGTGGAAATCGTCTACTCGAATAATACGGTAATGGAAATTGTTGAATTTGACTATGATACGGATAGCGGAAAATATACAAGGTACAATGATCGGGAAAAAACGGTTGAACGGGAAACGGAGAAGCCAATACAGGTAGACAATGTGTTTATCGTGGAGACAGACCATGAAGTAATCGATGATGCCGGACGCCGCGCAGTCGATATAGAATCTGGCGGCAATGCATATTTAATTCAAAAAGGAAAAGTTCAGCAAGTCCAATGGGAAAACAAGGACGGGCGAATTATACCAGTTAAGGATGGTAAACCAGTGGGCTTTGTTCCTGGGAAAACGTGGATAAATATTATTCCGGATAATCCAGGTATTGACAATGCAGTAAACGTATCAAACTAGGGCAGGAGGTTTTACTAGCGTGCAAATTGATAAATTACGCGGGGAGCAGTTAGACCAATTGTTTGACGCGATTCTATCACTTAAAGATCGTGAGGAATGCTATCGTTTTTTTGACGATATTGCAACAATGTCAGAAATACATTCCATTGCCCAACGGCTGCAGGTGGCAAAAATGCTTACAGAAGGGCATACTTATAACGCGATTGAAAAGGAAACAAAAGCATCCACAGCAACCATTTCACGTGTCAGAAGATGTATTAACTTTGGCAGTGACGGCTATCAAATGGTATTAGATCGGATCATGAATATGGATGAAGAAAATAAATAAAAATGTCGCTCCCCTGTGAGGGTGCGGCATTTTTTATTTAAGTAATGAAATAGCTATCGCGAATCCTTAAATAGTATGGTATAATCACGTTTAAATATTTTGATAATTTTAAAAAGTGGATGGGGGAAGCGTGAATGAAAAAGTTGTTACTGTTACTAGCAATTATTGGGGTTATTGTGCTGGCAGCTTGTGGGAATAATGCTTCAAGTTCGGATGGTGGAAGTGACGGAGATTCCGGATCAGAAGGTGAAAAGACATATAAAATAGGGGCAACACAAATTGTGGAACATCCATCACTCGATGCTGCCTACGAAGGGTTTCAAGCTGCATTGGATGATGCTGGGCTGAATGTGGAATATGATTTGCAAAGTGCACAAAACGATCAAAACAATGTAAAACCTATTTCAGATGGTTTTGTTGCAGATAATGTTGATTTGATTTTTGCTAATTCGACCCCTAGTGCGTTAGGTGCTCTGCAGGCAACAAGTGAAATTCCGATTGTCTTTACATCTGTAACTGATGCAGTAGACGCTGGTTTAGTAAAATCCATGGATGAACCAGGTGAAAACATTACAGGTGTTGTTGATCTCCATCCAGATGCGATTAAAAAGACTGTAGAATTTATCGATGCTAATTTCCCGGATGCAAAAGTAGGGATGGTTTATAATGCTGGCGAGCAAAATTCTGTTACACAGGTTGAAGCTGTAAAGAAAGCAGCTGAGGGAACAACTCTAAGCATCATTGAACGTACAGTAGCTAATTCTGCTGAGGTGAAACAGGCAACCACAACACTTGTTGGTGATGCAGATGTTCTGTACATCATTACAGATAATACAGTTGTTTCGGCATTGGAAAGTGTTGTCGGTGTTGCAAATGAACAAGATATCCCATTAATTGTCGGAGAACCGAATTCATTGGCAAAAGGCGGATTTGCTACATTTGGAATTGATTATTATACGATTGGTTACCGTTCTGGGGAGATGGCAGCGTCAATCCTAACCGGGGAGAAAAAGCCAAGTGAAATTCCTGTTGAATATCCGCCTGAAATCCAATTGTTTATTAATAAGCAAGGAGCGGAGGAACAAGGGGTAGAATGGAATGCGGAATGGGATGAAACGGCTAAGTTTGTAGAAACCGAATAAATGGCTAACTAATTATAGAGCCAGTCGTGATACTGGCTCAATAATTTCCTAAGAATTTCACGAAAGGAAGAATGCGATGATATCAATGTTTGGTGCTGTGGAATCAGGTGTAATCTATGCTCTAATGGCTTTAGGAGTTTATCTAACCTTTCGTGTTCTCGATTTTCCTGATTTAACAGTAGATGGAAGCTTTGTTACCGGAGCGTCTGTAGCTGCAATTTCAATTATGAATGGAATACCGCCCATTATTGCAACATTATTTGCAGCGATTGCCGGTTTTATTGCGGGATGTGTAACTGGATTATTGCATACAAAGGGGAAAATTAATGCATTATTATCAGGTATTCTGATGATGACTGCCTTATATTCCATTAATTTGCGGATAATGGGGCAGCCTACATCGTCATTGTTAAATGAACCAACTGTTTTTACGCAGCTGGAATCGGTATGGGCTAAAACAGGAATAGATTCGTTTTTTAATGGGATTTTATCATTTTTTGGTGCGGAACAATTACCTGCAACCTGGTCAATTGTCTGCTTAATGATTGTTGTAACCTTGGTAATTAAATTAGTAACAGATTACTATTTAAAGACAGAGGTTGGTCTTGCGCTCCGTGCGATTGGCGATAATAAAAAAATGATTCGGAGCCTATCCGCTAATACGGACACCCTAACGATTGTCGGAGTTGGATTGTCGAATGGTCTTGTTGCACTTTCAGGTGGATTAATTGCTCAAAATGGAGGATTTGCAGATGTAAACATGGGGATTGGAATGATTGTAATTGGTCTTGCATCCGTGATAATCGGTGAAGCCTTGTTTAGCACGAAGACAATAGGCAGGGCAACGCTGGCTGTAATAGGCGGGGCAATTATTTATCGGATTATCGTAACACTGGCACTAGAAGTTGAGTTCCTGGATACTGGTGATATGAAGCTGATTACAGCACTTATTGTTATTGTCGCATTGGTTACACCAAAAATGCTGCAGGTTCGAAAAGAAAAAAGGCGACGGATACTGAAGCGTCAACAACTAGATCGTCAAATAAGGGGGAATCAAAACAGTGCTTAAATTAAAAAATATTTCGATCACGTTTAATGAAGGTACCCCTGATGAAAAAAAGGCATTGGCTGACATTAATTTGGACTTGGAACAGGGAGAATTTGTAACGGTAATTGGAAGCAATGGTGCCGGTAAATCCACTTTGATGAATGTCGTTTCAGGTAACTTGATTCCAGACTTAGGTGATGTCATCATTGATGGCAAACAGGTCGTTCATATGCCGGAATATAAACGCTCCCGTTTTATTGGGCGTGTGTTCCAGGATCCGATGGCTGGAACCGCACCGTCGATGACAATCGAGGAAAATTTAGCGATGGCGTTTTCACGTACGAAAAAACGCAGATTACGATCGGGCGTAACGAAAAAACGAAAGGAAATGTTTAAGGAACATTTATCGACCTTGAATTTAGGGTTGGAGGACCGATTAACAGCTAAAGTTGGTTTCCTCTCAGGAGGGGAAAGACAGGCGCTATCCTTATTAATGACCACCTTTACCGAACCAAATATTTTATTACTGGATGAACATACTGCCGCATTAGATCCATCCCGTGCAGCCTTAATTACCAACCTAACCGATGATGTCGTACGTAAATCGGGATTAACAACACTTATGGTCACACACAACATGCAGCAGGCGTTGGATTTGGGGACTAGATTAATCATGATGGACAAAGGGCAGATTATTTTGGATGTTTCTGGAGAAGAAAAACAAAAATTGACAATTGAAGATCTATTGCATGAGTTCCAGCGAATCCGCGGTAAACAATTTGAAAGCGATCGTGCAGTATTGAATTAAATCATGATTGAGGCTGGTACAACAGTATTTTTGTCAAAGGCAAAAAACTGTTAATCGCTTTTAGCCGGTATAACAAAAATCGCAGCCAGTGATGTAAAGTATGAAATTTTAGTATTTATTCAGATCTTTTTTCGAAAAAGTCTACCTCCAATAAACTGGTGCATTTCTTGCACCGGTTTATTTATTATGAATTTTTTTGTTTCGTTTCCACGCAATCCTCAAATTCACAAAAAGATAACCGCGAAGTAATTTACAGTTTAAAAAGCAGCAAAATTCACGAAAAGGCCTTTTTCAATCACATTCCAAAAAACATTCGACTTTATCCTAAATTCCAAGGGCGATTTTTGGTATAATGGATTAATGGAATATGACGATGGAGGATTAGACTGTTGTATAAAGAGATGAACGAATGGAAGCATTTATTTAAATTAGATCCTGCAAAAGAAATCTCCGATGAGCAATTAGACAGGCTCTGTGAATCTGGTACGGATGCCATTATTGTTGGGGGAACTGATGATGTTACATTGGACGGGGTATTGGATTTGCTATCAAGAATTCGCCGGCATACGGTTCCATGTATTTTGGAAATTTCAAATATGGAAGCAATTACCCCGGGATTTGATTATTACTATATTCCAATGGTGATGAACAGTACAGAGAAAAAATGGATGATGGATATACAGCATCAGGCCATTAAACAATATAAAGATATTATGGACTGGGACGAAACTTTCGTTGAGGGGTATTGTATTTTGAATGAAGAAGCAAAAGCATTCAAACATACGAGCTGTTATATGCCTGATATGGAAGATGTCACTGCATATGCATATATGGCAGAAAATGTTTTTCATTTGCCGATTTTTTACATGGAATACAGCGGCACATATGGCGATCCTAAACTGGTTCGGCAGGTAAAGGCACAACTGAATAATACACTGCTCTTCTATGGCGGGGGGATTGAAAATAATTTTCAGGCAGCCGAAATGAAAGAGCATGCAGATGCGATAATAGTTGGGAACAGTATTTATACAGATTTCAAAAAAGCTTTGAAAACAGTTAAAGCGGTGGAAAATGTGTAAATTTAATACGCGGAATATGTAAAGGTGGTGTCACTTGTGAGTCGGACAATGGATGACTTACTAAAAGGGTTAAATAAGGAGCAGCAGCAGGCTGTTAAACATACAGATGGACCGTTATTAATTATGGCAGGTGCAGGCAGCGGCAAAACACGTGTGCTTACACATCGTATTGCATATCTTCTAAGTGAAAAGGAAGTCGCGCCTAGGAATGTTTTGGCCATTACGTTTACAAATAAAGCGGCACGTGAAATGAAGGAACGTGTCCGTAAATTGGTAGGGGTGGATAGTGAACAAATTTGGGTCTCTACGTTCCATTCGATGTGTGTACGGATATTGCGCCGTGATATCGATCGAATCGGATACAATCGGAACTTTACGATATTAGACAGCAGTGATCAGCTTTCCGTCATTAAACAAATCATAAAGAATCTTAACATTGATCCGAAGAAATTTGATCCAAGGGCAATGCTAAGTCAAATCAGTTCGGCCAAAAACGAATTGATTACCCCTGAGGAATACAGCAGCAATGTAGGGAATTTTTATGAAAAACAGGTTGCTAAGATTTACGTGGCATATCATAAAATGCTCAAGAAAAACCAATCACTCGATTTTGACGATTTAATTATGCAGACGATTCATTTGTTTAAACGGGTTCCTGAAGTGCTGGAATATTACCAGCGCAGGTTCCAATATATTCATGTCGATGAGTATCAGGATACGAACCATGCGCAATACTATTTAGTAAAACAATTGGCAAATCGTTTTCAAAACCTATGTGTTGTTGGTGATTCCGATCAGTCGATTTACCGCTGGCGCGGGGCGGACATACAGAATATCCTATCATTCGAGAAGGATTATCCGTCAGCGCGTGCGGTGTTCCTGGAGCAAAATTATCGTTCAACGAAAGCGATATTACAAGCGGCAAACAAAGTAATTCAAAACAACCCTGGCCGCAAGCCAAAGAATCTGTGGACCGATAATGAAGACGGGAAAAACATTCATTATTACCAAGGGGCAACCGAGCAGGAAGAAGCTTTATTTGTTACAGATAAAATCCAAGAATTAACGCGTGAAAGCGGATTTTCTCCAAATGAAATTGCGATCTTGTATCGAACAAATGCCCAGTCGCGAGCTATTGAGGCTACTTTGATGAAGTCAACAATTGCTTATCAAATGGTTGGCGGTCAAAAGTTCTATGAGCGTAAAGAGATCAAGGATTTGACTTCCTATTTACGTTTAATCACCAATCCTGATGATGATATTAGCTTTGAACGTGTTGTTAATGTACCGAAAAGAGGTATTGGAAAAACGTCAATCGATCGCCTGCGTGCATATGCAACGGAACATGGTCTTTCATTTTACGATGCTGTAAAAGAAGTTGATTTCACTGGTGTATCGAAAAAGGCGGCAAACGCATTAGCAGAATTTGCAGCACTTATTCGGACATTGACGCAGCAGCAGGAGTTTTTAACTGCAACGGATATGGTTGAAGCCGTTTTGGAACGTACCGGATATGAAAAAATGCTAAAAGCCGAGAATACAATCGAGTCACAAAGCAGATTGGAAAACCTGGAAGAGTTTATGACCGTTACAAAGGATTTTGAAAAAACGAGCGAGGATAAGACTCTCGTTGCATTCTTAACAGATTTAGCGTTAATCGCTGATATTGATCGTGTTGATGAGGATGATCCAAATAATGAGGAAAAGATCACTTTGATGACATTACACGCTGCAAAAGGCCTGGAATTTCCGGTCGTCTTTTTAATTGGAATGGAGGAAAATGTCTTTCCGCATAGCCGTTCATTATTTGATAATGATGAAATGGAGGAAGAACGCAGGCTAGCCTATGTAGGGATTACCCGTGCTGAAAAAGAACTGTATTTGACCCATGCCAAAATGCGTACATTGTTTGGCCGTACAAACATGAATCCAATCAGCCGGTTTATTAATGAAATACCAGAAGAGCTGATTGATGGAATTGAGCAGGCACGTCAGTCAATGTTTGGCAGATCGATTGCACCAGCTTATAAAGAAATGCCTGCACCAATAAAACGAAAAGCAGAGCGGATGCAAACGACAACAGGAGCGGAAAGCAAAACGTGGATGCCTGGTGACAAAGCAAACCATAAAAAATGGGGTGTCGGCACTGTCGTCAAGGTACAGGGTGAAGGGGAAGCAATGGAGCTTGATATTGCATTTCCAGCACCAACCGGGATTAAACGATTACTGGCAAAATTTGCTCCAATTACGAAAGAATAGGGGGTGCTTGGATGGATATACAACAAGCACAGGAACAGATTCAAACGTTGCGTGAATTATTAATTCAATATGGTCATGAGTACTATGTGCTGGATAACCCAAGCGTCCCTGATTCCGAGTATGATCAAAAATTGCAGGAGCTTCGCAAGCTAGAAGAAGAGTTTCCAGAGCTTATTACAGCAGACTCACCAACGCAGCGGGTAGGGGCAGAACCTTTGGATGCATTTCAAAAGGTGCAGCACAATGTTCCAATGCTTAGCCTGGGAAATGCTTTTAACGAGCAGGACCTGCGTGATTTTGCACGGCGGGCGAGTCAGGGCACCGATAAACCATTATCCTATGTTTGTGAATTAAAAATTGATGGATTAGCCATTTCCTTAACGTACGAGAATGGCAGGTTTGTACGCGGTGCAACACGCGGTGATGGTACAACAGGTGAAGATATCACGAGTAACTTAAGAACTATACGCAGTATCCCTTTGTCCATTAAAGAAAAGGAAACAATTGAGGTACGCGGGGAAGCTTTCATGCCACATAAATCGTTTCTCGCTCTTAATAAAAATCGTGATGAAAATGGTGAAGAACCATTTGCCAATCCAAGAAATGCTGCTGCCGGATCACTGCGGCAGCTTGATCCAAAAATAGCCGCGAAACGCAACTTGGACATCTTCTTATATGGAGTCGGTGAATGGGAAGCTGGAAATTTGCAATCACATAGTGAGCGCCTTAAATATTTAAAAGAGCTTGGATTTAAAACAAACCCAGAGTGGAAAAAATGCTCAAGTATCGAGGAAGTTATCGAATACGTAGAATATTGGGCAACAGAGCGTCCTAATTTAAGCTATGAAATCGACGGAATTGTTATCAAGGTTGACAGCCTTGAACAGCAGGAGGAATTAGGATTTACAGCAAAAAACCCACGCTGGGCAATTGCATATAAATTTCCGGCAGAAGAAGTAGTAACGAAACTGACAGATGTCGAACTAAGTGTTGGACGCACTGGCGTTGTAACACCTACAGCAATTCTGGAACCTGTAAAAGTTGCAGGAACTACTGTTAAACGTGCTTCATTACATAATGAAGACTTAATTCGTGCGAAAGATATACGAATTGGCGACACTGTAGTAATAAAAAAGGCCGGAGATATCATTCCAGAGGTTGTTCGGGTCATGGTAGACAAACGGACAGATAACTTAGAAGAATTTCACATGCCTGAGAATTGTCCCGCGTGTGAGAGTGAATTAGTTCGTCTAGAAGAGGAAGTGGCATTGCGCTGCATTAATCCAAATTGTCCCGCACAATTAAAAGAAGGGCTTATTCATTTTGTATCACGTAATGCAATGAATATTGACGGTTTAGGTGAAAAGGTCATTATCCAGCTTTTCCAGGAAGAACTGATCCATACAATAGCTGATCTATATCGTTTAAATCGGGAGGAACTGCTTAGTTTGGAACGGATGGGTGAGAAATCGGTTGACAACCTGTTAAAGGCGATCGATGCATCCAAAGAAAATTCATTAGAAAGACTGTTATTTGGCTTAGGTATTCGCTTTGTTGGTTCAAAAGCTGCGAAAACATTAGCAGAACATTTTGAAACAATGGAAAACCTGCAATCCGCAACATTCGATGACTTAATTGAAATAAATGAAATCGGTGAAAAAATGGCTGATTCTATTGCACAATATTTTTCAGAACAAGAGGTTAAGGATTTGCTTTTAGAGCTGAAAGACCTAGGTGTGAACATGGAATATAAAGGGAAGAAGCAGTCAGAACAAACGGAAGAAACTATTTTTACAGGTAAAACAATTGTGTTAACAGGTAAAATGGAGGGCTTTACAAGACAGGAAGCAAAAGAAAAAATAGAGAGTATGGGTGGCTCTGTAACCGGCAGTGTCAGCAAGAAAACAGACTTTGTCATTGCTGGGGAGGATGCAGGTTCGAAATACGAGAAAGCACAAAAACTTGGAGTTACCATTTGGGATGAACAGCAGTTAAAGGAAGTTCTAGGTAGTTAAGGAGTGGAAACGTGAAAAAAATATATGTACTGCTAGTTTGCACACTTCTTTTAATGACGGGTTGTGCACCAAACATGAATGAAGATGAAGTTGTCCAGAAAAACGACGAAAAAGCTAATCAGGAAAGGTCTATCGTTCCCAGCTATCGATTGTCTGAAGAAAATTACAAAATGATTTTACCGTACCGTCCTAGTGCAGCTAGAGGCGTTATTACGAATCAAATGGGTAACCGTGTAGATATTGATGAGATGGAAGAAGGGCTTAGGCGGCATTCTAAGGCTATTTTCGATCCGGAAAAATATTATTTTGAAGAAGGGCAATATTTGACGGAGGATATGGTATACGATTGGTTAGGGAGGATGCCAAATAAAGAAGAACTAGAGGAAATGGTAAAAGAGAAAGTAAAAAGACTTGAAGATGATGGCCATAATGTTGATGAAGAGGACAAGGAAAAAATAAGAAAAGATTTACAGCAAGGGTTAAATCCTAAATTGGATGATCTTGATTTAGAAGGACTTGACAAGGATGCAAAAAAAGAAAAGGAAATAGAAAATCAACGTGAAAATCCACGTTATTTATCCCATATTCTGGAGCAAAACTTCCTAAAGAAAAATGAGGATAAATCAGCTGAACTGGTGGGGGTATCTATTGGTATAGCATTAAAGTCGGTCTATCGTTTTCAAACAGAAATTGGCGGCCCATACTATTATGAGGACATTTCAAAAGATAAAATGTTAAAGCAAGGCAAAAAGGTTGCTCAGACTATTTTAAAACGTGTTCGTCAGATTGAAGAATTAAAAAATGTTCCAATCATGATCGCGCTGTACCGTGAAGAAGATCAAGGGTCACCTGTACCAGGAAACTATGTCGCTAAAACCGCTGTAAAGGGCGGCGTAACGGAAATTGACGAGTGGAATGCGATTGGCGAAGAATATATTCTCTTTCCGTCGGACGAGGGGGAGGAAAAGTATTATGACGACTCCCAGCTTGTAGACAACTTTGGTAAGGAAATTCAGGAGTATTTTCCAAATTATGTTGGCGTAATTGGAGAGGGATTCTATATTAAAGAAGAGTTGAAAAAGCTTACCCTAACAGTACCAATAGAATTTTATGGCAAGGGGGAAGTGATTGGCTTTACACAGTATGCCTATGGCTTGGTAAAAGAAATGTTTCCCGATTATTACGACTTGGAAATTAAAATAAAGTCAAACGATAAATTGGAAAGCTTAATATACCGTAATGCTGGTGTTGACGATCCAACTGTGCATATTTTGCATTAATTAATTTGAATTAATTGAACTGAAATTTTAATTCGGTTAAAATGATGGATGGGCATGCTCCATCCTGAGTAATATTGAAAACGGAATCATTGCTGGAGTAATAATAGATAATATAGGAGGGTTTTTTCATGGCAGTAGTACCATATAAACATGAGCCTTTTACAGATTTTACAGTAGAAGAGAACAGAAAACTAATGCAAGAGGCTATTAAAAAGGTAGAAGCAGATCTTGGTGGAGAATATCCATTAATTATCGGTGGGGAACGTATTACCACAGAAGATAAAATTGTTTCTGTTAACCCTGCAAATAAAAAAGAAGTTATCGGTTATGTTTCAAAAGCAAATAAGGATCTTGCTGAAAAAGCTATGAAGGTAGCTGATGAAACATTTGAAACTTGGAGAAAGTCTGATCCGAAATTCCGTGCAGACATTTTATTCCGTGCTGCAGCAATCGTTCGCCGCCGCAAGCATGAGTTTACAGCCCATTTGGTTAAAGAAGGCGGAAAACCATGGAAAGAGGCCGACGCTGATACAGCGGAAGCAATTGATTTCATGGAATATTATGGACGCCAAATGCTTGAATTAAAAGATGGTGCAAAGGTAAACAGCAGACCTATTGAACATAATCAATTTAATTATATTCCATTGGGCGTTGGTGTTGTTATTTCCCCATGGAACTTCCTATTTGCAATTATGGCTGGTACAACAGTTGCAGCTATGGTATCAGGTAATACTGTACTTCTAAAACCTGCAAGTGCTACACCAGTGATTGCCTATAAATTAATGGAAGTATTAGAAGAAGCAGGTATGCCTAAAGGTGTCATTAACTTCATACCTGGTCCCGGCAGCGAGGTTGGCGACTACTTAGTAGATCACCCGCGTACTCGCTTCGTAAGCTTTACTGGATCTCGTGATGTAGGTACACGCATTTTTGAACGTGCAGCAGTTGTGCACAAAGGACAAAAATGGTTAAAACGTACAATCATTGAAATGGGTGGTAAAGATACCATCGTTGTTGATAAAGAAGCAGACCTGGAGCTGGCAGCACAATCAATCGTTCAGTCAGCATTCGGTTTCTCAGGTCAAAAATGTTCTGCATGTTCACGTGCGGTTATTCATGAAGCTGTCTATGATCAGGTGAAAGATCGTGTAGCAGCATTGACAAAAGAATTGTCTGCAGGAGATCCAACAACAAATGAACATTTCATGGGACCTGTTATTGACCAAGGTGCATATGACAAAATTATGAGCTATGTTGAAATTGGTAAAAAAGAAGGACAGCTTCTTGTAGGTGGAGAAGGGGATGACAGTAAAGGCTGGTTTGTAAATCCAACTGTCTTTGCAGATCTTGACCCTGAAGCACGTATTATGCAAGAAGAGATCTTTGGACCTGTTGTTGGCTTAACAAAAGCTAAGGACTTTGATCATGCAATTGAAATTGCTAACAACACAGAATACGGTTTGACTGGTGCAGTTATCACAAACAACCGTACACATTTAGAAAAGGCACGTGAAGACTTCCATGTTGGTAACCTTTACTTCAACCGTGGCTGTACAGCAGCTATTGTTGGCTATCAGCCGTTTGGCGGATTCAACATGTCTGGAACTGACTCAAAAGCTGGTGGTCCAGATTACCTAATCCACCACATGCAAGGTAAAACAACATCAGAAATGCTTTAAGAAAATAGATATATTTTATCAATAAAGACCTTTTTCAGTTGAAAGAGGTCTTTTTTTGTCTAATTTTCCTCATTCCAGGAAAGTAGGCAAGTTTTTAGTGGGATAACTCGTCTTATTTACCCTCAACTTTCCCAATATGAATTTTTGGAAATTCATGCTATTATATAAATATAGAAAGTTTAGGATTCAATTTTAACAATAGCTTGTGAGGTGGGTATATAGATGGAGATCGGACCTTATATCAAATTACACCGTATTAAACAAGAAATGACCCAAGCAGAGCTGGCTGAAGGAATAGTTTCTTTTGCCTATTTGTCAAAAATTGAAAACCAAAAAACGGAAGCAAGCCCTGATGTTATCAGCTTGCTGTGCACCCGCCTCGGGATCCAGCTGGATAATGAAAAGGATATAACCATTAAAGAGAAATGCCAGCAATGGTTTGGTCAATTATTTGAGGTTAATAATAAAGAAGAAATTAAAAAGAATTACAAAGAACTTGAAGAATTAATGGAAACAACACATTCAGAAAGTCTTGTAATGTATGAGATACATAAGATTAGATACTTCTTGATTTTAGGTGAAAAGGAAGAAGCGTTAAAACAAATTAATAGTCTTGCTGAAATATCCAGCACTTTTGATAGTTTACACCAGTTTTACTGGTATAAATTTAAGGGTAATTATAATTCAACTGATGGAGAGTTTAATCAGGCAATGAGAATGTACAAGTTAGCGGAAGATAAGCTTAATCAGCTTGATCTGGCAGAGGAAGAAATAGCTGATTTGCATTACACGATTGCTGTAACACATAGTAAATTACGTAATACACTTGAATCGATTGATTATGCAGATAGGGCTTTAGACATTTTTCGGATTCAATATAACTTTATAAGATGTGCACAATGCCACATTTTGTTAGGTATATCATATCGTCGAATCAAAATGTATGATAAGTCCATAAAAAATCATAATTTGGCAAAGCATCTGGGGAATTTAAGTAAAAATAAACAGGTTATTCAATTAACGAATCAAAATTTAGGATATTTACACTCTACTAAAGGTGATATCAAAGAAGCAATTCATTATTACACCGAGGTTGTAGATGATCCGGAAGTAGACTTAAATGCAAGATTGACTGCGGTTACATCACTAATAAAGGAGTATTATAATATTTATAATATAGATCAGACTAAGGAAATGATTGAAAAAGGAATGGAGCTTTTAGAAGGAGATGTAAGTGAAACATACAGGCTATACCGGTATGTTATCAATACTTATGATTATGCAATTAAGCAAGAAAAAGAAAAATTTGAATCACTCGTTATTGACGAGTTTATTCCATATTTACGCAAGCATAAAGACTACGCAAATCTGGTTGTTTATGCAAACATGCTTGGTAAACACTACGAGAAAGTAAGTAAGTACAAGGATTCCGTCAAGTATTATAAGCTTGCAAATCTTACTTACGAGGAATTAGTCAACCTTTAAAGGAGGGGAGAATTATGAAGAAATTGATTGCTTCAGTAGCGCTGGGCACTCTTCTTGTTGCTGGATTTTTGTTCTCACAGGACAATCAGCCAGCAGATACAGCAATGGACTTAGAGCCTAGCATTTTTTCAATTGGCAACACCGGCTCTTTCTTCTAAGCTAGAAGAATTCTAGTCAATCATTTTTTTACCCTATTACTATATGATTTGCCTGAAATGGTGTGGAAACTGTTTCAGGCCTTTTTTTGTCAAAAAAGATATTATGACTTAAGAAATATGTATCCGCTTACTTAAAGAAAGCAAAAATTCAAAACTATTCTAATATGACCTAAGCCCTATTATGACAGGGTTAATACCATAAATTCGAAACTAGACAGGTGCTATTGTAAAAAGATACATGATGTGTAAATATTATGTATATGCTATTATATAGGTACTATTTAGTATTTATAAATTATTCAGAAAGGGGTGTGGAAAATGGAATATACAATTTCAGGTATTACATGGTTTTGGATATTTGTACCCATGCCATTATTGATTATTTTGTCCATTATTTCATTATTTACGGAAAGGAGTAATTAAACCATGGAAATAGAAACACTGATTACATTTATTGTTTATTTAGTTGGTATGCTTGTTATCGGTCTAATTATGTATTTTAGGACAAATGATTTATCCGATTATGTATTGGGTGGACGTACACTTGGTCCAGGAGTTGCCGCATTAAGTGCAGGTGCGTCGGATATGAGTGGATGGTTATTGCTTGGTCTTCCTGGCGCTATATATGCAACTGGTTTATCTGAGGCATGGATGGCAATTGGACTTTCAGTAGGTGCTTATTTGAACTGGCAATTTGTTGCGAAACGTTTACGTGTCTATACAGAGGTTTCCAACGATTCTGTTACAGTTCCAGACTTCTTAGAAAACCGCTTCAAAGATAAATCTCACATTCTACGAGTGATTTCTGCTTTAGTAATCTTATTATTTTTCACGTTTTATACATCATCGGGAATGGTCGCAGGTGCAAAGCTTTTCGAGGCATCTTTTGGACTATCTTATCAATCTGCACTTTGGATCGGTACAATTGTCGTAGTGTCCTATACACTATTGGGTGGATTCCTGGCAGTGGCATGGACGGACTTTTTCCAAGGATTATTGATGTTCCTGGCACTAATTGTTGTTCCAATCGTTGCCCTTAATGAATTGGGTGGCTGGGGTGCTGCAGTAGATGCTGTTGGTCAAATCAATCCAAGCCACCTAAATATGGTTGAAGGTGTCGGTATATTAGCAATTATTTCATCTGTTGCGTGGGGATTAGGATATTTTGGTCAGCCACATATTATTGTCCGGTTTATGGCATTGCGTTCACCGAAGGATGTTCCGAAAGCTAAATTTATCGGAACAACATGGATGATTTTAGGTCTATATGGTGCAATATTTACTGGGTTCGTGGGTCTTGCATTTATCAGCACACAGGATGTTTCCGTACTTGGTAAATTTGGTATTGATGTTGTTACAGAAGATGGGCTGCAAATGCTCGCTGACCCTGAAAAAATCTTTATCGCATTTTCGCAAATTTTATTTCACCCAATCGTTGCCGGGGTGCTATTAGCGGCAATACTTTCGGCGATTATGAGTACCATTGACTCTCAATTGCTTGTATCTTCTTCAGCCGTAGCGGAAGACTTTTACAAGGCTATTTTCCGTAAAAAAGCTTCCGATAAAGAATTGATTTGGGTAGGACGAATTGCCACTATTGCTATTGCATTAATCGCTACCGTTATTGCATTTAATCCAGAAAGCTCTGTACTTGAATTAGTTGGCTATGCATGGGCAGGGTTTGGTGCAGCATTTGGACCGATTATCCTATTATCGCTATTCTGGAAAAGAATTACTCGTAATGGTGCATTAGCAGGTATCATTGTCGGTGCTGTCACTGTAATCATCTGGGGTGATTTCCTTTCAGGTGGAATCTTTGATTTATATGAGATTGTACCAGGATTCTTATTTAACTTAATTGTTACTATTATTGTTAGCTTGATGGAAAAACCATCAGCGGAAATTGAAGCAGAATTTGATGAGACAGTAGCAAAATTAAAAGAATAGCAACGATCAAGATATCCACACTCCCATTTTTGGCTATAATAGCTTTGTGGGGTGTGGATATTTTTGTGCCCTGTATCCTCCATTAGTTGCCTACATACTACTAATTCTGCTATTATCAATAGTATTGTGAGAGTTTTTCTATATGTATATGGAGGTGTAAATATGGCAGATATTTCAAAGGATCAAGTGAAGCATGTCGCAAATTTGGCAAGACTTGCGATCACAGATGAGGAAGCAGAAAAATTTACGAATCAATTAAGTTCGATTATTAAATATGCTGAACAGCTGAATGAATTAGATACTGATGGTGTTGAGCCAACTACACACGTATTGGATTTGAAAAACGTTCTGCGTAAGGACGAGCCTAAAGAATGGATTACACAAGAAGATGCACTGAAAAACGCCCCAGATAAAAAAGGTGACTATTTCCGTGTGCCATCGATTTTGGAATAAGGAGGTCAAGAAATGTCATTATTTGACTACAGTATAAAAGAATTAGAACAGAAGCTGCATAATAAAGAAATAACTGTTACTGATTTGGTTAACACGTCCTATCAACGGATTGAGGAGGTTGACGATCAGGTACAGGCATTTTTAACGTTAGATAAAGAGAAGGCTATTAGCACTGCAAAAGAGCTGGATGGGTCAACCGTTGCTGAAAACGAGCATCCTCTTTTTGGTATCCCAAGCGGAATCAAGGATAACATCGTGACAAAAGCATTAAGAACAACCTGTGGCAGTCAATTTTTAAGAAACTTTGATGATCCGTTATACAATGCAACCGTTGTGGAAAAACTTAACGATGCAAAGGCTGTAACAATCGGAAAATTGAACATGGATGAATTCGCAATGGGTTCATCTAATGAAAACTCGAGCTTCACACCTACACGAAATCCTTGGAATACGGAATATGTTCCCGGCGGTTCCAGTGGCGGATCTGCGGCTGCAGTTGCGGCAGGTGAAGTACTATTTTCATTAGGATCTGACACTGGCGGATCAATCCGTCAGCCGGCAGCATTCTGTGGTGTAGTTGGTTTAAAACCTACATATGGAAGAGTATCCCGTTTTGGTTTAGTGGCATTTGCATCATCGTTAGATCAAATTGGACCAATAACTAGAAATGTTGAAGATAATGCACGCGTACTTGAAGTTATTTCAGGACATGACAAGATGGATTCCACAAGTGCAAATGTTGATGTTCCAGCCTATACCGAAGCATTAACTGGTGATGTAAAAGGGCTGAAAATCGCTGTACCGAAAGAATATCTTGCTGAGGGTGTTTCACCAGATGTCAAAAAGTCAGTGATGGATGCACTTAAGGTCTATGAATCATTAGGTGCTGAATGGGAAGAGGTTTCTTTGCCGCATTCGAAATATGCGGTTGCAACGTATTACTTACTTGCATCCTCAGAAGCATCCGCCAACCTTGCCCGTTTTGATGGTGTACGCTATGGCGTTCGCTCGGAAAATGCGGAAAATATGCTGGATATGTTCAAGATGTCCCGAAGTGAAGGCTTTGGGGAAGAGGTTAAACGACGCATCATGCTTGGAACCTATGCATTGTCGTCAGGTTATTATGATGCTTTTTATAAAAAAGCCCAAAAGGTCCGTACATTAATTAAAAATGACTTTGATAAAATATTTGAAGAATACGATGTTATTATTGGACCAACAACACCAACACCTGCGTTTAAAATCGGTGAAAAGGTGGAGGATCCATTAACGATGTATGCAAACGACATATTAACGATTCCAGTTAACTTAGCTGGAGTACCAGCAATTTCTGTACCTTGTGGTTTATCGGAAAATGGACTTCCATTTGGCTTGCAAATCATTGGAAAATATTTTGATGAGCGTACCGTTTATCGGACTGCACATGCATTCGAACAAGCAACAGATCATCATGCGAAACGACCTCAGCTTGGAGGTGCTAACTAATGAATTTTGAAACAATTATTGGACTTGAAGTACACGTTGAATTAAAAACAGATTCCAAAATATTCAGCCCAAGCCCAAATGCATTTGGTGCGGAGCCGAATTCTAATGTAAACCCAATTGATTTAGGGTATCCAGGTGTATTACCAGTATTAAACGAAGAAGCGGTAAATTTCGCAATGAAGGCTGCAATGGCGTTGAACTGTG
The DNA here is from genome assembly GCF_014638995.1 of Virgibacillus oceani. Classification (GTDB taxonomy): domain Bacteria; phylum Bacillota; class Bacilli; order Bacillales; family Amphibacillaceae; genus Virgibacillus_E; species Virgibacillus_E oceani. The sequence continues at coordinate 91,446 of NZ_BMFR01000006.1, forward strand.
AAATCGCGACAGACACAAAATTTGACCGTAAGAACTATTTTTACCCAGACAATCCAAAAGCATATCAAATTTCACAGTTTGATAAACCAATCGGTGAAAATGGCTGGATTGAAATTGAAGTGAATGGTAAAAAGAAACGAATCGGTATTACCCGTTTGCATATAGAAGAAGATGCAGGAAAATTAACACACGGGGATGATGGGTATTCTCTGGTAGACTTTAACCGGCAAGGAACACCATTGATTGAAATCGTCTCCGAGCCAGATATGCGGTCTCCTGAAGAAGCATATGCATACCTTGAAAAATTAAAAAATATTATTCAATATACAGGCGTATCTGATTGTAAAATGGAAGAAGGATCACTTCGCTGTGATGCAAACATTTCACTTCGTCCAAGAGGCCAAGAGGAATTTGGAACAAAGACAGAGCTAAAAAACCTTAACTCGTTTGCATACGTACAAAAGGGACTTGAATTTGAAGAAACACGCCAGGAGAAAGTTCTCTTAACTGGTGGTGAAATTCTTCAGGAGACCCGCCGATATGATGAGAAGACAAAAGAAACCATTTTAATGCGTGTCAAGGAAGGATCAGATGATTACCGGTATTTCCCTGAACCTGATCTTGTACCATTGTATATTGATGAGGAATGGAAAGAACGTATTCGCAGCCAAATTCCGGAGCTTCCAGATGCACGTAAAAAGCGTTTTATCGAAGAGCTTGGGTTATCGGAATACGATGCTCAGAACTTAACTAGTTCAAAGGAAATGGCAGACTTTTTTGAAGCGACGACTGAAAATGGCGCTGAAACAAAGCAAGCGTCCAACTGGTTAATGGGTGAGGTATCCGGATACATGAACAAGCACCAAAAAGAATTACATGACCTGGCACTTACGCCAGAATCACTTGGTAAAATGATTAAGCTGATTGAAGATGGAACCATTTCATCAAAAATCGCGAAAAAGGTCTTTGCTGAGTTGGTTGAAAAAGGCGGAGATCCTGAGAAAATAGTAAAAGAAAAAGGACTTGTTCAAATTTCTGATGAAGGACAGCTTCGGGATATTATCACAAAAATATTGGATGATAATGAACAATCAATTATCGATTACAAAAATGGTAAAGATCGGGCACTTGGCTTTTTAGTAGGACAAACAATGAAACAGACAAAAGGCCAAGCTAATCCGCCAATGGTTAACAAGATATTGAAGGAAGAAATGGATAAGCGCTAAACCTGTGTTTAAAAAGACTGCTGCTATAGGAATATAGTGGCAGTTTTTTTGAGGTAAGGGATGTAAAATATTGGATAAATACTACGATGCGTAAATCGGCTAAATCAAATGTGTCCCTTAATCCTGCCTTCTAATTGCCAACCATGGGAAGACAATTTATGGACAGAGCAGATCTGATAGCGGACAAAAATATTGTCTATTAGGCTTTTCAAAAATGGTAAAAAGGTCTATGATAAGATTTGTATGTATAAATTAGCTAACAAGTGACGGTACTATACCCTACTGACATTGCAATAGGAGGGAACATAATGAAGAGAGCCAGAATCATTTATAACCCTACATCTGGACGTGAGGCTTTTAAAAAGGAATTGCCAGCCGTACTGGAGCGGTTTGAGATAGCTGGATATGAAACATCAACACATGCGACTACCTGTGAAGGTGATGCTATAGAAGCGGCCAAAACGGCTGTGGAAAGAGGATACGACTTAGTTGTTGCAGCAGGCGGCGATGGTACAATAAACGAGGTAATTAATGGAATAGCGGAAAAGGACTTCAGGCCAAGGCTAGGAATTATCCCTGTAGGAACGACGAATGATTTTGCACGTGCATTATTTATTCCTCGCAATATCAGTAATGCTGTAGATATTATTTTAAACGATCAATCGATGCCTTTAGATATTGGAAAAGTGAACGACCATTATTTTATAAATATTGCTGGCGGTGGGAAGCTGACCGAGCTGACATACGAAGTACCCAGCAAGCTAAAAACAATGCTCGGCCAATTAGCTTATTATATGAAGGGAATTGAAATGCTTCCTTCGTTAAAGCCAACCAGCGTCAGGATTGAATATGACGATGAAGTGCTGGAAGATGACATCATGTTATTCCTAATCTCAAATACAAATTCAATCGGCGGATTTGAAAAACTCGCACCAACAGCTAAGCTTGACGACGGCTATTTTGATGTCATTATTTTGAAGAAAACAAACCTTGCTGAATTTATTCGGATTGCAACGTTAGCACTAAGAGGCGCACACCTTGACCATAAAAATGTTATTTACACGAAAGCGAAGCATATAAAAGTGGAGACATCGGAAAAAATGCAATTAAATATCGACGGCGAATTCGGCGGGCTCCTGCCTGGTGAGTTTAAGAATTTGAAACAGCATGTGGAGATATTTGTTCCAGATGAGTTTGTTGAGAAAAATGATGAAGCTGAATAGTAATTTCCCCCGGCAAGATTAGTGTGAATGCGCTATTTTGTTGGGGGATTTTTCATTCAGCATTAATGTCTAGTAATTCCTAACTATATTAATTTTCACTGTATGTTTATCTGAAATTAAAATGTATTAGTGGGATGTTTAGAAATGGGTTGATAACTCAATAGTAAAAAGATACTGATTTTGGTATAATAGGAGTAGAATATTCATTCATAAGTAATAGCACATTTTGTAGCCGCTGTTCACTACCGTAATAAAGGATGTGAAAGAGGGTTTTGGAAAAAATAACGAAAGAATTACTCATCGAGGTTTTGGAAATATTAGATGAAAAACTTGAAGAAAATAAATTAGAGCTCTCATTAAATATTTATGGTGGTACAGTTATGATGGCTTGTTTTGATGCCCGTCCAGCAACAAAGGATGTCGACGCACTGTTTGATACCTCCACTTTAGTTGAGAATATATTGACAGACATTGCAGAAATGTACGGTTTAAATAGTGATTGGATAAATCAGGACATTAGAGAACCAATGAGGTATATTAAAGAAGAAAGTTTAAAAGAAATCTGTTCATTTAAAAACTTAAGAGTATTTGCTCCTAGTGCTGAACAGATGCTAGCAATGAAAATATTATCTGCAAGACCTGAACCATACAGGGACTTTAATGATGCTGCATTTCTAGTGAATTATTTAAGCATTGACTCATTGGAACAGGTATTGAATATTTTTGAAAAATATGTAGGAAGAAAGTATTTGCGAGATCGACAAAAGATGGTTATAAATTATGTTGGAAAGGATCTGAACAAAAATTGGAAAGAGTTTTCAATATAATAAAAGCAGAAGACTTTAATTTTGCGCTAACAAATTTGCTTATTGATCTTTATTCTTCCCAATATGAGAAATATTTTGATGAACTTTTTTTGGATGAAAATGAAATTAATAAGTTAACTGATGAAGAACTAGATAAATTAACAAAGGTTGCAGCCATAATTGAATACGTTGGCAATAGGCAGCCAAGGGCGAAACTGTATGATTGGATTTATTCGGCATCATTAAAATTAGAAGAGCCCTATGTCCCCGGCGCACCGAAAGAGAGTGTTGCTCGGATTAAGCGGATTTTTTCTGCCCCGAAAGAATTCTCATTAAGAAATGTCTTTTTTGATGAGAAAACGTTAAAACCAGTATGAGAAAAAATTAATACTCCTTTTTAACTCCTTGTGGGTTTTAAAGGAGTATTTTAGTTGAAATAGACGAGATATGATAAGATGATAACCACAACATACACGAACGTAAAGGAAGATTAAAATGGCAAAACAAACAGCTCCCGTGAAAAAGAATGAAACAATTACCCTTAACTTTGAAGATCTGACCCATGAAGGAAATGGCGTCGGTAAAATTAATGGCTATCCATTATTCGTGCCTAATGCCCTGCCCGGTGAAGAAGCTATGGTGAAAGTGATAAAAGTAAATAAAAACTTTGGATTCGGTAAAGTGCTTGAATTAATTAAGGTGAGTCCCGAACGAATTGACCCCGTATGTCATATGAATTGTAATGGATGCGGTCTGCAGCACATGAGCTATAGGCTGCAGCTTGAGATGAAACAAAATCAAGTGAAAAATGCAATGAAAAAAATTGCGCATCTCGAACATGTACCGGTTCATCCAATCATTGGTATGACGGATCCGTTGCACTATCGTAATAAGGTGCAAATTCCTGTCGGTGAAAAAAATGGTGAACTAATAACGGGCTTCTACCAAAAACGCAGCCACCGGATCATTGAAAATACGGAAACATGTACAACACACAATGAAACAATTAATGAGGTGGTTAAGGAGGTTAGAAGCATTGCCGGCAAACTTGGGATAAAGGCTTATAATGAGGAGAAACATAGCGGTGTCTTAAGGCATATCATGGTTCGTACGGGTGACGCTACAAACGAAATAATGGTTGTACTTGTAACACGAACGGAAAAACTTCCTAATAAAGAAGTTTTGATAAAAGAACTCACAGGGGCATTCCCAAATATAAAGTCAATCGTGCAGAGTATAAATGATAAACGTACAAATGTCATATTAGGCAAAAGGACAAAGATTTTATGGGGTGAGGAATACATTTACGACAAAATCGGGGATCTGTCCTTTGCGATCTCGGCAAAGTCATTTTATCAAGTAAACCCGGAGCAAACGAAGGTGCTATACGATAAGGCGCTTGAATACGCACAAATTGGCGGGGAAGATGTTGTAATTGATGCCTATTGCGGGATTGGAACCATTTCATTGTTTTTAGCACAGCAGGCTAAAAAGGTTTATGGCGTGGAAATTGTTCCGGAAGCAATAAATGATGCTAAGAAAAACGCAAAGCTGAACGGAATTATAAATGCAGAATTTTACGTGGGAGAAGCTGAAAAAGTAATGCCCTGGTGGAAAGCACAGGGCTTGAATCCTGATGTTATTGTTGTCGACCCGCCACGCAAAGGCTGTGATGAAGCGTTATTACATGCTATGTCTGATATGGGACCGAAGCGGATTGTATATGTTTCATGCAACCCAAGCACATTGGCAAGAGATTTGCGGATTTTGGAAGATAGAGGGTATGAGGCGAAGGAAGTGCAACCTGTTGATATGTTTCCGCAGACGGGGCATGTTGAGTGCGTGGCATTGATGTCTAGGATAAATAGATAGAATATGGCCATGCACAAAGGGTTTCCATACATTGAATTTGCATGCGGCTATTTTGCCCTATGTATCTATGTAGGAAACCCTATTTTTATTGGTTTATAAAGTATAAAATTTGGCTCTATTTAGCTAGCAACATGGTGGGCCACATCCAGTTCCAGCGTTAAAGCCGTGATGGACTTCCGCATAGCCGGTAATAATCGGAACTAAGTGTTCCTATTTCATTTGCGGGAATAAATATGATCATAGCATGTAACAATCTTTTCTGAAAATGCGTTTTTTCACTAATATGTAGTATAAACCAGGCCACTATAACTGCCTTCCTCATTACCTCATTTACCCTATTCTACTTGCACTTTTTATTTGTTACTATTAATGTATATAATGATAAAATATAATAGTTTAGGGGAAATACCTTAAGCTTAGTATGGGTGTAAATGAGCATGCACATCTATGCTTTTTATTTTTGGGGAAAAGGTCTGTCCTAGTGTCCCATAATGAGAGGGTTTGAATTTGATATGAAAGATAATTTTTGGCGTGATTTACCACGACCGTTTTTTATACTTGCACCAATGGAAGACGTGACGGATGTTGTTTTCCGCCATGTAGTAAGTGAAGCAGCCAGACCTGATGTGTTTTTTACAGAGTTTACAAACACAGAAAGCTATTGCCATCCTGAGGGAATCCAAAGTGTGCGCGGACGTTTGACTTTTACAGAAGATGAGCAACCAATTGTTGCCCATATTTGGGGAGATAAGCCTGAGTATTTTCGGCAAATGAGTATTGGTATGGCGAAACTTGGATTTAGTGGCGTAGATATTAATATGGGCTGTCCTGTTCAAAATGTGGCACCAAAGGGGAAGGGATCTGGTCTTATCCGTCGTCCAGACGTTGCAGCGGATATCATACAGGCGGCAAAAGCAGGGGGATTGCCTGTTAGTGTGAAGACAAGGCTTGGTTACACGGATGTGGACGAATGGCATGACTGGCTTACACACTTATTGAAGCAGGACATCGTTAATCTTTCCATTCATTTGCGTACAAGAAAGGAAATGAGCAATGTGGATGCTCATTGGGAACTGATTCCGGAGATTAAGAAGCTTCGAGATCAGGTAGCACCAGACACTCTTTTGACGATCAATGGAGATATCCCTGACTATCAAACAGGCATGGAGCTCGTTCATCAATACGGTGTTGACGGAGTAATGATTGGACGTGGTATTTTTAAAAATCCATTTGCCTTTGAAAAACAACCGAAAGACCATAGCAGTAAGGTATTGCTTGATCTCTTAAGGTTGCAGCTTGATCTCCATGATAACTATTCAAAAGAATTTGAGCCACGTCCATTCAAACCTCTTCGTCGCTTTTTTAAGATATATGTCCGTGGGTTTCGAGGTGCGAGTGAATTAAGAAATCAATTGATGGCGACTGAGTCAACAGATGAAGTGCGGGCATTGCTCCATAACTTTGGCCGAGAGAATATGGCTGGTACAGGGGAACAGGCGAAGTGAGCCATTCAAGGTAAAAGTGATTTGGGACATTAAACCTGTCACTGCATCTCCATCCAATAGTTGTTTCCTGGTTTTTCATTGAAGAACTCGGAAATTCCTTAGCAAAATAAGCGATTTATATTCGGGCTGGATCCAATAATGGTTCAGTCTTTTTCTTTCATTTCAATAAATATATAATGGAATTACATACATATATTAATTTAGCTTTTCACTGTATGATTCGCTGATAAACCATTATGCTTTATACAAAGAGTGAAAACCATTATGCAAAACACTACCGGAACAATGCAAGAAATAATTAAATATAGGAATGAAAAATACAAAAGAAATAATAGAACATAGTTTGGAAAGAGGAAAACAAATGAGCACAAACACAAGGCAAAAAAGCACAGTAAGAATTAAAAAGGTATTACGGGCTCTAGCAGTTATTATTGGAGCTTTTATAACAGCTTATGGATTGGAGGCAATACTAATTCCTAACAACGTGTCGGACGGCGGTGTAACGGGTCTAAGTATCGTTGGTTCGCAGTTATTTGGGATACCTCTGGGAGTTCTGATTGCAGTATTGAATATCCCGTTCATATTTTTGGGATACAAACAAATAGGTAAAAGTTTTGCCATATATTCCGTTATCGGTATAATTTCATTGGCATATGGGACAAGCATTATGCACCATATACCAACGATCATTCAGGGAGATACATTGCTAGTTACTGTCGTTGGTGGTATTGTTATTGGTTTCGGTATGGGGGTAGCATTGCGAAATGGCGGTGCATTAGATGGCATTGATATGTTAGCGGTATTGCTATCTCGAAAATTGCCCTTTGGAACAAGTGACCTTATTTTATTCTTAAACTTGTTTGTATTTATTGTTGTTTCAACAGTGTTTGGTCTTGAAGGTGCATTCTTATCGGGAATTGCCTATTTTATTGCTTCTAAGGTTATTCACACTGTTGAGGAAGGGTTAAGTGGTTCTAAAACGTTTAAAATTATTACAAGCGAACCTGAGTTAATGGTAGAAACCATACGTGATCGTTTAGGGCGCAGTGCAACATATAATCAAGTTGAAGGCGGTTATACAAATGAACAATTCAAAGAAATTACGTGTATTATTAACCGTTTAGAAGACAGCAAAATGAAAGAAATCATTTATGAAATTGATAAACATGCTTTTGTTGCAGTGTATGATGTTGCTGAAGTTAAAGGTGGTAACTTCAAGAAAAAAGATATTCATTAATGATAATCTGTATTGGATATGATTATTAAATGCTGATGCAAAAATAGAAGTCAGAATAGAATTGGAAATAGTTAGCATAATTAGTAATTGGTGGCCATAAATGTGAGACTAATAACTGGGGGAAATTCACAATGAGAAGTGAGCATCAAATGATGAGTATGCTAATGGATTTTGCGAGAAATGATACTAGAATTCGTCTTGTAACGCTGGAAGGATCACGAACGAATAAAAACATTCCCCGTGATTCATTCCAGGATTATGATATTTCTTATTTTGTAACAGATATGGATTCATTCAAAAAAAACGATCAATGGCTAGATATTTTTGGTGATCGTTTAATGATGCAAAAACCAGAAGATATGGAACTTTTTCCGCCAGAGTTAGGGGATTGGTTTTCTTATCTCATGCTATTTGAGGATGGCAATCGGATAGATTTGACACTTATTCCGATTAAAGAAGTAGAGGATTACTTTATTAATAGTGACGGTTTAGTTAAAGTCTTGCTGGATAAGGATCAACTTGTTAAAGAGGAAGTAACTCCAAATGATCAAAAATATTGGACTAAAAAACCAACTGCAAGAGAATTTGATGATTGCTGCAATGAATTTTGGTGGGTTTCAACATATGTAGTAAAGGGATTAGCGAGAAGGGAGATCCTATTTGCTATTGATCATTTGAATGAGATTGTAAGGCCAAATCTGCTAAGAATGATGTCCTGGCAAATCGGTTTAGAGAACGGCTTTAATTTCAGTGTGGGAAAAAACTGCAAATTTATTGACCGTTACCTCCCAAAACAAGATTGGGAAACATTGCTTACAAGCTATTCTGGAAGTAGTTATTCAGCCGTGTGGCAGTCTTTATTTACTTGTTATGAGTTATTTAGAAAATACGCTAAAGCTGTGGCAAAGGCCCTGGAATATAAGTATCCAAATTATGATGCAGCCATAACGAAATATACACAAAAGGTTTATACACCATTGGATAGTGGGGGGAAGCATACGGAAAAACATTGAAAGTCCTGCACACCTTGGCATACGTTAGGGCATATTTCCTTATATATACCGGGAGAAAAAGTATTACTATGAGGGATTTTTTCGTTTACCTTAATCAAAAAAATGGATTGGATAACTACCTGCTGAACTGTGGATTACACAAATGGGTATATTTCCAAAACATGCAGCAAAAGCAATTGAATAGAGGGTATCACAACTGGAATAAGTGGAGGATCCTTCCAATTCCTGCTAGGCAGTAAACATTGCAATTACAGGTAAAAATGGTTCACATCCATATACATGGTAATGTGTTAAAATAAATAATGGGATTCTGATTATTAACTCTAATAGATAAAAACAAAATTGCAAAGTCAAAAAGATAATTTGTATTCATTGGAAAATTGGTTAAAAGGAGGGTATTCGTTGAAGAAACTAAAAAAACTTATTGTAATTGCATTAATTCTCGGTGTATTCACGAGTGGTTATATAGTAGGAAAAGCAGTTACTAACAATCACTCCAGGGAGATTCGTGTAGGATTTGATAATCATAAGGGGCAAATTGACTTTGCAAAAGTGATAACTGATTCAGAAAACCAAGAAGTTATTGATAATTTTATGATGATCTATTTGAATAAAAAACAAAATTACAATCTAAAAGTAGATTTTGACAATCCGGATGTTCATATTTTCATAGATAGCCCTAAGCAATTCACAACATCAGGCAGAGTATTATAATATCGGTAAAGAGGATGCAAATTATATTAAAAAGCAAATTGATTATGATTAAAAATTATGTTGACACCATTATTTTTTTGCAATAAAATTTGATTGACCATTCAAATAAAAAATTAATCATTTAATCAAAAAAGTAAAGGAGTTTTTCTATGAATGAAAGTGAGGGAAAGGCTAAGACCCCTAACGAAAAGAGTAGAAAAGAGAAACATTCGTTCATTGCTGAGGCAAGACGTGAACAAATCATTGAGGCAGCAATACAAACGCTTGATGAAATCGGTTATGTAAAGGCAAGTCTTTCTCAGATTGCCAAAAGGGCAGGGATTAGTACTGCATTGATTTCATATCACTTCTCAGATAAAAACGATTTGATGAATCAGTTGCTAATGAAACTTTTGGAACGCTTCACTTCCTATATTTTAGGTAAAGTACGGCAGGAAGAAGCACCTGAAAGAAAATTGGATACATTTATAATGGCCAGCTTAGCATATCAAGGTACACATCATGCCCGCAATACTGCACTAATAGAAATTATCTTTAATGCCAGAACACCCGACAACATTCCTTATTATAAATTAGGTGATGATGATGAAGATCAAATTATGTATGAGCTTCAGCAAATACTTAGGGATGGTCAGGAAAAAGGGATATTTGGAACGTTTCATGTTGAGGTCATGGCAAATGTAATTCAAGGTGCAATTGGTGAATATATGATGAACTCCAATATTACTAGTAAGGTAGAGCTGGAAACATACAGCGATGAACTAATAGATATTGTTGAAAAAGCAATTAAAGTTTAATTTAAAAAGAAGGTGACACGGTTGGCATATAATCATGAAGAAACGGTATTAGGATATTCCAGATTAACTGGATTTTTACTTTACGGGGTATTTGGTGGAGTTGGGCTTGTTCTAGGATATTTCATCCCATCTATCGCTGCATGGGCTTTAACATTGCCTTGGATTCCTTTTGAGGGGCCGATTAAAATTATCAATTCCTTAAATGGGTTTTGGCTGCCAATCATCTTGGCGGTACTTGGTTTAATTGCAGGATTTGTGCTTGCCTTTATAGCAATTAAAGAATTGCTTATTATTACGATTACCGATCATGAGGTACAGCTGAAAAAGGATGGGTATAAGCAGATAATTCCTTTAAAGGACATTGAGACGTTGTTTTTTGATGGTAAACAGCTTGTGATTCTTGGGAAATCCGGTTATGAACTGTTTCGCGATAAATATGATGATAAAACTGACCCGGTTGCAATGGCTTTTGAGAAGCATGGTTATCCATGGTCAAAAGAGGGGGATCCGTTTAAAAATGAATACAGACGCTGGGTTCCAGATACACCGGATATATCGCAAGCAGCCAACGCTGTGTTTAAGGCAAGAGAAATTGCATTGCAGAAGGAAGAAGGCAAAGATATAAAAGACCTTCGAAACGAACTTGAAAAGTTAGGATACGTTGTTCTTGACGAAGAAACACGTCAATACTGGCGGAAGGTACCTAACTAAGGAAACTCTATTGGAATTTATTCCCGTTTTATCTAAACATTAACAATTTCAATTCTGACTCGAATTCTGTGAAAATAAACCTTCCCGATATCCGGGTCTTTTTTATGCGAATTTTTTGTTCTGTTCAGGTTGTAGAAGATATTTTACGAAGAGAAACAGATTCTTTTAGATTAATTGAGAGCTTTAGAGTTATAAAAATGTTACCTTTAGATTATATATAAATTACTTTGTTTTTTAGAAAAATGTTTGGATTATTAAATTGGATTAAGTAGAGGTATTAGTATGAATGAGGAATTAATAAATAGTGCCAATAGCATCTATCGTCAAGCCGAAAAAAAGGCTGCCCAATATTTTAAATCGCTTCATGAGCAAGTTATGAAAAAAACATATGCACCTTTGCTGACTAAAGATATAAAATCATGGAAACACAACCATATACACCATCATTCATTTTTATCCTATTTATCGCGCCGCAAGGGAAAATCTAATATTCAAGAAGGGTATCATAACTATATTCAATGGCTGTATTATACAGGGAAACTGGATAGTTATTTGGATCGGAGTATTTCCTACATTTTCATGCGGGATTTGGGAAGAGACTTGAATTCAACTGACACGCAGACTAGGATTAGGAGTATAGTTGACAGTTTGAAGGATTATCTGATTAAAGATAAAAGTGATAAACCGGAACTATTCAGTATGGCAGGTTTGTACCGGTTTGCCCAGAAGGAAGGCGTTGAATCTGCCATGATTTGGGTGATGAACAAACTTAAGACCGTATCCACTAATATCCCAAAGGAGATGGATGCTGACCAAGCCCAGCGAAAACTGATTAAGATTATTGCCGGGGTGGTAATGCAGGAGACTGAGGAAATGGGGGATAAGATATCTCCTGACGAACGAGCCTCGAGACTTGATAAAGCTATCAGGCTAGGTTATTGCTATGGTCTGACATATCCCTTCATTGACGATCTTCTGGATTCAAATGTCCTATCCACTAAGGAAAAAAAGCAATACTCAGATTTGATACGCACCACCCTTATTACAGGATCGGTGCCGGAAATGGGTGAGTGGCACGGAAAAACAAAGGAACTCATTCGTTATATTCATTCGGAACTTCGAGATGCATTTGAGTATTTGAAGGCTCATCAGCAACCAGAGACAAGTAAAAACTTTTTCGAGCATGCTTATGTATTTTTTAATTCGCAGGAAGTTGACCGTTTAAAAGACTTGTCAAATGCGGGCTACACCAATGAAGAGCTTTATATACCAATCATTTTAAAATCAGCATCATCACGATTGATTGTCCGTTCAGTAATCCGCGCCCCTGAGGATGAGGAAATTGACAGCCGGACATTCTATTATGGTATTTATAACCAGCTGGCCGATGATTTTACGGATATGTTTGAAGACATGAAGGATGGTGCGGTAACACCCTATACGTATTATTTGGAATACCATGACATACGCCCGGATCTTATAAATCCTTTTGAATTATACTGGACGGTTATCTCCAATTTGATCCATAACGTATATAACTCAGATCCCAAAACCTGTGAGGTTATTTTAGACCGTGTGATAAATGGTTTGAAACGATTTAAAGAACGAATGGGGAATGAAAAATACAAGGAGGTTATGGAACTCTTTTTCTCCGGAAATCCGAAGTTCAATAAAGTCATTCAACAGCTGGTACGAAAAGCTGATGACGTGGATTTTTTTGATAAGCTGCTTCGCGACCATATACTTACCATTCTGAAAAATGAACGGAAGGAACGGGAATACTTTTCAGAAACTATTGAAGCTGTACGTAACGAAATTAATACCATTTTAATTATACCTAAGGATCAAAAGAAACCATTAATAAAGGAACCAATCATTGATGCTGCAAATTATAGCCTAGAAGGTGATGGGAAACGGTTGAGACCAATAATGACTTGGCTTATGGCCGTTAACGAATATGGATTAGACAAATCAGCAATCACTCCGCTGCTAAGGTCATTAGAATACATGCACACAGCATCCTTAATCTTTGATGACCTTCCATCCCAGGATAATGCGTCTATCCGCAGGGGGCATCCTACATTGCATCAAGTTTATAACACTGCAATCGCAGAATTAACTGGTCTCTTTCTGACTCAGAAGGCAACCAACGAACAAGCATTACTTGATAAGTTCGATTCAAAAACTGTTCTAAACCTAATTCAATATTCATCACAAATGACGGCCGATATGTGTAAGGGGCAGGCGATGGATCTGGATTCAAAAGGGAAACAATTGACTTTGGAACAATTAAATATGATGTCTTTTTATAAAACTGGTATAGCGTTCGAAGCATCCCTTGTAATGCCTGCAATACTTGCCGAAGCAAATAAGTCTGAAATTGCTGCTTTGAAAAATTATGCCTATCACACCGGCATTGCATTTCAGATAAAGGATGACCTGCTTGATGTTGAGGGAGATTGGAACCTACTTGGAAAATCGACCAATAAGGATGCTGAAAATAACAATTCTACATTTGTTTCCATCCTTGGTCCAGGTGGTGCTAGAAAAGCGATGTGGGAGCATTATTGTCTTGCTATTGAAGCATTGCAGAAGATGCCACACAATACCACTTTTCTAAAACATATATTGAATTATTTTGTGAATCGTGATTATTAAGCAATTAGGTATGGACTATGGGTGTCATTTCCGTAGTCGCTAAAAAGGCAGGGACATCTGCCGTGAGAAAAGCTTTATTGGCAGATTCGCTTGGAAAACCGATGGAAAAGCTTAATCGGCAGATATACTTGGATAAAATAAAGGTAATCTGCCGATAGGAACGTTCAATCAGCAGATTCGCTTGTGAAAAATAAAGTAATTTACCGATAGAAACGTTTAATCGGCAGATACACTTGGATAAAATAAATAAATCTGCCGATAGAAAAGCTCAATCGGCAGATCCGCTTGGAAAACTATTAAAGACACTGCAGTTGTTAAAAGAGTTTATCTTTTAAATTACTTATTTGTGAACTATTTTTTAATTTTGGAATCCGGATAACGCATCTTATGACAATTGCCAGGCTTAGTATAGAGGTTATTCCTAGCCAAATAATAATACTGGGCATCATTAGAAAAATTCCCTTTATATTGAGTACTCGCCCACCTCCAATAAATGTCAGCAGCTGTGGTAAGAAAACCAATATATATAACGGTAAAAGCGAAAATATCAGATAGATAATGGATCGCCATTTTGGACGTTTTTTATATTTTCCTTCCCATTTTTTTATATATTTTAGTTTTCGAATACCTATGATAATGGTGATTATAATTAATACAACCATGAACATTTCAATCATCTGACTATTATAAAATGGCTCATTTGGAGTCTGATTCGATAGTAGCTTAGATATGCCACTTGTAAAGGAGGAGTAGTCAACAAAGGCATTTAAGCCACTGTTGAACAGCATTACGATTCCATAGCCCTGTTCAGGTAACAAAACCTCTTCAGCTTTGTAGGTCCATAATATCCCGCTATGCTGTACTTGTTTTTTTCCATCCTCTGTCTTACCTATATTCCAGCCCATTCCATAAGAAATTGTCGGACTTGAAGCGGTTTGCATTGATTTTATACTTTCACTACTTAAAATCTGCTCATTACGATATTTTCCACCATTTAATTGTGAAATTAACCATTTTGCCATATCATTGACGTTAGAAACAATACCTGCAGGACCACTGATAAACCAATTGGGCTCATCAACGGCTACAGGTATTCCGAACAGAAAATAGTGACCAGAAGGGAATTCGGGATTTTGATTAAGTTCCATGGTAGTGGACACATTAAATGTTTGTTCCATTTCTAATGGCTGAAAGATATGATTTTCCAAATAGGTAGAGAATTCCTCATTACTAACTGCCTCTACCAGACGCGCTAGTATTTGGTAATTCGGGTTATTGTAATGATACTCCTTACCTGGTTCGACTGCGAGAGATACATTTTCTAATCTTTTTATAACAGCTTCTAATGAATTTGGCTGTGGATTTAGCGTCATATCCGGGTATACCTTATCTGTTAATCCGCTTGTATGATTCAATAACTGCCGTACAGTTATTTTGGCGCCTTTTGTGTCGGTGAGTTTAAAGGAAGGAATATAATCCTCAACAGGAGTATCTAACTTCACTTTTCCAGCTTCAACTAGCTGCATAACAGCCAGTGCTGTAAAGGATTTGCTTAATGAAGCAATCGCAAATGGTGTTTTTGCTGTAACGGAGGTGTTGTCTCCTGTCTTTCCGTATCCCTTTGTAAAAATAACTTTATTATTATGGGTAATCGCTACTGCTGCACCTGGAATGTTGTTCTTTTCCATTTTGGATTGTATGAATCGATCGATTTCCCAAATCGTTTTGTTTGTATGTGCCCCAGTACTTTCAATATTAAAACATAGTAAAGACCATATAAATATGATAATAGAGATTACTATTATCAAGCTTTTCTTCCATTTATCGTGAATTCTAATGACTTTCATACAATTATTGACCCCCTTTTTTGATAGATTAAGTTTAGATATAAGTCCTTTAAAAATTCTAAAGATAATTATTAAGAGAACCTTAAGTTTGGAAGTTAGTCTACTGACATAGATTGTTTAAAGAAAATAAAACGTTTATGATTATTTAGAAGTAGATCATTCTGGAACATCAGAGGTGAAATAGATATGAATGAACAAATAAAAATTTTAGTAGTTGAAGATGATGACGATATTAACCAATTACTATGCAATATTATAAGAAAAAACGGTTATTTCCCACAGCCAGCTTTTTCCGGTACGGAGGCAATGCTTTATTTGGAAAGCAAGGAATGGGATATGGTGCTTCTTGATCTTATGCTTCCTGGCATGTCTGGTGATGAAATTCTTGCAAAAATTGCTGATCAAAGTAATATCCCAGTCATTATTATTTCAGCAAAATTAGATCAACAAACCAAAATAGACATGTTACGAACAGGTGCGGACGATTATATTACAAAGCCATTTGATATAGAAGAGGTTTCCGCAAGAATTGAATCCCATTTAAGAAGATATCAACGTATTAATCTATCATCAAAAATCGAAGAACAACTTAAACATAAAGATATTGAAGTTGATCCAGATGCTAAAATTGTATCTGTACAAGGTAAAGAGCTTATTTTTACAGCGCGTGAATATGAGATATTAGTTCTCTTAATGTCGTCACCCAAAAAGGTTTTTACAAAGAAAAATTTGTTTGAAAGTGTTTGGAATGAAGCGTTTTACGGGGATGATAATACGATTAATGTACATATGAGCAATATTCGAAGCAAGCTGGCAGCAGCTAATCCGGATGAAGAATATATTGAGACGATTTGGGGGATGGGTTACCGACTTAAATCTTAAGGTTTTCTTAATTTTCTCCTTAAGTATTGATTAAGATTTTCTTTCTATACTTTAAGCATCACATTAGGGAGGGAAATAGATGAGTGAATATATTCTTAAAACAGACCGTTTATCTAAGAAATTTAAAAAACAGCATGCACTAAGTAAAGTAAACCTTTCTATTGAAAAAGGATCCATTTATGGTTTTATTGGACAAAACGGTGCCGGGAAATCTACTTTAATTCGAATTATCTCTGGTCTTGCCAGGCCAACTACCGGATCAATTGAATTATTTGGGGAAAGCAATGGACAGGAACTTATTCATGCACGGAAACGGATAGGAACGATGATTGAAGGTCCAGCGCTGTATCCGCATATGACGGCTGCTGAAAATATAGAAGCGCATCGGCTATTAAAAGGAATACCAGGGGAAGATTGTGCGGAAAAGACCCTTGCATTAGTCGGCCTTAACGATACAGGAAAAAAGAAGGCAAAGAATTTTTCCTTGGGTATGAAACAAAGGCTTGGGATTGCAATTGCATTACTTGGAGACCCTGAATTTTTAATTCTCGATGAACCCACCAATGGTCTGGATCCGATGGGAGTTGTCGAAGTGAGGGAGCTTTTGAAGAGACTGAATAAGGAATTTGGCATTACGATTTTAATTTCCAGCCATATCCTAAGTGAATTGCATTTGCTCGCGACCCATTATGGTATTATTCATAGAGGGAACTTGTTGGAGCAATTAACGATGGATGAGCTTATAGCGAAGTGCCAGCAATTTTTGCAAATTAAAGTGAACAATCCGGAAAAGGCAGCCTCCATTATGGAAACAATCCTTAAAACGAATGATTTTGTAGTTATGCCAGATGGTGTTATTAAGTTATTCAAATTTGTTGATGAGCCCGGTAGGATATCCTCAATTCTTGTCAATAACGGACTGGTTATTGAACAATTTATGCCAATGGGACAGGATTTGGAATCTTATTTTATGAATCTTATTGGTGGTGTTCAACATGGGTAATATCATTAAAGCGGAATTGTATAAGCTAAGAAAGGATCGTTCGTTTTGGTTGTTGACATTGCTATTGGTTGTCGCGAGTATTATATACCCCTTATTAATCGTGTTTGACGAGGGGACCGAGTTGTTTAAATTGAGTGACTTTTATCAGTCAAAGCTGCTTAGTGCAAACAATTATGTTATAAAGCTTGTCCCTTGTATATTAGCCGGTTTCTTTATCTCTAAAGAATATTCATTTGGAACGATGAAAAGTATTGTATCTTCCGGGAACAGCAGAATACGAATTTACTTTGCGAAATTAGTTGTATTTTCAATTGGAGCGATAATCATTTCGTTAATTGTTCCAGTCGTCTTAACAGGCACTTTTGCTTTATATTTCGATTTTCAAAATATGCCCGAGCTGGACTATTTTTTAAAAACGATTGGATTGATCGTACTTTATGCAGCTGCATATGCATCTATGATGGCTTTGCTTGCGACTCTATTGACTGATAGCGGAAAAGCAATTGCTTTAATGCTCCTTTTTTTTCAGGTTTCTGAAAGTATAATGTTTCAATTTGCTGATTTAATACCAGTATTTGAATTTGTACCAAACTATTTTATTTTTAATTTAGTCTGGGAAATTATAAATGCAAGTACATTTAACAATAGTGAAATGTTTAAAATGATAATCGTCCCGGTTGTTACCTTTGCAGTTTTTGGTTTATGGGGTAGCTTTGTATTACAAAAAAAGGAAATAAAATAAATGGATGGAGTGAGAAAAATGATGTATATAACAATAATTTCAATATTGATTGCACTATTTTTTCTCACACGTCTTCTTTTCTTAAGAAAGGAAATACGCAGTGTCACTGAACAATTAGAGAATGCACACCTGGATAATACCAAAAGGAAAATTACACTTGATTTTTATGACAGGGATTTCGAGAGACTTACTAAGGAAATTAATAACCAAATTAATGAAATCAAACTGTCAATTGCACAAAAAAGGAGGACTGAAAACGAATTAAAACAGGCAATCTCAAGCATTTCACATGATATCCGTACACCGATGACATCCATTTTAGGATATATACAATTTTTAGAACTGGATGACATAACTCCAGAAAAACGAACAGAATATACTGCGATAGTTAAAAATGGTGCACTTCGATTAAAAGTCTTGCTTGAGGACTTTTTTGAGTTGTCCATTATTGATTCGGAGGATTTTCCATTAAGGGTAGAACAGGTAAAATTAAATGAATTGGTTCCAGAAGTCTTAGTAGGCTTTTATGAGGAATTAAATAAAAAAAATATAGTGCCGTCCATCAGTATGCCAGAAAATTCCGCGTGGATTTTGGCGGATACTTCGGCAGTGAAACGTGTTGTAGAAAATTTAGTTACTAACGCTATAAGGCATTCAACTGGTAATATAACCATAACCCTTGAAAATACTTCATCATTTGTCGTGTTTACCGTTAGTAATCCTGCTCCATTGTTAACGGAGGAAGATCTTATTCATTTGTTTGATCGTTTTTATAAAGCAGATCAAGTAAGGAAAGGAAAAGGTACAGGATTGGGCTTATCCATTGCAAAGGGTTTGATGCAAAAAATGGATGGAAGCCTTACTGCGGAATTAAAAGGGAGTCAATTGTTTATGAAATGTAAGTGGAAAATTAGAACTTAAGCTAGAAAGATAGCGAACTGCACGATCAGTAAAGAACCACTGGAATGAAAGCTGGAATAAAATATGAAGCAACGTAAATTTAATAACGTTAAACAAATTATCCCAACACTTGTTGCTGCCATTATCGGAGGTGTTCTATTTACACTGATTCATATCCCGGTTCCTTGGCTGCTTGGGCCGATGATAGCTGTATTAATTGGAACAAATGCGATGAAACTTGATTATGTATGGCCAGCATCCTTTAGAAATGCAGGTATGATTCTTGTTGGATATACGATAGGGCTATCGATGACGTCAAACGCATTGCAAGAAATGGCATTTCAATTACCTTCCATGCTGCTAATGACGTTATTGTTATTACTATTATGCTCTGGTATTGCCTATGTTGTATCAAAGCTATCCGGGAATGATTACAGTACATCGCTTTTAGGTAGTATTCCTGGTGGATTGACGCAAGTGATCATGCTTGCAGAGGAAACAAAGGGGATTAATTTAGCTGTTGTGACGGTTACACAGGTTATCCGCCTAATGATCATTATTATTGTTATGCCGCTGCTTGTTACGATTCCATTGTTTGGGGAAGGGGATGCTAATGGTTCAGTAAACGTTGTAAATTCAACATCCACATCTCCTGAATTTGCAAATTTATTCCCGGAAATTATTATTTTTGCGCTCGTGTGTATTTTATTTGCACTTGTCGGTACTAAAATTAAATTTCCTACTGCTTATTTACTGGGGCCTATTATTGGAACGACAATACTTCAATTAGGTGGTTTAGAAGGACCACATCTTCCATTCATTATAATTGATATGGCACAGTTAATGATTGGTACACATGTAGGTTTAATGCTAAGAACAGACCAAATATCCAGGAAAATAAGAACATTCAGCCTTGCAATTGCAAGTGGCGTATTGCTGGTGATAGGGGCAATTGTATTAAGCCTGATTCTTAATCAATTTCATCCTATATCAAATGCTACAGCACTGTTGAGTATGGCCCCCGGTGGAATGGATCAAATGGGGATTATTGCTCATGAAATTCATGCAGACTTATCGATAGTGTCAGGATATCAGCTGTTTCGTACCTTCTTTATTTATTTTGCGGTGCCTCCTTTGTTGAAGCTGATATTCACCATGATGAATAAGAGAAAAGCGGCGATGCAAAAAAGGCAGCATAGCAATCTTTTAAAATATTAAGGAAAAGACAGGATCAAATTATTATTCAGATCCTGTCTTTTTTAATGCGTAGAACCGGAAATTTTATATCACGGTTCCTACTTTGAGGTATTGCATGCATTTGACAAGAAACTTTATATAATTTAAAATATGAATATATTCATAAATGAACTCATTCACTTTTAAGGAGATAAAACCATGTCAGGATTACGTGAAGAGAAGAAGAAACAGAATCAACTGAATATCATTCAATCAGCTAAAAAAATATTTACGGATAAAGGGTTTCAAAATACGTCTATGGCAATGATTGCAAAGGACGCTAAAGTTGGAACAGGAACAATCTACAATTATTTCCCGTCTAAGGGGGCATTACTGCTCACCATCTTTGCAGAAGAAGTAGCACAATTAGAAAATGACAATCAATCATTAATTGCCGATTATAATGGAAATCCGGTTGAATCGATTACACAATTAATGACCGAGTTTACAGCATTTTTTGACCTTTATTCAAAGTCTTTTTGGAGGGAAATTATGCATGCAATGACAGAGGAAGCAGAAGAGAGCATACATCTGCGTCGTGGTCTATTCGGTCTGGATGAAGAAGCAATGCTTTGGGTGAGACAAATAATCGAAGAAAATGCCGATTGTTTTCTTACTCCAATAAATACCGAAGAAGCAGCAAATACAGTATATGCCGCGGCAATGATGCAAATGTTTAGTTACATTTATGACGATTCTATAACAAGAGATCAATTTTTACACAGGTTAAAGCAGCAAATCGAATTTATATTTGCTGGTAAATTAAAAGATTAACGGAGGGAAATGAATGGGTAAACTACTTGGAATAGAAGGGGTTAATAAAACGTATCAGAGTGGATTATCTTCGTTTCAAGCGTTAACAGACATAAAATTGGATATTAACAGAGGAGAAATTGTGGTTATTCTTGGTCCATCTGGTTCAGGAAAGTCGACGCTAATTAATGCGATTGGCGGGATAGACCGGGTTGATTCCGGAACAATACATGTTGATAGTGAAGATATTGTCTCTTTAAACGACAATCAATTAGTTCATTATAGACGGGAGAAGGTTGGCTTTGTTTTTCAAATGTATAATCTTATTCCAAATCTGACGGTCTATGAAAATATTGAGCTAGCAGCAAATATAAGCAAGTCACCATTAACAATCGATGAATTGATAGATGCTGTTGGTTTAACAGGAATGGCTAACCGTTTTCCGCGTGAATTAAGTGGGGGACAGCAGCAGCGTGTTTCAATTGCTCGTGCAATCGTAAGAAAGCCGGAATTGCTTTTATGTGATGAACCAACAGGTGCACTAGATTCAAAAATATCAAAGGAAATATTAAAGCTGATTCAACAGATTAATGATAAATATAATACGACAGTTCTTATCATTACGCATAATGAGGCAATAAGTGCGATGGCAGACCGAGTAATTGCACTTAAGGATGGAAAAATAGAATCGAATACCATTAACAAGCAGCCAATTGAACCAGAAGGGATTGAATGGTAGTGACTTTATGGAAAAAGCTGTTTCGCACTATTAAGGAGAAGAAGGCACAATACCTGGCTGCATGGGTCCTAATTGTTATCAGTTCAGCACTATTTTATTCGTTTACTGCTGCTGGGACTAATTTAGTTGATAACTTAGATACGTTTTATCAAACAAATCATGTTGAGGATGCGAACTTCGTTGTTCAAGACCCTCTGAAGAAAACGGATAAACTGGAAGAACAGTTTGATCTTCAATTAGAAAGAAGATTGTCCGTTGATGTACCCATGAAGGAAGATACGATTGTTAGATTGTTGAATGAGACACATTCTATTGATACGTATTCCGTAATAGAAGGTCGAAAGCTGCAATCTGATCAGGATATTTTAATTGATCAGGGATTTGCAAAAGCACATGACATTTCAATTGGTGATCAACTGGATTTATCGGGAGAACAATTTGTCGTAAAAGGAACAATGGCGATTCCTGATTATATTTACCCATTAAGGATAACATCGGGTTTTTTAAAAAATCCGAGTGCATTTGGGGTTGCAATCGTTCAGGGAGATGTATTGAAGAATATGCCGAATACACACAGCTATTATAGTGTTCGGTTTAATCAGGATAATAAGGAAACATTTAAGCATTTGCTAAACGAGAATAATCATGTGCTGCAGTGGATCGGTAAACAAGATAATAATCGGATTACATTTATTCAAGGGGATATAGCAGCCGTTAAAAAAATGGGTGAATCGTTACCAATTGGAATATTGCTGATTACGTTAGTCATTATATTAATTTTGCTGTGGCGGTTAATGAAGAAGGAATACGTCCAAATTGGCACTTTGTATGCAATCGGTTATAAAAAAAGTGAAATCGTTCGGCATTATCTTACCTATGCTGCATTGCTGGCTCTGTCTGGAAGTATCGTGGGTACGTTATTGGGCTGGTTGTTAATGCATCCATTAATCTCGGTATTTTCTGCCTACTATAATCTGCCGGTTTTAACAACAAACCCACATGCGGGCTATTTGTTGATCAGTTTATTGTTACCGCTTGTTTTCTTTGTTCCCTTAACATATATTCTAGTACGACGTGTGCTGAGAATACCTCCAGTGATATTAATGAAAGGGGGACGAATAAAAACCAAGGTTAATAAAGTTGAACGTATTTTTAAATTACGCAATTTGAAATTTGCGAAAAAGTTCATTTTGCGGGATATTTTTCGTAATCTGCCGAGGATTGGTTTTTTATCAATAGGTGTTATGTTTGCGACACTTTTATTATTGATGGGCTTTATCACGAAGGACTCGATGACATATTTGGTTCATGATAATTTTACTGAGGTTTATCATTATAAGTATGAATATACCTTCAACCAGCTGCAGACAGAACCGCCACAGTCCGGTCAGCCTGCATCAAGCATTCCTTCCGCGATAGAAACGAAGGAAGGTGATCAGTCCCTTGTTTTAACAGGATTAGAACCAGATAATTCAGCGATTCAGTTAAAGGACATGGATGGCAATCGTCTAAAATTCGATTCGGTTATTATAAATAAATCACTTGCGGACAAACTGGATATTGCAGAAGGAGATAAAATTGAAGTTACGAGTCAACTATCCAATAAAACGTTTCCCATTAGGATTGACCATATAGCAAACTCCTATCTTGGGGATATGATTTATATGCCATTGGAACAATTAAACCAGCTAAACGATTATCCTAAAGACAGCTATATGGCACTGTATTCAGATAAAGAGCTTGCCATACCAAAAGAGAAATTGGCATCAAAATCACTTACAGATAACATGGTTACGGGATTCGAGCAAATCATTCAGCCATTAAATTATGGCATCATCGCGATAGCTTTGGTTGCAGCAATTATAGCCGTTATTATTATTTATATATTAATCTCATTACTAATTGAGGAGAATTCATATAAAATTTCGCTGATGAAAGTGATAGGGTATAATGAACGTACTATTCAGAAGCTTATGATCGGATATAATGTGTGGTTTGTTATTCTGGGATTTTTTATTGCTATTCCAATTACATTAGTATCTATTTCAGCATTTCTGAACTCAATAACAGCCGAAATGAACATAACCATTCCAGTTAAAATTGATTGGGTAAATATTGCGATTAGTTTTTTTGTAATACTTGCTGCTTATTATGTTACGCTTTTACTTAATAAGCGATTATTAAAGAAAGTATCAATGCACGAAGCGATAAATAAAAGTACGGAATGAAGTAAGGATGTAATTAAATAAGGGAGGCATTATATGAGTTACACGAACACGTTTATTAAAATTTCAGAGGATTCAAACGTTACTGCCGCCATTGTACCTGCACCAAGAAATAATAAACCTACGATTGCTTCTATTGAATATGACATACTTAAGCAGAATCCATATAAATATACACAAAAGGATGTACAATTTAAAACCTACCTGATAAAGAATCAAATCGATTCGGATCAATTAGATGAACTCCGTGAGCAATTTTTTGTAAAACCTAAAGCATGTTTTAGAGCATCTCCCTTGGTTAAAAAATATGGATGGGGTTTACATTATGATGATGAAGGTAAAATTGCAATTTATGATGTAAAGAGTGAAGCGTACGAAAAGTTTCTCAGCACGGATACGATAACCATTTTAAAAGGAATGCGTTTAAAGAGAAAATAAAATAATATGAATTGGGGAATTTTTATGCAACCCTATCGTCCTATACAGCCTCCTGCATTACAAGGCAATTCTTTAGTGGACAATTATAACTATAAGGAATATCCGCCGAGTAAGAATTTAGAACCTTACGTTGCTTGCTATTGGACTGTGGACTATCAGGCATCCGATACAGATATATTGCATCGAATCATTCCCGATGGATGCGTGGATATTATCTTTGATTTGAGATCACCTTCTCTTTCAAAAGGAGCATTTGTAGCTGGGTTGATGACCAGATTCGAAGCTTTGAATCTTTCCGAAAGTCAAACCTTATTAGGTATACGCTTTTTTTCGGATACAGTGCAATACGTTTTAGGATATCCGGTTTCCAATTTTACAGAATATCATGTGTTTCTTGAGGATATATGGGGAAATGAAGCAGTGTTCATGATGGAAAAATTGATTACTGCCAATGGAATTTCAGAAAAGATTAAAAGAATTGAAGATCAATTAGTAAAGATTCTATCCTTGCATGAATTAAAAATGGAAAGATTACTGCAAACAAGCATGCAGTATATGTATGCTACCAAAGGAATGATTTCGATTCAGGTCTTAACAGAAAAGCTCTGCTATAGTGAAAGAACGATAAGAAGAACATTCCAAAAGGAGTTAGGCATCAACCCAAAGGAACTATTAAGCATTATACGATTTCAGGGTGTATTGCAGGAGACTTTTCATGATAAACAGTCACATATTACTGATATTGCGCTGCGGAATGGGTATTATGATCAGTCTCACTTTATTAACAATTTCAAACGCTACTATGGGTTAACGCCTAATCAAATTTTTTGAACTAATGAACATGTCCGTTTTTTACAATACAATGGTGAATACATTCGAGATAATAGTAACAGATTAGAGGAGGAGGTATCGTTAATTTATGAAACCACGAATCACTGTAATTACATTAGGGGTAGATGATTTGGAGAAATCATTGGAATTTTACCGGGACGGACTGGGACTGCCGACAGAAGGCATTGTTGGCAAGGAATTTGAACATGGAGCTGTTGCCTTCTTTGATTTACAGGCAGGGTTAAAGCTTGCTATTTGGAAGCGAGAGGATCTCGCATATGAAACAAAGGTAGAGCTATCCCCAGCAAGTCCGACTGAATTTACGATTGGCCATAATGTAGGCAGCAAAAAGGAAGCTGACCTGGTAATGGCACAAGCGAAAAAGGCTGGTGCTACGATCACGGACCCAGCACACGATACTTTTTGGGGCGGGTATTCCGGTCACTTTCAGGATCCAAATGGCCATTTATGGGAAGTGGCTTGGAACCCAGCTTGGAAGCTTGAGGACTAAAATGCTGTAAATGAAAAAGAGATTAACTGATGGGCTTGATCCAAATTAGGATGAAGTCCCTTTTTTTGCTCATTAAAAAAATAATAATTATTTCCTAAAGATACTTTTTGAAGTAATTTTAGTTTAGTACCTTGCATTGAATAATACTGCATGGTATATTTTATTGACCGGTACTATATAATGAATAGTACCAGTCAATAACTGTTAGAGCAAAATTGAATATGGAGTGATCTACAATGGACGTTCAATTTAAAAAAGGTGTTTTAAAGCTTTGTGTCCTCGTCTTACTGGATAAGCAAGATCGTTATGGTTATGAACTAGTTCAAAAAATATCTGACCAAATTGAGATATCAGAAGGTTCTGTGTACCCGCTATTAAGACGATTAAAAAAAGAAGAATACTTCACAACATATCTGCGGGAATCGACAGAGGGTCCATCGCGCAAGTACTACAAGCTGACAGAAAAAGGCAGAGAATACCTTCACGAACTAATGCAAGAGTGGAAGGTGTTTTCGCAAGGTGTCAATCAATTAATAAAGGAAGGTGTTAACAGTGACTAAATTTCAATTCTTAAACCAGCTGAATTCATCCCTAAAAGGGCTTTCTTCTGAAGAGCGTGAGGATATTTTGCAGGACTTTGAGGAGCATTTTGCGAATGGTTCTGTGGAAGGTAAAAGTGAGGAACAAATTGCTGATTCATTGGGTTCGCCAAATCAGATTGCGAAAGAATTACTTGCCACCTATCATTTGGAAAAAGTAGAAACAACGGCTACGACAGGTAACATCATTCGGGCAGTTTGGGCTGTTATAGGCTTAGGGTTTTTCAACTTAATTATTGTGCTTGGACCATTTATTGGGTTAGCTGCAGTGGTGTTTGCCGGCTGGGCATCTGGGATTGCATTTATAGTCTCCCCGCTATTGTTATTAATTGATATCGTAATATACCCAGGTGGATTCGAATGGTTTGAATTATTTTTCTCCATGGCGCTATGTGGAGCGGGGATTTTTATAACTGTTGGCATGTATTACGGCACAAAGGTATTAATGGCACAGTTTCTGCGGTATTTGAAATATAA
Source organism: Virgibacillus oceani (assembly GCF_014638995.1). GTDB lineage: Bacteria > Bacillota > Bacilli > Bacillales > Amphibacillaceae > Virgibacillus_E > Virgibacillus_E oceani. The sequence continues at coordinate 118,391 of NZ_BMFR01000006.1, forward strand.
TGTATCACTTGTGAAAGGTGGGTTAAAAAATGATGAATAGAAAAAAACTTTTTACCATTGCACTCATGCTTATATTGGTTGGTTTAATCGGAAGTATCATTACATTTAATTCTATAAATAACCCCGTTACAGTCGATGAGAAAAAAATAATAAATAATAATGACATTGCAAATGTTGAAATTGATGCAGATAATGAACAGGTAGAAATTATTTCAACAAAGGATTCAACAACAAAAGTAGAGCTAATAGGTAAGAGTTCATCGGATAAGGAAAATTATTTATCTGCAGATGTGAAAGGAAACACATTGGCTATTGAAGTCAATGATCATAACATGTTTCATTTCTTTGATTTTATTGGCACATCCCTAACATTAAAAGTATATTTACCCGAGAAAATGTATGAAACATTGCAGGTGGACATCGATAATGGAAGTGCACACGCAGAGCAGTTAAACATTAAAGAGATTCACGCTGAAACGAATAACGGGCATATTGAATTGGAAGACATTATGGCTCATTATGTTAATGTTGCTTCAGATAATGGAAAACTATCGCTTAGAAATGTTGAAGGGGAAATTGAAGGGGAAACGGATAATGGAGAAATATCCCTGGTAACTAAAAATTTAGATCGTCCAATTGAACTGGAATGTGATAATGGCAGAATTACTATTCAAACCGACCGTGAGCCAACAAATGCAACATTTAATGTACATGTTGATAATGGTGACATTAATATTTTTGATAAGTATAGTGGTAATGCCGTTTTTGGTAATGGAGAATACGTAATTAAATTGGAAACCAATAACGGGGAAATTTCAGTAACAAAATAAAATGGCGCATGGGTGGGATGTCTGCCCATGCCGTTTTTAACTTTGGAAATTATTCCGAATCAACTATTTCTAATTTCCCATTCTTCAGTGCTGCACGAATCCGCATACTGTCAACTGGGAAAATAAATGTCCATGGCATACTGGTCTGTGGCTCAATAACCAGTGAAGGGATTGTAAAGGAATGTTCTGCAACTATTTGATTGCCCTCTATATACCGCATTTTTGTATTATGAAAAGAAAGATCCTGCTGAGTTGTATTGTGGATAAGAACTGTAATCAATAAGTGATTTTTGTGGTTTATTGCCTGCCATAATGGTGACAGATAAATGCTATTAACTGTATCGAACACTGCATCCGAAAAAGCCCGTTCAATTTGTTTGCGATCTTTATTGGAAATAGTCTTGGACCATGCTGATTCAAATGTAAGATTTTGCACTTAACCTTCGCCTCCTTTGTGGGTATACATTAATTTTAAAGCAGAGATTGAAGATAATGCAATATACTTACTGGGAAATGATTTATTGAATGGTGGAGAAAAAAGCTACAAGGACCTTTTAGGAACCGTGTAGCTTTATCTCCAAACTATCCTCATGAAGAAGGGCGGTTTGGACCATGCAGCTTCTTACCACCTTTTGTACCTGAACGTAATGCGTTTATTTCTTCTTTACTTTTGTGTTTACTTTTGCTTTTCTTTGTCATATCAAAACCTCCTTCCTATTAGTTTGTCTTGTTTTAGATAAAAGATAAGCTGGAAAATCAATTGATTATGTAACCATATTGCTTAATTATTTTCACCAAAACCATTACAATGGGAAGGAGTATAATTTTAATATGCATGTTTTTTTGTACAGCTTTGAAGGGGAAGATATGTAATGAAAGAAAATCCATCGATTACGGATATAGGAGAGAAGCAAACTACATCCATTTTCATAGATCTAAAGGAACTTTTAAAAGGAATCGTATTAATTGCTAATGTCCTTCCTGTTTTTACAGGATTCTGGCTGGCGCTTTACTTTACTGATTCGGCATTTGCTGCGTATTGGGATGTTTTCGTACTGACAATTGCTGGAAGTACATTGATAATGGCAGGTGCATTGATACTAAACAATTGGTATGAGGTCGATCTTGATACCGTCATGCAGCGAACCAAAAGACGACCAACTGTTACCGGGAACATTTCCATGAACGTTATATTATGGGTAGGGATTTCAGCGAGTATACTTGGTTTTGTTTTGCTGCTATTCACATCAGTTGAAGCAAGTATATATGCATTTGTTGGATGGTTTACGTATGTTGTTTTGTATACATTCTGGTCAAAGCGAAAGTATACACTTAATACAATAATTGGAAGTGTTTCCGGTGCAGTTACACCTTTAATTGGATGGGCTGCAATAGATTCAGCTTTCCATGTTGTTCCGATTATGCTGTTTATTATCCTGTTTATTTGGCAAATTCCTCATACATTTTCCATTGCAATAAAACGGTATGATGAATATAAAGCAGCAGGAGTTCCAATGCTTCCAGTCGTCCATGGCTTTGAGCTTACCAAAAGGCAAACGTTAGTATATATTGTATGTTTATTGCCGCTGCCTTTTTATCTTATGTCATTAGGGACAGCTTTTGTTGTGGTAGCCACTATTTTAAATATTGTTTGGATAGTGGTTGGGGCTAGTGGATTTTTTATGAAAAATGATCGGAAATGGGCACGCATAAATTTTGTGTTCTCATTAAATTATTTGACAATCTTATTTCTTATGATGATTATTGTTACATTGCCTATGTTTCATAGTTAATATACAAGGAGGAGTATAATGGTTACCATTAGAAAAGGTGAAAATAAATTCTTCGTTGGAGAAAATGAAAAAGATCCGTTAGCAGAGATAACCTTTGTTCCATCCGACAATGATAAAATAATTATTGAGCATACATTTGTTTCGGAGGACCTTCGCGGAGAAGGGGTTGCTGGAAAGCTTGTTGAAAAGGCAGTTAATTATGCAAGGGATGAGGGGAAAAAGATAATTCCCGAATGTTCTTATGCTAAAAAGAAGATGGAGAATACTCCAGCATATCATGATGTTCTTGCAAAATAGCCACATGAAATAAATCAGGATTTCCCTTTTTAGGGAACCTGATTTTATTTTATATGGCAGTTCCAAAATGCTGTTGCTTTTAATACAAATGGCAAAACTGTAACGTAAGTATTTTGCTGAGTTTGAAATTTTGTGTCTATCCGTACCCGCATCCCGTGTACACTCCGCTTTCTGAAACGCCTGTTAATTAAGCCAGGTTAACGACAGGATTTTGATCGATAAACACTTAACTGCGATTTTTATATAATAGAAATAAGAGAGATTTAAAAGAGGGGTAGTATGCAACAAATAATGAAAACGACATACGAGAGTATTATGATACTGCTTGTCATGCTTACAATCGTTACGCTTTGGAGTGAAAACACATACAACTCAACAATAAATTGGATTGTGTGGGCAGTGTTTTTTATAGACTTTGTCGTCCGATTAACCGTATCTAAGGAAAAGTGGAACTTTATCAAGCAAAATCCATTTCTTGTGATTGCCATTATCCCATTTGATCAATTTTTCCAGATTGCCAGAATCGTACGCATCATATACTTATTCCGAATAAAGACGATTACGAAATATTATATTTCACCCTATATTGAAAAACTATCCTTTCAATCCATGAGTCTAATCGGATCTATAATTCTTGTAATATTGTTTGCTGAATCCCTATTTATTTGGAATGTAGAAAGCTCTATACAAACTTATTATGATGCATTGTTCGTTGTATTTGGCTATTTACTGTTTTTTGGACACGAAATTTATATAATTGGGAACCAGGCAGCAATCTGGACTTTAACTGGTATTTCTATTTTAGGAATTGTTGTTCAGGGAATCGCATTGCAATGGGCATTTACAAAGGTAGAAACGTTAGCTGACAAATATCGAAAGAAGAAAAAGTCCAATCCAATACCGGAATCGGATAAACAATACAGCAGCAATCAATATAAGAAAAATGATACAAGTGAAAAGCAAAGAATTAATTCGTGATGTATTTGCGCCCTCACTATCTCTAAATTTCACTGATTTAATGCCGAAAAGCCAAAATGCTAAACTAACTGATACCAAGATTGGATGCTTGTTAATAAATAGCGATCATAATGACTATATTGCTGATGATTCCCGTTCTAGGGAAACCGGATCACCACTTGGGTACCGAGCAAGCCTAGTTTTCATTTTTTAATCGAATAATTGCCTCTCTCCTTGTCCTGACTTCAAGTTTTTTATATAAAGATGAAGTATAGTTCTTTACTGTTCCGATTGATAAAAACAGCTTCCTGGCAATTTCAGCATTTCTGAAACCTTGTACAAGCAAGTTTGCGATTTCCATTTCTCTTTCTGATAATCCAAACTTATTCCATGCTTTATCATGAAGGTTTTCATTATGCCAGCTATGTAATAGTTCTTTTATAGATGAAGCGGCTGTCTGAGGGATTTGCATCTTGCCTGTTAATGCATCTTTAATTGAGGTGATAATTTTTTCCGTTTCCCAATCTTTTAATAAAAAGCCGCTTGCTCCATTGGAAATTGCCTCCATAACATCATGGCCGTTTGTGTGTGAAGTCAGCATAAGAATATAAATGCCGGGGTGTTTATCCTTTATTATTCTGGTAGCTTCTACTCCACTTAGGACTGGCATCTGAACATCCATCAATATTACATCGGGATCCAGGCGTGCTAGCTGAATTGCCTCTTTACCGTTGCTAGCCGTTCCAATAACATTAAAATCATCCTGAAGCATGAGAATTGTTTCAAAACCATCACGAATTATTGGATGATCATCTGCAATAGCTATACGAATTGCATCCATTAGCTAGGGACCTCCATCGATTGAAAACCTTTATTTGCTATTGGAATTGAAATAGATAAGGAACATCCATTTTCGGGCTCTGTCCATATTTCCATCCTGCCGCCAATTGCAGTTATACGTTCATTCATAGCGGTTAGCCCAAACCCGTATTCCATTTCTTTCGCAGCTGTAGTTCCATCATCACTTAATTTAAAGAGAATCCTGCCATCCAGTTCTTTTAAGGAAAAATGAAATTGAGTTGCTTTTCCATGCTTTATGCCATTTGTTAAACCTTCTTGTAACGAACGATAAATCGCAAGCTCTTGATCGGGTCTGAGCTTTTGTATGTCGGAAATGTTTTTTGTGATTGTTATGTCGGATTGCTGTGATGTACTTTTAAGTAAGTCTTCTAAACGATTTTTAAAATTGATAAATAAGGGGTTGTCATGTAGGGTCCTAGATGATTTTCGAATGTCACGTAAACTCCTTTTTACCTGTTCCTGAACAATATCTAATTTATCTAAAGCTTTATCTATTTGACCGTTTGCATGCAGTTGTTTACTAGACTCGAGTCCTACTAAAGTAGTAGTGAGTGTATGACCAACCGTATCATGAATCTCCCGGGAAAGCCGTACACGTTCTTCAATCAATGTCTTTTCTTCCAATTCCGTGTTAATGATTTGCAGGTGCTGATAAGCCATTTCTAATTCCTGGCTTTGCTGTTGTGAGCGCCTGGCCATATAACTAAATCCGAAAATTAACCAATATTCAAGCATTCGCGGGATGACAAAACTAACCACATCAAATGGTGGAAAATCAAGATTAATGTATACACCTAACGCAAATGCTGCATAGCACAAAAATGTAAACGGAACACTTATAGCCAAGCGATAATAAAAAGCTGCTTCGGCAAGCAATATGAAAAAATTAATTTGCGGAACAAACGACCCATCTATAATTTGGATAGCGAAAGCAAGCAAGAATTGAATGCTTAATATTATCGCTGCCGCAGTTGATTTCATTGGTATAGATGCAATTGGCAGGATGGAGTATCTAATAATCTGTAAGAGGATAAAACTGGCAGTAAATGCAGCTATAACACCCTGGCTATCCGGGTTATTTTTATAGAGAAACAAAAAAGCAACGAATAATGAAATGTATAAAATTACGGAAATCGTTCGTGCAGAATTATTCTTCATATTATCCCCTCAAATTTTTAAAATTTTCCAGTAATATAGGTACATTTTAGCATAAATTGGCATATGTTACCACTTGCATTCTTAATTTGTCGAATAGTCATATTATTAGCCTGAAGGTCATTAAAAAAGTCACATATTTACCTTTACCTGTTTACATTGATATTTACGCCATTACAATAAAATTAGAATACAATTTGGGGGAGAATGTGAACATGATTGAAACAAAAAAGGAGCTAGATACGGAGTGGGTCGAGTTAATTAAAGAAGCAAAGGAATTAGGAATAACCATTGAGGAAATTCAACAGTTCTTGGAAAGTTGTTCAAAACCAGTTATATATTAAAAGTCCTTCCTATTCATTATTGCGTATTTCCTTTATAATGTACTAAATGCCCCAAGAGAAAGGATCAACCATACATTGTACCTTACAATTAAAGAGACTGCAGAATATTTATCGATTGATGAATCTAAAATTAGAGCATTCGTTTTGCAAAATCGTATCCGATCTGTATATGATGGTAAACAATATCTAATAAATAAAGAGCAATTTACAACACATTTTGATCAGATAGAGAAATATAGAAAAATGATCGAGGAATATCTTAGTGAGCCAATTCCAGAAGACATTGATGTGAAAGACGAAGACTAAAGACTGAGGAGTACAGCAATGAAATACAAACACAAGGGTCGAAATAATACACTTACATATAATGTTGAAGAAAGTATTGAATTACTGCCCTTTTTATTACAGGTTATGTCCAACCGCAGCCGTAATTCGGTAAAGTCTATTCTTACGCGCGGCCAAGTGACAATTGATGATCATATTGAAACAAAACATAACTATGCCTTACAGCCGGGACAAACAGTTACAGTTTTAAAAAATAAAGCCGCAATAAAGGAAAGCCAGTTGATTGGCATGACCATTTTGTACGAGGATGAAGATATTATTGTTATTAATAAAGAAGCTGGCTTACTTTCCATCGCAACACAAAAAGAGAAGAGGCGTACAGCACATCACCAGCTAATGGAGCATGTTCAGAGGGAAAGTTCAGAAAATCGAATTTTTGTCGTTCATCGACTGGATAAGGATACATCGGGAGTTATGATGTTTGCTAAAAGTGAAAAAGTTAAGCGCACGCTGCAAAATGCTTGGAAAGAAAATGTGAAAGAACGTACCTATGTGGCGCTTGTAGAAGGGGAAGTTAAGAAGCCTAAGGGCTACATATCATCATGGTTGAAAGAAAGCAGTACACACATGATGTACTCAAGCTCAACTAAACATGATGGTTTGCATGCAATTACACATTATAAAGTGGTGCAATCTAATAAAAGCTTCTCTTTATTGGAAGTCCAGCTCGAAACAGGGCGTAAAAATCAAATTCGTGTCCATATGCAGGATCTAGGTCATTCAGTCGTTGGTGATAAGAAATATGGTTCAACAGGAAATGCAATTGGGCGACTTGGTCTTCACGCAAAGGTGCTGCTGTTTACGCACCCCGTAACGGGAAAACTGCTCCGTTTTGAAGCGCCTGTACCGAAGTCGTTTTTAACGAAGTCGAAATAATCCATAAAAAGTGTTGCATCTTCCGTTACGTAACCCTGTATAATGTTATTAATATTGATACGGGGGGTTTTTATGTATCCGATAGGAAAGTTAGCGGAAATGAGTAATGTAACTGTATGTACTTTACGTTATTATAACGAAATAGGTTAAATGAAAATAGATTAGAAGGTTTCTATCAATTTGATAAAAATGTCGTAAATTTTATTGAAAAGGCTTGCGAGTATTTATTTAAAAACCCCAAACAGGTGAAAATATATGAAGAAAAACATTGTAATTCTTGATTTAATATGCTACGCAGCCATCCCATATCTTATTTGGACACATGGTAGAGAGCCATTCGGTGATTATGCTGCTTTGTTATTATCCACTGTACCTGGTTTTATTTACACCATCTACCGATTTATAATTGAGCGTCAATTTAATATAGCGGGAATGTTTATACTGGGATCCTTATTTATCAGTACAACGGTTAATTTACTCTCTTCTTCTGCAGAAAGTATGCTTTGGAATCAAGTTTATTTGGGGTTCTGTTATGCAGCCATATACCTATTATCTGTCGTGTTTAAAAAACCATTAGCACTTTATTTTGCAGTAGATTGGGCATATTTGCAAGGATATCCACGAAAAGGCAGTCAAGCATTATATTCATCTAAAGGGCTATTTATATGGTTCCAAGTATTAACCTTATTATTTGTTATAAGGGGTTTATTTCAAAACCTATTAAAAGCATGGCTAATCCAATCGTATGGTGTTGATGGTTATAGTAGTGTACTTATATATATGCAAATAAGTGGATGGGTATTTAGTGGACTGGTTGCGATTGGTTACTTTTTAGTTTTTAAGAAAGTTGATAATTATTTAACGAAGCAAAATTATGTGGACTCTGAAACACCAGTTAATAGTTAAGCTTAAAATATGAGTGGAAAGGTGTGTAGAATGTTACTCCTCCAGCTAAAAAGAGTTATCTGATCAAATGAACATAAGGATTTCAAAAGAACAATTGATAGAAAACGATCGCTTATATTCATGGCATGCGCATGTATTTTTGTATAAACGGAAAAAATATTGCCTCGTTATGAATAATGAACAAGGTACAACTTTATTATAGGTGGCAGCCTAAGAAAAAAGGAATTCAGTCAATTCGATTTGCTGGTGAAAAAGGGGATACAAGATAATTTTTTGGCAGATGGATTTGATAAGAATGTTATAGAAACCTATCTGGAAGAATGTGAGTCTGTTGAATATGCTCCAATAAGTGATCGAAGGGTGATTTCCCAAATTAATGAAATGATTAGGGTGACAAAGCACGTTGTAGAATATGAAGGACTATCTGGAATAGAGGAACATATAAGCAAATTAAATCGGTTTAACAATGATTTTGTCATGCTTAGTTTACCAGATACTTACCCGATTAAAGCCATGAGGATAGCCTTAAAATAAATATTGAGGATGAATAACTTATAAGTTACTCATCCTTTTAAATTATTCCGCATCTGGTAATGGAGCCTTCTCCACAACGCGACCTTTCCGACCTTCCGTTGAGTCAGCTTTTTTCAGCGAGTTAATAATCGCTTCTTCAGTTGATTCAATAACTGCCTGGAAAAGCTGATTCATAACTGGATGATCATCACGAATATATGTCACAGATTCCATGGCTGTATCAGTGAAATGGGTACAGCGATTTGCTGTTGAAAATGCAATCGCAATATCTCCGCTTCCGTTATCAATATGGCTGCCTGTCCGTCCTAGTCCAGCAGCACATCTTTTTGCAAGTCGCTTTAGCTGTCGATCATAAAGCGGGGCATCTGTGGCAATAATCATCATGATGGAACCATCCGGTGTGTCTAGCGCCTTATCCTCCCAATTCGCAAAAAGGGCATCTCCCCGTTTTCCGAAATTGCTTAATACAAGACAGCCAACCGTAAAGTTTTCGTTGTTAACAGAAACAACCCGTGATGCCGTACCAATACCGCCTTTATACCCGAAGCAGACCATACCTTTTCCAGCACCGACCGCACCTTCTTCAACAGGTTCATTTTTGGCGTTTTTGATCGACTGAACGGCATGCTCACGTTTTACAGCTTGATGGCGGATCGAGTTCAAATAACTATCATTGCACTCACCTGCTACAATATTAATAGTGCTAGTTGAATCACCAATCTCTTTATTCTCTTCTAGCATATAGTCCAGTGTCCCTTGAATGACAGGACCAACGCTAAACGTGTTAGTCAGCATAATTGGCGATTCGATTAAACCGAGCTCCTCAACCTGCACAAGACCAGCAGTTTTTCCATATCCATTTATGACACAACTTCCTGCACGGGTTTTTTCGTTGAAAAGATTTCCTTCATGAGGGAGAATAGCTGTCACACCAGTACATATCGTGTCCTCTTCATTCAGTTTCTCATACAAGGTAACATGCCCGACTTTTACACCTTGAATGTCGGTAATGCAATTGTTTGTTCCTTTTGGAAGCCCCATATATGTATACTCCTTTTAATTGACTGATTTTTTATTTAGTATAGCAAAAGACAGAAAAGATTGGTGCCATAATGTAAATATGGCACCAATCAATAACTACTTCAAAAATTCAAATACTTCATTAGCGATATCTGTGTTATCAATTAGACCGGAGAATACGTCACTTTTTGGACCATATGCATAAACAGGAACATCAACGCCTGTATGCCCGCCGGTCGTAAATCCAATACCCGCCCGATCGTTAAATACCTTAGAAATCGCACTGTATAAAGTGTCAAAATCATTGGTGGCATAGGCTTCTTTAACAGCAGTAAGCTCCTCTTCTGTAAAATCAAATTCTACATAATCTGACAATACATCCTCAACTGAGGCCCCATCCATGATTTCTTGCGCCATAAATTCTGGAGTACGCTTTGCAGCTTTGATTACTTCTGGATTCATATTATATTCACCATCACGGCCGATTGAAAATCCGCCTGTTGAATGATCTGCTGTTAAAACCACTTGTGTGTGTTTGTCTTTTTTAGCAAATTCAATAACCGCTTCAAATGCTTTTGCAAAGTCTTCCATTTCACTCATTGCACCAACAGAATCATTGGCATGTCCTGCCCAGTCAATTTGGCTGCCTTCAACCATGAGGAAAAACCCATCTTTGTCTTCACTCAGCTGTTCCAATGCTGTAGTTGTCATTTCCTTAAGTGTTGGAGTAGTCTCGTTACGGTCGATTGCTTTTGGAAGCCCAACTGGTGCAAATAAACCTAGTAGCTTATCACTCTCATTTGCCAGCATTTCTTCTGTTGAGGTCACATAATTGTAGCCATCTTGTTTAAACTCATCGATGAGATTCCGATCATTGCGGTCAAAATAGCTGGTGCCGCCGCCAAGCATTATATCAACCTTGTGTTTGCCCTTTATCAAATCGTCAAAATAATCATCGGCGATATCATTGTAATTATTCCGTGAAACATCGTGCGCTCCAAAAGCCGCCGGTGTTGCATGATTGATTTGCGATGTTGCAACTAGACCAGTTGCCATGCCGTTTTCCTTAGCGGCTTCTAGTACAGTCCCAACTGGCTTTCTGTCATTATCAACAGAGATAGCTCCATTGTATGTTTTTATTCCGGCTGCCATTGATGTTGCCGCTGCCGCTGAATCTGTAACGTTTTCTTCTGGATCATCAGGATGTGTTGTTGCCATCCCTGCAAAATGTTCGTCAAAAATCGTCTTTTCCTTTTGCGGTGTTCGGGGATCATCTTTCATATAACGATATGCCGAAGTATAAGCTGGACCCATTCCATCCCCAATAAGCACAATTACATTTTTAACCTTGCCATGATTAGGGGACTTTCCTTTTGCTTTACCGCTGTCCGCACTTAGGTTCGTTCCATTCGTCCCAATTAAGCTACCCACAGCCAGTACACAAATAGTTACGAAAATCCATACTTTTTTCTTCATGATTCTCCTCCTTGAAAATGTAGTTTGTCTTTCAACTAATATGGTAATTGAAAATAATAGTTTTCAAAATAGTAGATTAGTTGTGAAATAATTGGTCACATTTTAATTTGAAGAGTCAACGTAAAGCATGTGTAAATATCTGGTCTGAATGTATTGGAAAAATTAATTCCAGCTTCATAATTGCAAAAGAACTGTCGAAAAACAGTAGATTTTGCCGGGTAATAATGTACTAGTTGTTATTCACCATTTTGCCTTGTGATCTTCTATGCACCCGTGCAGTCCGTCAACATGAAGAACGTTGCCGTTTGCAAGTTTTATTTTTCCATCATAATGCCCGACCATCTGGTGTACATTCGATTTTACGATAAGTGCATTGGATATTGCGGTTCGTTCAAAATATGGGTGGAAGGTGAGAGATACTTGATCAGTAATCTTGCTTTCAATTCTCCATGGTTTCATGTAGTCATTACTGTCATAAATAAATTCAACATCCTCACCGATTTTCGTGATGATTCCATTTAAAATTACTGCATTTTCAGTTGAACCAGTATTATCTGTCCATTGTCCGCCAAAATTTAAACCGATTATATCATCACCTTGTTTGCCAGATGCCATTCCCCAATTCCATTTACTATGACGCGGCCAAATCCCACGACCATAATCCAGCACAGCAAAATCCCTCTCTGGGTTAAATGTAAAGGTTTTGTCACCAACACTGAAACTGCCCTCAGCAGGCAGACAGTGGTGTTTTGCGGTGAATTGAAATGTTTTTTCATTCGTTTAACGTATCCAGTTTTTCAGGGTAATGTATGTTTATTTCGGCCCGTAAAGATTCCCCGCCAAAATCAGTACAATCGACTTTTAGTGATACATGATTTTTATTCCAGATAAAAAATATTCCCATATCTTTATGTATTACCTCAACACTGCCCTCAACATCACTTGGCATAGCACATTTCAAGCCAAATGGGATCATAAACGTTTTTTCATAAAAGGTCTTCGTACGATATTCTAAATAATAGACAAAACAAACCACAGCATAATCCAAATTGCTAATTGTCGCGGAAAACATAGCATCTTGACCAAAAACACACCAATAATTCCATTTTTTCTTTCTCATGAATTGACCTGACAGATTAGATGTGACGAATGGTTTCTTGGCCCAACCAATACTTTCCTTATTCAGCTGGCCTTGATCATCACAAAGCAAAACAGGGTGGGTGATTTCTCTTTCATTGTTAATAACCATGCGAGATACTCCTTTTTACTGATTCATCCTTTAATAGATTCGACATTTAATGCTGCTATCCTTTTAGTTTCGGAAATATACTGTATAAAGAATTTTATAATAATGATAAAATAGCAGGGAGCGGTCTACTCGCTTTACCTTAAGGAAGGAGGGGGAAAGTTGGATAAGAAGAAATTATGCAATCTAGTGCTATTTCTAGCATTTAGTATAGTGATTCTAAGTCAGCCATTTCAAATAGTTTCTCAGATAAATGTCAGCCAGGTTGATCAACCCACAGTTAAATCTGCAGGGTTTATTTCAGATGTAGATGCTGCCCATATAACTAGCCCTTTAAACCTGCCGAATCATGACGAACATAAATCTGATCCAATAATTCCCCCTGTTAAAAAGGTTGTTTGCCTAACTGCATCTATTCCGTATCAGTTTAGTTTTGTTCGAAATACAACAGAATCTGCGGGATTTTTAGATGTAAAGAAATATCAATCGAATTACCTCTCTTAATTCGTATTAGTATAAACATGATTCAATTCGCTTTCTATAGCAATTAGAAGGTTTATTTATCGTGGAAAATAATACGTTGAAAGAGGGAATGGTAAATGAAACAAAATAATAAATCATACTGGAAAGAATCACTAGAGTGTTATATGTATATAGGTTTATTTATGTTCTTGTTTATTGGCACCTTTATCATAAGCGGTCAACTTACAGGGACTGATTGGATAGGGTATTTTAAAGGATTTTCATGGGAATTTAATACAGATGTTTTTAAGTAGCTGTATAATTTAAATTATAGATGGTTATAACCCGAACAGGTTGTCTTTTTGTAGAGATAGCTCAATCAAAAAAATAAGCAGCCGCCTTTGCTGCTTATTTTTTTGATGAATTTATACAAAATCATTCAAGCCTTAATTGTTGCGATATCCCTTTATTTAAGTTATAAATAATATACAATTTCATATAATAATTTCCTTCGGGGTCGGGTGAAATTCCCAATCGGCGGTGATGAGGTGTGAGCCTCTTAGTCCGTGACCCGTGCGGTTTTCATGCCAAACGGTGGATCTGGTGCAACTCCAGAGCCGACAGTTACAGTCTGGATGGGAGAAGGAATTTTTGGCAGCAGGCATGTTTGTAAAATGATAAACAAATGGTTATTTGGCTATCGTTTTTTACAATAGGCTTTATTTATGTATATATGCTTGCTGATTAAAATTTCTGTCCTTATACCTCTGAAGCTAATTCAGAGGTTTTTTTATTCATAAAAGGGAGGAATCTTAGTTGAATGATGAATATTACATGCGATTTGCCTTAAACCTGGCAAATAAGGTCTCTGGTCAAACAAGTCCTAATCCGCCTGTTGGTGCTGTTGTCGTTAAGAATGGGGAAATTATTGGCTTCGGTGCCCATTTAAGAGCGGGTGAAGCCCATGCTGAGGTCCACGCTTTACAAATGGCTGGGGAAAAGGCAAAAGATGCAACGATTTACGTAACGCTTGAACCATGCAGTCATTTTGGGAAAACGCCTCCGTGTGCAGATTTAATTATTGAAATGGGGATTAAGCGTACCGTTATTGCTGTCACGGATCCAAATGAAAAAGTTTCTGGACAGGGAATTGAGAAGCTTCGAAATGCTGGAATTGAAGTGGAATTAGGTATTCTGCAATCTGAGGCAGAACAAGTAAATGAAGTATTTTTTCATTATACAAAAACGAAAACCCCTTATGTAACGATAAAATCAGCAGTAAGCCTTGATGGAAAGACAGCCACAGTAAATGGTGAGAGCAAATGGATTACTGGTGAAGAGGCGCGAATGGATGTCCATGAATATCGCCATAAACATGATGCCATTCTTGTTGGTGTCAATACGGTAATTGCGGATAATCCAAGTCTTACAACACGACTTCCTAATGGCGGTAAGAATCCGTTACGTATAATTGTAGATACTAATTTAAGAACACCCTTGGAAGCAAAAGTTATTCAAGATCAAGAAGCGGATACATGGATTTTTGTTGGGAAAAATGTAACTGAGCAACGAATGGACTCATTTAAGGGAAAAAATCAAGTAAATGTGATTCAACTGGACGATGAGCAAGTGAATATAAATAAACTACTGAAATTTTTAGGAAATAAAGGGGTTATGTCTTTATTTGTTGAAGGTGGTGCTGAAATTAATGGATCATTTTTGGAGGGAAACCATATAAACCAACTGATTTTATATATGGCACCAAAATTAATTGGCGGCAAAAGGGCACCAACTGCTTTTGCTGGTAATGGATTACAATCTATAGCTGAAGCATTTGCGTTAGATATAAAACAGGTTGAACTGATAAATGAAGATATCAGGATTATAGCGGTACCGCGAAAGGATGATAAGGATGTTTACAGGAATAATTGAAGAAAAAGGCACGATTAAGGAATTGCGAAAAGCATCTGATCAAGCGATTCAACTGGTGATTGGTGCTTCAAAGGTTATAGAAGATATGAAGGTCGGTGACAGCATTTCTGTAAATGGTATCTGTTTAACCGTAACAAATTTCACACCAGCAGATTTCCAGGTAGATGTTATGCCAGAAACGATTAAATCAACCTCACTCGCATCACTAAAAACTGAATCAATGGTGAATTTAGAACGGTCAATGCCTGCAAATGGGAGATTTGGCGGTCATTTTGTTTCCGGGCATGTTGATGGAACTGGAGAAATTGTATCAAAAGAAAGCCTGGAAAATGCAATTTATTATGAGGTTAAGATTGACGAGGAGCTAAGCCCGTATTTATTAGAAAAAGGTTCTATTGCGGTTGATGGAATTAGCCTAACTATTTTTGATGTAAATGAGAACATCTTCACAATATCCCTTATTCCGCATACTGTTTCGGAAACTATTTTAGGTGAAAAGGGCAAGGGGGAAATTGTCAACATCGAATGTGACATGCTTGCAAAACATGTCCAAAATATATTGAATCACCAGCTAACCCATCATAAAGATGGTATTAATCAAGCATTTTTATAGATAAAAGGAATTTTTGTAAAGGAAGTGGAGAAGATGTTTCATACAATCGAGGAAGCAGTTGCAGATTTAAAGCAAGGAAAACCAATCATCGTAGTGGATGATGAAAATAGAGAGAATGAAGGTGACCTTGTTGCTTTATCAGAAATGGCAGCTCCGGATGTAATAAATTTTATGATTACACATGGTAAAGGATTGGTTTGTACGACAATTCAAGAAGATTTAGCCAAAAAAATTGGCCTTCCAATGATGACAAGTCAAAGTACTGACCCATTTGGAACAGCTTTTACCGTTAGTGTTGATCATATAGGAACACGTACGGGAATTAGTGCAGAGGAACGATCGAAAACTATCCGGGCATTATTACATCCTGATGCGAAGGCTGGAGATTTCAAACAGCCTGGACACGTATTTCCATTAGTTGCAAAAGCGGGAGGTGTCCTAACTCGTCCGGGGCATACGGAGGCATCCGTTGATTTAGCTAAATTAAGCGGGGCATTTCCATCTGGTGTCATTTGTGAAATCATTAAGGAAGATGGAACAATGGCCCGTGTACCAGATTTAACGAAAATGGCCGATGAATTCCACCTTAAAATGATTACAATTGAGGAATTAATTGATTTCCGTAAAAAACATGAACAGCATGTAAAGCGCGAGGTTGAAACGGTTTTACCTACACAATTCGGTAACTTTAAGGTTATTGGTTATTCAAATGATCTTGATGACAAGGAACATATTGCATTGGTTAAAGGTAATATTGATTCAGATAAACCAATATTAACCCGCATCCACTCGGAATGTTTAACGGGTGATGTCTTTGGTTCTTATCGCTGCGATTGTGGACCGCAATTACATGAAGCACTTGCAAAAATCAATGAAGCTGGAAATGGTGTGCTAGTTTATATGCGGCAGGAAGGGCGCGGGATTGGTTTGCTTAATAAGCTGCGGGCATATAAGCTGCAGGATGACGGGTTTGATACCGTTGAGGCGAATGAACAGTTGGGGTTTGCTCCTGATTTGCGTGAATATGATCTAAGTGCACAAATTTTGCTGGATCTAGGTGTAAGGAAGATTGATTTATTGACGAATAATCCTGCAAAGATGACAGGATTAGAGCCGTATGGGATAAAAATTAAAGCACGTTTACCACTCCAAACAAATACGCGAAAAGAAAATGAAAAATACATGCATACGAAACTAGACAAGATGGGTCATTTATTAAACTTTCACCATTAAATAGAGATCTAAAAGGAGATGGAACAGATGGTAAATACATTTGAAGGAAATTTATTAGGAACGGAACTAAAGGTAGGAATTGTTGTCGCACGATTTAATGAATTTATCACAAGCAAATTATTAGACGGTGCAGCAGATACATTAAAGAGACATGGGGTTCATGATGACAATATCGATGTTGCCTGGGTGCCGGGAGCATTTGAAATACCACTGCTTGCTCAAAAGATGGCAATGAAAGACTATGATGCAGTTATTGCGCTCGGAACCGTTATTCGGGGATCAACACCGCATTTTGATTATGTTTGCAATGAAGCGGCCAAAGGGGTTTCAAGCGTTTCACTTCAAACTGGAAAACCAGTAATCTTTGGAGTATTAACAACAGAGACAATTGAACAAGCCATCGAAAGAGCTGGTACAAAAGCAGGCAATAAAGGAGCTGAAGCGGCCGTTGCTGCAGTTGAAATGGCTAATCTTGTGAAACGTATGGACGGATAAGAAGAAAGGAAGTGGGTAATTAATATTTTATTGCATTGTTGCATTACCCGAAAAAAAATTCTCTTGATTTAGCAACTAAAAGTATTGAGATGGAGGCTAATTACTCTTGCTTTTTTTATGGCAAATAATCTGCGGATAAGATAAACTATTACTAGATTATTTGCAGCTGGAGGAGATTGAAATTAAGTTTCTATTATATCAGATACTGGCTATTGCGGTTATTTGGACTGGAATGGCATTCTTTTTTTCTAAAATGGATGAGCTTAGTAAAATAATATTTTATGTTGTAACATCGTGGCTATTGTTTTTAATTGTGATTTTTGTGAAGCAGATCATCAATAAGCGAAATAACCCAAAGTAGGTAACTCGTGAGATATTGCTAATCGCACGAGTTATCTACTTTCTCCCCAAACCATATTCCCTTATAATAGATACATAATTAGCTTTATAGTAAGGAAGGAAAGCAGATGCTTACAGTAGAAAATTTATATAAATCATATGGTGAAAAAGTATTGTTCAATAATGTGTCATGTGCGATTGCACAGCACGATCGTATTGGCTTGATTGGTGTTAATGGAACCGGGAAATCCAGCTTTCTAAAAACCATTGCTGGAATTGATTCGGCAGAAAAAGGGATGATTAAACATGCAAAAGACTATCAAATTGAATATCTGGCACAGGAACCGGTACTTGATGCAAATCTAACTGTTATTGAGCAGATTTATTATGGCGAGGCAACGATTATGAAAGTGATGCGTGACTATGAGAATGCACTTCAGAACCTTCAGCACAATCCGAACGATGAAGGTGCTCAGAATCATGTCATCAACATGCAGCAGCAAATGGATCAATATGAGGCATGGGAAGCAAACACTGCTGCGAAAACAGTACTTACAAAGCTCGGCATAATGGATTTTGATAAGAAAGTAACGGAACTCTCTGGCGGTCAGAAAAAGCGTGTGGCTATTGCAAAGGCATTAATTCAGCCTGCCGATTTGCTAATTTTAGATGAGCCAACAAACCATCTCGATAATGAAACGGTTGAATGGCTGGAGAAATTTTTAGCGACGTATAAAGGTGCCTTGCTGCTCGTTACACATGACCGGTATTTTCTAAACAGAGTAACCAATCGTATTTTTGAATTAGATAAAGGAAATCTTTATGCGTATGAAGGTAATTATGAATTATTTCTTGAGAAAAAGGCAGAACGGGAAGCTTTGGAAGAAAGTCTTGAACAAAAACATCACAATACATTGAAGCGTGAACTTGCATGGTTAAAGCGTGGGGCAAAAGCGCGATCCACAAAGCAGAAAGCAAGAATCGATCGTGTTCATGAAATGAAAGAGAAAAGCTTTGATACTAGAAAAGAGAATGTAGAATTTCAAGTTGGATCTGCTAGATTAGGTAAAAAGGTAATTGAACTTCAACATGTTGAAAAGTCATATGGAAACAAGAAGCTGATTAATGATTTTAGTTATTTAGTTGTACCAGGTGATCGGATTGGCATAATCGGTCCGAATGGCTCTGGCAAAACAACATTATTAAATATCATGGCAAAACGCCATACACCTGATAATGGATCTATTGAAATTGGTGTAACTGTAAAAATCGGCTATTACACACAAGATGACGAAGAACTGGATGACGATAAGAGGATTATCGATTATATTAAAGAAGTTGCTCAGGTGATTTATACAAAAGATGGAGAAACAATAACTGCAGAACAAATGCTGGAACGATTTTTATTTTCCCGTGCAGAACAATGGACATATATTGGCAGACTTTCCGGTGGCGAGAAGCGTCGCTTGTATTTGTTAAAGGTTTTAATGACTGAACCGAACGTATTATTTCTAGATGAGCCTACGAATGATTTAGATACACAGACATTAAGTGTACTTGAGGATTATCTAGCTCAATTCCCTGGTGTTGTCATCACTGTTTCGCATGATCGTTATTTTTTGGATCGGGTTATTGAGCATATGTTTGTTTTCTCAGGCAACGGAACGATAGAGCATTTTAATGGGGATTATAGTGATTACTTAGAAACCAGCGTCGTACAGGGGCAGCCGAAAAAAGCCCCGGCAATAGAGAAAGACAAGACTGCTAAAAAGAAAAAGCTATCCTATAATGAGCAAAAGGAATGGAATGGGATAGAAGATGAGATAACAAAACTGGAAACAAAGCTGGAAGAAATTCAGATGGAAATTGCCAATGCTGGAAGTGATATTAGCAAAGTTCAGGAGATGTTTACAAAGCAGCAACAGGTAGAAGAACAATTAGAAGCAAAAATGGATCGATGGACAGAGCTTTCGATTTTGGTTGATGAGATAGAAGCTGGAAAATAAATATCGCCCTAATAAAGGATAATCCTTTTTAGGGCGATTTTGCTTATTCGGTTAAACCACTGATAGAGATTGATTCAACGATTCCTGTTCCATTATCACGTATATTTGCTTCGAGTTCTACCTTGTCACCTGGCTGCAGGAAGAGGGCTAATGGCGCTTTTCCAGCGTTAATAGTATAAATAGTTTTGTCACCTTTTAACAAAAATTGAATGACTTGCCCATTTTTTTGTGTCGTGACTAATGCACGATTAACTTCACCAGTTACCTTTTCCAGTTCAGATTCTCCAGTAGCCGATACATTGCTTGGATCCTGTGCAAGCTGTAAACGATATGCTTCAAGGGTTTCTCTTGCTGAATCTCCAAATACAACGAAGTCAGCATCTGAAGCTTTAATGTAAGCATATTTCTTAAACAATCCATTTGGGTCAAGAACGTTTACAACCCATGTAGGATTGCCGTCAATATTGTATAGGATTGGCATGGAGCCTTCCCATTTCTTCTCTGGAAATTCTTTATTGACGATCTCTTTTGCACCTTTACTGTCCATAATTCCTGTGTTCTTTTTACTATTATAGTAGGTCAGCTCACCTGTTCTGGCATTAATTAACGTATAGCCAAGTGCGGAATCAATATTTTCCTTCGGTGAAGCCATATCAGTAAAGTAGTACATATCACCATTTTCATCAAATATTGGAGTAACACTGCTTTCTGTTCCCGACTCATTTGGGATTTTTACATCTTTTTTACCAAACAGAGAATTAAGCCATCCATGAACATATTTACCATAATATTCGTTTTGGTCGGTTGCCATTTCAGAGCTTAATGAACCATCAATAAAATCAGGTGCTTCATCGATATCAACTAATTTGGTATCACTTGTTACGGGGTCGACAACAGCGACACGCATACTTTCCATATCTGGTTTGTTTGTTAATCCAATCGGTTGATATAACGTTTGTACATACCAAGGCTTGCCATTTTCGTCAACCTCAATTTGCGGTTCACCACTTTGAATATAATTAGGATATTTTGTGTAAATGGTCCGTTCGATATTGTGATTAAAATAACTGGAATTTGTATATTTCATTTTACTTTCGACGAATTCAGGCTGCGCATTAACATCCGTTGCGGAAATGGTGAAATATCCTTCTGTTTCTTTACCGCGGAAATATTTCCAAAAACCGGTGAATTCAACAGGTGCTACAAAAACAATATTACCATCAATTTTTTGCACCTGTAATTTACCTAAATCGTAAAATTGTGTATTCGGTACAACACTCATTGATTTCTGTACTTTGTTACGTGCATATTCAGGTGAAACAGTTATTGGCGTATCGTCCTTATTTAATGGTTTTGCCTCTTCAACCTCTTGTTTATTAATAGATTCATAGGTATTATCCAATGTAGTAATTCCTAAAATGAATACTCCCGGGATTGCTATTATGCCTAAAAGAATAATTAATCCTAATGCTGCCTCATAGTTACCAGGCATTTTCTTTTTTTCCAAATTCATTGCAGTAATTCCGTATAACATAAGAATACCGAGTAAAGCGATAACCAGATTAGCAATTATCATATTTGGAATAGTGATAGGGATTAGTAAAATATAGTTGGCAACCCCACCTGCAATAAATAGCAATATAAAAATAGCAACGGCTGTTTTTAAAGTGGATTTGCTATTTTTCGTTTTGACAATAATTATTGCTGCTAAAACAAAATACAGTATAAACGCTAGGATTGTTGTTAATATAATTCCTGTCATAAATTCAGCTCCTAAATTGTAATGTTCATTCTTAATACGTACCATAAATCTAAATGGTTTCACTATGTGGAAATTTCAATTAAGATTGTAATTAAAAAGGTAAGTTCTTGTTAATATTCATTATCTTGGATGATCTTGTTTTTATGAGTTCACTTGAGCTTGGCGGATTCTTGTTCAGGTTAACGTCGCATTTTTTTGTAAATAGTGCTATAAAATATTAATTGAATCAGCAAGAAAAGGGAAGGGGAAGTTACGTTTGAAGAAAATATATAGTGATGTCGTTCAATTCAGAGGGACACATTATGATTTTGGATATAAACAGGGGAAACTTTTAAAAGATTCATTAACAATTAAAAACAGGAAGAAGCAATGGCGGATAAGAAGACCACGCTTCTCGATTGACATAAATGAAGTGAAGAATGCAATCACAGCATATGCCCCGGGGATCTGGAATGAGTTGATTGGTTTGCGGGATGCATTGGAGTGGTCAATGGAGGATGTGCTTCAGGATTTTGGCGGATATCGTTTGGAGTATAAACGCAGTGGCTGTTCCATTTTCACTGGAACCGATTATATGATTCGCAATTATGATTATCACCCTAAAACATACGAAGGACGCTATACGGTTTTTCAGCCGTCTGATCAAGGATTTGCAATTATCGGTCCCTCACAGCGCATTACCGGTCGTATGGATGGCATGAATGAAAAGGGGCTTGTACTGGGCTACAACTTTATGCATCGGAAAAAGCCTGGGGATGGTTTCATTTGTAATATGATAGGTCGTATTGTCTTGGAGAGCTGTGCAACAGTTGGTGAAGCAATTACTATGCTAAAAGAAATCCCGCACAGGCACTCGTTTAGTTATATTGTACTGGATACCTGTGAAGAAACGTTTGTGGTAGAAGCAACACCAAGAAGTGTGGAAGTACGTAGATCAAACGTTTGTACAAATCATTTTGAATTGTTGAAGCATGAAAACCGTCACCATTTAGATGACTCCTATAAACGGATGGAATCTATTCAGGCTCAGCAAGATACCATAACAGATGCGTATCAAGCCTTCCGTATGTTAAATGATAAAGACAGGGGTGTTTTTTCCAATCAATATCAAAATTGGTCCGGTACGATACATACATCCGGTTATTTTCCAAAGCAGCTTAACGCCTGGTTTGCCTTAGGGGGGAACCGTGAACCGATCATTTTTGATTTTGCCAAGTGGTTACAGGGTGAAAAAATCACGACAAAGCGAATATTAGGTGAAGTGGATACAGAATTGCCTTTTGTTCATATGGATAAAAATGCACGGTAACTGTAACCGAAAAAGCGGAGTGAACAGATAATTTGTCACATTTTGTTCGTAAGTTTCTGTGCTATACTAATGGTATTCAAAAGGAGGTGATGGCTATGCAAATGGAAGAAAAAATAATCGGTATGCTTGAGCAGATTATGAGTAAGCAGGACGACCACTCTGAAATACTGAATGGGCACTCTGAGATGCTGAATGAACACTCGAAAATATTAAATGAACACTCTAAAATATTGAATGAACACTCTAATATATTGAATGAACACTCGAAAATATTGGGGGAACATACGCAAAAATTAGATAATCATGACTCCCAATTAAAAGATCATGGTCAAGTCTTATCAGCTATACTTACTGGCCAAGAGTATTTAAAAGCGGAGATAGACGGAATGAAAGTTTCAAATGCAAATGAATTTGGAGCAATAAAAGGACGTATGGATGATTTTTTTGCTAATTTTGAAGTTCTTCGTGATGAAACCTGGAAAAACAAAACAGATATACAACGAATCAAAAATGTGATGGGGATGAATTAACCCATTAAAGATTCATCCCATATCCCCGTTTAGCTTCATAGAACACTACAAAAATACCTCTAATCCCAGCTTTGCCTCTACCTCTTTTGAAACGCATATTCTTTACTTTTGATTCGAAAATAGTATAATAAAAGTCGTTTCATAGAGAAGGGTGGCAACTGAATTGCTGGGACTTGAATTCACACAAGAATCATTAATAGCTTTATTAAAAATCATAGCAATTGATATCGTACTTTCAGGTGATAATGCTGTTGTGATAGCGATGGCCACTAGAGGGTTACCAAAACATCAGCAAAATAAAGCCATTTTTATAGGCACTGGCGGAGCAGTTATTCTGCGTATCTTGTTTGCTATTGTAATTGTATATTTATTACAAATTCCATTCGTCCATCTAATTGGCGGGCTGCTGTTATTATGGATTGCGTATCATGTGCTCGTTGACGACCAGGAAGAAACGAATATTAAATCATCTGGTACTGTTGGCAAGGCCGTGTTGACAATTATTATGGCTGATGCAGTCATGAGTCTCGACAATGTGGTGGCAGTTGCAGGTGCAGCACACGGACATATCGGTATGATTGCACTTGGGGTCGCGGTAAGTATACCAATAATGATCTTTGGTTCAAAATTAATTGTTCGTGCGCTTGATAAATATGCTTGGATTGCTTACATTGGGGCAGGAATTCTCGCATGGACTGCTGGTGAGATGATCACAGGGGACGAGTTCGTTATTGAAGCCCTTAATCTTCGTGATGGTCTGGTGATGTATGCAATTATTGCAGCTCTTACTGCTGCGATCTTATACTTGGGGTATTGGAAAAATAAAAGAATAGCATCAGCATCTTAATTTGACAATCGTAACAATGCGTGTTTAAGTAAAGGTATAATTAAATATGAAAGTCCACTAGGGGTGCCATTTTGGCTGAGATAAGGAATACCTTGATCCCTTTGAACCTGATCTAGCTCATACTAGCGTAGGAAAGTGGAGACCGGTTGTATTTTATAGCATTACATGACTACATAAACCACTCCAAATTTCTGGTGTGGTTTTTTTGTCTTTTAAAAAACAAAAAAACTCACCACTGCTCCTTTTGGATTTTCATGAAAATGAGAGGAGTTCTTCATCTATGAAACATTCCATTCCAACAGCACTTTCGATTGCCGGAACAGATCCAACAGGGGGTGCCGGTATCCAAGCAGATTTAAAAACATTTCAAGAACGAGAAGTATTTGGCATGAGCGTTATAACATCTGTTGTAGCCCAGAATACGTTGGGGGTGAAAAGTGTAGAACATTTGCCAATTCCGTTTATTTCAGATCAATTGAACTGCGTAATGTCAGATATTGTTCCAGATGTGATCAAAACAGGTATGATTGCTACATCTGAAATGATGGAACTGATAGCTAAGGTTATTAAAAACCATTCGATTCCGTATGTTATTGATCCAGTTATGGTAGCCAAAAGCGGTGATCATTTAATGGATGCTAATGCTAAGCAAACACTTGTCGATAAACTGATTCGATTAGCTGCTATTGTAACACCGAATATTCCGGAGGCTGAAGTGTTGCTGCAGACAAAAATAAATTCAGTTGAGGATTCAGAAAATGCTGCCAGACAAATAGTAACAGAGCTAGGTGCTAAAGCGGCCGTTGTAAAAGGTGGTCATTTTAGTGAAGTACCAATCGATGTTTTGTATGACGGTAATTCTCTTCATGAATTTTCATCCATTCGATATGCAACAAAACATACACATGGCACTGGGTGCACTTACTCGGCAGTGATTGCTGCTGAACTTGCAAAAGGCCATTCTATACAAGAATCTGTTTCTATTGCTAAAAAATTTATTACAGATGCAATTCAATTTAGTTTGCAGCTTGGGAAGGGAAACGGACCCACAAATCACTGGGGTCATCGACTGCAAGGGCTGCCAGAATATGAACGGGGAGATGTTACAGATGAATTATCTTGCAAAAATTAGAGAGCAAAAGCCACTGATTCATAACATTACCAATATAGTCGTCGCGAATTTTTCAGCGAATGGGCTATTAGCGCTTGGTGCATCCCCAGCAATGGCCAACGCACCAGAAGAGGCAGCAGAAATGGCATCACACGCAGATGCTTTAGTTTTAAATATTGGTACGTGTACAGAGGATCAAGTAAAGGCAATGCTTATTGCAGGAATGGCGGCCAATGAAAAAGGAATTCCTGTTATATTAGACCCGGTAGCTATCGGTGCTACAAAATTTCGGACGGATGCCGTTATGCAGATTTTGACTGAATTGGACATCACAGTAATTCGGGGAAATATTGGCGAAATAGCATTTTTAGGAGAAACAGATGCACGTATGAAGGGTGCAGATGCATTGATGGATAAGGTAGAACCTGAAATAGCTGTATATGCTGCAAAAAAATATAATTCGATTGTCACAGCAACCGGAAAAACGGACATCATAACGGATGGCAGTAACTATACCCTGTGTAATAATGGTTCATCAATGCTTCCGAACATCACCGGTACAGGCTGTTTGTTAACTGCTGTTGTTGGAGCATTCTGCAGTGTCACAGAAGACTATTATGAAGCTTCAATCCAAGCGGTAAGCAGTTATGGTGTGGCAGCGCAATTAGCTTCGGAAAAATCAAATGGTCCAGGTTCTTTCTTGTCGATATTTATGGATGAATTATACAGACTAACGGAAGCTGCAGTTCAACAATCAGCTAAACTTCATGAATATAATTGTAAAGGAGTCGGTAGCAATGATAGATAAAAAGGACCTCCAATTATATTTTATTATGGGAAGCAATAATACAGCTGCAAATCCTGTCCATGTTTTACAGGATGCAATCAATGGCGGGATTACAGTTTTTCAATTTCGAGAAAAGGGTATATCAGCCAAAACAGGTGCAGAGAAATTTGATTTAGGCATCCAATTAAGAAGTGTCTGCAGAGAAAATAATATTCCGTTTATTGTTAATGATGATACTGATTTAGCTGTTGCCTTTAAAGCCGATGGTATTCACATTGGACAAAAAGATGAGTCGATTAAGGATATTAAAAAGCGAATTCCAAAGCATTTATGTGCAGGTGTTTCCGTTTCTACTGTTGAAGAAGCAATCCTAGCTGAAAAGCAAGGTGCAGATTACATTGGTGTTGGCCCCATCTTTAAAACAAAAACAAAAGAAGATGCTTTGACACCAATTGGAATGCATGGATTAGGCACGATTATAGAAAAAGTAACTATTCCCATCGTAGCAATTGGAGGAATTAATAATAAAAATGCTCGACAAATTATCCAGGCAGGTGCAGACGGGATTGCAGTTATATCAGCTATTAGCAAGGTTCAAAATAGCGAAATAGCTGCGGGAGAATTAAAAAAGGCGACAAATTTGTAAAAGTTGGGGTAAACTATGTGAAGGTACATATTGCATTCCCGGTTTTTTATGTTTAAACTAAGGCATAATTAGGAAAAATAGTAGGGAAAGATATGTAATATGGTACGTTTGAATGATTTGTATAGGAGGCAATATTATGAAGCTTTTTCAAGTTAGAAAAGGACAATTTGTTTTTTACAAAAACGAACTTCATAAAGTTTATTCAGTAAAACCGATGTTTAAGAAGTCTGTCCATTTATACCGTCTTAAGGACATGCAGCAAATACTTACAAAGGCAAGTGATATTACCCTTTATCGACCAAAGCACATGGATTCATTTATTTTTTATGGGAAACGATACACGATTGATAAGGATAAACGGCCTGAACCTGGCGATTATATTTTAATTATTAAACCTGCCCCGGACTTTCTTGACCATTATTCACTTAATGAAATTGAGAAGGTTGACAGTGTAGAAGATGGAAATGTAGTAACAACTCGGGACAACGGGGTTAAACATAGTGAATATGTCGTAATGGTTCCAGGTAAAAATGAGAACAGTCAGGATATTGCTTACTATGATAAAAGTTTGGTGTCAGAAGCGCAGTTAACTGAGGATGAATCGCCTAAACATCTAGCCTCTGATAGTCTAATGAAACCGGCTGTCGGAGATATCTATATTGAAAATGTCAGCAGAATAAAGTCAATGATTGTAGCAATGACTGATGAAGAGGTAATCTTTGGTCATGGTGTTCGCATTCATGCCAGTGAACTATTTGATGAATCTAAATATGCACTTGTCTATCGTGCAGAAGAGGATTTATAAAACAAAAAGAAAGAGCCCCCAAATGGTATTTAAACCGTTTGGGGGCATTTGCCTTTTATGACTGTTTTTCTATCATCGATTCTGCTTTATACCCAATTATATTCAGTGGGTCTTTCGGTGAAGAATAAGGTGGAGCGTAGGCAAGTTCTAATTCAGCTAAATCTGCCACACTTAAGTTTCCTTTGATTGCTGTAGCTATAACCGCAAGTCGTTTGTCTGCACCTTTTTCTCCAATAATCTGTGCACCTAGGATTTTTCCATCTCCTGGTTTAAATAATAATTTGATCGAAATTTTTTCAGCACCAGGAAAGTATCCTGCATTTGATAGCGCATCATGCCTCACCTCTTGAAATGGAATACCTTTTTCGGTAAGTGAAGCACTATTATGCCCGGTCATTGCTACTGTCAAATCAAAAACCTTTAAAATAGAAGAGCCAAGTGTACCTGCATATGGTGCAGCTGTATCCGCCAAATGATTTGCTATAATATAGGCTTGCCGATGAGCTGGCCATGCTAGTGCTACATTACTTGGTGTATCAATTAAATAATCTGCCGTTTCCGCTGCATCTCCCAGCGCATAAATGTCAGGATCAGATGTCTGCATGTATTCATTTACAACTATTGCCCCGGTTTTCCCAATTGTAAGACCGGCTTGATCTGCAAGCTTAGTATTCGGTTTAATGCCTATTGCAAGAATGGTCATATCAGCCTGCAGACTTTTGTTGTCACTTAGTTGCAGTGTTTCCCCATTATCTGTAAAAGCATCAAGGGAATTCTTTAATAATAGATTGACTCCTTTAGCTTCTAAATGCTCTTGAATAATTGCTGCCATATCTTTATCAACTAATTTCATGACATGTTCCGAACGATCAATAATTGCACAATCCATATTCAGTTTTTTAACATTTTCCGCCATTTCCAATCCGACGAATCCGCCGCCAACAATTGCACATGAACGTGGTTTCTTATCTTTTATAAATGCATTTATTCTATCCATATCTGGTATTGTCCGTAATGTAAAGGAATTATTTTCGTTTCGCCCTTTTATCTCGGGAACAAATGCAGATGCACCTGGAGATAGGATTAGGGTGTCATAGGATTCTTGATGTGTTTCTGCCCCGGTTTCATATGTAACATGTTTCGTTGTTCGGTCAATATCAGTTACTTTGGTATTAATTCGTACTTCCACTTGATATTTTTTTGCAAAACTATCCGCGTCTCGTAATAAATCTTCTCTTTCTTTAACAGTTTTACCTATAAAATAAGGCATACCGCAATTGGAAAAAGCTATATGTTCCCCCTTTTCAAATAGAATAATTTTGGAATCCTGATCAAGTCTGCGAATTTGTGAGGCGACTGTTGAACCACCACCAACTCCGCCAACAATAAGAATTTTTTTAGGCATCATTTCCACTCCTCGTTTTAATCAATACTATTACTTTACCCTTATTTAACGTATTATAAGCGAATTAAAAAGGTGCTGGTGCATAAATGAAGACGTTTGGCTAAAAAGACGAACGATTGCAGGATAGGAGGTTTTGAACGTCACTTACTGATAATTGGCAGTAAGGATTACGAAAATCCAAAAAGAAAAATCCGAACTAATACAAATTCTAATTGAAGAATTCATGGTTCGGATTTTTCTTTGACTAAGTTCCAGCATCTTTTTTAATTAAATAATTCCTAATGATCCTAGGAATACAATTATAATCGTAATGGGCACTAGCCAGCGTATTAATTGAAACCATAATTGATATGTTCCGTTAGATAGGCTGTGGCCATTCGAAAATTCCTGTTTTACAAGTGTTTTATCCATTCTAAATCCAATAAAGATTGCAATCAATAAGCACCCAACTGGAAGAATAATATTACTGACAAGAAAATCACTTGCGTCAAAAACGGTAAGCCCAAATAGCTTGAAATTTGCTAAAGAGCTTGATGATAATGCGGCAGGTATTCCTGCTATAAAAACAATTATCCCTGCAATCCATGCTATTTTAGTACGTGAACGATCCTTTTTAACAGTGAATGCAGAAGTGATAATTTCCAGCATGCTAAATGATGATGTTAAAACTGCAAATAAAAACAGCAGCAGAAATAGACTTAAAAATAGTTCGCCGAATGGCATTTGTGCAAATGCTTCCGGCAACACCATGAATAATAATCCCGGTCCCTCCGCAGGTTCAAGCCCAAATGAAAAGACGATTGGGAAAATTGCTAACCCAGCTAATAGTGATACAAAAATGTTCATGATTGAAACGGATCCTGCAGACATTGGCAGGCTAACATCTTTTTTCAAATAGGAACTATACGTGACCATTACGGATATTCCAACAGCAAGTGAAAAGAATGACTGTCCAAGTGCATAAAGCACACTTTCTCCTGTGACTTTTGAGAAGTCAGGCTGCAGAAAGAAAGCTAAACCCTCCATTGCTCCATCAAACGTAACAGAGCGGATAACCAAAATGATAAAAAATACAAATAATAATGGCATTAATAATTTACTTGCTTTTTCAATCCCGTTTTTAATTCCAAATGAAATAACAACTATATTAATTATCATAAATAAAGCGTGTCCTAAAATTGTAATTCCCGGGTTACCAGTAATTGTAGCGAATAACTGTTCATAATTAGCTGAATCCTTGATAATTAAACCGGGAATAGACATGGCACTGTAAATAAGTACCCATCCACCTACAACACTATAAAACGACATTAGAACAAACGCACCAAAGACCCCTAATTGTCCGACGATTGGCCAGCTGCTCTTGGGTGCCAAGGCTTTATAGGCACTGACAGCCTCCTTTTGTGCACCTCTCCCGATAATAAATTCTGCAATTAATAAAGGTAAACCGATTATAATGGTAAATCCAATAAATAATAGGAAAAAGGCTCCTCCACCATTCATTCCAGTCATATATGGAAACTTCCATATTGCCCCAAGACCGATTGCGGCCCCGGCAGAAGATAAAATAAAACCAAGCTTAGATGACCATTGATCTGTTTTTTTCTGCATAATTGCCTCCCTAGTTGTTGTGAATGGTTTATTTATAAAAATACCACTATTAAGCTATACAGTGCAAGTCCGGGACAGGTATACTGTCCCGGACCATATGATGGTAAAAACTATTTACTATTGAATGTTGGGTTAATAAATTCCATTTTATTCAAGAGGCTTGGGGCCAGAGATGCATCATAAATACGCCGCCTTTTACCGAAACTACAGAAGTACAAATAATTACGTATAGTGTGCACTTTAGATGGATACTACAGTTTTGTCCGTATCTCCCATAATTCAGGAAAGAAATAATGATCCAGAACTTTTTTCAAATAACCGACACCTGATGACCCGCCGGTTCCAGTTTTGTGTCCAATAATTCGTTCCACCGTTTTCATATGGCGGAAGCGCCACTGCTGGAACCAGTCTTCGATATCGACAAGTTTTTCCGCTAACTGATACAGCTCCCAGTGGGTATGAACATCCTGGTATACTTCTAACCATGCTTGTTCAACAGAAGTATCCATTTCATATGTTTTTGAAAAATCACGATTCAGCACATCTTCGTTAATATCAAATCCTTTACGGGCAAGCGCTTGAATTGCAACATCGTATAAGCCAGGAGCATAATATGCCTCTTGTAAAACGGCATGTACCTCCGGATTCTTCTGATATATTTTTAGAATAAATGGTGTTTTATAGCCAAGAACAAATTCAACCAAGCGGTATTGATACGATTGAAAACCTGACGCATTGCCCAGTTTATCACGGAATTCCATGTACTCAGCCGGTGTCATCGTTGAAAGAACGTCCCACGCCTGAATAATTTGCGATTGAATTTTTGATAAACGCGCAAGCATTTTAAACGATGCTTGCAGGTCATCACGCTTTATTGCCGACACTGCTGCTTTTGTTTCATGGATGATTAATTTCAGCCAAAGTTCACTGACTTGATGGATAATGATGAACAGCATTTCATCATGATGATCTGATAAACGTTTTTGACTTGTTAATAATGTATCAAGCTGCAGATAATCGCCATAAGTCATTTTCTCTAAAAAATTTGTATGAATCCCTTTTTCTGATTGGAATGTTTTATTTGATTCTGTCATCTTAAGTCTCCTTTTAGGTAAAGCGTAGTCGGGTAGGTACAGATTTATGGATTATTATTTTTCAATACGTCTAATCACCGCTCTTACAGGACTGCCATCTGCACCCTGAATGGCAAGCGGCAAAGCGATAAGTTCATAATGGCCAGCAGATATATGGTCCAACATGATATTTTCCAAAATGTATATACCATTGTCATGCAGTGCATGATGGGTAGCTAATTCATTGCTGTCAGGTGCATCAACGGAAGGCATGTCTACACCTAATAATTTAATTTCTTTTTGTTGCAGGAAAGGTGCGATTGCAGGATCTAACACTGGCAATTCTTTTGGGAAGCGCTTAGGATTATTCGGCAGGGAAGTACGCAGCAAGATACGTGTGACATCATCTTCCCATTTGTAGCCTTCTAATAGCTTAGGTGTGATATTAGTGACATGACTTACATCGATAACAGCTGCTTTCCCAATGTATATATTCACATCCAATTGATCTATTGTCGTACCGTTATCATCAAAATGGAAGGGCGCATCAACGTGAGTCCCCATATGAACGCTTGATGTGATTTGTCCGATGTTAACCGATCCGGTTTCTTTTTTCGTACAGGCTAATTCAAATGAAAATGGTGTGTCTCCCGGCCAATGGGCAATATCGTTCGTAAGTGGTTGTGTAATATCAATCCATTTATTTTCAGACATTATGCAATAACACCACGCTTATTTTCAAATTTATTATAACGTTCTTCAACCATAATGGTTTTTAAAATCTTTACTGTTTGCCATACTTCCCGAAACGTATTGTATAAGGCTACAGGTGCTAAACGAATGCCATTCGGTGTACGGAAATCCGGAATGACACCATCTGTTTTAAGTGCTTTGCAAATTCTAGCCGCTTCCTTATGTTCGAGAAAAACATGTCCGCCTCGTGCTGCATCATCTTTAGGATTAGCAATAGTAAATCCATACCCGGAAAGTTCAGCTTCTATTAATTCCATAAGATAATTCGTTAAGCGAAGTGATTTTTCACGAACCCGTTTGATACCAGCTTCTTGAAATAATTCCAGTGTCCCAAGCAGTGGTGCAGAACTTAAAAGATGGGGTGTGCCTATTTGGTATGCACCGGCATTTTGTGCTGGTGTTAATGTATGTTCCATATCAAATTGTTTTTCTTTATCTGAACTGAACCATCCAGCAAGTCCTGGTTCATTTCCGAAATGTTTTTTATTTACATATAGACTTGCCACACTTCCCGGTCCTCCATTTAGGTGTTTGTAATTGCACCAAAAGGCGAAATCAACGCCCCATTCGGATAGATGATGGGGAATGGAACCGATGGAGTGGCATAAATCAAATCCGATTATTATTCCGCGTTTATGTGCTTCATATGTTAATGTTTTCATATCTAATATCTGTCCACTGCGGTAAAGCACACTTGGCAATACAATCAATGCAACATCGTCCGTCATTGCTGCTATGATAGACTGTGTGTTTAATGTGTTACCGTCTTGACTTTTTACTTGAATTAAATGACTAGTATCATAGCCTTTTAATTTTAGCTGGCTTTTTAAGGCATAAATATCCGAGGGGAAATTTAATTCATCCGCAAGTATTTTCGTTTTTCTGCCCTCAGGGTTATAGAAACTCGCGACTAGCTGATGCAGGTTGGTTGTGGTTGAACCCGTCACAACTACCTCTTCAGGTTCAGCGCCAACAAGTTCACAAGACATGGATCCTAATTTTTCTGAGAGGTAGTACCACGGCTGTGCACCTTCAGACCAGCCATCAATAGCATATCGTTTCCATGAATTTAGTATTGATTCTACTGATTGTTCAGCTCTTTTTGATAGCAATCCTAGTGAATTCCCATCAAAATAAATAGTATTATTAGGTATATAAAATTCATCCCGAAAGCTTTTTAAGTCATCTTGCTGATCTAAATAAGCAGCATAGGTTTTTTCTGTATTCATAGAAATAACACCTCGCAATTTTTGTTTATCTAAACTATATAATTCTAATTCAATAGTGTCAAAGTGTTGAAGAATAGTATTTATTCCAGAATTCGATACTGTTTTTCTGTATAAAAAGGATTTCTGAAATAGATATAGAATACTTGGAATAGATAGTAATACACTTACATTGTACGATGTGATTATGGAATAATTTGTATGTTTGGGATATCAGTAAAATAAGATGGAGGTTAAATTGATTAATGGTTTGCCCGCTAAATGAGCATTTTTCACTATTTATTATCTGTAAATTATAAACAGTTGCAAATTTATAAATAGTAATTTACACTAGTATTACATATATGAAATAGCGTTTCATTAAATGAAATGGGGTGTGGAGATGACTTTCGCTTCTGATAAGATTAAGAGCTTGCCGCCATATTTATTTGCTGAGTTTCAGAAAAAGAAAAAGGCACTTGAAGCAAACGGTGTAGATGTAATCGATCTCGGAATTGGGGCACCTGATCTTCCAGCACCGAATTTTGTAATTGAAAAGTTAGCGGAGGAGGCGAAAAAGTCTGCAAACCATCGCTACTCAAACTATAGTGGATGTCTGGAATTCAGGGAGGCAGTAGCTGAATTTTATAAAAGTCACTATAATGTTGATCTAGATCCAAATACAGAGGTACTCACCTTAATAGGCTCTAAAGAAGGTATCGCCAATCTTATTCAGGCAGTTATTAACCCGGGGGATTCAGTACTTGTGCCTGATCCAGGATACCCAGTGTATCGCAACGGCGTTCATTTGGCTGGTGGGGAAAGTGTTCGTCTTCCGCTTGATACTGAAAATGGATATATACCGCTTTACAATGAAGTATCGGATGAGGCATTAGAAAAGGCTAAACTAATGTTTTTAAACTATCCGAGCAATCCAACATCGGCAACAGTTCATCTTAATACTTTTTTGGAAGCGATTACAATGGCGGAACAATATAATATTGTTCTTGCCCATGATGCTGCATACGATCTTGTTACATTTGATGGCTATAAAGCTCCAAGTGTTATGCAGGCACCAAATGCAAAAGATGTAGCGGTGGAATTCGGTTCTTTGTCCAAAAGTTTCAACATGACTGGGTGGCGTATTGGCTATATTGTTGGCAACAAAGAAATAATCCGGGCGCTGTCTACGTTAAAAAGCAATATTGATACTAGTCAATTTCTTCCTATTCAAAAAGCCGCTGCTGCTGCATTAAGAAGCGATTTCTCCGCAGTTGTGGCAAATAATAAAGTATACGAGGAGCGCATGGAAAAACTGCACACTGCCTTAAATGAGGCTGGTATTTATTCGGAGAAGCCAAAAGGTACTATTTTCCTTTGGGCACGTGTTCCTAAAGGATTTTCTTCATTGTCATTTTCCAACAAAATGTTAGATGAGGCTGGAATCATTGTTACGCCAGGTTCTGCATTTGGCAAATCAGGGGAAGGGTTCATTCGTATTTCCTTATCTGTAAAAAGTGATCGCTTGGATGAGGTAGCCAAAAGAATAAAAGCGATGGATTTGAAGGAGGTGACGAACTAGTGGAAATGAAACTATCTTCTGAAACTAGAATATTAACGGGTGCACATGCAATTGTTGAATGCATGAAAATAGAAGGAATAACTAATGTTTTTTGCGTGCCGGGTGAAAGTTATTTACCGGTTTTAGATGCTCTTTACGATGAGGATTCCATTACTGTTATCTCAGCTAGACATGAAGGTGGGGCTGCATTCATGGCAGAAGGTTATGCGAAATCCTCGCTAAAGCCTGGAGTTGTTTTGGCAACTAGGGGAGTAGGTGCTGCAAACCTTTCGATTGGCGTTCATACAGCCTATCAGGATTCAACGCCAATGGTCGTATTTTTAGGTCAGGTACATAGCAAATTTAGGGGGAGAGAGGGATTTCAGGAAGTTGATTTAGAACGGTATTTCCAGCACATTGCAAAATGGGCAGTTGAAGTAAAAGATCCTGAACGAATGCCTGAGATTGTCCAACGGGCATTCCGAATTGCTCAAACCGGTAGACCGGGCCCTGTGGTTGTATCGCTTCCTGAGGATGTACTTCCGGTTGAAGCGAATATGTACTTTGGCCCTCACACAATTAAACCAGCTCCTGCTCCGTCAAACGATGAAATAAAAAGAATAGAATCTGTATTAATGGAAGTACAGCATCCGTTAATTATTGCTGGAGGCGGAGTGAAAAGCGCAGAGGCGGAGGATGCACTTTTAGCCTTTGCCGAAAAATACCGAATTCCAGTAGCAGCCGCTTTTCGCAGGCATGATGTGTTCCCGAATGACCATCCATTATATGTTGGCCATCTTGGTCTTGGATTAAATAAAAAAGTATTACAAACGGTTGGGGAAGCTGATGTTATTTTAGCTTTTGGTACTAGGTTGTCAGAAGTAACAACGCAAGACTATAGCATTATTGATTCAGCCAAAAGACTCGTTCACATTGACATTGATTATGCGTCAATTGGAAAAGTATATGCACCGGAAATCGGAATCGTTGCTGACCTTAATCAAGCATTAAAAAGTTTAATTGATATTAATGTAACCCCATCCTGGAATGCTTGGGTAAAGGAGCGCCGAAGTGTATATGAATCCATTAGCCGGCTGACTGTTACAGATGACGATGCTATTAATAAGCATATTATTGCAATGCTCGAACGTAAATTACCGAAGAATGCATTATTAACTAACGACGCTGGGAATTTCGCTGGTTGGCTGCATGCATTTTACCCTTTTACTGAATCACATACTTATGTAGGGCCAACTTCGGGTGCAATGGGTTACGGTATGCCAGCAGCACTTGGAGCAAAGCTTGCTTTTCCCGATAAGCAGGTCGTTTCGCTATCCGGTGATGGTGGCTTTATGATGACCGCACAGGAACTTGAAACTGCAGTTAGAAATAACATTCCTGTCATAAGTCTTGTATTTAATAATAACATGTATGGAACCATCCGAATGCACCAGGAGATACACTATCCTGGGAAAGTTATGGCGACGGATTTAGGAACTGTTTCGTTCGCCAAGTTTGCAAATAGTCTAGGTGCAGATGGATTTGCTGTAAAAACAGTGAGTGAATTTGAGAATGCTCTTGATCACGCTCTGGAAAGTCAAAAGCCAACTGTAATTGAGATTATTACAGAAAAGGAACAAATTTCTGTTTCATCTACAATTGGGCAAATTCGTAATCGTTCTAAAAAATAGCGTATAACACTTTTAAATAGAAAAATTTTTAGGAGGTAATTTAGATGGCTGAAACATTACTTGAGGTAAAACAACTTACAAATTTTATTAACGGAGTATGGGGTGAATCTGGCGGTAAAACAACTGCAGTGATAAATCCGGCGACTGGTGAAACAGTTGTTGAGGTTCCGTTATCAGGTGCTGAAAGTGTAAACGAAGCTGTAGCTGCTGCAAAGAGGGCACAAAAGGAGTGGGCATTAGTACCAGCGCCTCAACGAGCTGAAGTGTTATTCCGTGTAGGGACCCTGTTGAAGGAACGGAAAGAAAAGCTTTCTCAGCTATTGACTATGGAAAACGGTAAAGTCATCGAGGAAGCTCGCGGAGAAGTTCAGGAAGGTATTGATATGGCCTTTTACATGGCAGGGGAGGGCCGTCGTTTATTCGGTCAAACAACGCCATCAGAGTTAAAAGATAAATTTGCGATGAGTGTCCGGGCACCAGTTGGAGTAGTTGGTATTATTACACCATGGAATTTCCCAATTGCCATTGCTACATGGAAGTCATTCCCGGCAATTGTTGCAGGAAATGCTGTTGTGTGGAAGCCGGCAACAGAAACTCCAATCATGGCTTATGAGCTGGCGAAGATTTTCGAAGAGGCTGGCCTGCCTAAAGGTGTTATCAATGTTGTATTTGGTTCTGGATCGACGGTTGGTGACGCAATGGTAGAACATGATGATATTCGAGTTATTTCGTTTACAGGTTCAAATGATACTGGACGGAATATCGCTGGTAAGTGT
Source organism: Virgibacillus oceani (assembly GCF_014638995.1). Taxonomy (GTDB): domain Bacteria; phylum Bacillota; class Bacilli; order Bacillales; family Amphibacillaceae; genus Virgibacillus_E; species Virgibacillus_E oceani. The sequence continues at coordinate 155,983 of NZ_BMFR01000006.1, forward strand.
GGCCAGCAGCTGAAAAAGGTTTCCCTTGAAATGGGTGGTAAAAATGCTGTTATTGTAATGGACGATGCTGATCTGGATTTGGCTGTAGAAGGTATCCTATGGAGTGCATTTGGGACTAGTGGACAGCGCTGTACAGCATGCAGCCGCGTGATCGTGCATGAAGCTGTTAAGGAAAGGCTGGAAGAGCGTTTACTTGTGGCAATGGAAGGGTTGACTATTGGTAATGGATTGGATGAAACGATTAAAGTTGGTCCAATTATTAATAAATCCGGGCTTGAAAAAATTAAGTCTTATATCGAAATTGGAAAAAATGAAGGTGCGAAAATGCTTGCAGGCGGTTATGTAATGGATGAAGGTGCACATGCAGAAGGTAATTATTTTGCCCCAACATTATTTACTGATGTGACAGAAGACATGAGAATTGGTCAAGAGGAAATATTCGGACCAGTTGTATCGCTTATTCCAGTAAAAAGCTTTGAAGAAGCAATTGAGGTAAACAATGGTGTGACGTACGGATTATCAAGTTCCATTTTCACTGGTGATGTAAATCGGGTATTTAAAGCACAGCGTGATCTTGATACAGGGATTGTTTATGTAAATGCAGGAACATCAGGTGCGGAAATACACCTGCCATTTGGTGGAACAAAAGGGACAGGTAATGGCCATCGTGATTCCGGAGTAGCCGCACTTGATGTATTTACCGAATGGAAAGCAGTTTATGTAGACTACAGCGGAAAACTCCAACGCGCACAAATCGACGTAGAATAATGAAGAAAAGCGGAGGCGACCGGTTGGGGGTGGACGCGTAAGCAAGGGGCCGAAGAACGCAAGGGTTTAGCGTTCGAAGTGCCCATTGCTTACGACGGTAACCCCTGGGAGCCGTAGCTAGACAGAGAAAAGCGGAGGCGACCGGTTGGGGGTGGACGCGTAAGCAAATGGCCGAAGAATGCAAGGGTTTAGCGTTCATCTGTTGCTTTCGCTCCCAATACTGCTTGTCCACGCATAGTTAAACAAATACGAATTTCATACAAGGAGTGGATTGAATGAAAATTGGTGTTTTAGGCTCAGGATTAATGGGGAAAGAAGCTGCACGCGATTTAGTTGCGAGTGAAGGAGTTGCATCTGTCGGATTAGCAGATATTGATATAGATCGGGCTCAATTAGTTTGTGATCAATTGAATTCTCCCAAACTAAGAGCCTATCAAGTAAATGCAAGTGATGAAGATGAATTAGCAAACTATATGATGCAATTCGACGTTATTATCAATGCATTGTTTTATTCCTTTAATGAAGTTGTTGCTAAAACCGCAATTAAGGTTGGTGTGAATTCGGTTGATTTAGGTGGACATATTGGTCATATGACAGATAAAGTATTGGCATTGCAGGAAGAGGCAAAAAATGCTGGTGTTACGTTGATTCCTGATTTAGGTGTTGCACCTGGCATGATTAATATTTTGTCTGGCCATGGTGCTCGTAAACTGGATAAATTAGAATCAATTAAATTGTATGTTGGTGGTATTCCGGTCAGACCAGATCCACCATTTGAATATAACCATGTTTTTTCTATGGAAGGTGTTTTTGACCATTACACAGATCCTTCGTTAATTGTTAGAAATGGAATAAAACAGGAAATTCCTTCTTTATCAGAGGTGGAGCCGATTTATTTTGAAAGGTTTGGGCCATTGGAAGCATTTCATACATCCGGAGGTACGTCAACCTTATCGATTTCATATCCAGATTTAGAAACGTTAGAGTATAAGACAATTCGATATCCAGGACACGCAGAAAAGTTTAAGCTTCTAGTAGATTTAAATCTGACTCGAATGGATTATGAAGTTGAATTAAATGGACAAATGATTAACCCGCGCGAGGTATTTCTAAAGGTACTCGATCCTATTGTCGATTTAAAGGATAAAGATGATGCTGTACTGCTTAGAATTCTGGTATCTGGTAAAAAAGATGGGAAACCTGTGACATACGAATATGAAATGACAACGTATAAGGATAGGGGAACAAATGTTACTGCAATGGCACGTGCAACGGCCAACACGATTTCAGTAGTTGCGCAAATGATCGGAAATGGTACAATTACAAAAAGGGGTGTTTATCCACCTGAGCAAATTGTTCAAGGAGACACCTATATAACGGAAATGGAAAAACGCGGTGTTAAAATAGTTGAATCTAATAATCTAGCGAAAACGCATGTGAATATATAATTAGCCATCCCTCTGTTTGGCAGAGGGAGGCTTTTTTTAAGACAGCACTTTTCGTATAATTAGGAGCATTTTAATTCGCATTTTCCGTAAAATGCGACGTAATGAAATGCTTAGACTACCGTTTCGGAAATACACTAATGTGATATTTTATAACTTCATACGTTTATAGGGATGAGGAAATAAAAAAGCATATTCATACCTGCTAGCAGCCCGTATACACGGAGACTCCTGTGGGAGATGAGGCATCGGTGAGACCCCGGAGCGCGTCAGCGTGAGGAGGCTCATCAGCCGCCCACGGAAAGCGTAGTGTATACGGGCTGTGGGGTCAATGAGCAACGTAAAATGCAAAATTTACGTCGCAGTTTACGTCTTATGTATAACAATAATCTAGCCCTAAGTTTAAGGAGTTATCACGACCATGAATCAGAGTGTTATGAAGGCACTAAAATTACTAGATTTATTTACGGAGGATAATCCGGAATTAACATTAAAAGAAATTTCCCAAAGAGCCAATCTGCCTAAACCAACAGCATATAGGCTATTATCTGCACTGGAATCAGCCGCTTTTTTGAACAAAACAAAGGAAAATGAGCATGATAGCCGCTATCGCCTTGGTTTGAAATTATTGGAATTGGGACAGATCGTTTCAGACCAGCTGGAGCTAAGAGGAATTGCCTTGCCGTTTATGGAAGATTTGGCTCAAGAGATTAATGAAGTGATCCACTTAGTTATTGTAAATCAGGATGAAGCCACGTACATCGAAAAAGTTGAAAGCAGCAGAGCACTTCGGTTATATACAAGAATTGGTAAAAGCTCGCCACTATATATTGGATCAGGTCCTAAAATGCTTCTTGCTTTTATGCCCAGGGACAAGCAAGAAGCTATTATAGGTGATGGAGAGCTATATTTTCTTGGTAATCATAGACCAATAGATAAAAAGGCTTTAAAGAAAGAACTAGCGAAAATTCGCCAAGAGGGATATGCTTATAGTATAGGAGAACAGGATGCCGATACTACTGGAATCTCTTATCCAATCTATGATTATCAGGGTCGTGTAATCGCAGCCTTAACTGTTAGTGGGTTATCGAGTCATTTTGAGGACGACAACCTTACATTCATTAAGAATGAAACAAAAAATACAGCACGTGCAGTCTCTGAAAAACTGGGGTATCGTGGTGCTAAACTTTAAGCAATTCTTGGGGGGATTACAGAATGAATACGGTTTTTATAGCAGGACATGCCAGATTACCATCAGGAATGGCAGCAAAGAGTATTTACGACACATTAACCATTACTGCAGAAATTGATAAAAAGTATGGCGTAATTGTAACAGCAAGCTGCACATTAGCAACCGTTCATGGGCGGGAATATGTCCAGCAATTACTCCGTGGCCACAGTCTTCAGGAAGGTATTGAAAAACCGGTTCAGGAAGTAAAAGAGCATTATTTAGGTAAGGCTGGAAACGCGATCGAATCTGCCTTGAAAGATTTGTTTAAACAATATGAACAATACACAAGTTCAAAAAAATATTGAATCCCCACCATGCGTATTTTCCGGTGGGGATTACTTTTTAGAATTAAATTCCCATAGAAACAAACTTCATTTCAAGAAATTCATGCATTCCGTAATGTCCGCCTTCTTTACCGATACCAGACTGCTTGATCCCGCCAAATGGTGCTTCTGCAACAGCAGGGAACACATCATTTACACCAACTATTCCATATTCTAATTTTTCAGAAACACGTATTGCGCGGCTAGTGTTTTCGGTGAAAATATATGCGGCCAATCCATAATCCGTATCGTTAGCCTTATTAATTACGGAATCTTCATCGGAAAATGGCTGGATTGGAATGACTGGTCCAAACGTTTCCTCATTCATGACAAGCATATCGTCCGTGATTTCGGATAGGACGGTAGGATGATAAAAGTAGCCATTTAAATCACCATTCAAGCGTTTCCCGCCATAGACAATTCGGGCACCTTTTTCTACAGCATCATCGAGGTGTGTCTGTACCTTTTGTGATGCTTGTTGATTGATGAGAGGACCAAGATCTGTATCCGCATCAAGGCCATATCCTACCTTTAGTTCCCTTACTTTTTCTATAAGTAATTTGGTGAACTTTTCCTGAACTGATTCATGGACATATAATCTATTTGCACAAATACACGTTTGCCCATTGTTTCTAAATTTGCTTGCTAACGACATTGCGGCAGCTTTTTCCAGGTCTGCATCGTCAAAAACGATGATTGGCGCGTGCCCGCCAAGCTCAAGTGATAATTTTTTCACATGATTTGCACTTTCCCGCATTAAATACTTTCCGACCTTTGTGGAACCAGTAAATGTTATTAGACGAACATTTTTACTTGTCAGCAGTGTAGTACCAATCGCTTCAGCATCTCCTGTTACCAAATTCACAACACCATTGGGCAATCCGGCACGTTCTAGTATTTTTATAATCTCAATTGCAGATAATGGTGTTTCCGGTGCAGGCTTTAAAACTACCGTACATCCTGCTGCTAGGGCTGGGGCGATTTTTCGGGTAATCATAGACGCTGGGAAATTCCAAGGTGTTATGGCTCCGACTACTCCCACCGGTTGCGGAATAACTAGCATCCGTTTTGATTTTATAGAAGACGGAAGCCATTCTCCATAGCTTCTGCTTGCCTCTTCTGCATACCATAATAAAAAACTGGCGGCACTTTTAATCTCACCTGCTGCCTCTTTTAGTGGTTTTCCTTGTTCAGTTGTTAGAATTTTTGCAAGTCGATCAGTTTCTTCCAACATTATTTCATGAGCCTTATATAAAATTTTGGATCGCTCACGCCCGGTCAAGTCACTCCAACTGGAAAACGCTTTGTGTGCAGCATCTATAGCTTTTTTTGTTTCAGCTTTTCCACCATAGGAAACATCTGCAATAGCATCCATTGTAGCGGGATTATAAACTGTTTCCGTTTGATCCGATTCAGCGGTTTGCCATTTTCCATCGATAAAAATACTTTTAACCAGTGTTTCTATCATTATTTATTCCTCCTTAAAAGTTGTCGCACGTTACTAAAAAGCAATGTAACTATTTAGCTATTATCGTAGTTTATTGCCTTTAATTTCCGTAGCCTTAGTAGTATAGTATTTTTTGTTATTTATCTTTGCTGGAATAAGAATTACTAAACCAATTATTTAGAAACTAATTCTTTGTTCCAGGCAGGGAGCATTTTATTAAGCGGTTTATCAACACGATAGCCTAAAACATATTCAGCCTGCATAATGGTATGGATTTCACGTGTTCCTTCATAGATAACAGGTGCCTTTGAATTACGTAAATAACGCTCAACAGGATATTCATCAGAATAGCCATATGCACCATGAACCTGAACGGCATCATCGGCAGCCTGGTTGGCAAAGTCACATGCCTGCCATTTTGCAAGCGATGTCTCACGCGTATTACGCTTACCTTGATTTTTCAGTTCCCCTGCACGATAAACGAGCAGGCGGCTCATTTGTAATCCCGCCTCCATTTTTGCAATCATTTGCTGAACGAGCTGGTGACGACCAATTTCCTTTCCAAATGTCTCGCGTTCATGGCAATATTTCACACTCGCTTCTAAGCAGGCCATTATTTGACCGCATGCACCGGCTGCTACCGTGAAACGTCCGTTATCTAACGACGCCATAGCTATTTTAAATCCTTCACCCTCTTCTCCCAGCAGATTTTCTTCTGGAACTTTTACATTATCGAAAAATAGCTCTCCTGTATTACCAGCACGAATTCCTAATTTACCTTTTGTTGCTTTAGAAGAAAAACCTTCCCATGTTCTTTCTACGATGAAAGCAGAAATACCGTGATGCTTTTTCGATCTGTCGGTATAAGCAAAAACTAAAAAGTGGTCAGCTGTATCGCATAAAGAGATCCATGTTTTTTGCCCATTTAAAATGTAATGGTCACCTTCTTTAACAGCTGTTGTCTGCAGTGATGCGACATCAGATCCAGCAGCAGGCTCTGTTAAGCCAAATGCACCGACTTTTTCCCCTTTTGCTTGCGGTGCTAAATATTTTTGCTTCTGTTCTTCGTTACCCCATTGCAACAGGGACATACTATTTAAACCAGTATGAACGGAAACGGCGGTTCTGAAAGCTGTGTCGCCACGCTCTAGTTCTTCACAAACAATTGCTAATGCATTATAATCCATCCCGCTTCCACCATACTCTTCAGGGATACAAACCCCCATCAATCCAAGATCCGCTAATTTTTTCATAATAGATGTGTCAAATATACCTTCACGATCCCATTCCGCAATATAAGGCATAATTTCCTTGTCGACAAAGCTCCTTACCGTATTTCGCAGCATTATTTGTTCCTCTGAATATTCAAAGTTCATAATCGTCATCTCCTTATTTAATTCGTTGTATTTGTAAATCCTAACCTTGCTAAAACTTCCTTTGTATGTTCACCAGCATCTGGTGGATGGTGGTGAATATCAACAGGTGTCCGTGAAAATTTTAGTGGACTGCCAATCATTTTTATTGGTCCTGCTGTTGGATGTTCATAATCAATAAACATGTTTCGTGCATGTAATTGCGGGTCGTTTGCAACTTCCTCAATATTTTGGATTGGCCCGCACGGTATATTATTTTGCTGACAGGCCGACTGCCAATACGAAGCGGGCTTTGTTAACAATGCTTCCTGCAGCATTGGAACTAATTCATCCCGATGTTCCACACGGCTTGGGTTCGATAAAAAGCGCTCATCCTTAGCAATTTCAGGTTTCTTCAACACATTGCATAACGATTTAAACTGATTATCGTTTCCTACAGCGATTACCATTTCACCATCCATCGTTTGAAATGTTTGGTAGGGAACGATATTTGCATGATGATTTCCCAGTGGTGCAGGAATTTTCCCTGATAACAGATAATTGCTGCCGATATTTACTAAAGCACTAACGGCAGAATCATAAAGGGATAAATCTAATTTCTGTCCTTTTCCTGATTGTGTTCGTTCGAGTAATGCCCCTTGAATTCCAATACATGCATATAGTCCTGTTAAAATATCAGTTATCGCAACGCCAAGCTTTTGAGGACCTGAATCTTTATCACCAGTAATACTCATCAATCCACTCATTGCCTGAATAATAAAATCATAGCCGGGCATGTTCTTATAAGGTCCTGTTTCACCAAAGCCAGTAATGGAACAGTAGACAAGTTCAGGGTTGATTTTGGCTAGTGTTTCGTAATCTAAGCCAAACCGTTCCATTGTACCGGATTTAAAATTATGAATAATGACATCGCTTTCATTTACCAGCTCCTTAATTATCTGAATGCCTTCTTCTGACTTTAGGTCAACAGTAATACTTTTTTTGTTGCGGTTGGCACATAAATAATAGGCGCTCACACCATTTCGGAAGGGGGGACCCCATTTGCGGGTTTCATCACTCCCGCCAGGTGCTTCCACTTTAATCACTTCTGCACCAAGATCCCCGAGTATCATTGTACAAAATGGCCCGGCTAATACTCGGGACAAATCAAGAACTTTAATATTTCCAAGTGTTAAAGGCATACCATCGCTCCTTTCTTTTATTTAAATTAAAAAAGCCAGTTCAAAATGACCACAGTCGCGCTGTGATTCAATATGAACTGGCGCTTTATCTGCTGGAACAGAACTGGAATAGGACTGTAAACAGATTAGGCAGTGTAATTTAAAAATGATTTTAATTCGGATCATGTGCATGGAACGCGGAGACGTTTCTAACATGATTCTCTATTTCTATTCTAGTTTATTCAGAAAAATTTGTAAATGATTTATTCAATTTTAAGTAGTAAATGTGGCGGAAATCACTTTTGATAGATCAACATAGTTTGTCATAACCTGAAATAGGTGCTTGATTTTCTCATCATGGTTAACATTGTTCATTACTTCTTCATAATGTGATTTATTGCGAAATACGGTTTGACCGAAAAAAAGTTCCTCGTCATCATCTACATTTATCACATCAAGCAGGCCAGTACAGCCATGCATTCCATTCAAATCATCGGCACAATACGTATGATCTTCTAATGCACCATGAGCCATATAGATTTCTCCGGCTTTTTCATTAATATCAATGAACTGTTGCACATGTATTTTCTTAACCCTGTATAGATAAATAACAGTATACACACTATCACCTCGCTATGCTTACACTATTAATTCAATATTTTGACGGCGAAACCCTCTATTTTCAACTAAAATAGTAAAAGAAATTGTTGGAAGGAGGATATATTTGGAGAGGGATGTCGATCGGGAGTATACGACCGATTGACATCAACCCAAAAGCAAAAACATCAACCCAAAAGCAAAAACATCAACCCAAAAGCAAAAACATCAACCCAAAAGCAAAAACATCAACCCAAAAGCAAAAACATCAACCCAAAAGCAAAAACATCAACCCAAAAGCAAAAATCAAACAAAAAAGCCGTGCATCTTCCCGGATGCACGGCTTAATCAAGCTCTACTTAGCAGCTTTTTGCAGTTTTGAAATCATCTTCAATGCCCGGCCTGTGCCAATTGCGACAGATTCAAGCGGATTTGGTGCGATATGAACGGGAACAATTATTTCTTGGGCAAGCCAATCCTTCATACCATTTAATAAAGCTCCTCCGCCAGTTAAAACAATACCACGATCAACAATATCCCCACTTAATTCTGGTGGACAGTTCTCAAGTGTTGCCCGGATAGCTTCTAAAATTTGCTGCAGCGATTCTTTTAATGCATTGTAAATTTCCGAAGAGGATACGTTGATTGTTTTAGGTAAACCAGTAACCATATCTCGTCCGCGCACTTCCATTGTTTCTTCCTTATGATCTGGGTGGGCATAGCCGATTTCAATTTTAATATTTTCAGCGGTACGTTCGCCTATTAATATATTATACTGTTTTCGAATATGCTGAATTATTTCTTCATCAAGTTTGTCGCCACCGATGCGGACAGAATTACAGGAAACAACCCCGCCAAACGAAATAATTCCTACTTCGGAAGTCCCACCGCCAATATCGACAATTACATTAGCAATCGGTTCATCAACTGGCAGATCGGCACCAATTGCGGCTGCAACAGGTTCCTCAATTAGGTGGACATGCTTAGCACCATAGCTTGATACAGCATTGTGAATGGCACGGCGCTCAACTGTTGTACTTCCTGAAGGGGTACATACAACAACTGTTGGCTTACGCATGGATAGTCCCATTTTTTTGCTTACTTTTTTCAAAAATTCCTTTAACATTTGTGCGGTAACATCATAGTCCGCGATAACGCCGTCCTTTAAGGGGCGAATTGGAACAATGTTTTGCGGGGTTTTTCCTACCATTTCTTTCGCTTCTGCTCCAACTGCGACAACGTTTTTTGAATTAATATCGATAGCCACTACGGATGGCTCGTTTAAAACAATTCCTTTAGTTTTTGAGTATACAAGAATATTAGCAGTACCTAAGTCGATACCGATTTCTGCATTAGATAACATATAAGTTCCTCCAGTGATGACAGTTTTCTTCTATATATAGCATTTCTATACCATAACACAATTTTTGGGGGTGGGTAACTACTTTACATATATTGGTACAATTGAATTAGAATGACCCGGGAAATGTTGATATATAAGGATATTTTTTTATCCTCATTAAAATAAACCAATAAATCTAGCAAAAAGCAAGTAACAATACCATTACAATAAAGCTTATTTTGTAATATAACAGAGGCTATGAATAGTGTGTCAATAGGAAGTTTACTGTAAATTTTTCCATCAAATTGAACATTTTCCTTTACAGTTTATATCAGGCAAACTGGGTTTTCTTTATAATATAAGGAATTTGGCTTATAAACTACTTCATTCCGAGTCTATTTAACTAGTTCGGAAAATCCTGCCATCTTTATTACATTAAAACCCGTGCTATGATGATTCTGCAAGCGACAAAAAACCAAAGGAGAGTGCAAACAAGATGTTCAAAAAAATAAGTGTAGTTACTGCATTATCAACAGCATTATTATTCGGAGGATCATTATCCACTGTGGATGCAGCAGAAAAAGCTGATCAACCACAGGATAAATTATATAAAGTTCTTTACTCTGTAAACGGTGGAGATTTTCAAAATCTTTCAAAGGAAAATGTAAATAATCTACTAAATAAATATCTTAAAAACTATCAAATTAACTGTAATTGGAACAATGCAGGTCAAAAGCAGCAAACAGAAGTAAAACAGCCAGAAAAAAATAACGGACAGCAGCAGGATCAAGGACAACAAGAACAACAAAAACAAAATCAACAAAAACAAGATCAATCAAATCAAGAACAGCAGGCACAGCCTGAAAAAACACAGGCACCAGCACAACAGCAATCCAATGAACAGCAGCAACAACAAAATCAAGCACAAGAACAATCGCAGCAATTAAATCAATTTGAACAGCAAGTTGTTGAATTAACAAACCAAGAAAGAGAGAAACAAGGTTTAGAGCCACTTCAAATTGATGAAGAATTAAGTAAAGTAGCACGCGAAAAATCTCGTGACATGCAAGCAAATGGATATTTTGCTCACAATAGTCCAACTTACGGTTCTCCATTTGATATGATGAAACAATTTGGCATTGATTACCGTACTGCTGGTGAAAACATTGCAAAAGGTCAACGTTCACCAGAAGAGGTAGTAAATGCATGGATGAACAGTGAAGGCCACCGTGCAAATATCCTAAACCCTGAGTTCACTCATATTGGTGTAGGATATGTTGAGAGTGGAAACTACTGGACACAACAATTCATTGGAAAATAAATCATGACTTTTAAAGGGACTAGCTTCGGTTAGTCTCTTTTTTCATATACCAAACAATCTTCTTACGTAATCATTTAAAAACATTCCATTTGGATCTAGTTCAGCGCGTACTTGTAAAAAATCATTAAATTTGGGATAAACTTTTTCTAATTCTTCCGCCTGCATTGTGTGCATTTTTCCCCAATGCGGGCGGCCATTATGATAATGAAATATATCTTCAATGGCATCAAAATATTTCTGGAAATCCATCCCTTTATACATATGGACAGCAATATAAGCTGCGTCGCGATTGTAAGCGGGGCTTAGCCATATATTATCTTGTTTGACATAGCGGCATTCGATTGGAAAGTGTACTTGGAAGTTATCCTTCTCTAAAGCAAACTGAATGTCTTTCAGCACGACCCCCATAGATTCGGCAGGCACACTATATTCCATCTCGCGAAATTTCACCAGTCGTGGTGTGGCATACAATGAATAACTATCTCCAAATTGTTTAGCAGTGGGTATTCCTTTAGCAGAGATGGTGCTGATTAGTTTACTTAGTTTTGGCTGCAGGCGGCACATTTCCGATAAAATCCAAAACACACCATTTTCAACGACGACTTCATTGAACGTATTTGACTTCTTCCCCGAAAGCCGTTCATCGTGTATACCATTCATCCGTTTTACTTGAACGGTTTTTGTATGTGGAAACCAGAAAAATTCAAAATGACGATTTTTCTGGTTAAATTCATTAAGTTGATTTAAGCACACATCCAATGACATGCGTGAGCTTTCACTTAATAATTGGTGAGAAGGTATGACCCGAAGCTTTATTTTCACAATTATTCCAAGCATTCCTAAAGAGACACGCAAGGCTTGAAAGTAATCACCATTATACTGTTCAGACACTTCCAGAACTTCTCCAAAAGATGTGACAATCGTTAACCCTGTGACCTGTGTAGAGATACTTCCAAATTGAATTCCCGTTCCATGTGTCCCTGTACTAATAGCACCCGCAAGCGTTTGGACATTAATATCACCAAGATTCTCCATAGCATAGCCCTGTTCATGCAGTAATTCGCCAAGTTCTTTTAGTGTTGTACCTGCCCAAACATCGACCAGCCCGTGTTCATGATCAATGGAAGCAATTCCTGAAAGATGGTTAAGCGATATGAGACATTCACTTGTTGCCGCTAATGGGGTAAACGAGTGACCAGCGCCAACAACCCGCAACGTTTTCCTGTTTTCCCCGCATTTTTTGACGATGGATATTACTTCTTGAAGTGTTTTAGGCTGGTAAAATGTTTCGGAAATGCTCATAACCGTTTCAGACCAATTTTTCCACTTGTTATTTTTTATAGAAAACATTGATTGTCCCCCCTATATGTAGAATACTTTCCGATAATTTTTCCATCTTGAATCAGATGAAGGCAGTTAAAATGCTCACACAATTCACCAGATTTACTGTGCCGCATTATGATTGGATCACCGTGCTGGAGCTGGATATTCCCTTTATAATGGATAGGTGTTTGTACTTCTCCAGCTCCTTCGTTGTTTATAAGGGCTGCCCCTTTTGGCAAATATACTTGTGGCAGTTTGTCTTCCCCAGCAGCGCCGGAAGCAATATAGCCGCCCCCGTAACATGTATAAATGTTGGGTACTGGAATGCGTGTGATTTCAAGGGCGAATCCTGCAGCGGGGGCACGGTGGAAAGCTTGGTAGTAATCGAATAATCGCGGGGAGTAGAATCCCGACCCTACTGTAACCTCTGTAATGTGCTCCTCGTGAGTTGTTTGGTGCAGGCTTCCCGTACCTCCGCCATTTATAAAACGCAAGGAAACTCCTTTTGTTTTTAATGCCTGTATGATATTCTGTCTTCTCTGGATAAGTGTATTTGATGATAGTCGTTTCAACAATTGAACAATCCTGCTTTTCACATGCTGGTTAGGATCATTATCTGTGACACCGGCGATTTGTGCTTCATACCCCATTACGCCATCCAGATGAAGATAGCTGGAGTCAATTACCCGGTTTACAATTGCCATGAAACGTTCAGTGCTTTTAATAGGGGAACGGTGAACCCCAAAATGAAGACCAAAAAAATCACTAGATAGGTCAATATCGATACATACTAAGAACATTCCTTTCTCTTGTTTTGCAATCTTTTCAAGGCGATCAATGTGTTCGACCGAATCAATCATTAACGTAATAATGTGATCATTCTTTACTCGTTTACAAATTTCCGTTAGGTGGAAACTGTTCCATACGGGATACGCGATCAGCAGATCATCAAAATCATTATCCAATAAATAGAGTGCTTCATCGGCTGTGTAGCACATAATTCCCTGGAAAATAGGTGAAGAGCCTAAAATTTTTTTAAGAACTGCAACACTGCGAATGGACTTGCTTGCGATGCGAATATTCTTATAGTTGCTATATTCAGCGATATCATTTATGTTTTGATTTAGAATGTCCATATCTAGAAAAGCACAAGGCTTGCTTACTTCTTTTAAAGCATTTTTGTAATACAAATAGTCCTGCATAATAATTCTCCTTTACTGGAATTTTACATAAAAGAAATCAAATGATGTAGGTCTATTCTTATGGTAGCATAGGAAAGTTGATAAGAGGGAAGATTCTGAAATTAAATTTAAAAAAATATGGAAGTTGTGAGGTGATCAAAATGGTTCAAGGTGCAGCAAATTGGAATACAGAACAAACGCAGGAATGGCTGCAAAATTATGTTGATGATTGGGTGGCCTTTTATCGAAAACATACCAGTGATGGAGAGGTTGCTTCCTATATTCCTATCTTAAAAGAGGCTAATAAGGACCATTTAGGAATTTCAATTCTTGGGAAAAATGGTATGGCAATTCGTTCAGGTGATGTTGGCATTCCATTTACCATACAAAGTATTTCGAAAGTGATCAGTTTTATTGTTGCCTGTATGGAGCGTGGTGTAGGATATATGCTTGACCGTGTTGATGTCGAACCAACCGGAGAAGCATTTAATTCTATTATGCATTTAGAAATGAAAAAGCCTGAAAAACCGTTTAATCCACTAGTTAATGCTGGCGCCATTACAGTCACTTCGATGTTGGAGGGGAGAACCTCTGATGAGAAATTGGAACCAATTTTTCATTTGCTGGAGCATATACTCGGCTACAGACCAGCACTTAATGTTGATGTATATGAGTCTGAACGGGATTCATCCATGAGAAATAGGGCGATTGGTTACTATTTATTAGAGATTGGCTTTTTGGAATCCGATTTAAACATCACATTGGAAACCTATTTTAAGCAATGTTCAATTGAAGTAACAGTTGACGACCTAGCCAGGATTGGTATGATTATAGCAAATGATGGTGAAGATCCTGACTCAAAAGAAGAAATCATACCACGGCAAGTAACAAGGATCGCGAAAGCATTGATGCTGACGTGCGGTATGTATGATGCATCTGGAAAATTTGCTACATATGTTGGTATTCCAGCTAAAAGCGGAGTCTCTGGCGGCATAATTGCTATTGCACCTCCAAGGGTTCGTGAGGAGGAATTGCCATTTATCAATGGATGCGGGATTGGTGTTTATGGCCCGGCATTAGATGACAAAGGAAATAGTATTGCAGGAATAAGGCTATTAAGGCATATTGCTAAGCAGTGGGATTTAAGTATTTTCTAGGGGATGATATCATGTGTGGAAGGTATACATTACTAGCAAGTGAGGAAGAAATAGCGCAAGCCTTTGGGATTCAGCAATCAATTGATTCCTACCAAATAAGCTATAATATTGCACCTGGACAAAATGTTTTGGCTGTTATCCATGATGGCAAAGAAAAACGTGCTGGATATTTGCGATGGGGACTTGTACCTTCATGGGCGGAAGATGAGAAAATAGGCTATAAAATGATTAATGCCAGAAGTGAAACAGCACATGAAAAAGCCAGTTTTAAAAAGCTGGTGGCCAGGAAACGATGTTTGATTGTGGCAGATAGCTTCTATGAGTGGAGGAAAACGGATAAGAAAAAGCAGCCGAAACGAATACACCTTACTGACCGGAAATTGTTTGCTTTTGCAGGATTATGGGATAAGTGGCAGCAGAACGATAAAGTATTGTTTACGTGTACCATTCTGACAAAGGCGGCAAACGATTTTATGCAGGATATCCACCATAGGATGCCAATAATTTTGCCAAAGGATAAGGAAGATGCCTGGATATTTCCTGAGGAGAAAAAGCCGCGTGACATGCATAATTTCCTTCAAAATGTTGAAGCAGAGGAGTTATCAGCATATGACGTTGCAAGCTATGTAAATGCTGCCAAAAATAATGATGAAACATGTATTGCACCGTTGATATAAAAAGAAGACTGATTTTTTAAGTCAGTCTTCTTTTATTTTCCTTTCTGATTTTAAAATATTAATGAATATAGTAGCCTTTTGATTGGGAGCAGTTGTCATTACGCTTACACCAACAAAAAGTACGGCTGAAACAATAAGTCCCCAAATACCAGCCGCCAGTCCAAGCGGCTTCGTACCGGTAAATTCCAGAGCAAATACGAGAATGGCACCAAGAGAAACACTTGAAATAACGCCGGGTGCGGTTCCACGTTTCCAAAAAAATGTACCGAAAAATGCTGGGACGGCAACAATTAATCCTGCAGATGCAGCCACAGACAAGACGGCAATTAAATTGAGTTCTAATTCTGCAAACGCGAATGCCAATATCGCAATAATCGGAATGACAACTTTTCCTACTTTTAATTGCTTGGCATCGTCTGGCCGGCTTTTTAAATTACCGTATACATCACGAGCAAACATAGATGATAATGTTAGCATGATCGAATCAATTGTTGAGATAGCTGCTGCCATAATCCCGATCATTACAATAACCCCGAGAACTGGCGGGATTAAGTCAGACGATAACAATTTCGGAGTTGCCAAGTCTGCCGTAGTTAGGTCTGGAAACATTTGCAGTGCCGAAAATCCCCATAAGACGGATACAAACGTATATATGAATCCGAAAATGAGGAAGCCGAGCAGCATTTGCCTTAATCCTTTTAATGATGATGGCATAAACATGCGCTGGCTCACCTGTGGGTTGGACAAACTAAAGAAAAACCACGGCAATGTCATTCCAAGAAATGTTAAGAAATCAAAATATCCGTTGCCTGGTACCGACAGTGAGTCCGAATGATTAGCTTGTAATTTATCAAAGAATTGACCGAATCCGCCTAATCCATGGATAACCAGCAATACAACAATCGTTGATGTAATGATCATAAAAACAGCCTGCAGTGAATCTGTCCATACAACAGAGCGGATGCCTGCCGTGTAGGAAAATAGAATTGCCATGACAGTTGCAATAATTACACCTGTTGTAAATGGAATAGCATTGTTTGTGATTCCCTGCAGGAGATACCCGACACCTGCAAGCTGAACAGCACTATATGGGATTAGAAACAAACAGCTGACAATCACGATTGCCGAAGCTGCGGCTTTACTTTCATAGCGATCACCAACCATTTCTGAAGGTGTCACATACCCAAACTTTTTCCCAGCCAGCCAAAATCGCGGTCCAAATAATGCTACAAGGGATACCCCTGTAAAGTAGACAATTTCAAAGCCAAGGGCACCAACTCCACCTTGGTATGTCAATCCAGCAAGGCCAACCATCATAAATGCACTGTACGTTGTAGCGCTATAGCTTAATGCGGAGAGGATGCCGTTCATTTTCCGTCCGCCGAGAAAATAACCTGACATATCGGTTCTATCACCACGTCTTGACAAAAATGCTACAAATAATGCCAGAATAATATATATTGCGATTCCCCAAATTACCATATTCGTATTCAATTTACTTCCCCCAGTCCTTTGTTACCATGAAATTGGCTATGATTATGAGTATTCCGATAATTCCCCATAACAGGAAACTGCCGTACCAGGTCTGAATACCTGATAAAATGGTATAGGGAAGAATGTAAGCTAACAAAATTAAAAAAAAGATTAGTACGCCCCATAAGACTTTTGCTTTCATTCGATTTCTTCTCCTTAATGTGAATTATTGAACATATTATGAACCGGTTAATTACATATGTCTTTACACATATATTTACATATAGTGAGAGAAAAAGCAACATTTTTTTAATTATTAAGTGCCGTATGGATGCCGTGTGGAAATCTGTTTGGTATACTAAAAAGCAGAGTATAGAACCACCTGACGGAAGATGGAAAAACTGGGGGTGTGCTAAATGAAAGATGATGAAAATAAGGTATTTGGTGAAGAAAGAAGACAGTTAATATTGTCCTGGTTAATGGAAGGCAGTGATCCGCTGTCAGGCAAAATTCTGGCAGAGCGAACGAATGTTAGCCGTCAAGTTATTGTGCAGGATGTTTCTTTATTGAAAGCAAAAGGTGAACCGATCATTGCTACTTCGAGAGGGTATGTTTATTTTAAAGAAAACAATAACAGCTCAAAGTTTACTAGAATTATTGCAGTATGTCATCTGGCAGAGGAAACAGCTGATGAATTATATACACTTGTTGATCACGGGGTTACGGTTCAAAATGTAATGGTTGAGCACCCGATTTATGGAGATATTACTGGTTCATTAATGGTGAAAAATCGACGTGATGTTGATGCCTTTTTAAATGAATTGAAGAAAACACAGGCATCATTACTTTCCGAACTTACGGAAGGGGTACACTTACATACGATTGAGGCAGACACAGAGAAGCAGCTGGATGAAGCGTGTGATGCACTATATTTGGCAGGATATTTGTTAGAGCAATAGAAAAAAGAGATCGGCATCCACATATGGAATAGCCGATCTCTCTCTTTCTGATAAATTATGATGCTCGTGATGCTGCCTTTTCTTGTTCTTTTTCTTCTTTGGCCACTTTTAGGAATTTCTTCGTTTCGTATACAACCACACCTGAGAGACCTAATATACCGATTAAGTTCGGTACGGCCATTAGTGCATTCATAATATCTGCTATACCCCATACGATACCAAGCTTCTCAATAGCACCATACATAACAATTAAAACAAATGCAACACGGTAATATGGCACCGCTTTATCGTTGAACAAATAGGCAAAACATTTTTCACCATAGTATGACCAGCCAACAAGTGTTGAAAATGCAAATAACACAATTCCAATTGTAACGATATACCCTCCTGTATCACCAAGGAATAAAGCAAATGACGCTGCTGTCAGGTCGCCGCCTTCTAGCCCGCTCGTGTACATATCAGCCATTACAATTGTAATCCCCGTTATGGAACATACGATAATTGTATCGATGAAAACCTGTGTCATGGATACAAGTGCCTGACGTCCAGGATAATCTGTTTTAGCAGCGGCTGCGGCAATTGGAGCAGAACCCAGTCCCGCTTCATTGGAGAATACCCCTCGCGCTACACCGTAACGGATAACAGTACCTAATATTCCCCCGCCAATCGCACTGCCAGTAAAGGCATCACTGAAGATTAACCCTATTGCCTGTGGTAAAATATCCAAATTCATAACCATAATAATAAGTCCGCCGATTACATAGAATAATGCCATAATCGGAACAAAGAATGCTGTAACTTTTCCGATACTCTTAATTCCGCCTAGGATAACAAGACCAGTTAAAACAGTTAGAATAACACCTGTAACCCATGTCGGAATACTAAATGAGCGTTCTAACGCATCTGATACTGAATTGGATTGTACCATGTTACCAATACCAAAGGCTGCAACTGCACCAAAAATAGCAAAGATGACACCCAGCCATTTCGCCTTGAGCCCTCGTTCTAAGTAGTACATGGGACCACCGGACATTTCTCCCTTGCTGTTTTCAACACGGTATTTAACAGCCAAAATTGCTTCCGCATATTTTGTTGCCATTCCTAACAACGCGGAAAGCCACATCCATAACACGGCACCAGGTCCACCTAATACGACGGCAGTTGCCACCCCAACTATATTACCTGTTCCAATAGTGGCAGCCATGGCGGTTGTTAATGCTTGGTAATGGCTTATGTCACCTTTTGATTTTTTATCCTGCCGTTTTGGGCTGAATGCAAGTCTTAATGCATAAGGCAACGAACGGATTTGCAGAAACCCTAAACGAAAGGTTAAATATAAACCTGTCCCTACAATTAAAATTAACGTTGGCGGACCCCAAACAAAGTCGCTAATACTGCTGATAATGTCGTTCATTTTCTTCCCCCTCCTTGTATTTTTAGTATTGTACCTATAATAAATATTTCGAATATTGATTTAAAAGTCAAGCTTTTTTTCAAGAAAGTTTAAGGGCTTATCGGGAAGGGAAAGAATTGGATAAACAAATGAGCGATTTTTCCAGTTTTGTTATAATGAAATAAACTGGTAGATGGCAGGTGAAATACATATGGTACGTATTTTATTTATTTGTTTAGGAAACATTTGCCGATCACCAATGGCTGAAGCGATTTTCCGTGATTTAGTAACGAAACAGGACCTTACTGGAAAAATAGCTGTAGACTCCGCGGGTATCGGTCATTGGCATGCGGGTGATCAACCACATGAGGGCACTAGGGAAATATTGGATAACAAGCAAATTTCCTACGAAGGAATGCTGGCCAGACAAGTACATAAAAATGATTGGGATGATTTTGATTATATTATTGCGATGGATGATCAAAATATAAAGGACCTGAAAAATGTGAACGAGTTTAATGAGGGACCTATTATTGCTAAACTTATGGATTTTGTTGCAAATCCGCAAGAGGTTAATGTTCCTGATCCTTACTTTACTGGTGATTTTGAGTACACATATGAACTTGTATCAGAAGGATGCAAAGAATTGCTGAAGTCTATTAGACAACAAGAAAACTTATAAAAAAGGAGAGATATAAAATGGGAAAATATAAATTATGCATTGGAATATTAGGCGGGGCTGTAATCGGTGGGTTAACAGCACTATGTGACAGGGAAACAAGAACCTATACAAAATATAAAATGCGCAGTGGAAAGCATCAGGCTGGTTATTATTTGAAGCATCCGTCTGAGGCAGTGCGAAATGCTCAAAGGGCTTGCAATCAATTCAATGAAAGCTTTAACAGCGGTGCCAGCAATGCAATAAACGCACTGGAGCAAGTTGAGGAAACCTTGAACAAAATTTCAAAAAAGAACGAGCCGAAGAAACTGGAATCATCCATGTAATGGTTAAATAAAGGGGGGAAGCTGACGGTGGAAAATGTGGCCAGTTTTTTTAAAGAATTATATAAGCGCTTTGAAGAAGATGATGTCTTTGGATTGGCAGCACAACTAGCTTACTTTTTCCTGCTTTCGCTATTTCCCTTCTTACTGTTCTTAGTTACATTGATCGGTTATTTACCAGTTGACCAATTGGCGTTTGAGGGATTTATGGATTTTATTGAAACGTATGCTCCGTCTGATATTACGAAATTAATCAATAATAACATTCCACAGCTTTTAAATAATCAAAACGGCGGATTGTTATCTATTAGTATTATTGGGACATTATGGTCAGCCTCCAATGGGATCAAAGCAATCATGCGGGCATTTAACAGAGCTTATGATGTTGATGAAGATCGTTCTTTTGTCATAGCCAGATTGATTGCGATTGTATTAACGATTGCAATGGTTCTTGTAATTAGTATGGCGTTCTTGCTTCCGATCTTTGGAAAAATGATTGGAGAGTATTTTTTCTCCTTTTTCGGATTGTCCGATAACTTTATCAATCTGTGGGGAACTTTTCGCTGGGTCATTTCATCTGTCGTGTTTTTTATTGTTTTGACGGCTCTTTATAAATTGGCACCTAACAAACGAATTTATTTTAAAAATGCTATATGGGGTGCGTTATTTGCAACGGTTCTCTGGCAATTGGTTTCACTCGCATTTTCTTTTTATGTAAATACGATCGGTAACTACTCGGCAATGTATGGGAGTTTAGGAACAGTCATTATTTTAATGATCTGGTTTTATATTTCGGGAATCATTATCATTGCCGGTGGAGTTATGAATGCGGTTATTAGAAAAATGAGGCTGGAAAATGAAGATATCCCATAAGGCCAGGGATTCTTATGGGATAATTTATTATTTCAATAATCTTAATCCATTTAAAATAACCAAAATGGTACTGCCTTCATGGCCAATAACACCTAATGGAAGGTCCAGTACTTGGAAAAAGTTCGATGCGATAAGTGCGAATATGATACATAACGAAAAGGTCACGTTTTGTTTGACGATTGTATTCATACGATTGGATAGGCGAATTGCGTTCATAATTTTTGGTAAATCGTTTTTCATTAGAACGACATCTGCAGTTTCTAATGCGACATCCGTTCCTTCTCCCATTGCTATTCCTACATTTGCACTCGCCAATGCTGGTGCATCATTAATACCATCACCGACCATTGCTACATTTTGATAGTGTTGTCTCAATCTTTTAACATGATTAACTTTCTCTTCCGGCAGGCATTCGGCAATGAAGTGATCAATTCCCGCCTCTTTTGCAATTGTACTTGCGGTTATTTGATTATCGCCCGTTAGCATGACTGGATGAATCCCGCTCTTCTTCAAATCCTTGATTGCATCTTTTGCCTCTTTTCTAATGGTATCCTTTAAAGCAAAAAGCGCTGTAATACCCGAGTCGTTTTTAGCAAAGACAATCGTTTTACCTTGCTCCGCTAATTTTGCAGCAATACCATCGTGAAAATGTATTGCATCCGTTTCTCCGACCAAGGCTGCATTCCCAATTTCCCATCTTTCTTCATCTACATAGGCTGTTACACCATTTCCGCTAATCGTAGTCATCTTTTGTATATCTGTTTTGCATGTGTTATCCAGATAATCATTACAAAAAGCTGTGATTGCCCGTGCCAGTGGGTGTGTGGATTCACTCTCGATGGCTTTGATGGTAGATAATACTGCTGTTTTTCTATGTTCTGATTTAAAAAAAGCATCCGTAACGATAGGTTTTCCATTGGTAAGTGTACCAGTTTTATCTAAAGCAATTGCTTTAATATAACTTAAATTCTCAACGTGAACACCACCCTTAAAAAGAATTCCGTTTTTTGCACTGTTGGATATTGCTGAAAGAGTAGCAGGCATGATCGATGCGACAAGTGCACAGGGTGAAGCAACAACAAGCAATATCATAGCGCGATAAATACTTTCAGATAGGGACCAGCCAAATAATAAGTAAGGTAAAAACATCATAATAACAACAGCAGTCAAAACAACCTTCACATATGTTCCTTCAAATTTTTCGATGAATAACTGGGAAGGTGATTTTTCATCCTGTGCCGATTGAACTAAGGCTATTATTTTTTGAAAAAGGGTTTCATTTGCTTGCTTTGTGACCTTAACGATAATTGTTCCATCAAGTGCAACAGTACCAGCGAATACCTCATGGTTGGTTTGTTTGTTAACAGGAATGGACTCCCCGGTAATCGCACTTTCGTTTATAGAGGAATTGCCTTTAACAATAATTCCATCGGCAGGTATCCGTTCACTGGCTTTGATTAAAATTATGTCATTCATTACTAGATTCGATACAGGGATAATTTGTTCTTGGCCATCCGTAATTTTCAATGCAGTTTCTGGCTGAAGGTTCATTAGCGATGAGATTTCCCTATGACTTTTATTTAATGTATATGTCTCCAGTGCCCCTGACAAAGCAAAAATGAAGATTAGTATTGCCCC
The DNA here is from genome assembly GCF_014638995.1 of Virgibacillus oceani. Taxonomy (GTDB): domain Bacteria; phylum Bacillota; class Bacilli; order Bacillales; family Amphibacillaceae; genus Virgibacillus_E; species Virgibacillus_E oceani. Next base: position 178,666 of record NZ_BMFR01000006.1, read on the forward strand.
TTCCGTCCAATATCCAATAATAGCTGAACCAATTGCAGCAAAAACCATAAGCATTTCTACATTTAATTCCTTGTTGGCAATTGTTTCTTCAATACCTTCTTTTGCTTTGGCATAGCCCCCAATGGCAAATGCAGTTAAGTGAAGAATTATCCAAAGCGGGTGTGACATATAATCCTCCAATGACCATGCAACAAGAATCAGAAATCCGCTAAAAAGGGCAGCGATTAATTCGATATGCTCCGAGATATGTTGACACCACCCCGCTAATAAAGAGGGGTTATTATTTTGAACTGTTTTAGGTGATAAAATTGCTTTAGAGCTTGTAGACATTTTCAATACCTCCTGTTTAATTGAGAATAATAATCATTTATAACTAGTTATTGCAATTAGTTAAATTATAATAATTATAATTTAGTATTTGTTATTATATTACCACTATGCTAAACAAAGTCAAGAATAAATTTGACAGATCGGGACACGGGGTCAGACCCCGTGTCCCGTAGGTATAACAGTGATGTTATCAATTAATAACAGTTTGCAAATTTATTGAATTAACTGATTTAACCTGTTACAATCAAGTAGAATTTTGGAGTATAACAACTAAAGAGGGGTGACCGATATGAAGTGGAAAGGTTTGGCTTTTTTCGTTTTTTCATTACTTTTGGTATTAGGAGCTTGCGGGGGTAAGGAGAATGAAGAAGCAAGTGATAGTAATAACGAAAAAGAGGATGGAAAATGGGCAGAGATTCAGGAAGCTGGGGAACTAGTTGTAGGTACATCTGGGACATTAATAGCTGCCTCTTATTATGATGGTGATGATGAAAGTGAAGAACAGCTAACTGGGTATGATGTAGAAGTAATGCGAGAAGTCGCAAAACGTCTTGATTTAGACATTTCGTTTGAAATTATGGGGATAGATGGTATGCTCCCGGCAATCAAAAGCGGGAGAATAGATATAGCGGCAAACGATATTGAAGCAACAGATAAAAGGAAAGAGGAATTTAATTTCAGTACACCTTACAAATATTCTTATTCCACAATGGTTGTGAGAAAAGATGATTATTCAGGCATTCACAAACTGGAAGATTTAAAAGGGAAAAAAGCTGGAGGAGGAGCGACAACAATTTATAGCCAAATTGCCGAACATTTTGGTGCAGAAGTTGTTACATATGGGAATGCACCTAATGAAGCATATTTACGTGATGTGCATAACGGCAGGACAGATGTTATTGTAAACGACTATTATCTATCGAAGTTCGGTGTCGCAGCATTTCCGGAATTTGATATAATGCTTCATCCAGAGTTAAAATTCCATCCTACTGAACAAGCAGCGGTCTTACCAAAAGGCGCCGCTAAACTAACTGAAAAAGTAAATCAGGCTTTGAAGGAAATGCGTGAAGATGGAACATTAACTAAGCTTGCGGAAAAGTTTTATAAAGAAGATGCTTCTAAAAAACCAGAAGGTGACATCCAAAAAATTGAAGGATTAGAGCTTTAAAGAATAATGATGGATTTCAATGGTTTTGATTTCGGTGGATTATTTGATGTGGAATTAGCTCTAGAAAGCCTGCCTTATATAATAAAAGGCGGGCTTCCTATGACATTAGCAGTATCTTTTTCTGGAATGCTGCTTGGACTAATTTTAGGGTTATTTATTGCCTTGGCAAGAGGGTCTAAAAGAATAGTTTTTCGTTGGCCAGCACGTATCTATATTTCGTTTATGCGCGGAACGCCTATTCTAGTATTTCTTTTTATCCTGTATTTTGGTTTACCTGTTGTTGGTATAGAATTTTCCGCGTTTACAGCTGCATTTTTGGGTTTTGGATTAAACAGTGCGGCATATATCGCTGAAATTAACCGTGCATCATTAAACAGTATTGATGCCGGTCAATGGGAATCGGCAAAGGCGCTTAACTTAAGTTACTGGAAAACACTGCGAAAAATTATTCTGCCGCAAGCTACTAGAATAGCTATACCACCATTAACAAACGTATTTATGGATATTGTAAAAGCTACATCACTTGCTGCAGTAATCACTGTTCCAGAGCTTTTTCAAAAAACACAAATTGTTGCAGGCAGGGAATTCGATGCTATGACGATGTATATTTTAGTAGCATTTATATATTGGCCAGTTTGTATGATTATCTCATTTATGCAGGATCGATTGGAAAGCCGTTATAGCAGATTTTTATAAAATATACTGTTTTGATGGATCGGTATCGCTTTCTCTCCCATATCGACTTTTAAGAGTTGGGAACTAATTGATTTAGTAATCACAAAATCAAAACCTCATGAAATCAATTTGATTTCATGAGGTTCATTTATTCTTTGTCACAATCACTTTCAAAATCCATATTGGGGCTGATACAGGTTACAAATACTTAAAGTCTAGTCCATATATAACTTTATACCATCTCTTGACTAACCCCACTGTCCTTCTTAATAAATATAGCAGCCAAAACAAGCAGCAGCATTCCAACAATAACGTAAAAAAATGAAACTTCTGGAAAGTACTGTATAAATAATCCGCCAAGGTATGGCCCAGTAATACTGCCTAAACTAAAGAAGATTCCTGTCATTAAATTCCCAGCTGGTAATAAGTGGCCGGGCAGTAAATCGGTCATGTAAGATATCCCCAGTGAAAATAGCGAACCAACGAATACCCCTGATAACGTAAAAAAGATAAATAGTGCGATAACGGATGTTTCAAAGAAGGCTGCAACTGTAAAACAAATGACCCCGGCTGTTAGAACATATAAAAGAATTTTCCTGCGTCCTATTCGGTCACTTAAAATTCCAAGCGGGAGCTGTGATAAGATACTCCCAAAGGCAAAGCAAGGAATAATTAATGCTAAAGTATCGACATCATGACCAATCCGTAACCCGTAAATTGGAAAAATTCCATGCAGTGTTGCTTCCAAAAAACCATACCCAAACGGGGGCAGTAACGCTACCCAAGCAATTTTCCCAGTTTGAATAAACCTTCCTAATGAAGTTGTTGAGCTTTGCGTATTAACTTCATCTTCCGGCCATTTATTTCTAACAAAGAACATCCCTGACCAGACAATCATACTGAACAAGGCAGATAGTAAAAACGGCAATGATTCATTAATAGATAAAAGCCGGGTCATTAAAGGGCCAAGCGTAAAACCAACTCCGAAAAACAAACCGTATAATGCAATATTTCTCCCTCGGGATGCTTTTTCTGATGTTGTTGTAATCCATGTTTGTGTTCCAAAGTGCAGCATATGATCACCTATTCCGATTGTGACCCTTAGGATGAACCAAAACCATAAAGCTTCCCAAAATGGAAACAACGCCATAGAAATGAACACGAGTAACCCACCTATAACAATAATAGGTTTAAATCCAAATTTCTGCATTGGTTTTTCCATAAATGGTGAAGCGATCAGAACACCTATGTAAAGTCCAGTAGCATGTAACCCATTAATTGATGATGATATACCGTTATTCTCTAATATAATTGCAAGTAAAGGAAGAAGCATTCCTTGAGAAAATCCGGAAATGGTTACAAGCGAAATTAATATCCAAAATCTGGTTCTCACCGATGCCATTGAATCCCTCCTTAAAAAACTCCACAAAATTCAATCTAATCGTTTTCGCTAAAAAGGTCAATCTTCTTGAATTAATGTAAAGGTTAAAATAAGGTTATGATAAGAGTAGAAAAGGTTAAATAGTAACTAAAGGAGTGATGGTAAATGGAATTTTATCTTAAGGAAAATGGTATGCGGATCGATTTGGACTACGGAACTTTATCTATTTCTGGGAATGAAGAATATGGATTCCGCCCGTATCAACTAATGGCAGCGTCAATCGCAGGGTGCAGTGGATCTGTTTTTCGAAAAATCCTTGAAAAACAACGAACGGAAATAGAAGATCTTATCATTTCAGCAGAAGTTGAAAGAAACCCGGAAGAAGCTAGCCGAATTGAACGAATTTCTTTGCATTATACAATCAAAGGGTATCATTTGAATCCTGACAGACTTTACAAAAATTTAGCTTTATCAAGAAAGAATTGCTCCATGATACGGTCGGTTGAAGACAGTATTAAAATAGAAGAAAGTCTTGAATATATGGAGTTAAGCAGATAAATTAATTAGGTATAATATTTATGTGTCCGAAAAAACTAAGATAAAATTGAAAGGAATGGGACACATGAATCGAAAAAGATGCTACCTTATTGCATTAATTGTTACTGTCTTAGCTTTAATATCCCCGATAAATATTCTTGGAGATGAGAAAAAGGAAGAATCTAAGGATGATTTCTCCATCCCAAATCATGTCTTAACAATTTCAAAAGAAAATACATTTCCAAATTCAACCGAGGATCAGGAGGTGGTTGAATCCAGTGAGTCTACACAAGAATTAATTGACGGGGTAGATATTCCAATCGAAAATCCTGATTTAATCAAAATGTTAAATGAAACATCGATAGACCCATCTTTTTTAGCTATTGGTTATCGGGGCATGGTGTATTTGGGTCGCTGGCCAATAAATTATAAATCATTGGAAACAACGGTTAATTGGGAATATCAGCTTATAAATACAAATGAACTAAATAATATTGGCGGGAACAGCAATCTGGAAATGAATTATATTCAAAAGGAACAAAGGGAAGTTAAAGGAGCACTAACTAATAAAATAACAAATCCGGATGATATTAAGAAAATGATGCTGTTAAAAGCAAAGGATAAAACAGATCTTCCGCTTTCCTATAATACAGTCATCGGTAAAAATACAAAAAAGGATAACTCCTATGCCGTTCCAATGAAAAAATTTGGCTCGCTGAAAGCTTATGCACCAGCCCTTAACGAAAAAGGACAGGTAACGTTTGGCGAAGTATACATTAAACTGAAGGGAAACAAGAAGTCTATCGAAATAAAAAATGTCACAAAGCAAGGTATTGGTGCCTGGATTCCGATTCAGGATCATATTTCATTCTCGTACAATCTTAAATAGAAGCTAAAAAGTCCTGTATATGTGCAGGGCTTTTATTATTAACAAATTTTCCAGCAAATAGAAGGGAAAAGAGGGTTGATTTTTTCACTTCATTACTTTATCATGGTAAAGTGTTAAAGTTATAAAGAGAGATGTTAGAGAGGGGAAACTGGAATGGAATGGGTTGTAGTTGTATCTGTTTTAGTTATGACAATTCTTAGTTTATTACGTGTGAATGTTATAATCGCCATCATTGCGGCGTCAATTACCGCTGGCGTGATGGCTGGTTTATCAATAAGTGAATCAATAGAAATGCTTGTAGGCGGAGTAGGAGGAGGTGCGAATACTGCGTTAAGCTATATCTTATTGGGGGCATTTGCAGTTGCAATAAGCTACACGGGAATTACTTCGATTTTAGTAAATTTCCTAATTAAAAAACTAACTGGAAAGAAAACAATGATGCTATTAGTGATTGCGGGTGTTGCTTCATTATCACAAAACTTGATACCGGTGCATATTGCATTTATTCCTATATTAATTCCACCGTTGCTTAAATTGTTTGATGAAATGAAGCTTGATCGACGTGGAGTTGCTTCAGCATTAACATTTGGTTTGACAGCTCCCTATATAATGATACCTGCAGGGTTTGGGCTTATTTTCCAAGGTATTATACAAGAAAACATGGAGAATAGCGGTGTAAGTATTTCGCTCGACCAGGTAACATTGTCCATGCTGCTTCCCGGATTAGGCATGATTGCTGGACTCCTGGTTGCCATTTTTATTACGTATCGAAAAGATCATGTTGCACCTGCAGCAATAGAAGGATCAACAATTAAGGAAGAACAAGAACAAAAGGAAGTGAAATTCAATCGCAAACATCTGCTAACACTAATCGCTATTGTTGCAGCTTTAGCTGTGCAATTAATTACGGATAACCTGATTATTGGTGCATTAACCGGTATTGTACTAATGTTCTTATTTGTTGCTGTGCCATTTAATCAAGGCGATAAAATCGTAACAGATGGTATAACAATGATGGGAACAATTGCATTTGTAATGCTGGTTGCCGCGGGATATGGAAATATATTAACTGAAACAGGTGCGGTAGATGCGCTGGTTGAAGTTTCATCAGGGTTTTTAGGAGGTAATAAAGCTCTTATTGCATTTATTTTGTTGCTTGTCGGTTTAGTTATTACAATGGGAATTGGCTCGTCATTTGGAACGATTCCAATTATTGCAGCACTATACGTACCAATTTGTTTAGCAGCGGGATTTTCGCCAATTGCGACTGCAACCTTGATTGGGACTGCTGGTGCATTAGGTGATGCAGGCTCCCCTGCTTCAGATAGTACGCTCGGACCGACTTCTGGCTTGAATGCAGATGGAAGGCACCACCACATTTGGGATACATGTGTACCAACGTTTTTGCACTATAATATTCCATTATTTCTATTTGGCTGGATTGGGGCACTGCTTTTTTAATAGCTTTTCTTAGAAGTCTGTTGCTTTTTAATATCAGAATATCCGTAAACTGCGACGTAATGCGGTAGACTACCGTTCTGGAAATACACTAATGTGATATTTTATAACTTCATACTTTATGGGGATGAGGAAATAAAAAAAGCATATTCATTCCTACTAGCAGCCCGTATACACGGAGACTCCTGTGGGAGATGAGGCATCGGTGAGACCCCGGAGCGACGAGCAAAACATCCACCGAATAAGCTACGAGTTGTGAGGAGTGCAGCATCACCGAAAATGCTTGCAACACGACGAACACCCAGCGTGAGGAGGCTCATCAGCCGCCCACGGAAAGCGAAGTGTATACTGAAGTGACCCCGAAAAATTAGACACATTAATTTATTAAGTTATCAAGCAGCTTGTAGGGCAAGATTT
>NZ_BMFR01000007.1 GCF_014638995.1 Virgibacillus oceani
ACACTTTTCCAGCCCGGAGCGATTCCGGACGGCGACCCGAGAATATTACGTCGCAGTTTACGTCAACTACGTATTAAGACCTTATTGTTAAAAAGTAATGTTTTAACCTTCCTATCCTGTAATTTGTACTTCTTTTGTGCAAATGATTTTGTTATGTACCAGTCCCCTGTTTTATATAAATCGCAAAGGAAAGCATGCTAAACATCATCTGCAAGGGCAATAGTACTACTTTCATAGAACGTGCATTCGTATCAAACTTTTGATAAACTAGAAGTAAAGGTGGTGTTCAAATGCAAGATAAAGTTTCCTTCATTCATGCAGCAGATTTACACTTGGACAGCCCGTTCAAGGGATTGGCACGTATTCCAGAGCATATTTTTAAAGAAGTTCAGGAAAGTACATTTGCCGCATTGGAAAGATTGGTTGAAACGGCCATTCAAAAGCAGGTAGATTTTGTTCTCCTTGCCGGAGACCTGTTTGATAATGAAAGACAAAGTCTCAAGGCACAAATACGACTGCGAAAAGCCTTTGAGAAATTAAACGAATACAATATTGCAGTGTATTTGTCTTATGGAAATCACGACTATATAAAGGGAAATATCCATCCAATTGATTATCCAGAAAACGTATTTATTTTTCATGAAGAAACGATAAAACATTATACATATAAACGAGATGGCCGGAATCTTGCATCTATTTACGGATTTAGTTATGAGACTCGCGCCATCCTAACAAACAAAGCAAAAGAATTTAAGATAGCTGACGAAACGATACCATTTCATATTGCGATGCTTCATGGAAGTATCGCAAGCAATACGAAACATGACGTCTATGCACCGTTTAAATTAACTGATTTAACACAACAGCATTTCGATTATTGGGCACTTGGGCATATTCATCAACGGGAAATAGTATCGGAAAACCCTCCAGTAGTATATCCCGGAAACACCCAAGGAAGGCATCGTAAAGAATCTGGAGAAAAAGGCTGTTATCATGTCACATTGGAAGGGAATACAGCCAATTTAACGTTCATTCCGTTACAGGCAATTACGTTTCACTCATTGGCTGTAAATATATCAGCATGCGACTATCCACACCAGCTGGAAAGGCTTATTGAAAGGGCTGTACACGAACACCAGGAAATAAATTCTTCCCATCTCCTTTCAATAAAATTAACAACGGCGAACCAGGAGCATAAACGGTGGGTTACAGAAGGGATGCTGGACGATATCATCGATTTAATAAATGAATCAGCAGTTCGTCAAACAAAATGGTATTACATTTTTCAAATAAAAGCGGAACATAGACAATCCGTATCAGATAGGGAACTGTACAAGGGTGATCATTTTATTGGTGAACTGCTGCGCTATACTGAAGAGGTATCTATTCATCCATTTATTACCGATTTATATCACCATAAACAGGCTAGAAAATATATGAAAGCTACATCTAATGATGAAGAACAATCCATTAAAAATGAGGCTCAGCAATTACTGATTCATGAACTTCTGGAGATTGAGGGTGAATAGGGATGAAATTAATGCAAGCTACGATATATGGTTTTGGGAAATGGACTGATTATACCATTGATTTTTCAACGAATTCCTTCCTATGCATCTATGGTGAAAATGAATCTGGCAAATCGACACTTCAGCAATTTATTTTGTTTGTCCTATTCGGCCTTCCACCGAAAAAACGGTCATTCTTTAAACCAAAAACAAGTGGAAAAATGGGCGGCAGATTAACACTGTTTGATGAAAATGTTGGCGAATTTACAATTGAACGCACTGATGATAGCAGAAATGGGGCCGCGAAATGCTTTCTGCCAAATGGAAGTGAGTATGAAGAAGAATGGTTAAGAGAACGTCTGCATGGAATGACACATAAAACGTATTTATCGATTTTTTCATTTTCTGCAAACGATTTAAGCCCGTTACATGATATGAATGAAGATGAGCTTGGAGAAGTATTGCTTGGCATAGGGTTAACAGGCTCGAAAAATATATATTCTATTGAGAAACAAATTGATACAAAAATAGGGGAATTGTTCAAACCATACGGAAAAAAGCCAATCATTAACCAGCAACTGGACTCATTGGACGAGCTGTATCGAAAACTAACAGTTTATAAGGAAGAAGAGTCTTCCTATCGATCGAAGAAAGACTTGATGCATTCCTGCGCAAAAGATATTCAAACAGCAAGGGAGACCATACAAAAAGAAAACAAGACATTACTATCCATTGAAAGGCAGCAGCAAGCACTTCCGCTTATTCATGATTACCTGCATTGCACGAAGCAATTAGCTGGTTACCCTGCTGAATTGACGTTTCCTGAGGATGGATTGATTCGATTTCAAGCATTAAAAGAAAAAATGCTGCCAATGCAGAGTGAGTTATCGGTTATTGAAGATAATCTAAAAAGGTATCAAGAGAAACAAGCAAAACTTAAAGAGGAACTTTATGATGAAGACATCTATCAGCAGGCAGAGGAAATAGTACAATCCAAACAAAGCTGCATAGAGAATGAAAATAGGATGGAACAGCTAGGCGAAGAATTGAAAAAAGCAGAGATACACATAGACAATGAACTAAATAGCCTAAATCTGGGTTTATCTCCAGATGATTTAGCCACTGTTTCATTTCCATTCCATATAGAGAATACGTGGAATCAGCTTCATAGCGATTATGGTCAATTGCAGCTGGAAAAAGAGCAGCGTCAACAAGAAGAAAGCACTTTGTCCAATCAAAGGGATTACCTTATTCATCAGCAGCAAGAATTAAATGCAAGTATATTACCAAGGCAGCGCATTGCTGAATTAAATGAAACAATTTACGAATATAAACAGCAAGCATCCTTAAACAAGTTAAAAGAGGATTCCTTCAAACAGCATGAAAATTGGCAGAAAATGAAACTGCAAAAAAACAGAACAAGTACTAATATATTAATTGGAAGTATTATTGCAGCTGTTATTAGTGGAGGTTTAGCGTTTTTATTGGATTCGGCGATATTTTATAGTTTAATGGCTATTCTAGTAGTAGCGGGAGCTGTTCAGTGGGTCATTGGCAAGCAATCGATTAACAATATGGAACAAATGCTGTTAAGCCATCAGGAGACAGCTAAAATTCCAATAACAAAAGAGGCATTTACGGAAGCAGAAAATTTAATTGCAATTCATTCAAAGCAGATAAAAGAACGTGATTCCGTCGAGGATCAACTGAAGGATATAGATCGTAAGCTTCTGCAATTGGACGAACGGAATAATCTACTGGAACACAAGCAAAATCGATTAATGCAAATAATAAACGATCAATATGAAGAATATCCATTTTTAAGCAATGTGGACCTGCAATTTTGGCCCAAACTTTATCATACGTTAAAGCATTTGCTGCAAAAATACGATAATAAAATCGCAATACAGAAGCAACGGGACAAGCTTGACAAGGATCAGTCACAAATTAAAAATACGCTTTATATGTTTTTCCATGAACGAAATTGGGAATCGACTACCAAGACAATTGTAGAGCAATTTAGTCTATTAGAGGACTTCCTCCAGCATTTCAGTAAAACCTGTACATTAGACGATCAGTATGAGAAGTGGTGTGCAGGAGCAATGGAGCAATCTCTAATACTGAAACAAAAAATAAGCATCTACGAAAAAGAAACAAACTTATTATTTGATGGTGCTTTAGTAAAAACGGAGGAAGCCTTTTTTCAAAAAGCGAAGCAATCAGCTGAAAAGCGTAAACTTGATGAAAAAGCAAATGAACGATTGGGACAGATTTTAACTATCTTTAAAAAAGAAGAGTGGAATGAATTAGCTGGGCGAAATATCGATGCAAGACAGCTCGAATTGAAACATAAAGAACATGTTGCTTCCATAAAAGAATTGGAAAAGGAACTTGATGAAAAACGGCAAATGCTGGCAGATGCGAATGCTGATTTAGCTAAAATGGAATCAACCGAAATATATTCCGAAACGGTACATCGGTACAACATGGAACAAGAAAGCTTACATCATTTGGCAAGAGAGTGGGCAATATTAAAAACGGCAAAGGAACTGCTGATTGAAACAAAACGAAAATTTCGGGACAAATACCTTTCTAAAGTAATCGATAAAACATCGCACTATTTCGCTTTACTTACCAACTATGCGTATAAGCGTACCTTTGCGCCGGCAGATGGACAGGTATTTCAAGTCTTGGGACAGGATGATATTAAGTATTCGGTTAAAGAACTTTCTCAAGGTACAAAGGATCAGTTGTATATTGCCTTAAGACTGGCTATAAGTGAGGTAATGAGCAAAAATCACCATATGCCGTTTATTATTGACGACGCATTTGTCCATTTCGATGCTTCCAGAACAAAGCAGATTATGAAAATACTGACTGAAATTGCAGAGCACCAGCAGGTAATTCTCTTTACATGTAAAAAAGATATAGTTGAAACAGAAAATAAAGAAGGAATTGTTTTCTTAGAAAATACTGTTCGCATTAATTAGCGTTTAATGGTAAACTATTTGCAGATAAATGTTGAATATATGCAGGTGGAGGGACTTCCATTGCCAGAGGAAAATGTTACAAAAGACTGGGAAAAATATGAAGAAACAATCGAAAAGTTTATACAGGTAATCGCTAAAAATATGAATCTTTATGGAATTACATCGTCTGTTGGCCGCTTATATGGTGTCCTATATTTTTCAGATCAGCCAATGACATTAGACGATATGAGAGATGCGCTTGTCATGAGTAAAACGAGTATGTCGACTGGTGTTCGTGCATTATCAGATATGAAAATGGTCGAATCAACCTTTAAAAAGGGAATCCGGAAAGATTTGTATCAATCTGAGGAGGATTGGTACAAATCATTTACTTCATTATTTGGCAATCGTTGGCGTCAGCACACTGAGACAAATATTGAAGAAGCGGATGAAGCTATAGAGGAATTGGAAACCCTGCTTTCCTGCACAGAGGATGAGGAATTGAAGGATAAAATTGTAAGAGACATTGACCGGCTTCATTACGCTCAGAATTACTATAAATGGCTAATGAAATTTATTCGCGTAATGGAAACTGGTGAAATTTTTAATTATATTCCTAAAAATAAAGATTAACGAATAGCGGATAAAGATTGACGTGAAAGAAATGGCATCATAGCAATTAACATGTTGTATGACCAGTCCTTTTAGTCAGTCTTTTTTGTAAGATAAGCAAGAGTAAAATAAAGGGTTTATGAAATTAAAGCTGCGTCATGATTCGGCATAGAAACTAGCAATTTTACTCTGATAAGTTAACAATAGTCGTATCAAGCTATGTTATCTTTATCTTATTGCGAAGGGTTCGTTTCTAAGTGTTTATACAGGTGTTTGCTTTAGTTTTATAGGGGGGAGATCCATATGAGAAAAGGTATTGGATATGCTAATATAGGGGATTCATTTGATGATTTTATCTTAATAAAAGAAGCTGCAAGGGGAGTAGCTAGCAATGGAAAGGCATTTTTAACATTAATCTTGCGTGATGCGACGGGTGAAATTGAAGCTAAATTATGGGACATAAAAAAGGAAGATGAGGAAGTTTTTTTGCCTGAAAAAATTGTCAGGCTCACTGGCGAAATAAATCAATTCAGGGGAAAAGCCCAGCTTAAAATATTTACGATTAGACCTGCCCAGCCAACAGATGGTGTACATGTCGCTGATTTTGTTGAAAAAGCACCCGTTGAAAAAGATATATTAATAGAAAAGCTCACAGAGGCGATATTTGAAATGAAAAATCCAGCCATGCAGCGTATCGTTAGAGCTTTTATTAAAAAATATCAGGATGCACTTTTAACCTATCCAGCGGCATCAAAAAATCATCATGAATATGTTTCGGGATTGGCCCATCATGTTGTGAGTATGCTAGGTATAGCAAAAGAATTATATACTCTATATCCACAGATTAATAAAGATCTGCTTTATGCAGGAATTATCCTTCATGATCTCGGAAAACTTAAAGAATTATCTGGGGTTGTTACAACTTCATATACGATAGAAGGAAAATTACTAGGTCATATTCCAATAATGGTTGAAGAAATTGGAATCATGGCTAAAGAATTGCAAATTGAAGGGGAAGAGGTATTGATTTTACAGCACCTTGTGTTAAGTCATCACGGTAAAGCGGAGTGGGGAAGTCCGAAGCCCCCGTTAATTCGCGAGGCAGAACTGCTGCATCTTATTGATTTGATAGATGCTAAGATGAATATGTTAAACCGTGCATTGGATAAAGTGAAGCCAGGTGAATTTACGGAGCGGTTGTTTGCAATGGATAACCGGCAATTTTATAAACCGCTTTTTGAAGAAAAATAAGCTGAGGTTATTTTTTCAGACTTTTGGACATATACATGTGTTAGATGGATGGACAAGGGGGACTGAAATATGATTGTTGGAGTGCCTTGGTGGGTCTTTATGATGATTCTTTTTATATTTTTGAGCGGATACATGGCATACAGAGCAATTCGCGCTGAAAGGAAATTGGAACAGCAGTTTATTGAACGTGAAGGAAATATTTTCATGGAGCGTATTGAAGAGGAACGAAAACATAAAGAAACTAAAAAACAAGTATCAAATTAAACGAGGATGTCCTATAATGGGACACCCTCGTTTATTGCGATTACTTTTCTTCTTTAGAATCCTCTTTTTCAAATAGACCTTCAAAGTCGTCATCTTTTGGATCTATCTTAGCATCATCAAGAAGTGACTGAATTTTAGCCTGTGCCTTTTGCGGATCTATTTTTTGATTTAGGATTTGACGGCGAATATCTTCTTTCATATCTTCAAATTTGCCGATATCTTCTTCTTTGTCACGCTTGTCCGTTACTTTAATGATGTGGTAGCCAAATTCTGATTTTACCGGGTCACTGATTTTCCCTACTTCTAGATTATATGCAGCATCTTCAAAAGCAGGGTCCATTTTGCCAGCAGAGAAAAATCCTAATTTACCGCCTTCTTCAGCAGTTGCGGTATCAGTGGAATATTCTTTCGCTAATTTAGCAAAATCGCCACCTTCATCAAGTTTCTTTTTAACCTCTTTAGCTGTTTTTTCATCTTCAACTAAAATATGCTGTGCTTCAATTTCTTGCTTCATTCGATCATACCGTTGCTTAATCTCTTTGTCTGTAATTTCAATGTCCTCAGAGATTGCTGCTTCCTGCAAAAGACTAATTCGTACTAAATCACGATAGGCATCTTCATCTTTAATACCTTGCTGCTGCAATGCCATTTCGAATTGTTCACCTAATTGGTCTTTTGTCTTTTGAACTTCTTTGTCAACTTCTTTGTCAGTAACCTCATATTTATCATCTAATACTTCAGCTGTTACCATTTCTTGTATAACAGCATCTCCATAACGGTCTTTTAATTCTTGATAAAACTCATCTTTTGTTATATTTCCAGCATTTGTTTCCACTACTACTTCTGAATCGTCACCAGAGCTGCATGCTGATAAGCTCAATACTCCTGCTGTCAATGTTACAGCGATTGCTACTTTTTTCATTTATGAACACTCCTAACATGATAGTTGCCCAAACATTAAACTACCTGAATAATATAACATATTTTTGTACAAAAAAAATAGTCCGGACTCTAAATTTTCTATTTTATGGTGTCATTTACATGATTATCTTGTGTTAACTTACTACATTTAATACCTTAACATAAGAAGAAACAAGTAAAATAATTACCATTATATTTATCATTCTAAACGTTCGCGATTGTTTATGGTTATTCATTTCCATCTTTAAGCAAAATCGTTGTGTTAGTGAGTTAAAGATCAGCAGGATGAATAGAGCGTAAAAGAGAAATGGAATTAACATACGAAAACCTCCTTAACAAGCTTAACACAGTATTATCAAAAACTCTTATATAGATAATATCATATTTATAACTCTACCAAAGTATAGAGCCTGTGAACAGTATTTTTTTAAACAAAGACTTTTTTCCGTAAATATTGCTGCTTTTATTTTGCAGATTCCGTAAAGTGCGACGTAATGCGGTAGACTACCGTTCTGGAAATACACTAATGTGATATTTTATAACTTCATACTTTATGGGGATGAGGAAATAAAAAAAGCATATTCATTCCTACTAGCAGCCCGTATACACGGAAAGCGGAGTGTATACGGGCTGCGGGGTCAAAGAGCAACATAAAATGCAAAATTTACGTCGCATTATATGTAAATTTTGTAATAAACAATTTTTTATAAAAACAGCAAAAAAAAGAATCTGCGTGTTTGCAGATTCTTCTATTAAACTAGTTAATTTTGAGCTTTTACCAATATATCAAAACCGCCTTTACCATTTTCAATAAACGCTTTTTTCGGTGCCTTTACAATATGAATAACATATAAAAAGTCCATAAATGAAAATCCAATATGAATAGATGTAAATAATAGAATATAAACATAAAAGTCCTGAAACAAGTAGCTTGCAATCAATCCCGGCACTGTGATAAATAATGTCGGTGCTAAAGCAACCAAAAGTGATACTGGTTTAGATAAATAAGCATTTGGATAGTAAGTGAAGCTTGGCTTTATTTTATTTTTTAATCTATAGTTAAATTTAGATCGTTTTTTCAACATAATAAGTGGTAAAATATGCATAAACGTATGAATTACCGGCAGCAAAATAAGTGCTGCAGTAAAAGGAAATATTCCAAACTCGTTTACATTTGTTGAACCATGTATAATAGAAAAAGGCACGTAAAGGAAGACAAAGGTCATTAGGCCACTCAAAAATGAACTAATATAAATACGATTCATTCCAAATTCTTTGTTTATGTTTATAGATTTCCAGCAGTTCATAATTAATCCCCCTTACGTAAATTCCTTGATGTTTTTCTTATCAATCCTTCAAGAATAATAGTACGTTTCAGGGTAAAAAGCAATAGTTTTTTTATTTATTTTTTTATCTTTTTTTAGCCCCGTTATGGCGGGTATTCAGATTGTCGATATAATACATAGTATAGATAGTATAAAAGGGGGAGGGTCGGCACTTTGAGTATGTTAAATAATGACGATACATTATCCTTTCATTTACAATTAATTACAAGATTAATTGATATAGATCAGTATCCATTTATAAAATTAGTCATTGAAAAAAACATTACCCGAAAGGAATACGATGAACTTTTCCAGTTATTACAGAAGCTTGACTTGCAATATAAAATTCAAAAAGAGGAAGGGTTCCTGGATTTCACGTCATTATTAGTTCATTTTGCCGGAATGCTTAATGAAAAGCTGGTACCGGATATGACTATTTATGCATTAAAAAAAGAGGGATATTTCCCCTCGTTGATGAATATGTTTATTGAATTAATTAAACAGAATAATAATCATAAAGAAGACTGGTAGAACATTTTCTGTTAGTCTTCTTTCATATCCCGGAACGATTGCTCCACCTCGTGGTGAAAATCTATAATATTGTTTAAACGTTTTTTTAGGAGTGTCAGTTTCTCATTATCTTCGTATTCGTTCTGTTGTAATTTATTTTCAATTTCCTCTAATGAATCCAGCTGATGGTTTGTTGCATCGATCCATTTATTAATATAGGTGGGCATAAAAGATTTAAAAAGCTGCATGTTTGCCTGATATAAATCCTTCCTTACTCCTTTTTTCCACACACGTGTCACCAGATTAAATTCAACTAAACTCCGGACACTGGTACTCATCGATGTTTTACTTTTCCCCAATGCTTCACTCATTTCGTCTAATGTATAGGCTTTTTCATTTAGGTAAAGAAAGGCAAATAACCGAGCCTCTAATGGAGTTAAATCAAACATTTCAATCGTTTTCGCAAATTCAAGAATAATTTTGTTTGTAATAGTTTCATTCTGATGTTCGTTCATACAATCCCCCTAAGAGCCTTGCTATATAAAGGTTACATTAAAAATGAAAATAATAAAAATAGATAACTGCACAGGAATATGGAGCAAATTAAAGGAAATTAAAGCATACGCCCATTAAAATTCGTACAGAATAAACTGTACGAATAATATATACAAAATTGGTGGTATTTAATGTTTGAATTGTACATATAAAACGTTATATAGTAGTAAGAGTGAAAGCGATCGGATCTGATGAGAGACTATCGAACTATAAATCTAGTTTGATATCGAAAGCATGACATTAATCTAAGAAAAAAGTAGTAAGACAAATAGCATGCTTCATTAGAAATCGAATCAAGTTATTAAAGAGGTGAAAGTTATGCCCGTTATAGAGGTTAAAAATTTATCGAAGGTGTTTGGCAAAAACCCGAAGCAGGCCTTAAAACGCTTGGATGAAGGAATGTCCAAGGATGCCATCCTCAAAGAAACAGGGAATACAGTAGGGGTAAATCGTGCGTCTTTCTCTGTCGAGGAAGGCGAAATATTTGTAATTATGGGATTGTCCGGAAGTGGTAAATCAACGCTAGTTCGGCTGATTAACCGACTCATTGAACCGACGGAAGGTCATGTATTGATTGATGGGGAAGATCTTGCCGCAATGGATAAGAAATCTTTGCGCCAGGTTCGCAGGGAAAAATTAAGTATGGTTTTTCAGAAATTTGCATTGTTTCCACAGCGAACCATATTAGAGAATGCAGAATATGGATTGGAAATTCAAAACGTTGCCAAAGATGTCCGAAAGAAAAAGGCACAGGAAGCACTCGAAATGGTTGGACTAGGAGGCTATTTACACCAAAAGCCGGGCCAACTATCTGGAGGAATGCAGCAGCGGGTTGGTCTAGCTCGTGCATTGGCAAATGATCCAGAAGTACTATTAATGGACGAAGCTTTTTCCGCACTAGATCCATTAATACGGAAAGAGATGCAGGATGAGTTGATCGATTTACAAGCAGGTATGAAGAAAACAATTTTATTCATTACGCATGATCTTGATGAGGCGTTACGGATTGGCGACCGGATTGCATTAATGAAGGATGGTTCAATTGTGCAAATTGGTACACCTGAGGAAATCTTAGTTAATCCTGCCAATGATTATGTAGAAAAGTTTGTTGAGGACGTTGACCGTTCAAAAGTTCTATCTGCACAAAATATTATGAAACGTCCAGAAACCATTAATATTGAAAAACATGGACCGCGTGTTGCATTAGAGAGAATGAGAGAAGAAGGTCTATCCAGTATTTTTGTAGTGGATAGCAAACGTAACCTAAAAGGGTATGTGACAGCGGATGATGCATCTGAAGCAAGAAAAAAAGATATTCGCGACATCCATGAAATTTTGAAAAATGATATACCGCGAGTTGAAAAGGATACGGCAATGAATGAAATTTTTGATGTGATTTATGATTCACCTATTCCAGTAGCCGTTATCGAAAATGACAAGCTGGTGGGCATCATTGTTCGAGGTGCTGTTATTGCGGCGCTTGCTGGGGAAGGCGAGGTGAAACTAGATGCTTAATACCGTTTTGGATTTCGTTCCAGAGATTCCAATAGCAGAAAATACAAAGAAATTCACAGATTGGCTGACAGACACATTTGCATTCTTGTTTGATCCAATTAAAGAAAACCTAGAAAGCTTTATGGAGTTTACTGCTGACAATTTAATTTTGATACCACCTGTAATTGTTATTTTGTTAGTAGCTGTCCTCGCTTTCTTTATTTCTGGTAAAAAATTTGGATTAGCTGCCTTTTCAATTGTTGGACTTTGGCTAATATACAATCAAGGTTTTTGGGACCATTTAATGAACACATTTACATTGGTATTAATCTCAAGTTTATTGTCCGTCATCATTGGAGTTCCGGTTGGTATTTTAATGTCTAAAAGCAAAACAGCTGAAGCAATTATTACGCCAATTTTGGACTTTATGCAGACAATGCCAGCATTTGTTTATTTGATTCCGGCCGTTGCATTTTTCGGTATCGGAATGGTTCCAGGTGTGTTCGCATCGCTAATCTTCGCAACACCGCCAACCGTACGTTTTACCAACCTAGGTATTCGTCAGGTTTCCAAGGAATTAGTTGAAGCATCTGAAGCATTTGGCAGTACAGGTTCACAAAAATTGTTTAAGGTTGAATTGCCAATGGCTAAGGCAACCATTATGGCTGGTATAAACCAAACAGTTATGCTCGCACTGTCCATGGTAGTTATTGCTTCCATGATTGGGGCGCCAGGTCTTGGTACAGAGGTTCTGTCTGCACTTCAACGTGCACAGGTAGGTACCGGATTTGTTGCGGGTGTAGGAATTGTTATACTTGCGATTATTATAGATCGATTCACACAAACAGTGAACACGAAAAATAAATAAGTGTTTATGAAGCTGGTATCTTTTCACATGAAAAGTTTCCATATATAAAAAATTAGTAAAAAGGGGAGTTTTATAGTTATGTTTAAATTTAACTGGAAACGTCTCGGTATTGCTGCCGGACTTTCATTATCATTAGTTGCAGCAGGCTGCAGCTCTGATGAAGGATCATCAGGTGAGGGTTCTTCTGATAGTGATTCAGAAGCATCTAAAGAAATTGAATTATCATATGTAGAATGGGATACGGAGGTTGCATCAACAAATGTAATCGCCAAAGTTCTGGAGGACCAAGGATTTGATGTTGAAGTAACACCGCTTGATAATGCGGTAATGTGGGAATCTGTTGCAACTGGAGAAACAGATGGAATGGTTGCTGCATGGTTACCAGGTACACATGGAGATCTTTACGAACAATATAAAGATAAAGTAGTCGATTTAGGTACAAACCTTGAAGGAGCTAAAATTGGTTTAGTGGTTCCTAAATACATGGATGTAAATTCAATTGAAGATTTAGATTCACAAGCAGATCAAACAATTACAGGTATTGAGCCTGGTGCAGGGGTTGTTAAAGCCGCCGAATCTGCAGTTGAAGAGTACAGTAACTTAGATGGTTGGACAGTACAAACATCTTCAAGTGGTGCAATGGCAACAGCATTAGGCGAAGCTGTTGAAAATGAAGAGCCAATTATCGTTACAGGCTGGTCTCCACACTGGAAATTCCAAAAATATGATCTTAAATATTTAGAAGATCCAAAAGGTTCATTTGGTGAGGCAGAAGAAATTAAAACAATGGTACGTCAAGGTCTAGAAGAAGATATGCCAAAAGCTTATAAAATTTTAGATCAATTCCATTGGGAGCCTGCTGACATCGAAGCTGTAATGTTAGAAATCCAAAATGGTACAGATCCTGAAGAAGCTGCAGCTGCTTGGGTTGAAGAAAATTCAGACAAAGTATCAGAATGGACTAAAGGTGTAGAATAAGCAATAAATTTAAATTAATGAAGCTGATACAAATGTATCAGCTTCTGTTTTAAAAAGGAGTTTTACAACATGTTAATGAACAAACCATGGAAGCGTTTCTCACTACTTTTTGGAATTATGCTTATGATCTTTGCCGCTGGATGTGGATCGGATGATACGGATCAAAAGTCTGGTGATGAAACTTCAAACTACAGTGAAGCGGTTGACTATACGATTGCAGGTATTGAACCAGGTGCGGGAATTACGGTTACAACAGAAAAAGCAATAGAAGAATATGATAGTTTAAATGGATGGACACTTGAACAGTCTTCAACCGCTGCAATGGTCACACAATTATCAGAGGCTATCGAGAATGAAGAACCTATTGTTGTTACAGGATGGAATCCACACTGGATGTTTGCGAAATACCCCGATCTTAAATATCTCGAAGATCCAAAAGGTGTTTATGGTAAGACAGAAGTAATTAAGACATTGGCACGTAAAGGATTAAAGGAAGAAAAACCAAATGCATATAAAATACTTGATCAGTTCCACTGGGAAGTAGAAGATATGGAAGGAATTATGTACAAATCCCAAGAAAGTGGGAAAGATATTGCAGAAGTGGCAAAAAAATGGGTTGAAGAACATCCAGATGCTGTCGCAGAATGGACTAAAGGTGTTGATGACGTTGATGGTGTTGAAGTTGAACTTGTATCAACTCCATGGGACTCTGAACGTGCATCATCTAGTGTTGTCGCAGAGGTATTAAAATCAAAAGGATTTAATGTAAAGGTTACCCCGGTTGATGTTGCTGTTGTATTTAAAGCAATCGCAAATGGTGATGGTGATGCAACATTGGCTGCATGGATGCCCGTAACGCATAAAGAATTTTATGACAAATTTAAAGATCAGTTCGACGATTTAGGTGAAAATTTAAAAGGTGCTAAAATAGGATTGGCCGTACCGAAATATATGGACATTGATTCCATTGAAGATTTACAAGCAAAATAAAAGTAAAAAAAGATTCCTCTATATGGAGGAATCTTTTTTTACTTTCTCTTCAAGATCTTTCAGGCTTGATTCAATTTGCTCTAAGTATTTTTCAATATTTTTTTGATGTGGCTCTACTGAGTTTCTCCAATCTTGCACAGATGTTTTCATTTCCTGTGTCAAGTCTTTAATTAATGCTGCACCTTCTTTTGATGTTTCAGCAATTTGGTTTTTCAGGCGCATACCATCTCTTTTTAAATTTTCAAGCATATGCTTCCATTCAACACCTTGCTCTTTTGCCCGGATTCTTAATTCTTTGCCGGACGCTGGTGTACTCAATAATGTTGCAGTGGCACTAACAACTCCACCAACAACAAATCCTAATAATAATGATTTACCTTTAGTCATAATCATGTCACTCCTTTCACTTACTTACCTGTTATAATTATCTTTTCCTTATCAAACTTCTATGAAACATCATTTCGGATAATATATAACAGTGTATTTTCATTATAAGAGATTTTAGGGTTAAAGTGTACGAAAAACAGTTTTCTTAAAAAATCCTCTGACAATATTGTGCCAGAGGATTTATATTAAGTGAAGTGATTATGAAATTGGAAGTGGCTGTGTTCGTTTGAAAATACGCTGTACAATTGGATAGATGATTGCCATGAATAGTGTATTTAATGCAGCAGCAGGCAATACAACTGTTAAGAATAACGCCAGAAATGCGCCATCCATTAACCCAACAATGTACAATGCTGAACCTAAAAATATGGATCCACTAATAATTGTTCCAATTGCAGCTAATACGGGTGCACTGACTTTACCGGGTATTCTGTCCTTAACAAATAAAAACAGTCCAAAAAATAGTAATGCAGTAATTGGCTTATCAATCATGTTGGCAATTTGTCCTCCAGGGGCTTGTGTAGTTAATGCTGAAATGATTCCTGTAGCAATTGCTAAGACAACAACATATTTTGTTTTTGGAACTAGCATAATCCCCAAGAACATCATTGACAATAACATATCAGGTTTTACTCCGTATATTATTGGCGGGACCACAGTGTGCAGGACAGCACCTATTCCTACTAATAAAGACAAAACCACTAAAATCCTTGTATTCATTTGTATCTCTCCTCGTCTCGGCTAAGCTATTTTTCTGCGCATCCCAGCTGTACACTCATTGTCAGCTGCGGAAACTTATCGCTATTATACCAAAAAACAGGATAAATAAAAAGTACTAATTTCTACCCCGCATTAACGGGCAGTAATACCCCCACTTCATGGTTTGGGGGGAGGTAACTGCCCGTTAATGTCCAATTCTGTACAACTACCAATCAGTGGGGAAAAAAGAATCTCCAATGATTGAAGCTTCACTTTATAAACATTCTATTATTTAATTCCTTCATTAATTTCTTTGGCAATTTGCTGCAAATCCTCTGTTGAATAGTTGTCTTGGTGGGTTGTCCATCCTAAGTCATAGCCATCACCTTCACCATAACGAGGGATGATATGAATATGTAGGTGAAAAACTGATTGTTCGGCAGGTGCTTCGTTATTATTTAATAAATTCATTCCAATTGGCTGATATACTTCTTTAATGGCTTTTGCTATTTTCGGAACGCGTGCGAACAATTCTTTGGCAACATCTGATGGTGTTTCATAGATGTTTTTTGTATGTGTTTTCGGAATGACTAACGTATGTCCTTTCGTTACCTGGCTAAGGTCAAGGAATGCGTATACATGCTCATCCTCATAAACTTTTGCTGAAGGTAGTTCACCATTAATGATTTTACAAAAAATACAATCTTCATGCCCCATTGAAATCACTCCTTAGCTTATTTGTTCTTATTGTATATATGTTTAAAGAGAAAAGTAAAGCTAAAAACTACATAGACTTAGGTTATAGTTTCTGTAGACTGCGACATAAATGCTTGTGGTGATTTTGCATCATTTTGGACGCTCGTTGGTCCTGCAGCCCGTATACACTACGCTTTCCGTGGGAGGCTGAGGCCGTGCCCTAAGGTGCGCATCCGCCCGCAGCGATCCCGGACGGCGACCCGAGAATATTACGTTGCAGTTTACGTCAACTGTACAAACACAAACAGGACTAGCCCGTTGTGGACTAGCCTGCTTTAAGAAGAACGAGGAAGACGATAACTTCTAACGTTGGGGACTTTTAGTAATTCAACGTTAAATTGCAATCCTGCTACTTAACTGTTTGATTACAAAAACCTTTTTGTCAGCATCTCAGTATAAAACTGGGATGTGTCCTGGCAAAAGGGTTTTATCATTAGATTACCGTTCACTAACACCTCATTTTGTGTTTAATACACGAAATTTATATTAGAGTATCTTTCGCTAACACCTCATTTTGTGTTTTTTATACACGAAATTTCATTAGTTACTCGATCGCTAACACCTCATTTGTGTTTGACACGAAATTCTGTAGTGGTACATCCCCGCTCTTCAATAGTTATTGTGAACCGAAAGCCGACATTTATACATACATGATGGTAATAAAATATGAGTAATTGCATGGATAGCTACTTTATGATTCATACACTGTAAAAACGCATTACTTTCGGAATGACAGCCAAAAAATCGATTCCATTTTCGCCATATTTAACTGCCCACAATGCCGACATTTATTTGTGAAACATTCTCAAAAAAAATGTCAGTAAAAGTCTAACGGTATGCTTTGGCTTTGTCCTAGAATAATGGTAAAATTTTAATCTAAGGAATGTTTTAGGAGGAGACCTAAGTGAACCCTTTGTTACATATTGAAAATCTTCATGGTGGATATACACATAAGAATGTACTGCACGGTATTTCGTTTGATGTTTTTCCAAAGGAGATTGTTGGACTGATTGGTTTAAATGGAGCAGGGAAAAGTACAACAATTAAACATATTATCGGTTTAATGCAGGCGAAAAAAGGAACTGTTTCTGTAAACGGGAAAACTTTTGCAGAAAACAAACAGGTATATCGAAGTCAAATGGCATATATTCCAGAAATGCCAATATTGTACGATGAACTTACCCTATATGAACATCTTCGTTTAACGGCAATGGCCTATGATATACCCGAGGATGTTTTTGAGAAAAGATTGCAGCCGCTATTAAAGGAATTCCGCATGGAAAAAAAGCTGAAGTGGTTTCCGGTTCATTTTTCAAAAGGAATGCGTCAAAAGGTTATGATTATGTGCGCATTTTTGATCGAACCACCGTTATATATTGTCGATGAACCATTCGTTGGACTAGACCCATTAGGGATACAATCATACCTCCAATTAATGGATGAAATGAAGGAAAATGGATCCGGTGTATTAATGTCCACACATATTTTAGCAACTGCAGAGCGTTATTGTGACCGTTTTGTAATACTGCACGATGGCAAGATACGTGCAATTGGAACATTGCCTGAATTACAAACAGAATTCGACATGCCGGATGCGACTCTGGATGACCTGTATGTACAGCTGACAAAGGAAGAGAGCCATGTTTGATTCCAATGCCCTTTTTAAAAGGCGTTTTTCAGAGCATCTAAAAGAGACTAGCCGTTACTTGCGCTATATTTTTAACGGACATATTGCTTTTGCAATGCTGTTTTTTGTATCTGCCCTTGCCTATTATTATCAGGATTGGCTCACAAAGCTTCCAGAGGGTTTTCCAACAGATTGGGTTATGGGGATAGCACTCGGATTATTAGTCAGCTATAGCCCGGTACGTACATTGTTAAAGGAGCCTGATCTAGTTTTTTTAATAACTGCAGAGCATAAAATGGGTGCGTATTTTCGTAATGCATTGATTTATAGCTTTGTCATTCAGTTGTATTTAATACTGCTGCTGGTTGCGGCGTTTGGTCCACTGTACTTCGCCTCATATCCTGAGCGTGATGGCAATGTTTATTTAGTTACAGTTATAATCGTTCTTATTTTTAAGGTTTGGAATTTAATTGCAAATTGGTGGATGCTTAAGGTTAGAGAGCCAAGTGTAAGGAAAATTGATCAGTTTGCACGTATCCTATTAAACATAGCGACATTCTTTTTCATAATAAATGGTAACATGCTGCTGGCAGGAATCACGACAGCATTGTTTATTTTTGTGTTTTTGTACGATTTGAGTGTGTCAAGGAAGCAGGCAGGCATTGTCTGGGACTTGCTTGTGGAAAAGGAACGTAACAGAATGCAGGCATTTTATCGGATTGCGAATATGTTTACAGATGTGCCACATCTCAAAAATCGTGTTAAAAGGCGGCAATGGCTTGTTTCACTCATTAATCGGATACCGTTTCAACGGAAATTTACGTTTGACTATTTGTTCCGTATTACCTTTATTCGCAGTGGGGACTACTTTGGGATGTACGTCCGTCTCATCGTAATCGGTGGATTATTTATCTATTTCATTCCAAACAGCTGGATCAAAATTATGTTTGCGTTGTTGTTTTTGTATATGAGTATTTTTCAAATGATGACCTTGTACCAGCATCACCGAACCGTAATCTGGCTGGATTTGTATCCGGTAGAGCTGAAACGTCGACAGCAAGCTGTATTAAAATGGCTGTATCAATTAGGATTTATTCAGACGGTTATTTATGCTTGCATTTTCCTGTTGTTTGCTGATTTTACGGGTCTTGGTGTTACATTAGTAGGCGGGCTGTTATTTAATTATGTATTTATCAATGGCTACGTAAAACAGAAGATGGCATAAAAATGAGCCTGACAAAAGTGTTTAAACAAAATAAAATCCAAACATAGTTGGTGCACACATACCGCTTCGGAAATACACTACGCTTTCCGCGGGTGGCTGCTCTGAGCCTACTCCGAGCTATTGCTCTACGTAGTCTCACCTAGGCTTTTCATCCTGCAGGAGTCTCCGTGTATTTCCTTCGCTAGTATGGTGAATTTTTTCGGCTTTAGATTAAACAATTTAGTTAAGTTCCAGGCTCATTTGTTTAGTGCTGTTCTTGATAGTTAAAATAGGCTGAAATTAGCGTCTTTGCTGCGATTGGCAGGGCGCGTTCATCAATATTAAACTTTGGGTGGTGGTGGGGGAAAGGATTACTCTCCGTTTTTGCACCAGTAAAGAAGTAGGCGCCTGGTCGTTCCATCATATAATAGGCAAAGTCTTCCCCGCCCATAACTGGTAAGACTTCTTCTCTTTTTGTTATTTCCGGAATCTGTTTACTTGCTTCAAGAACTAATTCAGCCTCGTCAGCGTGATTAACGAGCGGGGGGTACCCTTTTTCATAATTCAGTGTGTAGCTTGCATCGTTTGCGACACAGACACCATCAATGATTTTATCAATTTCGGAAATGATTTGTTCCTGAATATCCGTGTTAAGATAACGGACCGTGCCAACCAATTTTGCTTTATCCGCAATAATATTAAATGCATTTCCAGCTTCAAAAATACCAACTGTGACAACACCGGTACCTAATGGGTCCAATCTGCGGGATACAATCTGCTGAAGCTGTGAAATGACTTGGGCGCCAATGACGATTGCATCATTTGTCTCATGTGGATAGCCGCCATGACCACCTTTGCCTTGAATTGTTACTTCAAAACGATCCGCACCAGCCATAAATGCACTTTTTGAAGTTTGCAAAACCCCAAGAGGTGTTGTTGCCCATAAGTGTGTTCCGAAAACAGCATCCACACCGTCTAACGCACCTGCTTCGATCATTGGCTTGGCCCCGCCTGGAGCATATTCCTCGGCATGCTGATGTAAAAAGACGATTGTGCCGGGCAGTTCTTGTTGAAATGACAGAACTGCTTTTGCTAGAGCTAATAATGCAGCGGTATGTCCGTCGTGGCCACATGCATGCATCACACCATCGACCGTTGATTTATACGGTATATCATTTTCTTCTTGAATCGGCAATGCATCGAAATCAGCTCGCAATGCGATAGTTTTGCCAGGTTTTCCGCCTTTTATTGTAGCTATGACACCATTTCCGCCAATATTTGCTTGATAGGGGATCCCTAGTTTTTCATAAAAGTCTCCAATATACTTAGCGGTTTCTGTTTCCTGAAAGGAGAGTTCTGGATGCTGGTGCAAGTACCTGCGTGTTTCCACCATTTCCGGATATAGATCATCAATTGCTTTATGTATTTTGTCTAACATCGGCAAATCCTCCTGTGTATAATTTTCTTATGATTATAACATTTTTAGCTAGTTAAGTCAGAAGGAAGGAGAATAAAATTGATAAAAACGCAAATCGGAAATATCAACCGCAAAGAAAAGAAAAGGACAACTAATATAAGCTGTCCTTTTAAAGGGGGGCAATATATATTAAGTTAATCTCGGGTCAGCGAGTAATCGTTCAACCTCTTCCTTATGGTGTGTTTCATCGGAAATTAAATCTTCTAATTTAACAACAAGCTCTGTATAGCCTAGTTCCTCAGCCTGTTTTTTTCGTTGTTCATAACGTTTAATCGTATCACTTTCTGCTTTTAATGTTGCTTCTAGTAAAGCTTTTACTTCGGTTGGCTGTTCAACATCAGCAGATTTTGTTGTCGGTGTGCCGCCAAGTGTTTTAATTTTTTCGGATAGGTACAAGGCATGTCCAAGTTCATCGTTAATTTCACTTTCGAAAAATGGTTTTAGTGCAGAACGATATAAACCCGACACAACTGACGCACTATACGTATACTGGATAGCGGCTCCGTATTCGTGTGCTAAATCTTCATTTAATCCATCTATCAATTGTTGTAATTCGTCACTCATCGATTATCCCAACCTTTTATATAGTTTTATCTACATCATTACGATACCCCATTAAACGTTTTTTAAAACCTGTTTTAAACCAGACGGAAGTCTCAGTCTTAAGGCGGAGGAAGAAACAATCTTCAGGTCGTTATTTTATGTTGCCCTTTTTATTAGTATAAAGGTAAGATATAACGAGAGGGGCATTATTTATGGAAGCAGCACAGTCTAATACGGTAAATGAAGCAAAGGTTCCTGTCTTTAAAAATCGCAATTTTCTCTTTTTAATTATTGCAGCACTATTTTCTTCACCAGGTTATTACGTTTATTTAATCGGGGCTGAATGGTTAATGCTATCAATTACTGAAAACCGCTTTTATTTCGGTATGCTGTTTCTCGCAGCATCTATTCCAAGATTGTTATTATTAACCGCAGGCGGATTAATTGCTGATCGTTTTAATCGAAGAACAATACTTTTTCTGTCTGATCTATCAAGAGCGCTTTTAATTATTGTTTTGCTCTTTTTCATTTTGACCGACTCAGTAACAGCCGTTCATTTAATCGTATTGGCTATGTTGTTTGGCATTTCGGATGCGTTTAGTTATCCAGCTATGAATTCCATGACACCAATGATCTTAGCGGAAGATCAACTGCAGCGTGGTAATTCACTTATCCAAATGACAGCACAAATCAGCCCGATTTTAGGCCCAGCAGTTGGTGGCAGTTTGATTGCATTTCTAGGGTTTGAAGGTGTTTTTACAGTAGCATTTATCATGCTGCTTTTATCTTCTTTAGCAGTTTTGTTCATACGGCTGCCAGACCAGCCTGTCGCAAATGAGAAAAAAACACCATGGGAGGACCTAAAGGAAGGATTCAGCTATGCCAGGAAAAATGAGCTGGTCATCGCGGTTGTCATCTTAGGATTCTTTTTAAATTTCTTTATATCAGGTCCTCTATCCATTGGATTGCCAATAATTATAAAAGACATATTTCAAGGCAGTGCTCTAAATTTAGCATCTGTAGAAATATCTATGGGAATAGGTGCACTTGCTGGAGCAATTGTACTGGCGTCAATCAGGTTAAAAAAGCAGGGACTTGTACTTTTGATAAGTTTAATACTGTTGGGAATCTTTTATGCATCAATTGGGATGTCAGCGAATTTATTGTTGGTGGTAATGCTTGTAGCAACAATGGGATTTCTAATTCAATTGGTCAATATTCCATTGATGACGATGCTTCAGCAAACTACTGAGAAAAGAATGCTGGGCAGAATGATGAGTTTTCTGATGACTGTTTCGACAGGACTTGTTCCTGTATCATATGTCGTTACCTCTTTATTATTAGCCATGGGGGTTGGCATCCAAGTAATCATAATGGTGGGCGGTATTATTGTTACATTGATTGCGGCTATTAATTTTAGGAACAAACATATTTTAAGCTTCAAGGAGCAGAAAGGGTGAGTGACATGATACGAAACCTTGTGGCACTATTATTTATCGTTGCCGGGGCAGTACTGGTTCTGGCGAATTTTGACATTATCTACTTTGACGCTTCCGATGCATGGAATTTGCTGCTGCCATTAATTTTTATTGTATTTGGATTAAAGTGGTTTGCGGATGATATTAGAAAACGACGGGGAAGCTGGGTAGGCGGATCGTTTTTAGTCGTTTTTGGTGTATTATTACTACTTGGATATTTTGGCATCATCCATTTCAGCTTTTCCGATGTATTTAAATTATGGCCACTATTAATTATTTATATTGGTTTTAGCATTATTGGTAAATCTGGGCGCGGGTTCAACATTGTTTTCATGTCAGATGGTAAAAAAAGCAAGGAATTTACAAGCAAGAAAAAGAGAAATCGTTTTTCAATAGGTGATTATGAATATAAAAACCCCAATTGGAAAGTAGAGCCTATGGATTTATTTAATGCTGCGGGAAATTATTATATCGATTTCACAAAGGCATTCATTCCAGAAAAAGAAATTCCGATCACCATTAACAGCTGGGCAGGCGATGTTCAAATTCTGATGCCGGAAAATCTCGCATTTCGGATAGATGCATCCGTAAAAGCGGGAGAGATCAATATACTTGGCAGAACGGATGATGGTGTCAATCAGCACATGTATTATTCTTCAACGGATTATGAAAGTGCAGTAAGGAAATTAGATATAAGGCTGAAATTAAAAGCTGGCTCCATCCGTGTGGATAAGGTGTAAGGGGGAGAAAGAATGTTCAAACGTTTTAGCAGTATACGTTTCAGCTATATTCGTTCCCATTTAAATGGACTATTTTTAACAACTGTTACCTTGTTATCAATCCTATTAACTATCTATGTGTTAATAGAACCAGCATGGATAAACGTTACAAGCATTTTTGTGTTTTTACTATTATACATTGTGCTGGCTTTAATTTTATCATTTTACGTTGGATTTAAATCAAGTGGTGATATGAAGGAACGGCTAGACTATTTATCTGTTTTAATCACACAATTTGCAAACGGTAATTACAGCTCGCGTGTTTATTTTAATGAAGACGATGAGATTACCAGAATAGGCAACGAATTAAATGAGTTAGGTGAAAAATTGCAAAACCAGGTTAAATCGTTACAGAGGATGGCTGATGAAAAATCAGATTTCGCGAAATCAGCACATAAAGCAGCGGTTATTGAGGAAAGGCAGCGATTGGCACGTGACCTCCATGATGCCGTGAGTCAGCAGCTATTTGCACTGACCATGATGTCTGAAGCGGCAGTTAAGCAAATGGACAAGAAACCCGAACTGGCAAAAGAACAAATGCAAGAGGTGGCGATGGTCGCATTAAAAGCACAAACAGAAATGCGGGCACTTTTGCTGCATCTTCGCCCAGTACATTTATCTGGTGAACCATTAGCGGTCGGCATTCGGAATTTGATTGATGAATTAAAACAAAGAAGCTCTCTGGAATTCTTATTAACGGTTGATGATGATTTAAACCTCTCTGAAACAACAGAGGAGCATGTTTTTCGCATTATACAAGAGTCGTTATCTAATACATTACGTCACGCTAATGCAACTGAAGTTAAATTGCAGCTAGGACAGCGTACAAATGAATTGTTTTTACATATTAGTGATAATGGCAATGGATTTGCTATCGGCCAAGATGCAGACCGGAAAACATCGTATGGCTTAAAGACAATGAAGGAACGAAGCGAGGAATTAGGTGGAACATTTTCAGTTCGATCAAATGTAGGGGAAGGCACTTATATTGATATACGAATACCTAGTTAAAAAGGGGGAGAATGGATGATTAAGGTTGTAGTTGTCGATGATCATGAAATTGTTCGAAAAGGGATTATTGCCTATTTACGAACAGATGATGAATTGGAAGTGGTGGGGGAAGCTGGCAGTGGAAATGATGGCATGAAGCTTGTTATGGATAAAGTACCTGATGTTGTGCTAATGGATTTAATGATGGAAAACGGGACGGGAATTGATGCAACAGCTGAAATCATGCGTACATTGCCAGACTGCAAAATTATCATTCTAACAAGCTATTACGATGATGAACAGGTTTTCCCCGCGATTGAAGCTGGTGCATTCAGTTATATTTTGAAAACATCCTCAGCGGAAGAAATTACAGATGCAATTAAAAAAGCGGCATGTGGTGAAAATGTTATCGAGGCAAAGGTTGCTGGAAAAATGATGTCCAAATACAGAACGGCACAGAAAAAAGCACATGACGACTTAACGGATAGAGAACTTGAAGTGTTAATTTGTATTGGAAATGGAATGACGAATCAGGAAATAAGTGAAAAGCTGTACATTGGCATTAAAACGGTCAAAACACACGTTAGCAATATATTAAGTAAGCTTGAGGTGAATGATAGAACGCAGGCGGCTGTTTATGTGCATCGAAATAAATTAATTCAATAAATTGTAACAATTGATACATACTTGAGGATTCCGGGGATCTTCTTTTTTGTTTTTTTAATTACGCACTTGTATAATACCAATGTATATTAAATTTGAGGAGTTTACATATGAAAAATTCCAATTCGAGTGAGACAATTCTGCTGATCATATGGGCACAGGCATTAATAGCACTTCTTGGCAGCTTATTTTTCTCAGAAATTATGGGGTATATACCATGTGAATTATGCTGGTTCCAGCGTATTTTGATGTATCCATTAGTTATCATCTATGGTGCTGCAGCGATTAAAAAGGACCTATCAATTGCCTTGCCAGGATTAATTTTGAGTGGTATAGGCATGCTT
Organism: Virgibacillus oceani; assembly: GCF_014638995.1. GTDB lineage: Bacteria > Bacillota > Bacilli > Bacillales > Amphibacillaceae > Virgibacillus_E > Virgibacillus_E oceani. The sequence goes on from NZ_BMFR01000007.1 coordinate 25,193, forward strand.
GTTTCAGCATATCATTATTTAATTCAGAAATTACCAGCATTACACGAAACAGGCGGATCCTGTGGAATTATTCCTTGTAATACAGAATACGTGAATTATTTAGGCTTTATCACAATTCCGTTTCTAGCTGGTGTTGCGTTTATTGTAATTTTTGTACTGCATATTGTTTTACTGAAACAACAAAGGGGGAAATAATCGATGCAAAAGAAGCTATTTATCATCCTTGCTGTGATTGTCGTTCTGTTTATAGCATTGTATTTTGTTATGGATTATAAAAATGACAAAGCAGTCGAGGAAAGTAATAATCCATATGGTACAAATGATTTGGAGCAGTCGACAATTGATCAATTAGACGATCCATTGTATCAGAACATCATTTTACCAGATGAATTAGAAAAGAAATTAGATGATAATGAGGATGTTGTTGTATATTTCTTCAGTCCGGAATGTATACACTGTCAAAATACAACACCTTACTTGGTACCAATAGCAGATGAATTAGATGTTGACATGAAAAAGTTTAATTTGCTGGAGTTTGAAAAAGGCTGGAGAACGTATGGTATTGAAGCAACGCCAACACTTGTATATTATGAAGATGGTGAGGAAGTGGACCGAATTACTGGATCACAACCTGAAGATATGTTTAGGGCGTTTTTTAATGAATATGTTGTAGAAGGTAAATAAGATGATAAAGCTAGCTGCCTTAGGGTAGCTAGCTTTTTGTAGCAAAATCTGCAATCGCCCTTTAATCTTGATCAATCATTGTATAGGTTGTCACAAATGGTTTATCTGCAAAAAATGCTGGTGGCTTTGTTGGGCCATGCTGATGCTGTTTCTGAAATGTATCGGAGTTTTTCCAGCTTTCAAAATCCGTCTCTGAAGCCCATTGCGTAAACACTACATATGTATTTCCTTTTTTAGGTTTTAATAGACGAAATGCCTGAAAGCCTGGCATCTTATCAATTTCTCCTGCTCGCTGCTTAAAGCGGTCCTCAAAAGCCGCAGTTCCATCGTCCGTTACCGCAATATTGTTCATCACAACATATCCACTAGTTTTTATACTCCCGCTTTCCTGTAAAACAAGATACTCTCTTCCGGCAGTGAAAATGTTTTTTTTATAATTTTCATAATAGGCTAATGCACTGCCGCCACCAGCCATATAATAAAAGGCGATTTGCGGATATTTATCTTGCAGTTTGGACAAAAATTCATACGTTCCATTAGTCATGTATGCCTTCACAATCATCTCTCCCTCAGAAAAATGTTTATCGTTATTTATACCCTCTTTACATTTTATTAATCTTTATGTTTTTATAATTATTATTAATTAATATTGAGTATTATTCTTTCAGATTGTTGAAATTTGTCGTATACTATACGGTGTGATTGGAAAAATCAATCATGTATTTGAGGTGAAATATGGACAAAAAGAAAAACAAATTTGAACAACTGAAATCAATTCCATCTAAGGTTAAATGGTATTTACTGGCTGCTGCTTTTATAATATTTTTCGGATTGATTGGTTATTTCATTATAGTATTCGGTGGGAATTTGATCGTTAATGAGGAAGATTTAATCCTTGATGCAAAAACAACAATTGAAACATTGGACGGCGAAGTCATTGCTTCATTATATCATGAAAATAGAACCCCTATCGATATTAATGATATTCCCGAGCATGTAAAAAATGCATTCGTTGCAATTGAAGATAGGCGTTATTATGATCATGCTGGTGTAGATTTCAAGTCGGTAACGCGTGCAGTATTTAAAGATATTGTTGCAATGAAAAAGGTTGAGGGTGCCAGTACAATCACGCAGCAGGTGGCTAAAAATCTTTTTCTTCATAATGATAAAACCTGGATGCGCAAGACGAAAGAAGTAATGGCCGCAATTTACCTTGAACGTGAATTTTCCAAAGATAAGATTTTAGGGTTATACGTGAATGGGATCTATTTTGGAAAGGGTGTATATGGAATTGAAGCGGCGTCTCAGTTATTTTTTTCAAAGTCGGCTAAAAACTTATCCTTATCGGAAGGTGCAATGTTAGCGGGACTTGCTCAAGCTCCAAATGGATATTCACCAATCCATCATCCGGACAGAGCCTTGACAAGAAGAAATACGGTATTGAAGGCAATGGATGCTGCTGGAATGATTTCAACTGAAAAACGTGTAAAGGAACAGGGTAAAACGCTAGGGTTGCACGTTAAGGAAAAAACACCCAATCCCTGGGCAGATAGCTATATTGATCTTGTCATGAAAGAAGCAGCAAGCGTTCATCAATTGTCGATTGATGAATTAAAACGCGGCGGCTATCGAATTGTGGTAAATATGAATGATATTGCCCAACAAATTGCCTATGAAAAGTTCAAAAACGAGGACTATTTCCCAGGAAATACGACAGGAGTAGAGGGTGCTTTTGTCATGATGGACCAGAAAAATGGTTCGATTATTGCGGCTATTGGAGGTCGGGATTACAGTTTAGGTGACTTAAATCGTGTAACGGTAAAACGTCAGCCTGGCTCTGCCATGAAGCCAATAGCGGTATATGGTCCCGCGATGATGAAGGACAACTATCAGCCCTATACAATTTTACCAGATCAAAAAATGGATATTAATGGGTATACTGCGACAAATGTTGACAATGACTATGCAGGAGCCGTTTCCATATATGACGCTTTAGTAAAGTCGAAAAATGCGCCATCGGTTTGGCTGCTTGACGAAATTGGAATACCCTATGCAAAGGAATATTTAAACAGAATGAATATTACAATTCCGGATAATGGTCTGGCTATTGCGCTAGGTGGTTTGTCAAAAGGTTTAACCCCTTTAAAGATGATGGAGAGTTATCGTGTGTTTGCACATTCTGGAAAAGCGGTAAATTCCCATACAATTAACCGTATATATGATCAGGACGGTGAAATAATGTTTCAAAATGAAATTTCTGAAACAAATGTATTCTCCCCGCAGGTTGCCTGGAATATGACGGAAATTTTGCAAGCAAATGTTGATTATGGGACAGCAGAAAGCGGCGAATATGAAAAAGCGTTGGCTGGGAAAACTGGTTCTACCCAGCACCCTTTTGTAGATGGACAGTATAAGGATGCATGGTTTGTAGGGTATACACCAGAATTTGTTAGTGCATTATGGATGGGATATGACAGATCGGACAAAAATCATTACTTAACAGCTGGGAGTAAATATCCAACAATGCTCACAAAAGCTATCTTAACCGAATTGGACAAACGAAAATCGCTTGCATCGGCTTTTACTAAACCAGAGAATGTTGACGCCTTGGCAAAACCGATTAAATTGCCGGAACAGACTGAACTATCTGCAAGCTATACATTTGGGGGTATTTCCTTAGTGAAGGGGAAGCTGACCTGGTCCGGTTCCGCTGATGATCGTGTCGTTTATCATGTATACCGGGAGAAAGAAGGAATCGATAAACGGATTGGTGAGGTAGAGAGTGATAATGAATTTATTGTCGATGATATTTCAATATTTCAGACAGAGGATTATTATGTTGTGCCATATAATCCTTTAACGAAAATCGAAGGAAAACGCTCAAATTCAGTAGAGTTATCCTTTTAAAATAAGACAAATTCATGACAATCAAAGGGGTTTGCTATACAGTAAGGAAGGAAATCGCTATAGTAAATGTAGAGTAGGTAAAAAGGGTGAAAAAAATGTCGAAACAGATAAATGATACGATTATTAGAGCGTATTACGGTGAAAAAACGGATTATACGCCCGCATGGTTCATGAGGCAGGCGGGCAGGTCACAGAAGGAATATCGGGAACTAAAGAAAAAGTATTCCTTATTTGAAATAACACACCATCCAGAACTATGTGCATATGTTACACGTTTGCCTGTAGAACATTATGGTGTCGATGCGGCAATTTTGTATAAAGATATCATGTCACCACTTCCAGCAATTGGAATTGATGTAGAGATCAAGAAAAATATTGGTCCGGTTATTCACAACCCGATCAGAAATTTTCAGGATGTAGAGAAGCTGGGCAAAATCAACCCGGAAGCGGATGTACCATATGTATTGGATACGATCAGACTATTGACAGAGGAACAATTAAGTGTTCCTTTAATTGGATTTAGTGGGGCGCCATTTACATTAGCAAGTTATATGATTGAAGGTGGACCTTCAAAAAATTACAACAAAACGAAGGCTTTCATGTACAAGGAATCTGAACTTTGGTTTGCATTAATGGACAAACTTGCTGACATGGTTATCACTTATGTGAAAGCGCAAATTAAAGCTGGCGCTAAAGCTATCCAAATTTTTGATTCATGGGTAGGGGCTCTTAATGCTGCGGATTATCGGACATACCTTAAGCCTGTCATGAATCGCATTTTCCAGGAACTAAAAGAGGAGAATGTACCATTAATTTTATTTGGGATAGGTGCAAGACATTTATTGCTTGAATGGAATGACCTGCCAGTCGATGTAATTGGCTTGGATTGGCGGACATCCATTACAGAAGCAAGACAAATGGGTGTTACGAAAGTATTGCAGGGAAATCTGGATCCGGCAATTTTATTATCTAATTGGGAAACAATCGAAAAACGTACAAAAGGTATTTTGGATGAAGGTATGCAGGAAAATGGCTATGTGTTCAATTTGGGACATGGTGTGACGCCCGATATCACACCAGCAACACTTAAGAAATTAACGGAGCTTATTCATAATTATTCACAGAAATAAGAGGTGCTGAAAATGGAACGAAAAAAAATGGGATTACTCGTAATGGCATACGGAACGCCTTACAAAGAGGAAGACATTGAACGATATTATACGCATATACGTCATGGCAGAAAACCAACCGATGAAATGCTTCAAGATTTAAAGGATAGATATAAAGCTATTGGCGGAATCTCCCCATTGGCAAAAATCACAGAAGATCAAGCAAAAGCACTGGAAACCAATTTGAACAATATGCAGCAGGATTATGAATTTAAAGTCTACATTGGTTTGAAACATATCGAACCTTTCATTGAAGATGCCGTTGAACAAATGGCGAACGATGGAATTGAAGAAGCTGTTTCCATTGTATTAGCCCCGCATTATTCAACATTCAGTGTGAAATCATACAACACACGAGCGCAGGAGGAATCCGCTAAGCATGGCAGACCAAACATTATTTCAGTGGAAAGCTGGTATGATGAGCCGGGATTTATCGACTTTTGGGCAGAGCAAATTAACATTGTTTACAACAAAATGTCCGAGGCTGAAAAAGAAAAAGCTGTGTTAGTTGTATCTGCTCACAGCCTGCCAGAGAAAATTTTGCAAAATGGCGATCCATATCCAGATCAATTAAAAGAAACTGCCAAACTAATTTCTGAGAAAACAGGAATTACAAATTATGAAATCGGCTGGCAGAGTGAAGGAAACACACCTGATCCATGGCTTGGACCAGATGTACAGGATTTAACACGCGAACTATATCAACAAAAGGGATATCGTTCGTTCGTATATGCACCTGTCGGATTTATTGCTCATCATCTCGAAGTTTTATATGACAATGATTACGAATGTAAAGTTGTTTGTGATGAATTGGGAGCTAACTATTATCGCCCGGAAATGCCAAACGTGAATCCAAGGTTTATTCATACATTAGCTGAAGTAGTTTTGAAAAAAGTTAGAAGTGAAGCGTAATGAATGAGAAAAAACAAATTGTGATAGTAGGTGGCGGTATTACTGGTTTAACCGCTGCTTATTATTTACAGAAAGAAATTAAAGCGCATCAGCTTCCATATAATGTGAAACTGGTGGAGGCAAGTGAACGGTTAGGTGGTAAAATCAAAACGTTTAAAAAGGATGGTTTTACAATCGAAAGAGGACCAGATTCATTTTTGTCACGGAAGCGGCCTGCGGTTAAGCTTGCGGAAGAACTAGGCATGACCGGGGAACTTGTAAGAAATGGTACTGGCCAGTCATATATTATGGTACAAGGCAAGCTTCATAAAATGCCAAGTGGCTCTTTTATGGGGATTCCTACACAAGTTCGCCCATTTCTTTTTTCCGGAATTTTTTCCGGGAAAGGAAAACTGCGTGCAGGGTTAGATTTTGTACTTCCTAAAGGAAAGGAACAAACAGATCAATCATTGGGGCAGTTTTTCAGGCGCAGGTTTGGGAATGAGTTAGTTGAAAACCTAATTGAACCTTTATTGTCGGGGATTTATGCTGGTGATATTGATGATATGAGTCTGATGGCAACATTCCCTAACTTTTATCAATTAGAACAAGAGCATCGCAGTCTTGTTAAAGGCTTGCAAAATACAATGCCTAAACCTAAAAAATCCAAAGGTAAAAAGCCAGGCATGTTTTTCTCATTTAAGGATGGACTTGAATCGATGGTCGACCGGCTAGCTGATGAATTGGAGGAACACACCATTACATTAAACGCCGCAGTCGATCATGTGGAGAAGAAGGAACACGGCTATCATTTGCTGCTTAGTAATGGTGAAGTCAAAAAAGCTGACACAGTCATTATGGCAACACCACATTACACGCTGCCGAAAATGTTCAGCCAGTATGATTTCTTTAAGCGTTTTAAAGATATACCAGCTACTTCAGTTGCAAATGTTGCCTTAGCATTTGATAAATCAGCCATCGATCAGGATATTGACGGGACTGGGTATGTTGTATCAAGAAATAGTGATTTTCGGATTACGGCTTGCACGTGGACACATAAGAAGTGGCCGAATTCAACACCAGATGGAAAAGTGCTGCTGCGTTGTTATGTGGGGCGTCCATCTGACCAGGAAGTAGTTGATCTATCGGACCAGGAAATTATCGATATCGTTTTAAACGATTTAAATAAAACAATGAATATTAATGGAGAACCAGAGTTCAGTGTCATTACACGCTGGAAAAATGCGATGCCGCAATATACGGTTGGTCATAAAGAACGAATTGGCGAAGTCCGTAATATGGTGAATGAACAGCTCCCGGGTGTATTTTTAACTGGAAGCTCTTATGAAGGTATTGGTGTTCCGGACTGTATTGAACAGGGTGAGAAGGCAGTTGCGGACGTATTGACATTCCTGCAAGGCTGAAATAGGGGCTATAGCACTATTTAGTGTTATGGCTTTTTATTTAGTTTAGTACAAGTGATGATTTCTGTTCGTGTTCATGGGAATAGCTGAAGCGTATCCGTATCTGCCAGCACGCGGTTTTGGCAGCTGGTCGCACAATTCTTTTAAGGACTTCGCAATTCTAACCATTATACACACGACCCTAACAGTAAAAGAGGCTGTTCCTTATGGAATAGCCTCTTTTACCTATCAGTCGTAGCTTTTTTCCAATTCATCCACAAGTCTGCCAACATATGCAACAGCCGTTTTTATCGCATCAGGTTTTGACATGTCAACACCTGCTTGTTTGATTAGGTCAAGCGGTTTCATTGTACCGCCTGCTTTTAATACGGAAAGCCATCGGTCAACTGCTGTTTTTCCCTCTTCCTGAATTTTTTGTGCGACAGCGGTAGAGACCGTCAATCCAGCAGAGTAAGTGTATGGATAGAGTCCCATGTAGTAATGTGGTTGACGCATCCAGGTAAGTCCAGCACCTTCATCGAATACAACAGTGTCGCCCCAGAAGTTTTCTAAGGCTTCTCGTTTTTGTTCACTTAATACATTTGCTGTTAGCGGTGTACCTGCTTCAGCCAGTTCATAGACCCTTCGCTGAAACTCACCTTCTAATAAATGAGTTACGAAATTGTGATAGTACGTTCCTAATAATTGGCTGATTACCCAGCGTTTCATCCGTTTGTTATCTGTTTTTTCTATTAAGTGATTGGCTAACAGTAATTCGTTTAATGTTGATGGCGCTTCAACAAAATAAGTTGATGGACGTGTATTAACGAGTGATTGATTTTTGCCGGCAAGATAAAAATGTCCAGCGTGGCCTAACTCGTGTGCTAATACGAATGCGCCTCTCATTGTATCTGTCCATGTAATAAGAATGTATGGATGGACCCCGTAAGGACTAGAACAAAATGCACCTGTTGATTTTCCAACATTATCTGCCAGATCAACCCAGCGTTCTGTTACACCCTTTTTCATAATTTCGGTATATTCCGGCCCCATAACTTGCAGTACATCTAAAATGGTTGACGATGCGTCCTCATAAGTTGTTTTCGGATTGAATTCCGGATCCATTGGTGCTTTTAAATCACAAAAGCGTAATTCGTCCAAGCCAAGATCCTTTTATTTCAGCTTAGCAAATTTCCTCATATGAGGGGCAAGCTCCTTCTGGATAATATTTAGTTGATTGTGATACATTTCTGTCGTGACTTGCTGTGATTGCAGGAGCATGTCTGTAACGGAATCATAGGAACGCAAACGAGATATCGTAACCTGTTTAGTAACTTCTGTTGCATAAGCTGCAGCATACGTGTTTTTATAATGATCAAGCGTACTGATGAATGAATCATATGCTTTTCTGCGAAGGTCAGTATTGGCAGTGATTTCAAAGCGATCCTCGTAAAGTGCGGCAGACATCGGATGTTCATTGCCTTCTTCATCTTGAATCGAAGGAAAATCCATATCGGATGATTTGCTGCGCTGATAAATCATGTACGGTGCATCATGAACCTCACTTAAAGCTGCCAATGTTTCTTCAATTTCGGGTGACAGCGTATACGGTTTTTTCTCCAATACGTCTTCAAGCATCTTCTGATAGGTTTGCAAGCTCGGTTTTTCTTGTGAAAATTGCTGGATTGTTTCATTTGATAATGTTAATAATTCCGATTCAACAAAAGAAAGCTTCGCCCCGATATTGGCTAATGCTGCAGAGACTTTTGCGGAATCTCCTTGATTTTTTGGATCTGCTCCATCAGCACTCGCTTTTAAACTTGCATATGTAGCCGCTTTAATTAACCTTTTTTCATAGTTTTCCAGCTTAACCAAACAATTTAGCAGTGTATCGGCATCTGTACCTAATTTGCCTTTGTAGTCTGTAATCTGATCAACATCGGCTTGTACAGCAGCCAATTCATCCTCCCATTCCTGGTCAGAAGTAAATAAATCATTTAAATTCCACGTTTGTTCTTCTGGCACCTCCGAACGGTTCCATCGTTTTGCCTGTGTAATTGCAGTCATTATGTTACCCCTTTCAAAAAATATTTCGAAACTCTAAGTAATAGTATAATATAAAAGTAGGTGGAATGGTATGATTTTTCAGACAGAAGTATAAAAAATAAGAGGCTGGGACAAAAGTGTTTTAACCAAAATAAAATCCGAACATAGTTGGTGCATACATACCGCTGCGGAAATACACTACGCTTTCCGCGGGCTGCCCTGAGCCTACTCTCAGCTAGGCTTTTCATCCCGCAGGAGTCTCCGTGTATTTCCTTCTGTAGTATGGTGAAATGTTCGGCTTTGGATTAAACAATTTAGTTATGTCCCAGCTTCTTGAAAAATGTTATAGTACAGTACTAATACTTATTTTGGGTTATACTAAATATTACCGTGCAGGATGATCACATTCGTCACATAAATTACCATAGCAATCTGCTTTTTCGTTCATGTCTTGACCACATTGATGACATTTCTTTTTTGGCAAATTCTTAAAAAACTCAACAACGCTAATCATGTGTAACATCCTCCTTTGTTATAGTAACTGTATTGTATTATAACAGTATGCAGGGTGTCAATAGTGTGTTACAACAAATTTTGGATGAGGTGATGAAAATGAAATTAACCATAATAGGATTCTGGGGAGGTTACCCAGCCTTGGATAGTGCTACATCGGCATATTTAGTTGAAAAAGATGGATTTTCGTTATTGATCGATGTCGGAAGCGGTTCACTTTCGAAATTACAAAAATATAGACATATCATGGATCTTAATGCAGTTGTTCTATCACATTATCACCATGATCATGTTGCGGACATTGGTGTTTTGCAATATGCGTGGCTCGTAAATATGTATGTGCAGGGAAAAAAAGATATTTTGCCGATTTATGGTCATACAGAAGATAAAGAAGGGTTTGCATCATTAACACATGAATGTACAGAGGGAATTGCTTACAATCCAGGTGAACAGCTTGAAGTGGGGCCATTTTCAATTACGTTCTTTAAGACAAAACATCCAGTTCCATGCTATGGGATGAGAATTTCAGATGGAAACAGTTCAATTGTTTATACTGCTGACACCGCGCATATGGATAGTTGGAGTGAGTTTGCAAAAGATGCTGATCTGCTGATTACCGATTGTAATTTTTATGCCGATCAAGACGGAAAGAGTGCCGGTCATATGACAAGTAAAGAAGGAGCTATGATTGCCGCTGAAGCAGGGGTTGGTGAGCTTATCCTGAGTCATTTGCCGCAATATGGTGATAATTTCCAGCTGGTAGAAGAGGCAGGGAATTATTTCGATGGTGATATTGTACTAGCAAAAGAAGGATTGGTGTGGGAAAAATAATGTGTGAGCGGTCTCGACTGTATCTTTTGATTGCCTAGTAAATTTGGATTACAATATAATTTAGGCATACATATTAGGGGAGGTCAAATACATTGAAATTTATTGATAATAAAGGGATAACAGATCCTAGCATAAACCTGGCACTGGAGGAGTACGTTTTACAAAACTTCGGTGAGAACGATACATATTTATTATTTTATATTAACAAACCATCGATCATCATCGGCCGCAATCAGAATACAATAGAAGAAATTAATACAAATTATGTTGATGAAAATGGTATTAAGGTTGTTCGTCGTTTGTCTGGCGGGGGAGCAGTTTATCATGATGAGGGAAATCTGAACTTCAGTTTTATTACAAAAGATGATGGAGACAGCTTCCACAACTTTGCGAAATTTACCCAGCCTGTAGTTGAAGCGTTGAACAAGCTTGGTGTTCCAGCAGAACTTAAGGGCAGGAATGATCTGACTGCGGGAGGACGCAAAATTTCCGGGAACGCACAATTTTCCACAAAAGGCCGCATGTTCAGTCATGGTACATTGATGCTTGATTCAGAAATAGAAAATGTTGTATCAGCATTAAATGTAAAAATGGAGAAAATCCAATCAAAAGGAATTAAATCGATTCGCAGCCGTGTAGCTAACATATCGGAATTTCTAGAAGAAAAAATTACCATGGATGAATTTAAAGAACTAATTCTTCGTTATATTTTCGATGTGGAGGATGTGAAAGATGTACCTCAATATGAGTTGACGGAAAAGGATTGGGAAAACGTTCATAAAATTTCCAAAGAGCGTTATCAAAATTGGGATTGGAACTACGGAAAATCTCCATCATTTAATATTCAGGAGTCCCATAAATTTGATGCTGGTCTTGTTGATGTTCGCCTGGATGTTAAAAAAGGAATCATTGAAAACTGCAAAATTTATGGTGATTTCTTCGGTGTCGGTGACGTTGCTGTAATAGAGGACAAGCTAGCTGGTGTCCGACATGAGCGTAAAGCTATTGAAGAAGCACTTGCTGATGTTAATGTACCGCATTATCTTGGTAAAATTTCCAAGGATGATTTTATTAATTTGCTGTATTAATAGTTGATCAGACCTCTCTTTCATTGTGATGGTGGGGTCTTTTTGTATGGTAATGAAAGCAGCAGAGGTACTGGCCGTCAATAAATTAACAATCAAATACACTTGAAAAATAATTATCTGTATTTTATAATTAATATGAATTTAATGCATAAATGAATGATTATTCATTCATTTTATCGAGGAGGCTTAGAAGTGAATTTAAGTGATCAATTGTCAATTACAGCTAGAAACCACCCCAATAAAACAGCACTTGTATTTCAGGATCAAAAGACAAGCTATTTGGAATTGGAGGGAGCGGTAACAAGGTTTGCATCTCAATTACGTAAATTAGGTTATCAAAAAGGGGATCATATTGCTTTGGCAGTCGGCAATAGTCCCTATTATGTGATTGGGTTGTATGGTGCACTCAGACTGGGTGCTGTTGTTATTCCGATTAATCCGCTGTATACGGCACACGAGTTAACGTATATTTTAAAAAATGGTGACGTGAAAGCAGTTATTACAATGGATGTATTACTGGAAAAATTCGAAGCGATAGCAGGTAATCTTCCTGGTGTACAACATTACATATCGTGTGAATCCAGTGCGGGCATATCCCTTGAAAACCATTCACTATACGCTAAATTGAAATCGTTTACAAATTTACTTCAAGAAGGAACGTTAATGTATGAAAAAACAAAGCTTGATGATGAGGATACGGCATTAATTTTATACACATCAGGAACAACTGGTCAGCCTAAAGGTGCTATGCTTTCACACAGGAATTTATTTTCTAATGCTAAGGATGTAGCTGATTATTTGACCATAAATGGAGACGATAGCGTAATTGCGGCTCTGCCAATGTTTCATGTATTTTGCCTAACAGTTGCATTAAACGCTCCATTAATGAATGGGGGGACCGTACTAATTATGCCGAAGTTCTCGCCGCAGGATGTATTTCGTATCGCCTATGATTATGAAGCTACGATTTTTGCTGGTGTGCCCACCATGTACAATTACCTGCTGCAAAGTGCTTCTGGTAGGAAAGCAGATCTTGGCACAATTCGATTATGTATTTCTGGAGGAGCAGCTATGCCTGTTGCACTGTTGAAAAGTTTCGAAAAGACATTTGGTGTAATGGTATCAGAGGGGTATGGGTTATCAGAGGCATCTCCAGTTACATGTTTTAATCCATTAGATCGTCCAAGAAAGCCAGGATCAATCGGCCGTAACATTATTCATGTTGAAAATAAGGTTGTCGACGAATTTGGTGAAGAGGTGGCAGTCGGTGAGGTTGGCGAATTAGTTGTTAAAGGGTCTAATGTAATGAAAGGGTATTATAAAATGCCTGAGGAAACTGCAGTTGCATTAAGGGACGGGTGGCTGTATACCGGGGATATGGCACGTATGGATGATGAAGGCTACTTCTATGTCGTTGATCGTAAAAAGGATATGATAATTGTTGGCGGATACAATGTATACCCTCGCGAGGTGGAAGAAGTACTGTATATACATCCTGATATTTTAGAAGCAGCTGTTATCGGCATTCCGGATACCGGCACTGGTGAGGCTGTAATGTGTTATGTTGTATCAAGCAGCACAACATTAACAGAAAAAGAGCTTATCGAATTTTGTATAGGCCATTTGGCTAACTACAAAGTTCCGTCTAAATTTGAATTTTTGGACGAGCTCCCAAAAAATACAACCGGAAAAATATTACGGAAAAATCTTAAAGAAAGGGTTGAACAATAGAATACAAGCATGGAGGTGTGCCAGGGCATAAGTAATTTTCCCCCGGCACACTTTTCATATGTATGAACCCTTATTTAGGTTGGCAAACTAATGTAAAAGGGGTGATTATGTATGAAAAAAAATAACCATGAACCGGAATTAGCAACATATACAATTTTGAATCCTGATTTTTATGCGTCAGAAGGTCAATGGAATGCAGAACAAAAAGATGATGAAAATCACGAAAACAGCGATGCCATGACAAAATCAGAGTAATATCTGCTATTTTTTGTGAATATATTGTGAACTTTTCTAAAAAATTACATTTTTGTGTTACTTTTTGACTATAAATTTGGTAAATTATATAGTAAGCCTCTTTCTTTTTCATTTAACATGGAAAGGATGACCAATAATGATGAAAGATTTTTATTCTCCATCATATGAAATTACCCCCCTTACTTTGGCAGTCATTGCGATGCCAAACAAAAAAGGGAATTTTAGTACATGTATATTTGAGGATCAAGAGGAAGTTAAAGTAGAGCACATCCCAACTAAAATTATAGATATTGCTTGCAAGTTCTTTGGGGCAAGTCTCAAAGGCAGGCAAGAAGGAACCCGCGATATTTGCGGTATTACACACAAAGCACCCATTTGCATTGATCCAGCCAGTGGCATGTATTACTTTCCCACTACCTCACCGACAAGCTCGAAATGCTCTTGGATTGCACATTCCCATATTGAGACAATTCACAATGCCACTAATCAATGTACAGAAGTAATTTTTAAAAATGGTAAAAGTATCATCCTGGAAGTTTCATTTGGTTCGATGTTGAATCAGGTGCAGCGAACGGCGCAATTTCGTTATTTATTGGATAATCGTATTAAGTATTTGCGGAAGCAAACGGTTGATATGGTTGCAGAGCCCTATACATAAGCTCTTGAACGATTGCTTCAACTTTTTTTCTGATAGCAGGATTAAAATAATTTCTTTTTTCTTCACGGCCTTGGCAAAGGAAAAGAAAAGAAGAAAAGGAATCATTTTTGTGTAATGTAACGACTTTTATATTTTTTTTCTGCATATTCTGGCGCAATTTTTTACGTTCATTTGCTGCTTGGGAAATCATTTTTTCTAAAAGCTCCATGTATGGCTCCTTAATTTTAAAGGCGCCTTTTTGGATATGCTGTATGTCTTGTTGAATGACAACCATCGCCATTGAAAGAAATAAAAAGCGTGAACCTATTTTTAATTCTTCATCACTAAGATAACGCAAGATAACCCCTCCATACGAACGTGTGTTCCTTGAACCTATTATATGATAAATTAGGCTAAAAATACACAGAAAAAGTATGGAAATTGTAAACAATGATGAGAAAGAGGCTATATTAACCGAATTTTACTATTAAAATTTAATTGTTTACATTAAAATGAAAATAGTTAAACTAATTAATATGGTAAATTATGAAGCTGTTTCATGTGTGAGGGGAATTAACTAAATGTATGTATTCAACATCTTAGCGGATTGGAAGATTATGATAGAGCAAGACAGACTGGACGATTATATTCAGCACCTTCTGAATGACTATGAAAAATTAGGACCGCTTCCAGGTGTGCTGCTGCCTTTTTTGGAGGCATTTCTGCCGTTTCTGCCACTGGTTGTATTTGTATTTGCCAATTCAGCTGCATATGGTTTATTAGAAGGGTTTCTGTTATCCTGGCTTGGATCAAGTCTCGGTGCGATCATCGTTTTTATGATTATTCGAAAGCTTGGTGATAAACGTATATTTAAGGCGATTCGTAAGAACAAACAGGTACATAAAGTGACACAATGGCTTGAGAGACATGGATTTGGACCGTTGTTTCTGTTAATGTGTTTTCCATTTTCACCATCGTCTGTGATTAATGTCGTGGCAGGGCTATCGAAAATTAGTCTGCAGCAATTTACGCTGGCTGTAATTATGGGGAAGTCGGTAATGATATTTACAATGGCATATGTTGGTGCAAGTATTGCCTCTTTCGCGGAGAAGCCTGTTAGGACAATTATAGTAGCTGTTTGTATAACATTGTTTTGGATATTCGGGAAATTTATTGAGAAAAAGTTACAACAAAAGTCGAAGCTGAACGATGCTTCTGACGGAAATCAGGATTAAGACAAACTCAAACGGGGTATGCTGAAGATAGAACAGTAACCCTTGGAGGAAAGTCCTGATGAAAAAAGTTAATTATCGTAAACTAATTTCAATTGTTATATTTGCGGTGGCGTTGGCAATTGTTTTTCGAACAGTATTGTTTGCTAGTTATGTAGTAGATGGTGAGTCGATGGAGCCAACACTATACGATGGCAATTTACTTATGGTAAACAAAGTCATTTATGATTTAAAGGATGTTGATCGATTCGATGTCATTGTATTTCATGCCAATAAAAAAGAAGATTATGTGAAAAGGGTAATTGGACTTCCTGGCGATGAAATAATCTATAATGATGATAAGCTTTATATAAACAGAGAATATGTTGAGGAGGATTTTCTCGACCATTTCAAAAAAGCGAGTAAGACACCGCCATTAACAGATGATTTTACATTAAAAGGCGTGACCGGATCAGCGGTTGTACCTGAAGGGAAATTATTTGTTATGGGTGATAATCGTGAAAATAGTTTAGATAGCAGATCATTTGGTTTTATTTCGGTTGATCAGCTTGTTGGAAAGGTAGATATAAAATATTGGCCACTTACTCAAGCACAGTTAAGCTTTGGCAATTAGGCAAAATCGGTACATTAAAGCTTCTTTCTTTGATAAAATAGGAAGAAGCTTTATTTTTATGATGCTTATTGTCTTTTTATAAAACTTTACCGTGAATCTGTGTTTTTTAACCTCGTAGTTTCCGCAAAATGCGACGTAATGCGGTAGACTACCGTTCTGGAAATACACTAATGTGATATTTTATAACTTCATACTTTATGGGGATGAGGAAATAAAAAAAGCATATTCATTCCTGCTAGCAGCCCGTATACACGGAGACTCCTGTGGGAGATGAGGCATCGGTGAGACCCCGGAGCGACGAGCAAAACATCCACCGAATAAGCTACGAGTTGTGAGGAGTGCAGCATCACCGAAAATGCTTGCAACACGACGAACACCCAGCGTGAGGAGGCTCATCAGCCGCCCGCGGAAAGCGGAGTGTATACGGGCTGCGGGGTCAAAGAGCAACATAAAATGCAAAATTTACGTCTCATTTTACGTCTTATGTTTATCAATAGGAAATCAAAAGCATTTTCGGATAGAAGCGGTTTGAAATATACGTAGTTTTTTCGATAGGCATTTCGGTTAAAATGAAAATTTTACTAGGGGGATGAAAATGGGAATACGTTTTTTACTTGGGAAAGCTGGAACAGGAAAAAGCGGGAGAATACTTGATGAAATTAAAGAAAAATTATCCGCTAATCCACAAGGACCCCCAATATTTTATATCGTTCCAGATCAAATGACCTTTCAACAGGAATACGCGTTATTTAGCGATGAATCAGTTAAGGGCAGTATCCGTACGCAAATTTTTAGCTTTTCACGTCTAGCATGGCGGATTTTACAGGAAACTGGCGGCGGAACAAAGCAATTTATCAGCTCAATCGGTGTCCAAATGATGCTCAGAAAAATCATTGAAGAAAAAGAATCAGACTGGCTCATGTTTCAAAAAGCGATGGAAAAGCAAGGATTCCTTGAACAGCTGGAGAACATGATTACAGAATTTAAACGCTATCGTATAACACCGGAAATGCTCTCTTCAGAAATTGAGCATATGAACCAATTTGTCCATAAAGAATCAGGTGAAGGTGCATTAACGAATAAATTAAAGGATTTATCCTATATCTATGAAAAGCTGGATTTTGCACTAAAAGATAACTATATTGACAGTGAAGATCAATTGCAATTACTTGCTGAAAAAATCAAGGATGCAACATTATTAAACAATGCAGAAATATATCTGGATGGGTTTCATCGTTTTACACCACAAGAACTTAAGGTAGTAGAGGAGTTATTGAAAAAATGTAAACAGGTGACGGTTGCGCTGACAGTAGATGACCCAGAACCCGTTGCGTTGAACGAGCTTGATTTATTTTATCAAACAAAAGAAACTTTCCATGTGCTGCGGAACCTAGCGTTGGAAAACAATATAACGATTAAAGATACAGATATTTTAGATCCTATTAATGGCAGGTTTAAAGACCGAGCCCATTTCGCCCATTTAGAGAAGTATTTTGATGTGCGTCCAGCCCCTGTATTTGAAGGGGATGTACCGATAAAAATTGCCGAAGCGGTTCATCCGCGTGCCGAGGTGGAAGGTGCTGCGCAGGAAATTATCCGATTAGTCCGTGAGGGGAAGTACCGTTTTAGAGATATGGCGGTATTTATTCGGCAGACGGACAGCTATCATGATTTGATCGATACTATCTTTCGTGATTACGATATTCCCGTTTTTATTGATGAAAAACGTACAATGCTTAATCATTCACTGATTGAGCTGATTCGATCTGCATTGGATATGCTTGAAGGCAATTGGAGGTATGATGCTGTTTTCCGCGTATTGAAAACTGGATTTATCCCGTCAACAGATTCCGATTATCCATTAACAAATGATGCTATCGATGAATTGGAAAATTACGTCTTAGAATACGGAATTCGTTCGCGTAATCGCTGGATGAGCGAAAAAAACTGGATTTTTAGGAGATTTCGCGGTTTTGATCAAGCAGCACAGACCGATTCGGAAAAACAAGCAGAGCAGCGTATCAATGCCTATCGGAAACAGGTTGTACAAGCATTGCAGCCCTTTGATGAACAACTTAGGAGCGTTCATACAATTGAAGAAAGATGCAGGGTGCTTTACGAATGGCTAGAGAATCTGGATGTGGCTGAACGTCTCGAAAAAATGCGGGAAGTATATGATAGTGAGGGGCAAATTGAAAAAGGACGCGAGCAGGAGCAAGTCTGGAACGCTGTTATTCAGCTGCTTGACGAAATGGTGGAAATAGCCGGAAACGAACCGATTGACCTGTCAACGTTCCGCCAGACAATGGATGCAGGGTTTGAATCGTTGAAGTTCTCCCATGTTCCGCCAAGCATTGATCACGTTATAGTTGGTACGATTGATCGATCAAGAATTAGTGGAATGAAATGCGGATTTTTACTTGGGGTAAATGATGGTGCCTGGCCAATGAAGCCACCGTCTGATGGAATGATCAATGAACGGGAACGAGAGATATTAGCAGGACATGGAATGCAATTAGCTGATAGCAGTAAACGGAAGCTGCTTGATGATTGGTTTTACATGTATGTTGCCTTTACGGCGGCAAAGGATCGTCTTTGGATTAGCTTTCCATTAAGTGATGAAGAGGGAAAGTCGAAAATGCCGTCACAACTCATTAAGAGGATCGAGGATTTATTTCCAGCATGCTCAGATCATTTACTATTGCAGGATCCTGATGAATTAACAGACGCAGATCGTTTTATTACAACGCCAGTAAAAACACGGTCCGCACTAACGGCACAACTCGCTCGCAATAGAAAGGGGTATCCAGTTCAGCCAATTTGGTGGCATGTATTAAATTGGTATATGACCAATCATGCGAAATTTGGCACAACGTATACGATTTTACAAAGCTTGTACTATCGAAATAAACCTATTAATCTATCTAAGGAAACAACTGAGCAGCTGTATCCCAAACAAGTGAAAACCAGTGTATCGCGGCTGGAAATGTACCACCGATGTTCGTATCAGCATTTCGCGAAATATAGTTTAGGTTTGGAAGAACGTAAAACGTATAAGTTAGACGCGCCAGACATTGGACAGCTTTTCCATGAAGCATTGAAAAAAATTACCGAGTGGATTCAAGCGGATGGAAAGGATTTTGCACAGCTGAATAAACGCGATACAGACAACTATGCACACAAGGCCGTAGCAGATTTGGCGCCTATTTTACAGCACCAGATCCTACACAGTTCCAATCGTTACAAATATATTCAGCAGAAGCTGCAGGAAGTGATTGCCAGGGCGGCATATGTGTTAAGTGAACAAGCGAGACAGAGCAGCTTTTCTCCAGTTGGATTGGAGCTTGGATTTGGAGAAAATCAAACACTATCACCAGTAACATTGCCTTTGCCGAATGGATTTGAACTAATGCTGCGCGGGCGGATTGACCGTGTCGATAAAGCATTTAATGAAGAAAGTTTGTACTTACGGATCATTGATTATAAATCCAGTGCAAGAGGATTAAATCTTGTTGAAGTTTATTACGGTTTGGCACTTCAGATGCTTGCATATTTAGACGTGGTCTTATCCCAATCTGAACAATGGCTTGGTGTGAAAGCAACACCAGCTGGGGTATTGTATTTCCATGTGCATAACCCAATGATTTCCGCAAAACAAAGCATGACGGATCATGATATTGATCTTGAGATTTTTAAAAAATATAAAATGCAAGGGCTGCTGCTTTCGGATGAGGAAATCGTTAAAATGATGGACACATCACTCGCTTCGGGGTCAAGTCAAATTGTTCCTGCAGGTGTTAAGAAAAATGGCGGTTTTTACAGTCATTCGAATGTAGCGGACGATGACACCTTTTCAAGGATGCAAGGACATATTCATCAGTTAATGGTGAATGCCGGTATCGATATGACTTCAGGCGGCGTGCATTTAAATCCTTATCAGCATAAGCAAAAAAACGCATGTACATTTTGTCCGTTTCATTCTGTATGTCAATTTGATCCAATTTTAGAGGAAAATAATTTCCGTAAACTTGCAGATATGAAGGATGAGGAAATATTAGGAAAACTCCTGAGCGGGGAGGAAATGTAATGGTTAACTGGACAAAGGAACAAGCAGAAGCGATTTATACAGATGGCAGTGATGTACTTGTTGCTGCAGCTGCAGGCTCGGGGAAGACTGCGGTATTAGTTGAACGTATTATTCAAAAATTACTTAATAAAGATCATCCTGTTGACATCGATACATTGCTAGTTGTTACGTTTACGAACGCGGCAGCACAGGAAATGCGGAATCGAGTAGGATTAGCATTGGAGAAAGCATTAGCTGAAGACCCAGCTTCCGCACATTTGAAAAAACAATTATCGTTACTGCAACGAGCATCGATTTCAACATTGCATTCGTTCTGCCTGGATGTTGTAAAACAATATGCCTATTTACTGGATATTGATCCGGGATTCAGAATTGCCAATGATATGGAAACGGATTTGATTAAGCAGGAAGTAATTGATGACTTGTTTGAAGAATGGTATGGCAAAGAACAAGGGGAAGAACAGGAGCGATTCTTTGCTGTCGTTGATCGTTTTTCCAATGATCGCAGCGATGTTGATGTAGAGAACTTAGTACTTGATCTGTACACATTTGCCGTGCAAAACCCATGGCCGGAAGAGTGGCTGGACAAGCTAGCAAATGTTTATGATATTCCAGAAAATTGGACAGAAGCAGAACTGCCATGGCTATCGATTATTAAGCGTGAAGTGAAAAGCCAATTTGAAGCGGTGAAAGAAGAAATAGCACTGGCATTAGATTTAACTCGGGAAAGTGATGGACCATACCATTACGCGGATACAATTGATTCTGATGCGGAAAATCTCCAAAATGCTATGGCACACATAAGATCATGGGATGAATTGCAGGCATTTATGGCAACAAGTTCTTTCGCAAAATTATCATCAAAAAAAATAGACTGTTCGGATGAGAAGAAGGCGAAGGTAAAAGCATTAAGGGAAAGCTATAAAAGTCGCTGGAACGATATGAAAAAAGGATGGTTTACAAGAGATTTAGCGAGTCACATAGAGGATATGCGGGAACTGGCTCCTGTTATTAAACAGCTCACTGAAATTGTGAAAGAGTTTAAAGCACGATTTACCGATCAAAAAAGAGAGAAGGCAATTGTTGACTTTTCCGACTTGGAACACTATTGTTTACAGCTTCTAATCGATACGTCATCGACAGCGGATTCACCAGTTCCTTCAGACGTGGCACTGCATTACAAGAAGCAATTTACGGAGCTGCTTGTGGATGAATATCAGGATACAAACCTTGTTCAGGAAACCATTCTACGTTTAATTAGTGATCAGACTGGCCCAGGAAATATGTTCATGGTTGGTGACGTGAAACAAAGTATTTATCGTTTCCGCCATGCAGAGCCGTCCTTGTTTATCCAGAAATACAAACGATTCGCACTGGAGGAACACCAGGCGAAACGAATTGATTTAGCAAGTAACTTTCGCAGCAGGGAACAGGTGTTAATTGGTGCTAACTATATTTTTAGGCAAATTCTTGATGAAGATCTAGGTGAAATTAATTATGACAAAGATGCTGAGCTAATCTATGCCAATAGTATGTATGATTCGCATAACTTATTAGATGCAAAGCCTGAGCTAGTGATTATCGATCGTGAGGCACCTGAGGAAAGTGAAGATGTACAAGCCGAGGATGAAAACTATCAGGATCTGGAAAAAGCCCAAATTGAGGCACGTGCGTATGCAGAAAAAATAAAAAACTGGATTGGTCAAAATGATAATTCCCCGCTGCAGGTAGTGGATAAAGTAACGCAAACACAGCGGGATGTACAATACCGGGATGTCGTCATATTACTTCGATCTATGACATGGGCGCCTGCTATTGTAGATGAACTGAAAAAACAAGGGATACCCGTTTATGCGGAACTGTCGACTGGTTATTTTGAAGCAATTGAAGTCAAGGTTATGATGAGTTTTCTTAAAATTATAGATAATCCGAGGCAGGACATCCCGCTAGCATCGGTGCTGCGTTCACCTATAGTGGGTATGAATGAAGAAGAACTTGCACAAATTAGGCTAACCGACAAACGAAATACGTATTTCGATGCATTGAAAAAATTTAGTGCGCACAATACAAATGAAACAGCGAGCAAGGTAACGAAATTCCTGAAACATTTTGATCGTTTTCGTCTTTCCTCAAGGCAGGGTGCATTGTCTGATTTAATTTGGCAAATTTACCGGGAAACCGGGTATTATGATTTTGTCGGCGGGATGCCAGGTGGACGTCAGCGCCAGGCAAACTTGCGAGCACTATACGACCGTGCCAGGGGGTATGAAGCAACTTCATTTCGTGGATTGTTCCGTTTCCTCCGATTTATTGAACGAATGGAAGAACGTGGGGAAGACCTTGGTGCAGCACGGGCGCTGAGTGAACAAGAGGATGTTGTCCGAATTATGACGATCCATAAAAGTAAGGGACTTGAATTTCCGGTTGTTATTTTAGGAGCGATGGATAAGCAATTTAATTTACAGGATTTAAATCAACGGTATTTACTGCATAAAGACCTTGGTTTTGCCAGCAAATATATTGATCCAATCAAACGAATCACATACCCAACATTGCTTTTCCATGCATTCCGTGAAGAAAAATTGCGAGAACTCTTAGCGGAGGAAATGCGTGTCTTGTATGTTGCTCTGACAAGGGCCAAAGAAAAATTAGTCATGGTCGGCAATGTTGCATCGTTCGAAAAGAAACGGGAGAAATGGCAAACAATGGTTGACCATTCCGAATGGATACTGCCTGCCCATTTCCGCATTAAATCGAAATCATATTTAGATTGGGTAGGACCAGCATTGATCAGACACCAGTCAAATGAAGCTTTGCGAACGGGGGAAACAGGGGATACTGTACTGGACGAGATTAAACTGGATCCTTCTGAATGGAACGTTACAATTGTACACGGCAGTCAATATGCAAACCTTGATGAAGTAACAGCGGAGGCAGATGCTGATTTAAAAGAAAATATCATCAATTGGCAGCCTATTAAGTTAGACGACTTAGTGCTTGAGAATGAAGTTGATGCAAGGCTTTCCTATCAATATCCATTTCAGCAAGCCGCAGTGTCACGTGCGAAACAATCCGTTACTGAAATTAAACGGCAGCGTGAACTAAAAGATGAATATAGTGCAGATCAGCTTGTTCAGCCCTTTCAGGCACCAATCGTAAAACGGCCGCAATTCATGCAAAAAGAAAAGAAAATATCAGCGGCTGAACGCGGAACGGCAATGCATACTGTCATGCAGCATATTCCATTGACAAAACCGTTGAACAATACGGAAATTCAGGAATTTGTTGAGAAACTTGTTGAGCAGGAGATACTTACTCGACCTGAAGCGGACATTATTGATGTAGAGGCAATTGAACAATTCTTCACAACGGAGATAGGGCAGAGTTTGATAAATGCACAAGCAATTTATCGTGAAGTACCATTCAGCATTACATTGCCAGCTGATCAGGTATATGCCTCATGGACAAGTGATACCGCTGAACAGGTATTGGTTCAAGGGGTTATCGACTGTCTGATCCCGAAAGATGATGGCTGGATAATCCTGGACTATAAAACAGATTCGATTGCTGGAGTGGTTACGGAAGAGGTTAGGGTGAAACTTGCCAAACGATATGAAACACAAATAAACCTGTATCGGCACGCGGTAGAAAGCATTTGGCATCAACCAGTAAAAGAAACATACCTTTATTTCTTTACCAAACAATTAGTTGTACCAGTTTATTAAATCGTATATTTTATTGCAAACTGTTTAAAATGCTTAATTTATTTATGTTGTAATTTACGTCATTAGTATCTAAAATAAATAGCATTACATCGAATTTAACACTTTGTGACGAATTTATTGCATTTTATAATTGTTATATATTATAGAGCAAATCCTTATTGGATAAGGGTTTGCTCTATTTTTTATGCCCTGGATAAACATATTGAAAAATAAGGTGTAAGTAAAATCACAGCTCCTTGTGATTTAGTTCACTACCGTTAACTTGCATCGGCACTATGATAGAAGTGAAATTACAAAAGGAGGTTTTGTAAATGGCAGCAGCAAACAAAAATAGTCCTAAGAAACATACAGATAATGAAAATGAAAGCTCATTAAGGGGAACGATTGTATCGGTTGGGTTTGTTGGTGCAGTCATCGTGATCATGTGGGCAGCTATTTTCGGATTGTACATGTCAAGAATTTAGGGGGAGCGTAAATGCATCGCTTAGAAGAAATGTGGATTGCAATAAGTACCGGTATATTAATTATTTTTATGGTTGTCGTTGGCTATCAAACATTTGCACTCGGTATGGGGCCTCCAAGCAATAAGGAAACAATTGACCCTCAAAAGGTGGATCAAACCGAACCATTTGACGAGCCAGGTATATCAAAAATTGGTGATAATGAATATGAAGTTGTCATGACATTACAGGCATTCGGATTTACTCCAAATAATATAGAGGTTCCAGCCGGGGCAAAAGTGAATTTCATCATGACATCAAAGGATGTTACACATGGGTTCCAAATTGCGGGAACGAATATTAATGCAATGGTTATGCCTGGTCATATTCAAAAGATATCACATACGTTTGATAAACCGGGTGAATATTTGGTGTTGTGTAATGAATATTGCGGAACAGGGCATCAGCTTATGTCCACGACAATTACCGTTAAGTAAAGGAGGGTACTGAAAAATGAAGCAAACACAAGCATTAAATTTGCAGCAGAAAACAATAAAAGCATTGGGTGTAAACACTAGTGATGCTAAAGTATCATTGTCCTATTTGTCAGTGGCTTTTCTGACATTGCTCATAGGGGGGATTTTGGGGCTGGTACAAGGCTTAGAACGGGCTGGGTTAATGGAATTGCCGCCATGGATAAACTACTATCAAGTCTTAACTGCACATGGAATTTTACTGTTATTAGTATTTTCTACTACGTTTACAATAGGTTACCAATACGCAAATCTTTCACACGCATTAGGAGGGCTGCTTCCAAAGGTCAGAAAGTTTGCGTGGACTGGATTCATTCTTATGGTCATTGGTGTAGTACTGGCAGTTACAATGGTTGTATTGAATGAAGCATCGGTATTATACACGTTCTATCCTCCGCTTGCAGCACACCCGGTATTTTACATTGGTTTGGTATTTGTAGTATTGGGGATATTTGCCTGTTGTATCGGAGTTTTCATTAATTACCGTCATTGGAGAAAAAACCATCCAGGACAGACAACTCCATTACTGGCATTTTTCGCAATGGGTGTATTTGTTTTATGGTTTTTCGCAAGTATCGGTGTAACGGTCGAGGTTTTAACCTTGATTCCATGGTCGATGGGAATCGTGGAGACGACAAATGTCATGGTCGGGCGGACGTTGTTTTGGTGGTTCGGACATTCATTGGTAAACATCTGGTACCTTGTCGCTACTTCAGCATGGTATGTAATAGTACCTAAAATTATCGGAGGAAGGCATTTTAATGAAAAATTAATTCGTTTAGTTGTTATTTTACTCGTCATTTTAAACATTCCAGGCGGATTTCATCATCAAATCATAGACCCTGGCATCTCGGAGTCTATTAAATTCTTGCACGTATTTATGAGTCTTTCGATTGCAGTTCCATCTCTAATGACAGCATTTGCCATGTTTGCAGTGCTTGAACGTGCTGGGAGAAGAAAAGGCGGAAAAGGATTGCTTGGCTGGATTGGTAAATTGCCATGGGGCGATGTTCGCTTCCTTGCACCAATGATTGCGATGATCGCCTTTATACCTGGTGGTGCTGGCGGAATTGTCAATACAAGCAATCAGATGAATCAGGTTATCCATAATACGTTATGGGTTGTCGGTCATTTTCATGTAACGGTCGGCATGTCGGTTGTGATGACATTTTTCGGGATTTGTTATTGGCTTATTCCATATTTAGCTAAACGTAAGCTTACACCACAAATGAATAGGCTTGGTGTAATTCAAACCATTATCTGGACGGTGGGCATGATTCTTATGGCAGGATCACAGCATTTGGCGGGGCTTCTAGGTGATCCACGCCGTACCTCTTATACAACGTATGGTGATCATCCAACAGCGTTAAGCTGGGTTCCATATGAATATGTTATGGGTATTGGAGCAACATTGCTGCTATTAGGCGTTATTATTCAGGTTTATGCCGTTATAAACATGATGTTCTTTGCGCCAAAAGGAAAAACTGCATTTCCAGTTTCTGAACCAGAGGATGGCGCACCTTCTGCACCAATGTGGACAGAGCGCTGGGGACTGTGGGTTGTATTACTGCTGATGGTTGTCGCAATGGCATATGTCGTACCTATAGTAGATATGATTGTTAATGCACCTCCAGGATCACCGCCAATTAGGACCTGGTAGATGGAATTTGGAGGTAAGATGATTCTTGCCTCCGATTTCTGGATCTTACTACTGTAAAGGATGTGGTCATGATGAAGAAGCACCACAACGCGATTGCAATTATAGTGGTATTACTTTTCGGCACTGTATTGTTTTATATAGGGACAGATGGGTTTCGTGCATTTACCGCAGAAAGCGCTAGAACGTATAAACTGCTGCAGGATAAACCGGTGTTCCCATCTGTAACATTGGAAGATAGCCAAAACAGGTCTTACACATTTAAGGAATTTGCTGATGGTAAATATGTATTTCTGACATTCATGTATACGAGCTGTACGACGGTATGTCCGCAATTGGAAATGAATATGGCTCAAGTATACGCCTTAATTCCAGACAGCTATATTGGAAAAGATATTGTTTTTCTAAGTATTAGCTTTGACCCTGAGAGAGACGATCCAAAGACATTGGCAAAATATCGAACGTATTTTGGGAGTGACGGTGAAACATGGCGCATGGCTCGCATTACTAATAAAGAAGAATTGAAAGAACTGCTGGATAGGCTGGGTGTAGTTGTTATTCCGGATGGGAATGGTAATTTTACACATAATTCAGCATTTTATTTGATAGGCAAACAAGGGCATTTGCTCGAAATGATGGATTTCACGAACATTGACGAAGCCGCAAGTACTGTTGCAGCAATTCTTAATGAAGAAGCGGGGGAATAAGCCATGAAACAATTCCTGTATGGTTTGGTATTATATCTTTTCTTACTTTTACCCCCTGTTGCGGCGCTGCTGGAATCTATTATGATTATTCATATGCATATGCAGATGCCACTTTTGATATTATCCGGATTTCTGATGGCACGTTTAATTCAATTAAAGTTTCCAGATTTTTTTAGGAAATGGAACAGTAACGGTGTGCCGGGAATCATGCTTTTTTCCATTATTTTAGTGTATTGGATGATTCCGCGAACAATGGATGAGGCGCTTACGATAGAGGCATCCGAACTATTTAAATTTATCAGTCTGCCATTTCTCGCGGGAGTGCCTTTGCGTGACAGCTGGAAAAAAATCAGTTCAGCCGGCAAAAATAGTGTATTTATCATTTTTATCATTCTATTTAGCTTAATGGGCTGGCTCTATATTGCAGCGGATGAGCAGATCTGCAATAATTACCTGCGAGTCGATCAAATAACACTTGGCTGGGGGTACGTAACAATGGCAGTGTGCATGGCCATCTACGTTATACAATTGATTTTTGGTGATCATTCGGAATATAA
The DNA here is from genome assembly GCF_014638995.1 of Virgibacillus oceani. Lineage (GTDB taxonomy): Bacteria > Bacillota > Bacilli > Bacillales > Amphibacillaceae > Virgibacillus_E > Virgibacillus_E oceani. The sequence continues at coordinate 52,899 of NZ_BMFR01000007.1, forward strand.
ATAAAATAATGCAATAAAAATAGGGACAAGGTATAACTAAAACGTTGGCTCAAAAGACGAACGATTACAGTATAGAATGGTTAGAACGTTACTTTTTCAACTAGATTCTTAATTCGTAGTTGACGTAAACTGCGACGTAAGGAATAATTCATATTCCGATAAATTAAAACTAGCTTGAGAATATTATAAAATAACCGACAATATCATATGTAGTGCATTATAATCTCATTGCAATGATGAGTAGAACGAAATAGAAAAATCATTTACCCTCATACTAGCAGCCCGTATACACGGAGACTCCTGTGGGAGATGAGGCATCGGTGAGACCCCGGAGTGCGTCAGCACGAGGAGGCTCATCAGCCGCCCACGGAAAGCGTAGTGTATACGGGCTGCGGGACCAAAGAGCGTCCAAAATGATGCAAAATCACCACAAGTATTTACGTCGCAGTCTACGGATAATTCGCCATAGGGATTACGAATACCATAAAGAAAATCCGAACTAATACAAATTCTAATGGAAGAATTCATAGTTCGGATTTTCCTTTGACTAAAATACATATTTCAAACTATTTTTCTTTGAGAATACATAATTTTTGGTTAACCTGTATCAAGCGTTTGCAGTTACATTCTGATCGTTTACATCGGGATCAATCGGGTTAGTCGAGCTTAATCCGTTATTTGTGCAAATAAAGTCGCCGGTATTCAACGATCCTGATCCAGCGCTGGTTTTGGAGGTGCTTTTTGGAGATAAATAAAAGGAGTCTCCAAAGTTTACCACCCCGCCGCCAATGCTATTAATTTTTAATGGTCCAACAATAGATGGCATCTTTACACCTTCTTAAATAATTTATTTCTTAATAGGATATGACCTGAGTTATTGGTTTGTGTGGGATTTGTCTTCATCATTATAAGTTTCATTTTCATTTTCATTATCATCTTCGTTATCACTATCTTCTCTTAATACACGAAAATGCTTCAACCGGGCCTCAGCATATATTTTTTCAATACTGCCGACCTGGCAGATTGATGAGCTGCTTAAACCGGTAAATGCTGCTAGCTCAACATTAATAGCTGGTTCATGATGATGAATCCTTTGTTGTACAGGAGGTTTCTGTTTTGGCCATTTTGCTTTTCTAGAAAATATATCATAGTTCCTAAATTGTACTTGATCGTTCTGAGCGAAAATGGCACCCTCTTTTTGTACGGCAATACCACGGGATTTTGGGCCTGCATAATACGTATCACCGATAGAAAAGATAGAGCTGAATGCCACTGAAGTTGCTTTCATGTAATTAACATTTACGTTTCGTTTATCCATCAAATCCTCCTAAGTGTCTCTAGAAGCTATACTGCTTAAGGGGCTAAAGGAACAATATTACCGATTGTAAATGCCTCCGGTGGCGTATCAAAAAATGATGATAGAACAATTTCGTCATTATCTCCTATTAGAAAAATGGATGATGCGGCAATGTTATCAATACCTACATTCCCTACGTTTAAACCCCAATTATGAACCTCTATATTCATTGTTCTTCTCCTTTGTGATCATTTTTTTGCATGTATTTTAACAGGGACTGATAAATTTCATTCTTTACCTGATCCGTTATATAGGCTTGCAGCGATTCATCAGAATTAATCCCCCGTTTATTTTTTGCTTCTTGTTCGTAAAAGGCAATTCGGTGGGGAAGCTGTTTTTCAATATCGTTTAACAGCATCGATTGAAATCCATTGTCAATTGGCTTATTGTACTGAATTGCTAAGTCACGGATCATGGGAGGTCCATTCTGTTGTAAATGCTGACTTAAATTAGATACTAACTGCTGTTTCATCGGTGGTTGATAGTTAGGCTGTGTTCCTTTTGGAATCCCTATATCCCCTATATTTGCTAGATCACTTGGCGAAAGACCTATATGAAGTGTCCCGTCTAAGTTTTCTATTTTTAACTGATCGAAATGGTACTCAATTTTTTCAATTGTATTTGAATTTTTTTCGCGTACGTCCTGTTCTAGTTGAGTTACTCTTGTTTTCAGCTTGTTTATTTCATCATCCTGTTTTTGAATATACTGGTGGAGATCATAGACATAATTGGTCCATTCATTTCCATTCATAAAAAGAGTCCCCCTTCGTACTAGGCAAAGACCTATGAGTAGTTTATGTGTATATGAAAAAATGGTGCTATCCGATTCAGACTGGAGCTAACGGGACAATGGGGGGTGGCAGATGTTCGATTGGTTCAGCTTCTTCCGCCGGCTCCGTGTAGCCCCCTGTATTATATATATCCGATTGGGCCTGGATACTGCCTGTGCTGCCAATTTGCAGGACAGAAGAGTTGGTTATCGCGCCGATTTTGATCATATAAATGCTAATGGATTGATGTATGGTAATATTCATGATTTTCACTCCGTTAGGTTACTGGCTGGTCAATTTTATCTTTGTCATAAACATACGTATTCGAATTTTCAAGTTCAATATGAATTCCGTCACCTGTATTAAAGGAACCACCGCCAGCGTATGTTTTCGCAGAACTGTCAGGGCACATAGAATAGACATCGCCAATATTGAAAATGCTTGATGATGCAACTGTGATAACTTTTACTGCCCCTACTTTTGCCGGCATAACAATTCCTCCCTCATTTGTAGTTTATGTGAAAAGACTATTTTGTTGAGGGGATAGAAGGAAAAATACAAGCCGCCATAGAATTTAATAATAAAGAAGGACGTATGAAGGACGTGAAATGTAATGGATAAGGCATTACCACTTGGAGAATCTGAACGCTTATCATGGATTGATGCAGCACGGGGTTTTGCCATATTCGGGATTTTTATCGTGAATATCGGCATCTTTTCCGCACCGTATTTTTTTCATGGCGGGGCAGAAGATGCGTGGACAGAACCGATTGATCAGTATACGCTGATCGTTAAAGATATTTTCTTTCAAGCAAGTTTTTATACACTGTTTTCGATCCTATTCGGATTTGGCTTTCAACTAATGAAGGAACGACTGGAGTTAAAAAACATAGGTGTTCATCCATTTATGTTCAGAAGACTATTTATCTTAATTTGCTTTGGGTTCATTCATGCGTTTTTCATTTGGAGCGGGGATATTTTATTATCCTATGGCATAATTGGATTATTTTTAATAGCATTCCTATACCGTTCCGATAAGACATTATTAGTATGGGCTTTTCTGCTGTTAGGCGGGATTGTTACGTACATTTCCAGGTTTTTGTATGATGTTCGCTATTATTTGCAGGATTATGATGTTGCCGCTATTTATCTTGCAAAAGCCCATTATCAGCGTGGGGATCTGTCAATTATTTTAAAACAAAACGCTAATGACTGGTTTTATGCAAATAGCTTTTTCTCAAGTTTCCTTTCGCTGACTACATTACTGCCTTTATTTCTTATTGGAATGTACATCGCACGAAAGCGCTGGTTACATAAACCTGTTTTGAATAAACGTTTATTGAAAATAGGCTGGACAGTCAGTTTAATTGTTTTTGTGTGTTTAAAAATGGGACCATATTTATACGGGAATCCGGACTGGTTTTACTTTATTCAAGACAATGTTGGTGGAGCTGCTTCAGCATTGTTTTATTTGTTCTCGATTACATTGCTTTCGACTAGTCGGCTTGGGAACAAAATTTTAAAACTGTTCACCTATGTTGGGCGCATGTCATTGACGAATTATATCGCACAATCGGTCGTCAGTTTCTTTTTGTTTTACGGTGTAGGATTTGGGTGGTATGGCCAGATTACTCCTTTTATGAGCATCGGTATAGTAGTTCTTATTTTTATTGTACAGATTTTTCTTAGCAAATGGTGGCTTTCGCAATTTCGCTTTGGTCCATTGGAATGGATTTGGCGGAGTCTCACTTACTTGAATATACAGCCAATACGCAGAAGAGGAGCCTGAAATCATGGTGGACAAGGAATTCCAGGGTAAGGGTACTTTTTAATTGTGGGCCTTTTGTGCATATTAAGTCATGGTGTCTTAGGTGTTTGAATTAACCAGCATTGATCACACGATTTAAAAATGAACAAATGACACCGCTTCATACGCGGTGCCATTGTCTGTGATATTATTTTTTTAACACTGCTTTAATATGGTCAATAGCCCAATCCAGGTCATCTTTCTCAATAACTAATGGAGGCGCAAAACGAATCACATTTTCGTGTGTTTCTTTGCATAATAATCCACGTTCTTTTAATGCTTCACAATATGGACGTGCTGCTTCAGTAAGCTCCACACCAATGAATAATCCTTTGCCGCGAACTTCTTTGATTGCTGGATTATCGATTTTCCTTAATTCATCCATCATATAGTTTCCAAGCTCAAGTGAACGATCAGCTAAATTCTCCTCTTCTAATACCTCTAAAGAAGCAACCGATACAGCACATGCCAATGGATTCCCCCCGAATGTTGACCCGTGTGATCCCGGGTTAAATACGCCAAGAATGTCTTTATTAGCTACGATACAGGATATTGGCATAACACCGCCGCCTAGTGCTTTCCCTAAAATTAAAATGTCAGGAGTTACGTCCTCCCAGTCGCAAGCGAACATCTTTCCAGTTCTGGCAAGCCCCGCTTGAATTTCATCGGCGATATAAAGTACATTATTTTCTTTACATATGTCATACGCCTCTTTCAAAAATCCTTCAGGAGGCATAACGATCCCGGCTTCACCTTGGATCGGTTCAAATAAAAAGCCGGCAGTGTTTTCGGTGATGGCTGCTTTTAATGCGTCGATATCACCATATGGGATTAATTTAATTCCTGGCAGCATTGGTCCGAATCCGCGTTGGTATTCAGCTTCTGATGATAACGAAACCGCTGTCATTGTTCTGCCATGGAAATTCCCTTCACATGCAATAATTTCTGCCTTATTTTCTGCCACACCTTTTACATCGTATGCCCATCTTCTAGCGGCTTTAAAGGCAGTTTCAACCGCTTCAGCACCAGTATTCATTGGTAATGCTGCTTCCTTGTTAGTTAATTTACAAATTTTTTCATACCACGGTCCAAGCTGATCATTATGAAAGGCGCGTGAAGTTAGTGTTACGGCATCGGCTTGTTTTTTTAATGCATCAATAATTTTGGGGTGGCGATGGCCTTGGTTAACTGCGGAATATGCACTTAACATATCCATGTAGCGGTTGCCTTCAGGGTCCTCTACCCAAACACCTTCTGCTTTCGCTATAACAACAGGAAGCGGATGATAATTTTTCGCACCATACTCCTGTGTTTGATCAATAATTTGCTGACTGTTTTGTGACATAGTATCCCTCCGAAAATCAATAAAATTTGAGTTGAAAAATGCAATATACATTTATTATAACAGTTTTTAGTTCGTTTTACTTCCCATACTCAGTGTTCATATAATTTTCATATGAATTCTATGCAGGACATGGTATTATAGCGTTAGTATACAAAAGAAAACTTAAGCATTGTATAAGCTAGGAATGAGATAGGAGGAGCTATTCGATGAATACACATTTACACATAACTGCGTGGGCGCTTGCATTTATCTTATTTATTGTCGTTGTTATTTTACATAAGCAAGGTAAAGCAAAAGGCGCTAAAATTGTACAAATGATATTACGCCTGGATTATTTATTGATTTTATATTCAGGTGGTTCATTGCTTGCAAATTATTTTGGTGCAAGCCCAATGATGGGAGAGGCCATTTTTAAAGGTCTTGCAGGTATCTGGGCAATCTTCGCAATGGAAATGATCAGTATCAAAATGGGAAGAAATGAAGCAACAAAAGGCTGGTGGATCCAGTTAGTAATTGCGGTGCTGCTAACATTGATTCTAGGTTTTGGCCGGTTGCCGCTTGGGTTATTACTGTTCAAGTAAACAGCTAAAAACAGCGCAACATTTAATCAACAGGAATGAACAAATTAACACATACAAATAATGCAACATAGCAATCAACGTACACCAAACCAAAGGGATTTTAAAAAACAGGCTTCTGATCAAATCGATCAGAAGCCTGTTTTTTTGCAATCTATCTTATTTAACTAACGTATCTACTACTGCATCAATTGTTTTTTCTGAAGCAATAAGACCTTTATTCGTCCAAAAGCTAGGGTCGTTCATGATATATACATGGTCGTTCTTGGCAGCAGGTATACTTTGCCATACCTTACTATTCTTCAGTGTTTCAATTCCTTGTTCACCTTCAAGAGCAAGCAAGAAAATATGATCAGCCTTCAGTTCAGATAGTTTTTCCATGGAAAGGGCATTCCATTGTGTTAAGTCCGCTTCACCTAAGCTTTTCACAAATTCCGGCTGGTTGATGCCGAGCTCGGAATAAAGTACCTCCGCACTATGGCGATTTTGTTCAAATAAGTAAAACTGATCTCCAGCAACCCAGATTGCTGCAATTGTTTCATCACCTATTGATTCACTAAGTTTTTTCTTAGCATTGGCAACTTTTTCATCATAGCTTGTTAACACTTCTTCGGCTTTTTCTTCTTTTCCTAGCATTTTACCAAATAATTCAACCTGTTTGCGCCAGTTGTCTGTTACTTCTTCCGTCATAACGTAAGTAGCATCTGCAATTTTTTGATAATCTTCTACAGATCCTTCATAGCTGTCAAGATTACTTTCTAGAATAATTAATTCCGGTGTTTTTTCAAGAACCTTTTCAAGTGGAAGATTCCATTCGATTGATGGCACATCCTCTAGCTGCGGTTCTAAATAATCCTGAACACTGGTACCGATTGCCCATTTCGCAACTGGGGTTACACCAAGTGCCAGCAATGCATCTTCATGATAGGGGGCAAGGACACGTTCCACATCTGCTGGAATGGTTACTTCTCCCATTTTGCTATCGATTGTGACTTCTGAATTGCCGCCACTTTCCGCTTTTTCATCTGAATACCCTGACTTCGTATCATCATTTCCACAAGCTGAAACGATAAGTGCTAAAACGAAAAGTATGGCTATCATTATAAAACGTGATTTAGTTTTCATATGTACTTCTCCTTTTGTAAAATTCCTTTATCAATGGTAATGATAATCATTTTCAGTTGAAGTGTCAATATATTTTCAAAAAATCCCCTAAATGTGGCAAGTTAAATTAGAAAAGATTGCAGTGAGTCCTATTTACCATTATAATTTTAAATGATAATCATTCTTAATCAATTGGACTACATAATGAAACATATAGAGTAGTTGCTAGTCAGGGGAATATCATGATATCTTACATTAATCATTCAAGGATACTTAAATTACTCATTAATGGTATCGCAATTATAGCATTACTTTTTTCAATTGCCTTGTCCGTTTCATATGGTGCCGTTGAAATAAAACTATCGACCGTTTGGCAGGCGATTGTTTCGTTTGATCCCGACCTGTCCACACATCAGGTGATTCAGGAATTACGGTTGCCAAGAGCGTTTGCGGCTGCACTAGTAGGCGCATTTTTAGCTGTTTCCGGTGCTATTATGCAAGGGATGACTCGAAATCCATTAGCTTCACCATCCATTATGGGGGTTACGGATGGTGCGGCCTTCACATTAGTAATTATGCTTGCTTTTTTTCCAGGTGTATCAAATTTAGGATTAACATTTGCTTCATTTGTCGGTGCAGGGATTGCTGTCGTTCTGGTTTTTATGGTAGGTTCCTTTTCGACCAGTGGATTAACACCAGCAAAACTTGCGCTCGCAGGTGTTGCAATAGGAACAATGCTTAGTTCCATTTCCTCTGTCATTTCCTTGCATTTTCAGCTGGAAAAAGACATGAGCTTCTGGTTTGCAGGCGGATTATCCGGGACAAATTGGACGTCCGTTTATATTCTGCTTATTACTGGCGGGGCCGGGATGCTCCTGGCTCTGATTATTTCCCGGTCCATAACAGTGCTTAGCCTTGGTGAAGATGTGTCAACAGGACTTGGGCAAAATAATCTTCTCATTAAGGCACTTGGAATAATTACCGTACTCATTTTAACAGGTGCTGCTGTTTCCATTGCGGGTACGGTTGGATTTGTTGGACTTATCATTCCACATATTACACGATTTATTATGGGAACGGATTATCGCTGGATTGTCCCGTCGTCCGCGCTATTGGGTGCACTATTATTAGTTCTGTCAGATGTTGTTGCGAGATTGGTTAATGCGCCATTTGAAACGCCTGTTGGTGCAATTACTTCTTTAATTGGTGTACCATTCTTCCTGTATTTAGCACGTGGCAGTGGAGGTGGTAAATGATGAGCAAACAGCATGGAATTAAACGATATGTTTCGATCATTTTTCTGCTAATTGTGGCTATCATTATGATGTTTTTTGTTAGTTTGAGTACTGGCGCTATTCCGATCTCGCCAATCGACGTAGTGAAAACAATCTTCCAATTTGGTACAGAAAAGCAGGAGTTAATTGTATTCGATTTCCGATTACCGGGTATTGTGCTTGCTTTATTAATCGGAGCAGGTCTTGCGGTGTCTGGGGTAATTTTACAGGGGGTAACGCAAAATGACCTTGCAGACCCTGGGATCTTAGGAATAAATACAGGAGCAGGTCTTGCAGTCGTATTGTTTATCTATTTCTTCCAGGACACACTTTCCATGACAAGCACTATATCGGCGTTCATCATGCCATTATTTGCTTTAATAGGCGCAATAGTTGCAGCAGCTCTTATCTATACACTGGCATGGAAAGATGGTGTTAATCCAATCCGATTAATATTGGTTGGGATCGGGGTTAATGCAGGGTTTAGTGCAGCACTTATCATTTTTCAGCTGAAAATGGACCCACAGGATTTCAGGCAGGCGACGGTATGGCTAGCTGGGGATATATGGAGTGCAAACTGGGGTTTTGTTTTAGCGCTGTTACCTTGGATTTTGATTTTAATTCCATATACCTTGCATAAGGCGCATAGTTTAAATGTGCTAAATCTAGGTGATGATGTAGCAGCTGGATTAGGGTCAAAGGTTGAACGTGAACGCAGAATGCTCTTATTGTTAGCAGTGGCGATTGCTGGAGCATGTGTTGCTGCAGGTGGTGGAATAGCATTTCTAGGCTTAGTCGTTCCGCATATTGCACGGAGAATTGTAGGTCCGACTCATCAACGAATTATTCCAATTTCGACACTCATCGGTGCATTATTGCTCATTTCAGCAGACGTTATTGGAAAAAACATACTTGCGCCGAGCGAAATCCCAGTTGGTATTGTTGTTGCCATTTTAAGTACACCGTATTTTGTGTACTTATTGATGAAGACGAAATAGAAAGGCTGATTATATATGGACAAGCAATTAGAACTGTATGACGTTACAATCGTTGGCGGGGGACCAGTTGGATTGTTTACCGCGTTTTACAGTGGAATGCGGGAAATGAAAACGAAAATAATAGAATACCTGCCATTTTTAGGCGGGAAGGTCTCGTATTTTTACCCCGAGAAGATGATTCGTGACGTTGGAGGAATTCCCTCGGTTTCCGGTGATGAATTTACCGAGCAGTTAATTGAGCAGGCGAAGACATTTGATCCAACAGTAGTGTTAGGAAGGCAAGTGACAACACTTCAGCAATTAGACAATGGAAATTTTATTATACGGACAAATGACGGAGAAGAGCATTATAGCCGAACGATTATTTTAGCAACAGGATTTGGAAGTTTAAAAACGACCAAGTTAGATATTCCGGGAGCCGATAACTATGAAAACGGTAATCTGCATTATACTGTGCGCAATCTTGAACAGTTTAGCGGGAAAAGGGTAGTTATCTCCGGTGGCGGTAATTCTGCGATTGATTGGGCAAATGAACTGGAATCGATTGCTGAGGAGGTAACTCTGATTTATCGGAAAAACACGTTTTCCGGAATAGAAAGCAATATATCGAAAATGAAAAATTCATCTGTCAACGTGATTACACCATACAAAATTGTGAATCTGGCAGGAGAAAGGGAAAATATATCTAGTGTGCTAATTGAAAATACAGAAGCAAATGATCAAAAAACAATTTCCCTTGATCATCTAATTGTCAACCATGGTTTTGCGATCGATCTTGGTGATATTGCTGAATGGGGATGTGACATGATTGACGGAACAATAAAGGTTGACAGTACGATGCAAACTTCGATACCGGGGATTTTTGCGGTAGGGGACATTGCAAACTACCAAAACAAGCTCCATTTAATCGCCGGTGGATTTAATGAAGGACCAATAGCAATAAACAGTGCTAAGCTGCATATAGCACCAAATGAGGAATTAAAGGCATTATTTTCTACAAATATGGAAACCTTTCAGGAAAATAGCTAAACCTTTTGCAGGTTTAGCTTAATTTATGAAGTATTTTCAACAATATTACGGAGATCATTGACTAATAGATAGAAACGGTAATAATAGACAGAGATGAATAAAAATCTGGAGGAACATGTATGAAGAAGCTTGTAACACTTGTGCTAATAATTTTCCTGCTGCTCGGCTCCGCAACATCAATACACGCTGAGGAAGCAGATGGGGTGAAAGAACAGGTCATCTATTCAATTTTTGTTGACCGATTTAACAATATTGATCGCTCTCGTGATAAACAGGTTGATATTGACGATCCAAATGCTTACCACGGAGGAGACATTCAAGGGATTATTGATAAGTTGGATTACATAAAAGAACTAGGGTTTACGACAATATCCCTATCCTCCATTATGGAAAACTCCCCAAACGGGTATCATGGTTATTGGATTGAGGACTTTTTTAAAGTAGAAGAAGAATTCGGTACATTAGAAGATGTTAGAAAGTTAGTCAATGAGGCACATGAGAAGGGTATAAAGGTTATCCTTGAATTCGTGCCAAATTACGTATCAGAAGACCATCCATTTGCAGACGATTCTAGTAAAACTAAATCCAATACCACTACAGACGCTTTGTGGCTGGATGGTGCTGTTACCCTAAATCAGGAAAATGAAGATGTAAAGAAAATGCTGTTGGAAGCAGCAGATTTTTGGTTGAACGAAACAGATATTGATGGGTTTCAGCTGCATGCAATTGAGCAATCCTCCATAACGTTTTTAAAAGAATTTGTTAATCATGTAAAAGAAGTGAAACCAACTATTTATTTGACCGGGACTGTATTAAATCCTGACAAACTAACAGAGGAATATTTAGATGCTGGTATTCCATTAGTCGAATATGCACCACTGCAAGAAGCAATGGTCAACGTATTAACGAATGTTGGTACGCCACCTTCAGATATTTATAAAAAGTGGGAAGAAAGCGGGAAACGAACGGGCCTGGTCTATATTGACAATAAATTTACAGATCGATTTACTAGAAAGATTGTGGAAAGTGGGCAAAATCCGTTAACAACCTGGAAGCTGGCATTGGCTTATCTGTATACGACTCCAGGTGTACCGCTAATTTATCAGGGGTCGGAAATACCGATGGATGGGGATACACAGGAAGAAGTTCAGCAATTAGTGCAATTCAATAATAGTGATCCGGATTTACACGATTTTTTCAATAAAATTGCTGCAATCCGTACGCAATTTCCTGTGCTGTCCCATGGCAAATTTGAACTTGTGGATTCTAATGGTGCAATGAGTGTATTTAAGCGCTATGATGACAATGAAACAATGTTTATAGCCATCAATAATGATGTTAAAACCAGGTCGGTTCTAGTAGAAGATGTCCCTGAAGGAATGCAGCTAACCGGTTTAATTGGTGATGACATTGTTCGCAAAAATGATGATGAGAAGTATAAAATCGGTGTCGATAGGGAATCGGTTGAAATATATATTACTGAGAAGGATACTGGTCTAAATTGGGTGTATATAGGCATGATAGTAGGTGTATTTTTAATCTTTGTTTTGTTTATTATCATGTTGAGCCTGAAACAGCGGAGAAGAGATCAAAAGCCTTTGTGATAAATGTTTTATGAATTTAAAAAGAAACATCCTATTCACACGTGCAGTAAAATCGCGTGTGATTTTTTTGTTGGAAATACATATAAAGTTCTACGTTTAATAATTTGAGACACACTGGAAAGAAATTTTGCTGCATATCGTTGGAGGAGGCGCTGAAGTTTCGCCCATTATAAAAGGAACTGCGATTCACAGCCCCTTTCGTATTGGTACATATAAGGGGATTCACCCATTCACAATCATCCCGCCATTTACATGAATCATCTGTCCGGTGATATAGCTAGCATCCTCACTTGCCAAATAGACGTAAGCCGGACCTAATTCACTGGGGTTCCCATATCGTTTCATTGGTGTATTTCCCCCAAATTCATCGACCTTTTCCTTGGTAAAGGTTGATGGTATTAGCGGAGTCCATATCGGTCCAGGTGCCACAGCATTTACCCGAATTCCTTGAGAAACTAAAGATTGTGATAAAGAACGGGTAAAGCTTGTTATAGCGCCCTTAGTTGCTGAATAATCAATCAGGTCTTTATTACCTTGATATGCTGTAATGGAAGACGTATTAATAATTGAGCTGCCTTCCAGTAAATTCGGCAATACAGCCTTTGTCATATAAAATGCCCCAAAAATATTTGTCCGAAAAGTTTTCTCAAGCTGATCATTTGAAATATCCATAAAATCTGCTTGCGGGTGTTGTTCAGCCGCGTTATTAACAAGAATATCGATTTTACCAAATTGATCGATTGTTTGGGTGATGGCGGATTCACAAAAAGCCTGGTTGCCAATGTCACCGTCAATTAATAAACATGTTCTGCCTTCCTGTTCAACTATTCGCTTTGTCTCATTAGCGTCATCATGTTCATCTAAATAGACAATGACAATATCAGCACCTTCCTTAGCATAATGAACACTGATTGCTCGTCCTATTCCACTATCTCCACCGGTTATAATCGCGACTTTGTTTTTTAATTTATTGTTTCCCTGGTAATTTTCCTTGATAAACTCTGGCTCTGGGGTCATTTTTGATTCTATTCCAGGCTGTCTCTGCTGTTTCTGTGACGGTGGGGTTTGTTTTTGATTTTCTTGTGTCATCGAAAGTAACCTCCTATTTGTGTATATAATTATCCATTCCCTTATTAGTACGATTCAATCTTTTTACATACAAAAAATTAGGGGGCTGAACATGACTAAAACGATTGGCTCGATAGATAAACGATGACGGGAAAGGGACGATAATTTTTTAACGCTAAGGATGTTAATACGTACTTGACGTAAACTGCGACGTAATATTCTCGGGTCGCCGTCCGGGATCGCTGCGGGCGGATGCGCACCTTAGGGCACGGCCTCAGTCTCCTCGAGAAACCCACTCTTTGGTGTCTTCGGACTCGTGCTTTTCTGAGCAGGAGTCACCGCCCGCAGCGATGCCGGACTAGTGAAGTGGAATTAATATATATCGGTACTTGCATAGATTATAATTATTAAATATAAAGTATCTATAATCTTTAAGAAATCATGATTACGTTATAAATACACTTACTAGCAGCCCGTATACACGGAGACTCCTGTGGGAGATGAGGCATCGGTGAGACCCCGGAGTGCGTCAGCACGAGGAGGCTCATCAGCCGCCCACGGAAAGCGTAGTGTATACGGGCTGCGGAATCGAAGAACATCATAAAATGTAATACTTATGTCGCAGTCTACGGATAATTATTAGTAAGCAATACGAAAAATCAAAGCAGAAAATCCGAACTGATAAAAAGAATTCATAGTTCGGATTTCTCTTTGACTACACGTTCCAGCTGCTTACCAACTAATACATATACTCATGTGAGGATCTTGCACCTTGTTTGTCTAAATAGTTATATATTTCTCTGTAAGCAAGTAAATCAATTTCACCAGCTATGTACTTGTTTTGATAAAAGTCGAGAAGCTGGTTGATAGATTCGAATTTTCGTTTGCGGTCATGCTCATAGGCTTTGATTAATTCGGTTAGCTGCATGGACTATCTCCCTCCTATATTTCCTGAAAAACTTGTACCAAAAGCTCGTTTTTCTGAAATATATGAGGCAGTTTGCTAGTTTATGCTAACCGATTCGTTTTTCCTCGTAATGATGAATGAAATCCATATGATTGCAATACTAATGACCATTAGGACACTTGCCCCCAGCAAGCCATGGGATATAAACGGAATGGAGCTGAATCCGCACCACTGAGCAAATCCATTTCCGAACAAAAATAATTCATTTAAAGCAAATCCGATAAAAAAGATTAGGAATCCTGCCTGCATTAGATGGTTACGCATATTAATAATCCCAATTAATTGAAACTGCGTTAAAATAAATGTGCTGACGAACCCTAGCAATGAAAAATGCAGGTAGCCAATGATCACACTTCTTGTCTCATACACAAGACTTGCCATTGTTGGGGAAATTAACCCAAGTTCCATTGTGCTTTTAACAATTAATAAGAAAAAAGTGATCCATAGACATATAACCGTTACATCATGAAATTTCCTATATAAACGTACCCAAATTCCTTTAAATGCAATGATGACACCAAATACGCCAATCCATTGACCGATACCGCCAATTGTTGCAAGTACCTGGCTATGACCTCCTAATTCAACCCAAAGCACGGATAAATAGTACCCGGGAAATAATGATAGGAAATAGATCCAAAATCCAGCTATCAGCAGAGAATGGTTAAATACAATTTGCTTTTGGTGCAGGACAATGATAAATAAGCCGATTAAAAATAAATACAGCCAGCCATTGTATTGGAAATGCAAATAAAAGTAAATGGCCATATCAAACACATAGCTGTCCCGAAGTCCATTTGCTGCAATTACACCAAGTGAAAACGGTCCAATCGAAGAGATGACTAATGCCAGTAAAGAGCCATTAATAAAATATTTACCTGGTTTTGGTATACCTAATTGTCCGTTTAATTCCCGGTAAATAAACAGTGCCGCCCAATATTCTACTAAAATGTGCAGGCTTGACATAATAATTGAGTATAGTCCGTATCCTTGATATACAAACGCACCAAACATTAAAAATGACGTTACAAATAGTGCGATTGCAACGACTTTCGCTTGTTTCTTTTGTCTAATTGTTTTCCAAAAGATAGATAAGAAAATAATGAAAGCTCCTAAAAAGGCCCAGCCTAAAATAGCTAAATGTGAATGACCATGCATGACGTTTGTATAGGGAAGCGATGTATCAGGGTTAAACGGGTAAAACCGCATCCACAATCCTGATATCGCTGTAATCGCAAATAATAAAAATGTAAAATGAACAAAAAGCCGTGGCATCGGTTTGATACCTCCTTAATTCCAACTATCTATTATTTTCGTAAAATGGGACAAAAGATGCAAGCGGAAAAGACATAATGTCAAAAAAATATAACATTTATATGACAGATTGGAGAAAATTATTGTGTCTATATGGTATTCTGGAATATGAATTACTTTTTTGAATCTTTTAAAAGGGAGTGATTTTATATGAGTTTAAATATTAATTTTAATTTCATTGAAAACAGGTTCACGGAAGTGATACTAAAAAAATAATAGTGTGGAGGGATCCTATTGCAGACATTGTTTCGCTACAATTGGATGGTAAGAGAAGAATGGTATCATTGGTGTGAGCAGGTAGAGGAGGATGAACTTCTTTATATCCGAACAGGTGGAGTAGGTGGGATTTTAAATACTCTGTTTCACATTGCTGATGTTGAATGGAGCTGTTTTCGTGTTCTTCAAGGGAAGGATGATTTTCAGGAAAGCTTTGAGTCATATCGCAGCCTGAAAAAAGTCAGAGCGTTAGATGCTGCATTTCGACCAGAAGTGGAAGAATTTGTTCATAATTGGAACAATAGTATGGAGAATCGTGTCTTGGAAGATCGTTTGCCAGATGGAGGAATTCAAACTTACGCATGGGGCGAGGTAATGCGACATGTAATTGCCCACGAAATTCATCATATTGGACAGTTGTCTGTCTGGGCCAGGGAAATCGGGAAAAAGCCGGTTTCAGCTAACTTAATTAGACGAGGACTTTTTACTATTTCAAACAGGTAATGTTTTGTGTAAGGAGAGAAAGAGAACGTATGGCTGAAATAAATCAGGCACATGCGTCTCTTTCTTTTCCAATAAAATAAATGTATTCGCAGATAAAAGAAATGAATCCCACGCGAGCACCGCACCTTCAACATGACTTACCAAAAGTCACCTGTTCACAAAAAAAGCTACCCCAGTAGTACTGGACTAGCCTAATCAGAATTTACTTATATTCATCATTCAAGAAAAATAATGCAATAGTCCCTGGGCCAGCATGCGCTCCGATTGCCGACCCTACCATTTCAATTACGATTTCTTTCGGATTAAATTTTTCTTTAATCACTTCAGCTAGTTTTTCCGCTCTTTCGATATCATCTCCGTGGCTGATTCCGATAACCTGATTTTTAAAATCGGTACCACGTTCTTCCATGATTTCAACGATTCGCCCCAATAATTTTTTGGAACCTCTAATTTTTTCAAGCGGAACTAATTTTCCATCATCAACATGGAGTATTGGTTTAATTTTTAAAAGGGAACCAACGAATGCAGCTGTTTTACTGACACGCCCACCTCGATACAAATATTCAAGATCATCTACCGTAAAAATATGCTCCATATGCTTAGCGTGGTATGTAGCCATTTCAATTATTTCATCAACACCTGCACCCGATTTTGCTAGTTGTGCTGCACGAAGTACTACCAGACCATATCCAATAGATGCACACTTCGTATCGATTACATGGATAGGAGCGTCCGGGTATTTTTCCTTCACTTCCTGCTCCATCATCTTCCCTGTTTGGTAGGTGCCAGACAATTCAGAAGAAAATGCAATATAGATTAAGGGTTGATTTGCTTCGGCGTAAGATGTAAAAATAGTTTTAAAGGTTTGTGGAGATACTTGTGATGTCTTAGGACTTTTTCCTTCCCGCATTGCGTCATACACCGATTTTGGTGATATTGTTTTTCCATCTTCATATTCTTTTTCATCTAAATGTACCGTTAATGATACCATTTCAATGTCAAATTCGTTATAATGTTTTGTTGACAGATCAGATGCTGAATCTGCAAGAATTTTTACGCTCATTAGTTACACCTTCATTCCTATAATAAACTTGTATTTCTTTAAGTTTATAGCTATAACGATGGTTAGTCAAAGATATTTAAATAATATTAAAAAAAGTATAACAATGTATTGGACAGCTGTCAGATGCATGCTGGCTATATAAGGAGGGTTGTCATGTTTTTGTTTGAAGCAAAGCGAATTATTATCGTAGTATTTGGTGCTTTATTAAATGCGATTTCCTTGAACTTCTTTTTAATTGGCGCCAATGTTTACGCTAGTGGATTTACTGGTGCCGCTCAGCTGATTTCCAGTGTGTTTAATGACTTTGTGGGAATTGGGATAAGTACTGGTATTCTATTATTCATTCTAAATATCCCTGTTGCCATTTTGGGATGGTTTAAGGTTGGAAAAGGGTTTACAGTATACAGTGCTATATCTGTTGCATGTACTACTATATTTCTTGAAGTACTGCCGATTATTCACATTTCAGAAGACATTATATTGAATGCCGTATTTGGCGGGGTAATTGGGGGTACTGGTGTTGGGATTACATTGAAACTGGGTGCATCAACAGGTGGTATGGATATTGTCGCGATGGTACTGTCACGGATGAAAGACAGACCGATTGGTACGTATTTTTTATTGCTGAATGCAGTGATTATTGCGATGGCAGGTATTCTCTATGAGCCTGAAAATGCATTGTATACATTGTTAACACTGTATGTAACGACACGCGTGATTGATGCGATACATACTCGTCACGAAAAAGTTACAGCTATGATCATTACACACAAAGCGGACGAATTGCAAAAGGCAATCCATAACAAAATGGTGCGTGGTATTACTATATTACCTGCAAAAGGTGCGTATACACGGGAAGATAAAAACATGATGTATCTTGTCGTTACACGATATGAGCTATACGATCTTGAGAAAATTATTTCTGAAATAGATCCAAATGCTTTTACGAACATTGTTCAAACAACAGGCATTTTCGGTTTTTTCAGACGTGATGGCTAAACATTTCAGCAGAGGGGCAAAAAGCTATGAAAAAATTTCTTGTCGTATTTTTTGCAATGCTATTGGTTGCTTGTGGAAATCAGGATAATGAAGACAACACAAATTCAGAACAGAAAAGTCAGGAATCAAGCACGGAAACACCATCAGATGAAAATGTATCAGTGAAATTCAGAAACCTTGACATTACTACACCAGAGAAACAAATTGCCGTTAAAGGACAGGCTGCAGCAACAAATGATGTGTTCTATTTTAAGCTTTTGTACGGTGAGGAAGTTGCAGTTGATGAAAGTGAAGTTAAATTAGATACGAATGCAAGCGGGTGGGGGAGCTTTGAGTTAAAAATTGATATCCCTAAGAATGATCAAACAAAAGATCAAATACCCGTTCTAACATTTTATGTAAAAGATGAGTCAGGAAAAATGGTTAATCCAAACTATGTTCCAGTTGATTTAGCACAATAAAAAGACAGCAGAAATGCTGTCTTTTTTTAATACCCATATTTTGCAAATACATCTTGTACTTTTGGTGACAATGCATCCCATTCCGCGTCAAATTGTTTGTTTACCGTAATGAAATTCTGATATCCGAAAACGTTATCGACACCTTCAAGCTGCAAGAGATCATTTAAAATTGCATATTCGCTCGTGTCTCCAGGTTTTACTGAAATACTATTTGTGCCTTCAAAAATAAGTTTATCTGTAGTAAATTTAAGTGCATTTGGATTCGGTGTAGCTTCAGCACGTACTCCCATTTGTAATCCCTCCTAATAATACCTATCTAATTACATATTAGCAGAAATAGGACAAGGAAAAAAGAAATATATTAAGCTTTTTCAGATGAAGAAATTTATAATGATTTCGGTCACGGAAGAAATAAGAAACAATCATAATAAAAACACCTTCGCCTATCTTGGCGAAGGTGTTTCCGCTTGCCTTACGCAAAACCGTTTCATCACATTGTAAAGAATTGGAAATCACTTGAGCAAGCCATTGGTTGCGGATGTTAACTCAATTGGTTTTTAGACTTGAGTTGTTGTTCAAGCTGCTGCAATTGCTGTTGTTCTTCGGGAGAGCAATTTGTATAGGCAGCTTGGATGGCATTTTGTGCTGCTTGCTTATCTTGAGCGTTTGAAGCTCCTGTTGTGTTTGTTAAGCGGTTGACGGCATCTTTAGCTTGTTGAAATAAATTATTCGCCATTTAAAACCCTCCTACAGTGTGGTTATCTGCTTCCTCATGTTTTCGTTCAGCATCGGAAAAGCGTGATCGGTAAGGAAACCGTTCAGCATGCTGTTTAACTGAATCAGCACCTTGTTGAGTAAATCGTTTTGATTTGCTCTTTTTACCCACAACTGATTCCTCCCAACAAAATAAGAAGTGAACGCTTTGACGTTCACTTATAGTATGGTTTATTCGTAATTTTATATGGTAGGAAAATGTCGGTAAGTTTTTAAACAGCTTTCATTTGCAGGTTCAAATATTTTTCCAAAAATGCACCGATTCCGTCCTGCTCATTAGAATCTGTAACGTGATTGGCAATGGATTTAAGTTCATCAATAGCATTTCCCATTGCAACACCTACTCCAGCATAATCAATCATTTCAAAATCATTATCCTCATCCCCAAATGCAATAATTCGTTCTTTAGGGATATTATAATAATAAGCGATCTTTTCTAAACCAACAGCTTTATTCATCCCTTTTTTAACGATTTCAATAATATTCCACGGAGCACCCCATTTGCGATGTTCAATCAATTCTGCATGATAATCGTCAAGGTGGCTTCTCAATTCATGGATATGATCTTCTTTTGGGTGGATTAATAAGGATGTAGGATCGTTTTTCAGCTCATTTTTTAAACTGCCAATCTTAAATGGCGGATCGTTTTGTGTTGTGTGAAAAATTTCAATGATTTTTTCATCGTATTGATCCAGGTATACATCGTCCTTAACCTCTGCTAATATATTGTGGACATTCAACTGATAGCAAGCATCAATAATTTTTAAAGCAGTTCGTTTGGGCATTGGACTGTGCAGCATATCCCATTTGTCATCCTTAGGGTGATGGATCAGCGCCCCGTTAAAGTTGACCATTGGCGTATCAAGACCAAGTTCCTGATAATAATTAATACTTGCACGATGCGGTCTGCCTGTTGATATAACAACAATGTGACCTTCTTCGATTGCTTTTAATACGGTTTGCTTCGTTCGTGCGCTAATTACTTTTTTGTCTGTTAAAAGTGTTCCATCTAAATCCAAAGCAATTAAATGTTGTTTATTTTCCATAAGTTTCACCTCGTATTACCCTAGTTTATAAGTGATTCTGGATAAAGTAAAGTATTATTAGAGTGGAAAAATGTTATGTTGAGGTTAAGTTTTGTAAAATGGAATTAATATAGAAACAATGGAAACACATGACCCAGGATATAAAGATAGTTTAGAGAAAAGCAGCAATAACCTTTAATCATAATCATTCATGTTAGTTGCATTACATACCTATAAAATACTATGATTAAGTATATATATTTTGACGAGAGGATCTTGATCATGATAGGGGTATACCATAGAAAATTTAATGATATTCCGGCTTTGGTTGTTGTTGATTCAGAAAAAGAAAAAGAGGCATTACCTGTTGTTGCATATTCCCATGGTTTCACAAGTGCAAAGGAGCACAATTTACCGCTCGCCTATTTGCTGGCGGAAAAAGGGTACCGGGTCGTTTTGCCTGATAGTAAATATCATGGGGAACGGGAAGTGGACATTTCCGCTATTAAGAAACAGATCTCCTTTTGGGACATTGTTATGCTGAATGTTCATGAATTAAAAGAAATAAAAGATATTCTCGATCAGGAAGGACTTGTTTTAGATGAACGTTTTGGTTTAGCGGGAACAAGTATGGGAGGAATTACAACCTCTGCTGCCTTGACACAGTACCCGTGGATTAAAGCTGCTGCAGTTCTTATGGGCTCGCCTAAGATTACTACTTATGCGAAAACATTAGTTGACAGCTTTAGGAAATTGGGAGATTTACCAGTTACCGAAGAAATGATTGATCAATTATTTGAAGATCTTAAGAAATACGACTTATCCAGACAAGCGGATAAACTCAGTAATCGCCCGCTTCTTTTTTGGCACGGTGAGAATGATTCAGTTGTACCATTTGATCATTCGTACACATTTTATGATCAAGCGAAGCAGCTATATAACAATCAGGACAATATTAAATTCCTTAAAGAATCAAATCGGGATCATAAAGTAAGTCGCTATGCTATTCTAGAAACGGTTCGTTGGTTTGATACACATTTGTAGATTGAATTAGAACTATTAGCCTGCAAGTAACATGATATGTGAGATAAATCACTTGAAAAGTAAGCGAAATATGTTTAAATAGGACTAGAAACAATTAGGGAGGAATAAATCATGGATGAGGCGTTAAAAGAAAATATGATGGGCGCACTTGAAAACGTTATTGACCCCGAATTAGGCATTGATATCGTTAATCTTGGACTTGTATATGATGTTGATTTAAACGATGAGGGTGTTTGTAATGTTACAATGACACTCACCGCAATGGGCTGCCCGCTCGCAGCACATATTGAACAAGATGTGAGACGTGCGCTTTCAGATATTCCTGAAATAAAAGAAATAAATGTTGAAATTGTATGGAATCCGCCTTGGGGTAAAGAAAGAATGTCCCGTTATGCCAAAATCGCATTAGGTATTCCTGATTGATCATTCGAAATTTTCAAGGTTGATTCATTCAATATGGATCGGCCTTTTTTCGTATTAAAAAAATATGAGGTATGTAAATGAAAATATGTCAAATTGTCGGGTATAAAAATTCTGGGAAAACAACGGTTATGAAAGAGGTTATTCGTTATTTTTCATCTAGGGGCTACAAAATTGGTTCGTTAAAGCATCATGGTCATGGCGGGGAACCTGAATTAATGAAGGATACAGACAGTTACCAGCATTTTGCAGCTGGTACGATGGCAAGCGGTGTCCAGGGGGAACATGTATCACAGCTGATACTGAACAATACTGAATTTGAAACATTAATCAGCATATATAAAATGCTGCCAATTGACATTCTATTTATTGAAGGCTATAAAAAGGCGGATTATCCTAAAATTGTATTACTAAAAAACGAAGAAGAATTATCGCTTTTGGACGAGCTTTCGAATATAATCGCAGTAGGGTCCTGGGATGAACAAATTTTAAGAAATGTATCCCATCCAGCATTCAGCATTGCAAATATTGGATCCTATTTACCACAGCTAGCGGATTACATAACGGAATGAAGGTGTTTAAATGGGGAAAAACTATTGGATTACCGATAAGCCAATTCAGGTAAATGATTGCATAGCAAAAGTAATACGTCCAAAAGCAGGGGCGATTGATACTTTTATTGGAACGGTTCGTGAATTTACGAAGGGTAAACGTACATTGTATCTGGAATATCAGGCATATGCTGAAATGGCGGAGAAAAAGCTTGCACAGATTGGTGATGAGATTAATGAAAAATGGCAAGACACAGAAACGGCAATTGTCCACCGTATAGGAAGATTGGAAATATCTGATATTGCCGTTGTAATTGCAGTGTCAACACCACACCGCAATGATGCTTTTGAAGCGAGCAGATATGCAATTGAACGAATTAAGGAAATTGTTCCAATCTGGAAGAAAGAGCATTGGGAAGATGGAACAAAATGGATAGGTGACCAAAAAGAGAAGACATCCTATCAAGAAAAGTTACCAACGGAGGAGGAAATGAGCGATGATTGATGTACTGTTTTTTGCAGAATTACAGGAAACGGTTGGAAATGAGAAAGTAAGTATGGAAGCAGATGGTATGACAGTCAAGGCACTGAAAGAAAAACTGTCTGCAGCCTATGACCTTAGCCTTGATCACGCCATGATTGCAATAAATCAAGAATACGCCGCTGAGGATGCAATGATAACAAACGGGGATGTAGTTGCGTTTATTCCACCAGTAAGCGGCGGATGAGAAATTTAATTTAGTTTAATTTCGATCGCCGTCCGGGGTCACCAAGGGCGGAAGCGCCGAACTCGAGTGTAAATCGTGACCCCTCGGAAAGCGAAGTGTATCCGTGTTTGAGAAGCATCAAAATAGTTTACGGAAAATACGGTGCAAATGGCAATAAAATTTACGAGAAGAGCCCATTTATTAATAGAAGGTGTAAGCCTATGAACCCTGTATTACGTCCTATACGAAAGGTTTATCAATTTTTCGCTGATAGCCCCTTTGGAGCGGGTACCATTATTGCGCATCGCTTTAAAGTTAATCATTTGCTTGGAAGAGGAAGTTTTGGGATTGCCTATAATTGCATTGATTTAAATACATCAAAACATTATGTCTTAAAACAGCTTCGTCCAAGCAAACGTAACAACGAGAAGGATATAGAGCTGTTTTACAATGAAGCATCCATTCTTCGCAAACTAAACCATATGGCCATTCCGAATGCACATGGGCAATTTACATATAAAGGTAACTATTTTTATATAATGGATTTTATTGAGGGATACAATGCTGAGGATATCCTGTTCGAAAAAAGGTGTCAGTTTGATGAAATGAAATCACTGCTGTTATTCCGGAAACTTGTAGAAATTGTTGATTACCTGCACAATCAAAGGATCTGTCATGGAGACCTCCGTATTCCCAATGTTATATTGCAAGGGAATGCTCTTTTCCTGATTGACTTTGGCTTGGCGATAGATTTAGATTCAAATACAGGATTTCGCCAAACCAAACAGGGTAGGATGGAAACGGGGAAGGAACTAATGAAACAGGATTATTTTGATTTAGGAGATTTATTATTATTTCTGTTATATTCCTCATATCCTAAGAAAAGCAAAAAAGCTCTTCCATGGACAGAAGAACTTTCGCTTCATCCCTTAACTGCACAAATGCTTCGCAGGCTGCTCGGTATTGACAGGGAGTATTTGGACACTAAACAAATTCTTAGTGATATTGATGGTATTCTTATGGAAAAAACATACGAAACATAGATGTACGCTCAAACTGAAGGCAGTTAACTGCTGCTTCTATAACCTTTTCGCTTATAACGATGGCTTCCACTGTATGGATAGTTGTGTTTGCGTCGACTGCTGCTTCCGCTTCTGCTGTAATGATATTTTCTACGACCACTGCTGCTCCGGGAATACTGCTTTATCTGTTTGAACAATTTTTTAAACTTACTCATGATAAATAACTCCTTTCTCATTTCTATTATTTAGTTGGTTATACATTAGCATACCTGTTCATAAGAATCACGGTTTTTGTATGATAGGCAAATCAATCATTTTTTGGATGGATGTACCGGGAGAAGAAATGCTTGAATAGGCTAAATATATGATGGAAGGAGGTTAATGATGTCTTCTTACAATTCTTATACACCTGGTTGGGGGTATTATCCCGAGGAAAGAAATAGAAATGGTAATTTTGGTGAAAATCAGGGCCAGAGAAACATAGGGGCAAACGAAACAAATTCTGGAAAACAAAGTCAAATGGGGCCAAAATCGAACGGAATGGGACATAACCCTACTTTACAAAATAATACCACTCAAAAAAATGGCAATCTGCATGGTTACCAGCCATTTGCCTATTCGAATAATTTGTATAATGGTACGGGATCAGAGATGGATTATTTAATTCGCATGATGCGTAATCTAAACGAACAATTAGATACACTGACACAATTAATGGCACAAAATAATCAATTGCTTCAAACAATGCATGATCAGGAAGATACAAAGTGCGTTCAAGGCAGTGGTGGAGGAGCGGTAATTGTAAGAATGTGATGGATTAGAGGGATAAAAGCAGAAGGGAGCTTGAGAAATTAAGCTCCTCTATCATCCTATTCCTAGCATATCCTTCGCATGATCAGACATGTTTGCCGGTGACCAGGCTGGCTCCCACACAATATTAACGTCAATTTCGCCAATTCCATCCATTTGACCAACACGATATTTTACGCCATTGGAAATGGTATCATGCATTGGACAGCCTGGTGTGGTTAATGTCATGGTTATGGTTACATTGTTGTCATCATCAATTTGGATACCGTAAATAAGTCCCAAATCCATAATATTTACACCAAGTTCAGGATCGATAACCTCATATAAAGCTGCCTCAATCTGTGTTTGTAACGTCATTAGAACAGTCTCCTTTCGTTAAACGAATAAAACCCGAATAATGGAAATCGTGTAAACGAGCGATATCAGCGATAATAGACTCTGAAAAATAAAAACTGCCATTTCAATATGAACAATTCCTCCAATTGCAAGACCTGCGACGCCGATGATGAACAAACTAAACAAAACGAGACTAAGTTTTTCATTAATCATGTCTTTTAAAAGCGGAACTCTTTCCTTTCCAACTCTGTCCGAGTATTTGTATGTCCACCATAGAACTGGAACAATTTTGTATAAATAGCCTAAAATACTAAAAATTATCCATCCCATAATGTACAGAAATATGAGCCAGCTCCAAATGATGGGGTCATGAATCCCTAATAATCTAAAAATCACAGCCAATACATGTATAGAAAAACCAATCCATATGGCAAATAGTGCAAAAGAAAACGGCTTATCCAGCTTTTTTTTGAACCGTTTTTTCAGAATGTCTGCAATATCTAAGACAAACAGGCCATATCCAATTAATAACAACAGCCAGCCTATCGTTTGGAGCGTATTATTTTCCAGCCAAAATGAACTGATTAATACAATTAAACCAGTGATGTACGAAAAAAATGAGGCTTTTGCCCATTTCATTGAATAGCCGTGTGACAGGCTGAACATTGGAACAAGTTTGTATGAAAATCCAAAAATTAATAATGTAAACCAGCCTGCGACACCTAATACGATATGGGAAAGTACTAGTTTCGTATGGCTGGCAATTCCGCCTAAAGCAATATTCCAAGCAAGCAGAAATCCTGCGGCGATGGTTAAGGAAAGGCAAATGATTGCACCAGCGACAAACAAGGTCATTTTGTTCTTCTTTTCTTGTTTAAAGATAGTAATCGTCATTTGAATAATAAACATCATAACACCGATGACAGCAATAATCCCTCCGTAAATGGCACTGTCAGGCTTTATACCAAGCAAAATAGCAAATCCCGTTATGCCAATAGCGGTGAAGTAAAACTGAGCGAAACCAAACGTCTGATTCCAAATCGGTGTTAAAAAGGCAACCGGAACAAGCTGGTACATTGCTCCCATCGCTACCATTAACGCAAATCCCAGCAGCAGAAAATGTGCACCCATCCATATATCAGGCATGCGCATTTGCCCAGCTACCAAAAGATCATGGTGAAGAAGGAATATCAATTGTGCTGCAGCAAATGCAATTAAAGCATATACGATAAACGCAAGTGGCAGCTTAATGTTTGTATCTATTTTCATGTTCGCACCAGGCATCATCTTAATCACCAATTTTCGTTATTGAAATTTTAAAGCTGCCATCCTCCTGAGCTTCGGTTTCATGCAAATAGCCGCGTTCATCAAGCTCTTCATATAAAAACATAGGTCTGCGATCATTAATAATGGCAAGCTTTTCTCCGTTTTTCATTTTATCCAGTGCTTTTAATGTGCGCATCATTGGCTGTGGCGGTTCAAGCCCGCGATTGTCAATTATCATTTTAACGATTCCTCCTTTTTGAAGTAGGTTACCTTCCAATGCTTTCGTTCCATCTTTTCTGTTTTGTGTTCAAAGCCTCTGCGTTTCAAAACCGCGTGTAATGGAACGGGATTAAATGGGGCATGTAATACGAAAACCTGTCCGTCTTTTACCTCTTTTACAGCGGCCATGATTTTATCAAATGGCTCTTTTTTCAATCTTAAATCCTCGCGCACATCCAGTTCGACAATACTATGTTCAGGATGCATTGTATCACCTCCGTTTAGAATTTCTCTTTATAGTATTATGATAATCATTTTCAATTAGAAAGACAGTGACGTGCATCACATTCTGCTAACTATAAAAATGAACGTATTGTCACAATTCAAATGGAACATTAGGAGTGAGCATTCAAAGGTATAAAAATATTCCTTATCCATACATTTGTATTACAGTAAATGCATAGCCAAAAACCTAGGGGGATAATTTCTATGGAAGATATAACGGTGATCCTTATTCATTATGAAGAGCAATCAATGCTATCAAAAGCTTTGTCTTCCTTGAAAAAAATCAGTTCAAGAATAAAATCGGTGCTTGTGCTGCATGACGAAAAGACAGTATTGCATATAAATAACCACATGGATTTTGATGCTAAACTGTCATTTATCAAAACAGGAGTAGGAGGGACTGGTGGGGCACTGAACGAAACCATTGGGGAGTTGTCTGCCTCATTTGTCTTATTTTTGCAGGATACGGATTACTTATCACCATTGCTAAACAATGCCTCGCTTGTAATGCCGCAATCCATTTCCGTATTACGGACCGGCTTACATCATCGAAATAGTGTTAGTCATTTTCCTGTTCTAGTCAGAACGTCCATGCTGAAGAAACATAAATTTCTTTCCAAAAATCAGCTCCCATTTCAGGAAGCACTATTGCCTGCATGGCTGTCAACTATAGACCAATCCCAACAGCAAATGGCGGGGAATTTGCTGAAACAGGCAAGAAAGAACAGCTCCGTAGATACGATTGAAAAGTTCCAGTTTATGCAAAAATACCAATTGCCCAAAACAAATTTGAATACACCAACTATTTCTGTTGTAATAGCGATTTATAATATGGAAAAATATGTAGAAACGGCAATTGCCTCATGCCTGCTGCAAGCGGAACAATTTGATGAAATTTTAATCATGGATGATGGATCCACTGATAGCTCCTATAAGCAACTCGCAAAATGGGGGGATGGAAAACAAGTAAAGACATTTCATAAAAAAAACGAGGGTAAGGCAAAGGCACTGAATGAATTATTGCCACATGTAACATCAGATTTTATTTTGGAGCTTGATGGAGATGATTGGCTTGATTACGATGCCTGTTCCATGATAAAAAGGCATGCGGCAGGACTTGCGGATACGATTTCTGTTTTATATGGGAATTTCAGAAGGTGGAAGCAATTACCTAATGATATTCTGTACAAGGGAGTAACAAATGGAAAGGCTGTTAACGGAAAAGCTGATTTATTGCATTATCGATTTCCACTTGGACCCCGAATATACCGAACATCACTATTGAAAGAAGCGGGAGGGTTTCCAGTAATTGATTTTGAAAATGGCCGGCTGTTTGAGGATGTAAGCGTCCTTTTTCAGTTGTTAAAAAGATCCCAATTCCAATATAAGGATTTTACCATTTATAATGTACGGGAACATAAACAAAGCATTACAAAAACAAATGATGCGAAGTGGAGCTTATTTCTGAAAAAATTAACAGAGTAATGGAAACAATTATCCATTACTCGCTAAATAGTCATTAATTGTCGTAATAATATAGTCCTGCTGCTGAAAAGACATCATTGGGTATATAGGAAGTGCCAGTATTCTAGTTGCGATTCTTTCGGTTACTGGAAAGTCACCCTGTTTATAAGCAAGATTATTGAAAGCTTTTTGCAGATGAAGGGGAATGGGGTAATAAATGCTTGAGGCAATTCCATTTTTCTCGAGTACTTCCATTAGTTCATTTCGCTTAGTTATTTCAATACAGTATTGGTGAAAGGTATGTTCCCGATTTTCTGAAATTGGAGGGGTTTTGACATGCTCATTGAGGTTCTCCGTATATCGTTTGGCAATTTCATTTCTACTGTGTAAAAAAATGTCCAAATAGTATAGTTTGACAAGCAGAATTGCTGCTTGAAACTCATCCAGTCTGCTATTCAATCCTATTAAAGAATGTTCGTATTTTCTATCACTGCCATGGTTTCTTAACTTTTCGACCTTTTTATAGATGTCTGTTTGATTTGTTGTAATAAATCCCGCGTCACCAAATGCACCAAGATTTTTGGAAGGGAAGAAGGAAAAGCAGCCAATATTGCCAATTGCGCCAACTCTTTTGCCATTATACTCCGTTCCAATCGCCTGGCAGGCATCCTCGATTATTTTTAAGTCATGCTTAGCCGCAATTTCTAATATTTCATTCATGTTTGCCGCTTGGCCGTACAGATGGACTACGATGATTGCTTTTGTATTTTCTGTAATCACTTCTTCTATTTTGCTGGGATCGATCGTATACGTTTCTTCCTCAATATCAACGAAAATAGGTTTTGCTCCCACTAATGCAATTGCTTCTGCGGTTGCAAAAAAGGTAAATGGTGTCGTGATTACTTCATCGCCTGGACCAATGTCAAGTGCTCTTAGGGCTAAATGAAGGGCATCTGTCCCATTGGCAACCCCTAGACCATGCGCTGCACCAACGTAATCGGCGACCGCTCTTTCAAGCTCAATACCCTTTTTTCCAAGTACATATTGTCCGCTGTCCAATACTTCTGTTACCATTTCCAAAATAGGGGTTCTGAGTAACTGTAATTCTTCTGTTAAATCAACCATTGGTATTTTTTTGTTATTCAGCATTTTGTTTTACATACCACCCTTTACGTTAATTTCCAATACCCAGATATTTCATTCCAAGGTTTGTAATTTCTCTCCTATTCAACCTATTTCTGCCGTCGAATACGAGCTCACAATTACTGAATGCTGTAAAATCCAAGCTGCTATATTGCTGGTGATAGGCTTGGAGGATAATCACATCTATTTCCGCTGCAAATTCATCATTTAATGCTAGTGATCTTGCACCGTAATTCCTAATCTCTTTTTCAGTAAAATGAGGGTCATGAACAAATAGATTTGCCCGTTTCTTTCGTAATTGTTCCAGAAGCAGGAAGGTTGTTGATTTAGTAGGTTCCTTTACATTTTCCCGGTAGGATAATCCTAGAATAAGCACATTTTTGTTTTCTAACGAATCTATTTCTTCCTCCATTTTGGAAATAGAGTAGGAAGCCATTTGATCATTTATTTCTCTGGACATTGTAGTTAAGCCTGGCTTTAGCCCCTTATTGATGAAAAAATAGGGGTAGATTGGAATGCAATGTCCGCCTACTCCAATGCCGGGTGCGTGTATATGTGAATAGGGCTGGCTATTGCTTGCATCGATTACTTCAGACATATTGACCCCTTTGGCATCAGCGAATTGTGCAAGTTCATTTGCCAGTGCAATATTTACATCCCGATAGACGCATTCAGCGACCTTGGAAAATTCCGCTGTTTCCAACGAACTTACTTCTATCAATTGGCAGTTCAAGGCATTAGTATAAAACTCAGCAGCTAGCCGAAGACTTTTTTCATTAATTCCCCCGATAACCTTTGGATAGGTTTGAAGATCTAAAAGAATGCGATTGGAGTAGACTCTTTCGGGACTATATGCAAGATAGATATCCTCACCCAAACGCAGCCCGGAAATTTCTTCTATTTTATTCCCGAATCTATTTCTTGTATCTCCAGGTGGAAGTGTCGTTTCAAAAATGACTAATGTGTCTTTTCTAATGCCCTTTGCTATTTCCTGAACGGCAGCATCAATAAAGTGATAATCAACATGGTTTTGATCATCAACTAATACTGGCACAATAACAACGATTACATTGGATTTTCTAACAGCATCAGCAGTTATAGTTGTTGCTGATAGTGATTTATTGTTGTGGGCATCAGCGACCAATTGATCCAGTCCCGGTTCATTGTTGATGTGGGATTTTCCGTTGTTGATGGAAGTGACAACTTCTTTGTTAATATCCGATCCGTAAACAGTATATCCATTGTTGGCAAAAACAGCAGCCAAGGTCAGACCTATTTTTCCTAGTCCAACTACAGCTACAGAAGTGTTTTGTTGTTCATTCAATAGTTTAACCTCACTTCTTTCGTTAAGACGATTATTCATAATTTATGGTATTAAAAAATGTTAGAAATGATTGGACGAATGGTAGATTTCTTGCGGAATGGAAGATGATAAATTTTTGTGGATAAAAAATGTTGTTTAAAGTGATTAGAGTATATTTATCCCTTTAATATGATTCATTGCGGCATTTGTTATAGACTGTTGTATATTTCTATATACTTCTTAGCTGCAGCTGGTGCATCATGATAGAGTTTTACATATTTCCTCCCTTTTTTTCCAAGTTCATTTCGTTTAAGCGGATTCGCAATAAGACTCTTTAAAACTTCAACAATCGTGTCAGGATTAGCGTTTACGATAGGTAATTCTTTAGGATACTTTGCAACTAAATCATCACGTATATAACAGATTACCGGTTTTCCTAATGCCATTGCTTCTGAGCTAACGAAACCATACGCCCCGATTCGTAATTGATCAATGACGATATCCGATTTCGCCAAAAGATTTTTAGCTTCCTGGTTTGGAAGACCTTCGATTAATTTGAAGCGAAAGGCTAATCCAGAACGCTTTAATTCTTGAACGGCATTTAAGATAAACTCTGTCCCTTTGATATATCGCGATGAAGGAGCGTGTACGATGAGCGGAGAATTATTTTTTGTTTGGGAGAATTGAGGATTAAACTGCTGAACATCGATCGTGTGAGGGATGACATGGACATACTTATATGAATTGGAAATATAACCTTCCAATTCATAATCCTGAACTATAGCATGGTCCATGTATTTTGATAAAATGGATACATTATGGTTTATTTTTTCATCTGTCCATTCCGGTTTTGTCCGGACATATGGATTATTTTTTCTGGCAACAGAAGGAATACGAATGTCTGATCCGTGATGGTGGACAATCATTTTCTTTCCAGCTTGTTTTAAAATCTCTAAGTCTTTTTTGTCTGGGAAAAATGTATCGCCAAAATGAAAATGAAAAATGTCATATTGCTTGATGGATTCTTGTAAAAACTCCTTCCTTTTCGCTTCTTTTTCTTGAACTGGCAGTGTATTAAGCCTTAAGCAAATATCAGGCTTAAATTTAAACGGATGTTCATCAAAATGGCATGAAGTTGCCTCGACCCCTTTTAACCGAAGAGCTTTACACAATTCAATCATTGGTGAACCATAGGATATGTGCAGTACTCGCAATTCTATCTGTCCTTTCTTTCAGGCTGTTTTTCATAACGAATGTTTTTAAATGCTATTCCTTATTTAAACTGCGTGTGTTTAGCGCTTAGGGCAGTTCAGCACCTTAAGGGTATACTAATGAATTCCACAAATTCGTATAGTGTTGTTCTGCAGTGCTCCACAGGTAATAATGCATTTTGTATGAATTACAATAATCGATACGAAATGGGCCTTATTTTTACAATTGTTCATAAATACCGAATAACTTCTTTTCCATATGCTCCCAACTGTACTGAGATTCCATTACACTTCTGGCATTGCTGCTGGCTGCCCGAATTTTATTGCGATTGGAATGCAGTGAAATTAAAGCGTCCGCATAGTCCGTTGCAGTAGCTTGAAATTTTTTTATAACAAACCCGCAGTTATGCATCTCAATGAATTTTTCCATATCTGTACATTGATTGACTAAAACAGGAACCCCATTATTTAAATAACTGAAAAATTTATTCGGCATGGCAAACCGATTATTTAGAGAATGGACTGGATTCATGTCTATCCATCCTAAATCAACATCTTTCATAACATCAGGAATGGAAGCAAAGTTTACCCAACCAGTATATTCTACTTTTGACTTCAAGTGTTCGGGTATTTTAAACGTTACATCGTTATCTGTATGCTTACCCCCTCCGATGATTTTTATTTTCAAATCTATTGTTTTATTACACACTTCAGCTATATTGATAAGTTTTGGAAAGCTTCCTCTTTTTTTATTTAAGATTCCTTCGAATGCAAGGACAAGTCCGGTGTTATTTGCTTGATTCGGTATATATTCAGGAGCTAATGGAGGGGAATTGTAAAGTACTTCAATTGGTGGAGGGGTCCCAATTGAGTGAAACCATGATTTAATTGATTCTGATACTGTTATGATGTAGTCCGTTTCCTGCAGCATATTTTTTAGCATTTTCTGTGTTGCTTCTTTTGTTTTACTGGACTGAACGGCTAACGGATCGGGATACAATTCATGGCTATCATAGATAATCTTACTCGATTTCCCTTTTGCGGCTAAAGTGCGTTTAATGCCTATACCGGAATATAATGAGAAGAATTCGTGACAATGATAGATATCTGCTTCCTGGGCTATGCCTAATTTTGTCAGCGGGTCAGTAAAACGGTGGGTACCTTTAGACTGTATTGTATAATGGAGACTTTTCAATTGTTTTTCAAGATACACCTGCTCATATGTAATAATTTTTATTCCCTCATGCATAAATGTTTTGAATGTAAATTTATCTTTAAAGGGACTTCCATCAATATCGAATAAGAAACCATTTTTTCGCGGAACAATCATTGTTATGTTATACCCATTTTTTAATAGACTCTTTGCCTCTTTTTTAAATATTCTAGCGTCTAAAAAAGGATGTTCAGATACTAAAAAACAAACATTTTTACTCATCTTTCTCCTCCCAGGCTTATGAGCACTTGGCTAAATTTCTTTCATAGCCTCTTTTTAGAATCCATAGTACTAACGTATTAACAGCTATTTTGTTTTATACATACAAATATAAATAAATATGCATCTATGTAAAGGTATTTTATAAATTTTGTTGTTTCTTACTATGCAGTAAAAAGCCTATGCATATTTGTATGGTGAGATTCTTTAAAAATAGGACTGGTTACCTGAAATACGGGAGGAGACAATGTGAATTTAAATCTAAAGGGAAAAAAGGTTTTAATTACGGGTGGATCAAGGGGGATTGGTAAGGGAATCGCAAGTGCATTTGTTGAGGAAGGCGCAAAGGTTGGAATTGCTGCAAGAGACAGTAGTGAACTTTTGCAAACTAAGGATGAGTTGGGTACACAAATCTATCAAAAAGATCTTTCAAATTATGATAATCGAGAAAAATTGATAGAAGAATTTACAAATCAATTTAATGGTATTGACATTCTTGTTAATAACATGGGTGCAAGTCATGGGAATTTGGTTATAAATACACCTCCAAGTAAATTTTCAGAAGCATTAGAACTAAATTTCGTTGCTGCTGTTCATTTAAGTCAGCTGGCAGCCAGACACATGATGGATCGTGGCAGTGGAGTCATCATCAATATTGCATCTATTTATGGCAAAGAGGCAGGGGGAGCACCATCGTATAACGCTTCAAAGGCTGCATTAATTAGTTTTACAAAGTCTTTCAGTTCAGAGGCGATAAAGGATAATGTTCGAGTGGTTGGGATTGCCCCAGGAGCTGTTTATCATCCAAATAAAGTCTGGAAACGCAGGTTGGAACTTGATCCGGATTTTTTGGATAATTATGCTAGTAAACGAATACCAGGAGGGCGGCTAGGAACCCCAGGGGAAATTGGAAATGTTGCGGTATTTTTAGCTTCTGAAAAAGCATCATGGATCGTCGGGACAACTGTAACGGTGGATGGCGGGCAATCAAGAATGAATTTTTAACTCACATTTAATAAAATGCAGAAAGGAATGGACATAGATTGAAACGTCAATCAATTAAGAATAGTACTATTTTAGTTGTCGGTGGTGCTGGATTTATAGGCAGTCACATGGTAGACAGTCTATTAACCGAAGGGGCTAAACAGGTTATCATTTTGGATAATCTTTTTATAGGAAAAAAAGAGAACGTGGCTCAAGCTTTAGAAAAGGGCGCAATCATGCTTGTGGATGATGCCGAGAACATGGAAATTCTGGAACACATTATGGAAAAATATGGCGTGGACATTGTGTTTAATTGTGCAACTAAGCCATTAAATTACTCCTTTGTCAATCCTTCCAACGCTTTTTTGACAAATGTGCTCGTTTTAAAAAATTTAATGGAACTTCAACGAAAAAAGGCTTTTCAAACATTATGTCACTTCTCATCATCTGAAGCATATGGTTCTGCACAATACCAGCCAATGGATGAAGAACACCCCCTAGTTCCTTTAACAACCTATGCTGCAGGAAAGGCATCAGCTGATTTAATGCTGCAATCGTATGTGAAAATGTTTGAATTAGATGCCTTTATTGTTCGTCCATTTAATAACTATGGACCGAGACAAAACTTCGAGGGGGAGTTAGCTGGTGTAATTCCGCTTACAATAAAAAAGATTCTTGATGGAAATGCTCCATTAATCCATGGAGATGGTAGGCAAACTAGAGATTTTATTTACGTAGAGGATACGACAAATATGGTTTTGAAGGTATTTCCAATAATTCCTGCTGGAGAGTGTGTTAATATTACAACCGATCAGCAGACATCGATTACAACGGTTGTCGAAACAATAATGGATGTGATGAAATTTAAGGGAACGGTTCTTAAAAGGGCTGCTCGGAAGGCTGATGTACTAAGTCATAGAGGTTCGATGAAAAAACTTCAGAAAATGGTTGGCCATCCACAAAGAACTTCATTTAAAGAGGGGATAACCAATACAGTTAATTGGGTAGAAGAAGTCGTGTCAGAAAGGGAAAAAGAATGAAGATCTTAACAGTTCTTGGCGCAAGACCCCAATTTATCAAAGCTTCTATGATCTCGAAAATATTAAAAAGGACTAAACATGTAAGTGAAGTTATCGTACACACAGGTCAGCATTATGATGATAATATGTCAACTGTTTTTTTTGAACAGCTAAAGCTTCCTAAACCCGATTTTTATCTCGGAATTGGCTCTGGATCACATGGAGAACAAACAGGGAAAATGCTAGCAGCGTTAGAGAAGGTTATGATTTCCGTTAAACCGGACATTGTTTTAGTATATGGGGATACAAACTCTACTTTGGCAGGAAGTCTATCGGCAGCTAAGCTTCATATCCCAATAGCCCATGTGGAATCTGGGCTGCGCAGTTTTAATAAAGATATGCCTGAGGAAATTAATCGCATCATGACAGACCATCTCTCCAATTGGTTATTTTGTCCATCACAAGCCGCGGTTGAAAATTTAAAAACAGAAGGAATTGCGGAAAATGTATATTTGACAGGAGATATTATGTACGATTCCGTTCTATATTTTAGATCTCAAGCGGCACAACAATCGACCATTCTTCAAAAATTATCATTATCGAAAAAATCCTATACACTTGCAACTATTCATCGTGCAGAAAACACAGATGAACCTGAGCGATTACAATCGATTCTTACAGCTCTTCGTAAAGTTAAATCGGATATCCTCCTTCCATTACACCCCAGAACGAAAAGTAAAATAGATCAGTTTAAATTAACTGATTTACTTTCTTCATCCAATATCAAACTAGTTGAACCTTTAAATTACCTTGATATGCTAGCTGTTACCTCGCAGGCGAAATTGATTTTAACTGACTCTGGGGGATTACAAAAAGAGGCATATATGTTTCACATTCCCTGTATTACACTTAGAGACGAAACAGAATGGATTGAAACTGTTAAAACAGGTTGGAATAAAGTAATAGGCTCTAATACACAAGAAATACTAGATGCTATAAAGAATGTTACGAAACCTAAGGAATCCCCCCTTATTTTTGGGGATGGAAATGCCGGGGAAAAAATCGTTGACACGCTAGTGAATGATTTTATGTAAGGCTATGCTAAATATCAAAAGTAAAATGAGGTGTGTAAAATCCCACCTCATTTTAATATTGGTTTGAAACATAAAATCGAACTATCTGGTCCATGGATTAAGAGTGGTAAGGTGTGGGCAAGTTTTCCTTCCTATTTTACTGCACCTTTTAAATACCCCTTCCATCTTATTAATGTTTCATTTATTTTTGGGTCTTTTTCGATTGAATTTAAAGCAGCAAGCAAATGAATGTGTCCAATATGATAACCCCAAGTTGCTACATTGGGAAAACCTCCGTTTGTTGTATAATGCGTAAGGTCATAAGCCGTTCGGTTACCTAAATCATACAATGGAAGCATCCGTTTTAATGAAGTGATTCCTTCATCATATAGCCATTTTGTTTTTTTGTCCCCCGTTGTTTTAAATAAATCGTATAATCCAATCAAGGCGAACATGAAGCCATTTAAAATATAGCTTGACGGGTTTGTGGGGCATTCCTCATAGAAAAGAAACTTGTTTTCAAATTTTGCAAGCACGCCATTGTTAGTTGATGCCGTTTGGAAGAGTTTTTTTGCTTTCAATGCACAATTGCTATATATATTATTACCAGTTAGATTAGAGGCGCGGGATAGCACTGACATCGCCATTCCTAATCCTATGGCTGAATACCAAGGCTTTCTCAGTTTGTTCAGTCTGCCAGGGTAAAAGTCATGATCAAACTGATAAGCCCATCCACCAAAGGAATCCTGGTGATTTAAAAACCAATTTGCTGTTGTTAGGAATTTACTTTTGCTGGAAGCATCATTGTTTTTCAAATAAAGACTATAGTGCTGTAACCCATATTGCGCAATGGTAGATGGATTGAAATATTCACCATGCGAATAAATTGTTTTAGGAATTCCGTTTTTTGTAAAGGTTACTTTCCAGTTTTCAACCCTGTTTTTATCATAATGCAGATAGTTTCCTTTATAGTCATAGTACGGAATTTCGGATACTTTTGCGTTGGTTGTGTTAATTTTTAACGTTTTCTCATTTTCATTCCATATGGTGTCGGAATTATATCCCTTTGTAATAAGAGAAAGCGGAACAAATAATTCATCTTCAATTTTTATTCCAACACCTTCAAACCGGTCATGCATGATTACTTTAATATTATCTTTTGATTCCAAAAGGTTTCACCTCATTAGTATTTAAGCTGTTTTTAAAAGATTGTTGTTCTTACATAAAAGACGTAAAATGCGACGTAATATTCTCGGGTCGCCGTCCGGGATCGCTGCGGGCGGATGCACACCTTAGGACACGGCCTCAGCCTCCTCGAGAAAACCACTCTTTGGTGTCTTCGGACTCGTGCTTTTCTGAGCAGGAGTCACCGCCCGCAGCGATGCCGGACTAGTAAAGTGGAATTAATATATATCGGTACTTGCATAGATTGTAATTATTAAATATAACGTATCTATAATATCTTTAAGAAATCATGATTACGTTATAAATACAATTACTAGCAGCCCGTATACACGGAGACTCCTGTGGGAGATGAGGCATCGGTGATACCCCGGAGCGCGTCAGCGTGAGGAGGCTCATCAGCCGCCCACGGAAAGCGTAGTGTATACGGGCTGCGGGACCAAAGAGCGTCCAAAATGATGCAAAATCACCACAAGCATTTATGTCGCAGTTTGCGGAAACTACGTAGTAAAAAGTTATTGTGGGGTACGGTTCATTTTGAGATGTTCAATACAGAAGGGAGATTGTTCTAGTGTTTTAGAGTTGATCATAAACCTGGAATAAACGTTGTTCCATCTTTTCCCACGAATATAAATTTTCCATTGCTTTACGACCGTTTTCACTCATTAATTTAAATTGGTTTTTATCCTTAAGAATATTTTTTATCGCAGCCGCATACTCTTCAGCGGATACATTTGTTTTATCAATAACCACACCGCATTTGTGTGTTTGAATAAATTTTTCAATGTCATGGGATTTGTTTGCTAGGACAGGTATACCATTATTTAGATAGCTGAAGAATTTATTTGGCATTGCGTAATTGCGATTAAGTGAGTGTTCCAGGTTATCCATGTCAACCCAACCTATATCAACATCCTTCAAATGTGCTGGCAGTGTATTATAATCGACCCATCCAGTTAATTTTATAGTATTCCGAAGATGTGCCGGTATAGAAAATGAATTGCCAAACCGGCTTCCTCCAATAACTTTGAATCGAAATTCGAGGCTTTTGGAGCATATCTCAGCAATGTCAATAATCTTTTCTTTACACCCTTTTTTATCATCAAAGTTTCCTTCATAACCAATCATAATCCCATTGTTATGAAATGTTTTAGGCTGGTAATTTTTTGCGAGGGGAGGGGAATTATAAATCACTTCAACAGGTAATTCTGGCATTTGAGATAAATACCATCCTTTAATCGAATCCGAAACCGTGATGACATAATCAGTTTCTTTAAGCATGGTAAGGAGCTTTTGCTTTAGTAAATGTCTTCTTTCTTCGGAATAACGCGGGTCTAAGGGATCGGGGGTTAATTCATGACTATCGTAGATTAATTTCACATCTTTATTTTTCTGCTTTTTCATTAATCGTTTTATCCCAACTCCAGCAAAAAGGGAAAGGTACTCATGCGTATGATATATATCTGCATCCTCCTCGATAGCTAATCTGGTTAAAGGATTTTTAAAACCTTGTTTTTCCCAAGTGCTTTCATCATTTACTACCTTGTTTAAATGATTTTTGCACGTTTCCCAGTTGTAGGTAATAAATTTAATTCCTTCATGGGTAAAAACCTTATTTCGGAATTGACTTTTATAAGGGGTACCGTCAATATTGAACAAGTTGCCATTTATTCGTGGAACAATCATTGTTACGTGGTATCCTGTTTTTTGTAAACTTTTTGCTTCTTTGCTAAATATTCTTGCGTCCATAAATGGATGGTGCGCAACTACCATGCAAACCTTTTTATTTCGCACAATCATCTTTCCTTTCCTTGGCTGTATTTGCTGCAAAATCACCTACTTTTTCAGCCGGTTTGCTGGATTCCCCGCTACAACTATATTATCTCCCGTGCTTTTTGTAACTACTGAACCTGCACCTATAATGGTATTTGTCCCAATTGTAATCGAAGGCAATAGTGATGCATTATTACCTATCTTGGCTCCTGTTTTAATATAAGGACCTTTTAACGAATAAGGCTCTGCTCCCATATACTTATCATTGGACATCGATACACAAGGACCAATAAAGACATTATCCTCCAGTGTCGTGTCTCCTGTTACATATGCATTAGTCTGAATCGTACAGTTTTTGCCTATGTTTGTGTTTAATTCAACGACAGCAGCCCTGCCGATGATAGACTCTTCACCGATAGAAACATTTTCGCGAATGCTGGCATGGTCGCCAATAAATACATTTTCTCTTATTGCAGATCCAGCGTAGATAGATACCAAATGGCCAATTCTTGCGCCTGATAGAATATGGAGTTCTTTGCTATTCTCCTGAATTTTTCGCATCCGCTGATTTACGCTTGGTTTTATGCCAAGAACACAATTACAGCCAATTGTTACGTTGTCTCCAATGATCGTTCCTTCCAGTATCGTTGTCTGATGCCCGATGACAACATTCTCCCCAATCTTTACATTCCTTTCAATGACGACATGCTCTCCTACCTTTGCACTTTCCGGTATAGCAGACAAGCCATCAGCCTCCTTTATCTTGGATTATACGTTCAATTCTATTAATAAGCTGTTCTGCCCGCTTTTTAATAGAATGTCTGTGCCGAACAAATTCATAACCTTGTTCTGCGATGTTTTGCCGTTCTTGGTTATTTGCTAAATAGTAATCAGCTTTTTCTATGAAATTGTCTTCATTAATCGGTACGAAATGCTTATATGGTATAAAACCAAGATCCTCCAGTTCCTGAAACGTTGGCGCAATCAGCAAGGTTTTGCAGGCAAGCACTTCGAAATATTTTATGACCGGATACTGGAAAACGGATGGACAGGTGAACACAATTTTAGCCCGGTTTAATTCCATTGCATATTTCTGTCCGATGAAATAGTCATTTTCCTTAGGCTTGCTGAAATTCCTGTAGCCAGGATGTTTGTGGTAAACAAAATTGGGATTCGTTTCGTATGCTTTCACTATTTTTTGTCTTAATGGATATACGTCACTGACAGCTCCAGTTAATAACAGGTCAATGTCTTTGTGGATATGATAATCGCGAAATATATCTGTTTCAGCAAAATGAGGGAACCATTCCATTCTAGCAATGTATTCCGGGTAAACCTCGACAAATTTGTCCCTCACAATCGTAAATAGATATTGGATATTATGTTTTGCAATATAATTTCTTCTAAGGTTTACAAAACGATGTACATCATTTATAAATAGTCCAGTTGGAATGCCTGTATGCGCAAGTCCTTTAATCAACGGTGCCATCTGAAGACCCAGGTCATTTAATAGTAAAATAAAGTCTGGCTTTTCCGGAAGCTGCCTCAGGATGGAATCAATATGCCCGGGCTTTCTCCAAAAAAGCACATTCGCTTTTTTCGCTAATTCCTGTTCAAGGTAATAATACATTTTGTGGACAAAGTTCGATGTATCGTCGGCAATAAATAATATCGTTAGCATTTATTTATCTCCTTTCATTTTGTAAATCTAGTATTTGTTCCTAGTATAAGTGCCAAATTTATCATATTCGGTATGAGCGTCCATCTCACTTAGCAGCTTACGCATAGGATATGAAATGAGTAGTAATTAAGTGAGGAGATAATTTATGAAAGTTGGTGTAATTGGAACAGGAAATATGGGAGAAAATCATGTGCGGACATATCTATCATTACAAGACAAATGCCAGTTGATAGGTATATACGATAATGATAAAGAGAGAGCACAGAAAATAGCCAAGAAATACAATGTCAAACAATTTCATTCGATGTCCGACCTGCTTAAAGCGATTGATGCCGCAAGTATTGCTGTACCTACAGAGTTTCATTATGAAATTGGCGTAAATTGTGTTAATCATAAGGTACACATGTTAATGGAAAAACCCATTACAAGCACAGTTGCTCAGGCGGAAAATTTACTTGATAAAGCCAATAATGCAGGGGTTAAACTGCAGGTAGGACACATTGAACTGTTTAATCCGTTCATTCAGTATCTTGGTAAGGAATTGGCGGACCAAACTATCATTGGAATTGAATTTCATAGGATGAGTCCTTTTGATGAACGAATGAAGCATGTTGATGTAGTGAATGACTTAATGATTCATGACATTTATATTTTACAGAAGCTGCTTGATGATAAAGATTTGGATTTTTGTGCAATGGGAAAAACTGTTGAGAAAACACCGGAGCATGCCGTCGTTATTTCCAGGTCCAAGCAAGGGATTATCGCACAGCTGACAGCCAGTTTTAAATCAAAAAGTAAAGTAAGAACGATTCAGGT
Organism: Virgibacillus oceani; assembly: GCF_014638995.1. Lineage (GTDB taxonomy): Bacteria > Bacillota > Bacilli > Bacillales > Amphibacillaceae > Virgibacillus_E > Virgibacillus_E oceani. The sequence goes on from NZ_BMFR01000007.1 coordinate 94,897, forward strand.
AGTTACAGAGGATGCATTTATTGAGGCAGACATACTGGAACGAAAAATCAAAAAAACGGGTTCCGGTATGGTACAGATGATCGAGATTGATGAAACGGTACAACCACTACATGCTCAGTTACTGGATTTTATTGATTGCATTCAATTCAATAGGACACCGACTGTTTCTGGAGAGGATGGAATAAAAGCATTACAGATCACAAATAAAATCAGTGACATCATACGAAAGATGGATTAGTGGGACAAAGGGTCTGACCCCTTGTCCCATGACCCCTTGTCCCCTAATTGTCATGAAAAAATACTCTGACTGTGTATCAGAGTATTTTTTCAGGTTGGGGAGTAAGCAGCAGTTAAGCTGTTTGGGGAAAACGAATGAAGTTTATGGAGTCTAGTGAGAGATAGATTTTTGTATTTCCATAACCTGTATTAATATCAATAACCAGAACTAACTCTGCCGTAACAGTTGAGAGAATTCCTTCTACCAGGTTGCTATCTGTAGCTACCTCTACACTTGATCCAATCCGTGTTGCGAGTTCAGCTGCAAATGTGTTTGCAAACATTTATATCCCTCCTGTTTCACTGACGAGTTCAATTTTATCGATTCGAACAAGCACTTGCTCACCAGTTGCTTCAATAATGACGATATAATCTTTTTTTACAAGCAATAGTGTTCCAGTCACTGTACCGAATGGTGTTGTAACCTGCACTTGTTCATTAACTAGACTCAATAACAGCTCACGCATTGTTCTAGGAGTTCCAGGGGGGGGATTTGTCCCATTTCCAGAGTTCCCCGCCCCGCCTATATCAACACCGAAATCGACGTCTAATCCTGGTAAATCTACTGAGAAATCAACATTTGCTCCACTCGTTGTTCCTAAGTTTTGTGAAAGTTGGTTCAGCCATCCTAATAAGGCTCTCTGACTATCTGTTAGTGCCAACTATATTCACCCTTTCTATAATATTTCTCTATTCACTATATGCGTTTATATCTCACCTGTATGGTACATATAATTCATTCATAGATAATTCCACCAATATCATAGATTTTCCTAAATAGACTATAATCTAGCACATATATAATGATTGCGAATACGCTATACAAAAGTATTTTATGGAGGTGTATTTAGATTGGCTAATAGCAACAGCAATTTCCCAAATCAGCTTGTAGATATGCTTGTGGATTCAACACTAAAAAAACATGGTGTCTCGTTGGATGGAACTAAGATTGATGCTCAACAAAAGGAACAATTGAGAAATTTGGTCGATTCCCTTAAAAATAGTGTCAGTGATTTATCACAGCAAAGTATGGCGAAAAAGGAGAATAAAGAAAAGAACGATAAATAGTTATCTAACTAGAATGAATTTATTTAGGGTCATTCCCCCTCTGTAAACAAACGAAAAATCCCGGATAAAGCTGAAGCTTTTCTGGGATTTATGCTTTTTTAGTATAAACGTTTACAAGATTACGTTATCTTTTCTATAAAAATAGGTGTTTTATAGTAGACAATCACCCTTACTATTTTGCTTACCATACATAAGATATTTTAAACGCAAAGAAGGAGGAAAAAAATACTATGCCAAAACCTAAACCTGGCCAAAGTAGAACTGTAGTGGTAGAAAGACAATGTAAGCCCAATAAACCTGACAACTGTCCGAAAGAATGGTGTGCCTTGGATGGAGCATGCAATCACCCAATGGATCCAACAGTGGAACAGGGTGCAAATTCAAAATTAAGCAATGTACAGCATTCGTTTGAATCAATTGTCGTTAAAGATTCATGTGATGTGGAAGTATCATCAAATGACACACAGGCTGCCGTCAATGTTCAGGTAGCTCTTCAGGTTGCCATTGCCCTAGTAATCAGCATTTCCATAGCAGATAGTAATACAGCAAACGAAATAACCCAGGAATTAAATGCTAAATTACAAACTAGTCAAGTGAATAGTCAGCAGGTTTATATTCAAAACTCACGCGGTGTAAATATCACCACTACGGATACGGATATTGCGGTTAATATCCAACTATTGCTGCAAGTATTAATTGCATTGGTTCTTCGACTAGACATTTTATAGAGGTAACTTATTTTAAAAGAACAATGGAGCAGTGAGTTTATTTTATTAAGTAGAAAGGCCATATCCAATTGGGATTGGTCTTTTTTGCTAATTTAGAATAATTGCTGATTAAATACAAATGATAGGAACACGAGAGGAGGAAAATGGATAAATGCTGCAAATGATTATCCGAATATGTTTAGTAGTTATATCATGGTCTTCTCTATTATTATTACCCAAAAAAGTGATAAATAAATTTTTGCCTGTTTCTATATTTACATCGGCATTAGTATTGATCGTATGTGCGCTTTCATTAAAGTATAAATTTTGGGTAGTAAAAGGAAAGCTTGCAACGCAGGTTTTTCATGATCTTAGTTTTGTTTTTGGACCATTTTTTGCAGGGACAATATGGATCTTTCATCTTACCTTTGGCAGGTTTACCCGTTACATATTGATAAATGTCTTTATGAATGCAGCCTTGGCCGTACCGTTAAGCAAGGTATTCGAGAAATTAAAAGTGTCTAAGCTCAAAAACTTTAAGTCATATCATCTGTTTTTTACGTACATGACCTATGCACTGATTATATACGGTTACCAGTATTTAGTGCATCGTTCCAAAGAAGGATCAAAAGCGGAACAGTCCGTATAAAAAGAATACAATTTGATTCTTGAATGAACATGAAAAAATAGCAGGAGATAGTTTCCCATCCCTGCTATTTTTATTCAAATTTCCATGATTGCAGTATATTTAAGCTTTTTTCCTGTTAAAAAATTTCGTCCTTCATTCCCTCTTTATCAATTATGTAATAGCCGTAGCTGTCATTCCATATGAGGTTTTGCTTTTTCAATTGTGTCAGCGTGCGACTGATTGTTTCACGGCTGGTTCCGATCATATTTGCAAGTTCCCGGTTTGTAAATTGGGTGGCGATTCTAATTTGATTATCTTTCGTTTTTATCCCATAATCCTTACCAAGACGTAATAGAAGCATAATGATTTGCTCGTACGTATTGTGTAAAATTTTCTCCTCCAGCCGTTGTTGCAGATCGACCAGTTTATCCCCTAATACGCGAAATAATTTCACGCAAATTTCCGGGTGTGTATACAGAAAATCCTCAAATAAACGAATTGGTATATAAATTAGAACAGCATCCTCCAATATGGATGCGTGAGCCGGATAATTATCCTGTCTGAAAAAACCGGCGTGCGGAAACATATCGTCCGGCTGCAGGATATTGACAATTTGTTCTTTTCCATTTAAATCACTCTTGTATATTTTTACCTTGCCCTGGTGTATAAAGTAAACATTTGTAAGTGGATCACCCTGCATGAAGATATGTGTTCCATGGCGGTACATTCGGAATTTTGCCAAGTCAACAATCGGTTCCATTTCATAGTCAGTTAAATCCTTAAATAATGGGACCTTCTGCAGCAGTTCCTTAATCGATTGTGAATTCATCCAAAAAAAGCTCCTTCCACGTCAAAATAGAAGTGCATTATAGTATTCCATTATATTTTAACATGATATACCCCCTGGATATTTACGAATTTGTGAACAGTTTTCGTAAGCGTGATAAAAATCATAGTTTAATGATGTTCCCGGTCACATCTTTTATTCAATGGACCATTTATGATTAGGGGGAATTAAATTATAACGCTATAAAATAAGGAGGCTGCACAATGAATAAAACGGATTACGCAATTAAAATACACGCACCGGAGATTGAACCGAGGTATCGCCACCAAAAAATTTTTGAGATGTTTGATGAATTGGAAGCGGGGCAATTTATGGAGCTATCAAACGACCATGACCCAAAGCCGCTTCATTATCAAATGATGATAGAACGAGGCGAGAATGCATTTTCATGGGATTATACGGAAGAGGGTCCATCACTTTGGCGGGTGGCAATAGGTAAAAAATAATACATTCGCATAATGGTGTCTAAGCAAAGCTTCTTAATTATGGATAGACTCTTGAATTCATTTTCAAGAGTCTTATCTGATTTTTTGGTGTGAAAAATGTCATATCCAATTATTATATAAATCGATACAATTACATCCGTAACGTTATTCAAACTAATTTTTAGGAGTGGTATCATGTTTCCACAGGACTATAATGAAAATCCGTTTATTGTAATTTGGGAATTAACCCGCGCTTGTGCTTTAAAATGCCTGCATTGCCGTGCAGAAGCACAATATCATCGTGATCCGCGTGAATTGACGTTTGAGGAAGGCAAAAAATTGATTGATGACATATATGAAATGAACAATCCAATGCTGGTTTTTACCGGAGGAGATCCTTTAGAACGTCCAGATGTTTTTGAAATTGCACAATATGCAATACAAAAAGGTGTGCGTGTATCCATGACACCATCTGCGACCCCTAATGTGACGAAGGCTGCCATGCAAAAGGCGAAGGATATTGGACTGGCACGGTGGGCTTTTAGCATTGACGGGCATTGTGCAGAAGTCCATGACCATTTCAGAGGAACATCTGGTTCGTTTGATTTAACAATGAATGCAATTAAATATTTACACGAATTAGAAATGCCCCTACAGATTAATACGGTAATTTCCAAATATAATGCAGATTATTTGGATGAAATGGCAGAAATGGTTGAACGCTTAAACTGTGTATTATGGAGCGTGTTTTTCCTTGTTCCGACCGGTCGGGGAAAAGAATCAGATATGATTTCACCAGTTGAGCATGAACGTGTATTACGGTGGTTATATGATTTATCGAAACGTGTTCCATTTGATATTAAAACAACTGCAGCACAGCATTACCGCCGCGTCGTTATCCAGAACAAAATACGGGAGCAAAAAAGCATTAGTGACAAGGAGCATATTTTCTATGAAGATGCCCTAATGAGCGGTAAGACGGGACAGATTGATGGTTTGGGCCGTGCGCCAAAAGGTGTGAACGATGGAAATGGGTTTGTTTTCATTTCACATACTGGTGATGTTTTCCCAAGTGGTCTCCTGCCGATTAAAGCAGGGAACGTAAGGCAAACGCCGCTTGCTAAGATTTATCGTGATTCGGAAGTCTTTCAAAATTTACGGAATCCGGATAAATATAAAGGTAAATGCGGTGTATGTGAATTCCGTTTTGTATGCGGCGGATCCAGATCAAGAGCCTATAATGTAACAGGAGACTATATGGAAAGTGAACCATACTGCGTTTATATCCCAAAAGCAATGCGCGTGAAGAAAAAGAAGGCTAATAGTAAATAAAAATTGTATTGCAAGCGGGAGGATTAATATCGGCAGGAGAGTCAGAACATCGGCGGTAGAAGGAGAATATCGGCAGGAGAGTCAGAACATCGGCGGTAGAAGGAGAATATCGGCAGGAGAGTCAGAATATCGCCAGGAGAAGCAGAATATCGCCAGGAAAGTCAGAACATCGGCAGAACAAGCAGAACATCAGCGGTAGAGTCCAAACATTGCCCCGTAAACTGAAACACCTTCCAGGGACAAGCTCTGGAAGGGTATTTCGGTTTCTAATGTATACTGCACAGTACAACAGGGCAGTTTTCACAATTTATTTCATCTCTTAGGTGCTGCAGGTCATGGATAATAATATTTCCTTTTTTTGTGGACAGAATGTTATTTCGTTTTAATTCATTTAACATGCGGTTAACACTTTCGCGGGATGTCCCGCCGAAATTCGCTAGTTGCTGATTAGTCAGTATGATATCAATAAAAATATCGCCGTTTTCCAGCTTTTTGCCATAGCTGTTGGAGAGGCGAATTAACGTAGAGTACAGTGCCCCTTTTTTGCCATGTAAGACAAGGTCCCGAAATCTCGTTTGATCTCTGCGGTAATACTCATTCATAATTTTCATGAACTCGATGGCCAAGCCGCTGTTATTAATCAGTTCTTCTTCTAATTCTGATTTTTTAATTACGGCAACTTCACCATCTTCCATAATCTTTGCATTTAATATGTATTTTACATTTTCCGAGTATAGGGAAAGTTCACCGACAATATCATCTTTATTGCATATTCGTAAAGATAGCTCGCGTCCGTCGGGAGAAAGCTTGCCAATCTGAATTCTTCCAGATTTAATGATATACAATTCATCCGCAATTTCACCCTCAGAAAATAAAAATGTATCCTTTTTAATTGGCTTTATATGATCAACCGAATCTAACAAACTCCTTAATTGATCGGACATCTTAGGTCTAAGAGGCATAGTCAATAAACCACCTTTAAAAGTTTTGCATCATGTAAGTTATCGTTTACCTGCCTTTAGCGGTAAAAAAAGCAGTGGTTCAAAACTACTGCCCTACAAGAAGAGTATAACAAGAATTCCCGCGATAAAACAATAATACGAAAAGTATTTTAAATTACCATTAGCCATGATATTGATAAACCACTTTAGAGCGAAATACGAGGCGATGATGGATGCCATAAATGCCAGTAAATACGGAATCATCAACACATCAAAGTTCTTGTCGTTTACAATATCGGAGGCAGACATAACAGTAATGCCAAGGCTGACAGGGATATAAAGCAGGAATGAAAAACGAAGTGCTGTTTCGCGTTTCATCCCAAGCAGCATAGCAGCGACAATTGTAGCACCTGAACGACTTATGCCAGGAATTAATGCAACGGCTTGTGCCAGTCCAACAATAATAGCATCTTTAAGTGATATCTCCCGATCGTTCTTATTACCCCGCAGGTTTCGAATGATCCATAAGGCAAAACCAGTTATAAGGAGTGTCACCCCGACAATCGCAACCGTACTGAGTTTACTTGAGATATAATCTTCAAACAATAAGCCAATGACCCCAGTTGGTATTGTTGCAATCACCAAATACATCATAAATTGAAAATCAGCTTTTGCAGCTTCATCCTTAGCGAAAATGAAACGGAAGAAATTAGTGACGAGGCGGATAATATCCTTGCGATAAATAACCAATACCGCAAGCAGTGAACCAAAATTAACAAGAATCTCAAATGAAAGTCCTTTAATTTCGATGTTAAACAGTTCACGTAAAATGACTAAATGTCCGCTTGAAGAGATTGGAATTGGTTCCGTGAATCCCTGAAATAAACCTAAAATAATATATTTTACTAATAGCCAAAACTCTGTAATATTCTCCATTGCTATACCCCCGGACAGTTTCTATTTTGTTGCTTTTGTTAAAATTGCTGCAGCAGATTGCGGTCGATATCCAATATCCGATTTCGATTCTCTTCTATTTGTTGAAAACTGAGTCACCAACCCAAATCTGGTTGAATAGTCTAGTTGGTGAGGAGGTATAAAAATGAAAATGAATCAGAATTATCACCATATATACGAAATGTGTAAGGATCATATGCATGCTTATGTGCTTGCTGAAATGAATGATGGTTCGAGAATAGATGGTATCGTTACCGGGTTAGACGATGAATATGTCTATCTTGCCGTTCCTTTAGAGCAGCATGAACTTCAGCAACAGGCGAATTTTAATCATGATCAAGACAATCGTCAATTTGGGTTTCCGGGGTATGGATTTGGATACCCGGGATTTGGATATGGGTTCGGATATCCGCCAAGACGATTTAGGAGGCTCATTTTGCCATTGGCTGCCCTGACTGCACTAAGTGTATTGCCATGGTACTAATGAAGGTCACCCGCTAACATAGTAAGGGTCTGTCCGCAACACATTAACTGTTATAAGTTAGTGTATTAGAGACAGACCCCATAAAAGCATCATGTTTATTCTTTTTCCTGCTTAACGACACCTTCACCTAAAATATACACAGCTATAGCCATGATAATAGCTAATGTTACCGTAGACATGATATCGAAATCAGTACCGCCCATACTTGTCAGTACATAAGATATAACGCCGCTAATTAACAACGCCCAAATTAAAGTCCAAATGAACCGCATCTATAACACCTCATTTTTATTACATTCTTAAGTCTAGTTTACCAAAACAGTACAAAAAATAAAAGTATTTCTTAACTATGGGGAATAGTATAGTAATAAAGAGGGAAGGGGATACAAATGGCATATGTTGTAACGAATTGCTTTGACTGGATAGGCTATCATCTTGTTAATCATTTGCTGAATCAGGGTCAAAATGTCATTGGGTTTGACGAAATTTCATCTGATAAAAAAGAGACATTATCATTATTTTTTGGCAGAAACGAATTATTTACATTAAATCCAAGCAAACGAAATAAACAGGGAGATGACATAGCAATTTCGGTTGATGTTCAAACTTCAGGTCACTCGGAACGGACCATTCAATTACGTTTTGATAAACCGGAGGAAAAACGGAAAACAAACATTGTATCAATTAAATTGCCATTATTATTTGGAGAATGGATGGAAATGAATGATGATGGTTTTTATGACAAAAATGATTTCGTCCGATTTGACTCAGAACGATTTCTGACAGAGGCTATTTATATAAAAGATTTCATCTATTGTGTGATGCAATTCACTAAATCCGCTTATTTGCCAGAGTTAATAGAGATAAAGTCATTCAGGGAGAAAGAAATGAATGATGCTGATCAGGAAACCTCCATCTATGTTCGTGACAAAAAGCCCATAACGGAGAACCTAAAAATAGTTCAAGCGCATTACGCAAAATTTAGAAAACTTTACGGTGTAATATAAATGTAACGTTATATAGCATTTACGTAAAACTGGTAAAACGATACAATATAAGAAATAACTGTTGTCATATCAATGTTCAGGGTTAGGAGTGCACATGTTGAAAAAGCTATTCATCCTATCTTTATTGGCATTTGGATTCATTCTACTATCAGGCTGCGGCAGCTATTTTGAAAAGGATAACATTCAAAAAGTAGGAATGCTTGTTGAGGACTCAATTCATGATCAAGCATGGGGCAAAAAAGGGTACAAGGGCCTATTGTCGATTAGTGAAGAATTTGATGTTGATGTATATTTTAAAGAAGGTATTAAAACACAGCAAGATGTTACAGATGCGGTGGACGAGTTTGTAAATAATGGGGTAAATCTCATATTTGGCCATAGCAACACATATGGGAAATTTTTTGTGGATATTGCACAAGCGTATCCAGATGTACAATTTGTATATTTTAATGGCGGATATTCGGCCGAAAATGTTACGAGCTTAAATTTTAATTCCCATGCAATGGGTTTTTTCGGCGGAATGGTTGCTGGGGCAATGACGACAACGAATCAGGTTGGGATTATTGCAGCATACGAATGGCAGCCGGAAATTGAAGGATTTTATGAAGGGGTAAAATATCGAAACCCATCTGCGGAGGTACATATTCAGTATGTGAATAACTGGAGCGACAAAGGTACCGCAATGAAAATGTATCAAGCAATGCTCGAAAACGACATGGATGTTATCTATCCAGCTGGAGATTCCTATAGTGTGGACATTATTAAACAGGCAAACAAGGATGGCATCTATGCAATTGGTTATGTTTCTGATCAATCAGATATAGCTGAATCGACTGTATTAACAAGTACTGTTCAGCATGTTGATAAATTGTACGAGCTCGTCGCGGAAAAATTTAATGAAAAAGAGTTAAAGGGTGACATACTAACTTTTGATTTTCAGGATGACGTCATAACGTTAGGCAACTACAGTCCGGAAGTTCCTGAAGATCTCCAGGATGAAATTAATGAAGCAATTGACGACTACATTGACACGGGGTTATTACCAAACGAATTGGAAAAATAACAGGTGCAATGAACGCACATAATACTGATGTAAGTGTATTGCTTTTATTTATTTTTCTTGCAACGGGGGTAATAATGCATTAAAATTAGTACCAAGTCATAAGAATTGATATAAACAATAGTCCATAAGGGGATGACAATATGAGCGTAGGTATTTTAGGAACAGGTCACTATGTCCCATCCAATGTGGTTACCAATAAAGATATGGAAAAGATAGTGGAGACAAGTGATGAATGGATCAGAACAAGAACGGGCATTGAAGAGCGCAGAATTGCTGGTGATGATGTAGATACATCCGATATGGCATTCTTTGCAGCACAGGATGCGTTAAAAGAAGCGAATATAAAGGCAGAAGAGTTGGATTTAATCTTAGTAGCTACCGTTACGCCTGATTCACCATTCCCATCTGTAGCATGCCGGATACAAGATCGCTTGGGAGCAGAAAACGCTGCAGCGATGGATATTGGTGCAGCGTGCTCTGGATTTATGTATGGCGTAATTACTGCCAAACAATTTATTGACACGAATGCATACAAGCATATTTTAGTTGTTGGCGTTGAAAAGCTTTCCAAAATTACCGATTGGAAGGATCGCAATACTTGTGTACTTTTCGGTGATGGAGCTGGGGCCGCAGTTGTTGGCAAAGTTTCTGAAGGGAAAGGGATTCTTTCGTTTGAATTGGGAGCAAATGGTGCTGGCGGTAAACATTTATACCAGGATGATAAACAGCATCTTATCCAAAATGGCCGCGAAGTTTTCAAATTCGCTGTTAGACAAATGCCTAAATCGGCAGTCAGTGTCATTGAGAAGATTGGATTAAATAAAGATGAAGTGGATTATCTCATCCCCCACCAAGCCAATATTCGAATTATGGATGCGGCACGGGAACGATTAGGGATTTCTGAGGGAAAAATGGCAAAATCAATAACCAAGTACGGAAATACTTCCGCAGCATCTATTCCAATTGCTTTATCAGAAGATGTTAAAAATGGTAAAATTAAAGATAATGATTTACTCGTGTTAGTCGGCTTTGGCGGCGGTTTAACATGGGGTGCGGTTGCGTTGCGCTGGGGAAAATAAAGTCTACAGATAAGATAAGATGATTAGGAGGAGTACCAATGGAAGCAAGAAGAGTTGTTGTCACTGGTCTTGGGGCAGTTTCTCCATTAGGAAATGATGTCCAGTCGACATGGAGTAACATTGTAGCTGGCAATTCAGGAATCGACTTTGTAACAAAGGTGAACAAAGATGACTATCCTGCTAAAGTCGCAGCAGAAGTAAAAGATTTTGATCCAACAAACTATATGGACAAAAAAGATGCAAGAAAAATGGATCCGTTCACACAGTATGCAGTTGCAGCTGCAAAAATGGCTGTTGAAGATGCCAACCTTACGATTAATGAGGATATTGCTAATCGTGTAGGTGTCTGGATCGGTTCTGGAATTGGCGGAATGCAAACGTGGGAGGACCAGCATACGAAATTATTGGAAAAAGGTCCGCGTAAAGTAAGTCCGTTCTTTGTACCAATGATGATACCTGACATGGCTGCTGGCCAAGTATCCATCCAGTTAGGTGCAAAAGGAATTAATTCATGTTCGACAACTGCCTGTGCGTCTGGGGCTAACTCAATTGGTGACGCGTTTAAAGTAATCCAGCGCGGCGGGGCAGACTACATGATTACTGGTGGAACAGAGGCACCAATTTCGAATATGGCTTTTGCAGGATTCAGTTCTGCTAAAGCATTGTCATTAAACGAAGATCCATCAAAAGCAAGCAGACCATTCGATTTGAACCGTGATGGCTTTGTTATGGGTGAAGGTTCGGGAATTTTAATTTTGGAAACACTGGAATCTGCACAAAAACGCGGCGCTAAAATTTATGGGGAAATCGTTGGTTATGGTGCTACTGGAGATGCCTATCATATTACAGCACCAGCATTAGACGGTGAAGGTGCGGCTAGAGCCATGCAGCAGGCGTTAAACGATGCGGAAATGACTGCAGCAGATGTTGATTACATTAACGCCCATGGTACAAGTACAAACCTAAATGATAAATTTGAAACACAAGCGATAAAAACAGTCTTTCAGGATTATGCGCGAGGTGTTGCGATTTCATCAACAAAATCGATGACTGGACATTTGCTTGGTGCAGCGGGCGGAATTGAGTCTGTGATCGCATTAAAGTCAATTGAAGATAGTATTATTCCAGCCACGACTAACTATGAAACTCCGGATCCTGAATGTGATCTGGATTACGTACCAAATGAAGCCCGTAAACAAGAAGTAAATGTCGTCATGAGTAATTCACTCGGATTCGGCGGGCACAATGTTTCATTGATATTTAAAAAGTTTAACTAAATGACGCAGAAGGCTATTTCAATAAGGCATGATGACCTTGGATGGGATAGCCTTTTTGTGTGCGTTGTTTTAGGAGTTATGGTTGATTTAATGATAAGTGTCCAAAATGAGCGGTTGATTTACGATTCGGATGAAAAAATATAACCCAATAAACAATTGAATAAAACGCAATTTTACTTGAATCCCTCAAATTAAACATGTATCCACTCTTGTCCGCATAAAATGAAAAAAAGGCTTGGACAAGCACGGGGTGGATGGATAATGTTTTCTATATTTTTATTTTTGCTTGGATTTGGACTGGCAGTGACCGGCGGGGTTACGCTTATTGCATATACAAACTTTTTGCCGGCAGGGTTGAGCTGGGGGGATTATCTGGTTTTTATTATGGCACGGCCAGAGTGTTACTTTTTGCCAATCGGTTTTGTGATTATGGCAGTTGCGCTATATAGTTACCCAAACAACTCTTAAATTAGGCTTCACTTAGAATAATTTTTTTAATGATGGTCATAATGTATTTTAAATGATTTCATTCAAAAAAAGTGAGGGTTGTATATGTTATATTTACACGATGTTTGGGTGAATTGGTTTGAAGGGGAAGAGAACGGGTACAACGTGTGTTTTTTTCATGAGTGGCGTAAAGATGATGGAATTGAACTGTTAGATCAGGTTCCGCTGCTTTACATAAACAAAGGATTGTATAATTATATTGAAAATGATATGCATGATTTGCCTAAACCAATGCTTGATGCCATTTATAAACGTGCATATGTCAGAAAAGGGCAGGAACGAACTGTTTTAGATTATGCTTGTGTTGTAACAGACGGAACAGATATCATTGCAATTGATACGATTGGATACCAAATCCCAATTCGCAAGAGCAGATTGATTCCAAGGCAGGAACAGCTCGTATTCGATATGATTGATGGAACCAAACCGCAATCATTTAAATTTGATGAAAGTATGATGAAAAAAGAATACCATATGCTATCCATGCCACCGGATCTCGTTTTCGGATTAACGCGAAGAGAACGCCAATTAAAGCAGCTGCTCATGATGGCACTTGATCAACTACATACAACGAATAACCTGGAGGAATTACGCTATTGGCTAACGGAATGGAACCCAAAGGAATATCCGTATATCCGGTATATGGATGAGGAAAAGGTATGGCAGGCATTATATCACGGGGTAAAAAATGGCTGGAGCAAAGCACATGAGGATTTATGCGGGAAGTTAATCAAGGGCCAGCCATTCCTTGAAAAAATGTGGGAGCTTGAGAATACACAAGACCATAATACGTCTAAACTAAAAAAATAAATCAGTGAGGCCAAGTCACCTCACTGATTTATTTTTTACGTTTTACCCTGCCAAGTCCCATTGCTTTTTTAGCTTTGGCCAATGTTTTGTTAGCTGTAAGCGCTGCTTTTTCTGCACCATTATCAAGTATATGGTCTAACGTTTCTGACTCAATTAGTTCATTATAGCGTTCTTGGATTGGCGCTAATACATCAATTACGGCATTGGCAACGCCCTGCTTGAATTCACCGTAGCCTTTCCCTTCATATCTAGCTTCAATAGTTTCAATAGTTTCCCCGGTACAGCTTGCGTAAATTGTTAACAGGTTGGACACGCCAGCTTTGTTTTCTTTATCGAATGTAACAACACCTTCCGAATCCGTAACAGCACTCTTAATTTTCTTTTCAATTTTTTTCGGCTCATCCAACATGGAAATATATGCTTTTTCGTTTTGATCGGATTTGCTCATTTTTTTAGTAGGCTCTTGAAGGGACATGATTCGCGCGCCAACTTTTGGAATGCTGATTTCTGGTATTGTAAAGATGTCGTTGTATTTATTATTAAACCGTTGTGCTAAATCCCTTGTCAGTTCAAGATGCTGCTTCTGATCTTCGCCAACTGGGACGAGATCCGTATTGTATAGTAAAATATCTGCAACCATTAATGGCGGATATGTTAATAATGCCGCTGACACTCCATCTTTACCAGCGGATTTATCCTTAAATTGTGTCATCCGCTCTAATTCACCTATATAGCTGACACATTGAATTAACCAACCTAATTGTGTGTGTGCAGGCACTTCTGACTGAATGAACAAGGTAGATTTTTCCGGATCAATTCCAGCTGCTAAATACAAAGCAGCCAGTGAGCGAATATTTTTTCTTAATTCTAAACGATCTTGCGGAACCGTAATCGCATGTTCATCAACGATACAAAAATAGCAATTATGATCTTCTTGCAGGTCAACAAATTGTTTCATTGCGCCTAAATAATTTCCGATGGTTAACGTTCCACTTGGCTGAATTCCTGAAAATATTGTTTTCATTCGTATCACTCCGTTTATATTATTAACTTCTTAAGGCATTAAAAAAAGCCCATTTATCCCATCAAAAGGGACGAATGAACCGCGGTGCCACCCTTGTTATCTTACGGCTTTTGTAAGATCACTTAATTATCGATCAGCTCTAAAGTCCAATTCCAATCTACCTTGATGCTTGTTTCCAGCTGCCACAAGCTCTCTATAAATCAGCGGGTAATTGTACTGCGCCTTTTTCATTGCTTTGATATTGAGTTTTTTATTATTATATAAAGTTTGGTGTTGAAATGCAAGAATGAAAACTTTATAAAAGTTTCAACCCAATGTGATGAAAGAGCAATAAAACGGAAAAAAGTTCAACCATTGCGAGAATTTTTGAGTGGGTTAAGGAAATTTTTTGGTGCAGAACTTGATTAATAGCATACATACAAAGAATAGATTCAACGGAATACAGCTAAAATTAATGCCTATTTGATTATTATAGTGAATAAGGGTAGTGATATTTTATCCTATTTTTACAGTGGAATTTATCTTTTTTCACCTGTCCTAAAATTTTTTTACTTCTTCTAATCGCTGGGTACAAAGGTTTCTTATCAATTCGTATAGAGTAAAAGTACAGGGTTGACAATATACCATCAGGGGTATATTATTGTTGCATAGTGCTTTTATAAGAGGGGAGATTGGTGATTCTGGTTATTGTCATTCTCCCGCTTGTTTTGTTCCTCTAGCAGATGCATATGCGAGTCTACATTAGTAAAGTGGAATCCTATTGTAATGAATCTACAGTACTTTTTGACACTAGATATTACTGTACCACTTTATCGAGGTATGATAAAGCATGCTTCCTGTATTCCACTTGCGTACCTGAATTGCATCAAATAATATGGAAATATAGAGAAAAATTTAAGTCTATGTATTTTGCGTAAAAGAACATCATGCTATTGGATATAAACTAGATAAAGAACAGTGAAAGGAGTGTAACGCATGAGATATGACCCTAAAATTAAAAATAGAATGAAACGTGTTGAAGGACAGGTTAGAGGTTTATTAAAAATGATGGAAGAAGAAAAAAATTGCCGTGATGTTGTTACTCAAATGTCAGCTGTTAGAAGTGCTTTAGACCGAACAGCGGCGTTAATTGTCAGTACGAATCTTGAGCAATGTATCCGTGAAGAAAAGGAAAACGGTCAAAATTCCGAGGAATTAATAAAGGAAGCTGTTAATTTACTTGTTAGAAGCAGATAAGAAGGTTAGGTTGACAAAAAGTTTATTAGCATTTACCATAGCAAGCGGGTTAAGCAATTAGCCCAATTTTTTAAAACAATTTATATACCCCTACAGGTATAGGTATATTCAAAAGACTTTTTTTTGTTATTTTTATACCCTTGTTGGTAAGTAGGCTGCAAAAGGAAAATATAAAAGTGAAAAATTTGGAGGGAATATTAATATTAATGAAGGAAATTACAGCAAAAGAATTAGAAAAGAAATTAATAGATGGTGAAAAAGTAAGTATTATTGACGTTCGGGAAGACGAAGAGGTAGCACAAGGGAAAATACCCGGTGCTCGTCATATCCCACTTGGCCAATTAACTGATCATCTTGATGAAATAGACAAAAATCAGCATCATTATATGGTTTGTCGTTCTGGTGGCCGAAGCGGAAGTGCGTGTTCATTCTTAAGTAAGCATGGCTATGATGTTATCAATATGGCTGGGGGCATGTTGGATTGGGAAGGTGAAATAGAGAAATAAAGGAGGATTTTAATGAGCATTACAGTAAATGAAACGCTAGATGCAAGGGGCTTAGCATGTCCAATGCCGATTGTTAAAACCAAAAAAGCAATTACGAACTTACAACCCGGTCAGGTTATTGAAGTTCAAGCGACCGATAAAGGTTCAGCTGCAGATATCAAGGCATGGGCAAGCAGCACCGGGCATCAGTATCTTGGGACAATAGAAAAAGAAAATGTGCTAAAACATTATATACGAAAAGCAACGGATGAGGAAACAAAGGTAGAGACGAAACATGAAGAAATTATAAATTTGGAAGAACTGCGCAGCAAAATAAACGGGGATGAATCTATCATCATACTTGATGTTCGGGAATCTGCTGAATTCACATTTGGCCATATAGATGGTGCAGTAAATATACCTCTTGGGGAATTAGATCAAAGGTTTTCAGAAAT
This sequence comes from Virgibacillus oceani, assembly GCF_014638995.1. Classification (GTDB taxonomy): domain Bacteria; phylum Bacillota; class Bacilli; order Bacillales; family Amphibacillaceae; genus Virgibacillus_E; species Virgibacillus_E oceani. The sequence goes on from NZ_BMFR01000007.1 coordinate 111,502, forward strand.
TGATAAAGATAAAGAAATTAATGTCATTTGCCGTACAGGCAATCGTAGTGATTTAGCTGCACAAAAATTAACTGAAAAGGGCTTTAAAAATGTAAAAAATGTATTACCCGGTATGAGTAAATGGGAAGGCCCAACTGAAAAAGTAATTAAAAACTATTAAACACATTTGGAGGAATTTAAAATGGCAAACACAAAAGTAGCGATTATTGCGGCAAACGGAACTTTATTTGATGCGTATAAGGTATTTAACCTAGCAACGGCGGCAGCAGCGTCTGATGCAGAGGTAGGAATTTTCTTTACGTTTGAAGGATTGAATTTAATTCACAAGGAAGCACACAAAAATCTTCCGCTACCAGTAGGGAAAGAACATTTCGGAGAAGGATTTAAACAAGCAAATGTTCCATCTATTGAGGAACTAGCAGGTATTGCTCAGGAATTGGGAATTAGACTAATTGGGTGTCAAATGACAATGGATGTCATGAACTTGGAGAAAGATGCCTTTATTGATGGAATTGAAGTAGGCGGTGCTGCTACATTTATGGAATATGCAAAAGATGCTGATATCACATTATCATTTTAATTTGGAGGGGAATCGATGTCTAACGCAATATCAACAAAAGAATTGGCTAAAAAGATTATTAATCACGAAGATACGTTAATTTTAGATGTTCGCAATACAGATGAATTCGATAATTGGAAAATTGAGGGGGAGAAGGTTGAAATTCTTAATGAACCGTACTTCAACTTACTAGATGGTATTGCCCTTGTAGCAGACAAGTTACAAAAAGAACAGGAAATCATTGTCGTTTGTGCACAAGGCGGTTCATCCGAAATGATAGCTGACTTTCTTGAGGAAGCTGGTTTTACCAATGTATATAGCCTAGAAGGTGGAATGAAAGCATGGAGTGAACACTTAGAACCTGTAAAAATTGGGGATTTGAGTGACGGAGGAAGTCTATATCAATTTGTTCGTCTTGGTAAAGGTTGCCTTTCCTACTTTATTGTATCGAATGGAGAGGCGGCAATTGTGGATGCTAACCGTATGATCGATATTTATGAGGACTTTTCAAAGGAACAAGGTGTTCAAATCAAACATGTCATTGACACTCATTTACATGCTGATCATATCTCTGGTGGACGCAAATTAGCAGAGAAGGTAGGCGGAGAGTATTACTTGCCGCCGAAAGACGCTACAGAGGTGATGTTTGATTATACACCGCTTGAAGATGGTAAGGACATTATCGTAGGGAATACTTCTGTACAAGTTCAACCCGTATACTCGCCGGGACATACTAATGGAAGTACATCATTTATTGTGGATGATACGTATTTGTTGACCGGCGATATTCTTTTTGTTAAGTCGATCGGTCGCCCGGACTTGGCTGGATTGGCAGATGATTGGGTGGGGGACCTACGTAATACACTCTATTCTCGATATAAAGAGTTATCTGAGGATTTAATCGTGCTACCTGCCCATTATTCATTTGCAGAAGAACTGGGTAAGGGTGGTAAAGTATCGGCTCGATTAGGCGATCTTTACGGAAGAAATTCAGGTTTGCAAGTAGATAATGAAAATGAATTTAGAAAAATGGTAACCGAAAATCTCCCGCCACAACCAAATGCATATGAAGATATTCGTAAAATAAATATGGGAAAAATCACACCTGATATAGATAAACAAAAAGAAATGGAAACAGGCCCCAACCGTTGTGCGGTTGAAGGATAATTAGAGGAGGAGAAATAATGGAGGTAAACAAAGTTATAGATGCAAAAGGATTGGCATGTCCAATGCCAATCGTTAAAACAAAAAAAGTAATGGATGAATTAAATTCTGGTGACATACTAGAGGTTCATGCGACAGACAAAGGTGCCAAAAGTGATCTTTCTGCATGGGCGAAATCTGGCGGTCATGAAATTTTAAAAAATACGGAAGAAGGCGATGTACTCAAGTTTTGGATAAAAAAAGCATAAAGGTGACCCATTTGCTATGGGTTCCCTCTTGTTAAGGGGGGCTATTCTATGGAAATTAGTTTTGTTTATATTATTTCTATTTTTTTAATTGGTTTTATTGGATCATTTATATCCGGAATGCTTGGGATTGGCGGAGCAATTATTAATTATCCAATGTTGTTATATATCCCTGCTGTCTTAGGAATTGCAAATTTTAGTGCATATGAAATTTCGGGTATCACGGCTATTCAAGTGCTGTTTGCAACAATAGGTGGTGTTTGGGCGTATCGAAAAGGTGGATATTTAAATAAATGCCTAATTGGCTATATGGGGATAAGTGTATTAATCGGTAGTTTTGCAGGTGGGTTATTTTCCTCGTATATGTCTGAAGAGAGCGTAAACTTGGTATATGGCGTATTGGCATTACTTGCTGTAATCATGATGTTCATGCCTAAAAAGGGAAGCGATGAAATCCCTTTTGATACCGTGAATTTTAATAGATGGATTGCAACTTCACTTGCACTAATTGTTGGAATTGGTGCGGGCATTGTAGGTGCTGGTGGAGCATTTCTGTTAGTTCCTATTATGCTGATTGTGTTGAAGATACCTACAAGAATAACAATTGCTTCGTCTTTGGCCATTACATTTATCTCGTCTATCGGTGCAACATCAAGTAAACTATTGACAGGGCAAGTGTTATTTATACCCGCTGCAATAATGATTGTTGCGAGTTTACTTGCATCTTCATTGGGTGCAAACATTGGGAAAAAGATAAATACGAAGGTGCTGCAATTGATTTTGTCAGTCTTAATTTTAGTAACGACAATAAAAATTTGGGTTGATATCTTCATGTAATATGACTTGGTAGGAGGAGAAATTACTTTGGGAATGATACAGTGGATAATCCTGATAGGAATTGTCGCATTCGTAATACGAAAATTCATGCCTGTTAAAGGTGTATCGCAAGCAACAGTACTTGAAGCGAAAAAGAAGTTTAATGACAAAAATGTTCAATTTATCGATGTGCGGACACCCCAGGAATATCAAGCAAATCACAGGAAACCATTTAAAAATATTCCGCTATCACAATTAACACAACAAACTAACAAACTTAATAAAAATAAAGAAGTGGTCGTTATTTGCCAAAGTGGAATGCGGAGTATGAAAGCAGCTAAAATTTTAAAAAAACATGGATTTGAAAGTGTAACCAATGTTAAAGGTGGTATGAGTTCCTGGGTATAAGATAGGGAAAGAATGATATTATAGCAGGAAGAGATAGTAATTATGAGAAAAGGAGCTGCAAATATGACGGATAAACGATTTAATCCTGAAAAAGCACAATCACTCATGCGAGCAGAACGTAAAAAAGCATTGCCGCCAGATGAGATCACGGAACATTTGAATTTGCAATCAGGTGATACTGTTGCTGATCTTGGAGCTGGAAATGGCTATTTTACAATTCCAATTGCAAAGAAGGCGGAGAAAGTATATGCGGTTGATATTGAGCCGAAAATGCTGGAAATGCTACGGGAAAATGCAGGCGAAGAAAATCTGGATAACATTCATTATATGGAAAGTGATTTAAATCATATTAAATTGGAGGATGAATCCGTAAATAAGATTATCATTGCTTTTGTGATGCATGAGGTTCCGGATGTTGACAGAACACTTTCTGAAATAAAACGCATTTTGAAACCAGGCGGACAGCTGCTTTTGCTTGACTGGGAAGCCATTGAAACGGAATCAGGACCGCCGCTCGATCACCGCATATCTTCAACCGAAGCAAACAGGATATTGGAAAGATACAGCTTTGATACAGAATCTATTCCATTGAACCCAGCAAACTATGCTGTGAGAGCAACACCAAAATAAATAGGTACTGATACCGAGAAAAAGGTGCTTTATCATGTTTTGAAAGTGTGCAATCCAGAAGCAGCACAGCATGTGTTATCGCAGAATCAACTGATGGTTATGTTCTGCCTTGTAAAATAGCTGTTTATAAGGATAATGGAAAAACCATAATCGGTACGCAGAAACCAACAGCATTGATGCAAATGATTGAATACGAAGCAATTGAGAAAATTGCACAAGACATCGTAAATAGGTTGATAGCATGCATGGACCAAGCTATCTAATCATATCGGGGGCAGTCTCCCACCACACTAATGTATTAACGTGTTAGCGTGGCGGAAGACTGCCCCCATAATTTTGTTTTCATATTTTCATCAAATTTTCACATTGTGTTATTAGTATAGAGTGGGAGTCATTGGAATGGAGGAAAGAGTTTTGGTGGTAGCGAGTAAGTTAATGGCAATTGGTTTGATTGTTATAAGTTTAGTTGTGGGATTCATTTCCTTTTATATGATGAGTGATTTATCAAAGGAAAAAAAGAAAAGACACGTAGAGGAGATGAGTTCACAGTTAATTAATTTCATCATATTTATTTGGCTTGGAAAAGTGATCTTGAATTTTTCCATATTCCTCAAGGATCCCTTAGCCATATTAGCCTACCCAAGCAATTCGGAAGCATTTTATCTGGCTGTCCTATTCACTGCCTTGCTACTAGTGTATAAGTCTAAACGGCAGCGGCTGGATGTACAAGCATTTATCGAATCTTTCCTGCATGTATTTTTAGTAGCGTCATTTGTCTATGAGTTCATTCAACTCGTTTGGAACAATAATACATATTCCTTTGGTTATCTGGTTTTACTGGCTGTTCTCTTGGTATTATTTTTTCTCATCCGTGGACATATAACTGCTGGCACGTTAATCACCACAATACTAACCGTCTGGTCTGCCGGGGTATTTTTGTTAATACTTATGCGGCCGTTTATAACGGTGTTTGGTTATATCTTGGCACCATGGTTTATGGGATTGTTTTTTATCATAAGTTTAATAATCATTATTATTAGATACAGAAAGAGGGATCGCAATGGGCGGAATTGAAACGGATACAATGTTGATTGTAGGAATGTTTTTAGCGATAGGGGCAGGGGCATTATCATTCTTGTCCCCTTGTGTACTTCCTATTTTTCCAGCTTATTTATCATATATTACGGGGATAAGTGTGAAGGAACTGCGAGGAAATCGGAATACTAAAATTCGGCGACAGTTATTGAGCCATTCTTTATTTTTTTTACTGGCGGTTTCATTGGTTTTTATCAGCCTGGGTGCCAGTGCCTCGTTTTTGGGTCAATGGGCACAAAATTTGCTGCTAGGTGATTCAGGGTTGTTTATTCAACGGATTGCCGGGATTTTCATTATATTTATGGGATTATTTGTTGCGGGATGGATTAATATTCCAGCTTTAATGAAAGAAAAACGTTTTTATTATTCCAAAAAACCGGCTGGATATTTGGGGACGTTTTTTGTTGGTCTTGGATTTGCTGCCGGTTGGACTCCTTGTATCGGTCCGATTTTTGGATCCATTCTATTATTAGCTGCAAGTAACCCTAGCCAGGGAATTTTTTACACCGTTATGTACGTGATTGGCTTCGCGTTGCCATTTATCGTTTTGACCTTTTTCCTTGGATCAACCAGATGGATTGTTCGACATAGTCAGGTCATTATGAAGGTAGGTGCCATTATTATGATTATCATGGGATTGGTTCTATTTTTCGGTCTCATGCCGCGAATAACAGAGTTTCTGCTTGATTTAGTACAAGATACATGGTTATCAAGATTAGGATAGGAACGGAGGTTATCATCCATGAAAAAAAACATCATCATTGTTATTGTAGTAGGAATGCTTGGCTTTGCTACATATGAATTTGTTACCTCACCTGGTCAAGAAGATAGCGGTGATGTCTCTGGAGGTATGATTACTTCCCCGCCCAAAGACAGTGAGGAGGAAGTGAAGGAGTCTGATGAAGTTGGGCTTGAGAAAGGGGAATTTGCTCCCGACTTTGAATTAGAAACTTTAGAAGGAGAGCGAGTACGTTTATCTGATTATAAAGGGAAACGTGTCTTAGTTAATTTTTGGGCTACGTGGTGTCCGCCATGCAGAGCAGAAATTCCCGATTTAGAAAAACTGTATGATAAAAAAGATGTGACTATTCTAGCGGTCAATTTAACGGAATCAGAAAAAAGTGAAAACAATATTACCGATTTTGTAGAAAAATTCGGGATGACTTTCCCGGTGTTGATGGATGTGAACTCAGATGTCTCTTCTGCTTATCGGGTTCAGGCATATCCTACTTCCTATATGATTGATTCCAATGGTCGGATCCAATTTATTGCATTAGGTGCGATGAATTATGATCGTATGGTACAAGAACTGGAAAAGATGGAGTAAATGTTTTATCCCACATATATAACAGGCAGTAATACCCCCACTGATTGAAATTTCATTTTATGAACAGAGGGCAGGGGTAATCTTCAGGATAAAATGACGAAAGAAAATTTTGATGCACTACTTGTTTCCTTTAGTGTCGATCCTGATCGTGATACACCTGAAGTATTGAAAGAATTTGCAGAGGGTTATCAGGCCGATTTTAGCAATAGGTCGCTTTTTAAATGGTTATGCTTTTCAAACGATCAAAGAGTTTTCCATAAAATCATTTAAATCACTTACTGAAAGACCAACGGATGGGTCTGATCAGGTAACACATAGTACCAGTTTCTTTTTGGTGAATCCTTAAGGGAAAGTAATCAAACGATACTGGCACAGATGCAAAGGACATGGATGAAATTATTGCAGATTTGAAACTAGTTCTTGATTGAGATTCTAGAAAGATTGGAAGGTGAAAACAGTGAAAAAGGCGACATTTCTTATTGTGCTTGTTGCAATGTTTGGATGGGCGATCTATGATCTTGTTGACCAACCGAAAAATACAGTTAGCCAGAATAAAGATATTGAAATGGATCAAAAAGCTAGCGCAGATAGTGAAGTGAATAAGGAAAAAGCAACCAATGAAGAAAGCAACACAGTGATAATAGAAAAAGCTACCATCGGACTTAATGAGGGGAATATTGCGCCAGATTTTCAACTGCAGACATTGAATGGAAAAGTCGCAAAGTTATCAGATTACCGTGGGCAACGTGTCATGGTTAACTTCTGGGCTACGTGGTGTCCGCCATGCCGTGCAGAAATACCGGATTTGGAAAAATTCTATCAAAATAAAGATGTGGTTATTTTGGCAGTTAATTTGACACAAACAGAGAATAGCATGCAAGAAGTGAAGAGTTTCGTGGACGAATTTGACATGAGATTTCCTATTTTATTGGACGAAAATATTGAAGTAGCCAATCTATATGCAATCCGTCCCATCCCAACTTCTTATATGATAGATTCAAATGGAATTATTCAATTCAAGGCTTTAGGTGCATTGCATTATGAAATGATGGTCGAAGAATTCGAAAAGATGAAGTAGCCCTTTTCAATATCGTATAATGATGAAAGAGGTGATCTTATTGAAGCAAACCGTATTGGTAGTGGAAGATGATAAAATGATCCGCGAGCTTGTCAGCATTTATTTAAAAAAATCCGGCTATGATGTAGTAGAGGCTGCTGACGGGGAGGCGGCAAAGGAAGTCTTTTTATTAAACCATCCATGCCTAATCATTTTGGATTTAATGCTTCCTAAACTAACCGGGGAGGCCTTCTGTATGTGGGTTCGGGAACAAGAACGTAATGAAGTATCCATAATTATGCTGTCAGCCAAGGTGCGCACAGATGATAGAATCAATGGATTGAAAATTGGGGCAGATGATTACTTGGTGAAACCATTTGATCCAGCGGAACTTATCGCTCATGTAGAGGCTGTTTTACGGCGGACGGGTCAGTTTTGTCAAAAGATTACCTATAGTGGGTTATGTATTAAACCCAGAAAAGGAGAAGTATTACTGTTGGATAAGCAATTGAATTTGACAAAACATGAGTTCAATCTACTCTATTATTTTATGGAGAATCCGAATGTTGTAATATCAAGAGAAGATCTCATATATCAACTATATCCCTATGCCGATAAAACCGTGCTGGATCGTACGATTGATGCACATATAAAAAAACTAAGAAGGAAAATCGAGGATAATCCCGCTTCCCCTAAACGTATTAAAACAATTCGAGGAATGGGGTATAAATTTGTTGCGGAATAAACAAAGTAAGTCACTCTTTCCAAATCAATTTTTATTGCGCTTAACTTTTATCAATATAATTGTCATTGCCTCTTTTATCGTACTAAGCAGCTGGGCAATTTATAACACTGCTTGTATTTTGGCTGATGGGTTGGTAACGGTGAACAATCAGAAACAGGCTCAGTTTGAATCGACACTTCTTCAATACTTATGGATATTTAGCATTTCTACAATCGTAATTGGCAGTCTGATTCATTTTTATTTAACAAAAAAAATGATGTATCCATTAAATGGGTTGATTGAATCTACAAAACGAATGAAGCAAGGTCAATACCCCAGTGCAATTAGAGTAGAATCCCATGATGAGATAGGACAACTGATTAGTCATTTTAATGATTTGGTTCAGCAATTGAAAGACAACCAGCAACATAGGCAAAAGCTTGTATCAGATTTATCCCATGAATTTCGGACCCCCCTTTCGAATCTTAATGGTTATCTAAATGCATTAAAAGATGGTGTAATTGAGGCTGATCAAAAACTGTATCAATCGCTTCATGGAGAATCCAAGCGGCTCATCAGCATGGTTGAACAAATTGAACAGCTGAAAGAATGGGATTATGTATCGAAACAAACTTTTTCTGAAAAAGAACCTATTGATATGCAGTTTTTAGTTGAGCAATCTGCCCAAATGTTTCATTGGTCATTGAATAAGGAAGGTATTATAGTCAACGTTCAGGTAGAACCCGGAATAGTGCATGTAGATAATGGGGGAATCTCACAAGTTATTAGTAATTTAATTGACAATGCTATTCGCTATTATCTGGGACCGGAACCAATAATAATAAAAGGGGAAACTCTAAAGTCAGGATATATGCTTTCCATTTCTGGCACGGGTCAATCGATTCCAATAGCAGAACAAGAAAGAATATTTGAGAGGTTTTACCGTATAGATCATTCACGGGCGCAAGATTTGGGAGGAACAGGGCTTGGACTTGCCATTTCAAAAGAAATTATTGAACATCATAATGGAAAGATTGGGGTTAAGTCGGAAGGTCATTATCATACATTTTGGTTTACATTGCCGCTTTGCTAACAAAAAAGTTCATCATGCTGTTAATGTAATACTGACAGCATGATTATCGAAATTAATAACTGTGTGTTTTTCTTAAAAGTAAAGGAAGTATAAAATTTAGCACTATTCAGCTCCTTTTTGCAGTTGTTCATAATTATAAGTGGGTGTCTGTTTACTAAGTGAATCGATTATATGCATGGACAGCATCTGATCTGCAAGCTCTGTGTGTTTTTTAGTTACGAGGTTTATAGTGCATAGTCCACTTTGTTTTGTATAGTTATTTACGAAAATAAAAGTTGATTGATAAAGGCAGAGGGGTAGGGTCTGTGGGGATCAAGCTAACGAATGATTCAATTCCTTTAAATAGTTGTTCATAAGGGGGGAAGTTCCCCTTAATTTTAATTCCCACCTAAAACAACCACGTTTATTCCAAGTAAAGCTTCCAAATAAAAGAAGTCATTATCTGTTATTAATCCCCCGCTGCAGATAAATCATTTCCTCTGCAAGTTTCTGAATCCTCTCGGAAACACTTCGATCAATTATTTCATCACTGTCTTCGTTAAAGGAATCATTATGGATATAGACATTACCTGTAGGAATTAATCCCTTGAAATAGGAGAGAACCGGCTTTAATTGATATTCTGGCACTAAAAAATGCTTGTTGGACCAACCCGTAGCTACGATGCCTGTTACCTTATATTTGAAGGCATTTTCAGGGAAATGGTCTAACAAGTTTTTTAATGCTCCCGAAATAGATGCTTGATAAATTGGTGTGCCAAACACGAGAAAATCGGCTGACAAAATTTTAGTAACAACTTCCCAGGTATCATCGTTATAATCTGCTAACGGGGCACCAACAGAGAATTCAATCTCATATTCCCTCAGGTCAATTAATTCTGTCTGTATAGTTGAATCCTGAAGCTGAGCTGCAACCAAAACATCGTTTACAGCTAGGGAGGTTTTTTCACCAGACAAAGCTCCCGAAATCCCGACTAGTTTCATCGTTACTACCCCTTTTCATAGTATGATTAATATTGTATTGAATAAGGTACCACTTTAGCGCCTTATCCTCATTGCAGCTTTTCCTTGATTCATCATGGGCAACTAGTAGTGTTATTATAGGAAGCTTATCTTATCCTAAATCTATCTGCAAAAAATTTGCCTTTAACGGGCATACACGAATTCCATGCCGTTAATTAATTGAATCAATCTTCTTTGTGCCTTTATTAATCATACTTTACTCAATAGGTGATAATTCATTTTCAGTAACCCATTTATGATTTGTTACCTTATCACCACCGGTAGTTGGCATGTAATCTACCATATACACAGTTGTCTCCTTAGCTGTTTCTATTACTGCGGTAGCTCCTTTCATACCTTTCATATGTGATGCTTCAATTGTGACCTCGGATCCAGGTTCAAAAGGCACTTCTTTGGCATCTGCAATTTCTTCGTGAATAACCCATTTATGATTTTTTACTCTTTCTCCGCCGGTTGTTGGTGTATAGGATACCGAATAGACTGTTGTATGAAATGCACCTGCAATTGTTGCCTTTGCACCTTTCATGCCTTTCATATGTTCAGACTGAATAATCGCCTGGCTGCCAACTTCATAGGTAGGATTATCAGCAGCCTTCAGATCATCTGGAACCTCCCCCGTGCTTGAATGATCCATCTCCATATGATCGTCTGAACCTGATTCCATTTCGGTATCGGACTGTTTATCAGAGTTAGTCTCCATTTCAGTATCCTGCTTTTCAGCTGGTTCATTTTCCGCATTGCTGCTGCATGCGGATAGTGCAAATATAGAAATTAGAAAAACGATTCCTATCGTGATCAGTCTACTCTTCATCATTTATGCTCCTTTCATTTTTACAGTTTAATGTTACTCTACCCGAAAAATATGTAAAATAATTGCAGACTATTTTACATCCATGTTAAAAATGTTCAAGTATTGGGTCATTATCAGTAAAATTCCATGTGCGGTTGTTCTATATATGTTTGTATTTATCCGCTTTATTAAGCTAATTACACAGAAAATGGATAATTTTTTGGTATGATATATTTTTATAGCAAAGAATTGGTGCGAGGTATTTTTTTCATAGTAAAGCTGTTTATATTAGTATGAGGAGCCATTATCAAATTATCATGATTTTATTTCTTATAATTTTTTCACTTGACAATACCCTACATAGGTATGGTAAATTGAAAGCGATCAAATTGAGGAGGTTGTTGTTTGAGTGATGAATACAACTAAAAGGTATGTCCCGGGGTAGCTGTTACCTATTGAAAGAAATGCTAAAAAGTTATATGGACCCATAAGGGCATGGGTAAAAGTGGATACAAATGCAGTGAAGAACTGCTACTTCTCCACATTAATACCCCTATTACATTCTGATAGATAAAATGCAATCATAATTTACAGTTCAAACACTGTTCGGATAAGAGTATTCGACGATTAAATAATACGATGCAGGGGTATTGTATAAAAGAAGCCATATAAGGTTGTGTTCAGGTATAGAGAAAAAAGGCAGGTTTCCTGTGAAGTATGTAATAGCAATTTAAGGAATAATAGAAGTGAAGGGAGCACAAATGTATGCCAAATTATCAAGATGAAGAACATGTTCAGGATACCCATAGCAATAAAGGGGAAGGCTCACATGGGCATCACCATACAGGAGTACATGAACATCATGACCACCATAATCATGCACATGAAAAGATGAGCGGTGATTCACACAATCATGGAAGTCATGGAGGCCATGCCGGTCACGGACACGGAAACCATGATCACGGTGATATGGTTAGTGATTTTAAAAAACGCTTTTATATCTCATTAATCATTACGGTTCCAATACTTGTTTTATCACCAATGATACAAGAATTCATTGGTGTGGATCTTCGATTTGCGAATGATCAATATATCTTATTCGCGCTTTCAACATTTGTATTTTTCTATGGGGGCTGGCCGTTTCTAGCAGGTGGTATTCATGAGTTAAAGGATAAGAATCCAGGCATGATGACTCTCATTGGTCTTGCTATATTAGTTGCTTATGGCTATAGTTCATTAACCGTGTTTGGCTGGGAAGGAAAAGACTTCTTTTGGGAATTAGCCACGTTAATTGACATTATGCTGCTGGGACATTGGATAGAAATGCGTTCTGTCATGGGGGCTTCCAATGCACTTGAAGAACTGATTAAACTGATGCCCAGTGAGGCGCATAAACTCGATGACAATGGCAATGTATATGACGTACCAGTATCTGATTTGCAAAACGGGGACAGGGTACTTGTTAAACCTGGTGAAAAAATCCCTGTAGATGGTGCGATTTTGGATGGGAAGTCAGCTATTGATGAATCGATGCTTACTGGTGAATCTGTGCCAGTTGAAAAATATAAAGGTGATGAAGTGATTGGCGGTTCCATTAACAATGAAGGATCGCTTACTATTCAGGTCGAAAAGACGGGAGAAGATTCCTATTTGTCGCAGGTAGTTACACTGGTAAGGGAAGCACAAGAATCGAAATCAAGGACGCAGGATGTAACAAACCGTGCGGCAAAATGGCTTTTTTATTTAGCATTAGCATCGGGTTTACTAACTTTGATTGTATGGTTGATGCTAGGGTATCCTTTTGATGTTGCACTGGAGCGGATGGTTACCGTTATGGTTATTACATGTCCGCATGCACTTGGGTTGGCCGCTCCACTGGTTATAGCTGTTTCAACATCTATTTCGGCTAAACAAGGATTGCTGATTCGAAATCGTGCTAATTTTGAAGGGGCAAGAAATCTAGATGCAGTTGTTTTCGATAAAACAGGGACATTAACAAAAGGTGAATTTGGTGTAACAGATATTATTCCAAACAAGGGGTATCGTGAAGAAGAAATCCTCATTTGGGCAGCAAGTCTGGAACAAAATTCGGAGCATCCATTAGCTGCAGGTGTAGTAAATTCTGCAAAAGAAAAAGATTTACAATTTAAAAGGGTTTCCGAATTTGAATCCATAACAGGGAAAGGTATTGAAGGTCTTGTAGATGACAAGAAAGTAAATGTAGTAAGTCCCGGGTATGTTAACAATCATGAAATGACATATGATCGGGAAACATTTAATAAAATGTCTGGGGAAGGAAAAACGGTTGTCTTTGTTTTGCTGCAGGATCAATTGATCGGCATGATAGCACTTGCAGACATGGTTCGCGAAACGGCAAAAGAGGCGGTTGCATCATTAAAAGAAAGTGGAATTCATCCGATTATGCTTACAGGTGACAATGAGAAAGTTGCCCATTGGGTAGCAAAACAACTGGATATCGATAAGGTTTACCCCGAAGTTTTACCAAATGAAAAATCTGATCAGGTGAAAAAAATAAAGGATAAAGGCTGGAAAGTTGCGATGACGGGTGACGGAGTGAATGATGCTCCAGCACTGGCAACAGCAGATTTAGGTATTGCAATCGGTGCCGGGACAGATGTAGCAATGGAAACGGCGGATGTTGTCCTTGTTAAAAGTAATCCAAAAGACGTAGTGGCGCTAATCAATTTATCAAGAAAAACGTATCGAAAAATGGTACAAAACCTATGGTGGGCAACGGGATATAATATTTTTGCAATTCCCCTTGCTGCAGGTGTGTTAGCGCCTGTTGGAATTGTGTTAAGCCCAGCATTAGGTGCAGTATTAATGAGCCTAAGTACGGTTATTGTAGCGATTAATGCAAAATTGTTGAAAGCATGATTGTTCAGGGCGGGTGGTACAGGAATATCGGCAGGAGAAAAGAAATATCAGCAGGAGAGCACGAATATCGGCAGGAGGGCAAAAATATCGGATTCCTCGGAAAAACGTAGTATATACGGGCTGCGGGACAGAGAAGCATCGTAAAATAGTTGCGTCTCACTTTTCCGACACAACAAAGAATACGAAAATCCTAAAAGAAAAATCCGGACTAGTTTAAATTCTACTTGAAGAAATTCATAGTTCGGATTTTCTCTCTGATAAAATATTTTTGTCCTAATTTCCTTATCAAAAAGATATGAACATGCATCGGGATGTCGCTCTTATCGTTTTATAAGATCGCTTGTCACTAGTATTTAGTATCAGAATCAATCCCGGACATAATAAAGGGAATGGCTGATTTGATATATTCTTCTGGCCTTTTTGTGCTGCTATTCCTTCTCCATTCAACAGATAATCCGTAAATTCCCCAGCTTAACATTGTCGACATATGTTTTAATGCTTCCTCATTATCAGATGGATGTTGTTTAACTAGCAATTTGAAATAGATTACCTCTAGCTGGTCACGAATAATACGCGCAATTGTATCCTCATATCCTCGATGGCACCGATTTGATAAGGAAACTTGAAAATTAGTGATGGCTATAAACGTACTTATTAATGCTTCTTCCGTTAATTTACTTTTTTCATAGTCCTGTATGCTTAAATTAACGAGTAATACCTCTGATAAGACTTTATCCAATAAATCATAAATGTCTTTAAAGTGATAGTAAAACGTTGCACGATTAATCATTGCCTCTGTCGTTATATCCTTTATTGTAATATCCTTGAATTCCTTTTTATTAGAGAGCTCAATGAATGCGTCCATGATTAATTTACGTGTGCGCAAAATTCTAGGATCGGTTTTGGTTTGCTTCATTTATAAACGCTCCTTACTTTTTCAACAATTTATGAAATGTGTTGGATATACAACAGATCCAACAAACTATTGGTATTCTTATATTTCATTATCCACTAAACTAATATTATCAAGCAAACGGAAAGCTTTTAGCTCTAATGCTAACTAAAGGAGAGAGAAATTGATGAATCAAAATAATCTAATGTGTGACTTAGAGACTGGTGTATGCGGTGTAGCAAGTGCTGATGAATTGGAGATTATTAATTTAAATAAGCTACAGAAAACAATCGAATTATATTATGTTACAGATCCAATCTGCTCCCATTGCTGGGCATTAGAACCAACTCTAAGACGTTTTAATGAGCAATATGGACAATATTTCAACTTTCATACGGTAATGGGTGGCTTACTGGAAAAATGGGATGGTGGTCCAGTTGATCCGGCTAACGGAATCTACGGACCAGCAGATGTTGCTGGACATTGGAGAGAGGTAGGAGAACATACACGGATGCCGATAGATGGCTCACTTATGATTGACAATCCGGTTCAATCTTCTTTCCCTCCATCACGGGTCTTTAAAATAATTCAAAAACATTATGGTGAAGTAAAAGCATTTGAATACCTTCGCCGGGCTAGGGAGGCACTATTTGCTTTTAATGAAAACATCGGTGAAAAATCAGTCCTAGTGAAAATCATTAATGTAATGGGATTGGATGGCAGTGCAATTGTAAAGGAAGCTGATGAGAAAACAGGCCATGCATTACTAAATGAAGATTTTACGCTTGCTAGAAACCTTGGTGCTAGGGGTTTTCCAACTATTATTATGGCGAATAATGAAAATAAAGGGGTGAAAATAGTTGGCGGTCGTTCATTGGAACACTATGCTGCTGGATTGAAGCAGGTTCTAGGGGAAGAACCAACACCAAAACAACAACCTCCTTTATCAAGCTTACTTGAAAAAGAAAAGCTTTTATTTTCAAAAGAAATTGAAATTATGTATGATGTTGAGAAATCGGATATTAACTTCTTCATTGAAAAGGAACTTTCACCAAGCAGTTATCATGTAAAGGAAATTCTGGGGGAAACCTATTTTACTGCAGAAAAATAATAAGCAGAATAGTAACGTCAAGTTCAAATTATAGTTTGAATAAACTTGAAAGAGGTGCAAATCGCATAGCGTTAAGCACCTCTTTTATAATTACAAGCCATGCAACCATGCCTTCCTTCATCATTCCTGTTTTAGTATCTAAAACAATTGCAATTTCATAAGACAAATTATACAATTGATATCGAATTCCAATATTGAAATCCGATATCAAAGACAGGAGGCATTTGTTTGGATAACAAAGTTTTAAGAAAGTTATTCCTGGGATTCATCCAGATTCATATTTTACATCACGCAAAAGAAGAGGAGATATATGGTACTTGGATGCTTGAGGAATTGCGTGAGCATGGTTATGAAATTAGTGCAGGTACGTTATATCCTATTCTGCACAGCATGGAGAAGGACAAATTATTGGATAAAAAGGAAGTAAATGTGGATGGAAAGATCAGAAAGTATTATTCGATAACAAATAAAGGAGAGTCTGTACTTAACGAGGCACGTGCCAAAGCCTATGAATTATTTAAAGAGATAAACTAAACAAGGGGTGATACGTTGAAACAGGAAATGCTGCGTAAACATCGATTGAAAACTAATTTAGAGATTTTAGTTGCCTCTACAAAGTTAGGATTAACATCTTTTGGTGGACCTGTTGCACATTTAGCCTATTTCAAGGATGAATATATTGATCGTAGGAAATGGTTAGATGATAAAACCTATGCAGATATTATAGCACTTTGTCAGTTTCTTCCCGGTCCGGCGAGCAGCCAGGTAGGAATTTCAATAGGTATGATGCGTGGGGGAATTTTAGGAGGGATTATTTCGTGGCTTGGCTTTACGCTTCCATCGATTATTGCCCTGAGCCTATTTGCAATGCTCTATCAGACATTCTCTTTAGAAGATGCTGGATTCATTCACAGCTTGAAGATAGTCGCTGCAGCAGTTGTGTTACATGCTTTATTAGGCCTTGGAAAAAAGTTGACACCCGATAAGATGCGACTTGGTATTGCTATTGCGGCTGCTTCAATTATGTTAATGTATCCTTCCGCATGGATGCAGCTTGTTATCATTCTATGTGCCGGTCTATTAGGTCTCCAATTATTTAAAAATAAAGCGGAGTCAAATGTGAAACCATTTTCCGTAACCATCTCAAAGAAAACGGGCATACTTTCATTAAGTTTTTTAGTTGTTTTACTTATTGCTTTACCCATCATTACAAAGTTTGCTAATAACCCCTTAGTAACTCTGTTTGATATTTTTTTCAGAGTTGGTTCTTTGGTCTTTGGTGGCGGTCATGTGGTGTTGCCAATGATTGAACGTGAAGTTGTTCCACAAGGATTGCTCTCACCTGATGAGTTCTTGGCTGGCTACGGAATGGCTCAAGCAGTGCCAGGGCCATTATTTACATTTTCAAGCTATTTGGGAACGATGATGGAAGGGATAGCAGGTGCTGTGGTTGCATCGATCGGTATATTTTTGCCATCATTTTTACTTGTTGTCGCAGCATTACCGTTTTTAAATGAATTGCGTAAACGTGCCACTTTCCAAGGAATACTTATGGGGGTTAATGCAAGTGTTGTAGGAATATTAGTAGCAGCATTTTACGATCCCGTTATAAAAAGTTCTATCTTTGATGCTTCTGATTTCGCATTGGGTATGATCTTATTCGCATTGCTTAATGTTTGGAAAGTTCCAGCGTGGCTGATTGTCATTTTAGGAGTTGCAGGAGGATATGTAATTCATTTTCTTGGAATGTAAGGTTTAAAAGCGGGACAAGGGGTCTGACCCCCTGTCCCGCACCGCAAGACCCCCTGTCCCGCAAAATTTGTAACACTTTTTTATTGCAATCAATACAATACCATGGTAGGGTATAAATATATCAAGGAAGGAAGTGGAGACATGGATCAGGAGAGAAAGCCGATCAAACCACGTACGGAGTCAGAACGGCAAAAGGTAATTAATCGTTTAAAGCGTATAGAAGGCCAAGTCAGAGGTATTCAAAAAATGGTCGAGGAAGATCGTTATTGTATAGATATATTAGTGCAGATATCCGCTATTAATTCAGCATTAAAGAACACGGGCTTTCAATTAATGGAGAGACATATGCATCACTGTGTATCTCATGCCATTAATACGGGAACAGGTGACGAATCAATCGAAGAATTAATGAAGGTTGTCCAGCAGTTTTCCAAGTAACAGCGATTGGGGTGACATAAGATGTCTATTAAACATGTGAATATAGGAATTACTGGAATGACGTGTGCTGCTTGTTCCACCAGAATTGAAAAATCCCTTAATAAAATGGAGGGTGTGGAAGCAAATGTTAATCTTACGATGGAAAAGGCATCTGTAGACTATGATGAAGAGAAAGTTTCACATCATGACCTTTCCGATAAAATTGAAAAACTCGGATATGGCGTACAGACAGAAAAGGCAGAGTTTGATATATATGGCATGACATGTGCCGCTTGTTCCACCAGAATTGAAAAAACATTAAATAAAATGGACGGCGTAAATGCTTCGATAAATTTAACAACGGAAAAGGGCATAGTCGAATATGAGCCTGGACTAGTAACGGTCGATCAAATCACGGAAAGGGTAGCAAAACTTGGCTACGAGGCAAAACAAAGTCAAAGTCGTGAGGAACAACGGAATCATAAAGAGGAAGAAATTCATGATAAGAAGGTTAAATTATTAATTTCAGCCATCTTGACTTTACCGCTACTATACGCAATGATTGGGCACATTCCGTGGGATTTGGGATTACCAATGCCAGAAGTTTTGATGAATCCGTGGGTACAATTTTTATTTGCGACACCGGTGCAATTCTATGTTGGCTGGCAATTCTACACGGGAGCTTATAAGAATCTGAGAAACAAAAGTGCGAATATGGATGTGCTTGTTGCTTTAGGTACGTCCGCTGCCTATTTTTACAGTTTGGTTGAAGGGATTCGGGCTACTGTTAATCCAGGCTACGATCCACACTTATATTATGAAACGAGTGCCGTGTTAATCACACTTATTCTGGTTGGAAAACTTTTTGAAGCAATGGCAAAAGGAAGAACAACCGCCGCTATTTCAAAATTATTGAGTCTCCAAGCTAAGGAGGCAACCGTGATTCGTGATGGTCAGGAAATGAAAATACCATTGGAACAGGTTGTTGTTGGAGATAAAATCAGTGTCAAACCCGGTGAGAAAATTCCTGTTGATGGGGAGGTTGTTTCAGGTAAATCCGCTGTTGATGAATCCATGATAACGGGTGAATCTATCCCGATTGAAAAAAGCAGCGGCGATCTTTTAATTGGATCGACCATTAATAAAAATGGAACATTACAAATGGAAGCAACTAAAGTAGGGAAAAATACTGCTTTAGCAACCATTATAAAAGTAGTAGAGGATGCCCAAGGTTCAAAAGCACCGATTCAGCGTATGGCGGATGTCATATCCGGTATTTTCGTTCCAATTGTTGTAGGTATTGCGGTACTAACGTTTCTAATATGGTTCTTTATCGTTGATCCGCAAAACTGGCCAGCAGCACTTGAGGCTTCGATTGCTGTACTCGTCATTGCTTGTCCCTGTGCGTTAGGATTGGCGACACCAACATCGATTATGGTTGGAACTGGGAAAGGGGCAGAAACAGGAGTCCTCTTTAAAGGGGGTGAACATTTAGAAGCTGCGCACAAAATAAATGCAATCGTATTGGATAAAACGGGTACAATCACAAAAGGGACACCGGAAGTAACGGATATCCATTATTTCGTCAGCGATTCACTACCATATTTAATTGCTGCCGAACGTTCATCAGAACATCCACTTGCAGAAGCAATTGTGGATTATGGTAAGAAACGGAATGTTGAAAAATTGGATGCAGATGATTTTAAGGCAATACCCGGTCACGGTATCGAATCACAAATAAACAATAAGAAAGTCCATGTTGGTACTCGTAAATTAATGATAGAAAACAATATTGATTTTGCCGATCATGAGGAGCAGCTTACTCAATATGAATTGGAAGGCAAAACCGCAATGATGTTTGCAATCGATAGTAAGCTAGCGGGGATTGTCGCGGTTGCGGATACAGTGAAAGAAAATGCAAGACAAGCAATTGACCAGTTAAAGGCACAAGACATTGAAGTCTACATGATTACTGGCGATAACGAACGCACTGCTAAAGCAATTGCTGGACAAGTAGGCATTGATCATGTATTTGCAGAGGTATTACCAGAAGATAAGGCAAATCATGTAAAAACAATACAGAACCAAGGCATGAAAGTTGCAATGGTAGGGGATGGCATTAATGATGCACCTGCACTAGCGACCGCTGATATTGGAATAGCAATCGGTACAGGAACCGATGTAGCAATTGAAACAGCAGGCATTACATTGGTTGGTGGAGAGCTAACCAATATTCCGAAAGCGATTGGGTTAAGCAGAAAAACAATGACAAATATTCGTCAAAATCTATTTTGGGCATTAGCTTATAATACTGCTGGTATTCCGATTGCTGCTTTAGGACTTCTGCAACCATGGATTGCTGGTGCGGCAATGGCGTTTAGTTCTGTTTCAGTCGTGTCAAATGCATTGCGCTTGAAACGTGTAAAAATAGATTAAATTTTATAGGAGGTTTTCTTAATGAAAAATATAACATTAGATGTAAAAGGGATGACTTGCGGACATTGCAAAATGGCGGTAAATGGCGCGCTCACAGACTTAAACGGAATTAGTGATGTGGAAGTAAACCTGGAAACCGGTAAAGTGGAAGTCACTTATGATGAGAATAAAGTTGATCAGGAAAAAATGAAAGAAGCTATTGAAGATCAAGGGTATGATGTTGCTTAAAGAAGGAAAAGGGGCTAGAATGAAAAACGAGTTCCGTTCCTTTTAGCAAAACATTTAAATTGAGGGCTAAAAATGACTAGCATACTTTGTTAGTCATTTTTCTTTGAACAAAAAGATTTTTGATAAAACCATATTATATTTGCTATTATAATGTAGTCGAGAGGGTACAGCAGTTGTTTCAACACATTTCGAATGACAGATTGGGATGCAAAGGAACATTTTAATGTGGAAATATTAATTTAAATTATTTGTACACATGTGGTATTCAGAATATTTGTGTTAGGATAGAAGTGGAGTATGTGAACAAATGAACCGACAGGATATTTAAAAGTAATTCGATATTTTTGGTAATAAAGGAAGGCTAGGAGAAAACAATTTTCTTCTAGCTAATTTTTTTGAAACTTTTTCATCTGTTGTTTGCTCTAACTGGTGGAAGGAGGTTATAAATTGAAGAATTTATCCTTAGTAAAGAAAGCTATAAATGGCAACAAAGAAGCATTTGAAATTCTTGTCAAAAATGAAAGTGAAAAATTGTATAAAACAGCTTTTCTTTACGTTCGAAATAAAGAGGATGCATTGGATGTA
This sequence comes from Virgibacillus oceani, assembly GCF_014638995.1. Classification (GTDB taxonomy): domain Bacteria; phylum Bacillota; class Bacilli; order Bacillales; family Amphibacillaceae; genus Virgibacillus_E; species Virgibacillus_E oceani. Next base: position 132,749 of record NZ_BMFR01000007.1, read on the forward strand.
CTTCAAGAAACAATTTATAAGGCTTTTATATCTATTGAACAAGTAAAGGAGCCTCAGTTTTTTAATACTTGGTTAACTAAAATTTTAATCCGCACTGCCTATGATGTATTAAGAAAACGAAAGATAGTAGTTTTTGATGAGAAGCTTATTAGTAATAAATCGGACGATAGCATTAGGGATGTTGAAGGTAAGATGGACGTTATAAATGCAATATCATGTTTAAGTAAAAACTATCAAACAGTAATTATCCTATATTACTATCACGACTTAACTATTCAACAGATTGCGGAAACGATGGAAAAACCTGATAACACAATTAAAACATATTTACGGCGTGCAAAAATTGAGTTAAAAAAAGGTATTGGGGGAGTGAATTACAGTGAACATGGAGCGTTTTCATAAAGAAATAAGCGAAATAAAAGTTCCAAAGAATGAAATATTAAATGCAATAGATAAAGGATTGGAGAAAGGATTTAAAGAAAAAGTACCGAAAAGAAAATCTAAAGTTAAACTTTTTAGTGCTGTTGCATTAATTGCAGTAACCATATTCTTAGCAGCAGGTTTAATTTTCGCACCCATTTCATATGCTTTATCAACCATCCCATTATTGGGCTCAATTTATGAAAAGATTGGTTTGCAAATCGGATATGAGTTATTAGAAAGTGAATTGATTACTCAACTAAATCAAAAGGCTACAAGTAATGATGTAGATATTACAATAACCAGTGCTTATTATGATGGGAATATTATTGGGGTTACATTTAACGCTGAAGGTGACAAGGTATCAATGGATAGTATGGGTGATAGAGGACCCGAAACTGGATATAATTTTCATCTATTTGATGGTGATGAACAAAATCAGTGGTCTTCAACAATGACAGAATTAAAAGAAACAGAGGATGGTTATATCGCTTCTATAGAATTTTACAACCCTAATGCTAACTTATCTAAAAACTATACTTTACCCTTAACATTTACTAATATTACAGGAGTTAAAGGGCTTTGGAAATTTAATGTCCCGGTTGAGCAAGTCCCTTCTGAAACAATTTATTCTGAAGCTAATACTGAACTTGAAGGTCAAGGTTATTCCTTTAAAATGGAGTCAGTTGTAAAAGGGAAAGCTACAACGATATTAAATTATAAGACAACGATACCATTAGTAGGCAAAAAGGATACTATAAGAATTACTGTTTTTGATAATGAAGGAAATCGTTTATCAAAGTTCCACCCAAATGTTTTGACAACTGAGGTAAACGGAACCTCCATCGTAAAGAATTACCAAGAACTATTTAGTAGTAAAATTAGTGAAGATGCAAAGTATTTAACTATTCAACCTGAAATCGTAAAATCGGATAAAGAAATTGTTAATGCTATGGACCAAACGCTTCCTTTTATTGTAGAAAGCAGCAGGTTTAACTACTCTATAAAGGTTAAAAGTATACAGCGAGAAGGAGGACAGCTAGTATTGGATTATGAGATACAGAATATCAATACAAGATCAATTAGAGAGGATATTATTCAAAATTTTGCTGACTTTATAATGATAGTTAAGTCTGACAATATTCAAAGGGATGAAAATGGTGAATTGGATATGGAAAAAATGCTGGAATACAAGACTCGTAGTGATCAAGCAAAATTAAAAGACGAAGGTAGTTTACATTATCAATCCATTTTTAACATAAAAAATCCTGAGAAATTTAATTACAAAGATTATTCAATAGTTGTCCCATTTAGAACATTAAGTGCAAATGAAAAGCCGATTCAAATGGAACCAATTAAAGTTGAATTACAATAATCCACAAGATAGGTGTTGGGGTGTTCCGCTCCAATACCTATCTTTTTTAGGGATTAAATTGTAATCTTGAACTATTAAAACCATCTCTTGAGTAAATTGAACAAGGATTTTAAAAAGAAAATCCGCTTCTAACTATTCCTCAGCTTAAGAAAAATATCTTTCACTTTTTCCTCCACAACTTACCTGGCCAAAAAGCAAATCTTCCAAGTACGGTTGTTATGGATGGTACGAGCAATGGTCTGACGATAAAGGTGTCCAAAAGCACGCCGATTGCTGTGACAGTACCAAATTGGACGAGCACCTGCATAGGTAAAACGGCCAACACAGAAAACGTTCCTGCCAAAATTAAGCCAGCTGAACTGATCACACCGCTTGTTTGTCCTACACCTTCTGCAATTGCTTCTTTCATCGGCATATGTTTACGGTTTTTCCATATATTTGACACCATGAAGATGTTGTAATCCTCACCAAGAGCAACTAGAAAAACAAATGCATATAACGGGATTAATCCTTGCATGGCAGGAGCATCGAAACCATAATGTATGACTAGCCAGCCCAGTCCTAATGCAGATAGATAAGACAGCACAACCGTTAGCAAGAGGTAAATCATTGCAATAATCGATCTCAGGTAAGCAAGCAGCAATGCAGCAATAATAATCAGTACCACCGGAATGATTAGGTTCTGATCCTGCTTTGTGATTTCCTCTGTATCATATAGTGTTGCTGTTTCGCCGCCAATCCAAACATGATCACCAGCATTTTCGATACCAGTGTCTTTAAGACCTTTGGCAACCGTGTTCTTTATAGCTGGAATTCGATCAATAGCATCTCTCGAATAGGGATCCATTGCTAACGTTAGCTCATATGCTTGATAGTCTTGATTTTCCTCCCCGGTTCTTGGTTCACTGACGCTTTCGGTTATGTCCATTGATGCAAGCTGATCCTGTAACGAAACATCTTTCCCTTCCGTATCAACAATTATTTGTACCGGTGCAATTGTCCCGGGTGGATAGTGCTCAGCAATAATCGTGAATCCTTCCCGTGAAGGCATATCTTTAGGGAATGAATCAAGAAGGCCATACGTTAGTGAAATTTTCGGCACCACTAAGGCAAGTGCTCCTAAGAAAATGGTGCAAATAGCGATAATGCGCCAAGGCTTTTCTGTTACCAATCGGCCGACAGATTTGCTGAACCTGCTCCTTGTTTTTGGATGACGAACGGGTTTTCCTTTCTTTTCCTCCAATTCCTGTGCCATTTTTTCAGTACGTGGAATAAAAGGGAAGAAAGCTATTCTGCCTAACATGGATAATATAGCAGGCAAGAATGCAAGCACCGCAACCCCCATAATTAGAATTGCCAAGCTAAATGGAACAGCAAACCTGTCATAAGAAGCATATTGGGCCAATGATAATGTGAAAAGTCCAATAACTGTTGTTAGGCAGCTCATCATAATTGCTCCACCGGAATGACTGATTGCTTTATGCAAGGCAGTGTATTTGTTTGTTTCCAGCTGTAATTCATCGCGATACCTGGAAATAAGGAATAGGCAATAATCTGTACCAGCACCAAACAATAATACAGTCATTATCGATATTGCTTGTGCATCAACCTCAATCCAACCTTGATTTGCCATGAAGCCAAGCAAAGGACTAATTAAACCGTAAGCAAATCCTACACTAATTAAAGGAACAACTGCAAGAATTGGTGAACGATACAAGACAATTAATAAGACTAATACTAGGATAACCGTAGCAATCAATAAGGTAACATCTGCTTGACTGAACAGCTCGACGGCATCTGTCTGAATACCAACAGGTCCGGTAAATCGTACATGAAGCCCATCTTCTCCTATATCTGTGTCGAAAGAATTTTCCGCAGTCAAATCGTTAATTGTATTTTTTAACGTTTCCATTGCCTGCTGTAATTCTTCTGTAGTTGCATCTTCTTCAAAAAATACGGGTGTTGTAAGTGCCTCGAGATCCTGTGAAGCTGGCTGCTTTAACGCTTCAACAGGCATATTTCCAAAATCCGGCACGAGTGACTGATACTCGAGCGGATCCTTCTTTAATTGCTGATAGGCTGCCTGAACACTTTGATAATCATCATCTGTTAAACCACCATCACGATACCAGACAAGCAGTAATGGAATACCTGAATCATTGGGAAATTGTTTCTGCATGATTTTTTCCGCTTCAACTGACATGGCATCCTCAGGCAAAAGGTTGTTTGATGCAGTTTCTTCCTGATTCACCTGTGGCCATATAGAAGAAAGAATCCCTATAACCAAGATCCAGACAACTAACGTGGCAAAGCGACTCTTGTTTCCTGCAACTATTTTTCCCCATTTCTTTAAAAAGCTGTACATCCAATCTTCCTCTCCAGGGAATTTATATAATCGGGAATCCGTGATTTTAATTATATATACTGGTTGGTTAATTATCAACTATAATGGATCAAATTCCTGTATGCTTGACAATATCTTAAATTGGGCAGCTGAATGGTGTTATACTTTATGGTATAATTTAGCGACAAACACGAGTCAAGGAGAGAGTTAGAGTGAAGCGGAAGCAGGAGCGACCACTAGGCAGACCCAGACAAAGTGAAAAGAAACAACCTACAAATCAATTGATTATTCAGGCTGCAACAAGGCTGTTTTTAGAAAATGGCTATCAGCATGTTTCAATTGACAATGTTGCAAATAAAAGCAATGTGACAAAAGCAACAGTGTATTATTACTATGCAAGTAAAGCGGAATTATTTACAGAAACAATGGTTCAGCTGATGGTGCACATTGGTGAAAAAATAAATGCGTTGCTCCATGAGAATCTTCCATTGAAAGAACGTCTTCTGAATATAACGAAGACACATCTAAAGGGTACTGTTAATGTTGATATGGCTGGATTTATGAAAGGGACAAAAAATACATTATCAAACGATCAGCACAGGAGAATTGAACAAGCGGAGGGTGGATTGTACCAGGCGATCGAAAACGCCTTTATGGATGCAATGGAACAAAATGAAATACGTATGACAAATGCAGCATTTCTTGCCCAAGCTTATTTATCCCTATTAAAGGTAGGTTATTACAATAATGAAAAACAGCAAATCCTTCCAACGATAGAGGAAGTTGCAGAACAAATTATTGAGCTGTTTTGGCATGGTGTTCATTTGTCTGAAAATGAGCCGGATTAAACGCGATTGCGGCATGATCTCTGGACAAATTTTCAAGTCAGCAGCTAGTGGTACGTTGTGTATTAAGCGGAATCGGGTGGTAGGGATTCCCGAAATAATAGGATTGGAAAGGTCACGGATGTTGCGGCACATAGCAACGGAATAAAGCTAAGTCTGGTTACAACGGGTTTCAAGAGGACAATTCAAAAAGCAAAAAACAAGCCATACAGGGACATGGCTTGTTTTTTTTTGCTAATCATTATTACGTTTATTGATCACGATTTAAGTCAGAGAAGTCTGTTTCTTCTCCAAACTCGGTACCATAATTGACTCTTCCTGTATCGGTAACGTCATCCGTTTCGTCCATCGGTGCAAATAGCATGGTTATGCAATATAATCCACTTAGTCCAACGAGAGCATAGATGATTCTTGCTAGAGCGCCGTCTTGACCGCCAAAAATGGCAGCGACTAGATCAAATTGGAAAAATCCAATCAGCCCCCAATTTATAGCACCGATAATTACCAATGCAAGGGCAATTCGTTTTAATGTTTCCATTCTTTTCACCTCCATCTGGTTGTTTGAAAGGGTCTGTTTTGCAATGATGCGTTGATGTGCAACCAATTTAATGGTTTTTAACACGGAATGAGCTAGTCCAAAACCGATAATCGAGCAGGTATCATTGGATTTATGTGTTTATTATTACGGAGTGCAAATCCGGTAGTTGTACGCTCTGTTCCTAAAACCACTGGGATCATTCCCTATTTTGCATGAATCTAAATAAACCCTCCCATAGTTGCTATGAATCAAACTTATCTTTTGCTAAAAATGATGTATTCATGCAATAAATATACATAATTTGAGTGGTCAGAAGAGAAATAGAAATTAAACGTAATGATTTGGATGTTTACAGTTTTTAAGAGAATGAATCACAATAAAACTATACATTTGGATTTGCAATATGTCCTAATAACTGGCTATATAGGATTTGAAGTTAGGGATTTGCCCAGCTATTAAATTGACAAATTATGTGAAGATTGTATGGGGAGACAGGGATGTTGCAGGAGTGAAAGCTTGGTTAAAAGTCGTGACATGCATGTTATTGCAGAAGATGTGAAGATTAGTATTTACACTAGCTTCAGGTCGAACTCATAATACCACTTCCACCTTGAAAGATATATTATTTTCCCATCTTGCTCTGCCTTTTTCCATCGTTCCCTGCATAGCTTATCAATAATGTTTTGTTCATCCTTATCCCTTTTTCGGGTACGGATTAACTTTTATTCCGTATTATGGATTGTTCCTCTTCGGGCTTTTGTTTATCAATCCATTGGTTGAGGTCGTTGATGTGTATTTTTTTCAATTTCATCACCTCTTATAAAAGTTACCTTATAGTATAGCATGTTTTGGGTGAAAATAAGCCTTTCCCAATGGCTTGGTTATTTCAAATAGGTTTTTAAGCGTTTTTCCGCTTCTTTAATTCCATTTTCCGTTAAATAGACAGATTTGGATCGATTACTTCCTCTAATTAATTCCTCTTCCCTTAATTCATCTAAAATATCAAATGGATAGCCTTTCCAGCTTCTTCTCATTCCTCCTGGCAAATCATCTTCTTTCCAAGATGTTAAGTAGAGTAATAATATGGTAAGATCTTTAATTTTTTCTTCCTTGAAACCAAAATCCTTTCCATTTAGGTTTATATAACTAGACTATTAGCAACCACTTCATTAAGCAAGGGAATCTATCAAAAACGATCCTGTGAAATACAATTGTAATGTCCTTATAATAATCATGTCATTTTAAGGTGATATACTGTTGACGTTATCATGCTAGGTTTAATTACATAAAAAAGGAAGCGGGGGAAAAAGTTGACGAAAAAATTAACTGCAATTACCTTAGCCACTTCTCTAATCCTGGGAAGCTTTTATTTTAACAATTCTATCAGTCATGCAGAAACAAAACAGGACCTCAGAAATATTCAGGAACAGCGCAAAGATGTGAAGGAAGATCTATCAAAAGCGGATAAACAGGTTACAGACCTTATGTCCGAAATAGAAGACTTGAATAAAGAGATTGAACGTGTGAATCAGTCATTGCAAGAAAAGCAAGAAACGATTGAGGAAACAGAGCGGGATATTAAGAATTCGATAAAAGATATTAGAATTCTTCAGGATGAAATCAAAGAATTAGAAGCGGATATACAAAAACGCCAGGAAATATTAAAAGACCGTATTGCTTCCTATCAAAAGTCAGGCGGGTCCATGAGTTATTTGGAAGTTATATTCGGTGCACAGAGCTTTAGTGATTTTATCAGCCGTGTTTCCTTAGTATCAACCATTACAGAGTCTGATGCTACCTTAATAGAAAATCTGAAAACCGACATACATAAAGTAGCAGAAAAGAAAAAGCTTGCTCTTGAAAAACTCAACGAATTAAACGAAATGAAGGCTAAGCAAGAGGAAACCTTGGCACAAATTAATGGGGAAAAACGAAAGAACGAGCAGCATAGAGTATTATTAGAAAAGAAACAGCAAGCGTTAATTGCACTGATAGGGGAATTAAAAAGCGAGGATAAAAATCTTGCATCACTTGAAAAAGAGGTAAAACATAATATAGAAGCGCAAGCAGCGGAAAAAGCATTGCGAACTAAACGAGAAGCGGAAAGAAAAAGAAATGAAACGAAAGCGCGGTCCGTAAAAGAAGCAGTTGCAAAAGGAAATGAATCAGAGGAAAAAACGCAGGAAAATGATGACAAAAAGACATTTACCGTAACAGCGACTGCCTATACATTGGAAAGTGCTGGAGGATCCGGTACGACCTACACAGGAATTGACCTTAAGGAAAATCCTAATGCAAAGGTAATCGCTGTTGATCCAAGTGTTATCCCGCTCGGTTCCATTGTACACGTTGAAGGGTATGGTTATGCAATAGCAGGCGATATCGGCAGTGCTATTAATGGAAATAAAATTGATGTTTACGTCCCAACCGAACAGGCTGCAATGAAATGGGGAGTACGTACGGTTAAAGTGACGATTCAATAATAAGAATAGAACATGTACTGTGAATCTACTAAATCAGCAAAAATAGGCAATAGTCCTGCGTGAATGGCTATAGTAACAGTAAAGCTGATTTTTGTTAATCTTTCGCAAACAATAAAAATAGAAAAAATGACTGTCAAATTGTATATCAGTTTGGTGGTCATTTTTTTGATGGTAATGGGATTTTCTAATAGCAACGAAAATAGGAACGGACACAAATAGTTCTTTTAAATTTACAGTTTTTAATTTCAAATGGCTACGTTCAATTTATTGTTGGACTATTTTATTTTTATAACAAAAAAAGGATTTTGCAAAAAAATGTTTTAGTCAAAAATATATCCGGACTAATTCGGTTAGTCCGGATATATTTTCTCTAGTTCTTCCTGTTGGTCAACCGTCAATCCAAAAGTATGTAAAAATTCATCCTTCATTTCGACATAAATCTGCAAAAATCCATTCAAATATTCCGTTGTCTCCCTTATAATAGAATAAAAGATGAGAATAGGAGATTGATAGTTATGAGAAAAAATCGGCTCAAAATGTATACGTTTATTGGAATTCTCCTATTAGGGATCGGAATACCGTTTACAATTCACGAAAGCAGTGGGGAAGAAGTACATATTGTAAAATTACATCCAACAAAAGAAACTAGTGTGGAAAAGATTGATATCTCGAAAAAGTTCCAGCGCTTTACATATGATTCTGGTCTTAATTTTGAATACCCGGATGCTGTAAGGGGAATTTACGTTACTGGTCCATCAGCTGGCGGAAGCAATTTTGACCGGCTTCTTAAGTTAGTTGAAAATACCGATCTAAATGCTATGGTAATCGACATTAAAGAAGACCATGGGAACCTTACCATAAAGCCCGAAAAAGGGTCTCCATATGAGGATATTGCACTAAACTATATTAATGACCCTGGAAAAATGCTCAAGGTACTTGAAGAAAAAGGAATCTATCCAATTGCGAGAATTGTCGTATTTAAGGATTCTGTTTTAGCTAAGAAGCGCCCTGAGTTATCATTTATGGAAAATGGGAAAGTATGGACAAATGGAAAAGGGGAAGCATTTGTCAGTCCATTTCAAAAAGAAGTCTGGAAATATAATGTGGAAATTGCAAAAAAGGCAGCAGCGTTAGGCTTTCAGGAGATTCAGTTTGATTATGTCCGTTTTCCTGAAGGATTTGAACGGTATGATAAAAAACTGGAATATAGCCAAGGTGACTATGCGAACGAGGAAATAAGCAATGTCCAAAGACGTGTTAAAGCTGTAACAGACTTTGTTGCCTATGCAAAAGAGGAGCTTGAGTCTTACGATGTCGATGTAGCTGTTGATATTTTTGGCTATGCGGCAACCATTCCGGAAGCGCCGGGTATCGGGCAGAACTTTTCAAAAATATCCAGTAATGTTGATGTCATTTCTTCTATGATTTATCCAAGCCATTGGACATCTTACTTTGGAATTGACTTCCCGGATAAAGAACCATATAAATTGGTCACGGAATATGCCAAGGTGGAAAATAACGTATTGAGTAAACTCGAAAACAAGCCTACCTCAAGGCCATGGATTCAAGACTTTGAGGCACCCTGGTTATATGACGGGGAACCGACACAATATGGAAAAGAAGAGGTTGAAGCGCAAATAAAGGCGTTGAAGGAGAATGGCATAAACGAATTTTTAATTTGGAATGCCAGCAATGTATATTCGAAAAATGTTGATTATACGCCGATGGATTAAAGTTGTACGGGAAAAACCGAATGTGAAGAAACCGCATGAAATCAAATTTGATTTCATGCGGTTTTTAAAACCCTGGTCCAATGATAGCTATTGAATGAATGATTTTACAATGCAATTTTTTTACAGGTTCTAACGTATTTTTATTTTTTCCGGACAGGTATCCATACCTCACTATATGCGTAATCTCTCTTAGTTTTATTCATTTTAGTAAACGAAAAAGATGGTGCATGGATTAATTCATAATCGGAAGTAGGAAGCCATTCTGAATATGTTTTGGCCATCGTTTCTTGTAATGTTGCAGGGAATGGCCCCTCATTTGGGAATATGGCCCACGTACAGGCAGCAACGGCTACTTTGTCTAATCGATCACTGACCTGATTATCAGTCGTTAAAACGCCTATCAAATGTGTTAAGTCCCCTTCTTCTTTTAGGAAATTGGCATCTGCCTCAAAAGAAGCATTGATAATTTCAAACGGCTCTATATTTTGAAGCGAATGCATTTCTACTTTTTGCTCGTCTGTTATACTTTCCGCAAGTTTTACAATTTCGTTATTAACTCCTTCAAACTGCATTGGAACACGTTTGCTGACACCCACTAAATTAAATGCTGATTTGTCTTCAATTCTAAATTCCATACTGATTCCTCCCTTAACGGTAATGATGAATGAAAGTCTGGGAAATGATTTACTAACACCGTGTTTGATTACATCTGATGGTAAAAATCCGCTCCATTTTTTAAATGCTCTTGTAAAACCATCCATTGACTGATAACCATATTTAAAAGCGACATCGGTTACTTTTTCTCCCTGTAATAAATCCTTATTTGCTTCCGACAATTTTCTGTTTTTGATATATTCACTGAGTGTCAGTCCGGAAAGGTAAAAAAAGATCTTTCTAAAGTGGTAGTCAGATACCCCAGCATATTCGGAAATTGCTTCAAGAGATAGGTTTTCCGTTAATTGATCTTCAATATAGTCAATGACGTGATTAAGTTCGTGCAGCATATTTTTCCTCCTTTCATCTCACATTATAGCTAAGCAGATGAAACAGTACTCGACTATTTTAATACAAAAAATATCGGAAGCCAATTTGCTTCTGTTATGACGCACGTAGGTTTGGGAGAGGGTCGCTGATGAACTGGTCGAAATCGCTGATGATTTATTAAAATCCGCTGATCGATTTAATAAAAACACTTGAAAAAAAAGCGAAATCCGCTGATGAAACCTTTAAATGCGCTGATCCTGCAACAGAAATGTCCCGCTTAAACAATTCTATTCATTAAAATGTATCATCAGGTTAAACTAAACGTGGAGCTTTTTCAAAAAGGCGATTTAACAAATTGTGAATCTTTCGTTATAATAGGGAGGACTACTAAAAAAGGAGTAGATCTATGAATTGGTATGAAAAGCTAAACAAGTATTTTCCAGTGGAAGAAATGAAATCCAAAGAGCATATGGAAATGCTTCTAAAGGAAAAGGGAGACGTGTATTATAAGGATGAAGGTCCTTACCACGTTATGATGTACGCTGAATTTGACACATTTATCTTTATAGATTATGTATATGTTTCAGCAAAATCAAGAGGACAAGGTATTGGTCATAAGCTGATCGAGAAGCTTAAACAGAGGAATAAACCCATTATTTTAGAAGTGGAACCTGTTGACTATGAGGACACGGATACAGAAAAAAGACTTCATTTTTATCAAAGAGAAGGCTTTACCCACGCACAGTCCATCGGTTATAATCGCCGGTCACTTGCTACAAATGAAGAAACTCCAATGGAAATTCTATATTGGTCTCCAAACGAAGATTCCGAAGATGCCATTTATGAAAAGATGAAAAAAATGTATGAAGATATTCACACGTATAAAGATGAAGAAATTTACGGGAAATCATATCAGCCAGTTGAAGAGGTTTTAAGTTATGATGAAGGCCGTGAATCGGATAATATTTTTGAAAGCTTAAGAGAACCTGAAAAAGCTTGATGCTAAAAGCCCCTTGTGACCTTGGGCAGGGGGCAGAGCATTAAATGAACTATTTTTTTTCAAATAAAGGGTTTAATTGAAAAAATTTAGGGGTATCTTAAACATAAATATTAACATTTCGTGAACATTTGAATTTCAATTAACTTTTCATGGATACCCTCTACCTTTTGCTTGACAAATGTAGTATAATTATACATATACGGTTATTTAAACTTATTTTAAACTAATAAGTTTTTCAATGTTTATGAAATGACCCTACACTTATAGAAATGAGGAGTGAAGTTTCATGGTAACACTTTATACCTCACCAAGTTGTACATCTTGCAGAAAGGCAAAAGCATGGCTTGAAGAACAGGAGATACCGTTCACTGAACGAAATATATTTCAGGAGCCGCTGTCGTTAGATGAGATCAAAGAGATATTGCGTATGACGGAAGATGGAACTGATGAGATTATCTCGACCCGTTCTAAAGTATTTCAGAAATTAGACGTAAATATTGATCAATTGCCTTTAAAGGATTTGTTTAATTTAATTCAGCAAAATCCTGGCTTATTACGCAGACCAATTATCCTTGATGAAAAACGTCTGCAGGTTGGATATAATGAAGACGAAATTCGTCGATTCCTACCTAGAACTGTGCGTACGTTTCAATTACGCGAAGCCCAACGCATGGTAAACTAAGGTTTAAATAATGATGTAGAACTTTGATACAACAATAAAACGCAGATCCTCCATGTTAAGGTCTGCGTTTTTGCATTCATATTTTTTTATAAAAAAACCAAGATAGGTAATGACAAACGAAATAAATTGGGTTAAAATATTAAATTAATTATTATAGGCATTTAAATTTTCAAAATGCTGCATTCTGTCATACAATGGCTATATAGATATAAATGAATGGTTAGCAATGTACCATCCAGGGAATAGAACTAATAAGAAGCATCAGTAATTGCAGCATAATTGAAGGTGAAGTTGTCTCTTCCACCTAACGAATATAGAGAAGGGAGAGAAATAGGATGGATATTGAAAGAATTAATGAAAACACAATAAAATTTTATATTTCTTATATCGATATTGAAGATCGCGGTTTTGGCAGGGAAGAAATCTGGTATAACCGTGAACGAAGCGAACAATTATTCTGGCAAATGATGGAAGAAGTTAATTATAAAGAGGATTTTAGTGTCGAAGGTCCGTTATGGATTCAAGTGCAAGCATTGGAAAAAGGCTTAGAAATCCTTGTAACCAAGGCACAGGTATCCAAAAATGGCGAGAATATTGAAATCCCAACTGAGAATGGAAAAACGATCGACCTGTCAGTTGATGAAAAAATCGAAGGCATGTTAGATGATAAGTATGGTACCAGTGATGACAGTGAATATGCAGAAGCGGATGAGGAAGATGGCAATTTATCTTTAATCGTAAGCTTTAGCGATTTTGAGGATGTCATTCAATTGAGCCATTATTTTCAAAACGTCAGTGCAGGCATTGAAGAAGATAGTCTATTCCATTACAGTAATGATTATTATCTCTATATTGAATTTTCACAGGACATACTCGATGAGGATACCCAGGAAGACTTAATTAGTCAAATTCTTGAGTTCGGCAATGATACGGATATAACCATTCATTTTCTAGAGGAATATGGGAAAAAGGTGTTTGAAAATAACACATTTTCACAAGTCAAATCCATTTTCCCAGCGCAACTTTAAGGCATCCATTGGGTGTCTTTTTTTGTTTATAAAAAAATCTCCTCAAAATATGCAGGAATTTGTCAATCTGAGTCGAAAGAGTAAGTAAATGGAGGTGTTTAATATAGATGCTGCGAGCTAAAACAAACGAAGGGAAACTAGTGACGCTTGCTTCGTTAACGAAAACAGAAATTGCAAAACACAGGAAAAAACAATTTTACTGCCCATCCTGCAACGAGCAAGTGATATTGAAGGCAGGGTCGAAAATGATCCCGCATTTCGCCCACCGATCTAAACCTGGCTGCCCTTCATATGAAGGCGGGGAAGGCCACTATCATGAAAAAGGCAAACTTATTTTACTTCAATGGCTAAAACAACAACAGATTGATGCAGAATTAGAAGTCCATATGCCGGTAATTAATCAACGCCCCGATTTACTGATTAACATTGGCAAAAAAATAATTGCACTGGAATTTCAAAGCGCCAGGGTTCCGGTTGAGCAAATAAACAGCCGAAATGAGGGGTATAAACGAGCAGGAATTACCCCGATCTGGATATTGGGTGCCAATCGCTTCTCCCGCTTAACGCAACACCATCTGAAAATGAATCAATTTCTTCTCCATTTCATTCATCAGTTCTCACAAACCTTTCCACCAACACTTTATTTCTTTTGTCCCGACACGCTTCAATTTATTTTGTTTCAGGATATTCAGCTTACAAGTTTGAATCGCTCGGTCGGAAAAATTCGTATTTACCAACTGAATCAAATGAAACTCACCGATTTATTTCAGCATAATCCGCTTGGCGACAATACATTGTATCATTTATGGATAAGGGAAAAGCGGCGTTTCCGGCTGCAGCAGCGCCACCATCTTCGTGGACGGGAACTCGCCTTTCACCAATGGCTGTATTTAAAACAAACACACATTGAATTTCTTCCTTCAATAGTCCATCTTCCAGTTGCTTCACAGTATCTAATGAAAAGTGCTGCATGGGACTGGCAATGCCGCCTGTTACTTGATATTCTGGATCTGCTGCCAATAGGAGGGCAATTTTCTTACTCCGCATGCAGGCACTTGCTAAGAAATCACCTTATTTCCCCATCAAGCTTTCCACTAATTAAATCACATGCTAATCCAATCTGGGAGTACTTACACCTGTTAACAAAACTGCGTGTGGTAAAGCAGCTTTCTTCTGAGCTTTTTATGAAGGTAACGGAGATTAAATTCCATAAAAACGTTGAAGATGCATTAGAAGCAGACGAGAAGGTAATTCATGCTTTACAGACAACTCTTCCAAACAAAATTCAGGCATGATTAAGAGGATATTCGTTATACTAGTAAAATAAGTGATGCTTTGGAGGATTTTCAGGCATTTTTGGAGAAAGATATAGTGTAGAGATTAAAAGGAGGAAATTCAATTGGCTAAAGGAACGAAAGAATTACCTAAACGAAGTGAGATACCTGAGGAACTGACGTGGAGACTGGAAGATATTTTTCCAACAGATGAAGCATGGGAAGAGGAATATCAAAGCCTTAAAGCAGATATTCCTAAAGTGGAGAACTACCAAGGGAAAATAGGGGAATCTGCTGCTAATCTTTATGAATTATTTAAATTGCAGGACGAGGTTTCGGAACGGCTTGGCAAATTATTTACATATGCGCACATGCGTAACGACCAGGATACGACCAATTCCAAGTACCAGGAAATGAATTCAAAAGCCGAGAACATTTTAACATTGGCATCCAGTTCCATGAGCTATATTGTTCCAGAGATTCTGACGATTGATGAAGCTAAATTAAACGGTTTCCTTGAGGAAAAAGAGGAACTGAAATTATACGGGAAGACATTAGACGAAATTACCCGGCAGCGTGCACACATTTTAAGTGAACGGGAAGAAGCGCTGCTGGCCGAGGCATCAGAACCTTTGTCAAGTGCATCCAATACATTTGGCATGCTGAATAATGCCGACCTAACCTTCCCCGCTATTAAAAATGAAAAAGGCGAGGAAGTTGACCTGACTCATGGGCGCTATGTCGGGTTTTTGGAATCAAAAGACCGCCGTGTCCGGGAAGACGCGTTTAAAGCAATGTATGATACGTATGGCAAATTTAAGAATACGTTCGCATCAACGCTGACGGGGACGGTTAAATCAGATAATTTCAGTGCGAAGATCCGCCATTACGATTCTGCAAGACAGGCAGCACTGGACAACAATAATATTGATGAACAGGTTTACGATAATTTAGTTGAAGCAGTAAATGATAAATTACCATTGCTGCACCGATACACGGAATTGCGTAAAAAGGTTCTTGAACTAAATGAACTGCATATGTTCGACATGTATACACCACTTGTTCAAAATGTAGATATGGACATTCCTTACGATAAAGCGAAAGAATATGTTCTGGACGGCTTAGCACCGCTTGGCGAGGATTATTTGAACGTTTTAAAAGAAGGCTTTGAAAATCGCTGGATCGATGTTGAAGAAAATAAAGGCAAGCGCAGTGGAGCCTATTCATCTGGTGCATATGGAACAAACCCATACATTTTATTAAACTGGCAGGATAAGGTTAATGACTTGTTCACATTGGCGCATGAACTTGGCCATTCTGTTCACAGCTATTACACGCGAAAATCTCAGCCGTTCCGTTATGGGAATTATTCCATTTTCGTGGCAGAGGTAGCTTCAACGTGCAATGAGGCATTGTTAAATGATTATATGCTGGAACATTTAGACGATGAGAAACAAAAGCTTTATTTGCTTAATCATTACCTGGAAGGCTTCCGCGGCACAGTATTTCGTCAAACCATGTTTGCCGAATTCGAGCATGATATTCATATGCGAATACAAAACGGCGAACCATTAACCGCAGAAAAACTAACTGAAATCTATTACGATCTTAACAAAAAGTATTACGGTGAAGCAGTTGTTTCGGATGAAGAAATTGGCTTAGAATGGGCACGCATCCCACATTTCTATTACAATTATTATGTCTATCAATATGCTACAGGATTTTCAGCAGCTACTGCACTGGCTGGTAAAATTCTTTCCGGCGAAGAAGGCGCAGTTGATCGCTATCTGGATTTCCTCAAAGCCGGCAGCAGTGACTATCCGATTGAGGTATTGAAAAAAGCAGGCGTTGATATGACGTCTAAACAGCCAATTTTAGCAGCATTAGACGTATTTGAAGAGAAGCTGAACGAGCTGGAGCAGATGCTGCTGAAGTAATAAGGTAAGACATATGGAATGAAAAAGCTATCAGATCTTTTATGGTTTGATAGCTTTTTCATGGAGTTAGATGTGTAACTCTTTGCGCGTGCAATCACGTGGGGAGGTCGCTAAATAGTTGGCGGGGGCATAAACACGGGGGAGTACGCATAATCCGTGTAATTCAAAAAGGTAGCACATGCGTATACAGAATCATCTAAATTCAGGGAATTTTTGTTATAATGAATATGGAAATAGTGGAAAAGCTAGTTTGAAAGGAATTTTCTCATGGATATGTTTATTAAATTGGGCGGTTGCGGGGGAACTTTACATTCTGAGCCATTCATTCGGAGCTTCCACTAAATTTGGCGATTGCAGTATAGTTGTTTTTACTCAAAAGGGGGATTAAAAAAATGGAAAATAACAGGGCAATAAAGATGTATGATTACCACGTTTGGGCTAATCAGCAAGTATTCCATCACCTAAGGCAGCTGCCTGAAGGAATTTATAATGGTACTATTAAAAGTGTTTTCCCATCAATAAAAGAAGTTCTTGTTCATCTGTATGCAACAGATATAACTTGGCTTAAGACAATGAACGAAAGCAGTTTTGATGATACGGTTAGAGAAGTTGAACGTGGAAAGTCAGAAGCAGCGGGGGCATCAATCGATCAGCTTGAATCTTTATATGGTGCGCTTTCAAAGGAATTTTACAGTTTTTTAGATGAGAAACAGGATCTTGAAAGTGTCTTCATTACCGAGCACCCGAAATATGGCAGCTGTGAGTTTATTATTGCTGATTTGATTCACCATGTCGTGAATCACGGGACTTATCACCGTGGAAATGTTACGGCGATGCTGCGTCAACAAGGTGAAAAAGGTGTACCTACTGATTACGTTTATTTTCTCTTGAAATAAAGTTCAGACGAATTAGTTTAACATTCATAAGAAGGAGGAGTATGTAAATGCCAGATTCAGAGAAGACTGTGAGAATTTGCGATAAAGGGCACAAGTATTATAAAAGCAGTGACTGTCCAACCTGCCCAATTTGTGAGCAAGAACGTAAACCGGAAAATGGTTTTCTTTCCTTGCTTTCTGCACCTGCACGGAGGGCGTTGGAGAACAATGGCATAACTTCGTTGGAGGAGTTGGCAACATATAGCGAAAAAGAGATATTGCAATTTCACGGGATGGGACCATCTTCATTACCAAAGCTTAGGACTGCTTTAACGGAAGATGGGTTATCCTTTAGGAACTAATGGAATTATTTGATAGTACACGTTAGAATCAATAGACAGGATTGATGTAGACGAAAATATATTGTCGATGTAGAAGAGAGGGGATGGGGCGCATGGCATTTTTCTTCTTAGCTATCGTATTAATTGTATATCTGTTTGATTTTAAGAAAATACAAAAACAAAATAATATCATGATTAATCAAAATGAGCGGATTATTGCTTTGCTCGAGCAATCAGTTAACAAGCAGAATTTGTAAAACTGATATCTATTTTTGAAAAGATAGTTACCTTCCATTAGCACCTTATTCTTAGGTGTTTTTTGGTGCTTGTGCAGTTGTACATTAAAAGGAAGCAGTAATTCAATTATTAGAACGTATTAAAATACATATAGAAGCATTGAGTTTTACACAAGTGTAGAACCAGATAATGTTAATACCATAAAGTGGTATGGAAATGCAGGTTTTATAAAAACTGGCGAAATAATGTGAAATGAAGTTGTATTGAAAATTCTGCTTTAGCTTTATTCAAGGTAAAGGGCACGCTTGCAGAACTAACGATACTTTTAAAAGGGTAGTGCTTATTTAACTAATATCAATTATAATAATCACATAGGGGTGATGAAGTGGATAAGCAAATTTTTGATTTACTTACCGAAATAAATAAAGAAATGAAAAGTATGAAATCAGATATTCATTCTTTAAAATCGGAAATGCATAATCGATTTGATACTGTCGAAGCCAAACTAGAAGGTATTGGTGGACAGTTTGAATTAACTAATGAATCAAGAATTAATGAAATGGATTTTATTGTTGACAAGGTAAATAAGATGGAAAAAGAACTATATATTTTAAAAAACAGGAATAGTAACTAAGAGAGCGCTAAATACGCGCTCTTTTTTTTAAATAGAAGATGAAATTCAGTTAAATTGTAGTATTAATTACTTATGGAGAATATGATGATACAGGTTATGTTAAAACATATTCCAAAGTTGGTCAAACAAAGCCGATTACCCACTGAAAGTGATTTCTAATGTGTCATATAACGCTAATTATGCAGTCGCCGAGGAATTATGTAATTATGTCCGAAGCGGGTAATTTTGGAGAAATAACATGTGCTTAATTGAAGTATAGGTATGGGGAGAATTGGTGTATAAAGATGAAATTTAATTTTTCACTTAATGAAGAAGATATAGATACGTTTGCAAAAAATTTATACAAGCATAGTAAACATGACAAAAAGCAAAAACTCAGAGTAATATCAGTAGCAATCCCTATTCCTATCCTAATCTCTGTTAGAATCGACAAGATTTCTTCAGGAACACCAGCTGTTATTGAACTAATGAGTAAAGGTTAGTTTAAGATTGTTGTTTAACTCTTAAAAAATCAGGTCCAATGACGCCATTATCAGAGTAAGCTTGAATAAATATATTTTTGTGAAGGAGTGAAGGACAAAATGAGCTCTAGTTTAAAAGATTACTTTTGGAAGACTTGGGAGGACAATCGTCAGCTTACAATTAAGGTTGCACATCGTTTTTCGGATGAACAGTTGATCAAAGCGACACCCGTTCCCTCAATGCGCCCTTTTGCAAGAATGTTATTAGAAATAGCAGGTTTGGAACATTTTTTTATTCGCGGATTGAGAGAGGATATTTGGGAGTGGGTGCCTGATGAAGCAACTCATCCAGAAATCTCCGATGCAAAAGAACTTTTTACAATATTGGACGATACAAGAAATTACACAGCTCGAGTATGGCCAGCCATCTCCGAGGAACAGCTACGCACATTTCATACTGCACCTCCCGCATTTGCAGGTCCAGATGCACCACCAATCGATTGGCTACAATATGCCCTTGAGAATGAAATCCATCACCGTGCCCAAGGTTACACATATCTAAGATGTTTAGGAATTGAACCGCCAATGTTTTGGGATCGTAGCTAAACGACATTGACAAAACCGTATTGCACTTTTGAATATCGTATTTGATATCTTAAAGAAAAGAGGAAAATGAAATGAGAAATTTTGTTGCACATTCGGCCTTGCCAAATTAGAAGAAGCAACACCTATTTGGTTACAGATACAAGAAAAAGTTGAAAATGGTTTGGGTAAGGAAAAATATAAAGATTTGTTAGAAACGTTAAAAACCTTACAGAATTCATTGAATTATATGTGAACCAAAGGGCCTCTCCGCAATACGGTCGGGCGCATTAATGAAATAACATGGTATTTATGGGCTGCTCAGTTTTTGCTGTCAGTCTATTTTTTATTTCGTTAGGGTCTACCCTATTGGAACAAACGTAAATGAGTGGTAAAATGGGGTTTCAACATATCCCATGTGACTTGTTTCAAAATTGGGATGGAAATTATGAGAAGAATCGGTTATGTAAGGGTCAGTTCTGTTGATCAGAATCCTGCAAGTTAATACAAGCAACTCGAATAAATAGGAATGGATATCATATTTGAAGAAAAGTTATCCGGAGCTAAACAACGCCGACCAGGGCTACAAATGTTAGATGAACTACGGGCAGATGATACGATTTTTGTTACAGACCTTACCCGATTACCCGGAGCACAAGAGATTTATTTGCGTTACTAGGAGGCAAGCTCGAATGAAGATAAACATATTTGTAGTTGAAGATGATGATGCTTTGTTTGCTGCGTTGAAGAAAGGTCTAGAGGCTTGGTCGTTCCGGGTCACGAGACCAGATGATTTTGAAGGTGTGATGCGTTCATTTCTCGAACAGCAGCCTCAGCTCGTTATCATGGATGTCATGCTCCCGAAATTTGACGGTTTTCATTGGTCTCGCGAGATTCGCGCTGTATCCAAAGTACCCATTGTTTTCCTTTCCTCCCGCGATCACCCAATGGATATGGTCATGGCGCTGAACATGGGGGCGGATGACTTCATCCAGAAGCCGTTTCATACAGACGTGCTTTATGCCAAAATTCAAGCCATTCTTCGGAGGACATATGCTTATGGCGAAGAGCAACCGGATATTCTTGAATGGAACGGCGCCTTGATTGATTTGAATCGAGGTGTAATTCGAAACGCTGGGAAAGAAGTGGATTTAACAAAAAACGAATTTTTTATATTGATCACGCTCGTGAGATCGAACGATGTCATTATCTCGCGCCATGACTTGATACGAAAGCTGTGGGAGGACGAGCAGTTCGTGAACGACAATACCCTTACGGCGAATATAACCCGTTTGCGGCAGAAGCTTGCGACAATCGATTTGGCAGACGCTATTGTGACAAAAAAAGGGCTGGGTTATATGGCCATCACTTTATAGAGAGTTATGAACATGTACTGATAGGGGGAAACCGTGCCATGTTTATCCGTTACGTTGATGCAAGGAAAAGCTGGATTTTACTGTTTGCCGGCTTGCTCGGCTTGGCCAATGCCCTGATCCTGCTTGATCGAGGCATCCAGTTCACATCTGCTTCTCTCCTTTATTTTAACACCTTATTTATTTTGTCCTTTCTCCTGTTTTTCATATGGCGCTTTAAAAGAGAGACAAGATATGCCGCTGCGTTGGCTGCTCTGCAGGAAGACATGGCCTTAGACTGGATCGAGACACTTCCTGAGCCTGGGAACGGCCTAGATCAAGTGACCAACGACATCTTACGGGAGGCCTCCCTTCAGTTCAATAGAAAGCTTTCTGACTATAAAGAAATTCAACTGATCAAGAATGAATTCACGGCCTCGTGGATCCATGAGGTGAAGACTCCTCTCACCGCCATGAAGCTAATCCTGGACGCCCTGCCAAGTGATCCGGAAATACGTAAAATTGAAGCGGAATGGTTGCGGGTGTATTTGTTGGTCGACCGTCAGTTGCATATGACACGTCTGCCCGCGATTGAATCAGACTATGTTCTTGAATTGGCCTCCATACAGCGACTTGCCGCGGAAGAAGTACGGGAGCTTTCGCCATGGTGTATGGAAAAAAATCTGGCGGTCAGTATCGAAGGACCGGATGTAAAGGCCATTACAGACCGAAAATGGTGCCGCTTCATCCTTCGGCAACTGTTAACGAATGCCGTGAAATATAATCCTGCGAATACGGCACTAATGATTGTGACAGATGTAACGGAGACAGGCCAAGTCTTTTTGGATGTCATCGATGAAGGACCGGGAATACAGCCCCACGATTTGCCGCGTATCTTTGACAAAGGCTTCACGGGCGAAAACGGCAGGATTCAAAACGCAGCGACTGGACTTGGGCTCTATCTTGCAAAAACAGTTGCAGATAAATTAGGTATTACCCTTAAAGCGCAACCCGGTCAAACGAAAGGTACGGTGATGCGAATGATCTTTGTCAATCCCAACGCATTCGAAGCTGTCCGAAGAGGGGTGCGCGAGTAATATCCAGCTATAAAGCAGTCAGGATTGTTCCTGGCTGTTTTTTGGTGTGGAATAGTGAACGTGACAATATTGTCACGTTGTCTTGCCATATTGTCATGTGAAACGTACGACCAGCGGAAAATCCATCCGTATAATAAAGTTATCATCAAGCAACAATTATGATTTGGAGGTACGTTATGGTTCAGTTGAATGTAGGAGAAACCATTTTACAAGCACGAAATGTCCTCAAAACATTTGGTACCAAAGGAAATGCACACCATGTATTAAAAGGAATAGATTTACGCGTCACCCGCAATGAATTTGTCGGCATTATGGGTCCTTCCGGCTCAGGCAAGACGACATTGCTTAACGTCTTAGCCACGATTGATCATACTACGGATGGAACGGTTTTAATCGATGGCGCAGATATCTCCAAGCTGCGTAATACCGCGCTTTCCGCCTTTCGGCGCAACAAGCTGGGATTCATCTTCCAGGATTACAATCTACTGGACACGCTGACAGTGAAGGAAAATATACTGCTGCCCATCTCCCTTAGCAAAATGAGCAAGCGGAAAGCGGAAAGCGAGTTCACAGCCATCGCCGATGTGCTTGAGATTAAAGCACTGTCGCACAAATATCCGCATGAAATATCAGGTGGCCAGAAACAACGGACAGCTGCCGGGCGCGCTCTTATCCACCAGCCTTCGATCGTGTTTGCGGACGAACCGACCGGTGCTCTGGATTCCAAATCGGCTTCCTCGTTACTGGGTGTGATGGAGAAGGTGAATCAGCAACGAGGCGTCACAGTTGTCATGGTGACCCATGATCCGGTAGCCTCCAGCTATTGCAGCCGTGTTGTGTTTTTAAGAGACGGGAAGATTTATTCCGAGCTGTACCGCGGTGATAAAACAAGACATGCTTTCTTTAATGAAATTTTGGACGTGCAAGCTGTACTGGGGGGCGACCATGTTGACAGTTTTTGAATTAGCGCTTCGCAGCATGCGGCAAAATGTGAAGCATTATTATTTGTACTTCTTTGCGCTGATCTTTAGTATGAGCCTGTATTTTGTCTTCACCTCACTACAGCACGATCAGGCTGTTCAGAATATGACACATCCGAGCGTTGACTTCTCTACTGGGTTTCAAATTGCAGGAGTCATGCTGATTGTGATTGTTGGGATCTTTACCGTCTCAGCCAACGGCATTTTCCTGCGTCGGCGCAGTCGAGAAATCGGACTATATCAGCTGATTGGTCTTACCAAAGGCTGGGTAGCCCGATATCTAATGATCGAGAATATACTGCTTGGTTTAGGTGCACTATTTGCTGCGATCATTTTCGGAGCGTTGATTTCAAGGCTGTTCGTCCTGATTTTGTTGAATCTGCTTGGCTTAGAAGGGATAGTCGACATCAGCTTCTCCGTACCAGCGGCTTTTAAAACGTTGATGGTCTATCTTCTCATCATCGTCATCACTTCCATTCAGATGATGCTGAAGGTTTATCGCAGTACCCTTTTGAATTTGTTTCAAGCTGACAAGCGTCCTGATCTCACTAGGCCGCCCAAAGCGATGACATCTTCTATTTTCGCCCTGCTCGGTCTGGCGCTGATTGGATACGGCTATGAATTATCGGGTCATATTAATGAACGGTTATTCCTCAATTCACTATTGGTGCTCGGATCCATCGTTGCAGGGACTTACTTATTGTTTCGCGTTACGATCAGATGGTGCTTTTACCGGTTCCGCAAACGTAAAGATGGACACCTGGGCTTAACAAACAGCCTGTCGATGGCTCCGCTGATGCACCATATGAAAGCAAATGCCAACTCTCTTACTTTGATTACGGTGTTGTCGGTTATGGCCATCACGCTGATTTCCATGGCTTACTCCTTCTACTACTCCGTAGAGCAAGAGACCCGCCGCGATCTCCCTTATGATTTTATGTTTGAAAACGAACCGCAGGAGGCGCTGTCGTTCAAGGTGGAGTTGGAGAAGGAAGGCATCGATGTTAATCACCACGTCGCTCAAGCGGTTCTGACGATGGGCATCATCCTTGATCCGAACGACGAATCCCGCAAGATTGAAGAAAGTTTGTTATGGCTTCCGGCCGAACAGCTTAAACAAACAGGCGCAGACCTCAACGTGCCGCCAGACGGCGAAACCATTTTGTACAATGCTGGGGCCTCACTTGCCGGGGACTTAGATGAGCAGTCGAAGCGATATCCAACCAGAATAAAACTGGAGCAGCATGGACAGACCGTTATGTATACATTGAGGACATTGAAGGAAAGGAACATCATGAATTTAAATGCTCCCGGTAAGCAGATGCTAGTGTCAGAAGCGACGATGGACAAAATCGCAGAACAAATGGCCGGTACGCACGGTTATAAAAAAATTCGCTTTGATACGTTTCAAGTTCCGGACAAGGAAGAGCTTGCCATAGCTTCCTCTCTATACAACGCAAAATACGTCAGTGACGAACGACTAACGTATGATTTCTATACGCAGTACAAAGAAGTGCTGCAGACGACAGGCTTGCTCATTTTCATCGCAGCTTTCCTTGGACTTGTCTTTTTGATCTCAACCGGCAGCATCTTGTATTTCAAGCAAATGACCGAAGCCGAGCAGGAAAAGCAAAGCTTTAAGACGTTGCGTCAGCTCGGATTTGACGTGAATATGATCATGAAAGGCATTATACGAAAGCAGGCCATCGTGTTCCTTCTCCCTCTATCGATCGGTATGCTGCATTCGATCTTTGCTATCAAGGCGGCTTCATTTATGATCCGGTCGGACACCACGTTACCGGCATCCATCGCCATGACAATTTACACGGTTATTTATCTTGTATTCGCACTGTTTACCATTGGCTACTACCGCAACATTGTAAAAAACGCTATGTCATAACCATCACTTAAATGGGGATAAGCTATAGAGGGTACCGCCAATATTTCGGACATTTTGTACGCTAAGCATATTTCCAACCTAAAAAAATCGATTCCTTATCGTACAGGGAATCGATTTTTTTAGGTGTGCCAATTAATAGTAGAAAGCAGCAATCTTCTGTTTCCGTCTTTCGGAGTAACGCTCGAATGGATTTTTACATCATGTAACATTTATAACCAATTATCGTCTAACATGAAAAAGGGGATGTTAGTCGTGAAAATGAAAAAGTTATTAGGCATCGTGTTGTTATTATTATTTGCTTCAGTTGGTTGTTCAAATGTAACGAAGGAAGATCCAGTCAAGGAGGAGCCTCCGGAAGCGGTTGTAATGATACATGATGAAAAAATCCAAACAACGAAAGGTACTTATAGTTGGGAAACTAAAGGACTTTTTTCAAACAATGCTGTTATTGCTGATGCTGCCGCTCCATATCAAATAGCCGAAGAAATGGAATCAAAGCTAGTGGAAGCAGATTCCATCGCTAATGTGGATTTTAGTGACGGTTCAAAGCCGCAATTGGAGGCATATTTGTGGGAAGATGAGGGACGGGGAAAGCAATTATCATTAAATAAGTCACGATTATCATTGCCATCCCAAAGTGGAAATCATGTCATTGAAATATTTGCAATATGGTCAAATGGCGAGGCTTCCTATACGTTTGTGGTGTAAGTGCACTGACAATAAAATCACCATTAGACCAACCCCCATTATGTGGGGCAGCATAGTTAAAGAAATAATCCCTCAAAAGTGCAAGAGGGATTATTTTTATCGGACAGGAATGAAATCATCAACGTTATAATTCTCCTCACCATAGGCAGCACTTCCTCGGGAAAAATCCCGGAAAGTGAAACGTGTTCCATAACCCATCATTTAAAGCCTTGATTTCTTCTGATGTGGAAAAAATCAGAGTTTATAACCAGTTCTGCTTTTAAATCTTTTTAAAAGAACAGAGCTTTCTACTCGTGTTATGCCTTCAACTGAATATAATTCATTATTAATAAATATCTCGAGCATTTTAAAGTCTTCTACCAGAACATGCATGTGTAAGGTACTAGGACCTGTCATCTGATAAATACTAGCAACGTTAGGGTTATCTGCAAGGTTTTGTGCTACTTCCTGAAGCTGTTTCGGCTCGACATCGACCTCAAAAAAAGCTGAAACCTTCTTCCCGAACTTCTCGGAGTTTATGACAACGGTGAAGTTCTCAATTACGCCCTCATTTTTGAGATTTTGAATTCTATCTTTTACAGCTACCCTTGATAATCCTACTTTTTCCGCTAATTCCACGTATGATATTCTTCCATCTTTAATTAATTCATCTAAAAGTTTGTGATCAATTTCATCATATTTCATAGACTTTTCTCCTATAACAATCTTTTTATTTAAAATGTTATCACAAAGTAAAAAACTACCAAAACCTTTTTTCTAGAATACACATACAATTATACAAAATGAAATCAGTTTTGTGAAATCATACTTCTATATGAAAGCTATTTTTAAATTATAGCTTACTTTTGTTCGAAATTATATTGACATTTAATTCACGCTTTTGTATTATGTTAATAATTTAATAAATAGTATGAAAAATTCTATAAATCATAATAAAGGAGGGATAGAGTGATTGGATTAATAGTTAGGAGATTTCTTCAATTGATTTTACTGCTGCTGGGTATTTCATTTTTAGTATTTATGAGTATGCACATTGCCCCAGGGGATCCAGCAACTATTATTGGCGGACCAACAGCAAGTGCTTCAGACCTTGAGGCGATTAGGGATAATTTAGGATTAGATAGACCAGTAATTGTCCAATATGCAGATTATTTGGGTGGAATTTTACAAGGAGACTTTGGGTATTCCTTCCAAACTGGCCAATCGGTAACAGATGCCATCATAACCCGATTTCCAAATACGATAAAGCTTGCAACTGCAAGTATGATAGTAGCCATAATCATTGGAATTGTTACAGGGATCATTTCCGCAATAAAGCAAAATTCCTGGATTGACCTGTCCAGCACGACTTTTGCATTGGCGGGGGTGTCCATACCGAATTTCTGGCTGGGTGCCATGTTAATCCTTGTATTTGCCGTAAATTTGCAATGGCTTCCAGTGGGAGGATTAAGTGCCCCTATATATACCATTGAGGGAATGAAAGAATTGATTTTACCGGCTATTACATTAGGAACTGCCTCAGCAGCCTTAATTGCCCGGATGAGCAGATCGGCAATGTTAGAGGTAATTCGATCAGATTATATTCGTACTGCAAAAGCAAAAGGGGTCAAGCAGCGTTCGTTGATTTGGATTCACGCTTTGAGGAATGCGATGATCCCCGTTGTTACAGTTATCGGAATAAATTTTGGCGGATTATTGGGAGGTACCATCATTACCGAGCAAGTATTTGCTATTAATGGGATTGGCAGATTAATGATTGATGCAATTGCGGCGAGGGATTTTCCAATCGTGCAGGGAACCGTGCTATTAGTAGCAGCTATCTTTGTATTCGTTAATTTAATAGTAGATGTAATTTACGCATTTATTGATCCTAGAATAACGTACAACTAAAAATAGGAAGGTGGTGAAGGCAGTGTCTGCAGAGGTAGTGTTTAACGAGAAAAATGCAGCACCTAAGAAAAAGGAAAGGTATATTGTTCAAACTTTTAAACGGGTACTCAAGAATAAACTAGCATTTATAGGAATTATTATTGTCAGCATACAAATCATTCTGGCTATATTCGCTCCTTTTTTAACGAGTTATGGTCCATATGAGCAAAATTTGGCAGTGACGGAGCTTGGAATCGGAGAGGAAGGGCACATTCTTGGAACAGATAACTACGGGAGAGATATGTGGTCCCGGTTGGTTTATGGAGCCAGGATATCTCTCATTGTAGGATTGTCATCCGTAGCTTTAGGACTAATTGGAGGCCTTACGCTGGGTCTTCTAGCCGGATTTTATAGAAGAATTGATGGGTTTGTCATGCGGATTGTGGATTTATTGTTTGCCTTCCCTGGTATTCTTCTAGCTATGTTAATTATTGCAATGTTAGGAACAAGTCTAGTAAATGTTGTAATTGCAATAAGTATTTGGTCTATTCCTGGCTGTGCAAGAATTGTAAGAGGAAGTGTTTTATCGATTAAAAAGCAAGAATATATTTTGGCCATGAAGTCGTTGGGGGCAAGTGATATAAGAATTATGCTTAAACATATATTGCCTAATTGTACAGCGCCTATTATTGTTTTTGCAACAATGAGGATGGCTACAGCGATTCTATCGACATCTGCTTTGAGTTTCCTGGGTCTAGGAGCTCAACCGCCAACACCTGAATGGGGCGCAATGATTGCTGCTGGTCAGGACTTTATGTGGACTGCACCGCATATGTCAATCATTCCAGGGATAGCTATTATGCTGACTGTTTTCGCATTCAATGTTGTAGGTGATGGATTAAGAGATGCATTAGATCCAAATATGGAGATAGATTTATAAATGGGAGGTCTTATAATGAAGAACAAGCGTTATTTTCAGTTTATTGCATTTTTGATAATCGCAGCATTTGCTGTCGTTGGATGCAGCGATAAGAGCAGTAGTAAAAGCGGTGGGACAAGTAGTGGCGAGGCGGCTTCAGAACTTACATATGCATCCACGAGTGATGCTGCTGGGCTATCTCCAATTGATACAAATGATTCCGTTTCATCAAATGTTACGGGGCAAATCTATGAAACGTTATTTACACAGGATCCAAAAACATTAGAACCAGAGCCGTTACTAGCAGAATCATATGAAACACCGGATGATAATACATGGGTGATCAAGTTACGCGAGGGAATTACTTTTCATGATGGTACTCCATTCAATGCAGAGGCTGTAAAATATACCTTTGAACAAATTAAAGATCCGGAAAGGGCTGCACCTAGGGCATCATTGCTTGCACCGATAGAGTCCATTGAAGCAAAAGATGAATATACCGTTGTTCTTAAAACGAAGGAGCCTTATGGACCGATGTTAGCGGCTCTAAGTCACACAAATGCCGCCATTGTTAGCCCTGAAGCTGATAAAGAAGGCGATATCGGTAAGAATCCTGTAGGCACCGGTCCTTTTGTTTTTGAGGAGTGGGTTGAAGGTGACCATATAACATTAAAAAGAAATGAAGACTATTGGCGTGAACCGGCAGCGTTAGAAAAGGTTACGTTTAAGGTGGTTCCAGAGACTTCGACGGCGATTTCAATGCTGGAAACAGGAGAAGTTCAATTTATCGATGCATTACCTTCAGACCAGCTTCCGAGAATTGAGTCCATTAAAAGTGCAGAGGTACAAAAGTCTGAGGGGACACGTGTATCTTATCTCGGTTTTAATATGGAGAAGGCTCCATTTAATGAATTAGAATTTAGACAAGCCGTTGCTTATGGTGTTGATCAAGAAGCATATGTTGCACAATTAAATGGGTTAGGAACGTACAATGAAAGCATTATTGGTCCAAAAGTGTTCGGTTACAACGAGGAAGCTAAAAATGAGGGCTATCCATTTGATCAGGAAAAGGCTAAGGAAATGATTAAAGAAAATGGATATAGTGGTCAAAAAGTTACACTATTAGCAGCAAATCGCGATAATTATATGAAAATGGCAGAGATTGTTCAGTCACAATTAACGGAAATTGGTCTTTCTGTAGAAATCGAAACAATGGAATGGGCAACTTTTCTAGATACTGCCAGAAAGGGAAATTATGAAATGACGTTCCTGGGCTGGTCAAACAGTACGGCTGATGGAAGTGAATTGTTATATCCAAATCTGCATTCTGATAATATCGATTCCTCTAATTACAGCAGATATAACAATGAAGCATTTGACAAATTAGTACAAGAATCACGTTCAACTGTTGATCAAGAGGTTCGTAAAGAAAAATTACATGAAGCGAATATTATGGCAATAAAGGATGCACCTTGGATAGTGATGGAGCATGGTACGGTAACAGCTGCCTATGATAAATCTGTTAGTGGATTAGTTGTTGACCCTACTGGTAAATGGTCGCTTTATAATGTTAGCAGAAAGTAGGGTTACGTATGGAAAGGTTACTGCAAGTTGAAAATCTGGTTACACAATATAAAACAGCAGAAGGTATGTTCTCGGCTGTTAAAGGTATCTCTTTCACTGTGGAAAAGGGAGAAACAGTATGTATTGTTGGTGAATCTGGAAGTGGAAAAAGTGCTACTGCCTTATCCATAATGGGTTTATTACCTGCGAATGGGAAAATTACTGAAGGATCAATCCGTTTGAAGGACGATGAATTAGTGGGTAAAACGGAAGAACAGCTGCAGCAGATCAGAGGAAACGAAATATCGATGATTTTCCAAGAGCCAATGACTGCTCTCAATCCGGTATTCACGATTGGATTTCAGATTCGGGAGCCATTAATGATACATCTAAATATGTCTAAAAAAGAGGCCACACTCGTTAGTATTGAATTGCTTAAAAAGGTAGGAATACCAAACCCAAAGGAAAAGATAAAGCAGTTTCCTCATGAACTAAGCGGTGGAATGAGACAAAGGGTGATGATCGCTATTGCACTGGCATGTGAGCCGTCCTTGCTAATTGCCGATGAACCTACTACAGCATTAGATGTAACAATCCAGTCACAAATTTTAGATTTAATTGATGATTTAAAAGAACAAATGGGCATGGGCGTTGTATTTGTAACACATGACATGGGTGTAGTAGCTGAGATTGCTGATCGAGTTATGGTAATGTATGCCGGTGAAGTTGTCGAAATGGGTGATGTGCACCGTATATTTAATCACCCACAGCATTCTTACACAAAAGGACTTTTGGCAGCAGTGCCAAATGTAGATGATGACAGTAAAAATTGGCTTCAGGGGGTGAATATACATGGAAAATCATCAGCCTCTTCTTGAAGTGAAGGATTTGAAAAAGTATTTTCCTATAAAAAGCGGGATACTGCAGCGGACAAAGGCAAATGTGAAAGCAGTTGAAAATGTTAGTCTGAAGGTGTACGAGGGAGAAACGCTAGGTATTGTTGGGGAGTCTGGCTGCGGGAAATCAACTTTTGGCAGAACAGTTCTGGGGTTAGAAAAGCTCACAAACGGCTCTATTCTATTTCGTGGTGAGAATATTGAAGGATTATCCGATCGCAAATTAAAAGGTTATAAAAAGGATATGCAAATGATATTTCAGGATCCCTTTGCTTCTTTAAACCCGCGGCAACGAATCGGCAATGCATTGGAAGAGGCATTTATAATTCATACCGATTTATCAAAAAAAGATCGGGAAAAGCGGGTTCGTGAACTTTTAGTGGAGGTTGGGTTAGAAGCAGAACATTATGATCGATATCCACATGAATTTAGCGGAGGGCAACGACAGCGAATTGGTATTGCCCGGGCAATTGCACTTAATCCGTCATTAATTATATGCGATGAAGCAGTATCAGCACTCGATGTATCGGTACAAGCGCGAATTATTAGGCTCTTAATAGAATTACAGAAGAAGTATAAATTGACATATATGTTTATTTCACATGATTTAGGTGTTGTTCGGCACATGTGCAATCGAGTTCTGGTAATGTATCTCGGAACTATGGTGGAATTAGGGTCATCAGATCAAATATACAAAAATCCAATGCATCCATATACGAGAGCACTGTTATCGGCAATACCTCGTCCCGTACCAGGACGTAAGAAGAATCCTATAAAGTTAGAAGGAGATCTGCCAAGTGCCTCCAACTATCCATCGGGCTGTCCGTTTCATACCCGATGTCCGCTGGCACAGGAGCATTGCAAGCTAAAAGTTCCGGAATGGCGCGAAATAGAGGAGGGGCATTTTGTTGCATGTCATGAAGTTTGATACTGCTTATTGAATATAAGATTTAAAATTTAGTTCATGCGAGGAGTGTTTTAACATGTTTTCTTTTAACCATCAATCGTATCCATATGCTAATACACGAAATGCAACATATGCAAAAAATGGGATGGTAGCAACATCTCAGCCGCTTGCTTCCCAGGCTGGATTAGATATATTGAAACAAGGTGGAAATGCAATAGATGCTGCGATAGCTACAGCAGCATGTCTTACGGTTGTTGAACCAACTTCTAATGGGATTGGCGGAGATGCCTTTGCATTAGTCTGGACGAAGGGTGAATTACATGGACTAAATGGAAGCGGCCGATCACCTAAAAGTATTTCCATCGATGCTGTGAAGGAGGCAGGGCACGAAGAAATTCCAAAGTATGGATGGATACCTGTTACTGTACCAGGTGCACCTGGTACATGGGCAGAGCTTTCCAATAAATTTGGAAAGCTGCCATTAACGAAGGTGTTAAAGCCTGCTATTACGTATGCATCTGAAGGCTTTCCAGTTTCTCCGACATTAAGCAGGTTCTGGGGAAGGACATACAATGTTTTTAAAAAGGAACTAAAGGATGACGTTTTCACCAATTGGTTTGATACATTTGCACCAAGGGGAAGAGCACCGCAAACTGGTGAAATATGGTCATCACTTGATCATGCGGAGACACTGCAGGCAATAGCTGATTCAAATGCAGAGTCGTTTTATAAGGGGAAGTTAGCTGATAGAATTGCCAGTTTTTCAAAGGAAAATGGCGGCTACTTAACCTCCGGGGACCTTGCAGAATTTGAAGCGGAGTGGGTAACACCAATCAATGTTACTTATCGAGGCTATGATGTCTGGGAAATCCCGCCAAATGGACAGGGAATTATCGCACTACAGGCGTTAAATATATTAAAAGGATTTAAATTTGCCGAAAAAGAATCTGCAGACACCTATCATAAGCAAATTGAAGCTATAAAACTAGCATTCGCGGATGGGCATAAACACGTAACCGAAGAAAATTGTATGACGTGCACAACGAGTGATTTATTATCCGAAGATTACGGGGAATTACGCAGAAAGCTTATTGGTGTGGAGGCATTACTTCCTGAAGCTGGCGAACCTTCTTTAAGTGGAACTGTTTATTTGGCAGCGGCCGATAATGAAGGTAATATGGTTTCATTTATACAAAGTAACTATATGGGGTTTGGTTCCGGGTTAGTTGTTCCAGGTACAGGGATCGCCTTGCAAAACCGAGGGCATAATTTTTCAATGGATCCCAATCATGTAAACGCGTTAGCAGGCGGCAAGAGAACCTATCATACCATTATTCCAGGATTTTTAACAAAGGGAGAGAAGCCCATTGGTCCATTTGGGGTAATGGGAGGATTTATGCAACCGCAGGGACATGTTCAAGTCGTTATGAATACAATTGATTTTGGACTAAATCCACAAGCGGCCTTAGATGCTCCACGCTGGCAGTGGATGAAAGAAAAAACGGTCGAGGTTGAAAACAGATTTCAGCATCATCTTGCAACAGGTTTAGCGGAAAAGGGTCATGATGTTCGAATTGCACTTGAGCCAAACAGTTTTGGGCGTGGGCAGATTATCTGGCGGGATCCCGATTCGGGTGTGTTAATAGGTGGTACAGAATCAAGAACTGACGGTACTGTTGCTGCATGGTAACAGCCAGCAAGAATAATCTTAAGGAATGTTGTTTATGAAAAAGCATTGGGATATTTTTATAGCATTTTTTAGGATTGCTATGCTTGGATATGGTGGTGGACCAGGTTCCATTCCACTAATCCACAAAGAAGTGGTAGACAAATATAAATGGATGAGTGATGAAGACTTTGGGGATATATTAGCTTTGGCTAATACATTGCCTGGTCCGATTGCTACCAAATTAGCAGGATATATCGGGTATCGGGTATCCGGATTTTGGGGAATGCTGAACGCTATTCTAGTTACTATTCTACCGACAATTGTTTTGATGATTGTCCTTCTTACTTCATTATCATCCATTAAGGATTTACATTGGGTTAATGGAATGACGGCAGCTGTTATACCAGTAGTTGGTGTGATGCTAGCAGTGTTAACGTGGCAGTTTTTCCATAAAGCTGTACAAGGCATGGGCTGGTTACAGACGAGTATGATGTCTGTTGTGATTTTTGTATTGCTGTATGTTGCAGGTGTACATCCTGGGATTCTAATCGGACTCTTACTCGTTGCTGCTTTAGTTAAAAAGGATAAATCGGAGCAAAAAACAAAACAAAATGTCAGGGTTAAGAAAGGGAGTTAACAATGAAGTATTGGCACATATTTTTAGCCTTTTTTATCCCGGGAATTCTTGGCTATGGCGGTGGACCTGCTTCCATTCCACTTGTAGAAAATGAAGTTGTAAAGCGATATGAATGGATGAATGTCCAGGATTTCAGTGAAATGCTTGCGCTTGCTAATTCATTACCTGGGCCGATTGCAACGAAAATGGCAGGTTTTATCGGTTATGATGAGGGAGGCATTCTAGGGTCTCTGGTTGGTGTTTTTGCTGCTGTTGCACCTTCGCTAATAATACTAATTTTATTATTAGGAGTACTTTATAAACATAAAGATTCGAGTAAGGTAAAACGATTAACATTGTACGTTCGCCCGGTTATTGCTATCTTACTTGGTATTATGGCATGGCGATTTTTCCAAGAGTCCTATGTAGGAATTGGTTTTTGGCAGACAGCTTTCATTATAATCAGCAGTTATTTATTAATTGAGCGAATGAGGGTGCATCCAGCATTTGTAATTGGTGCAGCTTTTGTGTATGGCGGGTTTTTATTGTAATACCTAATCATACTAAGAGTTTAGGTCAATCTGGAAATGACCCCTCGGCACCGGGCTGGCGCACATGAGGGATAGATTCATCCTTCATACATAAAACCGATGGCATTTAAAAGAAGCATTATTTAATGACATATTAAAACAGGCTATTTTCATATAATGTCTTGGGGTGAATAAAAATGTCAATCGTAAAATATACAAGTGCAGATGTTAATTTAATGGCAAGGATGATGAGAGCGGAGGCAGTGGGTGAGGGGAAACAAGGGATGCTGTATGTTGGAAATGTAATTGTTAACCGAACGAAAGCGGATTGTTTAGATTTTAAAGATGTACGAACAATTCGTGAAGTCATTTTTCAAGTACAGGGAGGAAATTATTCGTTTGAAGCTGTCCAGAAGGGTAATGTATTTTATCAACGAGCGAGAGAAAGTGAAAAAAAGCTGGCAAGAAAGAATTTGAATTTTTGGAGGCAGCATCCGGCGAAATTTGCTCTCTGGTATTTCAATCCATATGCCCCATGTCCTCCAACTTGGTACGGCCAACCTTTAACCGGTCAATTTAAAAATCATTGTTATTATGAACCAGCGGCCGGAACCTGTCCCAGTGTTTATTGAGTCATTTTATCACATTTTTAGAAAAAAGCTTGCTGCGTTAGTGAACAAGGTCAATAATTTTTGTATTAATCTTATAAAGATTATATTAAAATGCTCTGATGTTGTGGTAGTACCTGCGAACCCATAACCACGAAAGAATAGAAGGGTTTAGTATCCTGTGTTCCATGTTGCACAGGAATGTTATTTCCAAAAAATGATCCTCTGCATTTGGCACAATTGTATAGTAAAAGAGATGGGTTCAATTCTCCTATTTTAAAGTAATGCTGTTTAGCCCTGCTTATAGCCGGGCTAAACAGTTATTTAACTTTAGCAGCCCTTTATAAATTCACCTATTGCGCCTGCAACTTTTTCAGGCTCTTCTTCTGCGGAAAAATGCCCACAGTTTTCAATTACTTTTGCTTTGATATGCTGGAAGCCGTTTTCAGAAAACCCCCTCATGTATGTTTCAATATCTATCTGTTCATCTTCTCCGCGCAGGTAAAGAACAGGAATGGACACCTTTTGATCCTTTAAAGCAACATTATCTTTTTGATCCTGAGGAAACCACCGGTAAAAATCAAATCCCGCTTTCAAAGCGTCTGGGCGGATATAGGCATCGGTATATAATTTTTTGCGAGCATCATCCATCTTCTTATCCTTTCCTGCTAATACATCATAAAAATAGGAAAAATACAGAAATTCATTACCAGAAACAAGCCGTTCAGGTAATTCAGGTATAGAATGAAAAGCAAAATGCCAAATGTAAGGGTTGCTCTTTACCGTATCCCACGGTTCAACTCCAGGGATGACAACATTCATAATGACCGCACGGCTAATTATAGTTGGGTAATTCTTCAAAAAGGCATAGGTGATCTGCCCGCCTACATCACATCCGACTAATGTGACATCGGTTAAATCCATAGTTTCCATAACACCACGGACACATGCTGCAATAGTGCGCTTGCTGTAAGATTTTAGTGGAACCTCTGATTCTCCAATCCCTGGCAAATCGATGGCTATTACATGATAATCCTCAGAAAGAATCGTCATAACAGTTTCAAACTCCAACCAGCAAGTTGGCCATCCATGAATAAAAAATAGTGCCGGCTTTGAAATAGAGCCACTTTCAACTACATGGATAGGGATTCCACTGACCATAACTTTCCTATGTGTGAAGTGTGGTTTTGTGCCTATTTCCGTATTTACCATTTTCTCACTCCTTAAAAGTAACTTAGCAGTAGTATAGCCTGTAAAATATGACAACAGTGTGTCATGTTAGTTTTTATTCATCGATCTTTTCCAGAAGCAGACTATCAGACAATTATTTACCGATGCCAAATGCACAATGAGTCCCTTATTATAATAAATTTGACATGACACTAAATGGTGTCGTATGATTATTATCAAATAGGACACCATTTAGTGCCGTTTTATTTTATTAGAGGGGGTGGAGAGTGGTATTGAACGAAAAGGGAGTGGAAAGAGACGTTTATGATGCAGTGGCGGATTCATCACGGCGTAAACTGCTTCGCTTGCTAGCCGACGAGGATGAACTGCCGCTCTATGATTTAACTGTTCATTTCAACATGGGGCGCACTGCAGTTTCCAAGCATTTGGCAATCTTAAAAGAGGCCGGACTTGTGACAAGCAGAAAGGCAGGCAGGGAAACGAGGTATCGGCTAAATGCTGATCCCTTAAAGGAAATCAAAGACTGGGTGACTTTTTACGAGAAATTTTGGATTGATCGGGTGGACCGATTAAAAAACTTATTAGGAGAGGATAACGAATGAAAGCGGATGTATCATTAGATTTTCAATTTACAAGTTCAATCGAGCAGGTGTGGCACGCATTAACTGATTCGGAAATGCTTGCAAAATGGATATGGGAAAATGATTTTAAACCAGTTGTGGGACATAAATTTCAATTTCGGGCAGAGCCGAATGAATGGTGGAATGGAATTGTTGATTGTGAGGTACTTGAAGTGGAGGAGCCTCATAAATTATCTTACATTTGGGCCAGTGCAGGCGAAACCACTACGATTACATGGACATTGAATAAGGAATCAGATGGAACCACTCATCTGCATTTTGATCAATCTGGATTTAGTGAAGAAACGAAAGCAAGAAAAGGAGCCATCGAGGGAGCTAAATATAGTTGGATGACGTTTGGTGAACAGCTTGAGAAAGTGTTGGAACAATAATCTCATTCGGACTAAAATCATCATCCTTTACTGAATTAAACGGGATAGGAAAAGGAGATCAATCATGAGTTTTAAAGATATCTTTGGGATATTCAATAAAAGAGAATTAATATTTAAAGAAAGCTATAAGGAATCTGAAAATGTATATACATTTGTCTTTGATAAAGATAAAGATGCGGAATGGAAAGCAGGACAGCATGGTTTGTTTACAATTACCCATAAAAAGATTAAAAATCCGATTAAGCCATTCAGTTTGGTTGCCGCTCCCACAGAGAATACCATTAAAATAACAACAAAAATCAGTGATAGCCCAAGTGAATTTAAAAAGGCACTAATGGAATTGGAAAAGGGAATGAAAATAAAGATGGCTGGACCTGTAGGGGGTTTTTATGTAAAGGAGCCCCATAAACCTACCCTTTTGATCGCGGGTGGAATGGGGATTACGCCATTCCGGTCGATTTTAAAACAACTGGAGGCAGAAGAAAATAGGGTTGAGCAGCAAATTAACCTGCTATATATGGATAGTGATGGGACATATCTATTTAAAGATGAATTTGATACGATTGCAAATAATAATCCATTAATAAAGGTAACGTACCTTGATTCCAGGGAAGAATTACATCAGGAGATAGATGCTTTTGCTGCCTCCAATACGAACAATGGCAAATACTTTATTGCCGGCCCGAAGTCCATGGTCACTTCCATCTCAGACCACTTGCAACATAATAATATTTCAAAACGTAATATTAAAAAAGATGCCTTTTTTGGATATTAGCGGCACCCAATACCGCATCTTGCAAATCTATCATAGGTCGAATGGAAGAATAGTTGACTAGGATGGAATTAACGGGAGCTACTGTTATGGCTAATTTCTCAGTAAAAAACTGATAAATTGGCCTATTTTTTCCTGTATTTTAGGTGCTGTATAGAGATATTCCGTAAAAACATAAAGCATTATTATAAACAATAACTTGAATATAAGCTTTTTTTCATACTATATTTGAGGTGAAAAAATGGCAAAAGTAAAATACAAAAGTTCAGATGTTGCCTTAATGGCTAGGATAACGAGGGAGAAGCGGTAGGCGAAGGAAAACAGGGTATGCTATATGTTGGAAATGTAATTGTTAATGGACCGCATGAAATCAAATTTGAGGATTTTGATTTCATGGGTTTATTTTTTGTGGTTTGTACTATGTTGGATTAGGATTGAACATATTTTTTAACGTCCTTTTTACATAATTATTTGATTTACCATGGAAATTGTATTTTTTGTTGAGGGAGGTGGAGCCTGTGGATATAATGAGCGTTCTAATGCTGATGGTATCTTTCGGCATGTTAATAGCGTTTATTATGTCCGATAAAAATAAAAAAGTAACCCCTCTTGTGTTTGTGTAGGCCATTGAGGGATTACTGTCTCTAAGTGTGCCTTGCCCCTCTTGATGGGGTTCGATCTATTGTGACCGATCCATGTAACAGCATGGAAGGTTTTACGATACACTATATATTCAAAATCAAAATATTGATACACAACCGTAAAGTTTACATGAATAATCACAATTCGACCTTATAACGTAATTGATTCCCTATCAGGCTAAACGGCTTTATTCCCATCTTCTGCAGCAATAATTTCCCTTGCTGCCTCTATGAAAGCTGACAGGATTGGGGATAGCCACTTGTCTTTATGCCATAGCATCTGTGTATAGACATGCAGTTCCGGAATTTGCCATGGAAGTGCCACAAGTTCGCCGCGTTCAACTTCTGCTTTCGTGGTTATTTCAGGGAGAAAGGCTATACCGATTCCCGTAATGGCACATTGTTTAATCGCTTCTGCATTTTGAAACTCTAAATACGTAATACTATCAATACCCTTTTGCTCAAATGACCGGTCAAACATGGTTCGATAGGTACAGCCCTTTTCATTTACCAAGAACACTTCACCGTGAAAATCGCCTTGCTGCAGTACAGTTTGTTTTGCAAGTGGATGGTCCGGTGCTGCGAAAAAGCGGAAAGTTTCTTCTAGTAACGGTTCCACCGCAAGACCGCTTGAACGTATTGGTTCATCAAGCATAAATACAACATCCGCTGTTCCCTCAAAAAGCGTTTGCTTGAGCTCCTGATTGGGAACGGAGCGGAAAATGAGACGGACTCCAGGATAACGTGAGCGAAATAGGTGAAAGACATCTGGAAGACGATAGGCACAAAGAACCTCGTTGGCGCTTATCGTAAGGGTGCCGCCTAGATTTTCGGTGTCATGAACGGAGCTGCGAGCTTCATCCAATTTGTTTAAAACGACTTGGATATGGGTTAAAAAGCGCTTTCCAGCAGTTGTGAGCACGAGCTGTTTACCCAAACGGTCAAAAAGACGAACGCCAAGCTCATCC
This sequence comes from Virgibacillus oceani, assembly GCF_014638995.1. Classification (GTDB taxonomy): domain Bacteria; phylum Bacillota; class Bacilli; order Bacillales; family Amphibacillaceae; genus Virgibacillus_E; species Virgibacillus_E oceani. Next base: position 172,720 of record NZ_BMFR01000007.1, read on the forward strand.
TCCAATGCTTTTATTTGCATCGTGACATTGGAGGGGACATAGTTCAGCGCCTCTGCAGCCCGAGTGAAATTTAAAGTTGAAGCAACTGTTTGGAACGTTTTCAGTTGACGTAATTCCATCATGCGTTCCTCCTTTTACTATCAATAAAATTGAATGTGACGTTTAAATTTATTCACTTGTATTGATGGTACCATTGATCTATACTAACAACAAGAAATACATTCTAAATGAATGGTTTCATTTCGAAAGGAGCGAATTACAATGGATTATGAGATTTTTGATTTGGGTGACGTAACCTTGCAATCAGGAGTGACGTTACCAAATGCATTTCTTGCGTATAAGACTTATGGAACATTAAATGAAAAGAAAGATAATGTCATCGTCTATCCAACTGCTTTTGGCGACCAGCATGATCAAAACGAATGGCTGATTGGAAATGGCATGGCACTAGATCCGAGGGAATATTTTATTATAGTTCCCAATCTGCTGGGCAATGGGCTTTCTTCCTCTCCAAGTAACACACCCCAGCCATTTGACCGGGCTAATTTTCCAAAAGTGACCATCTATGACAACGTTACATTACAGCATCGGCTGGTGACCGAAAAATTCGGCATTCAAAAGATTGCTCTCGTAGTTGGTTGGTCAATGGGTGGTGTTCAATCATTCCAATGGGGTGCAAGCTATCCGGCAATGGTGGAACGCATTGCACCATTCTGCGGTGGCGCAAAGACCTGGCCGCAAACGTATGTGGTTCTGGACGGAATGAAAGCTGCCCTCATGGCTGCAGTTGACTTTGATTCAAGCAAACTTAACCAGCTGACCTCTAAAGACATGCGCGCTGTTGGTCGTGTCTATGCGGGATGGGGCATATCGCAGGCATTCTACCGGGAGGAGCTTTATCGAGAAATAGGATATGATTCATTGGAAGGTTTTGTGTCCGGTGTCTGGGAAAATAGCTTTATGAGGATGGACCCGCACAATGTTCTCGCCATGTTATGGACTGGCCAACATGCGGATCTTAGTGCAAATCCCTCCTATAACGGAGATTTCGATAAGGCACTCCAAAGCATTAAAGCACCAGCCTTCATTATGCCAGGAAGCACGGACCTTTTCTGCATAGCAGACGAAAACGAATACGAGGCACAGCTTATGCCTAATGCTGTTTTCCAGCCAATCGAGTCAATTTGGGGCCATTTTGCCGGCCGTGGAATTAATAGTGCCGATAACAAATTTATTGATGACAACCTGAAACGTCTTTTGTCGCTTCCTAAAAGTGGATAGAAAGCTTGCCGAGGAATGCACAATCCTTTAAGACATAGTTAATTTGCTTCTATCACACTAGCCAAGAGGACTCCTTCCTCAAAAATTGGAAGTAATTTTAGGTCGGAGGTGAATTGGCGGTTTTATTAATTGATTTAGCACCCTTTTATTGGTAATATAAATTATACAGAAACATATGTTTGGGGGGTGGGCGAATGGCAGGCTATAAAACGATGCAAATTTGGGTAAAAAAAGGACATCGAATGTATGGATACTTTGAGGAAATGTGTCAAAACGCGAAGAATATGCATAATACGACAAACTTTTATATACGACAAGTATATACTGCTCTCACGCAAGAAAAAGCATTGCAACCTCTTCAAAAAGAAGTGCTGGATAATATTCGAATTCACTTACCTGAAATCAATGCGAATCAACTCGTTGCTTATCGAAAGAAAGTGGTAAAAGAAGAAGCAATACCTATTGATAAGAGAAAAGAAGTTACATGCAATTTATTTGAAGAGCCAACAAAAGAAAAACCATATATCAATTATAACGTTATAGATGCTCTTTTTAAATCAATGGATCAAGACGATTATCGTTCTTTACCAGTTCAATCAAGCCAATGGGTTATGAAAGTAGTTTTCCAAAACTGGAAATCATTTTATGCAAGTTTACGGGAATATAGAAACACGCCTTCTAAGTTCAAGGCTAGACCAAAAATCCCGGGATACAGCCGTTCGAAAGAAAAAGAAGTAACATTTTCCAACCAGGATTGCGTGATAAGGGATCATAAGTTTTTGAAGTTTCCCAAAACAAAGGAACGATTAAATATCGGTAAATTGGGTTGGATAGAGGGGAAGCTAAAACAAGTTCGAGTTATCCCAAAGTATGGTCAGTATGTAGTTGAAATTATCTTCGCAGGTCCTCCAACACAAGAATCAAGAGAGTCCAAGAATCGTTACCTGTCGATTGACTTAGGAATTGATAATCTTGCAACCATCGTTACGAATACTGGTGAAA
>NZ_BMFR01000008.1 GCF_014638995.1 Virgibacillus oceani
TAACCGCTCAGCCTTGATCGAGCAATTTTTTTAGTCTTTATATAGGTATGGGCACTGTAAAACTATGGTGGAAAAGTGGAAATCATTTTTCGGATGTACACATGTTAAAACACAAATATAATACCAAAAAAAAGCGTTAGGTGCAATGGCTTTTTGACACTTATCCACAAATTCAATCGGTTGTAGACAATTTTTATCCACACCACTATATTTTGTGATTAAGTTGTCGATATGTGTTGTGGATAGAAAAATTTTGTCGAAAATCGTTAAACAGGAGTGTGTGGATAATTATTTTTAAGGGGCATTTGACAGATTGCCTTATTGTTAAGTATAATTATCAAGACTGTCTATTGGATATGTTTTATTATAGATTTTTAATTCCTCAGGGAGGTGCATGATAAATGAAAAGAACGTTTCAACCGAACAATCGTAAACGTAAAAAGGTACACGGCTTTCGCGCACGTATGAGTACAAAAAATGGACGTAAAGTTTTAGCTCGTCGTCGTCAAAAAGGAAGAAAAGTGTTATCTGCATAGGCCGCTGAAATTGTCAGTGGTCTTTTTTTAAGGAGCAGTGTTTCTTGCATAAGTTGAGATCCACTGCTTATTCCATACATAGAATTTGATGTTAGAGGAAGTTCTGTAATGAAAAAAGCATTTCGTATCAAGGATAATAAAGAATTTCAGTATGTATTTAAAAATGGGAAATCCTTTGCAAATAGACAGCTTGTCATTTATTACCTGCAAAAGCCGGATCAGAATCATATTCGTGTTGGACTTTCAGTAGGTAAGAAAATTGGTAATGCTGTAACCAGAAATCGGATTAAACGATATTTACGTCAGGCATTTCATGAACTAGAGGGTAGTGTAATGTCATCATATGATATGGTTATCATTGCAAGAATGCCAACGAAACAAATGCGTTTTCATGAGGTCAAAAAAAGTTTAGTCCACTTATTATATAAGGAACATTTATTGAAAAAATAATGAAATGCAGATTTTATATAGAATCTTGCCTTCATTTAATGATAGAATAACACATAATAACGTTTTCAAATTGTTGTTGGATGTATCGTGCAAATGGACAAGGCATTTGCGCTTTTTGAAAGATAGGAGGAAAAAGGGTGCGTAAAAAGATTTTACTGCTTGCAACCTTAGTAGGTTTGCTGGCATTGCTTTCTGGTTGTACAGATATCAATACACCTATTGATGAAAATACAGAGGGATTTTGGGCAGAATATTTTGTTTACCCAATGTCCATGTTAATTACTTATTTTGCTGAATTGTTTGGAGAAAATTATGGCTTGGCTATTGTAATAGTTACCGTGATTATTCGTTTGGTACTTCTGCCATTAAACGTAAAACAATTGAAAAGCTCTAAAGCAATGCAGGATATCCAGCCAGAGCTTAAAGAAATACAAAAGAAATACAGTTCTAAAGATGCAAATACGCAACAGAAATTACAGCAGGAAACGATGGCTTTATTCCAAAAACATGGTGTAAATCCACTTGCCGGTTGTTTGCCTATATTTATTCAAATGCCAGTTTTGATTGCAATTTATCATGCTATTATGCGTACGGAAGCAATAAAGGCACATGAATTTTTGTGGTTCCAATTAGGACAGCCGGATCCATTCTATATTTTGCCATTGATTGCTGGCGGGGCAACGTTCTTGCAGCAAAAGTTAATGATGGCAGGAAGCCCTGCTGGACAGAATCCACAGATGATGGTAATGCTTTACGTAATGCCAATTATGATTACCGTATTTGCGATTTTCTTCCCATCCGCATTAGCGTTATATTGGGTAGTTGGTAACGTATTTATGGTGGCACAAACTATTTTTATTCGTAAGCCTATGATGAAAGATAATAGTACTGGAGGAGACAAAAAGTGAGAGAAATAACTGCTAGTGGACAAACAGTTGAAGAAGCGGTCCAGTCAGCATTAGAGCAGTTAAACACAACAAGGGACCACGTCGAAATTGATATTATTGATGAAGGTAAAAAAGGACTTCTTGGTGTATTCGGTTCAAAACGTGCGGTTGTAAAAGTGAAACTTACTAAAAATCAAATCCAACAGGCTGAAAAGTATTTAACAGAAGTCGTAAATAATATGCAGGTTCATGCTGAAGTAACAACAGCAGTCGAGGAAAACCACGTTACATTTGATTTGTCAGGTGAGAAAATTGCATTGCTGATCGGAAAGCGCGGTCAGACGTTAAATGCGCTGCAGTATTTGGTTCATCTGGCTATTAATAAAGATGGAAAAGAATTTTATACTGTTACGGTTGATGCAGAAGGCTACCGTTCAAGAAGAAAAGAAACGCTGGAAACTTTGGCAGCAAAAATGGCCGATAAAGCGACTCGTATGAATAAAAAGGTAGCACTTGAACCGATGCCTGCATATGAACGCAAGGTAATTCATAGTGCATTGCAGGACAATAAGCAGGTATCTACTTATTCTGATGGTGTGGAGCCTCATCGACATATCGTAATTAAGCCATAATTTTATTTTAATTGAAAGTGGCTGGGATAAAAGTATATTAGTAAAAGAAAAATCCGAACTATGAATTCTTCAATTAGAATTTATATTAGTTCGGATTTATTTATATGTATTCGTAATCTCTATTGGCGAATTGTCCGTAAAAAATGCGACGTAATGACGTGGTATAAAGTTTATGTTGCTCTTGTCTCGCCGTCCGGGATCGAGGAGAGTGAGAACATCGGCTGCGGGATTAATGAACTATTTATTATTTTTAATTTATGTCGCTTTCTATGTAAACAACGAATTAGGATCTAACCGATGGAAAAGTAATGTTTTTAACTTTACTATCCTGTAATCGTTCGTCTTTTGAGTCAAACGGTTAGCTGTGTCCCAGCAGATTAGTAATATGAGGAACAAGCTGTAAACCTTCTTGAATATTATGAAGGGATTCCCGCTAAGGTAACATTTAAATTGCCTAGCGGTTTTTTAGTGGAATTGTATAAATATGAGAAGCCATCGTTTTGTAACCTGTTGATAAATAAAAACGAATCCGGTTATACACATGTGGACAATCAGGTGAAAAAAATCATAAAAATCTTGTTGTGGATAAGTTTATTTTTGGATTAAATTGTGATATTCTATTAAGTTAGTGACGATAAAAATAAAAATGTTAACGATAGATAATTGATAATGGTTGAGATGGAGGTGAAGTAAGTGGAGACAGATACAATTACGGCGATTTCCACGCCGATTGGTGAAGGTGCAATTGCAATAGTAAGATTAAGTGGTCCAGAAGCAATTAGGATAGCCGATGAGTTATTTAGGGGCAAGGACCTCCGAAGTGCTGATTCACACACGATTCATTATGGAAAAATAATCGATCCGGAAACGAATGAGGTAGCGGAGGAAGTAATGATTTCCGTTATGCGCGGTCCCAAAACGTTTACAAGAGAAGATGTAGTGGAGATAAATTGTCATGGTGGTATGGTGGCGGTTAATCGTGTATTAGAAATTATCTTGAGTAAAGGGGCACGATTAGCGGAGCCAGGAGAATTCACGAAACGTGCATTTTTAAATGGGAGAATTGATTTATCACAGGCAGAGGCTGTAATGGATTTGATTCGTGCCAAAACGGATAAAGCAATGTCTGTTGCATTAAAACAGATGGATGGACGATTATCCAGCCTGATTAGCCGCTTAAGGCAGGAGCTTTTAGAAACTGTTGCCCACGTTGAGGTGAATATCGATTATCCGGAATACGATGATGTGGAAGAAATGTCCCATGAAATGATGCGAAAGAAAACAAAAGAGGTTCACAATGAAATTGAACAGCTTTTAGAGGTGGCTAAACAAGGGAAAATTTTACGCGAAGGGCTTGCTACCGCAATCATCGGCCGCCCAAACGTTGGAAAGTCATCATTGATGAATACTCTCGTACAGGAAAATAAAGCGATTGTTACAGAGGTTGCTGGTACGACGAGAGATATTATTGAGGAATATGTAAATGTCCGTGGAGTTCCATTAAAATTAGTCGATACAGCAGGAATTCGTGACACGGAAGATATTGTTGAAAAAATTGGTGTTGAGCGATCTAGGAAAGTACTAACGGAATCAGATCTGATCTTATTTGTCTTAAATAATAATGAAGTATTGAGTGATGAAGATATAAAATTATTTGAAGCAGTAAGCGGCCTTGAATATATTGTTATCATTAACAAGACGGACTTGCCTAATAAGCTAAATCTTGAAAAGGTTCGTGAATTAGCTGAAGGGAATCCAGTCATAGCAACAGCATTAATTAACGAAGCTGGTGTGGATGAGTTGGAAGCAGCGATTGCTCAAACGTTTTTTGCTGGTGAGATAGATACTGGTGATTTAACGTATGTATCAAATGTTAGACACATCCAATTACTAAAGCAGGCAAAGAAAGCATTGGAGGATGCAATGGCAAGCCTGGAAATGTCCATGCCACTAGATATAATTCAAATAGATGTTACCAGGACGTGGGAGTTTTTAGGGGAGATAATTGGAGATACTGCTAGTGATAGTTTAATCGATCAGTTATTTTCACAGTTTTGTTTAGGAAAATAAGGTTGTTATCTTACTATATACGGGAAAGGTGAAATCAGCTAGTTTGCTGATTCCTGACATCAAGAAAAACAGTAACAATGTTTTTCTTAACAGAAAGGATGAAACATTATGGTATATGATGCGGGACATTATGATGTCATTGTCATCGGTGCCGGCCATGCAGGATGTGAAGCCGGTGTAGCGTCGGCAAGAATGGGTGCAAAGACGTTAATGCTAACACTTAATTTAGATATGATTGCGTTTATGCCGTGTAATCCATCACTCGGCGGACCTGCAAAGGGAATTGTTGTTCGTGAAATTGATGCACTTGGTGGCGTGATGGCTAAAGTTATCGATAAAACGTATATTCAAATGCGAATGTTAAATACTGGAAAAGGCCCTGCTGTAAGGGCATTACGTGCACAGGCGGATAAACCATTATATATTAGGGAAATGAAAAAAACGCTTGAAAATGAAGAAAATTTAACCTTGCGCCAGGGTATGGTAGACAGTTTAATTATTGAAGACGGTGTGTGTAAAGGTGTATTGACTGAAACGCATGCTGCTTATCATGCGGATACAGTTATTATTACAACTGGTACGTTTATGCGCGGAAAAGTATTAATGGGGGATCTGGAATATGAGAGTGGCCCGAATAATCAGCGTCCTTCCATTAAGCTTTCCGAGAACTTGGAGGAATTAGGCTTCGACATTACACGATTTAAAACAGGAACCCCTCCACGTGTAAATAGTCATACAATTGATTATTCTAAAACCGAAATTCAACCGGGAGATGAGATACCTCAAGGATTCTCTTATGAAACAACGGAGTTCATTACAGATCAAATTCCATGCTGGTTAACGTATACGAACGAATTCACGCATCAGATTATTAATGATAACCTGGGACTTTCGGCTATGTATTCAGGAATGAAACGAGGTACCGGACCGCGATATTGTCCATCCATAGAGGACAAAATTGTTCGTTTTAACGATAAACCGCGTCATCAGGTTTTCTTGGAGCCAGAAGGACGTGAAACGGAAGAGGTTTACGTACAAGGGTTATCAACGTCCCTTCCAGAATCGGTTCAGCATGAAATGATTAAAACAGTTCCAGGCTTAGAAAATGCCGAAATCATGCGAGCTGGTTACGCAATTGAGTATGATGCAATTGTTCCAACACAGCTATGGCCGACACTGGAAACAAAAAAAATACCTGGTTTATTTACAGCGGGGCAAATTAATGGAACTTCCGGTTATGAGGAAGCAGCAGCACAAGGGATGATGGCCGGAATCAATGCTGCATCTAAAGTATTAGGAAAAGATTCATTAATTTTAGACCGTTCTCAAGCATATATCGGTGTTTTAATCGATGACCTTGTAACAAAAGGAACAAATGAACCGTATCGTCTATTAACATCACGCGCTGAGTATCGTTTACTATTACGTCATGATAACGCTGATTTACGATTGACGGAAACTGGATATAAGCTAGGTTTGATCCCAGATGAACGATATCAAAAATATGTCGAAAAAAATCGATTGGTTGAACAAGAGAAAAAACGGTTGGAAAAAATTATCATTAAAGCAGAGGAAAATGTTCAGGCTATGCTGCAAGAGGCTGATGCGACACCGTTAAAGGACGCGGTAAGAGCATCTGATCTATTAAAACGACCTGAAATCACATACACAATGCTGGAAAAGGTGATTGAACCTGACCATACATTGCCATTAGTGGTTAAAGAACAAGTTGAAATCCAAATTAAGTATGAAGGATATATTAAAAAAGCTAATGAACAAGTAGAACGCATGCTTAAGATGGAAGATAAGAAAATTCCAGATAATATTGATTATGATGATATTAGCGGTATTGCAACAGAAGCAAGAGAAAAACTTAAAAAAGTACGTCCGCTGTCTGTCGGTCAGGCATCCAGGATTTCTGGTGTTAATCCATCAGATGTTTCTATTTTACTCATTTATATTGAACAGGGGAAAATTGCCCGAATAGCCAACTAATTACGAGGAGACTATTACATGAATCCAGAACAATTTGTAAAACAGCTTAAAGAAAACGGTATGGAATTAAATGAAACACAGATCGAACAATTTGCGATTTATTTTAACGTATTGGTTGAGTGGAACAATAAAATTAATTTGACAGCATTAACTGCTGAAGAAGACGTATATTTAAAGCATTTTTATGATTCTATTTCTGCCGCATTTTATTATGACTTTGCTGGAGACTTGCATATTTGCGATGTGGGTGCTGGTGCTGGATTCCCAAGTATCCCACTCAAAATATGTTACCCCGATCTTAAGGTGACGATAGTTGATTCACTGCAAAAACGTATTGGGTTTCTCAATCAATTAGCCGTAGAGCTTAATTTGTCGGATGTTTCATTTTATCATGATCGAGCAGAGAATTTCGGGAAGAATGTTAAAATGAGAGAAACATTTGATGTGGTAATGGCACGTGCAGTTGCCAGAATGTCGGTATTAAGTGAATTATGTCTTCCATTGTGTAAAAAGAATGGAACTTTTATTGCTATGAAAGGGGCACAATCAAGGGAAGAATTGACAGACGGTAATGCTGCCATACAATTGTTAGGCGGGGAAATAAAAGAAATTCATGAATTTAATTTACCTGAAGAGAATAGCGAGCGTTCCATTATAGTAATTGATAAAAAAAGAAAGACTCCAAAGAAATATCCTAGAAAAGCAGGTATGCCTAATAAAAGTCCTATTGTTTAACAGGGAAAAAATATATTTTCCCTATTACATACTTTTCTGGTTTTAAATATGGTAAAATAAGATCAGGAACTGTTACTGTCTAAGCCTTTTTATTTCATGCGCAGCAGTTTTCGAACTGTAGCGTTTTTGTTATTTTTACTTAAAATGTTCCACGTGAAACATTTCTATTTTTAATGTTATTAATAAAGTTTTAAGAATAAAGGTGGTGTCTGATGATGTTACATCCTTTTAACCGTATTTTTGGTTTAGGAGAGAAATCAGATTCTGAAATAGAAGAAGAAGAATCGTATCACCCAGATGAAGTGATTCAGCTTCCAATAGATAAAATTGAACCGAATCGCTTTCAGCCAAGGTCTATTTTTAACGAGGAAAAAATTAAAGAGTTAGCGCAAACAATACATACACATGGTATGATTCAGCCGATAGTAGTAAGAAAGCTTGAAGGTGAATCGTATGAATTAATTGCTGGGGAACGCAGATGGCGGGCGATCCAAACATTGGGCTGGGAAAAAGCACCGGTTATTGTTCGTGGTATGTCAGATGCGGAAACAGCTTCTGTTGCATTAATTGAGAACCTGCAGCGTGAAGAATTAACAGTCATTGAAGAGGCTAGTGCATATGCCAGACTATTAGAGCTCCATTCCTTAACACAGGAAGCATTAGCACAGCGGTTAGGGAAGAATCAATCTACAATTGCAAATAAGCTAAGGCTGCTTAAATTACCTGAAAGTGTGCAGCAGGCTTTACTTAATAAAGAAATTACGGAGCGCCATGCGCGCGCCTTAATTAAATTGAAGGAACCGGAAAAACAGGAAAAGCTTTTACAGGAAATTTTAGAAAAAGAATTGAATGTAAAGCAGACGGAAGAACGTATAGCAAAGTTAGAGGAAAAGGGCTCAGATAAGAAGAAGAAACGACCAAAACTAAAAGGTGTTAATAAGGATATTCGGATAGCGATGAATACGATTCGTCAATCATTAAATATGGTTTCGGATACCGGAATAGACGTTGAAACAGATGAAGAAGATTTAGATGAATACTATCAATTCACCATTAAAATTCCCAAAAAGAAATAATATTTTTATATACTTTCCAGGTATAATACCCGTCTTTTGATTACAGATGGGTATTTTTGTGAGCAAAATAGAAATTTTAGTATGATCTAGACAGAAAAAATAAATTTTCCTGCTGAATTAGTCTCTTTTTTCCTAAAAATAGAGTAAAAATCTACAGCAAATTACTTTTTTCTAACAAAATAAAAAAATAATAGTTATATTTATTAAAAGAATGATAGAATATAAATTATAGAGTTTTAGGTAGGTGAGAAACAACATGGGTAAAACAATTGCCGTGGCAAATCAAAAAGGTGGCGTAGGGAAGACAACTTCTTCAGTTAATTTAAGCGCGTGTCTTGCATATCTGAATAAGAGGGTATTGCTTGTAGACATTGATCCACAAGGAAATGCTACAAGTGGTGTGGGAATTAACAAAGCGGACATGGATCAATGTGTATATAATGTGCTAGTAGAGGATCTCCCTGCAGAGGAAGTATGTGTTTCTACTAATGTAGAGAATTTGGATATTATTCCGGCTACCATTCAGCTTGCTGGTGCAGAAATTGAACTGGTTCCAACTATTTCACGTGAAATTCGTTTAAAAAAATCGTTAGACAGTCTTAAAGATAAATATGACTATATCATTATTGACTGTCCTCCTTCATTAGGATTGCTGACCATAAATGCACTAACTTCAGCTGAAACGGTTATGATACCTGTACAATGTGAGTACTATGCATTAGAAGGACTTAGCCAGTTGTTAAATACAATACGATTAGTGCAAAAACATTTAAATAAAGAGTTGATGATTGAGGGCGTACTATTAACGATGCTAGATGCTCGTACAAATCTTGGGATTCAGGTTATTGAGGAAGTGAAGAAGTACTTCCAGGATAAGGTTTATCAATCTGTTATACCAAGAAATATTCGATTAGGTGAAGCCCCAAGTCATGGTCAACCGATCATTACATATGATCCAAAGTCGAGAGGCGCAGAAGTTTATCTTGAATTGGCGAAGGAAGTGATGAATAGTGGCGAGAGGGTTAGGTAAAGGTATTAACGCATTTTTTCCTGGAATGGAAGACGAAATTGATGAGGCTGCAATACAGGAAATAGCTATTAATGAATGCAGGCCAAATCCTTATCAGCCCAGGAAGACATTTCATGCAGATGCGATAGAAGAGCTTAAAGAATCTATTTTGCAATATGGAATTATCCAGCCTTTAATTGTCCGTAAAAGTATTAAAGGTTTCGAAATTGTCGTGGGTGAGAGGCGTTTCCGAGCAGCAAAAGAAGCCGGATTAGAAACGGTTCCAGTTGTTGTAAAAGAACTAACTGATGAAAAGATGATGGAGCTCGCATTGCTGGAAAACTTACAACGCGAAGACTTAACGCCTATTGAGGAAGCACATGCATATGCGAATTTAATGAACGAACTAAATATTACTCAAGAGGTACTATCACAACGTTTAGGCAAAAGCAGGTCACATATAGCAAACATTGTCCGTTTGCTTTCCTTACCGGATCAGGTAATTGCGTACATTAATAATGGTGAATTGTCTATGGGGCATGGGCGCGCACTATTAGGTCTAAAAGATAAAGTTAAATTACTGCCGTTTGTTAATAAGATTAGACAGGAAAAGCTTAACGTTCGTCAGGTAGAGCAATTAATCATTCAATTAAATAGCAAAACTCCTAAAAAGAAGCAAAAACCAAAGAAGGATGTTTTTTTGCGGGAGAGAGAAACTATTTTACGCGACCGTTTAGGAACAGCAGTAAATATACAGCGCGGAAAACGAAAAGGTAAAATCGAAATTGAATTTTACACAGATGATGATTTAGAAAGAATAATAGAAACACTAGAATCTTAACTTTATATAATAAGAGGACTGACTTTACAAGATATCTATTATGTCAGTCTTTTTTTGTAGATTATTTTATAATAATACGGCGTAATTGCTATGTAGATTTTACATGTTATGATGCTCTTTTACCCGCAGTCAGCATGGACATCGCTTTCCGGAAGCTCAACAATATTCACGGAAAGCTAGATGTATTTATGACGCTTTTTAAAAGGGCATTTTTGTATAAAAAAGTAAAGAAATCAGATAAACTATTGATAATAGCTGAGTGCAATAGGGGATACGTTTATGATATATTTTGACCAAGCTGCATCATCTTTTCCCAAGCCACCCAAGGTAACAGAAAAGATGATCGAAGTAATGAACAATGTGGGAGCTAATCCCGGCAGAGGAGGACATGCATTAGCCCGTAAAGCAGCAGAAATAGTTCATATGACAAGAAACAAAGCCTCTGAACTGTTCGGATGCAGCAATCCTAAAAGAGCATTATTTTATCCAAATGCTACAGTAGCGCTAAATCAGGCTATAAAAGGGTTGACTTGGCATGAAGGGGATCATATTATTGCAACTTCATTTGAACATAATTCCATCCGCCGCCCACTGGAATATTTAAAACAAAAATATGGCGTCACTGTATCGTATATACAATGGAACGGGGATGAAAAAAAGTTTATACGAACTATTAACAATTTCATTCAGCCCCGTACTAAGTTAATTGCTATGACACATGCATCAAATGTCACAGGGGATCTTATTCCAATTAATGGGGTGACAATGCTTGCTAAAGAAAAGAAAATATTGTCACTCGTAGACGCTTCTCAAACAGCAGGGCATCTACAGATCAATATGAAGAAACAAAGCATTGACATGTTAGCTTTTCCCGGTCATAAAGGTTTGCTGGGACCACAGGGGACAGGAATGCTGCTGGTGGAGGCTGATGTAGATTTGGAACCGATACACCATGGAGGAACAGGGGCATTTTCCGAAAGTCCCGAGCAACCTGAACAATGGCCAGAACGCATGGAAAGTGGAACGTTGAATACACCGGGAATTGCAGGATTATATGCTGCTCTATGCACATTTGAGGAACGTGAGGATAAAAATGTTCCACGTGAAACATTTCTTGCTAATCGTTTATACAAAGGGCTAAATGAAATACCAGGGATAACTTGTTATGGATCATCCAATGAAGCAAGGATGCCAATTGTAGCCTTTAATGTTAGAGATGCAGATTCACAGGAAATTGCAATGGTATTGGATTCCCATTATGATATTGCAGTACGGGGCGGGCTGCATTGCAGTCCATTGAGTCATGAAACGTTGGAAACAATAAACCAAGGAGTAGTCAGAGCGAGTTTAAGCAGATATAATACAGAAAAGGAAGTAGAAACATTTCTAAATGCAATTAAAGAAATTTCAGCGGCATACAACGAACTCTAACAACATAGGGCAGACAATGGAGATGTGGGTATGGTTTTATTTGGAACTTTAGTAAATGGTGCATGTATAATAGTAGGAAGTATAATAGGATTATTTTTCACAAAAATACCAGAGCGGTTTAAGGAAACAGTCATGCATGGAATAGGATTGGCTGTAGTATTAATCGGCATGCAGATGGCTTTTTCAACAGAGTCTATTATAGTCGTCCTAATGAGCTTACTTAGCGGCGCAATAATAGGTGAATTTATCCATGTTGAGGAAGGGTTAAACCGGTTGGGGAATTGGATTGGCAGCAAGTTTACCACTGCTAATGAAGATTTTAGTATGGCACAGGGCTTCATAACAGCCTCACTTATTTTTGGAATAGGGGCAATGTCTATTATTGGTGCGTTGGACAGCGGGATAAGAGGGGATCATGAAGTACTAATTACGAAAGGGGTAATTGATGGATTCGTCGCGCTTGTCTTAACAACAACTTTAGGATATGGTGTGATTTTTTCGGTATTTTCAGTAGTGCTGTATGAAGGGACGATTGCAATATTAGCAACTCAAATAGACAATTGGATGTCTGAAGCCTTTTTAAATGGCTTCATAACTGAGCTTACTTCGGTGGGTGGTTTATTGATTATCGCCATCGGTTTGAATCTATTAAATCTCATGAAAATTAGAGTGGGGAATCTATTGCCTGCCCTTATTACAGTTGGTATTATTTATTATTTCTATGAATTATTTGTATGATTTTAAATTAAAATGTCACCAAACGTATAATTTTGGTGACATTTTTAGTACAACACTATTTTAATGAAGCAATTCACGAATTTCCCTTAGTCAGATCTTATACTTCTGACCTCTAAAAGGAAAGACCAGGTTTTGTCCTTAAACAAATACTAGCTGAATCCAATAATACAATAACATTAACGTAACAATTGTTGTAATCGGTATAACCAATAGTGAAACTTGTAAATAATCTTTCCATTTAATTTTAATCTTATATTGTTTCAGAATATATATCCAGATAAGGGAGGCAAGTGTTCCAATCGGTAATAATAAAGATCCTATATCACTTCCAATAATGTTTGCAAGGTAGATAGTTTTTAATGTAATAGGATCAAGACCCATATCCGTTAATGTTATAGTTCCTATCATTAATGCAGGGTGGTTATTAAAAAGGTTGGAGAGAATGGATACCAATCCACCCATAATAAAACTTGCTTGCAACAAACCCTGACTTACGATAGGTTCACAAAATCTTACTAGCATCGCTGTTAGACCAGCATTATGCAAGCCATAAATGATAACATACATGGAGAACGCAAATACTAAAATGTGCCAAGGTGTTTTCTTTAAAATATCTAATGGATTAATCCCTAACTGGTACCATCTAAATAGCAGTAAAATTACTGATCCAAGTACTGCTACCAATTCAATGGGGATAGAAAGATAGGATGCAACAAAGAGCAAACAACGCAGGATGAATACAAAAAGCAAAATCCTTAACATGAGCTTTGTTCGTTTTCTTTTTGTTTCAACAGAAATGGTTCTTTTCAATGGATGAAATCGTTTTGTGAAAAAAATATCTTCTATATAGTGAATGGAACCTGGCAAAGTTTTTGGAAGCTTCCTCTTTACTAATATGAACATAAGCCATGACATAAATATCAACCCTAATGTTGCAGGTACAAATATCATTGCTGTATGCATGTAAAGTGACATATCGACTATTTCAAGTGCAATTAAATTTACAATATTGCTTACCCCAACTGGTGCACTAGAAGCTGTTGCAATCAATGCCCCTGTCAATAGATAAGGAATCATTTGATGTGGCTTTAAACGGAGATTCTTGAGGAGTAAAATGAGAATAGGGGTTGTAATCAAGATACTGCCATCATTGTTAAATAAGAGTGTCATTAAAAAACATAGCAGCTGAATGTACCAATATAAACGGTACCCTGAACCTTTTGCCAAGGTTGCAAGTCGTGCTGCAGCCCAGTGGAAAAAACCAAAACTCTGCAGTGTTACTGCCATCACTATTGTTGCGATAATAGTGATAGATGCACCGCCAATTTTACTAATTATATCAGTAACATCTCCATATGATACCTGCCCTGTCAGTACGATAATCAAAGCTCCAATTGATGCTGGCCATGCTTCGTTGATCCCACGCGGTCTCCAAAATATGACTACCATGGTCAAAAGGAAAATCAGAATAGTAAAGCCAATTCCGAAAGCCATGATAATTCTCCTTTCAAAATCTTAAGACACGTGTACGCGTATCAATTCCTTTTATTGTTCGCTCTAGTTAACTAATCACTTAGGACTGATAACAAGGTAATATAAATACCTAGCAGATAATAGAAAACGTAAGTGTCTTTCTTTCTATTTAATATATTCTCCCTATATGAAAGTGCTTGGATTTAAGCGTAAATCCGTTAAAATGTGTGATTGTAACTCTAGTAAAACTGTCCGTTAATGATGCTTTAATTAGTCACATTTCCACCACTTAACGGAATTTCTAGTAATACTGTCTATAGAGATAGATTTACCTGCAAGATAATAGCCTGCTAACTATCGTCACTTTATAAAAAAAACAAAAAAGCACACAAAAAAACGTCTGGAATATTTAAATTCCAAACGTTTTTGTTTCTTATTGTTTTAACAGGTTCCAGCTATTACATATCCGCTATATTCTGTGTTAATGGTGGTGCAATGGTTGCGGGAAAAGACCGACTATAGCATAAGCGTCTATCAATCTCCTCTAAAATCGCTGCCATTTTCTTTGCCATCTCAACAACTACGGATAGCCTTGTGTTTTGCAAAATCGAATATTCCATAAAGCCGCTTATATTGACTACTCCGGTAACATGAATATCTCCAATGGAAGGCAGTGGTTTATTTAATGCCGCTCCTGGCTTCAAAGGACCCTCTCCGGTGATAATACAGCCAACGGAGGTGCTCTTCCCCAGGCATGCATCAATTGCAATTATATAGGGGTCTCTATGCTGTTCTGTGATCAGTTTTATATAACCTTCAAGGTTCGTTGCATGGACTGGTTCTTGTAACGTACCATATACAGTCATATGCTTGGGTTTCATTTCAGAAAAAAAGGAACCAGTTAATGGGCCGAGAGCATCTCCAGTAGATCGATCTGTCCCAATACAAACTACTACATACTCACGAGGTATCTCAGGAAGCCATGAAATAATTTTTTCTGAAATGGTGGTAATCAAGTCCGGATTCGTATGTAGTACCTTCATATTATCATTTTTTGCTGCAAAACCTGTTTTTAGATTCATAGCTTATCCTCCACATACATATTGGTATAAGTATACGAACAAATTACTTTTTCTATACATACATCATAAAAATATTGGAGGAAATTCCATGTGGAGAGCTGGATTGAAGTGGATGTTTTTAATCATTGGAACAACAATTGGTGCAGGATATGCATCCGGAAGGGAACTGTGGCAATTTTTTGGGCATGAAAGTGGACTAGCCATCCTTCTGTTTGCTGTGTTCTTCTCGATCTCATGCTTCGTTATTATGAAAATAAGTTTTCAAAGAAAGTCAACCGATTACCTTCCCGTTCT
Source organism: Virgibacillus oceani (assembly GCF_014638995.1). Classification (GTDB taxonomy): domain Bacteria; phylum Bacillota; class Bacilli; order Bacillales; family Amphibacillaceae; genus Virgibacillus_E; species Virgibacillus_E oceani. The sequence continues at coordinate 15,250 of NZ_BMFR01000008.1, forward strand.
TCGGGACATTGTAGGAAATAAATTAACCGGTATCTATGATGTGATGATTTTTTTATATTTGTTTACGACAACAGTTGTTATGCTTGCAGGCAGCGGTGCAACTGGACAGGCATTTAACGTGTCCTATTGGTGGGGAGTACTTGTAATTGCAGCTGCACTTATTCTGCTGTTTGTAAAAGATATAAGCGGATTATTATCTATGAATCAATTTATTCTACCATTATTACTTAGTGGCCTTATCTATATTTTATTGTTGTTTACGTTTGATCAGAAGCTTTCACTTTTTTCGCATTGGCATGAACAGCGGAATTGGACTGCTGCATTTCCATTCACGGCTCTAAATATTTTGCCGTTAATCGCAGTATTAGGTGCGATTGGCAATAAGGTTCGTTCTAAAAAGGAAATATGGATTGCAAGTTTAGGAAGCGGCGTTATACTTGGGGTAATTTCATATATATATAATAATAGCTTAATCCAAATCGCGGATGAATTGCTATTATATGAAATCCCGTTGTTTGCAATATTAAAGGAATATCCATTTGAAATGCTGGTTTTTATGTCAATTCTGCTTTGGTTTGCCATTTTTACAACAGCGGCAGCAGGCATTTTGGGAATTGTTACAAGACTTCAGAATCACTTTACGATACCTTTGTGGCTATTAGTTTTGCTAACCTTGATTGTGATGGTTCCATTAACAACAGTGGGCTTCTCTACATTAATAACGTATATTTATCCAATTTACGGACTATTGAATCTATATGTCTTATCTCGTTTGCTGTTATACCCCATTTGGAATAAACTGGATAAAAGGGTGTGATGAAAATAATCTTGCTCTTTTCTTTTAATAATCCCTATATTGTTGTAAAATTTATTCATATATTGGAGTTAATCCATTTCAACTTACTAGATTTTGGAGGGTATAACGTGGATAATTTCATCGATTTATGGGATTATATTACAGGTCCGGAACTGTGGAAAGCAATTGGTGAAGGCCTTTTTAGGATAATTATAATAATAGTACTATCAATGATCGTTGTTCGAGTTGGTAAAAAGATAATCGATCGTTTATTTCAAAATAAACAACGGGGTCCATTTCAAATAACAGAGCGCAGGGAAACTACTCTGAAAAAACTAGTACACAATATGCTGACGTATACGGTTTACTTTGCAGCAATAATCATGATTCTCGATAATGCCTTTGGCTTTAAGGTTGGTGCACTTCTGGCTGGTGCTGGTGTTGCTGGACTGGCAATTGGTTTTGGTGCACAAAGCCTGGTCAAGGATATTATCTCCGGATTCTTTATTATTTTTGAAGATCAATTCTCTGTTGGTGATTATATTTTCACCTCGAATGCTGAAGGTACTGTTGAGGAAATTGGCATTCGTACAACTAAAATTAAAAGCTGGACAGGCGAGCAGCATGTCATTCCAAACGGCAATATAACACAGGTTACAAACTATTCCGTTCATAATGGCTTAGCAGTTATTGATATAAACGTTCCATACGAGAGTGATGTAGTAGCTGCGGAAAGAATTATTAACGATTTGGCTCAGGAGCTGCCGGGCAAATATGAACAGATTGTCGGTGTTCCTGAAATTATTGGTGTACAAACGCTTGAGTTGTCTCATTATGTTATTCGCGTAACTGCCGAAACACTGCCGGTATATCAATGGGCAGGTGCTAGGGTCATCAGAAGAGAGGTGAAGGAGCGGCTTTATAATGCGGGCATTGAAATCCCATCACCGCGCCTTGTTATGTATTCACGCAATGAAAGTCCAACAGCACTTGAAATGGATAGTGTACAGGAAAGGGATCAAGAGAGAGAATAGAAGGTAGGTATGATTTATGGCTGATAAACAGTTTGCTTTAAATGATGTGGTTCAAATGAAGAAGCAGCATCCATGTGGCGAGAATCGGTGGAAAATAATCCGTATGGGTATGGATATACGGATTAAATGCCTTGGATGTGACCATAGTGTACTTATACCCCGTAAGGATTTTACGAAAAAGCTGAAAAAGATTCTTGAAAAGGCGGAAGAATAGCTAAAAAAATTTTTTTACACGAATAATACGGATTTGTTTCGATTTAATAGATAGATAATATGTTTTTGATAACGGAAAAGCAAAAATAGACATGGAAACATGTTTATTTTTGCTTTTTCTTTACTTGTCAATTTGTGTGCTTGTATTATAATTGGTAAGACGAACGCGTTCAGATGAATGAATCCTTAAGGAGTGAAAGTTTACATGTCTCTTACAGCAGGAATTGTCGGTCTTCCCAATGTTGGAAAATCAACACTATTTAATGCAATTACACAGGCGGGAGCAGAAGCAGCAAACTATCCTTTTGCTACAATTGATCCCAATGTGGGTATTGTGGAAGTACCGGACAATCGCTTAAATAAATTAACAGAATTAGTAAATCCAAAGAAAACAGTGCCAACAACATTTGAGTTTACTGACATTGCAGGAATTGTAAAGGGTGCAAGCAAAGGGGAAGGATTAGGAAACCAATTTCTGTCCCATATACGTCAAGTAGATGCAATCTGCCAAGTTGTACGTTGTTTTGTTGACGAGAATATCACACATGTATCTGGCAAAATTGACCCAATTGATGATATTGAAATCATCAATTTAGAGTTAATCCTAGCTGACCTTGAAACTGTCAACAAACGATTTCAGCGGGTTGAAAAGTTAGCAAGACAAAAAGATAAGGAAGCTCTGGCAGAGTATGATGTGCTTGTAAACTTAAAAGAGGGTTTTGAGGGTGAAAAACCAGCAAGGGCCTTAGACTTCACGGAAGAACAGTGGAAGGTTGTAAAAGGTCTCCATTTGTTAACAAGCAAGCCAATTTTGTATGTGGCGAATGTAAGTGAGGAAGAAGTTGCAGAGCCAGACTCAAACGAAAATGTTCAAAAGGTCAGGAAATATGCAGCAAATGAAAATGCAGAAGTAATCGTAGTCTGTGCCAAGATTGAGGAAGAAATTGCTGAATTGGATCAGGACGAAAAAGAAATGTTCCTGGAGGATTTAGGCATTTCCGAATCTGGCCTGGACAAGCTTATTAAGGCATCTTACAGCTTATTGGGCTTAGCAACATATTTCACTGCGGGAGTCCAGGAAGTACGTGCATGGACTTTCCGAAAAGGGATTAAAGCACCTCAAGCAGCAGGAATTATTCATACCGACTTTGAAAGAGGCTTCATTCGTGCTGAAACTGTTTCATATGAAGACCTTGTTAGTGCTGGCACAATGGCCAAAGCACGCGAAAATGGAAAAGTTCGTTTAGAAGGTAAGGAATACATCGTAAAGGATGGAGATGTTATACATTTCCGGTTTAACGTATAATTTGCGGGCTTGCATGTTTTCCGGTTTGAATTATTAAGTAGCGTAAAGAAGGATCTCTCGAAAAGTTGTTTTTTTGTAAATGATTTGGTATAATACACTATTGTGAGTAATTACTAAAGAATTACTCCTTGCTCCTTTATTGAAAAGCTGCTAGCTTATCAAAAAAAGGAGCCGCTAAGACCAAAAGGAGGTGTAACGGATGAGAAAATACGAAATCATGTATATCATCCGCCCAGACATGGAAGAGGAAGCGAAAACCGCTTTAATGGAACGTTTCCACAAAATCTTAACAGATAATGGCGCGGAGATTGCGAAAGTTGATGAAAAAGGCAAGAAACGTCTTGCTTATGAAATTCAAGACTATCGTGATGGATACTATGTAGTTGTTAATTTCACTAGCGGTGAAGAAGCAATTAATGAATTTGACCGTCTTGCGAAATTCTCTGATGACATTATTCGTCATATGGCAATTCGAGAAGAAGATCAATAATAAGGAGTGGTTCTGATGTTGAATCGTGTCGTACTTGTCGGCAGGTTAACGAAGGATCCGGATTTACGTTATACACCAAACGGAGTGGCAGTAGCCAATTTTACGTTAGCTGTTAATCGTCCATTTTCCAATCAGCAGGGAAATCGTGAAGCTGATTTCATTAATTGTGTTGTATGGCGCAGACCAGCTGAGAACCTTGCTAACTATATGAGCAAGGGCAGTATGGTAGGTGTAGACGGCCGTGTTCAAACGCGTACTTTTGAAGGACAAGATGGTAAAACAGTATTTGTTACAGAAATTGTAGCGGATAGTGTACAGTTTTTAGAAACAAAAGGATCTTCTCAGAATAAAAGTCAAGGTTCACCTGGCTTTCAACCGAATCAGAATCAAAACCAAAACCAAAACAGACCAATTCCAAACGAAGAGGACCCGTTTAAAAATAACGGTCAGCCTATCGATATATCGGACGATGATTTACCATTTTAGGGGTCAGGTAATATCTATTTAAGACTTTTACCTTATTTCCTCATAAAAAAGGAGGGTTATCCATGGCAGCTCGTCGCGGACGTGCAAAGCGTCGTAAAGTGTGTTATTTCACAGCGAATGGAATTACACACATCGATTATAAAGATGTTGATTTACTAAGACGTTTCATTTCAGAACGCGGGAAAATTCTTCCTCGCCGTGTAACTGGAACTTCTGCTAAATATCAACGTAAACTTACAGTAGCAATAAAACGTGCTCGTACAATGGCTTTATTGCCATATGTATCTGAGTAATAAATTAACCTCTAATTTTAACGAAGAGATCCGTTCTTATGTTAAAATTAGAGGTTTTATAATGGCTGGAAAATGCTGCTAATGAGGTTGGCTACCTCAAGCTTAAGTGCTAGTGCTTGAGCTTTTGTTCTATTCAATTGGAAAATGCACGGTTTTGATATGTCTAAGGTTTAATATCTTGCTTTTATCACGTGCCGTAACCAACTCAATCATTTTATCTTCAATTTGTTCAAATTTACCAATCTTACTTGCGGATTCCCCTAAATCAAAGACAACTATTTTACCTACCCATTTCTTTAATTGTTCTTCGAAGCTGCGAGCTAGTGTAATTTGAGTAGGCTTTACCGGAAGCCTTTGTTCATTAAGTGCATAGGGTATTTGATTTGGATTGTAGGGAATTAGGGCTTTTAGGTGGTTTAACGAAATGAACATTGTTTTAAATACTGGGGAATAAAAAACAAAGTAATCATTTAGAATACTCGTAATATATCCATGAATTGCCCTGTTTTTTACAACATGTATCTCTACAAATGTACCTTTTGCACTGTTTAGTATTTTTCGAAGTGAAATCTCCTCTGAACCTTCAAATGGCGTGTTTTCCGGTTTTTCAATTTCTTCATCGGGATCTAGATTAAGTGAGATATTTTGTATATGCTGGAAGGGGATATATATATAATCCTCACCATTAAAAATAACTAACAATTCGGAACCTATATCAATTAGCATTCCATTATAAACGACTCCGCCCGATATCAAAATCGTGACATCATTTCCTAAGAATTGGTTTATCAATCGCATTTTCTATACATAACCTCCTTTTAAAAAAATAACCAATTTGTCCATAAATATAGGCTTAAAAGGCTGACAATTAACCCTATTGGAATAATCATAATTGTTACTTTAAAATATTGCCCCCATGTGATGGGGATTTTATTCTTTTTTAATATGAACATCCAAAGGAGGGTTGCTAAAGTACCTACAGGAGTTAACAAAGCTCCGATATCACTACCGATTACATTTGCAAGGTAAGCAACCTGCAATGTATCTATATCTAAATTCATTTCCGTAAGCGACAGTGTTCCGATCATAACTGCGGGAAGGTTATTGAATAAATTTGAAAGAATTGTTAACAGAGTCCCCATTACCGCAATTGCATTCAAATGATTACTCTCGACAAATCCGTGTAAATGTTCGAATAGTAAAGTGTTAAATCCGACATTTTTAAGTCCATATACGAGGACATACATGCTAAAGGCAAAAAGCAGGATATGCCAGGGTGTTTTCTTAACAATATCTCCCATCCCTTTTCGATAGCGAATCCATCTAATTCCGATTAATAAAGCTGCACCGGCTATCGCAATCCATTCAATCGGGACACCAAATGCTGATAAGGAGAATAATCCTATTCTGATGAGTACTACAATCGCTATGCATAGTTTAAACATGTACCAATCATATTCTTCGGTTTGTGTACTAGATTGAGAGAATGGGTGTTGGAATACAGGCTTTTCAGTCATGTCAAAAGGTATATTTTGATATTCAATCTTTTTTGGTATGTCTTGTTTGAAGTATAAGAATAGGAGAATTGCGATGGTTAAGATGCCTATCATTGAGGGAACAAACATCATTTCTACGTAACTATTCAAATCCAGCCCTACTATTTTTAATGCAATTAGGTTTGAAATATTACTAACGGCAATTGGAGCACTTGCTGCTGTGGCAATTAACGCTCCTGATAACAGATACGCAATTTTTTGGTGAGGTTTTAATTTAATCATGCTTAGGACTCGGATGATAATTGGTGTAGTAATTAAAATACTCCCATCATTATTGAAAAACAGTGTCATTAAAAAGCATATTACGATGATATATAGAAATAATAAACGGCCGGATCCTTTTGTCTTGTTAACTAAATTATGTGCAACCCATTTGAAAAAACCAATACTTTCTAAGACGATTGTCATGATAATGGTTGATATAATGGTTATGGAAGCGCCACTTATGATTTCCAGAATAGCAAGAATATCGCTATATGGAACAATTCCAATTGCTAATACTAAACACGCGCCAATTGTAGTGGGAATTGTTTCATTTAATCCTTTAGGTCTCCACAGCATAAGAAAGGTAAAAAAAAAGAAAATAATATACATTAGCAATGTTTTTTCAAGCATTTTGATTAACCTTTTTGACTATTTCCATAGATGCGATATCTCCATTAACCCCACTTTGAACAGGTGGCTGGATAAAGCGAAAGAGAAAATATCCACATATACAGAAAACGGAAATGGAAAATAGCATATAGTAGGACTCCTTTCATGATAAGACATTAAGTGGACACCAGCGGTTATAAATGAATTATCAGGTTTGATGTGATGTCCACAATTACCATCATTTTATTATCTTCGGCTATAGCCGTATTGTTTGAAGGGATTTGGTCCTTTATTTCTTCTGCCGCCTGTATAAGATGTGTTGCTGTTTTCATTTTTGTTTTCGTTTTCGTTATTCTCTTCAGATGAATCTTCGTTATTGGATGATTCTTCCTCTTCAGCTTCTTCAGTTGAAGCAACTTGAACCGTTTTGATATGGAAGGTTGCAATTTTAAATACATCTTTATTATGGACTAATGTTACATGGTCCTCTGAGCAATCTACAAGTACACCTTCCACCTTCTCTGGACCGCCGCTGTTAATCTCTACCCAGCGCTGGTTAAAACTGCGTAATAGTGCTTGGAAATCTTCTTCATCTGCACATGGCGGTATATTTTCCTCGATAACTACTTCTGTAAATTCAGCAGTTGCCTCCACTTCAGCACCAGCAGCACTGTTATTTGGACTGGATTTGCCAGATGACTCTTCCCTCTCAGATGATTCTTCTTTTTCTTCGTTTACTGCACTAATGCTTTTGATATGCTCCAGGTTATAGTAAACGACACCGTCTTTCTTGGTTGAAATTGCTAAATAGTCCGGCCTGACCAAAAGAAGCATTCCTGAACGGGATTCCGGACCACCCTGATTCACTTGAATATTCTGTAGTACAAAGCTGTTTAACAGCTCGATGAAGTCTCCATTGCTTTCTTCGGTTTCCTCAGTTTCTTCAGTTTCATCAGTTTCATCATTCTCTTCCCGCACGGTGTCTCCGATAAATAACGGGTTGCCTTTTGAATCCTCAATTACACTTTTCAAATGTGATAATTGATAATAGATCACATTACCATCTTTTGTTTCTAAGGCAAGATAGTCGTTTTTAACAAAAAGTAGTTTACCTACTTTTGATTCGGGTCCACCTTTAAAAACTTGAATGGTTTTATCCTTCATTGACATTAAAAAAGGAAAATTGCTTTCCATCATAGTTTAATACCCTCCTAGTTATTTGTACTCTTGAAGTATTTATACTGTATTTATATGAACCTAGGAATGTTTTGCTATAATACAACTACCTAATTTAACTAAAACAATGAGATTGCCTATCACTAGAATAGTAGGTTGATTTAACACATCATATGCCCCTTTTTGTTAAAGGACTGGGAACAAAAGCGCAAGCACCCGTTTAGCGATGTGTGGACTGCGCCCTGGGACTGCGCTTACTCGTCCCACCGAAAAGATTTGCCATGCAGGGTGGTTCGGTGTTGCCACGCAAAGCGGCGGTTTTAACCGAACAATCTACCGTAGGGGATAAAGGAAACTCGGGTGAGCGTAAGCGAATAGATGTTGACCTTATCGTACGGAGTTATCGGTCAGTCCATCACGGCTTTAGCGCAGGCTAGATTTGGCTTATCATGTCGTTAACTGCTGGGGAAAAAGCAATAATAAAAAGCCTTCGAAAGCTTGCGCTGATCAAAGACCTTTATACAAGATTGGTTTTCTATTTTTCTAATTTGCCTTGTCGTATAAGTAAAATACGATTCCCTAACATCTCTGCTTCTTTATAATCATGCGTTACCATGATGATCGGAATTTTCCAGATGGAGTGAAGGCGCAATAGCTCACGCTGGCATTCTTCACGTGTTTTATCATCCAACGATGAAAAAGGTTCGTCTAATAGTAATGCCTCTGGTTCTGTAGCCAATGCGCGGATTAGGGCGACGCGCTGTTTTTCCCCACCGGAAATCTGCTGGGGATAACGATCAAGTATATGCTCTATGCCAATTACAGAGATTAACTTATGTACTAAAGCTTTGTCCTTCATGCCATAATCAATATTCTTTTTGACTGTCATGTGTGGGAACAATGCATAATCCTGGAACAAATAGCCGATATTCCGCTTTTGAACAGGAATAGGTTTTTCCTTTGAGAGGTATAACCTTCTATTATTTAATGTGATCCTTCCTTCATCGGGATTAGTAAGTCCTGCAATACAATTAAGAATCGTTGTTTTTCCTGCCCCGGATGGTCCGAATAATACAACTATCTCTTCTGCAACATTAAATGCAGTATCGATTGAAAAGTTTTTCAGCTTCTTTGTTATGGCTAGTTCAAGCACGTTATATCCCGCCAATCATTTATCATTTGTGAACTTAAGAATATTGCGGCCGCTCCACCAGTTTAGCCAAAGGATTGCGCTAAAGCCAACTGCAATGATACTTAAAACCCAAAAGGTCGCAGCTTCTGAATTGCCAGTTTCAACAGCAAAATAGATGGCAAGCGGAATGGTTTCCGTTTTATTCGGTATATAGCCTGCGATCATAAGGGTTGCCCCGAATTCCCCTAATGCACGGGCAAAGGTTAACACTAAGCCTGCCAACAGTCCCGGCCATGCTAATGGAAATGAAATCGTCCAAAACACGCGAAATTTGGATGCCCCCATAGTTAAAGCAGCATTTTCGATATTCCGATCATAATTCTGAAATGCAGCAGATGCACTTTGGTACATGAGTGGAAATGCGACAACGGTTGCCGCAATAACAGCGCCAATCCATGTAAAAACAATTTGAAAATCAAAGGCTTGCATAAGGATACTGCCAATTGGCCCGTTGTTTCCAAATAAATATAATAGGCCAAATCCAACAACAGTAGGTGGCAGGACTAATGGGAGCATTAGGATTGATTCGATAATTCGTTTACCCGGAAATTGGTTTCGTGCTAGTAATCTTGCAAACAACGTACCGAATACAAGTACGATACAGGTGGCAATGCCCGCTATTTTTAATGATAAAAGTAATGGAGTATAATTCATGCAACATCCCACCCTACACTATTAAATACAAATTTTTCGCTCTTTGAAGGTACAATCTGCTTTGCTGCAAAAACATACGTAAGCTGTTCGAGAAATAGACATCAGGCGGGTGAAAAACACGTCTTTAAAGTCTATTGTGAACGCCAGGTGCATGCTTAACGCCTCTAATTTTATTATTGCGTGTTTTTCGTAAATCCATTTTCAGCTAAGATAGATTGTGCTTTATCACTTTGCAGAAATTTAACAAAGCTTGAGGCTTCCTTATTATGGTCACTTGATGAAGTTACAGCAGCAGGATAGACAATTGGGGAGTGCCAATTTTGATCTGCCTCATCTATTATCTCTACTTTGTCAGAACGTAAAACATCACTACTGTAAACAAATCCAATTTCCGTGTTTCCCGATTCTACATAAGCAAGGACCTGACTAACATCTTTTGCATAAACAAATTTATCCTTTAGCTCGTCCCACTTATTCAATGTTTCCAGTACTTCTTTTGCGTAATTTCCAGCGGGTACACTCTCCGGGTTTCCTATGGCAATTTGGTTTAGCGTATCATGATTCATATCCTTAAAGGAATCTAAATTTAACGTTGCATCTTTCTTGCCGATCATAACAAGTGAATTCTTGGTGAAGTTTGTTCGGGTATCCTCTAAAATCAGTTTCTCTCCTTCTAAAACATCCATCCAATTTTGATTGGCAGATAGAAATACATCAACAGGGGCCCCTTGCTGAATTTGCTGAGCAAGCTTACCAGATCCGCCGAAATTTAATGTTATCGTACTACCGGGATTTTCCGCTTCGTACACGTTTTTAATTTCAGTAATTGCATCGGATAAACTTGCGGCTGCAGACACGAAGATTTCCGCTGTTTCTTTTTCCTTGGTTGATGTATCGTTGTTTGTGCAACCAGCAAGTATCAATAGGCAGGTGAAAAAAAGCAGAATGTATCTCAATGATGATCGCCTCCTGTACGTTTTTTGCGTTTCGGGTAAATGGTGATAATTTTGATTAACAAAATAAACGTATATCCTAAAAATAACCACAGCCAATTGTCATCTATTGGCATGACAATGGCCCAAACCGTGTAAATGATAAAAGGGATCGTTGTTGTATAGGCACTCATTTTCCATAGAAGTGCAAATCGAACCTTTCGATGTAACAATTGGCTGATCCATGTACCGACATAGGCAACAGCAGAAAGCACCACAAATACAAAAATGGTTAAAGGCAGATAATAAAAAATAAAAAAGTATACAAGTAAGAAAAACAGGTTCATATCAGCCCCGGGACCATTTGAAGCAGCTGCCCGGTCAATTAAAGAAGGAATAGAGACAAGGAATAGCAGAATAAACATATAAACTACAGTACTGTCCATCCCAATTCTATTTAGTTTAAATACAGCCTGTTTACTTGGTAATTTAATACTCTCCGAAAATGCTTGCAGAAAAATCATATGTTTCATCCTTATAAATAAAATTAGCCTATCATCATTATAATAAAACTTGCCGCAAAATGCGTGAATTGTTGATGAAAAATCCATGACAATTTGGATCATAAGAACAAAAATCAACATTATTTGCCTTTTTAGTCACATTTATTGCCCAGGAAATAAAATGTTTCTACTAATTTCAACACCAAATTTCACGTAAAAAATGTTATCATATTATAATGAGATAAAATCAAATAAAGATTTTCCAGGATATAAACGGATGAGGTGCAATTTATGATTGGTTCAAAAAAGCTTACAGACGGGGCGCTATTAACTGCTATTTATATTGTCTTATTATTAGTAGCATTTTACATTCCGTTAATCGAGCTAATAGCTACATTTTTACTGCCAATACCATTTATCATTTTTGCTTCCCGCCATGATTGGAAGCCAGCTTTAGTAATGCTTTCGGTGTCTGCTGTATTATCAGGCTTATTTGCAACGGTATTGTCACTCCCGCTTACTATTCTAATGGGGATTGGAGGCATCATGATTGGGAGTGCTATTCATAAGGGATTATCTTCCTATGAAACATGGGCACGCGGTACGGTAGGATTTGTCATTGGCATAGTGTTTATTTTTTTAGTAACACAGCTTGTTTTTGATGTTAATATCGTGAATGAAATGGATTCGATGATTGATGAATCCATGCAAATAAGTCAGGACATTATGGAGCAATTTGGGTTGGCAGAGCAGGCGGAGGAACAAATGGAGCTGATTGATCAATCGGTTGCAATGCTAAAGAACCTTATACCAGTTGGGATTGCACTGATAGCTATTGTAATGGCATTTCTTAGCCAGTGGATTAGCTACAAAGTGATTAATAGGCTAGATAACAAGAAACTTCATTTTCCGCCATTTCGGGATTTAGTGTTTCCGACTGCATTGGTTTGGATTTACTTTTTTACTTTAATTGTTTCGTATTTTCAGCTTGACCGGAATGGGACGTTGTTTTTAGCAGTTAATAACATACTTGTTTTAACTGGGTTACTCATGACGATACAAGGTTTCTCGTTTATCTTCTATTTTGCACATCAGAAAAACAAGTCAAAAGCATTGCCGATTGGCAGTGTTATTTTGACATTACTTTTTCCATTTCTATTGCTGTATCTTGTACGAATCTTAGGTATAATTGATATAGGATTCAGATTGCGTGATCGTATTGTACAGGATAAAAAATAGGTGCGGAAATAGGTTGTAGGAGCTGAGTTCTATGCCAGATATACAAAAGAAGCCGACACTTGGCAGGCATTTGTGGATTATCTATCTGCTATCAATCATTTTGCTTGGTGTTATATGGTATTACCAATGGGTATTAGGACTGTTAATGACTCTATTTTTGGCAGCGTCCTTTTACTATAGTATAAAGAATGAAAAAACATTATTGAATGAGACAGAAGAATATATATCAACCCTCTCCTACCGTGTGAAAAAAGTCGGTGAAGAGGCGTTATTAGAAATGCCTATTGGAATTGTCTTGTTTAACGAGGATTATTTCATTGAATGGGCAAATCCGTATATGAATCAATTCACAGATGAGGATACATTAGTTGGAGACTCGCTTAATGTTCTGTCAGAAGACTTGATTCCGATGATTAAGGAAGGCAAGGATGAAGTTTGGTTTGAACTGGATGATTATGGATTTCAAACAACGATTAAAAAGGAAGAGCGTTTATTGTATCTGTTTGATCGGACAGCACAAAACCAAATTCAAACCCTTTACAGAAATGAACAGACAGTATTGGCGATTATTTTCTTAGACAATTATGAGGAAATTACGCAAAATATGGATGATACGTTAAAAAGTCAGCTGAATTCAAAGGTGACATCAGTCTTAAACAGCTGGTCGCAATCATATGGAATGTATTTAAAACGAACATCGCAGGAACGATTTTTAGCTGTTGGTACAAAAGAGATCCTGCAAAAGCTGGAAAAGTCCAAGTTTGATATTTTGGATGAGGTTCGTGAGCTGAATGCAGAGCAAAATCTGTCATTAACACTAAGTATGGGTATTGGCTATGGCACCATGGATTTACCGACACTTGGCGAGCTGGCACAATCGAGTCTTGACCTGGCACTCGGACGAGGCGGAGACCAGGTAGCATTGAAGGATGACGCCGGGAAGGTCCGGTTTTACGGCGGAAAAACAAATCCGATGGAGAAACGAACAAGGGTTAGGGCACGAGTTATCTCCCATGCATTAAAGGAACTGGTAAAAGAAAGTGACAATGTATTGATCATGGGGCATAAATCACCAGATATGGATTCACTTGGTGCCGCTATCGGTATTTTAAATATTGCTAAGGTGAACGATGTGGAAGGTTATATTGTATTTGACCGGGATGATGTTGATACAGGTGTCCATCGTCTTGTGGAAGCAATTAAATCCGAGGAAAGCATATGGCAGTATTTTATTGAGCCGGAAGAAGCGGAAGCAATTGTATCAAGCAGAAGTTTAGTCGTTGTAGTAGACACACACAAACCATCGATGGTAACAGATGAACGGTTATTAAATAAAACGGAGTATAAAGTGGTTATTGATCATCATCGCAGGGCTGAGGAATTTATTGAAAATCCAACGCTTGTTTACATGGAACCATACGCTTCATCGACCGCGGAATTAGTGACAGAGCTGCTGGAATATCAGCCGAAAACATTAAAGCTGAAAATGGTGGAGGCGACAGCACTGCTTGCGGGAATCATTGTCGATACGAAGAGCTTTACATTGCGTACAGGTTCACGAACGTTCGATGCCGCATCCTATTTGCGTTCAAAGGGTGCAGATACCGTACTTGTGCAGCAATTTATGAAAGAAGATCTAGATGTTTATATAAAACGGAGCAGATTGGTTGAAAGGGCCAAGGTTTATCGCCATTCCATTGCCATTTCAAAAGGAAAACCAGGTGAAGTTTATGGGTCTGTGCTGATTGCTCAAGCAGCAGATACGCTGTTAACAATGAGCGGAATCAACGCCTCATTCGTTATCTCCGAGCGGGAAGATGGCAGAATCGGAATTAGTGCAAGATCCTTGGGCGAAGTGAATGTCCAGGTCATTATGGAAAAAATGAATGGCGGCGGTCATTTAACAAATGCCGCCACGCAAATAGAAGATACAACAATTGATGATGCAGAAGCACTCTTAAAAGATATACTTGTAGAATATTTTGGAGGAGGAGACGAAGAATGAAAGTTATTTTCTTAAAAGACGTTAAAGGAAAAGGGAAAAAAGGCGAAGTGAAAAATGTTTCCGATGGGTATGCTCGTAACTATTTATTGAAAAATAACCTAGCGGAAGAAGCAACCTCAGGGAATATGAAAGCATTAAATGCGAAGAAAAAGAAAGAAGAAAAGTTAGAGCAGGCAGAAAAAGACGAAGCAATTAACCTGAAGGATGCTCTAGCGGACCTTACAGTTGAATTAAAAGCTAAATCCGGTGATGCAGGACGATTATTCGGCTCTATTACCAGCAAACAAATTGCCGAAGCATTGGAAAAAGCGCACGGATATAAAATTGATAAACGCAAAATAGAACTAGACCAGCCAATTCGTGCACTGGGCTATACAACAGTTCCAGTGAAGCTTCATCCGGAAGTATCCGGGTCCGTAAAAGTGCACGTTGCTGAGAAATAACGCTTTTGCGGCTGGATTTCGCTGGGAAGGCTGGGATATCGGCAGGAGAGCCGGAACATCGGCAGGAGAGTCGGAATATCAGCGGGAAAGCTGGACCATCGGCAGGAGAGTCGGAATATCGGCGGGAAAGCTGGACCATCGGCGGGAGAGCCGTAATATCAGCAGAAGAGTCGGAATATCGGCAGGAGGCCAGCAACATCGCCGCGCAGTAGCAGCAACCTTTGAACCGGTATATAAAAAACATCAGAGTGGAATTCAATAGAGTCGGCTAATTTGACAATTTCAACGATCTGACTTCCAACCTCTGACATCTAATGTACTATACCTCTACTAGAGGGGGGATATAATGAATGAAAATTGGAATAATGATCGGACACCACCACACAATATAGAAGCTGAACAGGCGGTAATTGGTGCAATATTTTTAGAGCCGGAAGCATTTTCTGCAGCATCTGAGCTATTGGTTCCGGAAGATTTTTATCGGGCAGGTCATCAGCGTATTTTTGAGACAATGATGAGGCTATCTGATAAAGGAGAACCAATTGACCTTGTAACAGTGACGACTTCATTGGCAAACGCAAAAACGCTGGATGAGGTCGGAGGGGTTTCTTATTTAACAGATGTTGCGGGAAGTGTTCCGACAGCAGCTAATATTGGTTACTATAGTAAAATTGTAGAAGAAAAATCGGTATTGCGCCGTTTAATTCGAACAGCAACAGACATTGTAACAACCAGTTTTACGCGTGAAGACGAGGTTGAAGATGTTCTAAACGAAGCTGAAAAGAGTATTTTAGAGGTATCCCATCGTCAAAATTCTGGTGCCTTTAAATCTATTAAAGATGTATTAATAGACGTTTATGATAATATTGAAAGCTTGCACCACCAAAGCGCAGATGTTACAGGAGTTCCAACAGGATTCCATGATCTTGATCGAATTACTTCCGGATTCCAGCGCAATGATTTAATTATTATCGCTGCCCGGCCATCTGTTGGTAAAACCGCATTTGCGTTAAATGTTGCACAAAACGTTGCAATCAAAACAGATGAGAATGTAGCGATTTTTAGTCTGGAAATGGGTGCGGATCAACTTGTATCCAGGATGCTTTGTGCGGAAGGCAATATTGATGCGCAGCGCTTGCGGACAGGCAGTCTTGAAGCGGATGACTGGGGCAAGCTTACAATGGCAATGGGAAGTCTATCAAATGCAGGGATATATATCGATGATTCACCGGGGATTCGCGTCAGTGAAATTCGTTCGAAATGCCGTCGTCTGAAACAAGAGCATGGACTTGGCATGATTTTAATAGATTACCTGCAGCTTATTCAAGGAAGTGCAAATTCAAAGGAGAACAGACAACAAGAGGTTTCAGAGATTTCCCGTTCATTAAAAGGACTTGCACGTGAATTAAATGTTCCGTTAATTGCACTGTCACAGCTATCCCGTGGTGTTGAATCACGTCAGGATAAGCGCCCGATGATGTCCGATTTACGTGAATCAGGAAGTATTGAGCAGGATGCCGATATTGTTGGATTCTTATATCGTGATGATTACTATGACCAAGAGTCGGAGAAACAGAACATTATTGAAATTATCATATCCAAACAGCGTAACGGCCCAGTTGGAACAGTCGAACTCGCATTTGTAAAAGAATATAATAAATTCGTCGATCTGGATCACCGGTATCAGGAAAGTGATATCCCGCCTGTTCCAGTGTAAAATTTGGAAAACAGTCCTATTTGGGGCTGTTTTTTTGCCTGAGTTAATTGGTTACGATATAGATATGGCGGTAGATAAATTGTACCTGGTTGATAGAAGCGCAATCAGGTTATATACATACCTCCCCTCAACTTTCAACATTACCGAACATTTATGTTTAATGTATTACCAATGTTCGTATTTACGTTGACTTCAACAAATATTATTGATAAAATTACTCTGTTACTTATTAAATATACAAATGATAATTCATATGGAGGTGCACTATGTCCTCAGTAGTTGTAGTTGGAACACAATGGGGAGATGAAGGGAAAGGTAAAATTACTGACTTTTTATCTCAAAATGCAGAAGTTGTTGCTCGTTATCAAGGCGGCAATAATGCTGGACATACAATCAAGTTTGATGGGGTTACGTATAAATTGCATTTGATTCCATCCGGTATTTTCTTTTCAGAGAAAACATGTGTATTGGGCAATGGTATGGTTATTGACCCAAAAGCATTTGTTGAAGAGCTATCCTATTTGCACGAACGAAATATTTCAACGGATAATCTGCGCATCAGCAATAGAGCACATGTAATTTTGCCATATCATTTACAGCTTGATGTTCTTCAAGAGGAAGAAAAAGGCGCTAATAAAATTGGGACTACGAAAAAAGGAATCGGGCCCGCATATATGGATAAAGCAGCACGCAGCGGTATACGTATTGCCGACCTGTTAGATAAAGAAACATTCCGTACAAAACTTGAACAAAACCTTAAAGAGAAAAATCGTTTGTTTGAAAAAGTATATGAAGTCGATCCAATAAAAGCTGAAGATATTTTAGATGAATACTACGAATATGGGCAACAGCTGGCGAAGTACGTTTGCGATACATCTGTTGTACTTAATGATGCACTTGATTCCGGCCGCCGTGTTTTATTTGAAGGTGCACAGGGTGTTATGCTCGACATTGACCAAGGGACATACCCGTTTGTTACATCTTCAAACCCAATTGCAGGTGGTGTAACAATAGGTTCTGGTGTCGGTCCAACGAAAATCAATCATGTTGTTGGTGTATCCAAAGCATATACAACACGTGTTGGTGATGGTCCTTTCCCAACTGAACTGCACGATGAAACGGGCAATCAAATTCGCGAGGTTGGCCGTGAATATGGGACTACCACAGGACGGCCGCGCCGTGTTGGCTGGTTTGACAGTGTTGTTGTCAGACATGCTCGTCGTGTAAGTGGCATTACAGATCTATCACTAAATTCGCTAGACGTATTAACAGGTATCGAAACGTTGAAAATTTGCGTTGCATACCGTTACAAAGGCGAAGTTATGAATGAATTTCCTGCAAGCTTAAAAGTATTGGCAGAATGTGAGCCGGTTTATGAGGAAATGCCTGGATGGACGGCAGATATAACAAATGTCAAAAGTCTCCATGAATTACCGGAAAACGCACGGCATTATTTAGAACGAATCTCACAGCTAACTGAAATACCACTCTCCGTCTTTTCAGTTGGACCAGATCGTTCACAGACAAACGTTGTAAGAAGTGTTTATAGCTAAAGTTAATAAAAACTCTACTGATGAAACAGGTCAGTAGAGTTTTTTTAAAGTAAAGAAAGAAATTTGGCACTACTTAGCTAGCGACATGGTAAGCCACGTTCAGCTTCAGCGCCCAGCAGTGAGAGCCAGAACATTAACCCGAGAGCTGGAACATTAACCCGAGAGCCGGAGCATCAACCCGAGAGCCGGAGCATCAACCCGGGAGCCAGAGTATCAACCCGAGAGCCAGAACATCAACCCGAGAGCCGAAGCATCAACCCGAGAGCCAGAACATCAACCCGAGAGCCGAAGCATCAACCCGGGAGCCGGAGCATCAACCCGAGAGCCGGAACATCAACCCGAGAGCCGGAGCATCAACCCCAGTGCCGGAACATCAACCCGAGAGCCGGAGCATCAACCCCAGAGCCGGAGCATCAACCCGGGAGCTGGAACATCAACCCCAAAGCCAGAACATCAACCCGAGAGCCGGAGTATCAACCCGAGAGCCGAAGCATCAACCCGAGAGCTGGAACATCAACCCCAGTGCCGGAACATCAACCCGAGAGCCGGAGCATCAACCCGAGAGCTGGAACATCAACCCCAGAGCCGAAGCATCAACCCGAGAGCTGGAACATCAACCCGGGAGCCGGAGCATCAACCCGAGAGCCGAAGCATCAACCCCAAAGCCAGAACATCAACCCGAGAGCCGGAGCATCAACCCCAGAGCCGGAGCATCAACCTCAAATCCAGAACATCAACCCGGGAGCCGGAGTATCAACCCCAGAGCCGAAGCATCAACCCGAAAGCCAGAACATCAACCCCAAAGCCAGAACATCAACCCCAAAGCCAGAACATCAACCCCAGAGCCGGAGCATCAACCCCAAAGCCGGAACATCAACCCGAGAGCCGGAGCATCAACCCCAAAGCCGAAGCATCAACCCCAAAGCCGAAACATCAACCCCAAAGCCAGCAACATCAACCCCAAAGCCAGAGCATCAACCCCAAAGCCAGCAACATCAACCCCAGACCAGCACATAATAGGATATTTCCATATGGTTATACTACAGGTTAAATCATTACGAATTGGGGGAAAACGAAATGTCGAATTTTTGTCCTGTTCAGTGGCCTGAAGAGGCAACGCCTAATGAGTGGAAAGCCTGCAAAGAATGTGGTTTATATAAGCATGGATCGCGGATGATTTGGGGTGAAGGAAATCCCGATGCACCTATCATGATTATTCTTGATAATCCCGGTGCACGTGAGGACCGCGAAGGAAATCCTTTTGTGTGCGGGACTAGACAGACATTACAGAAGGCTGCTCATCATGTTGGGTTAACTAGTCAAGATATATATGTGACATATATCTTAAAAAGAAAGCCTGCACGTGCCTACGAAAAGGAACAGACTCGAAAGACATGTATGATTCATCTTAAGGAACAGCTTCAGGTTAAAAATCCTGCCCTGATTTTTTGTATGGGCAATGTTTCTGTTCAATCTTTTTTTCATAATGCGGAAGTTGATGTCAAATCACTGCGCGGGAAATTACATAATGTACAAGGATATCAAACAGCAGTTGCCTATCACCCATTAGCCGTTCGCCGCCGACCTAATTTATGGACATTGTTTGTGAAGGATTGGCAATATGTCGCTGACCACTATGAAAAAATTAGAAAAGGCTAAAAGAGAGACATTTGTTCCAATTAAAGTATATTTATAACATATTTTTCCATTAAAATAGACAATTGGTCATAAATAGATTGTAGAATTTTGTAATACAATTGTAAAAATACAATCAAAATAACCATTATAAAGGTAACAAAAAGTAACATTATACACAATAAGGGTATAATGTTCTTTGATGTATAGTAAAAAATTGGAAAATATTATACATTTTGTTTACATTATGTCGTTTTCAGTTTTTTCTTAATTAAACATATGATAGATTAGGAGAGGATGTTGAAAAGCTAATAAAACTGTACAACAGAGAGATAAATGTACAACACGTTTGCAAGGGGGATATGATTGTCGTGATAGAAGGTAATCAGACAGGTAAGCGTAAGTCGTTTAGCTTACTGAAAAAAACAGCAATTACTACTTGCTTAGGCTTAAGTCTTACATTTACGACAGTGTTCGCGGATGAAACGGCAGAACTTGAAACCGTTTATCATGTATACGTTGATGGTGAGCACATCGGTAAAATAGACGATAAAGCTGTAGCAGAAAGTGTCATGAATGAAAAAGTTACTGCTGGTCAGGAAAAATTCGACAAATTCGATATGACCATTGGTGAAAACGTTTCGTTCGTTCCTGAAAAAGTATTTAACCCTACATATAACAATAGTAAGGTTACCGATATATTGAAAACAGAACTTTCCGTAAAGGCAGAAGCAGTTGAATTAAAAATAGCAGATAAAACAGTTGGCTATTTTAAAGATCAAGAAACTGCCGATGCAGCTTTAAAAGCATATAAAGCAAAATACGTTGATGAGAAAAAGCTCGAAAAATTAGAAGCTGAAAAAGCTGAACAACAAACACAGGACAATCCGAAGAAAACGGAAGCAAGCCAAGAATTGTCTGTAGGTGATTCTATTCTATTAGACGTAACACTATCAGAAAAAGTTTCATTTTCTGAACAAAAAGTTTTGCCGAAAGATATTCTTACGGTAAAAGAAGGTGTGAAGCTTTTGGAAAAAGGCACCTTAAAGGGAAAGGTGCACAAGGTTGAAGATGGGGATGTACTTGGCGGGATCGCCAGCAGCTATGATTTATCGTTGGAAAAATTACTAGAATTAAACCCATCACTTAAAGAAGATTCACTTCTGCATCTTGATCAGGAAATTAATGTTATGGAATATAAACCAATTGTTGATGTGATTGTTAAACAAGAGAAAATGGCAGAAGAAACGATAGAGCATGAAACAGAGGTTGTCGAGTCAGATGAGCTTTACAAAGGTGAAACAAATGTAAAGCAGGAAGGCAAAGATGGCAAACAAATTGTGCACTATGCTATTCAAAAGAAAAACGGCAAGGTTACATCTAAAGAAGCTATCGATAAAAAAGTGACCATTGAACCGGTAAAGAAGATTATCGTTAAAGGTACTAAAGTAATTGCGTCTCGTGGATCCGGAAACTTGCATTGGCCGACAATTGGCGGCTATGTCTCCAGTAATGTTGGACAGCGCTGGGGCCGTATGCATAAGGGAATGGATATTGCACGTCCAAGCAATCGAGCGATCCTTGCAGCGGACAATGGCGTTGTTGTTGAGGCAGGAAGAGACGGCAGCTTTGGCAATAAAATTGTAATCAACCATAACAATGGCATGAAAACCATTTACGCTCATCTATCCTCCATAGGTGTACAGGTTGGGCAAACCGTTGAACGCGGAAGTCAAATCGGTGTAATGGGGGCAACTGGTAATTCAACTGGTGTTCATTTACATTTTGAGGTCCATGTGAATGGTTCATTACAAAACCCTCAGAAATATTTCTAAAATCCAAAACCAATAAAAACTGACTCAGGTTTCCAAACGGGTCAGTTTTTTTGTAGCATAATACACGGATTAGCTATATATAAAGACATTTCCTGCAAAGTACGATAAAATAGATTAAAGTATGCGATACTATAAATACTTGATTGCTTTATATAGAAATTGGGGGCAAGGTTTCCGGTTGATAATAGCTTACAATCGAATACCCTCCAATTATACATTGTTATTTTTAAAAAGGATGTGACTGTAATGAGTCAGAAGATTTTAGTGGTAGATGACGAACAGCCAATTGCAGATATATTGAAATTCAACTTAGAAAAAGAAGGATATCAAGTGGTTTGTGCTTACGACGGAGACGAGGCAATTGAACTTGCGGAAGCAGAAAAACCGGATCTCGTATTATTGGATATCATGCTTCCGAATAAAGATGGAAATGAAGTGTGCCGTGAAATTCGCAAAACACAAACAATGCCAATTATTATGCTGACAGCAAAAGATTCGGAAATAGACAAGGTGCTTGGACTTGAGCTTGGTGCAGATGATTACGTTACAAAGCCGTTCAGTAACCGTGAGCTTATCGCCCGAGTAAAGGCGAACCTCAGAAGACAGCAGCAGGTTCCTGATGATACAGTGAAGGCTACGAAGGATATTGTTATCGGCAGCCTTGTAATTCATCCGGATGCATATGCGGTGACTCGTGACGGAGAACAAGTCGAGCTGACACACCGCGAGTTTGAGCTGCTGCATTATTTAGCACGCCATATTGGCCAGGTTATGACGCGAGAACATTTACTGGAAACAGTATGGGGCTATGATTATTTTGGCGATGTCCGGACTGTTGACGTAACGGTAAGAAGACTTCGTGAGAAAATTGAGGAGAATCCAAGCAACCCAATGTGGATCGTTACCCGCCGCGGTGTTGGTTATTATTTACGCAATCCTGATCAGGAGTAGGTTTTTATGAAAAAAGTGGGCTTCTTTCGCTCCATTCAACTAAAATTTATCATCATTTATATATTGCTGCTGCTTGTAGCGGTACAGGTGATTGGTTCTTATTTTGCTCAGAAGCTTGAGGAAACGCTGCGGACGAACTTTGAAGAATCGGTTGACAACAATGTAAAGCTAACGAGTACCTATTTGGAACAGGCATTTACGAAAGAACGAAGCGAGGATGCCGATGAGCCAAATTTACAACAGGACGTACAGGAAATTGTAAGTGAAGTAGATAAAGAGAAAATGAGCATGCAGGTAGTCAACAATCTTGGCCGTGTTCTGGCTACCAATGATTATTCAAACATGAGCAATATTAATAAAAAGACAACTAAATCTATTATTCAATTTGCGCTTAATCATGGTGAACCAAGAACAAAAAGACTTTGGGATGACCGAAATAAAGTACGCCTGCTTGTGAAAGCAGTTCCTATTTATAATGAAAAGGAAATTGTCGAGGGCGCGATTTATATCGAAACGTCAATTGAAGGAGTATACAGCCAAGTAGAAACGATTAACCAAATATTTTTAAAGGGGTCGATTTTAGCTATTACAGTATCGGCCTTTTTGGGTATTCTGGTTGCCCGAACGATAACCAAGCCAATTTTGGAGATGCGGAACCAGGCACAAACAATGGCGAAGGGTGATTTTACACAAAAGGTAAATGTATATGGTGCTGATGAAATTGGCAATCTGGCAGAAACATTTAATGATCTGAACGAACGACTGAAGCATTCCTATGCAACCATTGAGGAAGAACGGCGAAAATTAAGCTCCGTTCTGTCCAATATGTCCGATGGTGTCATCGCAACTGACCGGACGGGTGCCATTACGTTAATGAATGAAGCTGCGGGAAAACTTATTGGAAAGAGTCCAGAGGATATACAAGGCGAATTTCTGCCGGAAGTACTGCAATTAGGTGAAAAAGATGTAGACATTACAGAATTGCATGACAGCGGTTCGATGATTATCGATTTAAGTGAAGACGACGATACTTTCTTAATCCGTGCCAATTTCTCCACGATTTCCGATGATGAAGATGATGTTACAGGCTTCATCACAGTAATAAGTGATGTAACGGAACAGGAAAAGGTTGAACAGGAGCGCCGTGAATTCGTATCCAATGTCTCCCATGAACTAAGGACACCATTAACAACGATGCGCAGCTATATAGAGGCATTAACAGACGGGGCATGGCAAGACAAAAACATTGCACCGAAATTTCTCAGTGTTACACAGAATGAAACAGAACGCATGATTCGCATGGTAAACGATTTGCTGCAGCTGTCAAAAATGGACAACAAGGATTATGGATTACATATGGAAAAAACGGATTTCATCGCGTATTTAAACCATATAATTGACCGTTTTGCCATGAATGAACACGAAGGAATAAAACTAAAACGGGAGCTGCCTAAAGGACAATTTTATGTTTGGATGGACAAGGACAAAATGACACAGGTTCTGGATAATGTTATCTCAAATGCGATTAAATACTCTCCAGAGGGTGGGGCCATCCGATTTAAAATTGAAAAACAGAAGCACCAGCTGCTGGTTAGCATAGCAGATGAGGGCATAGGCATTACCTATGAAAAAGTTGACAAGATCTTTGAGCGTTTTTACCGGGCTGATAAAGCAAGGACAAGAAAGCTTGGCGGAACAGGCTTGGGGCTTGCCATCGCAAGAGAATTAGTCGAAGCACACCATGGAAAAATCTGGGCCAAAAGTAAAGTAGGAAAAGGAACAACGATTTTCTTTACACTTCCGTTAATGAACCAGAAGCGGAGGGTTGACCAATGAATCTGGAAACAGCAAAATCCTTTATTTTAACGGTGCTAGTTGGAATCAGTTTACTGCTAACGCTGGGCTTATGGAATTATCAGCCTAATGATACATTGTTAAACGATCAGGAAGAAGTGGATATGGATATTGGCGGATCTGAAGTAACGCAACAAGAAATTGTTGAACCGGAATCAATTATTTTTCATCAATTCAACAAACATTATGGTTTTACAGATCCAAGCAAACGACAGAGTTTATATCAGGATATGCAAAAATGGGTACTATACAACATGGAAATAATGAATGCCAATGGTGCACCGGCAAATGACTACCAGGTTGAAGTAACTTTTCCGGATGCATTGCCAATGGGCATCATTACAAAAATTTTTAAATTAAATGATGATAATACGTATTTGCCTGATTGGTCATTCAATCGTATGTTTATTACATTTATTCCAGATTCCAAAGCATTAAGGCTGCAATTTTTATCGGAAAATGGACAAAAGAAAGCAGTTGCCAATGTCAATGATTCCAAAAAATATAATTTATTATGGAGTTACCTAACAGAGCATGAAGATTTAGAGGAGTATATTGCATGGGATGAATCGGAAACACCGATATACATCCCAAGCGGCTCTAGGGAATTGACCCAACGATCGTTTACAGTTTCAACGATTAATATAGATAAACTGGTGAACGCATTATTTAATAAACCTTCTATCGTAAGCCGCGCGAACAAAGGGGAGCCATATTTTTCAGATTCCCAGAGTGGTATGCGGCTTCTGCAGGATGGGAAATTAATGAAATTCGACAGTCCGATCTCTTCTAATTATGAGCGGATGAATCAGCTTGATGTTCTAAATTATAGCATTAAAAATATTAACGAACATAAAGGCTGGACAGGCATTTCTAACGTTCAGGAGGGCTGGAGAAGCGAGTATAATCTTGAAAAACTTGATCTTGCCTCAAATCGGCTTTTGTATCGCATGTTCTACAATGGGTATGCAGTCTACAATGGCAGTGCACTATCAACGATTGAACAGGAATGGCATAACTTAAGTCTTTCCCAGTATCAGCGGCCAATGTTCAGTCTGAATAGCACACTAGGCGGGGAAACATTGGAATTACAGTCAGGTCAGAGTGTTATAGCCTTTTTGCAAAACAATCCTAAGTACAATCTGGATCAAATTAGTGATATTAAAATTGGCTATGACTTAACGGTTCAGGAAAGCACGAGTATCAAATATTATGTAAGGCTTGAGCCTGCTTGGTTTGTCAACGAAAGTGGTTCATGGAAAGAACTTGATTTTGGCGATGAAATTCCGCTTAATAAAGGGGGGAGCTGAGGATGCAATGGAGTCAGATTAAAACACTTTTTATCCTCTGCTTTCTTATCCTGAATGTTTATTTATTGTATCAATTTATGCAAAAGCAGGAACAGGATGATTTAGAAACACTGCAGCAGCAAAATGCTACAATTGAACAGCAGCTGGAAAATGAAAATATCACATATCCGGATGTAAAAGAGGTTAACCTGAAGGAATCGTATATTTCTGTTAACCAAAAGAATTTTACGGAAAAAGATATGAGTACGTTACTTGGATATGAGAATCAAACAAGTGCAATCATTAACAACGATTTTATCGTATCCCAATTCGAAAAGCCTGTGCCAATCCCTAAAGAGGCAAAGGATGAAGAAATAGAAAATGCGATAAAAAATTATATTATTTATCCAGATGATTATACGTATTGGGGCTGGAATGAAAAATTTAATGTCCTGATTTTCTCCCAAATCAAAGATGGACGACCTGTATACCTTAATCAAAGCGGCATGCTGCTCGTGTTTCTCAATGATAAAAATGAAATGAGCTTTTATGTACAGACAATGTTGGGGAAAGAGGATGATCTGGACAGTATCAAGACGTTAAATGAACCGATACAAGCGATTGGCAACTTGCTTAATGAAAATTATTTGTATACAGATGATGAAGTTGCAGATGTGAAGATTGGGTATTTTACAGCAGTTAATGTTACAGAAGGAAAGCAAACATTAGCACCAACATGGAAAATCAGTGTAAAAGATAATCGGCTCTATTTTGTTAATGCAATTGCTGGCTTTGTGTTTTCAAGTGATGAGGAACAATTTTTAGGTGAATCAGTAAAAATGATTACCGAAGAGGTCAAAACAATGGATGACCATGACGAGATGAAAAAGGAAGTTTTAGAAGAACTAAGTCAAAGGCCAGAAGTTATTAATCGGAGTGAGACAGAATGACATTACGTTTTAGTGTATTGGCTTCAGGAAGTACGGGAAATGCTTTTTATATAGAATCGGAGAAAGAAAGGCTCCTTGTTGATGCTGGCCTCAGCGGGAAACAGGTGGACCGTTTATTAGGTGAGGTTCAGGTAGACCCAGCGTCATTAACAGGAATCCTCGTTACACATGAACACAGTGACCATATTAAAGGGCTGGGCATTGTGGCTAGAAAGTATAATTTGCCCATTTATGCGAATGAGAAAACGTGGAAAGCAATGGAGGGGTCCATTGGCAAAATAGCGTTAGATCAAAGGTTTGAGTTTGGATTGGAACAGGTAAAAACGTTTGGCGATATGGATATAGAATCATTTGGCGTTTCTCACGATGCGGCAGAACCGATGTTTTATACGTTTCACCATCAAGGGAAAAAGGTAGCACTTGTAACGGATTTGGGCTACGTATCGGAACGCATTAAAAAAACAGTGGAAGATGCGGATGCATATATTTTCGAGGCAAATCATGATGTTGGTATGCTGCGGATGGGCAGATATCCATGGAATGTAAAACGGCGTATACTCGGGGACTCGGGACATGTTTCCAATGAAGACAGCGGTCTGGCGTTGAGCGATGTGATCGGAAATCGGACGAAACGAATTTACCTGGCCCACTTAAGTTTAGATAACAATATGAAGGATCTTGCACGTATGTCCGTCAGCAATGTATTGCAGGAACGAGGATTTGAGCTGGACAAGCGGATATCTATATTTGATACGGATCCCAATACCCCAACGAAAATGTACGAGGTGGGTTAATAAAAGGTTGTTCTGTATGTTTAATCCTGTGACAGGTAAGGAATAATAAGGAAGCGAGTAGCATTCATTTAGCATATTTTGAAGGTAAAAAGTCATACTATATCAGAGGGTAAAATGAAGGGGATGAATGTATGGACTATTACGATAATCATAATCCGCCACCAGGCCCTGAAAAGAAAAAGCGGCGGTGGTTATTCCCTGTGTTAATTGGTGTTATCATTGGAGTTGCTGTTGTTCTAGTGGCGATGCCTTCTTTGGTAAAAACAAACCTGCTTCCGGAAGCCTGGACAGGACAACTTCAACAAGGACAAGATCAATCACAAGGAACACAGGATGGTGAATCTGAAGCAAACTATGTAAATGTAGATGTTTCCACACAGGTTACAGAAGCGGTGGAGAAAGTTAGTGCTGCTGTAGTAGGCGTTACGAATATACAGAGGCAATCAGATTTTTGGCAGCAGCAGGAAAGCCAGGCTGGAACGGGATCTGGAGTTATTTATAAGAAAGACGGTGATTATGCCTATGTGGTTACAAATCACCATGTCGTAGAAGGTGCCGATTCCGTTGAGGTGGTGTTTGCTGATGAAACCCATGTGCAAGCAAAGATACTTGGAAGTGACCTGTTTTCCGATCTAGCAGTGCTGCGTTTGGATGCAAAACATGTTGATAAAACAATCCAAATGGGCTCATCGGAAAATGTGAAGGTCGGCGAACCAGCCATTGCAATCGGAAATCCACTCGGACTGCGTTTTTCCGGTTCCGTTACACAGGGCGTCATTAGTGGGAAGCAACGCACGATTCCTCAGGATTTTAACCAAGACGGACGCCCCGATTGGCAGGCTGAGGTAATTCAGACCGATGCTGCGATCAATCCAGGCAACAGCGGCGGTGCACTTATTAACATAGAAGGACAGCTTGTAGGAATAAACTCAATGAAAATTAATCAAACAGCAGTAGAAGGAATTGGGTTTGCCATACCGATTGATACGGCAAGGCCAATTATTCAGGAGCTTGAAGAAAAAGGCAAAGTAACACGACCATACTTAGGAGTAGAAATTTATTCACTCGACGAGGTTCCGCAAACCGAATGGGATAATACATTAAACCTTCCAAAAGAAGTAAAAGGCGGCGTGTATATTTGGAGTGTCGAAGCATTGTCGCCAGCAGATAAAGCAGGACTCGAACGCCTCGATGTCATTACCCATCTAGATGACAAGGAAGTTCTTAATATGATTGACCTAAGAAAAATTCTCTACCATGAAAAAGAAATCGGCGACGTTGTCAAAATAACCTTCTACCGGGATGGAAAGAAACAGACAACGGAGATTAAACTGGGGCAACAACGATAATGGTTAAATGGAAAACTGCTTCTGAACGGGGGCAGTTTTTTAATTTGTTAAGTTTGGTTGAAGGATAGGATGCTGGTTTGAATCAGCTGATGTCGCTCAATAATTCCCATTTGAAAGATGATATATTTTTTACACCAAGACAAAATGCAGTTATCCCCAGACTGTGGAAAACATGTAGATAAACTCCATATATAGTAGAGAACGAATATTCTACAACAAAATAGCTGCGAACATTTGTGCATATGTGGATAACTTTGGGGATAACCTGTTATTTATGTGTTGATTTGTATGGATTGGTTTTTGTGGGAGATGGGATGGCGGCGGGAGGGCTGGAATATTTGCGGGAAAGCGGGAATATCGGTGGGAGAGCGGGCGCATCAACCCGAGGGGCGGAATATCGGCGGGAGAGCGGCGCATCAACCCGAGGGGCGGCGCATCAACCCGAGGGGCGGAACATCAACCCGAGAGCCAGCAGCATCAACCAGAGGGCCGGAGCATCAACCCGAGGGGCGGAACATCAACCCGAGGGCCAGAGCATCAACCCGAGGGGCGGAGCATCAACCCGAGGGGCAGAACATCAACCCGAGGGGCAGAACATCAACCCGAGGGGCGGAATATCAACCCAAAGAGCCGGAACATCAACCCGAGAGCCAGCAGCATCAACCCGAAAGCCGGAGCATCAACCCGAGAGCTAGCACATCAACCCGAGGGGCGGAGCATCAACCCGAGGGCCGGAGCATCAACCCGAGGGCCGGAGCATCAACCCGAGAGCCAGCAGCATCAACCCAAGGGGCGGAACATCAACCCGAGGGACGGAACATCCACCCGAGAGCCAGAGCATCAACCCGAGGGGCGGAACATCAACCCGAAAGCTGGAACATCCACCCGAGAGCCAGCAGCATCAACCCGAAAGCCGGAGCATCAACCCGAAGAGCCAGCACATCCACCTGAGAGCCGGCAGCATCAACCAGAGGGCCGGAACATCAACCCGAGGGCCAGAGCATCAACCCGAGAGCCGGAACATCAACCCGAGAGCCGGAACATCAACCCGAGAGCCAGCAGCATCAACCCGAGGGGCGGAACATCAACCCGAGAGCCAGAGCATCAACCCGAGAGCTAGCAGCATCAACCCGAGGGGCGGATCATCAACCCGAGGGCCGGAGCATCAACCCGAAGAGCCGGAGCATCAACCCGAGAGCCAGCACATCAACCCGAAGAGCCGGAGCATCAACCCGGAAGCCGGAGCATCAACCCGAGAGCCAGCACATCAACCCGAAGGTCGGAGCATCAACCCGAGAGCCAGCAGCATCAACCCGAGAGCCGGAACATCAACCCGAGAGCCAGCAGCATCAACCCGAGGGCCAGCAATATCAACCCGAGGGGCGAATCATCAACCCGAGGGGCGAATCATCAACCCGAGAGCCAGAACATCAACCCGAAAGCTGGAACATCAACCCGAAGAGCCGGAGCATCAACCCGAGAGCCAGCACATCAACCCGAAAGCCAGCAGCATCAACCCTGCCCCCCTACCAACGCTCTATCTAAATGTCTTCCCCGGAGCATGCTGCCAAAGTACAACGAGCAGAATTAGCATAACGATATCCAGCCTTGCTTCAAAGGCAAATGATAGGAAGCCTTGGTTTGTAGTAAGAATAGGGATTTTAGTAAGGAAAATAGCTGCCAACATAATAAAGATAAGTGCTGCTGTTGCTCGTTTTACATACATTTTACTGACAATTAGGGCGCCGCATACGATTTCTGTGATGGCTACTAGGAAGAGGACGGAATCTGGGTATGGCAGGCCTAGGTTGCTGAATATCATTTTAAAATCATCCACTAATAATTTCAGTACCCCTGTTGTTATGAAAACATAGCCGCAAGCATAGCAAATCCAATTTTCCATGGGTAACTTTTTCAATGGAATACACCTCCACGTAATTCCAATTGCTGCGGATTAATTTCCTGCAACAATGGTGATTGGTTAATGTATATGCACGAACATAGACAACCTTGACAAGCAATTGTTAAAAGCTAGAAATTAGGGCTATCCTGTTAATACCTATGTTATGGATACGGTCCACACCAGTAGACAGGGGGAGAGCATGCTTATTGCCAACGGAGCAATTAACACTTATAATTCCCATATATATTAAAAAAGGAAGTGCAACACGTGATACGACGTTTTTTCTCCTATTACACACCGCATCGCCGGTTGTTTATAATTGATTTTACCTGTGCAGTAATTGTGGCAATACTTGAATTAGCATTCCCAGTAGCGGTGCAGAAGTTTATTGATGAGCTCTTGCCGGGTAACGATTGGGACTTAATCATCCTAGTAAGTATTGGGCTATTGCTCGTTTATCTGCTTAGTACATATTTGCAATACATTGTTACGTACTGGGGCCATAAGCTTGGGGTTAATATTGAGACAGACATGCGGCAGCAATTATTTAACCATGTACAAAAGCAGTCATTCCGCTTTTTTGATAATACGAAAACAGGACATATTATGAGCCGGATAACGAATGATTTATTCGATATTGGTGAACTTGCCCATCATGGACCAGAGGACTTTTTCATTGCGATCATGACATTCGTCGGTTCATTTTGGATTATGTTTGTTTATAGTCCAACTTTAGCATTGATTATTTTATGTGTCGTTCCAATATTAATTTGGCTAATTTCCTATAGCAATATAAAAATGAATAAGGCATGGCGGACGATGTATCGTGATATCGCAGAGGTTAATGCGCGGGTCGAGGATGCTGTGTCGGGTGTGCGCGTTGTACAATCCTTCACAAATGAAAAACATGAAATGAAACGTTTTACAAAGGACAACTATAGCTTCCGCGCTGCAAAAATTGGTGCATATAAAGTAATGGCGTTCGTTCATTCCAATATCTACATGATGATGCGCCTGATCGTATTAATTGTTCTTGTTGTTGGGGCCTGGCTGAAGTTTAATAATATGATTTCTTACGGTGACTTGGTGGCGTTTGTTTTATTCACAAATGTTTTATTTAAGCCAATTGAAAAAATTAGTGCATTACTTGAGCTGTATCCAAAAGGTATGGCAGGATTTAAACGCTTTACAGACTTGCTGGACGTTGCTCCTGAAGTGGTTGACCGCAAAGATGCCGTAAAGGTTGATTACTTAAAAGGCGATATTAATTTTGATAAAGTTACGTTTGGGTATGAAAAAACACAAGGTCCTGTATTAAAGGCACTCAATTTAAATATCCGTGCCGGGGAAACAGTTGCATTTGTTGGACCATCTGGAGCGGGAAAAACAACGATTTGTTCGCTTATTCCCCGTTTCTATGATGTGGACAGCGGCGGTATTTACATCGATGGTATGGACGTCCGTGACATGACGAAAGAATCACTCAGACATCAGATCGGAATTGTGCAGCAGGATGTGTTTCTGTTTACTGGTACGTTACGTGAAAACATTGCATATGGAAAACTGGATGCAACAAATGATGAAATCGAACAAGCTGCCAAACGTGCACATATGGAAGAGTTTATCGCAGAGCTTACGGATGGGTATGAAACGCAAATTGGGGAACGCGGATTGAAGCTTTCAGGCGGCCAAAAGCAGCGTATTGCAATTGCCCGCATGTTTTTAAAAAATCCGCCAATCCTGATTTTGGATGAGGCAACATCGGCACTGGATACTGAAACGGAAATGATTATTCAAAAAGCATTAACAGAATTGGCCAAAAACCGGACAACCCTTATTATTGCCCACAGACTCGCAACCATTAAAAATGCAGACCGAATTATGGTTGTGACGAAAAATGGAATAGAAGAAGAGGGTAATCACGAGGATTTATTAAAGCGTGACGGTATATTCGCCCATCTCCATAAGGTCCAAATGCGCTAAGCGGGACACGGGGGTCAGTCCCCGCGTCCCGTTTTATCTTTAATCATAATAAATAGCTTTGTAAACCAATACGCGATTAAAACAACAGCAATGTCGATAAGGGCAAGGTAGGTCAGGTTCATTCCTTTACTCATTACCAGCATGTCATTGTATTTGTAAATAGAACCAAATCCGTATGCGAAGAGTATTGCCGCGATAATTGCATATATATAATAGTTTTTCCCTCTGTTTGTACAATATTGATAAATCAGCATGAAACAAACCGGAAGCAATACAGCTGTAACCGTAACTCCTACCGGCAAAAGGTGTGTAAGGGTATGTGTAATAACGAAATAATTGCCTGAAGCTAAAATTGAATCAATATTTGCCCACATAACATGTATGCTAAAACCAAAAAAGCAAATTTCAAACAATCGTTTCCTGTCTAATAAGAAATACAAGATAACAAGCGGTATTACCAGGTTTCCAATATTATACCAAAAATACCACGTTTCAGGTCCTGAATACGTAACCCAATAGTCATTAATTAAAGATTTTAGTTGTTCCTTTTGTTCATAAATTTGATCGAATAGCTGTTGTTCATTCACAATACTAACCCTTTCTTTTGTCGCTATTATTTCCGTAGTTTTTGTTAAACAGCTTATTATTATGCAAAAACGGGACAGAGGGTCAGACCCCTTGTCCCGGCTAGCCCGTGGGACAAGGGGTCTGACCCTCTGTCCCGGTGAACCCCGGGAATAAATACACAGCATATTCACAAGTTATCCACAAAAGTCTGTTGATAACGTGTGAATAACCATAATTTTGTATACATTTCGTTTATAAAAAAGTTGAAAGGGAATATAAATAAACTAAAGTAGCGTGGCGTGCGATACAGAATAAACCTATTAAAGGAGGCAAACAAATGGAGCGCTTAACCGAAGAACAAATTACTAAGGAGCTTGAGATGCTTTCGGATTGGAAAAGACTTGATGAAAAATGGATTGAGCGGAAATATCGTTTTAAAAACTTCCTAGCTGGTGTAAACTTTGTTGACCAAATTGCGGTATATGCGGAGGAAAAACAGCATCACCCGTTTATATCCATTGACTACAAGGTTGTGACACTCAAAATTTCGTCCTGGCAGGCTAAAGGGTTAACAGACCTTGATTTCGAAATGGTTAACCATTTTGATGAATTATTCGAAGCAGCAGATAAATAACCTCGTAGAATTTTGTCGATATTTCCCGGGAAATGATATGGATGATTTAACAAAAGCTCAGTGCGCACTGAGCTTTTGTTAAAAATTATTCCGCAACAAACGCAAATACGGACAATGGTATGATCGTATTAGACGTTATGAACTGTTGCAGCATGCTTATTTCAGAACGGATCAGTCGTTCAAGTTTGTCCGGCATAGAATTGGACTTACACAGTTCCATATCCAATCCGCTAATTGTTTGATCAATTTCCCATGTCGCATCCTGTAACTCAGGTGAAAAAATGGTGCTGTCGTTCAGAATGTTCCAGCCGGCATTTTCCGCGGCTAGCCTGCAATCATCTCGTGTTAGAAGGGTTCGTACATTCGAATCACTGTTTTGCTTGAATGATTCATATTGTGCCTGGATAAGTATTGCTAAAAGATGTGGGTACTGCTCAATCGACTGGATTGCAGTGTCCCATTCCGCAAAGCATAAACGTTTGCCCCATTTTTTAACCTTCTGCAATACCTCTTGCAATTCCTCAAACGATTTAAAGTACCAGGAACAATGAGACAATATGATACAATCAAAGAAGTTTTCAGGGAAATCTACTTCAGGGGATAGTGGATCCACTTCAAATTCCATCTGTATTTGTTTTCCTAACGTTGATTTCATTATATAATCAGCTGATTCCCCTAATGTAATTGGGCTGCCGTAATCGGAAGGGCCAATATCAATTCCATGAACCAACCCCTCTTCGCCAGCAAAATGTGCTAATACTACGGTTGTATCGCCCTGACCGCAGCCTATTTCAAGCACTTTATGCCCCTTTTGGATATTCCAAAACTGAGCAAGTTTAACGCGATGTTCTGTTTGTATCCGTTGAACGGCAGCCATTTCAGCGTTTGGGGCCATACTTTCAACAATAGAATTAATTATTTCCTTATTCATTCATTGCCTCCTTAAATTACACATTCAAAACCATCCGAATTGTCTTCAGGATATGACCATCAAAATCGTCATCAAATTCGGAAACAACTTCAAAACCCTTTGCTTCATAAAACGTTTTGCCAACCAGATTATCTCGCTCTACATTAATAAAAATCTCTTTCGCACCCTTTAGATCGGTTATGCCTTTTTGCAATAAAGCGGTACCGATTCCGTTACCTTGATACGCTGGAAATAAATAAATTGCCCCCAATTCCATTTTCCCCGCTTCATTAACAGGAGAAAAATTTGCAAATCCTACAATTTGTCCATCAGCTTCAGCAACGAATATATGGGAATGCTGCAGGCGCTGCATCATTCTTTCATCATTATAAGCAGCTTCGAGGAAATTGTTTTGAATTTCCAGCGGGATAATCCCTTCATACGTGTTGTTCCAGCTTGTTCTTGCTACGTGCTGCACGGGATGGATGTCTTGCTCTGTCATATTGCGAATAGAATAATTCATACCATCAGCCCTTCCGATGAGATTGGGACCTTATCCAGAAGAAATTATACATTTTCTGCCACTAAAATCCCCTCAAGCCTTCTGAATACTTCTTCAAATAATCCGGAGCATTAGATTCGTTCAAAATTTCATCCGATGTCATCCAAAAAACGTCTGCCACTTCATCGGGACACATTGCAATAGCTTTTCCAGATTCGTACTCACAAAGAAAAATAACGTTTATAACATGTTGGCCGGCATCGGTAATAAAAGATGTACTGTAGCATATTGCGGGCTTTTAACCTCTAAGCCAACCTCTTCCCGTATTTCCCTAATGACGGTACTTTCCAAAATATCTGTTGAAAAACCTTCTGCCTCGCCTTGCCTCCATTAAGAGACAGCTTGCCACCAGCATGCTCTTCCTGCTCCCTCCGCTTTCCAATTAGCCAATTGCCATCTTTGCGGATTGCTCCCTCACATTAACATCAAACAACCCCATCATCTATACCAATCCAATCGTTTCAATAAAAT
Source organism: Virgibacillus oceani (assembly GCF_014638995.1). Lineage (GTDB taxonomy): Bacteria > Bacillota > Bacilli > Bacillales > Amphibacillaceae > Virgibacillus_E > Virgibacillus_E oceani. The sequence goes on from NZ_BMFR01000008.1 coordinate 51,119, forward strand.
CATCTATCATACCATTAAACCGCTCAACCCCTTCTAAATAATAAAATGCTGAAGCGGTCGCTGGATCTATATTTTCCGGAGAGTAGATGTGCACTTTCTTACCCAGTGCTAGTGCAATACCTAATTCTGTGTGACTCCCCTTGCCAGCCGGAAGCAGCAAAAGAAAAATATCACAATCAGCAACAGCCTGTTTTTCTAAAGTTCCAATTGAATGCAGCAGCACGTCTGTAACAGCACGCTGATTCTTAGTCCAATCATATGTCTGTGTGTGCTTTTTCAAAATAAGCTTCTGACTCATATAGCGAACCAATTGTTTATTAGCAAAACTTGAAGCAATGTAAAATTTCATATGTAACGATTCCTTTCGACTAAAAAACTAGTTTTGCTCCCACTCACATGCAAGCATCCCATAAATAACTAGATCGACATAATGATCATACAGCCATTCAGCCTGTCTGACTTTCCCCTCCTGTGTAAAACCTAATCGCTCCGGAATCGCCCTGCTTTTTCTGTTTTCAAAGGCAGCGCGTATTTCTATACGGTTCAGCTTTAATTCCTGAAACGCATAGTCAATAAGCGCCCGGACAACCCGCGTCATTATTCCATTCCCTTGAAATCCTTGATCCATCCAGTAGCCGATCGTACCAATATTGTTGGACCAGTCAAGCGTGTTAAATCCAGCAGTTCCTATAAGTTGCCCATTAAAAAGGATCCCGGCAGTAAGTCCTTTTTGTTCCGTGTACATTTTTAATATGTGACGGATAAATTCCTTGGAATCGTCAGCTGTTTTTGTACCGTCTACCCACGGAAGCCATTCGCGCAAATAGTCTCTGGAATTATCTGTTAGCTGAAATAATGTCTCCCCATCATTTTCATCTAGCAATTTCAATGCAATATCGTCGTCTACTTCATGTATAAACATGGTAATTCCCCTCTGCTTATTTAGTGTAGCTATTATCATATCACAATGTTCTGTCTATAAAGAATTTTTTTTAATAAAATTGCAGGAATTTCAAAGAGTGCTGTTGTAATGTACTAAATGATGAAATCTTTTCTTGCCAGTAAAAGCAATTGCACTATATATCAAAGGACAGAAATGCACGAATACCTTGAAAAAGTTTAACTTCACCACTGAAACAGTGAGATTAAGAATAAGACCATATCAAAAGGAGGACTATAAAAATTGGCTGCACTAATATGAACGCAGATTACCATCGATTCAGACCTCTATCCCGATCCTGCAGCATAGGCGAAATGGTTTAATTCATGCACGGAAAGTTCTACTTCAAACACATACTCGTATAATGTACTGAAAATAACTTATAGAAGGATGTGAACTTGTATGAAAGGTTACGCAAAACATATTTCTCTTTTCTTCCTTATTGCTGTGGTGGCGCTTTTGCCATTTACCAATGGGGAACAATCGTTTTTGAAACCATCAGGAGAAACCACACAAGTTGCATCAGCTGAGTCGATACACATAGACGATAAGATTAACCAGATTCTGCAGAACGAGCATTTGGCCGGGACGGCAACCGGCGTAAGTATTCGCGATGCCAGCACAGGCGAAATTCTTTTTGAGCACTTTGGTGATACACGGCTGCATCCGGCATCCAATATGAAGCTGCTGACAGGTGCAGCTGCACTGGAAACACTCGGTTCGGACTACCAATTTTCGACGGAGGTGTTGACGGATGGAAGGATTAGAGGCAAGACCCTTCATGGAAATGTCTATTTGAAGGGAAAAGGTGATCCTACGTTAATGAAAGAGGACCTGGATCAGTTTGCTAAGGATTTGAAGGCGAAAGGCATTAAAAACATTAAAGGAAACCTAGTTGCGGATGACAGCTGGTATGACGATGTTCGGCTATCACAGGACCTGAATTGGTCGGATGAACCGTTTTATACAGGTGCCCAGGTATCTGCACTGACCCTTTCCCCTAATGAGGACTATGACGCAGGAACGCTCATAGTGGAAGTTAACCCCGCCAATAAAGCGGGAAAGGAAGCCCAAGTGAAACTCACACCTGAAACGGAGTACGTAACAATTGTCAATAAAGCGAAAACAGTCGCAGCGGATAAAGAAAAGGACATTTCTATCGAACGGGAGCATGGATCTAATAATATTGTAATCGAAGGAACGATTCCTGTAGATGGTTCCAGGTCAAGATCGTGGGTATCTGTATGGGAGCCAACCGGGTATGCGCTCGATGTATTTAACAAATCACTAAAAGAGAATGGCATCAAGCTTGTCGGTAATTCAGGTACAAAATCAGGTGTTACTCCGAAAGATGCAACCGTACTGACATCAAGGGAGTCAATGCCATTACGGGATCTCTTCATTCCATTTATGAAATTGAGCAATAACGGGCATGCGGAAATACTTGTAAAAGAAATGGGCCGTGTACAATATGAGGAAGGAAGCTGGGATAAAGGACTGCAGGCAGTTGAAAAGGTTTTGACCGATCTGGGCCTTAACAGCGATACACTCAAACTACGGGATGGATCGGGAATGTCACACAAAAATATGATTCCAGCAAACGAACTGTCCCAATTGCTGTTTGCTGTACAGGATAAGAGCTGGTTCCCTGACTTGGAAAAATCCCTTCCAGTTGCTGGTATGTCGGAACGGCTTGTTGGTGGAACATTACGCTACCGGATGACGGAAAAGCCAACGAAGGGAAACGTGAAGGCTAAAACGGGATCGTTAACAGGCGTTTCTACATTATCAGGGTATGTAACCTCAAAGGATGGCAGAGACTTGATTTTTTCCATTATGGTCAACAATTATCTCGGTTCATCTTCTGCCATAACGGATATGGAAGATGAAATAGCCACTGTTCTTGCAAAACATCAATTTGAATAAATAGGAAATAACCTAAAGAAACCGGTGAGAGCCGGTTTCTTCGTGTATAGTGACCCAATTCCAACTCTATCAGTTGAAAACTTTCGTAAATTGTCGATATAATAGAGTAAAAGTATGGCGGGGGAAGTAGTACGATGGCAGATCAAACATCATTTGATTATATCAACTATCACTATAGCAAATGTCAACATGAAAACGCAGAGACTGTTGTTTTGGTACATGGATTAGGACTTGATATGACCATATGGGATGAGGTCATGCCATTTTTACAGTCGCAATACCATGTTCTTAGATACGATTTGCCTTGTCATGGAAAAAGTATTCCGGATCGTACGTTTTCACTATCCTGGGAAGTGCTGCTTAATCAACTGGAAGCACTGCTAAAAAAGCATTCCATTACAAAGGCACATTTTATTGGACATGCCGGGGGCGGAAATCTTGGAATAGAAGCGGCACTCAATATAAAAGAATACATGCAATCGCTCATCTTGATTGCAACACCAATCTTTGTTCCAAAGGAGTTCGGTAAAGAAGAGTCGGCAAAAAGGCGTAAACTGAGAAGTAATACGATGGAAGAAATTGCGGATCAATTGGGTCCAAATATAGTTTACCCCGCTACAGAGGAGAAATTGGCCAAATTGCGTGCGATGTATAGCCAAATTCCGGTGCCTGTATACTCGGATTACTTCGACCTTGTCAGCAATACGGTTTTAACGTATGAGTTCGAGAGTATACAGCAAATAGAAATACCGATGATGATGCTGATTGGCGAACATGATATTTTATATCCGCCGCAGATGCAAATGGTCAATATGGGATATATGCCAGACACCCGATTTTTAATTGTTCCCGATGCTGCAAATGTAATTATGATGGACGAGCCAGAAACGTTTATAAGGCTATTTCGACAGTTTATGAATAAAATAAACGAAATTCCGCCTAAATCACCATACATAAACACTTACTCAAAACCGTTAAATGCCGAATTGCGTGCCATTTTTGATTCCGGCATTGAACAAAATGATTCACAGCATGTCATCAAACTAAATATTGTGGATCGGTTTCAGGTAATGATTAATGGCCAAGTGGTTGAAGGCAAATGGAATCAGCGAAAATCAAAACAGCTGATGACCTACATTGCTTTACATAAAAATGTTACACGGGAAAAGCTGTATGATATATTCTGGCCGAAGCATGATATGGAAAAAGCAAGGAATCATTTGCGCGTAGCCTTAAACCATATTAAGGGAATTATTGAAAAGCATACAGGTGAAAGCATGGAAAACTATCTGTCGGTCAAGCGTGATTCCATTGAAATGATTGCCCAGGTTAAAATCGATGTGAAAGATTTACTAGATGAAGTGAGGTCCTTTGTACAATGGCCGGACAAGGTGACAGGCATGCTCGATCATCTTCGTGCATTGCCAGATACTTTGTTTCCCGCTTTCTATGACGATTGGATTATCGAACTGAGGACAACGATAGAAGATAAGATTATTACGATTTGCGAGGACATACTTGCCAATAAACCGAGTGCTGATCAAGCAGCGGAAGCTTTGAAACTATTAATGAAATACAACCCCGGTGAGGATAGCTATTATGAGAAATTGCTGTCACTCACTAGGAAGACGAAGAGAAAGATAAAGTAATCGCCAATTTTGAGGAGTGCCCTTCTAATATAGGAAGGGTTTTTTTGTAATGGTTGTGTAATGGACCTTATTGTATAGTTGGATTATCATAGGGCATTTATAAGCAAATTGAGGGGGGACCATTCATGGCAACACGGGGGAAAAATAAACGGTATACGAAAGAAATAAAATTAGAAGCAGTCAGGCGTGTACTGGAAAACGATGAATCCGTACAATCGGTAGTCGATGATATGGGTATTCGCCATAGAGATAATGTATATGTATGGATTAAAAAATATAAAAAGAACGGAAATATTGCCTTCGAAAGGTCTATTGGCAAAACACAGGGAATCAGCTATTCACCTTCCATTGATGATGAGGTGAAAGAACTCAGGATGGAGGTAGACACGTTAAAAAAGTACTTAGAAATTTTACAGCAGGGAGGGTGAAGGAACGGTTCGAAACGATCGATCAGCTGAAAAATAAATACCCAGTAGATGGACTATGCAGCATTTTGGAGGTCTCGGTACAGAGCTTTAATTTGTATAGAAAATCTATCATACAGCCGGAAGATTTTATAGAAGAGAAGGCAGGCATTTATGGGGTGTACCGAATTGCATCAGAATTAAGGAAAGAGTATGGAATAGGCTGAAATGCTGTTGTATATACGGACAGGACCGTGTCAAAAGAGGCACGGTCTATTTATGCTGTTTCGTTTCATTATAATGAACATATCGTTCGTTAAAATAAAAAGAAAAACGCAGAAAATAAGAGCTTATGCAAGAAAATTGTTCTTTATACAGATCAAATCGTTCATTTTAAGCATTTTCAAATCATCGCGTTCTATTTATAATAGATTTATGTTCTTTATAAAGAATATATGGATTGGGTATTGGAAGGGGGAGCGTGCGTGATGTCGTTCGTATCTGGACTTGGAGCTCGTTTGTATCAATTTCTTACTGATGAACTAAACCAATCTGTTAATCAAGGAGAAGTTACGGCTTCCTTGATTGAAGAGCTTGCAGGGGGATTTTTAGATAGAGAAGGAAATTATTTAACTTTTGCACAAAAGAAACAATTGATAAACGAAGCCGCAAGCAAGGTAATCGGATACGGACCGCTCTTCCCGTACCTGTCCGATCCGCATGTAAACGAAATTATGGTCAATGGACCGAAAGATGTATATATAAATGTCAACGGCAATTTTGAAAAAGCGCCGGCATGCTTTCGCAATGATGCACAAGTAATGCACGTGATTGACACAATGGCTTCACAGTATGGTCTGCGGATAGATGAATCGTCACCTATTATGGATGCAGCATTATCAGATGGCTCGCATATTCATGCAATCATTCCACCGCTCGCACGATATGGCCCGGTTATGACCATACGGAAATTTATAAAACCCGCCATCAATGATTTAATTCGAATGGGCACATTAAATGAAGTGATGGCCGACTTTTTAAAAACAGCTGTAGAAGCTAAACGAAATATTTTTGTCATTGGTGAAGCGGGTTCCGGGAAAACCACTACATTAAATGCGCTATCCTCCTTTATCCCGGAGAATGAACGAATTGTTACGATAGAGGATTCTGCTGAATTGAACCTAACCCAGGATCATGTAGTATCCCTTGAGGCGAATAGTAGAGTTAGCATTTATGATCTTGTGCAGAGCTCCGCTAGAATGTGTCCGGATAGAATTGTTGTTAGCGATGTACAGGGGTCAGAGATTGTGCCTATGCTTCAGGCAATGAATACAGGTCAGATAGGGAGTCTTGGAACAGGTTATGCAGGCACACCAAGGGAATTGCTTGCCGAATTTGAAATGGTCGTGCTGAAGACAGAGCCTCACCTCTCGATCCGGGCAATTCGTGAACAGCTAGCAGGTGCGCTCGATTTGATCGTACAGCAAACAAGGATGAAGGACGGCACACGAAAAATTACCAGGATTACAGAAGTACAAGGGCTTGACCGAGACACGATCGTTCTTCGGGATATTTTCACCTGCCAGGACCAGCAGGACAACTACCAGTATTGTGTACGTTAAGTGAATTTAATCTAAAAAAGTCGAATTCCTTTATGTGAAGGAATCGACTTTTTTGTGGCTTACCTACTGTTGATACCAATATAAAGCAAGGTCATTCATGGTCGAATCGTACCCCTGCTGCCGTAGCATTGTTGTTATGTTGCCCCGGTGATATGTGCCATGATTAGCAACATGAAAGATAATTTCCGAGTAAGCAGTTTCTCTGGCACCAGCCCATGGATTGTTCACATTAATTTTCAGTTCCAAATTGTTTTGGCTATCTATCCATTCTTCATACTGTAAAGCCAGCTCTTCAAAATACGTAACAAATTCGTCTGCGGAATATAAATTAGCCTTTTCAAGGAAAGGCATAGGATATTCGATAGCTTCTTTCATATCCATTCCTTTCAGCACTTGTAACCACATAGCATCTACCGCATAGATATGGCTAAATGTTTTCGCAATGGTCGGATAGGAACTGCTGACCTCTTCATACAGGACATTGTCTGGTAATTCCTTTATTCTTTCCAGCAGCACCTTATTCGCCCAAATATGGTATTGGTACATATTTTTTGCATGATTCATTTAACATCTACTCCTTTTTATCGGTGATAGCTGTATTATAAAAAAGGATGTATGACAGCACCCTGTCATACATCCTCATAAAAATTTTAAAATCTTTTTCAAAATGAATAGTTGGATGAAGTATACCTGTTAGCTGTCCCGTTTTGTCAGAAAGTGCTAGCAGTTTCGTGAAGGCTAAATACTTTTCAATGGGTGAAAGAAGTTCTATGATAGAATTTTGCAGGATTTTTATAGAAAGAAGTGTCTTCCATTGTTAAGGATTTGTAAAACGATCATTCAAATTGCCATCCTGTATGGTATTTATTTAATCGGAAACTGGATTCAGCATGTATTGGGTCTATTTATTCCGGGGAGTGTTATTGGTCTCATTATTTTATTTATTCTCCTTATGACCAACGTATTGAACGTAGCGTGGATCGATAAGGGTGCGAAGTTTTTCGTTGAGCATTTAACGCTATTCTTCATCCCCGCCACGGTAGGAATTTTAAATTATTTTGATGTGTTTTCCGGAAAGGGATTTCTGTTAATTATAATTGTCCTCATCAGTACTGTACTTGTTATGTCTGGGTCGGGATTTATCAGCCAGTGGATTATGCGGAGAAAGGAACTGAAACAACATGATTAACATACTGATCGGAGTCGCTGCAATTGCTGGCACATTAATCATTTATCTATTTTCCATAAAAATACATGAAAAACACAACTATACATTTACCGTTCCTGTCATCATTGCAACGTTTGTCATTGTTATGGTGCTTGTTGTTTTTCAAATCCCCTATGAAACGTATATGCTCGGCGGTGACTGGATTAACCATTTGCTTGGCCCAGCGGTCGTTGCACTCGCCTATCCGCTTTATCAGCAGCGTGACGTACTGAAACAGCTGCTGTTTCCCGTGTTTTGCGGAACGTTTATCGGAGCATTTGTCGGTGTGTCGACGGGAATATTGCTTGCAAAATGGGCTGGGTTTGATCAATTGATTATATTCTCCCTAGCACCAAAATCTGTCACGACTCCCGTTGCCATGGCTATTACAGACGCTGCAGGCGGAGCAACCCCGTTAGCTGCCGTATTTGTGATGATCGCGGGAATCGGCGGTGTACTGCTCAGCTCGACCATTATGAACTATTTTAAAATTGATCATTATATCGGCCGCGGTGTCGGAATGGGCTGTGCTTCCCACGCAATCGGTACAGCGACTATTATGGAAGAAAGCCAGCTCTCCGGGGCAGTCAGCACCATTGCTATGGTCGTCAGCGCGGTAGTTGTCTCTATTATTACACCTGGATTGATAGTATTATGGATGTAACGAGGTGATGATAGATAATGAAATTGAATCATGATACCCAGTACATTAAAAGTCTTGATTTGAAAAGGGATCTCATACCGTCGTACACCACCTTTCCATTCAATTTGCCTGTTATTAAAAAGTTTGAGAAGGTCGCGTTCCATCCGAATGTGACCTATATTATTGGCGAGAATGGTATGGGAAAATCGACACTGCTTGAAGGAATAGCGGTTGCATTGGGCTTTAATCCTGAGGGGGGTACCCTTAATTTTAACTTCTCCAGCTATGATTCCCATTCCGTTTTAGATCGCTATTTGCGTGTGGCAAGGGGATTTTACCGGCCAGAAAACAGCTTCTTTTTCCGTGCGGAGACATTTTATAATGTCGCAACCTATATTGAGGAAGTTGATAGCGACCCTCTTGGTGGTGCAGCAGTAATTGACGGGTTTGGCGGAAGATCGCTCCATGAGCAGTCACACGGGGAAGCCTTCTTTGCTGCGTTTATCAATCGATTCCAAGGAAATGGGATTTATATTTTGGATGAACCGGAAGCAGCACTCTCCCCATTAAGGCAAATGTCGATGTTAACCCGCATTCATGATCTGGTGAATCAAGGTGCACAATTTATTATCTCAACACATGCACCAATTCTCATGACATACCCAGATGCAAAAATTATTGAGCTTACGGCTGATGGATTGGCCGAGAGAACCCTGGAACAAACTGGCCATTACACCATTATGAAACAATTTTTTGAGAACAAAGAACGCATGCTTAATCACCTGTTTGAATCGGATGGAGAAAAGGACGGATCAGATCAATGAAAATAACAATCGTAGCGGTCGGAAAACTAAAGGAAAAATACCTGAAGCAAGGCATCCAGGAATACTTAAAACGGCTTACGGCATATGCTAAGGTTGATATTGTTGAGGTCGCTGATGAAAAGGCACCAGAGAATTTGAGCGAAGCGGAAGAGAATGAAGTTAAGCGCAAGGAAGGCAGACGGATTTTGTCTACTATTTCACAGGATACGTATGTGGTTACATTGGAGATCAATGGGAAAATGCTAACTTCAGAGCAGCTTTCGGCTAAAATGGACGAGCTTGCTACGTATGGGAAGAGTAAGGTAGCATTTGTGATTGGTGGGTCTTTAGGGATTAGTGAAGACGTGCAGAAGCGGAGTGATTTGGCGTTGTCGTTTTCTAAGATGACGTTTCCTCACCAATTAATGCGGATGGTTTTGTTGGAGCAGGTTTATCGGGGGTTTCGGATTTTGCGGGGAGAACCGTACCATAAGTAAATGAGGTTTTTGGAGAAATTCCAAAAATATCTGCAGTATATTACTACAGTAATTTTTTATATGAATGTTGTTATAACAGTGTTTAATAAATTTTTACGGGTTATATACTGCAGAAAATTGGTTTATATATTGACATTCCTGTAGTATCTGTTGTAAAATTAATCACAGATACGAAAGGAGTGCTTTTGGTGGCTAAAGTAAATTTCTTGATGCAGGGGCTAAAGGAGAAGGAAAACCACAGAAATAACCTAAAAGAATTAATAGAAATGGAAGATGCAAAAGAAATTATTCTAAGCTCTGCGTTTCTTACAAGTGATGGTGTATATGTACTGAAGGATAGTCTATTAAAAAACAAGGATAAAATAACCGTTTATGTAGGTTGCAGGAATGGTATTACCTCAAAGCAAGGTGTTTCAAGTTTGCTTGATTTAGGAATAACTACTTTTGTTGTAGATACTGGAAGTCGAGGATTTATATTTCATCCCAAAGCCTCCTTAGCAATAGGCTCTACAAAAGCATTATCTAACGTCGGAAGTGCTAACCTCACATATGGAGGCTTGATTAATAACATTGAATCAAGCACCATTATTGAATTAGACATCAACAATAGTTCGGATAAAGGTTACGTTGATGAATTCTTAAAAACATTTAATAATTTTAAGCAAGATTATCCTGAAAATGTATTTTCAGTAAATACAAATGAAGTGGTTGAACGATTATTTGATGAAGGTAGATTGGTTGATGAAACATCAACGAAGGAAATTGTAAAAGGTAAAAGCAAGGGCGGTAAAAGAATAGCACCTACAATGGTGTTATCAAGAGAACATGTTTCTATTCCTAGAAAAGCGAGTATTCAAAAACCTGTTACTTCAAATTTTAATCAAAACAAAAATCAAGATACTGTGTTAATTGCTGATAAGGGCTTAAGACTTATCGAAGAATGGAAAAGTAAAAAACTCACCAAAAGAGACTTAAATATTCCGAAAGTTGGTGGAAATACTCATGTGACGGGTTCGATGCTTTTAAAAAAAGGACAGTATGATGTTGACCAACAAGTTTATTTTCGTGAGGATGTTTTTGCTAATCTAGAATGGGCTCCAAAGCCTAACAAACCCGACCATTTTCATTATACAAAGGCAGGCTTTTATTTTGTTATTGAAGGTGTGGACTATGGGAAATATGAATTGGAATTGAAGCATGATATCAGAACTAACACCAAGACGTATGAACAAAGACAACCTATGACTCATTTACTTTGGGGAGATGCCAGAGAGCTAGTTGTGAATGAGAATTTGTTAGGGAAAGAGTTAACATTGTATAGTGTAAGAGATACTGTAGATGAATATCTGATTGAGATAGATGCAAAAACTGAAAACTAAGTCTACCTATTTCCAAAGAGTACTTATAACAGGTACTCTTTTTTATTACTTAATTTTGCGTTTCTTCAATGGGAACCAAGGTTCTATAAAGGGTTGGAATTTGTACTTGGGTTATGTAAATGTTCAATCTAATTATTTCATTTAAGACCTTGTTCTGCTTACTTAACTTGTTTGATAGCTACTTTTTTAAACTTACTATATGAACCTATGGTTTAAGGTTTATATAATAATTTAAATTAAAGGAATAAGGACAGAATGTATGATAAAATAAAAAGCGGTGATAAAATATGAAGTTAAAAGATAATGCAACACCTGAAAAAATTAGAGGTGCATACTATACCCCTTCTGATTTAGCTCAGTTTTTAGTGGAATGGGGATTTAATAAAAATGTGGAGACTGTACTTGAACCGAGTTGTGGAGACGGTGTTTTTCTAGAATCTTTAAAAGGACTGGATAAAAATTTTAGTTGTATAGGTGTAGAACTTTTTGAATCGGAAGCTGAAAAAGCAAAACAAGCAGTTGTAAATGATGAGAGGTTCAAGGTAATAAATAATGATTTTTATGACGAATATGAAAAGCATTTAACACAAGCTGGTTTTGATTTGATAGTTGGTAATCCTCCATATATTAGGTATCAATATTTGACAGAGGAACAAAGAGAAGAGCAATCAATTATTTTACAGAATAACGGAATGAACTCAAATAAGTTGATTAACGCATGGGTTTCTTTTGTAGTTGCTAGTGTGCAACTTTTAAATAATGGTGGAAATATTGGTTTAGTAATACCTGCGGAGTTATTACAAGTAAAATATTCAGAACAGTTAAGATTGTATTTAATGGAACAACTACAGAAAATGACAATTGTTACATTCCGAGAGTTAATCTTTCCGGATGTAGAACAAGAAGTTATTTTATTAATGGGAGAAAAAGTATCTGAATTTAATGGTGACCATCTAATAAAAATTCTTGAGTTTGATAGTATTAAAGATTTAGTTGAAAACTTTGAAGAAGTCGACAAGAATGTGGCTTACAAAGAAGTAGACTTATCAACAACAAAATGGACAAGGTATTTCTTAAATCAAAAACAGAATGAAGCAATTGACGAAGTTAGAGGTGATAATAGATTCTTTCCGTTTAATACAATTGCTGACGTAGATATTGGGATAACTACTGGTAATAATAAGTTTTTTAGTGTTAATAAAGAAATAGTTAAAAAATATGACCTAGAAAGTGTTGCGATACCTTTAATCGCCAGAAGTGTAAATATACCAGGAACTATATTCCGTAAAGAAGATTGGCTTAAAAATGTTGAGGCAGGTGCCAATACTTATTTATTAGATTTTAATGGTGTAAAAGAAGAGGAATTTACCGAGGGTCAAAGGAATTATATTAAAGAAGGTGAAAAAAGAGGAGAGCATACAGGTTATAAGTGTAGAATAAGAAAGAAATGGTATTGTATTCCTTCTATCTATACTCCAGATGCATTCTTCCTCAGAAGAAACCATCTTTATCCTAAATTTGTGATGAATGACATTGATGCAGTTAGTACTGATACTATGCATAGAATTAGGTTTTCACTGTTAGCGGATAGAAAAAAAGCCACCTTAGCCTTTTATAATAGCATTGGATTAGCTTTTACGGAATTAGAGGCAAGAAGTTATGGTGGTGGAGTCCTAGAAATATTACCGGGGGAATTAGAAAAAGTCACCATACCCAACCTTGAGGATATTGATATTAAGGAAGAATTAGTGGAAGAATTATTAGCTGAAATTGATAAGTTAACAAGAACTAATAAGGACATAATTGAAGTCTTAAATTTAATAGACGAAGAAATTCTTGTTAAGAAAATGGGTATATCGAGGGATTTGGTAGATACTTTTAATGATATATGGAAAACCTTAAGGAGCAGAAGATTGAGCAGAGGTTAGTGAATAACTTGTAAGAGATAAATATAATTTTACCCTGTAAAAAGGTTTTTGAAGAGTCTCCTCTAAAGAAAGTGAACTATTCGATAATTTGCAAAAAAGCAACCTAAAATTTAGATTATATCGACCCCGAAGTATGTTAATACTTCGGGGTTTTTTATATAGGAGGTTAAATAAATGAAATCTGCAAAAAGAGTGAATATTGTAACCGTTAAGTTAGTAAAAGAATCTAGTTTACTTTATAAGAAGAGAAGCGTCGGCTCACCTGAAGACGGTTATGACTTAGTGAAGCAATTCTTAGAAGACAAAGACCGTGAGCATTTCATTGTAACAACATTGGATACTAAAAATCAGCCTGTATCAATTAATATCTGTCATATCGGAAGTTTAAATGCGAGTCTTGTTAGTCCACGTGAAATTATGAAAACGGCAATTCTATCATCAGCTGCAAGTATTATAGTGGCACATAACCACCCGTCAGGTGATGTACAAGAATCGAGAGAAGATATAGAAGTTACTGAAAGGCTCGTTGAAGCCGGAAAACTGATGGGGATTGAGCTTCTTGACCATTTGATTATTGGAGATGGCAAATATACATCGTTAAAAGAAAAAGGTTATATCTAAGGGGGGAAAATAATGTGTTATTACAAAGCCGAACACTTTGCAACCTTTATGTCTTTGGAATTCGATATAGATATTGACGAAAAACAGGTAGGAGAAGAATCAGTCCTTTTGTACAAAGAAGAACTTGATAAGAATCTTGTTTCAACAGAATTGATTGGTATTAGTCCTGAAATGGTGTTGGTACACTTTTGTGTTTATAATACTAATGAACATGAGTGGTTGGTTTGTGTGGCATCTGATGCTGATACAAACCAACCACTCTTTTTAGTTTGTCTTAAAGACGGTATGAAGGTTTATGAAGAAATATTGCTTGGAACTAAGGAGAAGTAAAAATAACAAATTTAGAAAAATACTCGTATCTAGATATTATGACTTAGTGGAGATTAACTAAAGGAATCGTGTAAAATAATTGTTATCAAGTCTCGGTAATGACTTACCGAATCTTCTTAGATGACTCAAGAGAGGTAGGACTTTAGCATGTCGAAAAAAACATTTAACGTAACAGACCTAACGAAAGAAGTTTATGGAAATAGTGATACTAATTCTGGTACTTTTGAAACCAATAGAAAAAGAATTGAAAGACATATAAAAGGTGTACAAGAAATGTTGGGACAATCTCGTAGAACGTTTGAAGCTCCGATAGACCAGTTAGACGATTACGTTTTGTTAATTAAAAATCTATTGGACAACCCTGAAAATAATGATGCCTTAAAATTAAATAGAAAGATGATTAATGGTCAAGCTTTAGAGGAGAAAAAAGACAATAAAGCTTTAAAATCTTTAATTAAAATTGTGGCTGAAGCTGAACATAAAAAATTGATAGACCAAGACAAAGAACTATTTGAAAAATGGCTAGAAGACCAACTTAGTGATAATTATTACATTGCAAGTGAAAAAAATCTTGATGAAGTAATGAGGATTGTCAAAAATGATTTTTCGCTGTTTGATGACCTGAATAGTCTTGCATCAAAGTTGGAATTCCAGGAAAAATATATGAATGACATAAGAATGGTAAGTTCTATGTACAGACTACAAGTCGAAGAGCAATTGTTATTCGAAGAGTGTTTTCTTGAAATAATGAACTCTCATCCTGATTTAAATGAGAAAACAATGTACACTATGGCAGATTTTTTAGAACTACCTCCCCCAATCCAACAAGAAATACGAGTTCTAATAGAAAAAAAACGACAAAAACCTTCTGAATTGTAATGATTCAGAAGGTTTTTGTTATGTCAAGGATTTTTTTTGGTTGGATTTCCCCATAAACATTTCCGTGAGTATTTTTCAATCACCCAATAAAATTAGAATCGTAAACAAACAAAACAACTACGGAGGTAATGTTTATGATTCACAAAAAAAGTAACTATCAAATTGCTAACTCTGCATTAACAGAAGTTAGAAAAGACCATTATGACGGTGTGAATTCCATATATCGTTTGGCAGCTACAGTACCTATACCAGATGGCACACCAATTGAGGGTATATATCGATTATTAAATCGATTAATTAGTCAACTCTCAACCTTAGAGGTGCGAGCCAATCGAATCTTCATAGGTAATCATTCGTTTGATATTGATTTTTATCCAAAAGGCTATCAAATGGTTATGACCCGAGGTCAATATGCAGGGTTGCAACTAGAACTTGCTGAGTTCTTGAACAAGTCACGAATTAAAGGAATAACAATCCAAAGTGGTTCCTTCATTGATGACCCAGATGGCTCAGTAAAATCCGTATGCAACGACCTTATCAACTTTTTCCCTGAATTTAATTCGAAATGTTTTGGTGCTTATGATGGTGAGTCAATCGAAGTAATAAGTTTAAACACGCAGATGATTTATGAGGAGGTAGCATAATGGCTTTGAAAAAAGTGAAGCGTCCAGTTTTGAAAGGTGAACAAGAATTTATTGAATCAAGGAAAAAAGATGCTAAACACTTGGAAGAAGTATCTTCCTCCCAAGTGGATAGGAATGTAGATGAGTTTCCAAAAGCTCATCTACATGAAACAATTTCATTACAAGGAATCTCTAATGAAAATGAAATGTCAATAACTGAGTTACCACTCATTTCATTTACGGGCGGTCAGGCTAGACTAATACGAAAACCGAAGCTACCAGAGGGTAACTATTTTTTTCGAATTAACAATGTGACATATAAGAAAAATTTTAAAAGTAAGTTTGGAGCTAATGGCTTAGTTCTATTTCATTTCTCAATAGGAAAATCTGAAGATGATACACCGACTCAAATTACTATTTCATTCTCGTTTTCTTATCATTATGAGTCACCTCTTATGCAGTTTGTTAATAACTTCGCTCCGCTTTTCGATGAGGAAACAATTTCTTTTGATGGATTAGTGGGTTGTTGCGGTGTTGGTCGTATTTATCATCATCAGACAGCAAGAGGAAGTATATATGAACGAATAAAAGTTGAAAGTGTTAATTTGTTTAATTAATTGAATACAAGGTGACAGGGAATTCTCTTGTTACCTTGTAAAAGGGAGAAGAAAAATGAAAGTAAACGAACAACAGACAGAAAAATATTTGTTGTATAGCCCTATTAAGAGAGTCAGACTGTTAGAAGGAACAGGAACATTATCTACACTACTCCACGAAATAAAGGATGATAGAAAGCTATCAATATTAATGACTGCGGTTCATATCGTAGCTGTAGGGGAAGAGTATGCTTTTTTTACTGCATTAGTGAAACATGCACCCAATGTTCGAGACTCTGAAATAAACGTATTATATGATTCTGCCAATATTACCAATGATTCCATGGTTCCTGAGAAATTAATTGAAGAATTAAGACTGGTGCTGAAAGTTGGAAAAGCAGAAGAAAGAGGCTTTTTATATGATGAAAAAAAGAATCGATATAGTTTCAATGCTAACGTGTTTGCTAGACACTTTCTGCAGAGATGTCATATACGCTCCACAGAAGACGGAAGGTTGTTTCTTTACAATTATAAAGGTGTTTATGAAGAACTTTCAGAAGTACATCTGGGAAAGCTTATTCGTAGCGTGATGCATGAAGGAAAGTGGAACAGTTGGAAAAGTACTTATGAGGTTGAAATTTATAAAGCTCTCCAACGAGAAGCTAATACAGTCGAAGAGATGAATGTACATCGAAACTATCTGAATGTCGAGAACGGTATGCTTGATTTGAGTACCTATACCTTACTTGAACATTCACCAAAGTATCTATCAACTGTTCAGATTCCAATTCATTATGATGCAAAAGCAACTGCGCCAAAGTTCCTTTCTTTTCTAGATGATATTACATGTACCGACGCAGGATTAGTCTCTGTTCATCAGGAACTAATTGGATATTGGCTAACAAGTGAAACGAAAGCTGAAAAGGCAGTCTATTATTATGGTAGTGGTGCAAATGGAAAAAGTGTTTTAGCCTCGATTATTACTGAACTAGTAGGGCCACAGAATGTTAGCAGTGTACCGCTATCAAAATTCAATGACCAATTTGGTTTGGAAAGTATGATAGGTAAAGCATTGAATATATCTGCTGAAAATGAGATGGGCGGTAAGGCATTGAAAACAGAAAACTTTAAGGCGATTGTAAGTGGAGATAGTATCACAATTAATATTAAATATCGACCAGCTATCACTTATCGACCATTTTGTAGACAAGTATTCCTAGTAAATAACCTTCCTGATTCTTCCGATGTGACGGAGGGTTATTTTAGAAAAATTATTATTATCCCATTTCCTCGTACTTTCAAAAAAGAAGAGCGAGATGTGAATCTTAAGAATGAGTTATTGAAGGAACTACCTGGCATATTAAATTGGGCTATCGAAGGCTTAAAACGCTTAAGGAAAAATAATTATCAGTTTAGTTCCTCAAAAGCAATTGAGTCGTTGCAAGAATCCTATTATAACGAGCAAAATCCAGTTCAAGAGTTTTTCGATGAATATGTAGCCATACAAGATGATAGTCGTACCAAACAGTCAGCTTTTTTCAATATGTATATTCGATGGTTGGAAATCCAAGGAATTGATGATAAAGGAACGAGGTCTCGTCAGGTCTTCTGGAGATACTTTAAAATCATTCTTAATAATGAAGGTGTGGCTATTAATAAAAAGAAAGTAAAAGGGACTATTTACTTTGACGGATTGAAACTACAAGATTTTGAAGAACAAAACTCAAGATTAAACGAAAACATTATTCCATTTTAGGGGGTCTAGGGGGAGTGGCAAAAGTAAAAATGAGCGGAAGATGAAAATGAGTATCGGAACTGAGAAAAGTTTTACTCTAACATACCACCCTCTCCCCCTTGCTACCTATTAAGAATTTAAATATATATTATTATCTGGATGAGGAGAATATTCGTATGGAGAAAAAGAATAGAAACATTTATGACTATGAAAGTATAGTAGATATCTTAGCTGAAATGGTTACAACTTATTTAGAGAAAAATACACAAGGAGAAAATTAATTATGAATAACTCTAATGAACTTCGAATTGTAATTTATACAAGAAATACAGCGATAGAACAACCACAAGGTCGATATCTATATAGAGACGTATACTTGTTGAAATGCTTATATGAACGAAATGGCTATCCAATAAACAAGATATATCGTGAACCTAGTTCCAAGATACGTCCATCAGAACGTCCTGTACTAAAGAAACTATTAAAGGATGAACATTTGGCAACGAAACGAGATATGCCATTATCTAACTTGGCAAAATTAATTATTGGTAAAGAGCAGATTTTGAAAGGAGGTGAATGGAATGGCAGTACAAACAGAAATGCTTCTTAATGAATTTGCAGGCACAATTGGTACAAGTGCCAGTAAAAAAGCCGCTATTTATGCTAGGGTCTCTACTTTAGAACAGGCTGAGGAAGGCTATAGTATTGACGAGCAGGTTAGAGTATTAAGAGAAATGTGCGAACGTGAAGGTTATGCCGTACATAAAGAATATATTGACCGAGGCAAAAGTGGTAAAAATATCAAAGGAAGACCTGCCTTACAACAGCTATTACATGATGCGAAAAGTAAAGATTTTGAAGTGGTAGTTGTGTGGAAGGTAAATCGCTTCTCCAGAAAAACAAAAGATTTACTTAATATTGTTGAAGAATTAGAGAGTAAGAATATTGTATTTCGTTCTTTTACAGAACGATATGAGACAGAAACACCTGCAGGCAAAATGCAATTTCGAATGTTAGCAGTTATAGCTGAATTTGAAAGAGACAATATTGCTCAAAATGTAAAAATGGGAATGCTTGCCCGTGCAAAGGAAGGCTCCTGGAATGGTGGACGTGTACTTGGCTATGATGTAGTCAGCGTACCAGGTGAGAGTCGGAAAAGAAAATTTTCATCATTAGTTGTTAATCAGACAGAAGCCCAAACTGTTAAAAAGATATTTGATTTATATGTTCAAGGGCATGGTTATAAATCGATTGCTAATAAGCTTAACAAGGAAGGACATCGTACCAAGAAAGATAAAGACTTTTCTATCAATGGAGTAAAAACTATTTTAAGTAATCCTCTTTATGCAGGCTATATTCGCTACAATGTAAGAAGAGATTGGAGTGAAAAAAGGAGAAACAATATTAATCCTAATCCTGTCATCGAAAAAGGACAGCATGAGCCTATCATTTCAAAAGAGGTGTGGGAACAAGCTAAGACTATCATGGCGAGCAGAAGCAGGAAACCAAATCGCATACACAGTGGCGAGTTTCCACTTACAGGTATTATGAAGTGTCCTGAATGCGGCTCAGGGATGGTTATAGGTCGTACAACCAATAAACTAAAAGATGGAACGAAAAGAGTATTGGAATATTATGTTTGTGGTGCTTGGAAGAATAAAGGGTCAACAGTTTGTCATTCGAATGGTGTGAGGACAGATTATGCAGATAAATATGTAGTAGAGAAGTTATCTTCGATAGCTACGAATGAAACATTGATTAAACAGTTAGTTGACCAGATTAATAATAGAAATGCCAATAAATCTTCACCTTTAGAACATGAATATGAGACATTGAAGAAGGCTATTGAAGCTAACCTTAAAAAGAAAGAAAAAGTGCTGGGGTTATATGAAGAAGATTTGATACCCAAAACAGACTTGGCACAGCGATTGACAGCCTTAAATGAGGAAAAAACAAGGTTAGAAGAACGTCTATATCCTATAGAATCTCAAATGGGGCAAGGTGGCACTCCAAATATAGACTTTACCATGGTTAAACAAGTCATGCAGAACTTCACAAGTGCTTATAAGGAGTCGCTATCAAGGGAACAAAGAAAACGCCTGATGCATCTGCTTATTAATCAAATCACCATTGGGAAAGAACGAAAAATTGAATCTATACAAATACAACTAAATAAAGAAGTGGCAAAACACTTCACCTTTAACAGAGGAGCAAATTCGTCTATTACAGATGAATTTGCTCCTCCTTTTTCTATTCTCATTGATTTATAAAAAGGAGCGAAAACATATGAGTGTTATTAAAGTTTTTAGGAATTATATGCAGGAACATCATCCGCATTTGGAACATGAAGACTGGAAAGCGGATGTAAGATTATTATCCGCCAAAGAAATCCAAAACGTAAATATTAAGGCTTTATTACCTCAAGAGATTAATGAGCCTATTACATGTTGGCTATTCTTCTATGATGGAGGTCTAAATCATGTTGTCTGTTTACTGCAAGATAAAAAGGGTGTAACAAACCTTGGGATTAGCCTGTTAAAGAATGGTGAACCAGTAAAGCCTATAAGTTTTTATAAGTGAAGACAAGCTTAAATAACCAAATAATTCTTGATTTAATCTGGAACTTATTTAGTTGCAGTTTATATGAGTTGAGGCTTAAAGGGAGGTGGAAAAATGATTTCAATTGATTTGTTCAAAGCAGGTGTTACATTTGGTGTTTCTATTTATATCTTGATTCGAGAAGGTATTAGAAGTGAGTTTAATAATTATTAGGGAGGAATAATAATGCGATACTTTTTGATGGGAACAGTTGTAGGTGTTATGGTTTGTTATTCGTTTGAAAGACTTCAGAGGTCACGTTGGAGTTGTAGTAGATGAAGAAGATTCATTCTATTAAGGATATAAAAAATATTATAGGTCAATTACCCAATGATTGTTTTGAGTATATAAGTCAAGAATTTCATCATTTATATGATTATTTAGGTAATGGTGAAGCGAAAGAAGACTTTCAGCTTGAAACTTATCAATCAATGATAATAATTGAGGAAATTAGTGAGTTAGAACGAATTTTGAAAGACACTCCAGAGCTTGAATTCACCGAATTAATTCAGTTAGAGTCAAATGCTTGTATGAGAATAGGAATTTATCAAGTAGAGGATATCCAATTACATTACTTTTTTAAATAAAAGTTCATTTTTCCTAATATAAGTAAAAGCGATGCATGGAAGAATTTATAGTAAATGAGAATTAAAAATATATTCTTAGGATGATAAGCTTAAAATATAGAGTCATTGAGTAACAAAAATGGAAAATTATTAGTTTTAAAGTAGGAAAAATATTGATTTATCTGATAAAATAGCCATATATTTAAATTAATAAACTATTTGAATGGGGCTATTGTATGCAAACTAATTTTGAGGTATTACAAGATATATTTGTAAATAGTACTGCTAACTATTCTATTAATGGATTGTCAGCATTTTTACTTTCAGATGAAGAAGAACCTTTTAAATTATATAAGCTGAATATGTCTACTCACGAAGATTTAAGAGCTATCATTAGAAGAAATCTTGAAAATGCTACTGATGCTCAGTTATTTCCGTATCACGATAACACATCTCCAGATGGTAATGAGAGCGTCTCATTTTTGAAGAAAGATGATGTTCCAAATTTTCAAGATATTGAGCATCTTATTGTTAATGATAACTCTGTAGGACTGACAAAAAGCATTTTTGAAGAGTCTTCAAAATCTATGAAAGGATACGTAATTGATGTAATTGTTACAAATAATACTACAGCAGAAGAATTTCATGTACTAGTATTCTCAACACTCTCAAAAGCTAACTTTTATAAGCCTAAAAAGAGTCTTTATAGCTTCGGAAATGAAGATGGAGACCTACTTCAAAAAATTGAGGTATCACACTTAGAATTGAACGAAAAATGTTGTGCTTTTAGTATTAATGATGAAATTTTTGTAACACATGGATTTTATTTTGAACGGTTATTTAAGTACGAAGAACATATTGAGAACCATTCAACAGCAATCTTAGGAAGTATTAATGGGAGCGGTTTAATAGATAACTTTAATGTTTTAGAATCTCATTGTAGTACGAATAAGAACTTTAAAAAGAAACTTTTCACAATAAGTACCGAAAGCAAGTTTGACCATGTCACCTTTGATACTTTTAAGAAAGTCAAAGAAACGGTGGTAGACGGTTTATATTTTAGTCTAGATACTGAAAAGAGAACTATTAAAATTGATGAAGAAAATAGTCATAAGTCAGTAGACCAAATAATAAGGGTTATCAATGACGAGGCAGCAGAAACATTGGTAAGTGAAACCAGGATTTTTGCTAACCAAAGGATAAACATTGGTTAATTTTTGTGGTTAGAAAGGATATATCATGGGAAATAAAGTTGAATTTATTTTAAATAGAGTTTTTAGGTATATGCTTTTTCTAAGTTCCTATTTGCCCCTTTTTATGATTTTGTTCCTAATGAATATTAATAACCTTACACTATGTATAACTATCTGGGGGTTAATGGCAATCACAATTTTGACATTAAAATGGTATTTAGATAATCCGTTAAAGGCAAGTCCTAATATTCCAGTTAAACTAGAGAGAATTAATAATAGGAGCAGTGAAGCTTTAAATTATATAGTAACATATATAATTCCTTTCATTTCATTTAATTCAAATATTTTTAATAGTGAAGGCGATTTAAATATTCCAACTATCTTTGCATTTTTAGTACTGTTTTTAGTTATAGGGAATCTTTATATGCACAATAACCTTTATCACATTAATCCAGTATTAAGCTTATTCTATGATATTAACGTTGCAAAGGGGACTAAGGGTGAAAGTTTAATTATAGTTTCAGACAAAGGAAAAGATGTACCGTTAAATTCAACTGTATTCATGAGAAAATTATCTCCCGGAGCATTAATGTATGTAATGAAACCCCAAAATGTCCTTTCATATAGAAAGCTTGTTATATTTTTAACAAGTTTTTTAGTACTTCTAGCTTTGTGGAACGAAGAGTTTAATGGTTATGTATTAAAGATTATTACTTTTATCCTTTCTTTTATAAAAAACCTCATTTAGATTTACCACGGAGAACCGTATCGCAAGTAGTGGTAAAACAAAGAGTGGAAATTGAGATTAGAAAAAGTATATTTGACCAATTAATTAGTTAAAATAAGTGATTACAGCCATCCGATTGAACCAGTTGTGCCCTCTTTTTGACCCAACTCTGCCACGAATTTGAACCATATAGCACATAACTTGACCACCCCACCTATATAATGAAGGAGCACATGAGTGCAAATATCTTTGCAGAGAAGGAATTAGAAGAAGACGCAGTTGTCAAGTTTTACTTTACAACTGCTAAGGACAGGAAAAAATATAAAACAAAACACTACAACCTAAAATAAATATTCTACTTTGTGTCCATGTATCCATTTAAAATCCACATTTTGTTATAATGAAAGTAGGATAATAGGGTGTGAACGTATGGCAGTAACAGGATATCCAGACTATACGTATATACTTTTATAAATAAACAGAAAATTGGGCAAGTTTACAGAGGAATGTAAAAGGAGGAGACACATTTATGATCCCAGCAGAAATGGATCCCATTTCAATCACGACAATAAGAGAAAATGGCATGAAATCCATCGTCGATTGGTTCGATCAACATATGCAGTCGCTCTATTTTCTTGGTTGGTCTTATCTCGGGAATCAACAGCAAATGGAAGAGCTATTTTACCAGTCTATAATAAAGGTCCATAAGGAGTTGCCGCGATTTAATAAAGAAACATCAATCAAAACGATGGTTACCTCCACTTTTATACATACCTGCCGGGAGCTTTCTAAAAATAGAAGTTTACAAGCTTTTGAGGAAAGTGAACAAACGGAATTATTTCAAGCACTTGATCATTTGAAAGAGATTGAGAAAGAAGCGGTGGTCCTTACCTATATAAATGGACTCTCTCATGAGGAAGTGGCACATCTTCTCCAAGTTTCAGTAGATGAGTTGAAAGAGCATTTGTTTTTTGGAATCCAGTCACTTAGAAAAGGGATGGATGATGGGTCGTCCTTTAATGGCTGTAAAGAATATCATACATATTACATCGATTACTTGGAAGGAACACTGGATCGGTCAAAAAATATTGATTTCGAGATCCATATTTATCATTGTCTAAACTGTCGAAAGGATTTGGCTGCCTTTCAGGATACAATGCTAAATCTGCCGGAAAGGATAGAAGAGTTACGTGTGCCATCCGGTTTTATGGAGAACGTCAGAGCTAGGCTGGCAGACCAGGAAAAACACAGACAACAGAAGAACAGGAAACGTAAAAGAATGGGGATAGGTTTTGCAAGTGTTTTCGTATTATTAATGGGTTTAGGCTTTTTTACGGGGGCGTTTACCAACCTCTACTATACATGGACAGTAGATGATCAGGAATTGCGTGCGTTTCTGCAAGAGGACCTGGGTGAAAGGCTGAACCTGGAAGCTGAAAGCAATGGGGTAAAAATTAGAATTAAGAGCGTGATTGCTGATGATATACAGACGCTTGTCTTTTATGAAATAGAAGATACAAACGAAGAAAATCAATATGTTATAAGTTTTGACGATGGTTTTTTTGTAGAGAACGGATATGAAATCATGAATAATGAAGCATATCCAAAGTACTATCCTCCTGATCTTGAATCGGATTTAAACCAAAAAGATAGGAACGTGTATCATGGGAAGATTAGTATGCAGCCACTCATAAAGGATAAAGGTACTATCAAACTTAAAATTACTCAGCTTCGGAAATTGATTCATGATTCCCCTGAACGGAATAGTTTATGGGCTTATGGGGAGACGGAAAAGGAAACAGGAGAGTGGAACTTTGAGATCCCTGTAACCAAACAGCCATCTAAAGAATATGTATTGCATGAAGAAATAGAAGTCGAGGGGATTCCGGTACGATTTGATAAACTAATTTTTGCTCCAACAGCAACGATTCTGCAATATGCGATTAATAATAAACAGACAGAGAAGCAGATAAACAATCTTAATTTTAACACGCTAGAAGTGAATGATAAAAAAGTGAAAGCTGATATGTATGGCGGAATCTTTTTAGAAGGAAATATGGGTTGGACCACTTTTCAAACACACTTCGACCCGATTTTTGGAGAAAAGCCAAAAGAGGTAAACGCTCAATTCGATTCTGTCCACCTAATGGTTGAAGACCAAAAAAGAATTGAACTGGATGCTTCTCAAGAATATCCTCAAACCTTTGAATATGCAGGAAGTAAAATCTCTATTGATAAGGTGGAAATCGGAAAACCCTCCAAGGTAGTCATAAGTAATTACGAAATTAAGAATCGAGCATTTGAGTCGCTCAACTTAAATATTTTGGATGAGAATAAGAACGGAGTGAATTCGATGGCAATAGATTCTCAAGGGGTACTTGTTGATAAAAATGGGGTTGAACAGGATATGGATGTTAACCCTATAACATATGAAGAGATTGAGCAGCCCCGATATTTCGATACTGTTCTAAGGATGTCGTTAAACAATGACAATGCAGAAAAAGTGATTCCTAAAACACTGGTTATTCATGGATATAGTACAACGAAATATATGGATGATGTTGTGAGTTTTTCGTTGGAATAAAGGGAAATTAAATTCTCTAAGTTTCAAAAGCTAACTATTTGTAGGGGCAATATTATCACATTAAAGGTAATCAAATTATAGTTGTATCTTTTGTTTACAACAAGATATTAGCGGCATAAAGGAAGACTTATTCGCATATGTAAATCTATTTTTTCATAGTTTTATAAATTCGCTTTATCAACATACGAAAAATCCCTTGAATCATCATTCGGGGGATTTTTTATTATTACTCGTTCAAATTTGATACAAATAAATCGTATCGTTGATTAAATGCTATTAAAACAATTGTAACAAACCCTGTATATGCAGGGTGCATTCGATACTACTCGATTTTTGAAGTTAAACGGGTTTGGATATAACCGCGTCAATAAATGCTTCTGGATTCTTATCGAGCTTTTTACAGATTAGATAAAAGTTAAAAATCTTCTTTAAATAAATCAAGGTATTCTGATAATGCTATAGATAATCTTTTTCCCGTAGGCTCCATGTATGAATACGTAATAGTTGTGCTAACTTAAGGGCTGTTCCAAAGAATTGCATAAAATCAGCTGGAATTGTACCTGCCATAGCAAATTCACCTGGGATGCCTGTAGCAAATAATCTTGAGTAAGTTGAGAGTGAATTATTCTCCCTTGGGTTCTTCTCCGCACGTATAACTTTGAATAATTTCCAAAATGTTAATGACTTTTTATGTTATAAGACAAGCTACCCAATGCATATCTTGTACCACTAAAGGGGTGGCACAATGACTAATTTATTGTATTTTGGTGATAATTTATCTGTAATTAAAAGTGAAATAAGAAATGAAGCAGTTGATTTAATATATTTAGATCCTCCATTCAATAGCAATAGAGATTACAATCAGATATTTACTAATAAGGACGGTGAGAGATCATCTGCACAAATTAAAGTGTTTGAAGATACTTGGTATTGGAATAATGATGCCGAAAAATTATATTTAGAAACAATAAAATATTATAATAACCATCTCGTATCAAACTTTCTAATTTCAATGAGACAATTTTTAGGGACTAACCAAATGTTGGCTTATTTAACTATGATGGCACCTAGATTATTAGAAATGTATAGGGTCTTGAAACCAAATGGGGTCTTATTTCTACATTGTGATCCATCCGCCTCTCACTATTTAAAACTGTTATTAGATGCAGTTTTTGGATTTAAAAACTTTGAAAATGAAATTATTTGGTGTTACAGGCAAGGGGGAAGAGGAAAAAGAAATTTTGCAAAAAAACACGATACAATCTACTTTTATGCAAAGAATAAAGAATACACATTTAATGCTGATGATGTTCGGGTATCTTATGAGGGTACTGGTGGTTATATTAACAATAAGAATAATGGCGGTAATCTAGTAAACGGTAAACTATATAAGCCTAATCCAAACGGGAAAATTCCAGAGGATTGGTGGGATATACCTGCTTTAACCCCAACATCAAAAGAAAGAGTAGGGTACCCAACCCAGAAACCCTTAAAGTTATTGGAAAGAATCATTTCTGCAAGTTCTAACCCAGGTGATGTAATTTTGGATCCATTTTGTGGTTGTGGTACTGCAGTTGTAGCCGCTGAAAAACTAGGCAGGAAATGGATTGGAATTGATATAACCCATATAGCAATAACAACAATAAAAGATAGATTAATTGACGAATTTGGGTTGCTAGCCGATTTTAATATTCAAGGCGAACCAGTTGATATAGAAGGAGCAGAAGAATTAGCAAAAACAAATAGATTTCAATTTCAGATATGGGCACTTTCGCTTTTAGGGATGAATTATAAAGAGGATTATAACTCAATAACGAAAGGCGCGGATGGTGGTATTGATGGCATTAGGTATTTTGAAAATGGGAAAGAAGGAAATTTAAGGAAGTCTATTATACAAGTCAAGAGCGGCAAAGTGTCTGTTAAGGATATAAGAGAATTAAATACCGTTATTGATTATGAGTCCGCTGATATGGGGGTATTTGTTTCCTTAAGACCACCTACAAGAAATATGGTAGTCGAAGCGGCTAGGAGTGGTTTTTTTACAGATTATAAGGGTAATGATTTTCCGAAAATAAGGATAGTTGAGGTGAAGGATTTATTATCTCATAAAATAATGCCATTTAATATTTTTCCAAGCTAATTAACCATTCTTTTTTAATAGGTACTTATTGTTTTCAAGTTAGGGATGATTAAGGCGATGTAATAGACAGAAAAGATTAGCAATCAAACTTAAATGAATACACTGGTAAATTCCTCTGCACTCTGGTATATTCTTTTGCAATGAGTGGTAAAAAGAAACGCACATTCGGTAAAAGTCATCCGCAATACTCAAAGTAAATCAATATACAATTAAAACCCGCTATTAAACCCTAAAAAGCAATAATTTAGTAATGAAGGTATTGAAAATAATTCCAATGCCTCTTTTTTTCTCTTAAATATAACGGTGAACCGCACAATGAGTAAATTCAGCTTGAAGATTACTTGGCAACTAGCTTTGTCAATATCATTATAGGCCCAACGAAACTTCAAAAGTCGTTGGGCCTTTTACATGTACTTATCAAACGTGGGGTAAATCTAATAAGGAAGCACAGGAACCGTCCCTCTGCTTCAAGCCACAGGAACCGTCCCCTTGCTTCACCACCCTCGCTTCACTCAAACCGTACCCGCGTCTGCCGGGTGAACACCATGCCGGTAATAATCTTTATACTCGGGCTTCATTGGTCTTTGTCCACGGATAATATCGGCTGCTTTTTCCGCTAGCATCAATACCGGTGCATGGATATTTCCATTTGTTGTATGCGGCATTGCAGATGCATCAACTACCCGTACATTGTCCAGGCCATGAACTTTCATGGTCTCTGGGTCAACGACTGCCATTGGATCGGAGGCAGGTCCCATTTTTGCCGTGCAAGATGGATGAAGTGCTGTTTCGGCGTCCTTCTTTACCCACTCCAGAATTTCCTCATCTGTTTGAACAGATGGTCCAGGTGAAATCTCACCCGTACTGTAAGGCGCTAACGCTGGCTGAGAAAGGATTTCCCGTGAAACGCGTATTGCTTCAATCCATTCGCGTCGATCTTCTTCAGTAGACAGATAGTTACATACGATACTTGGATGCTCAAAAGGGTTACGTGAACGGATTTTTAGGCTTCCTCTGGAGTTGGAATACATCGGTCCAACGTGCACCTGGAATCCATGCTTCGTATCTGCCTTTTGCCCATCATATCGAACTGCAAGCGGCAGGAAGTGGAACATCAGATTTGGATAATCAACTTCATCATTCGAACGGACGAATCCGCCGCCTTCAAAATGGTTCGATGCTGCCGGTCCAGTGCGTCCAAGCAGCCATTGCAAGCCGATCCAAGGCATTTTAGCTTTATTTAAGCTAGGCTGCATGGAAACTGGCTGCGGACAAGCGTGCTGAATATATACTTCGAGATGATCCTCCAGGTTTTCACCTACACCTGGCAAGTCAAGGACTGGATCAATGCCAAGTGAGCGTAAATGGTCAGCGTCACCTACACCGGACAATTGTAGTAGCTGTGGTGTGTTGAATGCACCACCGGAAAGAATCACTTCTCCCGCGTTAACATGATAGGTTTTTCCATTCTTTTGGTAGGTTACACCCTGTGCTCTGGTACCATCAAAATTGATACTCGTAACAAAGGCACGCGTCTCTACTGTAAGGTTTTTGCGTTTCATTGCTGGACGTAAATATGCTCGTGAAGCAGAAACCCGTCTTCCGTTATGCACCTGGCTGTCAAATGGACCAAAGCCTTCTTGACGAAAACCGTTTACATCTGGTGTTCTAGAGTAACCAGCCTCAACACCTGCATCGAAAAATGCCTGGAATAAGGGATTCGTCGCAGGTCCACGTTTTAATTTAATTGGACCATGGTGACCGCGGTACGTATCAGATGAATCCGCTCCAAAGGCTGTTTCCAATCGTTTAAAATACGGAAGACAATGGGCATAATCCCAATTTTCCATGCCCGGTTCAGATCCCCACCGATCGTAGTCCATCGGGTTGCCGCGTTGGTATATCATGCCATTGATGGAGCTTGATCCTCCAAGCACTTTCCCCCGAGCATGCGCGACACGACGTCCATCCATATAAGGCTCAGGATCTGTGGAATAAATCCAGTCATAGAAGCGGTTGCCTGATGGGTACATCAAAGCTGCCGGCATTTGAATAAATAAATCCCAAAAATAATCATTTCGCCCTGCTTCAAGAACAAGTACACTGCTATTTTCATCTATGCTTAGACGGTTGCCGAGTACAGAACCTGCACTGCCTCCGCCTACAATTACATAATCGTATGTTTGATTCATCTGAAATACCTCCTTAAAGATTGTTAAATGGAATACATTGATCAAAAAGTCGTCTATCGTTGTTGACATGATTGGCAGAAATTTTTTGTTTTCAATAAATCTAGCAATCTGGCAAACAACTTTATCTTCTTTGACTGTATAGGCTTTGTTTAATTTATTAAATATATTTTTAACAAACGGAATAGTATAAACATAACATGTTCCTTTAAACTTGTAAATCTTGGTTTAGTACTCAAGTTTTCGGAACAAGTACAAGGCACATGTTGAAATAAACTCAAAATATAGCTCTAAACCTTTCCGTTAAAGAAGGCATAGAGCTATTGATTATAAAGAATAGATTTACTACATCAGATTTAGTTAAACCATTTAATAGGTTCAGGCTGTTTGTTGCGATAAATATGCTTAACCTCAGTATATTCCGCCATACCTTCGCGGCCAAGTTCACGGCCAATGCCTGATTGCTTATAGCCACCCCACGGTGCTTGTGCAAAATAAGGATGGAAGTCATTGATCCAAACAGTACCCATTCTTAAGCGCACCGCGACAAATTCTGCTTTATTTAAATCCTGTGTCCAGACGGCTCCAGCCAAACCATAAATCGTATCGTTCGCTAATCTGACAGCTTCTTCTTTGGTCTGGAATGTTTCTACTGTCAATACCGGACCGAATACCTCTTCCTGGACGATGCGCATATCACTTGTACAGTTTGTAAATATAGTAGGTAAATAGAAAAAGCCATTTTGCAATTCAGGATCATCCGGACGCTTTCCGCCAACAGCTAGTTTGGCACCTTCTTCTTTACCTATTTCCACATAGCTTTCAACCTTCGCACGGTGATCTGCAGAGATCATTGGGCCGCTTTGTGTATTTTCATCAAAACCATTGCCTAATTTGATTTGCTTCGTTCGTTCAATGAGTGCGTCAACGAATTCATCATGGATGCTTTCTTCAACTAATAGCCTTGATCCCGCAGAGCAAACCTGTCCCGCGTGGAAAAACACAGCATTTAACGCCTGATCAACCGCAGTTTCAAAATCAGCATCGGCAAAAACGATATTTGGGTTCTTTCCGCCGAGTTCAAGTGCGATTTTTTTCACATTATGACTCGCTGCCTGCATGATTGTTTTTCCAGTTTCAATGCCGCCGGTGAATGAAATTAAATCAACGTCTCGACTGGCAGCTAGCTCTGCACCAGCAGAAACTCCGGAACCGAGCACTAAGTTCGCTACACCCTTTGGTATGCCAACCTCTTCGATTAGTTCAAAGACTTTCACTGTTGTTAATGGTGTGATTTCACTCGGTTTTATAACAATCGTGTTGCCTGCTGCCAATGCCGGTGCAATCTTCCATGCGGCTTGTAACAAAGGATAATTCCATGGTGTGATTTGACCACAGACACCGACTGGCTCGCGAACAACTTTGCTTTCACTGTTTGGTATCGGCGAGGCAATGACTTCACCGCCATCTTTATCCGCTAAACCACCGAAGTAAAAGAATACGTTTGCGATGTCTGCCATATCAGCACGGCTTTCTTCGACTGTTTTACCCGTATCCAACGTCTCCAATTCAGCTAGCTCTTGCAAATCCCGCCGAATCAATGTACCTATGCTGTAAACAAGCTCACCACGAACACTTGCAGGTAATGTGCTCCAGCTGCCTTCATCAAATGCGATCCTTGCTGCTTGAATGGCTGCTTGCGTATCTGCTTCGTTTCCTTCTGCAGCAGTCGCAATGATTTCTTGATTATAAGGGTTAATGATATCTCGTGTTTCTCCGGATTTAGCGTTCACCCACTCACCATTTATATACATTCTTTGTAAGTTCAACTCATCACTCCTTCACTATAATGATATTGTTAAATTTGTTAAATAAAAATTAAACATTATTAATAATAATCGTAACAGTACGATGATTTACTTGTCAAACGCTGAAATAAAACGAAATGGTTCTATCCCCTGGCTAGACAACAATGAAACAAGATGAACGAAATATTCACATTTGACAAAATAAAATCTTTCGTTAACCTATTACATAGAGTAAATATATTTAAAAAATATTAAACGCATTTATTTTATTTAATAAAAGGAGGCGAAATTAGTAATCGAAGCGCTCTTGGCAAAAGTGTATGTTTCGTAATAAATGTTTGCCAGAATAAATTTCAGAAAGGTGTTTGACAAGTAATGAATTTTCGCAGAATGAGTCAATTAATTTTATTTACCTTACTACTTTTTGTACTAGCAGCTTGCGGTTCTTCCGGTGATAGTGAAGGTTCGGATAATACAACGGGTGATTCGAATGAAAGCAAAGGGAACATCACGATCGGTCAGATTAACTGGCCAGAAAATATTGCAGTAACAAATTTGTGGAAGGCTGTTCTGGAAGACGAAGGGTATAACGTGGAATTAAAGCTTCTCGAAATGGGTCCGCAGATGGCAGCTCTAGCTTCAGGAGATTTAGATGTGGCACCGGAAATTTGGTTGCCAGTGCAAGATAAAAGTTATTTTGAAAAGTACAAAGATCAAGCTAATTTTTTCGAAAATCCGTGGTATGAGAATGGGAAGGTCGGATTGGCTGTTCCAACGTATATGGAAGATGTGAACAGCATTGAAGATTTAAATGAAAACAAGGATAAATTCAATAGCGAAATTATAGGGTTTGAGTCTGGGGCAGGAACAATGCTCGTAACGCAGGATGTAATTGAGGAATACGGTCTTGACTATGATTTGGTAGGGAGCAGTACGGCAGCAATGATTTCATCCATTAAGAAAGCGGTTAAGGAAAAAGAACCGATCGTTGCACCGCTATGGAAACCACATTATGTATTTTCTGAAGTGGACTTAAAATTCCTGGAAGACCCGAAAAAAGGGTTTGGCGAAGTGGAGAAAATTTATATGGCAACCCGCGAAGGATTTGACTCAGACAATGAAAAAGTCAGCAATTGGCTGAAAAACTTTAAATTAAGCGACGAGCAGCTTGGTGAATTAATGATTAACATCAAAGAAAACAAAGACAATCCTATTAAAGGCGCGGAAAAATGGGTGAAAGATAACCAGGATGTCATTGAAAAATGGATGAAGTAAACGAAAGTAAAAGAGAGGATACTCCATAAGAGAATCGTCTCTTTTCCATGAAAAATGCTTTATATGTAAGCAGTATGCTGTTGCTGAATTTGTGTTGCATCTTAGCAATTTTAATTATAAAATAAAAATATATTAAATTTATTATGAATCAATTTAACAGCAACTTGCTCTATTTTCCACACAAAAGAGGTGCCACAATGGAAGGAAACCGGAATAACTTTACGAATGAAAAAGCCAAAGAGAAAATCGATCAAGCTGAAAGTATGATGATCAATACGATTTCAGAAACGATGGATCTTTATGGTGTTACCCCTTCAGTGGGACGTCTGTACGCAACCATGTATTTTAAACATAAGCCAATCACCCTTGACGAAATGAAAGATGCACTCGGTATGAGTAAACCAAGCATGAGTACATCTGTCAGAAAGCTTCAGGAAATCAATATCGTTCAAAAGGTATGGCAGAAAGGCTCGAGAAAAGATTCATTCATGGCTGAAAAGAACTTCTTCAATTACTTCACTCAATTCTTCGGTGCAAAATGGGAACGTGAAGTGAGTATGTTTTTGGTTAGTATTCAGAAGGCCCAGGAACAGCTCAATGAGGTGATTGAAAATAGTGAG
This sequence comes from Virgibacillus oceani, assembly GCF_014638995.1. Lineage (GTDB taxonomy): Bacteria > Bacillota > Bacilli > Bacillales > Amphibacillaceae > Virgibacillus_E > Virgibacillus_E oceani. Next base: position 84,601 of record NZ_BMFR01000008.1, read on the forward strand.
GCGGATGAAGCATTGCGGGAAAAAGCCATGTTGCATTATAAGCAGCTCGATGATGCCATGATCTATTATCATTGGCTGGACAAGCTTACTAAACTTACTAAATCTGGCGAGATATATAATTATATACCCGTTGAAGATACTGATGAAAAAGAGTAGTTATCATAATGCTGTCGATTAGAATTAACTGGCAGGTATGTAAAATCGGGTCATGTACTGTGATGATCTCCATAATTTGAAAGGATCAGTCCCTTACCGCTAACGTATTCGTGTTGTAGGGGCTGATCCTTTTTTGGGTTATCTTACTCTGCTCCGGCTCTTCTGGGGCGGGGTATTGACATCGATTTGAATTATTGTATAATTCTAAATAGGAGAAGTACGGAAGGTGGAATCGGGTTTGCCAACATACTTGTAATGGTTACGTAATTAAATTGTACATTTCTTTTTTTGAACAAGGTTGTTCATTAACGGGAGAAGTGTGCCTATTTTTAGCCATTACAGGGAACGCGGGATAATCTGTTGTATTAATTCCAAGCGGGATACCTGTATGGTATTCCGCTTTTTTTGATGGAAATTATTCTCCCTTCAGCTATTATTGGCGTTCCTCTGGATAAATTGGAGGAGCGGGTTATGAGTTTAAATGCTGTTACGTATGAGATTGTTGCACAGGAAACACCTAACGTAATACGGAATTGCAGGAATTGTAAGCGAAGCACGGAATACTTTTGCAGTGATAAATTCAGGGTAAATGCAAATCAGAAAATAGTTGATATTTGGCTCATTTATAAGTGTATACACTGTGAAGGTACATGGAATTGCCCTATATTATCAAGGTTAAATGTAAATCGAATCGATCCAATACTGCATCAAAAGTATATGAATAATGATAAAGAGACAATTTGGCATCACGCCTTTCAAATCAGTAAATTACGGAAATTATGTGATGCTGTGAAAAACGACATCAATTATGAGGTAAGAAAGGAAAAGTCCGAATCAGTTTCCGATGAAGCGACAATCAGAATTTGCTGTAAATATGATTTTGGTCTTAGAATAGATAAACTGCTGGCAGAAATATTGGATATTTCAAGATCGAAAGTAAGCAAAATGGCAAAGGAAGAAACGTTTTTGCTATATCCAACTGTTTCTATGAAAGATAAAGTTATAGATGATTTACAAATAACAGTCAAAGGTAATCGAAGGGTATTTGGTTAGCGTATTCCGAATAAAATAAGAGGCTGGGACATAACTAAATTGTTTAATCCAAAGCCGAACATTTCACCATACTAGCGAAGGAAATACACGGAGACTCCTGCGGGATGAAAAGCCTAGGTGAGACTACGTAGAGCGATAGCTCGGAGTAGGCTCAGCAGCGCCCGCGGAAAGCGTAGTGTATTACCGTAGCGGTATGTATGCACCAACTATGTTCGGAATTTATTTTGGTTAAAACACTTTTGTCCCAGGCTCATTTTTTTGCCTCTTATATAGAAAAACCGAAATTTTAACGTACTAACTATAAATGCAGTTTCCCAATACTACCCCATATAACTTCCTTGTAATTGGGCATTTTTGGACGATCTTACAAATTCACCAAACTTGTCCATGACAGTATCCAGAAATGCGAGGGTCATCTCATCCGTTAACCGACCTGCTTGATCATCAAATTTCTGAGGCGCAAAATTAATCAGTACCTCATTACCACTTGGTGGAAGTAAATTCGCCTGAATACCTGTAAGAATTTCACGCAGGTTTAGCTGTGCTCGAAGTGTTCCTGCCATGCCAATGCTGACGCCAGCGGCCATAACTGGTTTACCGACGAAAACCTTATCGACTCTGGAAGCCCAATCGATGGCATTTTTTAACACACCGGGGATCGACCAATTGTATTCGGGTGTGATGATGATAACCCCATCTGCATTTGCAATGGACTCTTTGAATTTCCTTACAGACTCTGGTGGATTGTTTTCTTCATCCTGGTCAAAATGGGGAAGGGAACGAATATCGGCAAACTCCATATTCATTATCGTGTTGTAACGTTCTTGAATGGTTTTCGCTAGTTGCATGTTATAAGATTCTTTTCGTATGCTTCCGACTATTGTAACAATGTTCATGATTTATTATCTCCTACTACGTTATGAATAATTTTTGTGATAAGTTTTTGCAGCTCGTTAATTTCTTCTCTAGACATACCCTTAGTTAACGTTTCGCGTATTTTTTGTTGAGCCGGCAAAACTAAATTGGCAAGTTGTTTGCCCTCATCTGTTAAATGTACTTTAAATGTGCGTTTATCGATAGGATCACTAACTTTTTTAATAAATCCCTTTTTCTCTAAACTCGTAATCATACGTGCGATGTTAGCTTTGTCCTTATTAAGCCTTAATACAATTTCGTTAGGTGAAATACCATCCTGGTTCCATAGCATCATCATAATTAGATTTTGCTCTGGGGCAAGATTGAATGGCTCTAAATGTTTCCTAACACAACTAGTGATAGTCAAATCAGCATTATGAATTAAAATTCCAACATTATCATCCAGATTCAATAAAACAAACCCTCCTTTAAACTTGTTGACTATACAACGTTGATATGTCAACATTAATTTAAGTAATATAATTTGTCAAATCAATAGGTTTGTCCTTGTAATTATTGTCGCCGGCAGGATACTTATCCATTCACCCAACGCCATTTTGGAAGGAATTCTCTTCATTTAAAGTTTCTTTTTAATTCTGACACAGGCAATCATACATAAACACTGGAAGTAAGCCACCTCTAATGCCGGCATTTTTTGATCGGATGCAGGTTTTCCAAGGGTTTACACAAGCAATAAGGAAACCGATTTCTTTAAATTGTATAATTTTTGCAAATTTATATTGATTTTTATAAATTCAAGCAATATAATGAGAAAAAGAAAGCGTTTTCCTAATGTGGTTAATGCTTTTTGTTTACCAAGTTACGAAACCGCTTTCCTAAATGTGTTGATTTTAACCTGACAAATTACATAAACCAAGGAGGTGTATGAAGCGAATACCTATAGACCATCGAGGATTTATCCAGTCACATATTAAATTAAAAAACGGGGGTAATTTTTAATGAAGAAAAGCAAATTGGTATTGTTGTTTGGTGTTCTGTTTGCACTGGTCTTTTCCCTTGCTGCCTGCAGTGGTGATGATGAGGCGAGTGGGAGTGAAGATGGCGATGGCGATGTTACATTAGATTTCTGGGTGTTTGGTGCCACGAATTATGAAGATTTAGCTAAGGAATACGAAAAAGATCATCCTGGCGTAAAAATTAAAGTGAAAACATCCGAAACAGATGATCATCACAACAGCTTATTTACTTCATTATCGGCTGGCAGCGGTGCACCTGATATTGCCATGCTGGAAATTGATCAATTAGATAGATTTAAAGAAGCACAGGATAGATTCGTAAACTTATATGATATGGGTGCCGATGAGGTTCAGGATCAGTACTTAGAATGGAAATGGCAAATAGGTGAGAACAGTGATGGTGACTTCTTGTTTGGATTGCCAACAGATATTGGACCAAAGGCTATGTTTTATCGCACAGATTTGTTTGAAGAAGCTGGTCTGCCAACAGAACCAGATGGGGTTGAGGCTTTAATTCAAACGAAAGATGACTTCATTGAAGCTGGAAAACAAATAAAAGAGAAAACCGGCAAACCATTATTAGATAGCATGGAAATGGCATATCGCGCAGTCATCGATGGAGCTGAGGAAAGTTTCTTTGATAAAGACGGTAACCTATTGATTGAAAACGATGGAAACGCTGTCAGAAAGGCATACGATTTAGCAGTCGAGTTAAATGAACTTGGCCTTGTCGGCGAATATACGATGTGGACGCCAGAGTGGGGTAACGCTGTAAACAATGGTGACTTCGCGGTTGAGCTAGGCGCAGCATGGCTAAAAGGATGGATGCTGGACAATGCCCCTGATGCATCTGGCAAGTTCCGCATCGCAACATTACCTAAAGAATTCGCTGGTAACTGGGGTGGTTCTTATATAGCTATTCCTAAAGAAACGGAGCATGCGGAAGAAGCATATGAATTCGCGAAATGGCTAGTATCTCCTGACAGTCAATTAAAATCATTCACGAGTGAGGCGGGGCTATTCCCTTCATCACCAGTTGTATATGAAATGGAAGAATTCAAGAATACAGAAGACGAGTTCTTTGGCGGTCAAAGTACAGCACAGTATTTTGCGAATGCAGCAGAGGATATTAGCTTTATTTACAAAGGACCAAAATACAAAGCAGCTAATGATGAAATCCTAAATGCCTTGAGTAATGTGCAGCAGCAGGATGGAGACCCTGATGATGAATGGGATGCTGCGGTAGAACGAATTAAAGCGCTTATTAGCAGATAAGTTGTTTGAAAGCAGCAGATGCATTGATGTGGCGGTCTCTCCTGCCACATCAATGTCATTTAGCAGAATGGACTGATCTGCAAATAGTTGTACGGGTGTTCTTAGCATGCAGCTGCGTAGGCGCAACGATGGTATTCGCTGTGAAGGCCCGGGGGATGCCTAAGTTTTTCTTATAGAAAGGAAGGGGAGTCAATGGCCTTTACTCGCAAAAGGAAATATCGTTCTGAAGCAACGAAGGATAAAATAAGTGCATATTTATATATTTCGCCCTTCTTTATTATTTTTGCCATTATTGGGCTTTATCCGGCTATATTTAGTTTGTATCTCGCATTTCAAAAATGGAATGGCTTAGGGGAAATGTCATTTGTCGGGCTGCATAACTTTACCGTTGTATTGCAGGATCCGATCTTTTGGAAGTCGCTTTACAATACCGTTGTAATGGGAATTATGGGTACGGCACCGCAGATTATTGTTGGAATTATATTGGCGTTTATTTTAAACCAGGCCTATCTTAAGTTTAAAAATACATTCCGAGCCATGGTATTTTTACCTTATATTACATCGATGGTAGCTGTCGCCCTCGTGTTTGGCGTGTTTTTCAGCAGCAATGACACAGCCCTGGCCAATTATATCTTAAATTTATTTGGGATGGATTCGGTGGCATGGAAAACAAGTGAATGGGGTGCAAAGATTGCTATTTCCATTATGGTTTTCTGGCGCTGGATCGGCTATAATACGATCATTTATTTAGCAGGGCTGCAAAGCATTCCGAAAGACTTGTATGAAGCTGCACGAATTGATGGTGCCAGTATATTACAGCAATTGCGTTACATTACGATTCCGCTGTTAAAGCCGTTCATTGTGCTGACTGTATTCTTCTCGACTGTTGGGGCACTGCAATTGTTCACAGAGCCAACCGTGTTCTTGGGTTCCAGTGCATTTAGCAGAACAGAGGCGATGACGGTTGTTATGTATTTGTATCGTGATGCGTTCAGCTTGCAATCCTTTGGAACAGGTTCTGCTACAGCAGTAATTTTACTATTCATTATTGTTGTCGCTTCTGCTATCAATACCTATTTAACATCGGGGGTTCGCGGTAAAGGAAAGGGGATGAAGTCATGATAAAGAATTTTAAACTGGGCCGATTTTTCGTGTATCTGTTTTTAATTGTTGCGGCTTTCCTTTCCGTATTCCCGTTTTACTGGATGTTTGTGATGGCAACAAGGCCAAGTGCGGCATACAATTCGATTCCCCCAACGTTAACACCAGGGGATCAATTGGTGGAAAACTTTCAAAAGGTATTGGAAAAAATCCCGTTCTTCGGGGCAATGTTTAATACATTGATAATGTGCTTAGTCGTTACATTAGTAGTTTTATTAATTAGTTCATTAGCTGGTTTTGCCTTTGCGAAATTTAAGTTTCCCGGAAAGAATATATTGTTTGTGTCGATTTTATTAACGATGATCATACCGCCCCAGCTTGGCTTGATCCCGCAATATTATTTAGTGGCGAAGTTCGGGCTGTTAGATACGCTATTTGGTGCGATGGTTATCTTTTTCCTGAACCCTCTTGGAATTTTCTTGATGAGGCAGTATATTTCACAGTCTGTTTCCGATGAATTGATTGAAGCTGCCAAATTGGATGGCTGCTCTAATTTCCGTATTTTCCGAAGTATTGTTCTCCCAATTATCCTGCCTGCCTTTGCAACATTAGGAATTATTGTCTTTACGGCAACCTGGGGAGAATTTTTATGGCAATTTACTGTTCTTAGGGACCCAGATATGTATACAATACAGGTAGCCCTCTCTTCCATGAACACAACGAGCAATGTAGACTTTGGGATGATTCTGTCTGGCGTATTTTGGGCAACGATTCCTTTAGTTATTGTGTTCTTGATGTTTAATAAATTATTTATCGCTAGTATTACAGAGGGTTCAGTTAAATAGACGCAGACATGAGGGAATGTTATGAAACTTACCATTAAAGATATTGCAAAACTTGCTAATGTTTCACCTGGAACCGTTTCAAAGGTAATTAATCAAACAGGAAACATCAGTCAGCAAACAATTGAAAAAGTAAATGAAATTATTGAACAAACAGGCTATCAACCTACTTTTTCCGCAAGATCATTAGCAACAAAAAAGTCCAATCTGATTGGATTAATCTATGCCGGAAATATTAATGCCGAAATGAACCATCCATTTTTTAATGATGTTGTAAATTCATTTAAAAATGCGGTCGGAAATCTTGGCTACGATATCCTTGTTTTTTCCAACAACAAATTCAGCCGGGATAAGCAGGATTATTTGGCGCGGTGTAATCATTATCAGCTGAATGGCTGTTTAATTATTGCTGGGGACCGCATTGAGGAGGCTACACTTGAACTGGATAAAAGTCATATTCCGTGTGTTGGGATTGACATTGCGTTAAGCGGTCCGAACTCAAGCTATGTGACAACTGATAATAATAAGGTCTCGGAACAGGTTGTGACCCATCTGTATTTGAACGCGATTAAGGATGTTGCCTTTATCGGTGGTCCTGAGTACTCCGTTGTATCGAATATTCGTAAAGAAAGCTTTATTCGTCAAATGAACCTTTTTGGCATGAACACAAAGGATGAGTGGATCCAGTATGGTGACTACTTTGAAGAAAGCGGATACCAGGCGATGAATCGCATATTGGCGGGCTCATCCGTTCCGCAGGCTGTTTTTGCAGTTTCCGATATGATGGCATTAGGTGTATTAAGGGCACTTAAGGAAAAGGGTGTTCGTGTCCCGGTAGATATCAAGGTCATTGGCTGTGATGATATTGAAGCATGCCGCTACAGTGATCCAACACTGGCCACGGTCAAGCAGGATAAGGATAAAATGGGTAAATTAGCAGCATATATGCTTCATGATTTAATTAATGAAGACGCGGAACCTAATTCCGTGCAGGTTGATCCAGAATTAGTCATTCGGGATTCCTGCTTAATGGATAATCATGCGTGATAAACAGGCTGGATTTTCAGGTAGAAGGTATAACGACAAACATGGAATAAACATATAGCGTAAGAGGTGGAGACATGAAAGAATATTTGGCTGTTGATATAGGCGGCACATTTATCAAATATGGAATAGTCAACGAACAGGCAGCTATCGTAGAATTGGATAAGACAAAAACACCAAAAACCTTGGATGGGTTACTGGAATTGCTGGAGGAGCTTTATCAAAAGCATCTCGATGCAGCGGGTGTCGCAATCAGTTGTCCTGGGGCTGTTTCTGAATCTGGCGTCATTTACGGAACAAGTGCACTTCCATATCTTCATGGGCCAAATATCAAACAATTGATAAAGGATCGATTGGGTGTACACATCTATATGGAAAATGACGCCAATTGTGCAGGCTATGCCGAGGTGTGGAAAGGAAAAGCACGTGGGATAAAGGACGTTCTGGTTATGGTTATCGGAACGGGTATTGGCGGTGCTGTCATCAAGAATGGGTTGATTCATAAAGGTGCCAATCTTCATGGAGGCGAGTTTGGATACATGGTGCTTCCGTATGATTCGGCAACTGGATACGATACTTGGAGCGGCACTGCTGCAACTGGTGCATTGATTAAAAAGGTAGCTCGTCTGAAAAACATGAACAAGGATGAATTAACAGGTGAAGCTATTTTTGAGATGGCAAGTGCTGGCGATGAGGTTTGCAGCAAGGCTATCGATCAATTTTATCAAATACTAGCTTTAGGTATTTATAACCTGCAATATATCTATGATCCAGAAATTATTCTAATAGGCGGCGGTATCAGTGTCAGGGATGATCTGATTGATAACATAAACGAAAAGCTGGATGGTATTTTACATCAGCTTGAAGCATCGAAAATCAAACCGAACATCGACACCTGTGAGTTCCGCCAGCATTCTAATTTACTAGGTGCTGTCTATGGGTACATTCGTGAAACAGAAGGGGACGCTTTCTCTAATCCTGATTTAACCCGTGTTAACGGGCAGTAATACGACTGTTTCAAAATTGGGGACTATGACCGTTTCCTTTTTCTCAATATGTTAATCAATAATAAATGGAGTTGAGATCATGTATCATGCAAAACTAGATCAATTCCCAAATGATTTCCTATGGGGGTCTGCTTCGGCTGCTTATCAGGTGGAAGGGGCATGGAATGAAGATGGTAAAGGCCCTTCTGTTTGGGATAACTTTGTAAGGATTCCTGGTAAAACATTTAAAGGTACAGATGGCAATGTAGCAGTGGACCATTATCACCGCTATAAGGAAGATGTGGCATTAATGGCGGAAATGGGACTGAAGGCGTATCGCTTTTCCGTATCCTGGAGCCGCATATTCCCGGCTGGTAAAGGTGAAATCAATGAAGCAGGGATACAATTCTATGAAAATTTAATTGATGAACTGCTTCGCCATCAAATCGAGCCAATTGTAACGTTATATCATTGGGATCTGCCACAAGCCTTGCAGGATGAATATGGCGGCTGGGAATCCCGGGAAATCATCGAGGATTTTAACAATTATTGTGTGGCGCTGTTTGAACGATTTAAGGATAAAGTGAATTACTGGGTTACCTTAAATGAACAGAATGTATTTATTAGTCATGGGTATGAACAAGCCTCCCATCCTCCAGGTGTACGTGATCGAAAGCGTATGTACGAAGCGAATCATATCGCTAATTTGGCCAATGCAAAAGCGATTCAATCGTTCAGACAAATCATTCTAAACGGTAAAATTGGACCCAGCTTTGCCTATGGACCTGCCTATGCATACACCAGTAATCCAGAAGATGTTCTGGCAGCAGAAAATGCTGAGGACTTTAACAGTCATTGGTGGCTGGATGTGTACGGCTGGGGAGAATATCCTAAAACGGTCTGGAAATATCTTGAAAAATATGATCTGGCACCAACAATGGAAGCGGGTGATGAAGCGCTATTAAAAGCGGGAAAACCCGATTTTATGGGGGTAAACTACTACCAAACAGCAACTTTTACGGCTAGCCCATTAGATGAGGAATTCGTTAATGCCAAGGAAAACCACGATGGTAAAAAAGGTAATTTTGTTGAAAATGGCAATGCGGGATTGTTCAAACGGAAGCGCAATGAGGCATTGGAAACAACCAATTGGGATTGGGAGATTGATCCAACCGGGTTGCGCATCGGACTCCGAAGAATCACAAGCCGTTATGGGCTTCCCGTATTAGTGACGGAGAATGGGTTAGGTGAATTCGATAAACTTGAGGAAAATGATGTTATAAACGATGATTACCGCATTGAATATATCCGCAAGCATATCGAGCAATTGCAAGCAGCCATTGCAGACGGTGTGGATTTACTCGGGTATTGCACCTGGTCGTTTACTGACTTATTGAGCTGGCTGAACGGGTATCAGAAACGTTATGGCTTTGTTTATGTGGACCGGGATGAGTTGAACGAGAAAGAATTGAGGCGGATCAGGAAGAAGAGCTTTTATTGGTATAAAGATGTGATTTGGTCGAATGGGGATAGGTTGTGAATTTGATAAATCTGATCCTGTAAAATAAATTTTTATAGAAATGAATTGGAAAATCAAGGGGGCAGTTCCCCACTTTGCTAAAGTATTAGCGTAGTGGTGGACTGACCCCTATTGTTTTAAACATTGTTCTCGCCCCCATAAACTTGAGGCTTAATCCGAATACAGTAAGTAACTGTGAAATTCTATGTGAAACGTATGATTTGTGAATGGTACAAGGATGATGTGAATAGGAATAGATATATATTTAAGTAAATCAGGATTAAAGAATCAAAATGAAAATAATGATTTGGGGGATTAGCTTGGCAACAGAGAGTGAACTAATTAATAAATCCTTTCATGAAAAATTCATAGGTGAAAACAAACAAGGACAGCCTATCAAAATATTGGGTGAGATGTATACAGAGGAAATGCAGAAACCGCAGCCAAATTTATCTTTTATTCGCTTTGCACAAGGGGAAGTATACTTCTTAAATAATGATTATGAAGCAGCGATTTTCAAATGGCAGCATGCTTTAGAGGAAGAATTCATTCCATGGACACAGAAAAATATTGCAGATGCCCACTTGGAAATGGGTTTGCTGGAGGATGCAGAAAGATTTTATAAGCAGGTAGATTCCGAATCACTTGCATTGCAATCGGAGGTCTTGTTACAGCTGTTTTCATTGTATATACAGCAAGGTGATCAGGATAAGGCTGTTGATACAATCATGAATGCTGTTAAGTTAAATCCGGATTATTCCCATGTAACGAAAATAGCCCGGAAATATTTGGAGGGTATTCATGATTGGGGTAATGCGGTTGAACTGGCTGTTGGTGAGGCAATACGTACAAAGTCACATTCATGGTTTGAAGTTTTATCAGAGTATGTCAAACAAGGGCTGACTTTTAACTATGAACCAAACTATTTTAATGAATTGTTGGTAGATTTACTGCAATTGGATCCTAACCGATTTGAACTTTTTACGGAGCTATTGTGGAAAAGCTATGAGCAAAGTGACTTTTATATCGAGTGGCTGGAAGTGATAAACCAATTACTCTTGAATGATAGAGATGAAACTTCGTATGTTTGGAATAGACTCCCAATCTTATTTAAAGAGGGTTACTGTGATTTAATTAGCGGAAAGTATTTGATCAGGGACATTTCGGGGTTAATGCAGCACCATTTAGCGAACTGGTTAAATGTTTCATCTGAATCAGATTCTTTCATTTCCGCAACTGCCATACTTGCCTGGAATGAAACATTTCCTTCCCTATTTGATGCTGAATTGGTCCGTGAAGCGGAATACCAGTTTGAAATTTCAAATCCGAATCAAAATGGGAGAAAGGACGGTATAGCGCTTTTTGATTCCATTAAGACATGGGCAGAAGGAGAAGGTCTGTCAGAAGAGTTATATCAAATCACAGAGCCTATGCTGGCAGAATACAATATTGAAGTGGCGAGCCCATCAAGAATCCGGGATTTGGTTAAAACCTCTATAGAGTTTCTGCTGGAACAAAGAGTAGCCTTGGAAAATGATGTACAGGAAGAAATAAATCGGAATGAAGATTTACTAACAAGCCTGCATGATATTCATCAACAGATAGGTGATATGGAGAAAGAAATGGCGACTGTTATGACAGATTCGTTCCGTACTTTAAAAGAATCTTCAACACAGCATGTGATGCGTGAGCTGCCTAAACTGTTACAAGATTGTTCCGAACTTGTTCAGGAGGACAGTGATTTTTCAAAAATTCATATCGAACTAAATGAAGAGATGAATAAGCGGATTGCTGCCTATATGAAAAACGATGTCTTAAATCATCAGAAGCATACTGTTCAGAAATGGATCGAGGACTGTAAAAAGGAGTTTCAAGACAGTCAGATTACATGTAATGAGCTAAGTGAGAATATTAACCAAAACTATGGTGATGAGCAGGTTGTATTGCAGGGTGACTTTAAGGTGCTGGATGATTGGCAGCGGGACTTAGAACGGATATCCCGAGGGTTGCTGCGCTTTGAAAAGGTAAATGTTCTGTTACGTAATACCCCTTCCCAGTTGTTTTTGAAAGGGGCGGGCAAATTATTAGGGTCTATTTCTAAAAATAAAGAAATGCTCCACAGTAAATATAAAAACTACATTGAAAATGCAGATTATAGTCAGGTGACAGAGGATATTATCACCCCTTTCATGCAGCAATTAGATTTGTTTGAGGGGTCGATAGAATGGGATATTAGCAGGTTTTTCTCAGAATCATTGGAGGAACTAGATCGTAAAATGGATAAGGTACAGCTGGATATTGAAAGTCATAAGAATTCGTTAAATAAGATGCATGATACACCTGAATTCTATCGTGATCCACTTACCATGTTCGAGCTGAAGCTTCGCCAGTATGAGTTGATGAATACTATAGGGTGATCTGTTTAGGAATAGCAGTGCAGGAATTAAAGAAGTTTTGGAAGTAAATAGCGGTTAAAAAAAGCATCCATTTCACATAATGGACGCTTTTTTTACTGGGAGTGACCTGTGGACCGCATTTCACTAGAAAGCTCCAACATATACAATCCCTGCCTACTCTAATACTCACCCTTAATCACAAAAAACGACCCGCGAATTGTCCCAGCCAGTTTAGATTTCTGCCTGGCAAACTTAAATTTCCCTTCCAATTCCTTTGGTACTTCCATTCCATCAGAAAGCTTAAAACCAACAGCTCGCTTCTTGGGATTATCAACCGTATACATGACGTTGACGCCTAAACCATCCTCATAAAAGACATAGGCGAATTTGATATTTTCCACTTGAAAACGCGATGTTTCTAACGGTTTGGCTGAAAATTCAAGATCACGTTCTTCACTCAAAATTTGGTTCACATAATCAAGTGTCTCCTGGCTTTCGCTGGCTGGTACAACCGTAAATTCATGCTTGTATTTGTTCATAAAGTAACGGGCTTCATTAGCGCGTAAACCAGCAAGCGCTTCTGCCACAGGTGAAGACTCTAACCCAACTGTAGACACATTTTTAAAATCAACGGTATAGGACATTTCCATCTCTCCTTTAATATTAGTCTAGATCGATCACATAGAAGCTGATGGCATAAGCAAGGCACACTACGATTGTTTAAATTTTTCAGTAACTTGCTTATGCGATCGCTTCTAAACAGTTATCAAAGCTTTCTCTTTATTTCCTAACAACAGGTATCCACATTTCACCATATACAGAGCCGCTCCGCTGTTCCATCTCAACGGTTGCATTTGGCCCGCCTACATAGGCGAAGTCCTTTGCTTCTGGCAGGACTTGGCCAAAGGCAATGCCGGTAAGCTTAGTACTTAATTCATCAGCGGTCTTTTCTTCTCCTTTAACAACTAAGTATTCCCCTTTTGGAAATTGGATAACCCTTGATGCTTCCGGTACGGTTTCCTCTGTCATGACACCACAGTAATACATCATCTTGTTGTTCACCGCTTCGTTAACGGCAAAAATGTAGTCATTTGCAGCTGCATCTTTTAACATGTTGAGCCGTCCATCCTGTTCGACAGCACCCCAAAAGTCTGCCTTTTCCTTATTAATGCCGGCAAAGTCTGTGTAGTCACTCTTAAGCTCCGTTCCAATACCTACAACGGTAAAGCTCTCTTTTTCCTCTAAATTATAATCTGCCATGTTCAAAACCTTCCTTTTTTTAGAATTGACCAAATGATTTGTCTTTTCATTTGATACGTTTATAATAACCTTAAATCATGTCAAAAAGTGACACTGTTTAGGAGGTTCCGATGAAAAAAGTTCAACGGATTAATATCATCATGCGTTACATCAACAACCGCGCCCAATTTACAATCTCTGAAATTATGCAGGAATTTAATATCTCTCGTTCAACGGCTATTAGGGATATTAGAGAAATTGAAGCAATGGGAATGCCGCTTGTCGCTGAAGTTGGACGGGATGGGGGTTATTTTGTCATGAACAACTCTGTCCTGCCAACTGTTCGCTTTACGGATAATGAGATTAAGGCCCTTTTTATTGCCTTTATGGCCACAAGAAATCAGCAGCTTCCCTATCTGAAAAGCCGTCATTCGCTTGCCGAAAAATTATTAGGACTCATCTCGGAATACCAGCAGGATGACCTCGTTCTTTTAAACCAAATCCTGCTTTTTGAAGGGACCAATCCGAACAATCCCGACCTGCTGGATCTGTCAGACCTGCCCCATCCTATTTTAGAAGAACTTATCCAAATCCTTCTTTCGGAAAGTTATTTATGGATTACCATCAAGGAAGAGAAGGAAATAAAGTCTTATCCAATTTACCTCTTGCACCTTTATCGTGAAAAAAGCTTTTGGCAAATTGAAGGCTTTGACCTGCAGGATGAGAAGAAGAAGACTTTCCCAGTCGACAATCTCACCAATGTCAAAGCATACCCAACGAAAAAAAGATTAAGCAGGAAAAAGGTTTTAGAAAAACTAAACAAGCAGGAGGAAGTATTTAATCTTGTCCTTGAACTTGGTCCAAAGGCTATTGCACAGTTCAAAAAGTACCATCCTTTAACGGTTTCATTATCCTATACAAACCCCTACCAGACTACAGCCATTCTAAAGCTGTTTATTAATATTACTAATCGCGAGGAATTGACCGAAACGACAAACTGGCTGCTTTTCCTTGGCGGGGATATCAAGGTCAGGGAAATGCCAGAGGAGTTCCTTGAAGAATTACAGGAGAGGTTATACTTATTCAGCCAATAAGAGTGAAAGCGTGGGGACGGTTCTTCTGCTTCCGAAGCAGAAGAACCGTCCCCATGCTTTCCCACATTTCCCAAAATTATCGCGGGTATGATAAAGTGAAATAAAATACTAGAATTGCAAAACTAAAGGTTGGAATGAAGATGAAATATATTAGTATGATTGATGCTTGTTATCACGGTTTAACAAAATCAGAAAAAAAAATAGCAGATTATATTAAAAAGGAAGGAAAAAAAATTATATACCAGCCAATTAAAACGTTTACTCAAAATGTAGGTGTTGGGGATGCGACCGTAATCAGGTTTTGCAAAAAGGTTGGATTTGAAGGATATCAGGATTTGAAGCTTCAAATTGCAGCTGATGATTTGTCTGAAGAATCTCCTTCCATAGATACCTATATTGACCGAGTTGCGAGAAACTTTGGTAAAGTGATTTCCTCAACAATAGATTTGTTAGACAAAGATGCGTTAGAAAATGCTATCACAGAAATTGAAAATTCGAATAAGATCCTTATTTTTGGTGTTGGAGCTAGTGGATTAGCAGCGCAAGAAACGGAAATTGGATTTTTAAGGGTTGGTAAATCAGCAAAAGCAGTTACAGATTCACATTTTCAAGCAATGGAGGCATCGTTGACAACAAATAAAGATGTCATTATCGTTTTAAGCTTATCCGGAAGAACGAGGGATGTCTTTGAATCCATGATGATTGCAAAAAAGAATGGTTCAAAAATCGTTGTAATTACCGATTTTAAGTTATCTCCGATCGCAAAGAATGCCGATATTGTGTTGAACACGTCGATGGAAGAAACGATTGTGGATGGGGGTTCCTTATCCGCGAAGGTATCCCAGTTACTTGTGGTAGATATAATAACAACAGGATTTGCTTTACGAAATAAAGATAAATCTGTTAAATTGAACCAGATTACGGCTAAATCAATTTTGGACAAAACAATCGAATAAGTACCTTTCCTTGAATTACTGTATGGCTTTTTAGGTTATACAGTTTTTTTCTGTTGTTCTTTAGAAGTTGTTTAAAAATTCAAATGAGTCATAAAAGGCATTGTAATTAAAAATTAACGTGTTATAATGAAATTGAAGTAAAACTCCATAATTAAATCAATAAAGGGAGTTATACTTCATAAACGGAATTTGTAAACGCTTTATTCTAAAAACATTGGAGATAGGGTGGTATTGATGAGTATAAAAGTTGGCGTAATTGGAATGGGACAAATGGGGACATATCATGCACAAATTTATCAAAAGTTATCTATGGTAGAGCTTGTTGCAGTCTGTGAATATAACGATGAGAGAAGACAAAAGGTTCAAGAGGAATTTGGGTGTATAGCTTATAAAGATTATACAGAATTATTATCCGATCCGGAGATTGACGCGGTAAGTATCGTACTGCCTGATAATATGCATAGAAAGGCTGTAGAAGCAGCTGTCCAATATCAAAAACATATTTTATTGGAAAAACCGTTAGCCAAAACATTAGAGGACGGAAAAGCTCTATATGAAATAACAAAGGATTATGACAAAGTATTTACTGTTGGCTTTCTATTACGATTTGATCCTAGATTTAATATGGTGAAGCAAGCAATTGATGATAATGAATTGGGAGATATTATCCATTTATATTGCAGAAGAAATAGTCCAATTATTGGTCCCAGACGATATATTGGGGCTTCAGACTTAAGTATGCATGTCATGATTCATGATATTGATTATATTAATTGGTATATGGGATCAGCTCCTAAGAAAGTATTTGCTAAAGGAAGAAGTGTCTTATTAAAAGAGCATAATATGCAGGATGTTATCTACGCAATAATTACGTATGAAAATGGTGCGATAGCTTGTTTAGAGGCATGCTGGGTATTGCCTGAAAATTCCCCTACAAGTATAGACGATAAAGTGGAAATTGTCGGTACAAAAGGTGTTGCTTATGTTGATTCAAGTGATAATGGCGTAAGATTTGTGACAGATAAACGGATTCAATACCCGGATTCCAGGCATTGGTATTATACAAATGGTGAAGTATCAGGGGACCTGGCTGAAGAGTTAATGGCGTTCATTAATAATATTGCAACGAACACAAAATCGATCATTACACCACATGAAGCTTTTGAATCGCTTAAAGTGGTAGATGCCATAGAACGATCACTTTCTGAAGGCAAAGAAGTAAATCTATGATACAAGCCAAATCAACCAACAGAAGGGAATGAAATGAATTGTCATTAAAATCAAAGGTACAAAGCTTTGGAAGTAAATTAAGTAATATGGTTTTACCCAACTTAGGAGCTTTCATGGCGTGGGGGATTATTACAGCCTTAGCCATTGCATTAGATAATGAGATGTTAACGGCTTTCATTGGACCATTTTTAACTTATTTATTACCTTTGCTACTTGCCATTGCCGGAGGAAAAATGGTACATGGCTACAGGGGTTCCGTTATTGCCGCTGTCGTTACAATGGGTTTGATTATCGGGACCGATATCACGATGTTTATTGGTGCCATGATAATGGGCCCGCTATCAGCTTGGATATTAAAGAAATTTGATAATTTTATAGAAGAAAAAATACCAACTGGATTCGAATTGCTAATTAATAATTTGTCAACAGCGATTATTGGGGCAGCCTTAGCGATCATTGGACAAATAACGTTTGTTCCAGTCATAGAAGAATTAACACAGGCTTTAGCTAATGGCGTAGATTTCTTAATGAATTATAATCTATTACCGCTTACTGCTATCTTTATCGAACCGGCTAAAATATTATTTTTAAATAATGCGATTGGTCAAGGGGTATTAACACCGTTAGGACTCCTGCAAGCGTCGGAATTTGGAAAGTCTGTATTGTTCTTATTGGAATCTAACCCTGGACCAGGACTTGGTATTTTACTTGCATTTATGTTCTTTGGAACTAAAAAGACGAAAGGAACTGCATCTGGTGCAAGCATTATTCACTTCTTTGGAGGTATACATGAAATTTATTTCCCGTTTGTATTAATGCGGCCAATTTTAATTCTTCCATTAATACTAGGGGGGATGGCTGGAACATTTATTTTTACCCTATTTAAAGTAGGATTGGTAGGCATCGCTTCTCCAGGAAGTGTGATCGCCATTTCAATTATGAGTTCGGCTGGAGATCATCTGCCTATTTACCTGGGTATCTTAACATCTGCACTTGTTACATTCCTAATTTCCATTCCTTTTATGAAAAAGACGCAGAATGACAGTGATTTAGAAGATGCTGCATCGCAAATGGAACAACTAAAAGGAAAGAAAAGTCGTGTTTCCAGCATGTTTAGCAATAAAGAAGAAAATGCTCAAGAATTTAATTATGCAAATGTAGAAAAAATCGCGTACGCATGTGATGCAGGTTTGGGATAGTGCAATGGGTGTTGCTATTTTGAAGAAAAAGATTAAGAAAGCAGGGTTGGAAGAAATTGATGTCTTTCACATATCTGTCAGCAATTTGCCAGCCGCGTGCGATATTATCATTACGCATGAATCTTTAATGGATCGAGTTAAAGAAAAGCAACCCGATGTACATCATATTGCCATAAATGATTATTTAAATGCACCAGAATACGATGAATTAATTGAAAAAATTCTTTCCCAGAAGGAATAAAAGTAGATAGTACTACTAATCATCTTGTTTAACATAAGGAGACAAAAAATGTTAAAAGCTGTAATAATGGATTTTGACGGAGTAATTATTGATACCGAGGTTATTTGGTATGAAGTATATAAAGATTGGTTTCATGTGAAAAAGAATTATGAATTGGCAATTAGTGAATTTTTAGTTTGTGTCGGTTCCAATTATAAGGCCTTGTTTCGTGAATTAGAAAAAACAAAGGAAATTTATGTTGACGAGGATGAGTTTTTCGCTGATACAATGGGTATGTTTATGGATCGAAGCAATCACCTGCCTGCTAAAGAGGGAGTAATTGAATTTATAGAGTCAATTAAGAAACAGAACCTTATATTACTGCTGGCAACTTCGTCAAAACGAAAAAAACCTGAAACCCATTTAAAAAGATTAGGGTTAATAAATTATTTTGATTCTCTGATTACTGCAGATGATGTAAAGAGAATTAAACCATTTCCGGATCTATTTAATCTAGCACTTAAAACGCATCATGTAGAGAATGATGCAGCAATTGTTATAGAGGATTCGAATAACGGTTTAATCGCGGCAAATAAAGCGGGGATTAAAACGATTATTATCCCGAATGAAGTGACAAAATATAGTGAGTTTGTTGATTACTATGCAAAATATAGTTCATTGCGGGAAGTAGATTTAGTACAAATAAAGAAAGACTTTGAACCTAAAGGAGTTAAATAACATGCTTAAGGAACTAATTACGAGTAAGGATATTACGATTGGGTTGCGTTCTGCTGATTGGGAAGATGCCATTCGAAAATCTTCTAAAAGGCTGCTTGAAAAAGGAGCAATTGAACCTCGGTATGTAGATTCCATGATAGATGTATTGAAGGAGAATGGACCATATATTGTATTAGGAAATCATATTGCTTTGGCACATACAAGACCAGAATCAGGTGCAAATGAACTAGGGCTAAGTTTCACAACATTAAACCCTCCAATAGCTTTTGGTTCTCAGAATTTTGATCCAATCAAATTAATTATCACCTTTTCAGCTACTGATTCAGAATCTCATCTATCTATGATTTCTGAGTTGGCGCTTATATTAAGCGATGAAGATATTATGGAGGAATTATTTACTGCCACTACACCAGAAGAATTTTATGAAACTTTGACGGAATCAGTGGAATAGCAAGGGAAGCATGGGGACGGTTCTTTTGCTTCGGAAGCAAAAGAACCGTCCCCATTTCCCAAAATTTCAATCCAATCCCTTGATTATTCCTAATTAAGTTCTATAATAGGCGTCGGAGACTAGAAATTATTTATAGATTTATAGAACAATTGGAATAGAGGCGAATGGAAAAAATGACTGTCACAACAAGACCAACACGTACTGAAAAAGACTTTTTAGGGGAAAGGGAAGTTCCATCTGACGCATATTATGGAATTCAAACATTACGGGCTGTCGAAAACTTTCCAATAACAGGGTACCGCATCCATGAAGAATTAATTAAGGCAATGGCAATCGTTAAAAAGGCAGCGGCACTAGCTAATATGGAAAGTAAGCGTCTACATGAGGACGTTGGGGAAGCTATTGTCAAGGCAGCCAGTGAATTAATGGAAGGAAAGTGGCATGATCAGGTTATTGTCGATCCGATCCAAGGTGGTGCGGGAACTTCGATCAATATGAATGTGAATGAGGTAATCGCCAACCGTGCTATTGAAATGCTTGGGAAAGAGAAAGGCAGCTATTCCTTTTGCAGCCCGAATACCCATGTCAATATGTCACAATCAACCAATGATTCATTTCCAACGGCGATCCATATTGCGGTACTTAACCTAGTTGATAAATTAATCCTATCCATGAAAGAAATGAATCTTGTATTTCAGCAAAAGGGAGTCGAGTTTAGTAACGTAATTAAAATGGGCCGCACCCACCTTCAGGATGCTGTTCCAATTCGGCTTGGGCAGGAATTTGAAGCGTATAGCCGCGTCATTAACCGTGATATGAAGCGGATTAAACAATCAACCCAGCATTTATACGAATTAAATATGGGGGCAACTGCGGTTGGAACGGGTCTTAACGCAGATGAAAATTATATTGAAAGTGTGTGCGGACATCTTGCTGAAATTAGTGGTCTTCCTGTAACAGGCACGGAAAACCTAGTTGATGCAACACAGAATACAGATGCTTATACAGAGGTATCATCAGCATTAAAGATTTGCATGATCAACATGTCGAAAATAGCTAATGATCTACGTTTAATGGCATCCGGTCCACGAGCAGGACTTGGTGAAATCTCACTACCTGCCAGACAGCCTGGTTCTTCGATTATGCCCGGGAAAGTGAATCCAGTTATGGCTGAGCTTATTAATCAGGTAGCATTTCAGGTTATCGGCAATGACCATACAATCAGCCAAGCATCGGAAGCGGGTCAGCTTGAATTAAACGTGATGGAGCCTGTTTTGGTATTTAATTTACTGCAATCCATCAGTGTCATGAATAACGCATTCCGTACCTTTACAGATCATTGTTTAAGAGGAATAACGGCAAATGAAGGTAGATTAAAGGAATATGTTGAAAAGAGTGTTGGCGTGATCACAGCGGTAAATCCGCATATTGGATACGAAAGAGCTGCACAAATTGCTGCAGAAGCCATCAAAAGCGGAAAGCCAGTCCGGGAATTATGCTTGAAATATGGTGTACTAACAGAAGATGAATTAAGCCAAATCCTCGACCCATATGAAATGACACACCCAGGAATTGCCGGAGCGAGCTTGTTGAAGTGAGGCAAGGGGACGGTTCTGGTGCTTCTTTTCTAATGATGAAGGCAGATGAACCGCCTCTTATCAATTTTTGGAGGGAACTAACAATGTGGAAGAAGAATCCTGTTATCGTAGTGGTTGGTATTATTTGTTTTATGATTGCCGGGCTTTTGGACCTTAAAAATAGAGGATTATTTTTTAGACTATTGCCTTCCTTCGTTCAGGATTATCTGGTTGGAAGGGGTATATCGAAAGGTAGTGATTAGTGAAGCATGGGGTGAAGCATGGGGACGGTTCTTCTGCTTCTGAAGCAAAAGAACCGTCCCCATGTGTCACCTGAAGCAAAAGAACCGTCCCCATGTGTCATTCCTCAAGTCATTCAACAATTTTCCTTGCAGGTGAATCGTTTTCCAGTTCAAAATTAAATTCATCTGCATTTTTATAACCTGGATCTAAATAACTGGTTTTCTCATCACTTTTTGAAGCAGTTTTAAACGTTGGAAAAGAGATATATTCTTCGTTTTTCCATATCCATATACCATCTTTTCCTTTTTCCTTATGAAAAACATTCCTTTGTAGTTTATTACCTTGATTGGTTGTAAATTCGTTGGCGATAAATACGCGGGAAGGTCCAGCAGTCAATATATTCCTTTCAATCAAATTGTTTTTTATATCATGCTGCAGCAAGAGCTGTCCCCCATATAATCCCTTTGTGTCATTTCGGTACATTATATTGTGAGAAATGGTGGAGTTAATCGTGCCCCCGCGATCTTCATCATAGCCGCCTATCGATATCCCAGTGTAATAATTACTGTGAACTATATTGTTTATAATGCTTATGTTATCGGCATATTTACCTGCATGCTCCGAGGTAGCCTCAATTCCGATGTCACATTTATAAATGGTATTCTCTTCGACGGTTATATTTTTTCCGCCATCTATGTAAATGCCACCAGCGCTGTAATCCTCCCCATAAGCAGGATTACCGTACGATGAAATTTCATAAACCGTATTGTTGCTTACGGTACCATTTCGTACATAGTCAGCTTTTTCATTAGTGGCGACACCTTCATAACCAATTAGATCAATACCTATATTATCGTTTCGGCGAACGAGATTGTTTTCCACCTTAAAGCCGTCGATATTTCCATTGAGTACGAGAGCTTCACTTGAACCAAGTTTTAAGTTCTCCACAGTATTATTTTGAATAGTTATGTCTTTCATTGGACCTGTACCATAGATGGCAATCCCATGGCCATTGCCATCATCTGCATAGGTTTCAATATGCTGTACATGGTTGTTTTTTAACGTAATTTGACTGCTCGAACCAGTTACAAAAATACCCATTACGGTTTCGTCTGTTAAATCTGTTGTTAAATCCTGTATCGTTATTCCATCAATGGTAATATAGTTTTTATTGTTTAGCATCACCATGGACGTATCCCCTTCAACGTCCTTTTGGTTCTCACCGCTAAGAATAACCTCTTCATCTTCATATGCTTTGAAGGCAATCGGTTTTGACTTTGTTCCGCTATGCTTGATGACAAGCTTTTCATTGTAGGTTCCTTTTCGGATGAATATGGTGGATCCTGCTATTGCTTCTGAGGCGGCTTTTTTCAGCGTTCGAAATGGTTTTTCTTTTGTACCATTATTTTGATCATTTCCATTTGTGGCTACGTATATAAAATTAGCATTTTCCTGTTGTTCATCTGCGTTAGTATGATTGAAAACAAGTGCAATTATGATAGCAAATGCAGCAAGAAGGACAAGAATAGTATTTTTCATAAAATCATTCCCCGTGTAAAATATATTTTTAAGTTCATCTTATAATACATGATGGTACGCAGAATTACTATATGATGGTATTTTTAAAACAACTAGGACAAGATGTAGAATGCTGTTTTTGAAAGATAGATACCACTGGATTTACTAGCTCCCTGTAAACTTTTGTACAAGGTCATTATTCGCAAATGTTTGGTATACCAGATTAATAAAGTCCCATATGAGCGTAAAAATAAAAATCACTATACTGTAGCTTGAATATTAAAACTATTACATATATTATTAACTTAAATCTAAAGGAGTGAGGTGTTAACATCGATGGAAACAAGTAAGAAAGAAACAATAACGGTTGAAACTATTGTTCATGCACCAGTTGAAAAAGTATGGAAGTATTGGACGGAGCCAAAGCACATTACACGTTGGTCGAATGCTTCTGACGATTGGCATGCGCCAAAAGCAGAAAATGATTTAGGAGCGGGCGGCAAATTCCTTACACGCATGGAAGCAAAGGACGCAAGCTTTGGATTTGATTTTTCCGGTGTTTATGATGAGGTGAGGCAGCATGAGTTTATTTCTTACACGATGGGTGACGGAAGGAAGGTTGACATTACATTTAATAGTCAGGAAGGTGACACAAAAGTAGTGGAAACATTCGAGGCTGAAACTACCAATTCCATTAAGATGCAGCAAACAGGATGGCAGTCGATTTTGGACAATTTTAAGAAGTATAGTGAGGCAGCCCAAGGTGATTAGAGTTGAGAGAATCACAAGCATTTCCAGATAGAAGTCTTTTGATAGCTGTTAGGGTTAGAAAGTTAGGCACAAAAAATAAATTGTAAAGAAGGGATCGTATGCAAAAAATAATTCCACATTTGTGGTATGACAAGGAAGCGAAGGAAGCGGCACAGTTTTATATTGGTTTATTCGATAATTCAAAACTGCTAAATGTGACGGTTATTGAGGACACTCCATCTGGTGATTCAGAATTTGTAAGCTTTGAACTGGCGGGACAGGAATTCCAGGCAATAAGTGCGGGTCCTTACTTCAAATTCAATCCTACCATTTCGTTAATGGTAGCTTGCGAGTCTGTGGAAGAAGTAAATAGCAAGTGGGAGGCATTAATAGATGGGGGAACGGAATTAATGCCACTTGGAGAATATCCCTTTAATAGGTGGTATGGCTGGGTCCAGGATAAATATGGTCTGTCTTGGCAGCTGATGCTTGTGAAAGAGGGTCAGACCTCACAAAAGATTAAGCCAAATATGCTCTTCTCGGGTGAATCATGTGGAATGACCGAGGAGGCAATAACGTTCTACACAGATATATTTGAGGAGGCAGAAATTGGCGTTGTCAGCAAATATAAAACGGGGGAAGCTGAGACACCAAAGGCAAAAGTGAACTATGCTGATTTCAATCTTTGTGGCATGGAATTTTCAGCAATGGATAATGGGATGGATGTAGACTTTAATTTTAATGAAGCATTTTCGCTAATCGTAAATTGCAAGGACCAGGAAGAGATCGATTATTTCTGGGACATGCTTTCTGCTGTGCCGGAAGCTGAACAATGCGGCTGGGTAAAGGATAAGTTTGGCGTTTCCTGGCAAGTTGTACCCGATAATATGGAAGAGGTTTTGTTCAAAGGACCAAAGGATGAATCCCGCAGAGCTTCTGATGCAATGCTGAAGATGAAGAAGATTGATATCAGCGAATTGGAAAAGGCACGTTTGGCAAAATGATAAGGTGGTTTGTCCGTTTATTGGAAGAATTCTATTGATTAGATTAGTTTAAACAAATATGGAGGGTACATTTTTAAATAATAGTGGTGCTGGTGGTTCCAGTAGAAATGGAGCCACCTTTTGGATTAGAAATGAAACTGTTTGGAAGACACATATAGCCCTATAACGTTTTTTTAAAACAAATAATTCGATTTGCTTCACTAAATCCCAATTTCAGATGCAATGCCAGGCTTTCCTCATTATCTAATTCACAATCACTGGCAAATTCACCACAACCTTTTTTCTTTGCCCAGTTCTCACATGCATGAACCAAGCTTCTGGCAAAGCCCTGTTTACGAAAAGGTTCTTTTACGTAAAGTCCTTCTAAATATCCGACTGGACTTGAACTCGTTCCTTCAACATAATCATACCGCTGTTGGCATTGAGCAAACCCTATTGCTTCATTGCCATGATAAACTAAAAACACAGTTGCATCAGGTTGAGCAATAAGATATGTCATTTCCTGTATAAATTCCTTTAACGTGTGACCAGGCCAGAGCAGTAAAGCAAGGTAAGCAGCCTCTTTTGCCTCCGTTAACGTCGCTTTTTTAAGCATAAAAATCCCCCGAATTCTTTTGTAGTAATGATAAAGCGGTGTGAGTCTTAGTCCGCATTCTCTATAACGGAATTACCTGACTTTGGTCTCAATCTTAAATTTATTTATCATCTATCTGCACATACACATCACTAAATAATACCGATTGAACTAATCATTTTGATCCTGCATAAGCTTATATATCTTACGGGCGGTGTTGACGTTTCTTACCGTAACCTGTTTGTATAGCTTTGACCCAATGATCTTTGAAATTCCGCTTTTGGTGACATTAATCTTGTCAACGGACCACAGAATCGCACCGGGGACATATTTCACCGTGTCAATAGTTGGTTTGATGGTCAAATCCATAAGTACGGATTCATCATCCACTTCGTCCCATAAAAACATAACATCGCTTTTCATTTCTTTATCATTTTTCCATGTGTCGGGAATAGCGTTAATGATACTGCTGACCTCATCGAAACTGCGAACAACTACTTTAATTTGTAACCCAAAATCAAGATGGATTGCTTCCTCTAAAATACCTGGCAGATCTACATTTGTGCCATTGTATGAGAAAATAATATTGCCCGTATTGATGTATGTTACCACATCATCCATCCCTGCTTTTTCAAAAGTTTGTTTAAGCAGCTTCATGTCAATTTTGTTATTTCCCCCAACATTAATCCCCCGAAGAAGAGCAACATATACCATATAGCCATACTCCTTTAACTTTTAAATTTATTACCTGTATACTAGCACCCAATCGGTTATGTGTACAGTAGGCAATGGGACGGGTTCACTGTCCCAGCTGCGGGACGAGGGGACTGACCCCGTGTCCCACCACCAGCACCTTTTCCCAGAATCTTTATCTCATCTTTACATCGTTATGATATTCTTTTCATAAGTAATAACTTTTGGCATTGCGAGGGAGAAAAATGCAAAAAACTATTTTAATTGTAGAAGATGAAGACATTTTACGTGAAATAGTTAAGGACTATTTATTAAACGCGGGATATGAAGTTTTGGAAGCGGTTGATGGAATTGAAGCCTTGGCCAAATTTGAAGAACAGGAAGTACATTTAATGATTTTGGATATCATGCTGCCAGAGTTAGATGGGTGGTCCGTTTGCAGACGAATTCGCAAATCGTCCAATGTGCCTATTATTATGCTGACAGCACGTGCGGATGAAGACGATACGTTACTTGGTTTCGAATTAGGCGCTGATGATTATGTTACAAAACCATACAGTCCGCCAATTTTGCTGGCACGGGTAAAACGATTAATAGAAAGCCGATATGCTCATGCAGATAAGCTGCCCAACGAGGATACCATAATTAGCAGCGGTATCCGTGTTCATATCCCTTCTCGTACGGTGACCGCAGATGGAGTAACTATAGGTTTAACACATACAGAGTTTGAAATATTAGCCTATTTAATGCAAAATCCAGGGATTATAATCACTAGGGAACAGCTTATCACTAAAATTTGGGGGTATGAATTTGCTGGTGATGATCGTACAATCAATAGTCATATCCGTAATTTGCGTCATAAATTGGGTGACAAGGCAAATCATATTGTGACGGTTATCCGGGCTGGCTATAAATTTGAGGGAAGCGTATGAAAATAGGAATTGTAGCAAAGTTATTTATGCTAACCACATTATTATGTATGCTCATTTTAGCAACGATGTATATTGGACAAACCATTTTTTTCAAGCAATATTATGCAAACCAAAAAGTAGAAGAAATAAATACGAGCATTCAATCCTTTGAGAAGGCATACGTAAAAGCAGATGGAGACGTAGCAGCAATTAAAAAGCTGCAGCAGAATTTCTACCAGGAAAATCAGACATGGATCACAACTTTAGATGGTTTAGGAACGATTAAATATGCGGACGATTTTTCTGTGAAGATTCATTTGGATCGTTCTCGGGATAAGGATTTCTCTGATCGTGACATTACTATCCCCCTATATAGCTTCACTGGTTTAGAAGATATAGAAAGACTGCGGTTTAATTTAGAAGAAGGAAAGCGAATTTTTATTGATGGAATCATAAAGGATGACACATTTATTCCAGTTATTATTACGGGAGAAAACAGGAATAATGTGTTGGAAAATAAGCTGCTGTCAGAAAAATTATATGGTAAGCAAGCGGAAATAGAGAGTATAAGGCTATCTGAAAAGTTAGATAGCAAGCAGGCAGCGATAGCGAGTAGACAGCTATCTGAAAAGCTTGAGCGCGAACAAGATGCAATTAAACCTTCTCCAAAAGATAGCACACAAAGCTATTTAATGGGGGAGATTAAGAAGTTACAGTTACCAGTCGGCGCGGCGAATTCAACCATTTATACCAATCGTCTGTTTATAGAAAGGATAAAACAATTTCAAGTAAACCTGCTAGTTAATGAAAATCATATCAGTACCGCTGAAACAATAGACTATGAGCAGAATAACATCAAATACAAATTATTTATTAGACCTATAAAAAATTCGGATGGTGAAACGACCTATATTTATGCTATGACATCCTTGCAGCCGGTTGATGAAGCAGTACAAATGCTTAAGGATTATTATGTATACCTAATCCTGTTTGTGCTCCTGCTTGTTGTTCTAGCTTCATTTTATTATTCAAAAAAGATTGCTAAACCATTGCTGCAAGTAAACGATACGACAAACAAGATTGCAAACCTGGATTTTTCAGAGACTATACCGATTACATCAAAAGACGAAATTGGTACGCTATCACGCAATATTAATACACTGTCACATACATTGCATTCATATATTAATCAGCTGCAGCAGGATATAGAGAAAGAAAAACAACTGGAAAATACGCGTAAAGAATTTATTTCCGGTGTTTCACATGAATTAAAGACACCTTTAAGTATTATGAAAAGCTGCATCTCGATTTTAGAAGATGGTGTCGCTAGTAATAAGAAGGATTATTATTTTAAAGCAATGGCAAAAGAAGTAGATAAAATGGATATGCTCATTGTCGATATGCTCGAGTTGGCAAAATTCGAGTCTGGCACTTATAAAATGAAAATGGATGTCTTCTATATTGACCAGGTCATTGAGTATATATGTGAACAATTAACATTAGAAATAGCTAACAAGCAATTACATGTTTATAAGCAACTTTCAGGGATTAAGGTAGTTGCCAATCAACGTCGAATTGAACAGGTTGTTACGAACTTTATTACCAACGCAATTCGTTATACACCGGAGAATAAAAATATTATGATTTCCACAATAGAAGAGCAGAAGCGTGTAAAAGTATGTGTGGAAAATCAAGGAGCCCATATCCCGCAGGACCAGTTAGTGAAAATATGGGATCGTTTTTATCGTGGAGATACGTCTCGCAGGCGTTCGAAAGGCGGAACTGGGTTAGGGCTTGCTATTTCAAAGAATATCTTAGAACTGCACGGCTCGCAGTATGGTGTAATCAATACGGAAGAAGGCGTGCTGTTTTACTTTTATTTGAATAAAAAATGAGTAGGTAGTTTATTTTTGATAGAGAAAATCTTATTGACAAGCTAAAAGGCATACTAAATCAAATAGTGGTTGGTATGTTCTTTTTATATAAATTAAAATGTACAGAACGGTTATGAACGCCCGTACAAGGCTGAAATCAGCGAAAAAGGTCACTCATATCGCATATGAATGCCTGTCAGCAGGGAGGAAATATATATTAGTCACATTTTGCCAATATAATTGCATTTTAATAATAAACTTTTCTACAGCGGAGTCACCTAATTTATGACGCTATATGTCGTGAATATGGATGGCTTTTTTTAATCTTCAGCCTAAATCTATTTCATCTTCATCTCTTCTTTATCTCCATATATTAACCTGTCTAAAAGCATGAAAACGAAATAGAATAGAGGTCTTTGCATGAACAAGTTTAAACTAATTATTTTCCTTGCTTGTTTGGTAATTTTTTATGTCTGTCAAAGTCATTTTGACCTTAATCAGGAGGGGGCAAAAGAAAGTCAGTCAATTGCTGCGGGTCATAAGGCAGGGCAGGATTCAACGCAGCAAATAAATCCAACATATAAAGAATTGCCAGAATCTCAAAAAACCGAAACAGGGGAGTCAAAGGCGGAAAGTGAGCTGGTTTCTCCAACTAATGAAAAGACGGTTTACCTAACCTTTGATGACGGACCGACTGCAGCAACGACGGATATTCTGAATACATTAAATCAATTTAACGCCAAAGCAACATTTTTCATGCTGGAACCTTCTATGACGGAATTACCGGAAGTTGTAGACAAAATTGTAAAGGAAGGTCATGCCGTGGGTTTGCATGGTGTGACACATAACCAAAATAAATTCTATAAATCTGAACAATCCGCCCTGGAAGAAATGAACGCTGCCCAGCAGACACTTCAATCGATTACAGGGATTAAGTCCTCTCTGATTCGGACCCCTTATGGCAGTGTTCCTTATCTAACCGAGTCATATCGCGAGGTTTTAGCTGGCAATGGATTTAAATTATGGGATTGGAATGTCGACAGCAGTGACTGGTCTTTATCAAGTGATGAATATGTAGGTACGGTTATTAAACAAATAGAGGATCTGGTTAATGCTGGAGTTGCACCAATTATTCTTATGCATGATAAAGCTAACACGGCGAACCATCTGTCAATGCTTCTGACCTATCTATCAGAGCATGGATTTCATACTAAGAAAATTGAAGAAAATTTACAGCCGTATAACTTCAACTGTTATCAGCGTTGTCATCGGCTATCTACAAAGTAATAGACAAACAAGTAAGGGAGAGAGTGAAATGAAGAAAAGGATTCGATTTTCCACATTTGGTATAGTTGTAATTTTAATTTTAATAGTAGTTAGTTTACTAGAAGACCAGAAACCTTCTGCTTCGAATTCCAAGGAAAATCATAATGAAACGCTTATAAGTAATCAAGCAGATGATAATTCGACCGGGGACCCGTATAAAGTAGTGATTGATCCGGGACATGGTGGAAGTGATCCTGGTTCTATTGGTGCCAGTGGTTCATATGAAAAGGACTTCACGTTAAGCATTGCGATGGAGGTCTGCCAATTATTGAAGCAAGTACCGCAAATAGACGTTTATACAACAAGGGATGAAGATGTTTTCCTGTCTGCTGAAGCACGGGTCAGACCAAACTTTGCGAATGATCTAGGTGCAGATATATATATTTCTATCCATGCCAATACGTTTACAGATCCATCTGTTTCAGGAACGGAATCCTATTATTTTAATCAAAACTCTTTATCTTTGGCGAATACTATACACAAACATGTTGTAGAGGCAACAGGTTTCAGAAATCGCGGGGTAAAGAAGGAGAACTATTTTGTATTAAAAGATACTGCCATGCCGGCAACCTTGCTTGAAATAGGTTATATAACCAATCCAAAAGATGAGCAAACCATGTTAACCGACGAATTTCAGCAATCTGTTGCAACATCCATCAAAAACGGTGTAATGGAGTATTTGGAAATAGATTGAAAGGAGTGAAGCATGCTTCTCCTGTTTCAAAAATGAAGCAAAAGAACCGTCCCAATGCTTCCTTTCACGCTGCCCATGCTTTACCCCGCCAATGAAACGGGAGAACCGTCCCTCTGCTTCCACACAAGTGCAAGCGCTAATGATGGAATGGAACAGGCTATCATTCCAATAAAGGCGTATCTTGGTTCAATTTCAAATAAATAGCCGCCAAAAATGGTGAATACGGCCGTTCCCCAGCTTAGTGCCAATGCTGAATACATTCCTTGTGCCATTGGTATTTGCTTAGGCTGAATATTATTGGTTAAGTATTTCATAAAGGCATAGTGTCCCATTGCAAATGAGCATGCATGCAACGTTTGTGCTATACAGAATACGATAACGTTCGGAAAGGTAAATACCAATATCCATCTAACAGTAGACCCAAGCGCAGCCAATGCAAGTAACGAGCTCGCTGAAAATCGATGAAACACCCGGTCTGCAACGGAGAAAAAAGTGATTTCTGCAAGGACGGCAATGTTCAGGATTATACCAATTAAATAGGTGGACGTATCTATTTCCTGCAAGAAAAGATAGCCATAATTGTAATACGAAGCATGTGCTGATTGCAGTAAAATGACTATAAGAAGTACCATGCCGAAATGTTTGACGCGAAATAATTTCAGCATGCCTGTCTTATTTTTCGTATGCTGCTGCGGTTTTTCAGATAATACGAAAGGCGCACGCATAAAACCAAGACTTACGAATACGATTATACCTAGCATTAGTGCCCATAAAATCACTTCATCACCAAGCATGCCTGTAAAGACGGTTAAAACCATGCCAGCTACGACAAAACCGATGGATCCCCATTGCCGGCTTCTTCCATAATGGTTTAATTCTTTATTTTGCATAAGGATACCAGCGGCACTATCTAAAGCAGGCATCAATGCCGGGTAAGCCAAATGCAATAGTAGTGTGGCGATAAGCAGGCTGGCGAAGGAACCTGCTGGAATATAACAGAGAATAGCAATCAGCGTGCCAATTCCTGCTCCATTTAATAAGGTTTTACTGCTGAATTTCCCTGATAAATATGGAAAAGCAACTAATGTTGAAAGCCCCCTTGCAACCAATCCTAAGCTCATAATCAAACTAGCTTCGGAAACAGTAATTCCTTTTGTATGAATCATCCATCCTGTCCAATAGGGAAGAAAAATGCCCCATGTCATAAAAAAACTAAAAAATTGAGTACTCATCCAGCGTTGTGTGTTCATTTTGTATCCCCCTCAGGTGATTGCATGATATCATGGAATTACATATAAAAAATATGAGATATCTCCTATTTTTGAGGTGAACGATGGAAATTTATCAAGGTAAGAAGAAGCAGCTGTATTTAGAAAAGAACTCTATTGCACATTTATTTTCCTTTCCAGTCGAAGAATTCATGGAAGTGCGTGAATATCAACGTGATGATTGGATTATACAGGAAGGCATGAGGCCAGCTTTTTTATTTTACGTTTTAGAAGGAAAGGCGAAAATATATATAACCCATCAGAATGGAAAAGTGTCCTTAATTAATTTTATCAATGAAAATGAATATATTGGGGAAATGGAATTATTACATGATGTGTATTATACAAAAGGGATTCAAGCATTGACGAAAACGGTTTGTATTGCACTGCCAATGCATTACTATCGCACGAAATTGCTGGAGGATACGAAATTTCTCAGGGAGCTAACCAGGTTCTTAAGTGTAAAGGCAACACTTATGGCGGCCAAGTATTCACAGCTTCTCGCTTTTCCACTTGAAAACCGGCTTGCAGATTTCATTTTGCAAACGGCGGATGAAGGGGTATATAAGGAGAAACACGTAGTTGCATGTGATTATTTAGGTATATCCTATCGTCACTTCATGCATGTGCTTACACAGTTCTGCAATAAAGGATACCTGCAAAAGGAAGGGCGGACGTATTTAATTAAACAATTTAACTCCTTAGATGCGCTTGCTGAGATGCTGAAGAATAAGTAACCATTAAATGGATAACACTTAGTATAAAAAAATGGAGGGGAAGCAATGGAAAAGGAAAGACGCATTCACCTATTTGACAAACAGGCAGCTAAATATGAAAAAAGAAGGAAACGGCAGTCAGGAAATGGATGGCGCAGAAGAATGTTTGGGTCGGTTAAGGGGAAAACACTTGAAGTGGCGGTCGGTGCGGGAATGAATTTTAATTATTTTCCGAAGTCGATAGAATACACGGGGGTTGATTTTAGCCCTGCAATGCTTGAAAAAGCTAAGGCAGCTGCGAAAGAATACGCTATAAAGTCGGAGTTTGTTTTGTCAGAAGTTGAAAATCTATCTTTTCCCGAGAATACGTTTGATACCATTGTTTCCTCAGGGACCTTGTGCAGTTATGAAGATCCAGTAAAGGTATTGAAACTATTTAACAAGTGGTGTAAAAAGGATGGGAAAATTTTATTGCTGGAACATGGAATAGTTGAAAATGCTGTATTAGGCTGGTTTCAAAAACGGCTAAACCCTTTCGTGCTAAAACGGGTAGGCTGCCATCAGGATCGTGACATCCTGGAAATAGTGAGACGGTCCAGTGTTGAAATAGTGAATTGTGAAAGGGAATTATTAGGATATTTGTATATGATATGGGCTAGTCCTGACAAATAATGACCTTAGGAAGAATTATGTTTGTAACGGTTGTTTGAAATAAAAAAGTCTTGAATCAAATTTACACCACGTGATATTATTAGTTAGATCAGTGTGTAGAGATATTGGTCTTCTTTTTATTGACCAAAAATATATGTCTTCATGATACGTCTGCCATCTGAAATATTATTTTTGGAGATGACGAATATGCATGAAGAAACAAGATTACCTCGAAACGGCAAAGAATTTATACTGTTCTTAGCTATCATTTCAATCCTTTCAGTAAATATTATTGCCCCACTTATTATGGGATTTGAATTTGGATTCCATAAACAGACTTATTTCGAAACATTACAGGTTATTCCATTTGTATGGATCTGTGTCATTCTATTGGTAACCCTGGTCGCAAACCCGATTGTTAATAAATTGATAGCCAAGTTCACGAAGCCTACAGATGGATTTAATGCAAAAGTATTATTTACAATCCTGTTTAGCGTAACGATTTTGTCTATTTTACTGACAATTATCGGAACCTGGATTGGCATGAGAGAGATCAGTTTAGAACCATTTCAAACGTTCTTTTATGATTGGCCACGAAACTTTTTTATTGCATTTTGGGTCGAAATGCTGATTGCACAGCCGATTGCTAGATTTGCAATGAAAAAGTTGCATGAAGGTCAGGCGCGTAAAGTGGTAAATGCGGATGATATTTAGTTCAAAGCCTATATAGGTTTGGGATAACCTAGACAAAAATTCTTGATACTTCAGCAAATAAAATGGCATGTGAAAAGAATTATTTTCACATGCCATTTTATTATTTGTCGTTTAAGGCAATCATTTCAGAAGGGAACTTACTAGGTATGCACTTTTTCAGGTCTAGCATATTTGGATCATTTTTATTTTCCTTTACGAAAATTTCGACCGCAGCTCAGTGACATTTGACAATCCGAAATCGTGTTCACTAACCAAATAACGATTAAAAAAGTCTAAATCTATTCCTGTTATTCGATGAAAATAACCAGTCTCTGCCATCCAGTCATTTTCAATCATCTGTCGAATATCGATTATTCCTTTTTTAATAGTTAAGTCCATGATCGATTTTATTTTTTGTGGTTTTTGAATAGGAATTACCTCATCAAGAGGTTCCCTTTTTAAATAGCCTTTTCGATGAAGAGCTGCATAAAAATTACGATGACTTTTCGCATCCAATATACCTAAATTTGCTGCACGATAACCTAAAACTTGTAAAGACGTTTTCCATTTCTTTTTTAGGTCAATATATGCATCCGGGTTAGTTATATGATCGGTAGCCCGCAAATCAGTTAAATAGGAATCTTCGGGCAGAAGAAACGCACCAGCAAACTGATTTGCTTCATTCTCAATTACTTTATGCTCTTTACTAGTTAAATTTGTAAACTCAACTAGATAGTGAAGCAACAAATGTCCTAATTCATGTGCAATATCAAAATTTCTCCTTACAGCTGAACGTTTTAAATTTCCTAGAATGATAAATGGCCTGTCCTGTTTTGTCCATATGCTATAAGCATCGATATCCTCACCAATTGCTTTTTCAAATACAAAGATGCCACTTTTCTCCACTAAAAACATTAGATCATCATTTGTGTCATTATGAAGCCCCAGTTCTTGGCGGGCAAGTCTGGCCGTTTTTCTTATTTGCGTTTCCCTGTCATCATTAGAAGTGTTGAGATAATCAATTGTGTCATTTCGTAACTGAATAATTTTTTGCGTTGGGTAGGATACTTTGTACGTTAAATAGTTAATAAAGCTATCCAAAAATTCAATATGCTTAGCCTCCGCTTGGGTTTTAGAAATAACATTCATTACTTTTGAACGGTATGCAATGTTCATAACTGGTATATTTCCGTGGTTAAAATATCGGCTGAGCACGTCTTTATTATAAAAATATTTACTTCTAACCAGAAAAATAGATTTAAGATCATTAACAATCTTCATTTTTGGCGATGTATAATTATTTTCATATTGCCATATTGCTTGTTCCGTAACATTTAACATGTTAGAGAGCTGTTTTCGTGAATAACCATGCATGGTGCGAAGATTGGTAAGATTTTCACCAATAAACATAATGCTCCCCCTATCTAAACTAAATTAATTTTTTTCCTCTTGATCATCCTGAAAGATACCAATATCGTACTCTGCAGGGTCAATTAAATTATTATTTGTATCTGGAGCTATGATTTCTTTTTCGTTATCGGTCAGTTCGGCTCCAGAAATATATTTTGAAAGGTTATCAATCCTATATGCTATATTGTCACCTGGATTTGGCAAGTAATGCATGATTTTTGAAATCTGAAATGCATCATCAATTTCATAAGTCAGAATGTGAAACTCATTATACAATTCCTGAAAGTGATTAAGATCATCTTGTACTAGGTCTTCTGAAATTTTAAACGAAAGTTGTATACTTTGTCTACTCGGATTTTCTACCTGTTGATGGTTGGTTGAGAATTCTAGTTTCTTATTAATTTTTGATAGTTCATGGAGGTATGTTCGACGGATTTTATTATTTCCTTTATTGGGTAAAATTGCTTGAGAAAAGCTATTTTCATTAAAGTATGCAGCATTTTTAATTAGAAATAGTTTTTTTGTGTCACCTTGAATAAATTGCAGGTAATCCCATGTTAGACCAGCTTTCGCCTTTTTGTAAGAAAAATTGAGATCACTGCAAATATCTGCAATTTTACTTTCAATAAAGTTTCCTTTAGTCCATGCAAAAGCAGAGCTTATTTTCATTTTATTATGACGATCCATGCGATGTTCTATGTAATCTCGATAACCTTCCACAATAGCTTGAACAATCGTTTTGCTAATACCAGTATCAAATTTATACTGTTCCAAAGTCATCACTCCTGTCATAGAAATGTATTTTGACTATATTTTAACTTATATTAGCAGATTAGGGAATGATTAATTTTTATATTTTTAAAGTTTAAATGAAAATCATAGCTTATTTTATAGTTAGATTGAAAAACTCGATGTTGAACTTATAGAAACTGCCTTTATCCAAGCTAGATATTTTACCAACTATTAAATACACTGCATTTATCACGTTTTTGTAACAATATATTTTATTCTATTGCTTTTAGTGATACACTAATAGTAGGTTATTTTTGATCAGAAAAGATGTGTAATTAGGATGCACCCTGGTTTGCTTTGACATCTGAGAGGGCGCACCTGCATCCTTTCTGCAAATCTCATTTGATAAGAAGGATGGAAAACATGAGTAACAAACATACTACAACGGATGTTATCCTAATTGGCGCTGGAATCATGAGCGCGACATTGGGATCATTTTTAAAAGAACTGGCACCAGATTGGAGAATTACCATTTTTGAAAAACTCGATAAGGCAGGGGAAGAAAGCTCTAACGAATGGAATAATGCGGGAACTGGACATTCTGCATTGTGCGAGCTTAACTACACACCTGAACAGCCGGACGGGTCGATAGATATTACGAAGGCATTAAAAATAAATGAACAGTTTCAGCTTTCCAAGCAATTTTGGTCTTATCTTGTAAACAGTAATCAGCTAGACAATCCAAGAGATTTTATTATGCCATTGCCACATATGAGTTTAGTGCATGGAGAAGATAATGTGGAATTTTTAAAGAAACGGGTTGAAGCACTTTCTGACAATCCGCTATTCGATGGAATGGAGTTTTCCGATGATCCAGAAACGTTGAAGAACTGGATTCCGCTAATAATGAATGAGCGTTCAGTAGATGAGCCGATAGCAGCAACAAAAATTGATTCTGGAACGGATGTTAACTTTGGAGCGTTGACTCGTAAATTGCTGGACCATTTAAAGAGTCAAGATGTTACGATCAATTACAATCATACTGTGGATGATATAAAACGTACGGAAGACGGTACATGGGAATTGAAAGTACGGAATTATGAAGAGGATAAACTGGAATACCATACAGCAAAATTCGTCTTTGTTGGTGCAGGTGGAGGGGCGTTGCCTTTACTGCAAAAAACCGGTATACCGGAATCGAAGCATATTGGCGGATTCCCGGTAAGCGGCTTATTTTTGGTGTGCAATAATCCGGAAGTTGTTGCCGAACACCATGCGAAGGTATACGGTAAAGCTAAGGTTGGCGCGCCGCCAATGTCTGTTCCGCACCTTGACACAAGATTTCTTGGTGATAAAAAGTCATTATTGTTCGGACCATACGCTGGCTTTTCGCCGAAGTTTCTAAAGAACGGATCATTGTTCGATTTGGTTGGTTCCGTCAAGCCGAATAATCTTTTAACAATGCTTGCAGCGGGTGTGAAAAACGTTTCTTTGACCAAGTACCTGATCGAGCAAGTTTTACAATCGAAGGAAAAACGCATGGAAGAATTACGTGAATTTGTCCCGAATGCGAAAAGCAAGGATTGGGATATTGTCGTAGCGGGGCAGCGCGTGCAGGTTATTAAGGATACCGAAGCGGGTGGTAAAGGAACGCTTCAATTTGGTACGGAGGTCGTTAGTGGTGCTAATGGGACAATTGCAGCATTGCTCGGTGCTTCTCCGGGTGCCTCAACAGCTGTTCACGTAATGCTTGAAGTATTAGAAAAATGCTTCCCGCAACAAGCGAAGGAATGGGAACCGAAAATAAAAGAAATCATTCCTTCATACGGCAAGTCGCTTAAAGATAATCCAGAGCTCGCCCGTAGAATTCAAACTGAAACAGCACAGGCGC
The DNA here is from genome assembly GCF_014638995.1 of Virgibacillus oceani. Lineage (GTDB taxonomy): Bacteria > Bacillota > Bacilli > Bacillales > Amphibacillaceae > Virgibacillus_E > Virgibacillus_E oceani. The sequence goes on from NZ_BMFR01000008.1 coordinate 122,517, forward strand.
TGGGCTTAGTAAATCAGCAACAAAAAAACGCAGATAATATATTACAGGAAGCATAGTGGGACACGGGGGTCAGACCCCGTGTCCCACTATTTTTTTGATGCGGGGGCTTTAGACCATAAGAGCAAGAATGAGGATGCAATCACTAATGCTGCCTAGTAAAATAAGTTATACCAAATAAGCATTTACGCGAAACAAAGTTAGGGTGGTCGCTGATGGAAGCTGTCAATTTTACGTTTGAAGAGATGTGGGATAGGATTATCGCTTGTGATCATAAATATGATGGTTTATTTTTTACCGCTGTAAAAACAACTAAAATATATTGCAGGCCATCCTGCAAATCCAGAAAGCCAAAAAAGGCAAATGTAGAATTTTATTATGATATCAATGAAGTGGAACGTGCGGGTTATCGTGCTTGTAAAAGATGCCAGCCAGAGGTTGAGCATTCCCCGAATATTCAGCTAGTCAAAAGTACCATTACTGTTTTGGTTAATCATTATAATAACCATATGCGCCTAAAGGATATAGCCGATGAAGTTGGGATAAGTGCCTTTTATCTGGAACGAATATTTAAGGAGGAGACGGGTGATACACCTCGTACCTATTTGGAAAAAATCCGTGTTGATAAGGCAGCTCATCTCCTTAGAAGTACTGGCCAGACGAATCTTGAAATATGCTATGAGGTTGGCTTTCAAAGCCCATCCAATTTTTACAGAGTGTTTAAAAGCTGGATGGATTGTTCTCCCAATGAATATCGAAAACGCAATAGGTAAGGAGGTCATGCCATGAATTGGAGTGACCACGAGTCTTTTATAAGAGTGTATCCTCCAAAGGAATTCAATTTTGATGAATGTCTAGCATTCTTGGGCAGGTCTGATCAAGAAGTGCTCCACCGGATTAACGGTGGACATGTGTTTAAATTAATTAAAGTGAGTGGAGCATTGGTTTTATTTAAAGTTGAATACAGTAATGATTCCATAATAGTCGAATTTCTAACTAAAACCCCAGCTATAGAAATCCGAAACAAAGTTGCAGCATATATATGGGATTGGTTTGATCTAGATTGTGATTTAGATGAATTCTATAATCTGGCAAGTCAGGATAAGATTTTGCGGAAGCTGGCACAAGACTATTTTGGGTTACGGATGATTAGTATTCAAGATTTATTTGAAGCTTTAACATGGGCGATTTTAGGGCAGCAAATCAATTTAACTTTTGCATACACACTGAAGAGGCGTTTTGTTGAACGGTTTGGGGAATGTCTAACCTATAATGGAGATACCTTCTGGTTGTTCCCTTCATTTGAACAAATTTCATCCTTGGACGTGAAGGATTTAAGGATACTGCAAATTACCGGCAGGAAATCTGAATATATCATAGGGATTGCAAACGCTATGAAGAATGGTGAATTAACAAAGGACTTTTTAAAACATCAACAGGATGATCAGCAGACTCAAATATTGCTGATGCAATACAGGGGAGTCGGTGCCTGGACTGCAAATTATGTTATGATGAAATGCCTACACAACAAGAATTCCTTTCCAATAGCAGATGTTGGTCTTCATCATGCAATAAAGCACCAGCTAGGTTTAGAGCGTAAACCGACTATTAAAGAAATTGAAAAACTGTCATTAGGCTGGAAGGGCTGGCAGGCATATGCTACTTTCTATCTTTGGAGGTCTTTATATGACTCAAATTATTCATAAGCTATATTATCCAACGCTAATCGGGGTACTGGAGATTACCGGTACTGATGAAGCAGTTATTTCCATACTCTTTACAGAAGAAAATAAAGTAGATGAAGATCAAGAAGAAGTCCCGCCGGTTTTAGAAGTTTGTAAACAGCAGCTTGATGAATATTTTAAAGGAACTCGCAGTGAATTTACTTTTTCATATAGGCTGGAAGGTACAGCTTTTCAAAAGAAGGTTTGGAATGCATTAAAGGAAATACCTTATGCAAAAACGGGTTCCTATAAAGACATAGCTGTTTCAATTGGAAATGAAAAAGCCATTAGGGCAGTGGGCAATGCGAATGGTAAAAATAAATTAAGCATTGTCATTCCATGCCATCGAGTAATAGGGTCAGATGGAAAACTGACTGGCTACGCTGGAGGGCTTTGGAGGAAGGAATGGCTGCTGAGACATGAGCGTTCATTTAAAAAGAACATATAGCGCGGGACAGAGGGATAGGCTACTCTTCCCAGCAGGAGTAAAATGTGGGACAATGAACCCCTGTCTCGCACTTATTCCCCGTTTCTAAATTGCTTTGGTGTTTTACCTGTGAATTTTTTGAATACCTTAATAAAATAACTCTGATCGTTAAAGTTCAGCCAGGAATAAATTTCTGATATTGGGTAGGTTGTTAATGATAACAGTTTCTTTGCTTCATCCACTCTTTGGCGTTGAATATATTTACTTATTGAAAGACCTGCCTCCTTCTTAAACAGGCCAGATAGGTAATTCGGACTTAAGTTACTTATTCTTGCTAGCTGACCCAATGTAATTTCTTCATACAAATGGTTGTAAATATAGCGCTGGCAAATGATGATGGCTGCGGAATAGGTACTTTTTTTCAATTTGGAGACACGCTCTGTAAATTCGTTGACTGCCTCTGTCATAATGGTGGAGATTTCCACAATGCTTTCTCGTTCTTCTATTTGCTGAATATAATAATCATTTAATGTAAACGCAGTTTCTTCATTTAATCCCCCTTCAATAGCTGCTCGGCAAATAAGTGCCACACCTGTAATCATCAGGTTCTTTTCACTTCGAATCCGGCTGTGTTTTGCTAAGGACCCAAATTCATCTTCACCAATAATCGAATAGCGAATAACATCTTTAACTTTATCGGTCTGTCCATTTTTTACATAGTCCAGCAAAACACGCTCATGGGATAGATTGCTATGGGAAATAAAGTTTCTCCTTCTTTTTGAAATTTCAAGATCAAGTAAATCCTTTGACTTTACGTTGGATTCGTTTTTGCCCATGTCTTTAATGGCCGACTGATTTAGCTTCTGTTGGTAAATCAGATAGTAAGTCAATAGACTGATTGATAGAAATTGCTGCGGATCAATTACTGGAATGGTTTGGTAAAATGTTAGAAGGGTTCGTTTGTTAACCGACCCTCCCAATGTATTCAATATGACGTTAATTTTTTCATTATCTAACTGGGATTCCAGGCATGGTCCAATGATTATCGTTCCATGGTACTGGTGTTCAGTTTTTAAATGGATAAGGAAAAAGTGCATGGCGGCAAGCGAAAAATGAACAGGAGCTTTTTCCGGGCTATGTTGTTGGGAGTGTGCCTTCAATTGATCTTTGAGGGAAATGTAATAGGCATTTTTGTGAAAATCACTAGCGGAACATTCTAATTTAAATTCTCCTTGTTTATTCATATAAAAAACAGATAATCGATGTGCTTCATAAATAAGTTGACAAATGTATTTAATTTCCTCCAAAGAATGCTTCATCTAATTTTCTCCCGTCCCATGATAGCGATTACAGTATATTTTTAATTATAGTAAAAAAATACTATTAAACGTAGAAAAGTGCAATAAATAAATTCAGATAACGAATAAAATGAAACTGAGTTATATGATAAGGAGGGGTCAATTATGGAACTAGAAGGTAAAATTGCTGTTGTAACTGGTGCTGGCAGCGGCATTGGACGAGCCAGCAGTTTACAAATGGCAAAAAATGGAGCAAAAGTTGTAGCAGTAGATTTTAACAAGGAAACTGGTGAGGAAACCTTAAAGCTCATTGAGGAACAGGGTGGAGAAGGGATCTTTGTTCAGGCTGATGTTTCAAAGAGTAAAGATGTTGAACATTTCGTAAATGCAGCCGTCGATACATTTGGCCGTATCGATGTATTTTTCAACAATGCCGGGGTAATCCAAAAATTCTCACTACTAGGTGATGTAGAGGAAGCTGAATTTGACCGTCTTGTTTCTGTCAACATAAAGGGTGTATTCCTTGGGTTGAAACATGTGTTAAAGGTGATGGAACAGCAAGGGAGCGGCTCTATCATAAACACAGCTTCAACAGCTGGAATTCGCAGTGAACATAGTGCCTCCGTATACTCTGCAACGAAACATGCTGTCGTTGGATTAACGAAGTCGGCAGCGATGGAATATATCAAGAAAGGTATTCGTGTCAATGCAATTTGTCCAGGCGGGGTACAAACTTCTTTAACTAAAAGTGTGGAAGAACAGTTTACATCAGGGGGTTATGTACCTGAGGAAGTAGCTAATATGCGCATCGGACGTTATGCACAACCAGAAGAGCTTGCTGAAATGGTTTCCTTCCTAGCATCTGATCGGGCAAGTTATGTAGTGGGCTCTGTAGTTGTTGTGGATGGTGGGTTGACGATATAATTTTAGCTGGTGTTGTGGAATGATTTATGACTGCGGTGGATACACTTTCACCGTTACGATAAAAACATAGGAATGAATAAATGAATGGAGGAATAGGAATGGGCAGACTAGATAACAAAGTTGCAATTATAACGGGCGGTGCACGAGGCATGGGGGAATCTCATGTGCGTAAATTTGTAAGTGAAGGTGCAAAAGTAGTGCTTACAGATCTAAATGAAGAAGGCGGAATTGCACTAGCTAATGAGCTGGGTGAAAATGTAAGGTTTGTTAAACAAGATGTGACGAAAGCGGCAGATTGGGAAGCTGTAGTAGCTGAAACAGAGAAGGCTTTTGGTCCGGCTAATATATTAATCAATAATGCAGGAATCAGTATGAGTAAATCTATTTTTGAGATGACCGAGGATGAGTATAGAAAAATAGTAGATATCAATCAGGTTTCCGTTTTCCTTGGTATGAAAGCTGTTATACCTTCGATGCAAAAGACTGGTAACGGCTCGATTGTGAATATTTCCTCTATGAACGGTTTAGTGGGTGGTGCGATTGGCTATACCGATACTAAATTTGCTGTGCGTGGAATGACAAAGGCGGCTGCCCTACAAGTGGCAGGACTTGGAATCCGTGTTAATTCTGTACATCCTGGAGTGATTGAAACACCGATGGTTACAGAAGGAGACGCTGTTGACACGATAAAAGAATTTGCCAAACATATTCCAATCCAGCGAGTTGCACAATCTGAAGAAGTTTCTAATCTCGTTCTATTTCTTGCAACAGACGAATCCAGTTATTCAACCGGTTCTGAGTTTGTAATTGATGGCGGTTTAACAGCGATGTAATAAAACAATTTTAAAGGTGGCTGTCCCTGCGTGTATGTTTGTGAACCTATTCGAGGGACAGGTACCTTTCTTTTTCAGTGAACCTAACACCATTTTCCTAGCAAAAAAGGTAGCTGCTTCCTATTCTGGCAGTTACCTTTTTTCTGTCATTAAAGTATTATGGCTGGGTTCACCATAGTAAATTCATGGTTTCAATGTCAGCTTCATTCCTTCATTTTCATCCATGACTGTCATATGATAATCCCCTTCAACCCAATCATCCATCTGATTGTGGTACCAGTCACTTTTAAAATGACCTGCTTGTCCCGGTCCAACAATATGATAGCTTTTTTCCATCTCACTTGTATCAATCACGAATCGCCATGATGCACCGTGATCAACAATCCCTGATTCAGAATCGTAGCTGGCTGCCATTGGCGTAACACTGCTTCCGCCAACTGGGGTTGGATCCTCGTTGTTGAAAAAGAATGCCAGTATTGGACTTACATTGGATAATGGATGAGGGAACTGTACTTGATGGTAATCTCCCCACTGCCAAGCAGAAAGCTCCTCACCATACGCTTCTGTTAAATCATCCAATGTATTTTTTAAAGAGGTGAGCAGCACTTGCTCCATTCCGCCATTTTCCTGAATCCATATAGAATCATCCCCGCTTCGTAAAATGTTGTTTGTCGTTTGCCCGCGGCTGCCAAACAAATCCATGACATCTTCTGGGATTTCCTTGTATAGAATTGATTCAATTTCATCCATCCACTGTTGAAAAATCAACGGCTGTGCCGCATCGACGTTATCAACAAAGTCCCAGTTTGTAAGCAGATCCAATGCCCTTCCTTCATCAGCAGAAAGCTTCTCATCCTTAAGCGTCTCAGCAAAAATCGGTACAAATTCACGTGCCTGTAAATCTGTCTGGTCCATTTGCAGGTTTTGCATGTCTTCTATTGTAAAATCATCCCCTGCCGCCAGTACCTCGGCAATACGCTCGTACCGGTAAGGCTGTGCCCATACATTGCTAATATGATAAGGGTAATTATCCCCGACTATTTTGTTGTTCGCTGTTGCAATGAATCCTTTTTCAGGGTTAATAACTGTAGGAAGCTCATCAAATGGGATATATCCGTTCCAATCATTCTCCTTTTCCCATCCTTCCAGTGGCAATAATGCATCGTCACCGTCTTCATAGATTGGTATGTTTCCATTTGCTTTATACGCGATTGTTCCATCCTTTGCAGCAAAAACAAAATTCTGTGCTGGTGATAGAAACTTTTCCAGACCCTTTTCGAATTCATTCCAGTTCGATGCTTTATTTATTTCCAATATGGCTTCAAGCTCTGTCGTTGGTTCGAGTGCCGTCCATCTAAGTGACATGGCTGTATCCTTTGCTTCCTCATTTGCAAAGTCAGAAATGATAGGCCCATGACGGGTTTCAACAACCTGATAATCGATTGTTTCGCCGTCCTTCACTTTAATCGGCTCATCAATTATTTGAGCCTTCTCCCATTCACCTTCATATAAAAATTCGTTTGCATTGTCCGGGTTTCTTTTTTCCAAATAAAGCTGCTGCACATCTGGTCCCGTGTTTGTAACACCCCATGCAATGTCCGTGTTATGGCCAAGAATGATTCCAGGGACACCGGCAAATATTACGCCGCTCACCTCTATTTCAGGAGTTTCCAGCTGCATTTGATACCAAATAGATGGCGTTGCAAGACCTAAGTGGGGATCATCTGCCAATAGCGGCATTCCTGATTTCGTTTTGTCCCCGCTTACGACCCAATTGTTGCTTCCGTTAAAAGCATGCGGAATAACTGCCTGATTGAAACTGGATGCAACGTCTATTTCGTCTTCACCAATAATTGTAGGCTTCGTTTCAGGGTACTTCGGAAATAGTTCATACGCTTTTTGTTCATCAAAATTAGTTAATGCGTAATAATTGAATGCTTGCTGCTCCCAATGGCCACCGAGGTCAAATGCCATATATTTGCCGATTGTCAGTGAATCAAGAGGAGTCCATTCACCAGGCTCTGATCCAATTAATTTAAATTCAATTGGCAAACTTCCCTCATCCTGTGCCAGCTTGATATATGCATTGACGCCATCGGCAAACCATTGTAACACCTGTTTAGCCTCATCAGAATAAATTTCATATGACATCTCAGCAGACCGCCTCAATCCAAGCGTGCGAAAATATTTGTCCTGATCGATAGCAGCTTCGCCGACAACCTCACTTAACGTGCCGGATGCCTGTCTGCGTGATAACTCCATTTGGAACATGCGGCTTTGCGCTTGAATGTATCCTTGTGCAATGAATAAATCATGTTCATTTTCTGCTTTAATATGCGGCACACCATTTTTGTCCGTTATGACTGTTACTTCATTTTCAAGCATCGCAAGCTCAATAGTGCCCTCAACCTGTGCAAGTGATTTGTTTATGTATGCATTTGCAAATATGGCTAAGGCAGCTGCAATTAAAATCAGCAATCCTAGTGTAATAAGTAAAATTTTCTTTTTATTTCTCTTTTTCTTTGGTGGTTCCACAAATACTTCTTGTACTTCCACTATATCGCCCCTTTTATTATTAATATTAAGTAATTCGACAGGGACTAAAGAATTCCTCTTTTCTAGTGGGAGAGGGCCAGGTCCCGCGTCCCGCTATTGGGACAATGAACCTGCCCCCTTGTCCTTAAGTTTAAGTCTTTTTCTGGCCGATATGCGCTCTGGCGTAATCGGGACGTGCTTCATTGCTTTTCCTAGGCCATAAAGAGGCATATTTCCATAGACTGACTCGTAATTTCCCCTTTTTAAGTTGTACGTTTCGTGATAGATCCCAACAGCACTGTTATTTCCAACCTTCTTATTAAAGTCTTTCCATGCAGCTAAATGCTTTTCCCCTTTTGCGTACGCCAGCAAATCCTCTGTTCTGCGCCAATATTGAATCATAACAGTGGTTCTTAGGCCAAAATAGGTTTCCATGGATAAAAAGCCTAACGCTTCTTTGTTCGTGTATAGCTCCTTAATCATTGGCGGCATCGCAGTAAAAACTGGCAGCCATTTATGAACGGCATGCCTTTTGTTAATTCGCATACCAATAAGAAATACAACAAAATCTTCATCGTTTTCCGTTGTGTAACGTCCGGTATATATTTGTTTCGCCATTATGCATTCCCCTTTTCTGAAATTTGTTTAATCGTGGACTCGCACCAGCCAATAGCTGCTTTAGTTATCCGTTTTCCATAATCTAATGTGAATAGCCAATACATTGCATCTTCCTTGTCATGGTCATGCGTTGTAATCGCCTGTTCAATCCCACTATAAGTTTGATAGCGCTTCATCAATTTTTGTTTGTAATCCGCAAGTTGCATTAACGTATTGCTCTTGGATTGATGACGGCTGAAAAATAACTTAAGCAAAACCTCATTCCGCTCGACCGGAATTTGTTCAATGGGATTCTCAAGCCAATTTTGCAAAACCTCCTTTCCTTTTTCGGTAAGGTCATATTCCTTGCGGTCAGGCTTCCCTTCTTGTGCTGAAACTCGAACTGTCGCTAATTCCTCCTCCACAATCAGCTTTAATGTCGGATATATCTGCCCATAGCTGATCTTCCAGAAATGTTTCAAACTATTATCGATTAATTGTTTGATGTCATAGCCAGACTTGCAATCGGTTGTTAAAATTCCAAGAATCGCATACGTTGTATGGCTGTATTTTTTCATAAGCATCACCCTATCTATATGATATGTATCTTTTTGATATATTATACACAAAAAAGAAAAATGGAACAAGGGATTCATGGGACAAGGGGTCTGACCCCTTGTCCCATGTGACCCCTTGTCCCATGACCTTTGTCCCATATTTTACTGCCATTTTTTGATTAGGTTGTTGGCGTGCTTGTTCAGTGTTTTTGCTGCTTTGTCTGTAATGAGGTACATTCGGTTAAACAGGCTGACTGTGCCTTTAAAGCTTTTCATTTGCATCACAGCTATTCTCTGTAATCCTCTGTTTTCAAAATATTTTGCTGTGTTTAGTTGTGTTTTAAGAGAAGGAGCGATTAGCCAGCTGATTTCTCCTTTTGATTTATATTGATCAACGAGCTGCAGCATCGTGTCAATACTCGATTCAGTTTCTTCATCCCCATCTGTCTTTTCTATTTCAATCGTCTTTGTTGTCGTATGGCCGCCGAGATCAACTACTTTAAATTCAAATTCATTTTTGCCATCTTCCAGCTCAAGTTCAATTGCCTCAACTGTATGCTCAAATCCATTCATGCCATACGGTTCTGAAAGCTCATGCTTGTATATTTCATTTCCGTTCACATACATGCGGATTTCGTCAAAGTTGTCTGTAATCAGGGCAGAAGCCTGAACGACATCGGCATCCGTTTTCTTATCAACTTTTACCTTCAATCCTGCTTTCTCTGTGTCGATAAAAAATCTGCGGCCGATTTCCGCTTCATTGCCAGCATTGTCCACTGCCTTAATTTTATGAAGAACGTATCCATCATCCTTATGTGAAACTGTAACGGAAAAGTCATAACGATCCTCATCCTCGTTGTAGACAAGCTCTGCCTTTTGACCATCTACGGTTACTTCTTTGACACCGGACGAATCGGTTACATATCCCGTAAATTCAACGTCCCGAGTTGTTTCAACACCAAGAAATTCCGGTGATTTTAAATGAAGATCAGGTATTGTTGTATCTTGACCGCTAACTGCTTCTTCCATCGTTTTATTTCCTGCATAATCAACAGCTACGACCGATAATGTTTGACCTTCCTTTAATTTCTTTGTTAATTGATGTTCTGTTTCACCATTTGTATAGGTTTCATCCAGAATCGATTCACCGTCAACTAATACATCCCAATATGCAAGCCCGCTTCCATTTTCGTTATCCTCAGCAGCAACAGTTACAGTTTGGCTCTCTTGATCAAATGCTGCATCCAGTTCAGGCACGGTTGTGTCAAGGACAACAGGGAGTTCCATTGATTGCCACTCTGCATCCTTATAATCAATCACAGCTTCTACCTGAAGATAATATTTTCCTTCAGCTGCTTTTTTGCCATCGATTTTCCCATCCCAAATTCGTGATGCGTCCAAGGAATACATCGGGGCAAGTCCGCCATCATAATAATTTTTCCTTACATATGATTCGGTTGTAATAGTGCGTACCTTTTCTTTATTTTCATCCAAAACATTAAATCGTACCTCTTTCGCATTTCTCAGGAATGACAGAATGAGCAGTGCATCATCCTGCAGCTTGTCCCCATTTGGCGAAAAGGCGATTTTCTCTGGATCTATTTCACCAGATTGCAGGTTTGTTCCAAGAAAATCGAATTGCTCATTGCCTTCCTCATCTTTGCCGATTGATGTGACAACACCAGTCATTCCATAATATGTTTCAGCATCCCACATTGGCTTGTCCAGAATTGGAGAATCATCCCACTCCCCTTTAAAGCCAACATATGGTACAGAAATTTCCGGATTGATGTCCTGTGGATCGGTTAGCTTAACAAAGCCTTCCAGCCAATACCCGTTTGTAAAAATGTCTGTTAACGCAGCATCGACATCACTGATATCTAGTGAAACGGTAAACGTTACGTCACTGTTTGCCGGAATTTCGATCGTGCTTACTTCTTCTCCATTAACCGTTGCAACACCGTCAAGCTCCAACGCGGCAAATTGGTTTGGCGCAACGAGTGTGTCAGCGCCGTTCGCAATTGGTTGGTCCGTTTGCGCGTTTGCCTTCACATCATACGTGACCGCTTCATCGCTAAGGTTTTCCGCAGTTAGTTCAAATGTAACGTTATTATCGGTAATTTGTTTTAAGGCTACCTTTGCTTCATTGGTTTCTGATTCAGTCACAACAACTGGTGTTGAAAGTGCTGCATGAAGCTGCATTAAACCAGAACCCTGACGGCGGGGTGAAACGTAAGCGCCATCCAATGAAACCAGTTTGCCCGTGTTCATCATGATGTTTTTCGCTAAATTAACACGATCACTATTTTCAAGTCCAAAGTCCTCATCCATTCGCTGCAGGACAAGTGCTGCTCCACCTGAAACATGCGGTGCCGCCATAGATGTACCACTCATAATTCCATATTGATCATCATTCAATGTTGATAAAATTTGTCCGCCAGGTGCTGTGATTTCTGGCTTGAAATCCAGATTAGGCGTTAATCCCCATGATGTGAAGGCACTCATTTTTCCAGCATCAGGGTTGTCGATGGTTGCAGTACCGCCATTGAAATTCAACGTAACCGCTTTTCCATTCTTTAATGCTTGTGCTAGCAGTTCCCCGTCATTTTTCAGCATAAATAACTGTGGAATTTCAATTGCAGGATCAGATGCCATGTTCACGATTCCATCCGTATTATTGTAAATAATGACACCTTCCGCTCCTGCATTTTGGGCGTTTAATGCTTTTTCGGTAAATGCTAATTCACCGCGCTGAATCAACGCATATTTTCCTTTTACATCTTTACCAGCAAAATCCTCCGGTGCTCCAAGACCTGCCTCAACAACGTCAAATGTTGTTTTCACGTAATCGGACGGATGTGTGTCACTTGCTGATAAAAACGGTGCACTGTCTGTTTCTCCATCAATCGTGTATTCCACAGCATCAACATCCATTTTCGTGTTTTCAAAGGAAGCAACCTGCAAGGAATCATCCGCAACCCCTGGTGAACCACTTACACCGTAATCTGGGTTCGATACTAATGGATAATAGAATCCTTCTGCAAACATATTGGAATTACCAGCTGAAATGGCTACTAAAATACCATTATCTACAGCACGTGTTACAGCTTGCTGTTCTGGTGATTCGTCACTAACAAATCCTGATGTAGATCCTAAACTCAGGTTCAATGCATCCACACCTAGTTTAATAGAATCATCAATTGCCTTAATATAAATATCCCCATATGTCGATTGCATTTCCGGGTCATTTCCGAAAACCTTTAACGCTAACAGCTGTGCTTCTGGGGCAATCCCTTTAATACCGCCATTTTCCTCATCCCCGTTAGCTCCGACTGTTCCAGCAACGTGCATGCCGTGCATCGAGGCTCCAGCTGCATTATCAAGAATGACATCGTTTTCGTCCATGTAGTTATAACCGTAGGGAACCTTTTCCGTATAGTACTTTCCAGGCAAGTCCTGCTCACTGATCGTTTGCTCTACAGAGTTTTCCGTGTGAGCGGGCTCTGTATCATCGGATAGGATCATATCCCGGTGTGAAGGGTCAATCCCTGTATCAATGATTCCAACTGTCATCCCTTCACCTTTGTAGCCATAATCACGCCATGCTTTTTGTGCCTCGACTAATTCTTTGCTGTATTTCATCTCCGGTTTTACTTCCGGCCGTTTATATTCATGGACGATATGCACCGTTTCAACGTCAGGGATCTCTTTAATTTCATCGATATCCCCTTGTTTTACCTCGACACTGAATCCATTAATAACGGTCGTGAATTCCTGTAAAAAATCTGCTTCAATTTTTTTGGACTTCATTTTGTCTTTTACTTCTTTTTGGGAATCCTTAGCCGCTTTTTGGAGCTTATTCTTTTCTGGTTGTTTAAGACTATTGTATGTAACACCCTTCTTGGTAGCCTTCTCAATTGGCGCTTCCTGCTCCAATTCTACAATTACCCGGACCTCCTTGTTGGGATCCGTTGTTTCTTTCAGCTTCTGTTTATTCGGTTTTGCCTTTTTCTCGATTGTCTGCTGCAGCGTTTTTCCAGTGATTTCAGCCGCACCTACGTACATAAAATTACTGAATGCCAGCAGTAAAACTAGTAATACTACCGAAGCTCTTTTTAACATTATTCTCCCCCTATCCAACTAGTAATGTAAAATATGACAATTCAACCCTCCCTTACTACAATCTTCGTGACTTAATTTTCAGTTATATTAACTCTACCGAATTATGAATAATTGTACTAGTGAAAATAGTCTTAAAAGTAGTGATTAAAAAACACATTTATAGGGAAAAAGTACCAATATTTTGGCTGAGGCATGGGGTCTGTTCCTTCGTCCTGGGATGCCGGGGGTTGATTATGTGAGGCATGGCAGTTAAAAAGCTTGTTAAATGAGAAAAAGGACCTTCTTTTGGATTGTTATTTGCTATTATTAAGGATCCAACGCCAACTGGATTCCATTTATACAAATTCCGTTGTCTTACCTCATAATAACCAGGGCCAATTTTCATGAATTTTTTAACGATAACAGCATCTGTAACTAAAATGGCAGCCCAGGTCATTAAGAATACACCTTGGAAGGTCATAACAGCTTCAAGGTGGTCTGCAATATTAAGAAGCATTAAAATAATAGTCGTTACTCCAGTTACAACTACCCAACAAAATCGTCGGCCAGGTTTAAATTTAAACACATTTTAAAAGAAATTGGATATCGACTATGAACCACTATATATGTTTGTAACATTGATCCTAATCTGCGTTAACATTGTAAATAAAGCTCCCCAGATGCCAAGCAGTAATACGATATATACTCCTGGATTTGGTTCTCCTAGACGAACACCAAACCAAAATATCTGTGGGGCGGGACAAGGGGTCAGTCCCCTCGTCCCTGGACACGGGGACTGACCCCTTGTCCCACTTGCATAAAATTTAATTTTCCGCTATTATTAAATGCAATTAAATATTTTCCCATTTTAGTAATCTGAAATGGGGATAGAGGTGCGAAAACCATTAGTACACAATTGGAGGAAAATGAGGTCCAGTGATAATTGTGGAAAGGGGAATTTGCCGAAGCCTGTAAGAATCTCATGTACTTAAGGCTGGGTCTGTATTGAATAAATGCAGGACTGTCATATAGGAGACTATATGGGGGGCTATCGTAAAAGAAACGGTTAACAATTGTTTCTAAAGCAGCAGCGAATCCCTCGTTGTTGCTTTTTTTGCGCTTAATGAAATAGCTCTTGACACCTCTAATTACATTTTAAAAAGGGTGTGAAGTTATGGATTTCGGTCAAGTGTTAACAGCAATGATTACGCCATTCGATCAGCATGGGGAGATTGACTTTAAAGCAACAAGGAAGCTGATCAATCATTTAATTGCAAATGGCTCAGATGGATTGGTAATTGCAGGTACAACAGGAGAATCGCCTACACTAACCACAGAGGAAAAGGCGGGTCTGTTTAAATTTGTCGTTGATATTGCTGGCGGAAGGGTCCCGGTTATTGCCGGAACAGGGTCAAACAATACAAAGGCTTCAATTACCCTAACGAAGCAAGCACAGGAAGCTGGGGTTGACGGGATCATGCTTGTTGCCCCATATTACAATAAACCGTCTCAAGAAGGATTGTATCAGCATTTTAAAGCGATAGCAGACTCAACAGCATTGCCGGTTATGCTTTATAATATTCCAGGGCGCAGTGTGGTTAACATGTCTGTTGATACAATCGTACGGCTCTCACAGGTGAAAAATATTGTTTCCGTAAAAGAAGCAAGCGGAAACCTGGACCAAATGGCTGAAATTATAAGCCAAACTCCAGATGACTTTTCGCTCTACAGCGGTGATGATGGTTTAACGTTACCAACCTTAGCCATTGGCGGAAATGGAGTTGTGTCAGTCGCATCCCACATTATCGGAAATGAAATGCAGAACATGGTCTCAAGCTATCAAAATGGAGATGTTGCAGGTGCCGAAGCCATGCATCGCAATTTGCTTCCAATCATGAAAGCATTATTCCAAAGCCCAAGTCCAACACCTGTTAAGGAAGCACTTAACATGCTTGGGATGGATGCTGGAAATAATGTTAGATTGCCGCTAATTCCTTTGAATGCTGAAGAAAAAAATGCACTCCAGCTTGCATTGCAGCCATTATTGGACAGGAATAAAAAAGCAGCAGGCTATTAACAGAAAGAATAGCTCTATCGGTTTGATACTGATAGGGCTTTTCTATTGGTCATACCATGCCTAATGTATAATTGGGCTTGTTTATATGTCAAAATATTTTGTTTTTGTGCTATAATATACGGTAAGGCTGAAATTTGAGGTGACTACATGGACACAAAATTTATCCGGACTAAATTAGGAAACCATGCCCCATCTATACTTGGAAGTGCCGATTTTAGGAAATATGCTGTTCTCCTGCCGCTTATTCAAAAAGGCGATGCTATTCACGTTCTTTTTGAAATTCGTTCTCAAAATCTAAGAAGGCAGCCTGGGGAGATATGTTTTCCCGGCGGAAGAATGGAAAACAAGGATACTTCCTTTCAAGATACTGCTTTAAGAGAAACAACAGAAGAATTAGGGATAAGTCTAAAGCAAATATCAGATGTTTATCCATTGGATTATGTCGTTTCACCGTTTGGAATGATTATTCATCCATTTGCGGGAATGATCACAAATCCCGAGATTATTAATCCAAACCCGACAGAAGTTGCCGAAGTATTCACAGTCCCGCTTTCCTTTTTCCAAAATACCTCACCAAAATATCATTACGTATATTTGCAAATGGTGCCGGAGGAAAATTTTCCGTTTGAGCTTATTGCCGGAGGACAAAACTACAATTGGCGGACAGGAAAAATAGAAGAGCTATTTTACATTTATGATGATAAAGTCATTTGGGGGCTTACCGCAAAAATACTTTCCCATTTTATCGATGTGCTCCGCTAAAAAATTCCCGCCTATTATGATACAATTCATATAATTAATCCCTTCAAAAGGGGCGAGGCATTTGAATATTGAATTAAATCGCAAAATAATTGAAGATATGTGTGGTATTGTCTCCTTCAAGAAAGGGGACTCTTTTTATCGTGCTAATAAAGTAACAATTGAAAGTTACACACAGGATCGCTGTGAGGCAATAATTGCAGGAACAGAAGATTTCCATGTCACGATTGAAAAGGCAGGAAATAAGGATATTCGCACAACATGCAGCTGTCCAACATTAGCATCGTTTAAAAACGACTGTCAGCATATTGCAGCCGTCCTGTTGTCGATTGATGAACGTCAGCATCAAACAGCAAAAGCACAAGAACAAGCACTCACGGAAGGATTAATGACGATATTTAATGCGAAGACGACCCGTTCAAGCGGGCATCAGCTGCATTTTGAAGATCGTAAAGTACTTGATTTAGTGTTTACGTGCAAGCCTGTTGCTGTGAATAATAGTCACTGCATGTTTGGGGTGGAAATTAATATAGGTCCAATCAAAATTAGTAATATCCGGCAATTTCTTGAGCATGTAAATGATGGAAGTCCCTGTAAGCTGTCCGCCGCTTTCATTTACGATCCATCTCTACACTGTTTTCAACAGGAAACTGATGCCTGTGTGCAGCAGCTTATTACTGTCATTCAGGATGAAAGATTATATCTGGATGAATTATCAGGAACAGAAGAAATAGACAATCATCACGTGCTTCTAATTCCCCCATCTGCCTGGAATCACCTTGTACCACTGCTAATAAAAGCTCCAATGGTGAAGCTGGAATACCTTGGAGAAACAGTTGATGGGATCGAAATAGTGGACAAGCAGCCACTGCCTTTAAGGTTTGATTTTACAGAATTGGACGGTCAGGGCTATCAATTAAACATTACTGGAATGAATAATCTAATTGTATTGAAATCCTATAAATCTGTTCTTGCTGCTGGAAAAGTAATGCAGTTGAAATTTGAGGATTGCAGCTATCTTTTTGATCTGAAACAAATGCTGGATGCATCCGGATCAAATCAAATTGCTATTCCCCAGAAACAAATAGGCTTTTTTATGGAAAAGATTGTGCCTGTGCTGAAAAGGATAGGTGACTTTCGGCTGTCTGAAGCCCTTTCCAAACAGTTTAGGAAGGTACCTTTAATTGCAAAGCTTTTCCTGGATCGTGTCCACAATCGCTTGCTCGCCGGGTTGGAATTTTACTATGAAAACAACAGGATTAATCCTTTAGATGAAAGTCAAGCAAGCCCATTTGTTGTCAGGGACATGGAAAAAGAGGATGCCATCCTGGAATTGATGGAGGATAGTTCTTTTACCCAGACGGACGGGGGCTACTTTTTACACAACGAGGCACTGGAATATGAATTTTTATATCATATGCTTCCCAAGCTTCAAAGCCTTGTGCAAGTATATGCTACAACGGCAGTAAGGGCTCGCGTAACGAAAGGAAATAATCCGCCTAAAATCAGAGTAAAGCACAAAAAAGAGCGGACAAACTGGCTGGAATTCAAATTTGAAATGGACGGCATTCCTGAAAAACAAATACGTGACATTTTAGCAGCGTTGGTGGAAAAAAGAAAGTATTACCGGCTGCGTGACGGATCCCTTCTTTCTTTGGAAACGAAAGAATTTGAGGAAATAAAACGTTTTTTGAATGCAGTGCCAATACAGGATCAGGATGAGGAGCTGGAAAATGGTCTGAATGTACCAATTATCAAGGGCTTCCGGCTGCTTGACACTGTTTCGGATGATGCAGTGTCATTGGAGGAATCGTTTCATCAGTTCCTTGATAAAATTCAAAATCCGGACAGCATGAAGTTCGCGATACCAGATAATTTAGAAACGACATTGCGTGATTATCAAAAACACGGATACAGGTGGATGAAAACACTCGCAAGCTATGGATTCGGAGGAATTTTAGCAGACGATATGGGGCTAGGGAAAACACTGCAGGCAATCGCTTTTATTCAGTCAGAGCTAACGGCGATACGTGATCATAAGATTCCTGTCCTTATCGTCTGCCCATCATCGCTAACCTATAATTGGTTTAACGAATTAAAAAAATTCACCCCTGCTATACAGGCGGAGATTATTGATGGCAATACAGCAGAACGAATCAACATCCAGCGAGATGCAATGGATAAGGATGTAATTATTACCTCGTATCCATTGCTGCGCAGTGATATCCAATGGTTTAAGAAGCAAAACTTCCATACCGTGTTTTTTGATGAGGCACAGGCATTTAAAAACCCTATGACGCAAACTGCCCGTGCTGTAAAGAAGCTTCAAGCAAATTACCGGTTTGCCTTGACCGGCACACCGGTGGAAAATGCAACAGAAGAGCTGTGGTCTATTTTTCACGTCGTTTTTCCTGAGCTTTTCGGAGGATTAAAGGAATTTAGTTACCTTACGAAGAAAAAAATTTCCCGCAAGATCCGCCCATTTTTGCTGCGCAGGGTGAAGGAGGATGTACTGTCTGAGCTTCCTGAAAAAATAGAATCACTGGAATCGGTCGAGCTGCTTCCGGATCAGAAGAGGCTGTATGCGGCCTATTTGGCAAAACTGCGGCATGATACATGGAAGCATTTGGACAAAGATACAATCCGGAAAAACCGAATTAAGATTCTTGCCGGTTTAACAAGGTTGCGGCAGATTTGTTGTCATCCTGCCTTGTTTGTCGATGGTTATAAAGGAAGTTCGGCTAAATTTGAACAGCTGAAACAAATTATCGAGGAATCCAGACTTTCTGGACGAAGGGTGCTGATTTTCTCGCAATTTACGAAAATGCTTGCACTCATCGGCAGGGAATTGCAGCTTCAGGGCTTACCGTTTTTCTATCTTGATGGGCAGACACCATCAGAAGAACGGGTGGAAATATGTAATAAATTTAATGCTGGGGAACGCAATTTATTTCTAATTTCCTTAAAAGCGGGCGGCACCGGCCTAAATCTAACGGGTGCGGATACGGTAATTCTATATGATCTCTGGTGGAACCCTGCAGTCGAGAAGCAAGCGGCCGACCGTGCACATCGAATTGGCCAGACGAATGCCGTACAGGTGATCAAACTGGTAGCACGCGGGACAATTGAGGAAAAAATGAATGAACTGCAGGAGAAAAAGCGACATTTAATTGGGGAAATTATTGATTCTGATGACGAAGGGTCTATGCTTACGGAAGAGGATATAATGGACATGCTGAAGGTGTAAGTTTTGTGGGGATTAAATGTGCATTTCCTACAATTGATTCTTTGATAAACCGAGCGGGATGCCGTTCCAGAAGCTGCTAATAACCACACTTATTAGATATACAACTAATAAGTGCGGTCCCCAAATCAAATAATACCATTAAAAAGTGGTCCGCTATCCATTCTACTATTTTCAGTCTTCCTGTTTCATTAATAAACATTGGCCAACTCGTTTTTTAAAACATCTAACGAATAAATAGAGCTATTGCTGCTGATTAGTGGCGATAGCTTATTATTATTTCCTGGAAATCGCGGCTTTTATTTCCAATTATATGGAAATACGAGCCGATCTTGCCCGAATACGATCCAAGAAACCGAAATACGATCCAAAAACAGTCAAATACGAGCGGAAAAAGAGAAATACGATCCAAAATCCACAAAATACGATCCAAGTACATAATACAGAACGACACTGAGAACTCCATGTGAAGGAGATTAAAAATTGATAAGAAGGATATAACACTAATAAAACAAATGGTTTTGGCATGAAAAAGTCTCATAGAAATTTGACAATTTAGAAATAGTTTTATATAGTTTACTCAACAATGTTGAATCAAAATAAACTTGATTGAATAATATATAGAAACGGCACAGATGTATTTGCAGATGCAAATGCAAAATTATTCACCCTTAATGTAAGCGTATTCAAGTAACTTTAATTTTGTTCTTAAAAAAACTGATTTCATGCAGGTACTCATGGTGGATACTAGCATTTTAAAAATAAGAGGAGGGAGAAACATGGGACAATGGCCAGAATTTGTTCAGATTAAGGAAGTAGGACCACGGGATGGTTTGCAAAATGAAAAGAAGCTGGTTGCGACTCCGGATAAGGTTAATTGGATCAATATGTTATCTGAATCTGGGGTAAAGGAAATTGAGTTTTCATCGTTTGTCAATCCGAAATGGATACCTGCATTGTCTGATGCGCATGAGCTGGGCAAGAAAATAAAGCGGAATCCGGATGTCAGGTATTCTGCGCTGGTACCTAATATGAAGGGTCTGGAACTTGCACTTGAAGCCGGAATTGATGGTGCCTCCGTGTTCATGTCTGCTAGCGAAACGCATAATAAGAAAAACATTAATAAGACGATTGACGATACGTACCCGGTATTGAAGGAAGTCGTCAGAGAAGCTAAAATAGCCGGGAAACATGTAACAGGCTACGTTTCTACTGTGTTTGATTGTCCATATGAAGGGAAAATTACTCCAGAACAGGTTATCCAGGTATGTGATCGATTGATTGAATTTGGTGTGGATGATATTTCGCTTGGTGATACGATTGGCTCGGCAGTTCCTTTGCAGGTAGAGCAATTGCTCGATGCGGTGCTTGCAGCGTATCCGAAAGAAAAGATTATTATGCATTTTCATAATACAAGGGGAATGGCTATTGCGAATATCATGACCTCCATGCAGTACGGTATCTCTCGGTTTGATAGCTCTATCGGCGGGCTAGGCGGATGTCCATATGCTCCTGGTGCGGCAGGAAATGTGGCAACAAATGATGTACTCTATCTTATGCACGGACTTGGAATTAAAACTGGAATAGATGAAAAGAAGCTTCAGGAAGCGGCACTTTTTATCCAAAACAAATTGGGAAAGCCTCTGCCTAGCAAGTCGCTCGCCTATGCTGCAAGTCAGCAATGAAAGAATAAGAAAGAAATTTAAAGTCACTATTTTCAAGTGGTGAACGACCACATAGAGAATAGTGATTTTTTGTTTTCTCAGGAACCAGCTTGCCTAAAGTGGGACAAAAGAACCGTCCCCATGTCCCATGCCTATGTCCCATGTCCCACTTGACCGGGGTAATGTGCTATTCTATTATTAAGACACCCATATCCAATATAGGGAAAGGGGAGAATTCTGATAGATCTGCTAAACATTGGAACAAAGATTAAACAAGCACGGTTACGAAATAAAAAAACACAGCAGCAAATAGCTGATCAATGCAGCATTTCAAAGAGTATGCTGTCTAAAATTGAAAATGGACAAACATCCGCCGCCGTTGCGACATTATCAAAAATTTGCGAGGCGCTGGATGTACCGCTTTCCTGGATTTTAGACGGACATCCGGAAACAGATCTTGTGCTGCTTCCAAAATCAAATAGACAATACCGAGTAGGCAACGAAAATATGGGTTACTCGTATGAACTTCTTGCTAACCGGTCAAGGTTTTCTGGAATTGAGCCGACAATTGTTCATGTAACACCAAAGGATACAAATTTAAGACATGAACCGTATACACATTCCCAGGACGAGTTCATCTATGTTTTGGAGGGATCGATCCATTTGCTTTACGATGATAAAAAGCATCTTATGGTTAAAGGGGATACCGCCTATTTTAAAGGAACAAAGCCGCATTTGTTTGTCCCTGTTGATAATGATGGGGCAAAGGTATTGACGGTATTTATTGATGGTGGATTATAGATACTAACCAGCCGCATTAATCATATAAGCAGGCGGCGCACGCATACAGTAATAAAACATACTAAAACTGCACCTGCAATTGGTGTTTAACAATTGCAGGTGCAGTTTTTAGTGGATTTAACCCAAAGTCAATATATCGTTTGGCTTTTCAAAAATATAATCAGCATTTTCGAAACCCGAACGACTCCCAGATCCCCACAGGGCTAACCCGAAGTCAATTCCGGCAGACTTAGCACATTGCAAATCATATATTGAATCTCCAATATAGATGGTCTCCTCTGGCTGGCTATCCATTAAATGCAGTCCCAATTCTAATGGATCGGGATTTGGTTTATGTTTTAATGTGTCATCCGCACTTACAATTGCTTGGAAATGGTGTTCAATCCCCAGATGATAGAATCCATTTCGCAATTCTTCTGTTGTTTGAGAGGTTACAATTCCTGCTTTTGGCAACTGAGCAATTACTTCTGGAATGTCTGGGAATATTGGGACGTTTTTCATAAACGGCTTTTCTTTAGCCACCCATGATTCTAACGTGGTAGGGATATCAGCAATATTTAGAATTTCCAATGTACGCAGACCAGGTATCCCGATTGAAAAACGCAATTCATTTATTTCCTTCTCAATACCTTGCTCTTTCAGTGTATCCTGTAATGCTTTAAGACCAATTTGTTCTGAATCAATGATTGTACCATCCAAATCGAAAATGAATGTTTTATACATGAAATCATCCCTTTTTCATTCGTTGTTTAAAATAGAATAAAGGATGAAATGCATTTCAGGTCAATACTTAAATGGAAGAACGATGAATAATTTGATACGGGATTTTTATTTTATCTTTAGATTTTTTAATGGCTAGTTCAAATGCTTGCTCGCCGGCTTGAATAAGTTGGTGATCAACCGTTGATATTGCCAATGCTTCACCAATCGGCTGGTTTTCTTGACCTAATAGAGCCACATCCCTGGGGATATGCATACCAATGGATATAGCATATTGATAAATGCCTGCAGCTACTTCATCTCCATTTGCATAAATAGCTGTAGGTTTTTCTTTTATATGTAATAGTTTTTGGGCGGCACGGTATCCATCTTGCATGGAATAACAATTAAAAATGACGTAATCTCCAGATGGTTTGCCAAATACCTCCTCGTAAGCAGTAAATGTCTGAATTGTACTTTTGCTTTCCATTTCCCTAGCCGTTGTAAAAGCTACTCTTTCATGCCCTCTCTCTTTCAGCAGATAGAAGGCTTCAACGTATGAAGTGTATCTATCTATGTAGGAGCAGCCTATCTCTGAAAAATCGGTATATTCACATGAGATAATGGGTCCATACTTTGTAAAAGGTGTTATAGCTTCCCAGTTATTGGATCTGGATGTGATTATAACTGCATCAAGCATTTTGGTTTGCAGCATCGAAAGGTATTCGAGTTCTTTCTTAGCATCATATGTTGTCGGTAACACGATGACAGAATATTCGTGTTCAATTGATTTATTAAGTATGCCATGTAACATTTGGTCAAATGCCTGGTTATTGTTATATGGAATGATAACCCCGATTTGTCTTGTCTCGCCGCGTATTAAATCAATTGCGTTTCGGTTAGGTGTATAATTAAATTCATCAATAACGTTTTGAACGGCAATTCTTTTTTCCTCAGAAACATACTTGTGATTATTTAATACTCGTGAAACCGTGGTTACCGAAACACCTGCCTTTTTAGCAATATCATGTATATTGGCCATTTCAACCACCCTTTTGTCATTTTTAAGGCTATCATAGTTTATGAATCTAACACTATTTTAGCAAAGTGGGGGTATTATGTAGATTTTTGGATGTGGCCAGTTGCCTAAGATGGTTATTTTCTCCGCTATGGAAGATGCTGGAGCTCGTATTCCTTTCATTGTAAGAGTCCATTTTAGCAGAAGTAACAGTATTTTAGCGATTATTACAGTTTAAATGGGGCTGTCTCATTATGGCAGCCCCCGTTATTTAGACGTAATTGGCTGCCCGGCTAATTTCCGACTCCATTGGATTCTAGTATCGGTAGGTGGAGTGTCTTGCCTGAACATCTTACCGCCATCTAATTGCCATATCTAATTTACAGCATTCCGTGTCTTCAATTTTGGACCCCATTTTCAAGTTAATTCCATCCGGATTATAATTTACTTCAATATCACCTTTAATCCCCGTGGATCTAATTAACTCTTCTACTTTATCCAATTCATTCTTTTGTGCTGCATCCATCACTTTGTAGGCAAATTCTCTGGAATCTGCAAGTTTATTTAAAATTATTGCAGCATCGTTCAGCAATTGCCTGAATGCTCCAGCTGATTCATGGAAAAAATTTGGATTTACATCTGGAAAATCTGGACGAACGTATGGAACATATTGCACTGGCTGATGATGAACACAGGGCCCAAGCTGATAAGCAGGATGTCGATAATACGTTTCATAAAATGGGTGTGGCCATGCAGGGAAATGCATTATGTGAACCTCCTAGGTGTAATTTCATAATAATATATGTTTTATAGCCGTTAACGTGATAAACGCCTTTCAATTTATTTAGCCGGCATAGGTAATTGTATATACAGCGGGAAGTATTTATGAATAACGTAAAGTAAGGCGAGCTGAAAGGGGGGTATTGCTTTGTCACAGCGAAGAAACAGAGGGTTAGGCTTTTGCATTTTCCCGGGCTATAAATATTGCGGTCCAGGCTGCAGCGGCCCAGGTGCTCCAGTAAATGAGGTGGATGCAGCTTGCAAGGCACATGATGAGTGTTACAGCAGGTATGGACCATCGTGTAAATGTGACCAGGAATTTATGCGCCGCCTTCAGAGGGAAATCGATCCATACACGCAAAAAGGCAGGCATGCAAGGACATTATTTAATTATATGAAGTTCCAAACTCTTTTTACTTGTGGTTTCAGAAGAAGATAGGCAAACAAAAAGAATCGTTTTCCCATTGTCTGGAATCACGATTCTTATGTTTTGTTCTATGCAAATGGTCTTTCTTCGTTTTTGTCCTCTGTGTTCGTAAATCAAACTGTGCAAAGGGGCTTCTTCCATTTTCCGGATTTCTTTTTCCCTCGCGTACCAGTTTCTCTCTCTGTTTTTTGGCATTCGATTTTGCCATGGTCATCACTCTCCTGATTTCTTGTTGCTTTTTATTATACATATTTCCAGCTTTTTTACAATAAAGCTTGTCGCCGTAAAACGCTTAAAAGATAGTCATCATTATAAAAGCCTCACTTGCATAAGCTATATAAACCGCGCCCTAAATGGAGGGAATTCAATGAGTATACTAGACAAAGTAAGGAGTCACCGAGAAGAAGAAAGACGGCTAATGTGGGAAGGAACGTTCGGGGAGTATTTGGAAATAGTAAAACAGCGGCCTGAAGTTGCCCAAACAGCTCATTCACGCGTTTATAATATGATTAAAAGCTCCGGATTAACTGAGAAAGATGGAAAAAAGATGTACGACTTTTTCGGTGGGGAGATTTTTGGGCTTGAGGAAGCAATTGAAAGGCTTGTTGAGGAATACTTTCACCCCGCAGCAAAACGACTTGATGTACGTAAACGGATTTTATTGTTAATGGGCCCTGTTAGTGGTGGGAAATCGACAATTGTGACAATGCTGAAGCGTGGATTGGAGAGGTTTTCCAGAACTGATGAGGGTGCGGTATACGCCATTAAAGGCTGTCCAATGCATGAAGACCCACTTCACCTTATACCACAGCATCTGCGTGAGGACTTTTTCAATGAATATGGTATTCGTATCGAGGGTAGCCTGTCACCGTTGAACACAATGCGACTTGAGAAAGAATATGACGGAAGAATTGAGGATGTCGAGGTTGAACGTATATTTTTCTCTGAGGATAAGCGTGTTGGTGTTGGAACATTTAGCCCCTCTGATCCCAAATCACAGGATATTGCTGATTTAACAGGTAGTATTGATTTTTCGACAATTGCTGAATACGGATCGGAATCAGATCCGCGCGCATACCGCTTCGATGGTGAATTGAATAAGGCGAATCGCGGGATGATGGAATTTCAGGAAATGCTGAAATGTGATGAGAAATTTTTATGGCATCTCTTATCGTTAACACAGGAAGGTAATTTTAAGGCTGGCAGATTTGCGCTAATAAGTGCCGATGAACTGATTGTAGCGCATACAAACGAAGCCGAGTATCGTTCGTTTATTTCCAATAAAAAGAACGAGGCGCTTCATTCACGGATTATTGTCATGCCGATTCCGTATAATTTACGTGTTAGTCAGGAAGAACGTATTTATCAAAAAATGATTAATGAAAGTGATATGGCACATGTGCACATCGCTCCGCATGCATTACGGGTTGCTGCCATTTTTTCTATTTTAACGCGGCTGGAGGATTCTAAGAAACAAGGGGTAGATAATCTTAAGAAAATGCGTTTGTATGATGGAGAAAATGTGGAAGGATTTAACCAGGTTGACGTTGATGAGCTGAGAAAGGAATTCCCAACTGAAGGGATGAATGGGATTGACCCGCGCTATGTGATTAATAGAATTTCCTCTTCGATTATACGTAAGGAAGTTCCTGCGATAAATGCGCTTGATGTGCTGCGTTCATTGAAGGATGGGCTTGATCAGCATCCTTCGATCTCACAGGAAGATCGTGATAAATATATGAACTATATTGCTGTTGCGAGAAGGGAATATGATGAAATTGCCAAGAAAGAAGTCCAAAAGGCATTCGTGTATTCATATGAAGAGTCCGCGAAAACATTGATGAATAATTACCTTGATAACGTTGAAGCATTTTGCAATAAAAATAAATTGCGTGATCCGCTTACTGGGGAAGAATTGAATCCGGATGAAAAGCTTATGCGTTCAATTGAAGAACAAATTGGAATTTCAGAAAATGCTAAAAAAGCGTTCAGGGAAGAAATTCTTATTCGTATTTCTGCCTATGCACGGAAAGGCAAGCGCTTTGACTACAGCTCTCATGAGCGTTTGCGGGAAGCAATTCAAAAGAAATTGTTTGCAGATTTAAAAGATGTCGTTAAAATTACAACTTCATCAAAGACCCCGGACGAATCACAGCTTAAGAAAGTTAATGAAGTAATTGCCAGATTAATAGATGAGTATGGATATAATTCCATCTCAGCAAACGACTTGCTGCGTTATGTAGGAAGCTTGCTCAACAGGTAAATTTATAATTATCCCAAAAATAACAGGACTAATCGTTTCGTTAGTCTTGTTATTTTTTAATAGAAAAAGAAAGCCGGGTGTGATGTGAATTCGGAAGGGCATCAGCGGAACATCGGCAGGAGAACGGGAATATCGTCAGGAGAGCAGCACCGAATGACACCCCAAAGTCTGTTTTATTTCAATTTAGTATGCAGTAGTAATAACTTGTTTCACCGTAATTGCATATGATAAAGAAAGCATTGAAGTAATTTTATATGTTTTTTTAACAATTTTATAAAAAAGCTAGAGGGTGAAATTGGCATACTGACTTTCGATCTCTAGAATCTGAAAAGGAGGGGAAGGTATGAATGAAAAGAAGGAAAGCTTCGTCGTCTCCCAGGAAAATTGGTCCCTCCATCGTAAAGGCTATCAGGATCAGCAGCGGCATTCTGATAAGGTAAAGGAAGCCATTAAAAATAACCTGCCTGATTTAATTAGTGAAGAAAATATTATTATGTCGAATGGCCGCGATGTTATTAAAATCCCTATTCGTTCGCTTGATGAATACAAAATTCGTTACAATTACGATAAATCAAAGCATGTGGGTCAAGGCAATGGTGACAGTCAAGTTGGGGATATCGTCGCCCGCGCACCCAGTGAATCAGGTCAAGGTAAAGGCGGATCCGGGAAAGGGCATGAAGCTGGAGATCAGCCGGGACAGGATTATTATGAGGCAGAAGTGTCTTTAGCTGAGATAGAAGGAGTTCTTTTCAAAGAGCTTGAGTTGCCCAACCTTCAACAAAAAGAACAAGCAGAAATCAAAACCGAGAAAATTGAATTTAATGATATTCGCAAAAAAGGACTTATGGGCAACATTGATAAGAAACGAACAATTTTAACGGCAATTAAGAGAAATGCGACGGAAGGAAAACCTGGAATTACGCCATTCTCTAACGACGATTTGCGATTTAAAACATGGAATGAAGTAATCAAACCGGAATCAAAGGCAGTAGTTCTGGCGCTAATGGACACAAGCGGATCAATGGGAAGGTTTGAAAAGTATATGGCAAGGAGCTTCTTTTTCTGGATGACAAAATTTTTGCGATCGAAATATGAAACAGTTGAAATCGAATTTGTTGCCCATCATACTGAGGCGAAAGTTGTTTCAGAGGAAGACTTTTTTTCTAAGGGCGAAAGCGGCGGAACGATTTGTTCATCAGCATATCGCAAGGCATTAGAGCTTATCGATGAAAAGTATAATCCCGTGCGCTATAATATTTATCCATTCCATTTTTCGGATGGAGATAACTTAACATCTGATAATCAAAAATGTCTTAAACTCGTTGATAAAATTATGGATGTTTCGAATATGTTTGGCTACGGAGAGGTTAATGCATATAATCGCCACTCAACATTGATGAACGCATTTAAAACGATCGATAATCCCAAATTCCGCCATTATATTTTGAAGGATAAGAGCGATGTATACCATGCGATGAAAAGCTTTTTTTAGAAGGAAGAAGCGGTTGTTTGACAATTGGAAGGGCTAATATCCATCAAGTATAGGCACTCCTGAACAGGGGTGCCTCCGTTTGTAATGCAGTCGTATATGCGTTAGCGTTATTCCCCTGGCCCAGCAAGTTCTATCTTATAAACACCGCGGGCAGTACTTAGCAGAAACTGTGATCCGTCAAATTCATAAAGCGAATTATCCTCAAGTGGTATTTCGTATTGTGATGCTGGGAGATCCTGAGGCTTGAGGTCGGCGGCATCCGTTAAAACGTGTCCTGTACCGTTTAATTGTAATGTGTGCATTGGTACATAATCATCAATTCTTCTTGTGTTTTTTGAATAAGAAATGTTTTGCAGCTCCATTAATGTTTCATCTACATCATCAAGCTCCAGTTTGGTAACTTTGATATTTTGTCCATTCCATCGATTCAGTAACTCGTTTAACTCTTCTATTGATAAGAAATGTTGATCCATAATCATTCCTCCTATCGTTTATGCTTTCCATGATGGAAAGGAAACATTCAGGGAATTGAGTCTTGAATCTGTGGGAAAAATTGTATATATTGATTCGACATTATTTGGAGAATGGCAGTGACGCATTTGAATTCCATGTTCAAAAATCTTCCACTGACACATACAATATAAAAAGTACAATTGGAGGGATTATATTGACGGAAACGAAGGCGCTCAATCGTGCAATCGCTGAAATTACGGAAATTGCGTCTGGATTTGGTCTCGATTTTTACCCGATGCGTTATGAAATTTGTCCTGCAGATATTATTTATACATTCGGTGCGTATGGCATGCCAACGCGCTTTAGTCATTGGAGTTTTGGAAAGCAATTTCATAAAATGAAGCTGCATTATGATCTTGGTTTGAGCCAAATATATGAACTTGTTATCAATTCTAATCCATGTTATGCCTTTTTACTTGATACGAATAGCCTCATACAAAATAAGTTAATCATTGCCCACGTGTTGGCCCATTGTGATTTTTTCAAAAATAATATGCGTTTTTCCAATACGAGAAGAGATATGGTCGAAAGTATGACCGCAACAGCAGAGCGGATTGCAAGCTATGAGATGGTTCATGGGAAGGATGAAGTAGAACGTTTTTTAGATGCGGTACTATCCATTCAGGAACACATAGATCCATCCATCGTCAGGCCGAAGTTGACACCTTATGAGACGGAAAAGGATGAGGAGGAAGATAAACCGGCAGTGAAGTCCCCATATGATGATTTATGGAGCCTGGATGAACGGACTGAAAAAAAGAAGCCCAAGACGAAAAAGAGACAAAAGTTCCCCCCAAAGCCGGAAAAGGACCTATTGCTGTTTATTGAAGAATACAGTCGCGAGCTCGAGGACTGGCAGCGTGATATTTTGACAATGATGCGTGAGGAAATGCAGTATTTCTGGCCGCAGCTTGAGACGAAAATCATGAACGAGGGCTGGGCATCATACTGGCATCAGCGCATTTTAAGGGAAATGGACTTAACATCTGATGAAACGGTAGAATTTGCATCGTTAAACGCTGGTGTTGTCCAGCCATCCAGACAAAACATTAATCCTTACTACCTTGGATTGAAAATTTATGAAGATATTGAAGAGCGGTACAATAATCCAACTGAGGAAATGCAAGAACTGGGAGTAGAACCTGATTCGGGAAGGGACAAAATCTTTGAAGTAAGGGAAATTGAATCAGATATATCATTTATTAGAAATTATTTAACGAAAGATTTAGTACAGCGGGAAGATATGTATTTATTTGAGAAGCAGGGCAGAGATTACAAAATTACCGATAAAGACTATGAGAAAGTTAGGGATCAGCTTGTCTCCATGCGGGTAAATGGCGGTTTTCCATATATAACTGTTGAAAACGGAGACTATTTGCGCAATAGGGAGCTTTATTTAGTTCACGGCTATGAAGGAACCGAGCTTGACCTCAACTATTTAGAGCATG
This sequence comes from Virgibacillus oceani, assembly GCF_014638995.1. GTDB lineage: Bacteria > Bacillota > Bacilli > Bacillales > Amphibacillaceae > Virgibacillus_E > Virgibacillus_E oceani. Next base: position 152,695 of record NZ_BMFR01000008.1, read on the forward strand.
TTCTACCATACATTTATCAACTGTGGGGGCGGACTGTGTACATCGAAACAAATGTGGAGGAAAAGCAGATTCTATACTCCTATGACGGCAACAAAGTAAATCGGCGGTATATCTAGCTGGGACAGAGGGTCAGACCCACTAGCGTTGCATAACTGTAAATAAATATTATATATGTAAAAATTTTACATTACCAT
>NZ_BMFR01000009.1 GCF_014638995.1 Virgibacillus oceani
AGCGATCACACCGGAGAAATGTGAATAAAGTAAGCCTTTTTTGGAGGGAATAAAGTGATGCTTTACATTATTAGGATCATAATAGAAACCAAATCCTAGAAATTTTGTTTTATTAGGGCGTGAGATTCTGCTCTTTTCCACATTAACTTTTAATCCCAATTTCTTTTCGATAAATTTTGAGATAGAAGTAAGTACCCTACTTGCTGCTTTCTCACTTCTGACGAAGATAAGACTATCATCTGCGTATCTAACGAAACGCAGTCCTCTTGCTTCCAGTTCTTTGTCTAACTCATTCAACATAATGTTACTTAGAAGTGGACTAAGATTGCCTCCTTGCGGTGTTCCTATCGGTGTATCTTCGTATTTTCCGTTAACCATCACACCACTTACGAGGTATTTCCGTATAAGGGAAATCACATCTCCATCTTTTACCGTGTGGGAGATGATTCTCATCAGCTTATCATGATGGACTGTATCGAAGAATCGCTCTAGGTCGATATCCACTAACCATTCATACCCATCATTTATATATTCCAACGCTTGAATTATTGCCATCCCGCAACTTCTTCTTGGTCGGAACCCGTAGCTGTATTCGCTGAATTGTTTTTCAAATATGGGACTGAGTTTTTGGCTAATTGCTTGTTGTACCACTCTATCGACAACTGTTGGGATACCTAACTTACGCATTTTCCCATTCTCTTTCGGAATCTCTATTCGAAGTGCTGGTGCTGGTTGGTATTTCCTTTTTCGAATTTGGGTTCGCAGTTCATCCTTATGTTCCCTCAAGTAAGCCTTCAGTTCTTCCACAGACACTCCACCCACCCCGCTTGCACCTTTATTACGGTACACCCGTTTGTAGGCATCGTTCATGTTTTGATTGCTTAAAATCTCTTCTAAAAGTTTCACACTCGTTTCTTCCTTTCCTTTCACGTAACGAAGAACACTTCTATTTTGACTATCCTCTGAGGTACGCTCATACTTTTATCATTAACACATTCAGAAGTTTATCCTTCGTGCAGTCCTGGCGTAGAAACACTATAAACTGTTCAGCCCTTCATGATTTTCATCATTACTACGGCTTCGGCTGACTTCTCACGATTAACCTTTTTCGACTAGCTTTCTTTTTAGGGGACTCCTTAGCTATCCGTGAGACCTCCCAGGGTAAGACAACTATCTTTCCTCTTTTACTCGCCTGATTTACTCTGTAAGATTACGCACATCTTTAGGACTTTAACTTGTTTTGGAGTCTTATCCACATACAGAGCCTTGGTATCAGATTCCTGTTCGTCGAGCCAAGATTTTGATACACGCTTCCTTCAGCCCTTACCTCGCGATAAGTACCTTGCGCTTCTCTAGTGGTTAGTTGATGTGTACCCCCACAGTGGACTCTCACCACCTAGATAGTCGCCATGCCTGGCGAACAAATAAAAAGAGGACTGAATATCAGCCCTCACTAAATTCTTTTGCTTCATTTATTAAATTCGGTATTGGTTCATAACTATGAGTTTTTAATGCTTTTCTAACATCAGTCATTTTATCGAAATACTTTTGCTTATCCGAGTAAAATTTTTCTACACCTTGTATAAATCCATCCAAATATTCTGCCCATGAAGTAGACATTTTCTCTTTTGAATTACCAAAAGAATTTTTAAATTTATCTTTTAAATCATTAAAATCATTCTCTTAAAAGGAACTTAGTGCCCTTTCGAGTTCTTTAGCATCATTAGAAAGAAAAACTATTTCGCCAGATTGTTGATCTTCAATCATACTTCTCCCATCAATTGTGGCATTCCATATTTACCATGCGCAAACAACTTGTGTTCTTGCTGTGCAATAGCCCTTAACCAATGTTCTGCTTTTCTTCGATGTTTTCGCTTCTTGTATTTTCGGCGAACCCATTTTACAAAGTAACTATTGATGTATCGCAATACACTATACATTAATGATTTATAGAATTGTCCATAATAATTAATTCATACTTTGATTTTTTATTAAACATACTGGAAATATCCTTCAAAATTTTATCAGCTTTGATTTGTGCTTACTTACTTCTCACTTCTTTTCTGATAGCTTTCTTTGCCATGTCAGCAATAGATGGGAAGGAGCTTTGTAATAATTTTCAATATTTGTTCTTTGAGTGTGGTCGAATTGTGTATTCTGGAAAATCGAAAGAAATATTCGGATAGTTCCATTGTCTATCATTATTACAGTATGCCAATTTTCGTTTTACTCAAGTTCAACTCCAGTCCGTTGAAATCTTTCAACCACTCTTCATTGTAGGTATCTTGCTTGTTTCAATGTAGCACAATGTGCTATTCCATCATACATCTTTTCCATTTATTGCTTCTTCTGAGACTTTTCTGTAATAAAACAAGAGGGGACAAACATAATCAGAATATCCTTTAACTTTTACAGTCATCCTATTATCACCTCCTATCATATAATTTGACCACAACCGTTTCTCTATTGACAAAGTATTTACTTAAAGATTTCCCCTCTGGTCAATAGTCTCTAATACAAACCTGACAACATACAACACCAATTAACGTTTTGAATACAAACACACTAGGTTATGCTAATAAAAACTCCGATTAGTTCAGGCATTTCTGTATTACTTATCGTCCTAAAGTCGAGTAAAACTCTTTCGTCTTTAATACGAGCTATTACCGCCGGATTACCTTTCCTTAGTTTCTCCGCTAACAAATGGGCAGACAATTTTTTATGTGTAATGGCAACAACATAAGTTGGGAGCTCCACCCCTGGCATTGTACCGCCACCAATTTGTGAAATATCCTCCAGCAGATCTAATTCGTAAGCAGGGCGTTCTACTGCTTGAATGAATGAAGTTGCTTGGTTTCGTATATAATCACTCGATTTCACAATATCTCGAACGGTTGGCAACTCCCTTGCGCTTTTTTCAGATAAATAGGCACGTAATGTTTTTTCCAAGCCTGCGAATGTCATTTTATCTACACGAAGCACCCTAGCTAGTTGATGCCTTTTAAGCTGTTGAATGAGTTCCTTTTTTCCTGCAATAATCCCAGCCTGCGGACCACCTAATAATTTATCTCCACTAAAACTTACTAAATCGACGCCGGATGCCAACACTTCTTTAACTAGAGGCTCCTCCCCGATGCCCAGTTGCCGAAAATCGTATAATGAACCACTTCCTAAATCTTCATAAAAGACAACATTTTTTTGCTTAGCTAATTCCACTAATTCTTTTGTGGAAACCGATTCTGTAAAACCAATCGTTTTAAAATTACTGGTGTGTACCTTCAGAATCATTCCTGTGTTGTCACCTATCGCATGTTCATAATCATATAAATGCGTTTTATTTGTTGTTCCTACTTCAACTATTAGCGCTCCACTTTCTTCCATGATAGATGAAACACGAAATGAACCACCTATTTCAACAAGTTGACCTCTTGACACAATCACTTCTTTTTCCTTAGCTAATGCACGTAACACAAGAAGGACCGCCGCTGCATTGTTATTGACAACCATAGCTGCTCCTGCTCCTGTAACCTTCGTTAACAAATCCTCAAGAATATCATGTCTAGAACCCCGTTTCCCATCGGTGAATTGATATTCTAGGTTAGAATAATTGCCAGCTATGCCGGCAACATGTCGAATAGCTTCTTCACTTAACCTAGACCGCCCTAAATTTGTATGTAAAACTGTACCTGTTCCATTAATAACTCGAAATAATCGATCTTGTTCAAATGTATGTAGTTTTTTCTCCACATTACTCCAAATGTATTCAATGATTGCCTGTTTGGTAGTAGCCTCTTCAGGTACATTCTCACTTAACAACTGACCACGTAATAACTGTAATTCACTTTGTATTACCTCCGTTATTTGGGTTTCGGGTATATTGAAACGCTTAACATTGTTGATAAATCGATCGCTTTTTTGCAGTTCATGGACTGGTGGCAATTCGCGTAGTAAATGCTTCATAAGCACACTCCTCGTATATTATATTTAGGCTCTTTAATTCAGCCTATAAATTACTAGAAAAAACCCGTTTTCAGAATGTCAATAAATTGGACGCTCTGAGATATTACCAGATAATGGTCTTAGGATCATTTGGGACAATTCTTACACTCCTTGTGGCTTACCACATTATAAAGACTGTTTCCCAGTGTACCTGTCGATCTTCCCGGGGCGGCTTTCGATACAAGGATAGTACTCATATGGAGGCTGCTGATCAGCGTTCACACTAGGGATATCTCAGAGCGTCCAAAAAACAACGATTTCTACAGCACCTTAGTTTTAAATGCAATACGTATACGGAAGAGTGGGATCGTCCGTTTTTGGTAAAGCCATGATGGATTTATTTCTGGAACAATACAGCCTGGAAGAACTGGCACGAATGGCCTTAGATGAATTAGCTGCCTATCTTCGCTCCAAGGGTAAAAATCGCTTTGATGACTCGGAACAGGTGGCCAAATCCATTCAAAAAGCCGTTCGTTCTTCCTATCGTCTGGATAAGGTGGTGGAAGACTCAATTGATACCATACTCGTTACGTCCATCACGGTCATTCAAACGTTTCAATGGCAGATCAAGGAAATCGATAAATCCATTACACGCATTATGGCCGGATTGCAGCAGACGCTTCAGACCGTTCCTGGTTTGGGTCCGGTGTTCACAGCTGGCATCATTGCTGAGATTGGCCAAATTGAGCGTTTTGAGGACGAAACCAAAGTTGCCAAATATGCCGGGTTGTACTGGCGTAAGAAACAGTCAGGACGATTTACAGTAGAGGACACTTCCATGACGCGAAACGGGAATCAATATTTGAGATATTATCTTGTTGAAGCCGCCAACTCGACAAGAAGGCGAGTTCCCGAATACGGCGCCTATTACACGAAAAAGTACAAGGAAGTGCCTAAACATCAACATAAGAGAACACTCGCCCTAACCGCAAGAAAATTAGTGCGTTTGGTTGATGCGCTACTACGCAAAAACCAAATCTACACGCCAAAAGGAGCGTTGATACATGAAACATAAATAGCTTCTACATCCTTTAATTATATTTCCAGTAATTGTAATTTATTTACTGGTCTAGTTTTCTAATGTCTTTTTTAAGCAGCAATTTGCACCTTGATAACTAAATATTTATTTATTTTCCACTTGACATCTTACTGCAGGTCTTTATCGGAAAATCCCTTTCATTATAAGCAGAAAAGGGCTGTAAAACCAAATAATCCATTCTCGAACAGACAAAAAAACGACTTGGAGTAAGACCTAAATCATTTTTTCATGTAAGAGCTATGTTACCCTTTCAGTCTTGCTATTTCATCAATTATGTTGTTCACTTCTGGGTATTCACCTGTTTCAAGTTTAGAATATATTTTCTGTTCATTAACCGTAATACCAAACGCTCCTCTAGAACCCGGAATTAAATCTAGAGAGCTAATCTCGTGCTGGTAATGACTAGATAACTGTTCCGCAAAACTTGCAGCTTTCGGCGCATAATTTCACTGCATACGAAATTTAATCGTTACCTTATATTTCATACCCTAGTCGTCCTTTTCCATTTTCCTTATTAAAAAACTAGTAAAGAAAAAGTGACACTTTTTCCTATTAGCTAAACCCATTCACGCTCTGATTCTTTTCGTCTAGTAAGGCGTAGCTGATCAAGTAATTCTAAAATAGGAATTAGGTACTTCCTTGAAACACCCAATACTTCTTTTGCATCTTTTAACGTAAAGGTTGTTTCCGTATTCGATTTAAGTTGTTCTATTGCTTTATCAAGGGAGCGTTTATGAATAAGGAAGTCATCAGTTAACCGATAAGCTTGCCCAGTCTGAATCAGATAGTTTTTTAATTCATCTGCATCAGCCTTAGAGAATGGCTTGTCCTTTACATATTCCTCCCATTTACCTACGGCAAGCTGGTCGTTTTCTATATTACGAATTACCTGTTTCATCCGCTTCTTCCAATTATCTGGAAGATGAGATTTGAACACTGTTAGAGAAATAAACTGACCCTCCTTTTTTATCATGTTCTTGTCTAACATCATATTAAGATGGAAGTCAATTAGTTCCTTTGGAAACTCATTGGTTAAAATTTGCACCAACTCTGCCTTATCTCTTCCAAGTCGCATCGGATTCGCGTCGTGATATTCCTTTAAATTTTCTACCAGCTGTTCCTCTACCTTTATCAGCAAGGATGAAAGTGTGAAACGCTTATTAGGGAGTATGACAATGATTTCATCTTCGACCCTACTAGTTAAAATTCCTTCCACTTCCACCTGATCCAGCGATGTTTCTTGAATCAGCTGTTTAATATCAAGGGCCTTGAAGTTCTCTAAAGCATGTTTAATGAGATCTTCTGGAGTACCCTTTTTCTTTTTTTCCAACATCGAAATCGTTTGTTGACCAAATGGATATTTTTGACTATTTGGATCTATTATCCAGCCCCCTCCTATTGTCTCTGCTGGAGTGGGTCGCCTTAGTATGAATCGATCTCCACGTCGAACAACGATGCTATTATCCAAACGAATTTGACAAAGAACTTCATCTGTTGCCTCTTGGATTACATTACGATCAAAGAATATAATTTTTCCCGTGACTTCGGAAGTACCGACGTGTAACTTGACCGGAGATCTTTGCTTAATAGCTGCTTGCAAATCTCTAACGAATCGAACCAAGACATCGATGGTATCTGACACAAGAAAATGATCAGTTGCAACTAGCACATCTCCCCGTTTCAATTCACTGCGGTTAATCCCGCCAAGATTAATTGCTGTTCGCTGCCCAGCTGATGCCTCTTTAACATTATTATGATGAACTTGGATATTACGCGCTTTCACTTTTTGTCCGGAAGGGAGAACAATTAATTGACTACCAGTCGTTACTACCCCTTCATAAATTGTTCCACGTACAACTGTTCCTTGCCCCTGAACAGTAAATACTTGATCGATAGGCAACCGGAATGACCCGTGACGATCACGAAATTCAACTGACTTAAGCTCCGTAAAAATCTTTTCTTTCAATTGTTCTACCCCGACACTAGTAACACTATCAACATAAACCATTGGTGCATCTTTAAATGATGTTTCCGCTAGTGCTTCACTAATGTCCATACCAACAAGTTCTAAAAGCTCTTCATCGACACGATCTATTTTTGTAACAGCAACAATACACCGCTTTACACCAAGAAACTCCAATATCTCCAAATGTTCCTTCGTTTGTGGCATGACACCTTCATCAGCGGCAATAACAAGGACAACAAGATCAATTCCAGCAACTCCAGCAATCATTTGTCGAATAAACCTTTCATGCCCAGGTACATCGACAATTGATACATGTGTTCCATCCTTTGTTTGTAAAGGAGCATAGCCGAGTTCAATAGAAATTTTTCTTTCCTTCTCTTCTTTCAAACGATCTGTATCTATATTTGTTAATGCCTTTGTTAACGTCGTTTTCCCATGGTCAATATGACCCGCCATTCCGATCGTATAATATCTCGATTCCATAATCTAACCTGCCTTTATCCCGCATTACCGGGGAATACCCCCATCCCTCACGACTTAGTGGAATTGAAGAAGTGCAGTGGAGGATAACTACCCGTAAACGCTCGATTAGTTCAACTAGTAATCAGCGGAAGATGGAAGCCCTCACTGATTAACGTTTCACTTTATATTTATACTATCACTTTAATTCTCCCTCATCAGTCTTTCAGGCTGGATAATTGTTTTCCACTAAAAGGAAGCTTCCATAAGACTTTTTCCTTGCGAATCAGAGTCTTTAGTTATAAGTTATATTTATAATAAAAATAGGTATAATAAATAGTAAAATGGGGTTGGATGGGTGACTGGTGTCCTCCTGGGTCTTCAAAACCCTGAGGGAGGCGCGTGCCGTCTCCGGTGGGTTCGATTCCCACACAGTCCCGCCAATATTTTATATTACTACGGTCTTTGGGAAACTCCCTTTGAGCGTATTTTTTCTATTTCGAAAATAGCTATATCACAAAAAGGTAGAATGTTATTAATAAGGTAGATCCTCATTGAATTTGTTTATTGGATAACCTAAAATGCACATGTACGTTGCTTATAAAAATGACCTTAAAGGATGGAACAAAAGTGAAAGTTCTATTAGTTACACCAAATTTTCACCAGCCTCGCGGAAATACCGTTACCGTACAGCGAATAGCTGATGGATTAAAGAAATCTGATGTTCAGACTGACATTATTTCAATAACAGAGGAAAATCTAGTGAAAACCTTGCCAAAGGCTGAAGTTGTTCATGGCTTTCATGCCTATCATTTTTATAAATTTTTAGAAAAGCTTGACACGAAGCCAGCTTCTTATATTATTACCCTTACTGGTACCGATTTAAATCATCATTTATTTGATGAAAAAACACGCGAGGATGTAATCTTTTGTTTACGTAATGCCAAAGCTATTCACGTATTTAATCAAGAAGCTAAACATATTTTATTAAAAGAACTTCCTGAGGTGAAACATAAAACAGCAATCATTCCACAAGGAACAACCGAGATTCCGGATAAGAGCTTACAACAACCAAAAGAGGATGACACATTTTTGTTTGTTCTAGCAGCGGGAATTCGCAAAGTGAAAAACATTCCATTTGCAATAGAGTCTTTAAGAAGTCTATATGAAAAAAACTCGAAGGTTCGTCTATGGCTTGTGGGACCAATTCTTGAAGAGGCTGAAGGAGAAGTTGTAAAAGAACTTCTTCAAGCCAATAAAAAATGGGTTTGCTACCTAGGGAAAGTCCCACATAAAAAAATGGGCGTTATTTATACTCAAGCGGATTGTGTCTTAAATACATCACATTCCGAAGGCCAACCTGCTTCGATTTTAGAAGCAATGTCGTCCTGCCTCCCTGTTTTAGTTTCGAATAACCAGGGGAATCGAAGCATCGTCTCACACAGAGAAACTGGTTTTATCTATACAACCTCAAACCAATTTCTTGATTATGCTGAACAAATACTTAATAATATCGAATTAAGGCAAACAATAGGTGAAAATGCAAAACAGTATATTGCTGAAAATCATTCTAGTGAAAAAGAAGCTAAGCAATTGATACAGATTTATCAAAACACTTGGAAGTAATATACATTACCTATATTACGAAAACTGTGGAGGAGTGAGGATTTGTCAAGAGAAGAAATCGTTAAACTAACTTCTTTATCTACCAAAGGTGGCTGAGGATGCAAAATTGGTCCTGAAGACCTGGCGCAGGTTCTGCGTCACATACCAAAGTCTGTACCCGATCCAAATTTACTTGTAGGCCTAGACACGTCTGATGATGCTGGTGTCTATAAAATCAATGACGATACAGCACTAGTACAAACATTAGATTTCTTTACCCCAATTGTAGACGATCCTTATATGTTTGGACAAATCGCAGCAGCTAATGCATTAAGCGATGTTTATGCTATGGGAGGAAAACCAATCACTGTTATGAATATTGTTGGATTCCCTATTAGCAAACTTGATAAAAGCATTTTGGCAGACATTTTAGCGGGAGCTGCTGACAAAGTAAAAGAATCAGGAGCAACGCTCGTCGGCGGGCACTCAATTGATGATCAGGAACCAAAGTTTGGACTTTCTGTAACAGGAACTATCCACCCTGAGCGCATTCGTGCAAACGTCGGAGCGAAACCTGGTGATAAATTAATTTTAACAAAGCCCATTGGAGTTGGAATTTTAACTACCGCAATAAAAAAGGACTTGTTAGAAGAAAAAGAACTAAAAGAAGTAATGACAGTTATGGCGACATTAAATAAAAATGCAGCCGAAGCAATGGAAGGTTATGCAGTTAGCGCTTGTACAGATGTTACAGGATTTGGGTTACTAGGTCATGCACGTGAAATTGCGGATGGAAGCCAAACGGGTATAACCATTTACAGTAAAGATGTTCCTCTTTTATCGAAGACAAGAGACCTAGCCAATCAAAATGTCATCCCAGGTGGCACAAGGAAAAATCATAAATGGTTGGCTGACTGCATCGATTATAGTAACAATATCAGTGAAATAGAACAACTTATCCTTTGTGATGCTGTGACATCAGGTGGCCTGTTAATTTCTGTACCTGCATTAGAGTCTGTTTCTCTTCAACAGACATTACAAAACAAACAAGTACCTTCTGTGATTATCGGAGAAGTAACAAAAGAAAATCCTGGTCGAATTACTGTATTGTAAAAAGTTAGACGATGAACTATCTTACTAAAGATAGAGATTATTATCGATAAAAATATTTTTCGTACGCTAAATTATGTTCATGAGATATTCCTTATTAATAGAATCGCCTACTTTACGAAAGTATAAAGGGACTCCATATGAGTCCTTTTAAACTACTAAAAGTTAATAACACATGATGAGGTGAAGGCAATGAAAAAAGGCTTTATCTATGTTTTATTCCTTAGCGTTGTCCTATTACTTTCTGCTTGCGGAGGAAAAAATGGGGAACAAAGCGGAGTGGAGACGGAGCAAGAGCCATTTACTATTGGTGTAATACCTGTTCAAACAGAAGGTGCGATGGAAAATGCAATGAATAAACTACAGAAAACATTGTCAAAAGAATTAGATCGCGAAGTTAAGGTGGAAGTCTATCCTGATTACAACGGTGTTGTTGAAGCAATGAATTATGACAAAATTGATATGGCCTATTATGGTCCATTAACTTACGTTATTGCTCATAATAAAAGTGGTGCAAAGGCCATTATTACACAGCTAATTGATGGGCAACCTTATTATTACTCTTATATCATCACACACAAAGATAATCCATGGAATTCTCTAGATGATTTATTGGAAAAATCAGAAGAAATAGACTTTGCTTTCGGTGATATTAATTCTACTTCTGGTTCCTTAATACCTAGAATTGAGCTACAGGACCGCGGTGTATATCAATCTGAAGAGGAAAACAAACTTAATTCTGTCCGCTTTACAGGCTCTCATGACGCTACTGCACTAGCCGTACAAAATAAACAGGTTGATGCTGGTGCCATTGATAGTGCCATATACAACCAACTGGTAGAATCCGGAAAAATAGATAGTGAACTAATCAAAACTATTTGGGAGTCAGATAAACTATTCCAATACCCGTGGGCTGTCCACAAAAATACGGATGATAAAATAATTAAAGCATTAGAAGAAGCCTTTTTAGCTATCGATGATCAGGAGATTCTTGACGCCTTTGGTGCAACTGGTTTTACCAAGGCTAGCAATAAAGACTATGAAAGCATAAAACAGGCAGCTGTTAAGCAAGGAATTATTGAAGAATAGAGCTGATTTACATGTGGTTCAAACGAAAGAATATCATTTCGATTAGCTTGTTAGTATTTTTCCTTTTTTTCAGTGCCAAGTTAACAGAGTTTGATTTATCCAAATTCAAAGATTTCCAAAACATGATTGATTTTTTATCTCAATGGTTTCCAATGGATTATTCCAAGTTACCACACATGTTACAAGACAGTCTAGAAACGCTCGCTATGGCGTTTCTAGGTAGTTTTCTTGGTTTACTGATTGCATTACCAATTAGTTTTATTGCAGCTCGAAATACCGCTCCGTCAAGCTACCTATATTACTTTTCACGGGTTGCACTTAGTTTCATTCGCTCAATTCCAGAAATTGTTTTCGGTTTAATTTTGCTCACTGCAATTGGTCTTGGACCATTTCCAGCGACCCTTGCCATCATGTTCCACAATGTTGGTGTACTAGGAAAACTAATATCTGAATTAATTGAGGCAACAGACCCTGGACCACAAGAGGCAATGAAGGCTGTAGGTGCCAAAAGTGGTTTTGCAAATTTGTTTGGAATTCTACCACAAATTTGGCCAAATGTACTTTCCCATTATTTCTACCGGTTTGAAGTTGCAATTAGAACGTCACTTATTTTAGGTTTCATCGGTGGTGGAGGAATTGGCCAGCGACTTTTTAATGACTTTAAAACGTTTCAGTATTCTTCTGTGGCACTTGATGTATTGATTGTTATGGTTATTGTCATCATTGTGGATATTGTAGGTAGTAAAGTGCGAAATAATGTTATCTAGGAGGCACACAACTATGTTAAAAGTGAATAATATATCTGTACGCTATCCAGGTGGCGAACGTGATGCATTATCAAACGTTAATGTTTCCTTAATCGAAGGCGATTTTGTTTGTATTCTCGGGAAAAGTGGATCTGGAAAATCTACATTTATTCGTTGTATTAATGGTCTACAAAAAACCACACGTGGAGAAGTACTTTGGAATAATACCTCCCTATCGACATTGGCTGATAAACAGTTAATGACTGTTCGACGTGAAATAGGCATGATCTTTCAACATTTCAATCTTATTCCCCGTTTAACGGTTTTTCAAAATGTGTTAACAGGAACGTTTGGGTACCGGTCAACGTTTAAAAATTTAGTTGGCTGGTTTTCTAGAGAAGAGATAAAACGTGCGAAACAAATCATTGCTGATGTGGAACTAACGGATCAAATCAACCGGCGTGTGGAGCAGCTAAGTGGTGGGCAAAAACAGCGAGTTGGCATTGCCCGTGCAATGTTACAAAACCCAAAAGTATTCTTAGGGGATGAGCCTGTTTCAAGCCTCGACCCGGGTACGTCTAATCGGATCTTCACCTTACTCCAAAAAATGCACAACCGTCATAACCTTTTAACGATTATAAATGTCCACAATGTTGAATTGGCGAAGCTTTTCGCTACAAGGATTATTGCTTTAAAGGATGGGGAGGTTATCTTTGATGGTCTACCTGAAGCATTTACTGAACAGGAATTTCATCAAACCTACCATTCAACTTCTGTTAAAACGAAAGTATTATAATACATTCGATAAGGGAAAGGAGCTTTCAAATGATCAAAAGTCCATGAGTTGTTGATCAATCAAGGGTCGTGTATGGCTCTAAAGATAAGGATATCCTATAAAGCTTCCTCATCATCAAAAATCCGTTATGTTAACATTTGATGATAGTTCTGCTGACTTAAGTGTATCTTTATTGTATTGACCATATGGAGGACGGAAATAGGATACTTTATTTCCAATAATGTCATCCATTTTTCTTAGAACTGTTTTTCAAGTCAAGGTATTGTTCTTCGTAGGGAGGCCTTTTGTAAGACTTTTATGTTTTGTTGTATGAGTTCCATTCTTATGCTACTGATCCATTACTCTTTTCCAAGGTCTGCCTGAATAATGCAAGCGATATTGCCAAAAAAACATTTCCTTATGTTTTCATCCTCTAAAATTAGAATTAAGAACGATACTATGGATAGTCGCTTCTATCGATTGGAACTAGCAAATAACTTCGAGTAAATCGCATCAAATATAGTAAACAATTTAGAAAACGGGGCATTCATCCTGTTGCACGAATTAAAACAAACGGTTGCTGCATTACCTGAATTAATCCATACTATTAGAAAAAATGGATATTCGTTTAGCCTAATATAAATATTGTCCTTTCTATTGAGGAAACTATAAGAGAGCCATGAGTCAAGACTCATGGCTCTCTTTAAACAATAATCTATGACTGGGCAAATTCTTTCACCTGGTTTTCTGGAATAAACCCTACAGAACGATTAACTTCTTCGCCGTCTTTTATTAACACTAAAGATGGAATACTTTGAACTCCAAACTGCTCAGCTAGATCTTTTGAATCATTAACATCTACGTTATAGAAATCAACAGAATCTAACTGTTCAGAAACGCTAGAGACCACCGGCCTCAACATTCTGCATCCTTGTCACGAATCAGCTCCAAATTCAAGAACAATAGGTTTGTTCATCGAAGCAGCAAGCTCTTGGTACTCTTCCGTTGTTATCGTTTTTACCATGTTTTAAACCTCCTTCACTTCAGTTATGTTACTCTTTTAGTTTTGAACAACATCATTATTTTGATACACTTTAAAACAATAAAGTTCGTATCACTCGAATTTATTCATTTCCTGATCTTTTTACTATCTTAACTACTCATAATGGAATCCCACGATAGAATAGATATTCCCTATGCTAGAATGATTATTAAAAATATTTCCTTCACTATATGAGAGTTAATCCTTTACAGCTTGTGTTGTTCCAAGTATTACACAACCTTCAGATCCACAATCTACACCATCTTTTAACTTTCCTTCTTCTGCTTTTTCTTTTTATAGTTGCTTTTGTTGCCACCCGATATCAATCGTTGGATAAAGCTTTTGGGTAGTAAATATACCATCTTTCTTTTCTAATTAGAAAGTTATCTGTATCCAGAAGTAAAGCTTCATCCATCGGTGGTTAGGTTGTTTCATACAAGGAATAATACTCAAAATGAAGTAGAGCTTGTTTGTCTTGAAGACTTGGTACTCTAGAATCATTTACTTTGTAAAATTGATAAATACATTGATTTTTATTTTATTATAGATAAGGTAAAGCCGTATTAGTGTGAAGAGAATGGTCGCCCTTCCTTAGATCCTATTGTCTTATTTAAGAAGATGTTTATTGGCTATTTCTTTGGAATTTGCTCTGAACGTCAGCTGGAGAAGGGAATTCAAACGAACTTAGCGTATCGCTGGTTTCTTGGTTTAAAGCTTTCTGATCCAGTTTCTCATCACTCCACAATTAGCTAGAATCGTCGAAAACGATTTAAGATCACCCAAATATTTCAATCTTTGATGAACCTGTTGCTCCTTCTTTAGCCCATTTTGCTAATTGATAGTTTGTTCCTCCCATGCTATAAAAAACTACTACTAACTTTACGCTTGACATAATTTCCATCTCTTTTGATTTTTTAAATATTCTGTCTAAAAGTTCCATATATTACACCTTTTTTTAATTTAGTATTTAATACCTCTTATAAGGAACCACCTCCAAAGATATTCAATGTTTTACTAATATTTTTATCCCCAATATGCTTTAATTATAGGGTATTCGGATTTTAGTGTGGAAAACTCATTTTACCTAATAAATGTTCACATAGCATTAATTCGGATTATCGTGTAGAAGAACATAACAGCCCAAAGGATGATTCTATTAATAAATAATTTGGTAACAGTTTTGACGGCCTATTTGATTAATCTTTTTTCAAGATTAGGCTCTAACTTAAACTGAAACTGGCTTGTTAAGGTTTATTTTAGTTAACTTTATTTTAAGATAAGGGTTATCAAGCATTAGAACAGTGAGCTGGTATACAACCTTTTATCAGTGCACCACCTTCTGAATGGTTATCTACGACAAGGTCACCCCCGTGTTGTCTAACGACCCTTCTTGCAATAGTCAACCCTAACCCGACCCCTCCGGTTGAACGATTTCGTGATGCTTCACCACGATATAGTGGATCAAAAACACGATGAATCTCTTCTGAAGAGAAACCTTTCCCTGTATCTTGAACAGTAAAGACCACTCTGTTACCGTCCTTATAGCATTGTATAAAAATTTTACCAGAGTGTGGTGTATGTCTGACAGCATTATCCAATAAGTTATTTATGGCACGCTCTAATAAATACGAATCGCCCATGATCATACAATCGTCCCCAAAATAGTTTGCGATAAAAGAGATGTTGTTTTGCTTAGCTAGTGGATTCAGGCTATCAATCGACTTCTTTAATAAAATCGGAAGATTAACCGTGTTTTTTTTGAGTTCCATCTCCAAATATTCCGTCTTTGTAAATGTAAAAAGATCCTCTACAAGACGGGCCAATTGTGCTGACTTTTCCTTACAAACCGCTAGATACTTTGCTTGTTTATCCGGTGAATCAGCAATTCCTTTTTCCAGACCATCCAAATAACCTCGTAAGGCGAATAATGGTGTCCGTAAATCGTGGGCGACTGCAGCAATGATAAATCGGCGTTCTCCCTCCAATTCCACTTGTTTTTGCATGGATTCTTGGAGACTATCTGTCATTATTTGAATTCCGCCATGAACTTCCGTAATTTCTTTGATCGGGGACTCAGGTAATTGGACGTCCAAATCCCCTTCTGCGACTTGTCGGACTGCCAGGCTCATTTTCTCAAGCGGTTTGAGAATAAACCTTCTCATGACATAACCGATGATAAAAAAAGCTAACAATAATCCTGCAAATGCCGCAATCATCTCAACCACTCTTGAATTCGGCTGGAAAATCATTACTCTTCCAAATAGAAGTCCATCTTGCATAATTGAAAACTGTTCTACTCGCGTAAATGAGCGATCTTCCTCAGGGAAAAATTGAAAAACCTCTTGATTTGAATCGGTTAAAATTTCTACACCCATGTCCAATGCTTGTAACTTTCCTCTTAAATCATCTTGCCATTTGGGGTCAGACCAGTTTTCTGTATTTGTTTCAATGAAGTGGCTCATTTTTTTTAAATCTTCTTTCTGAGCTTCATTCGTATCGAAACTGAGTGATTTTGTTGTTAGTAAGTGGGCCGTTACGTAAAATACCCATGGCAACATCAAGATTAAAAGCAAACTAAGTATAGAAAATGTACGAATGCGAATTGATCTCATTTTATTCTCCTTTAAAACGGTAGCCTATACCCCAGACATTGAATATATATTTTGGTTCGTTTGGATCGTACTCAATTTTCTCACGTAGGCGGCTAATATGGACGCGGACAGTATGTTTATCGCCAATTCCATCCCAAAATTTTTCAAGTAATTGATCATATGTAAAAACAATTTGCGGATGCTCGGCAAACAGTTGCAATAACTCATATTCTTTTGGTGTAAGTGAGATGTATCTTCCCTCTACAAATACTTCTCGTGTGGATAAATCCAAAGTGAGGCCACCGTAATCCAGGATCCTCCTGCTAAATCCCTTTTGGGAACCGGATCGTCGCAATACAGCCTTCACTCGGGCAATAATCTCACCCGGAGATGCGGTTTTAACTATATAATCATCCCCTCCAAGTGCCAGCCCGCGAATTTTATCTACATCATCACTGAGGGCGCTCAAGAAGAGGATAGGAATGTTACTTTCCTCGCGTACCTGCCGACAGAACTCGAACCCATTTTGTCTCGGCATCATGATGTCAAGAATGATGCAATCAATTGTGACCTGCTTAAGTGCGAACAGTGCTTGATCGGCGTCATAAGCAGTTTTTACATAGAAACCGTCATTCTCCAAGAAGTCTCTTAATAGTTCGACAATGCTTTTGTCATCATCCACAACCAGAATCGTCTGTTTTTCCTTCACAAAATCCTACCTACCCTTCGCGCTAGTAAAAGAAACGAACCTTCCATCGAAATCTACTTTCAGTATATCACTGTTTCAACAATGATGACTTCACATCACTTTTTTGTGATGGATTGTGATTGTTTTGTGACCTTTTTGTACCATCATTTGAGACACTTAAAGGTTATTGTTTAATTGTGAAACGATCGGCGAATATTCACTATAAATAAAGTGTTTCGCCTTACTTTTATTACTCGAAGGGGGTTACACAAATGGGTTTCGAAACTCACAGTTTCTCATTCTTTCCATTCGGTGCTTTGTTTTGCCTTACACTTTTCTGCTTTATGGCGGTTCGAATCTTTGAAATTCGCTGTCGCTATAAAGATTCCAGTCAGAAAGACAGGGACATAACCATGATTCTTAAAAATCGGTTAGCCAAGGGAGAACTTAATGAAGCTGAGTATCAAAGGTTGAAAGGGCTTCTTACTAAATAAAAGAACGCTTCTTGTAGCACGGGGTCAAATTAATTGCCAGAAAACTTGATTAAAATTTTAAAAAATGGAGGCAATGTGTGTATGAATGTTCAAATTGTGTTGTTTGATGGATTTGATTTATTGGATGTAATTGCTCCTTATGAAGTGTTTAATGCAGCTGGAATGTACTCAAATGAGGACATAATAGTTAAACTAGTTTCCGCTGAAGGTGAACGAATGGTGATGAGTGGAGTAAATCAGTTACAGCTCCAAGCAAGCGGCAAAATTGATTTATCCTCTAAAGGAATCATTCTTGTTCCAGGGGCATCTGGTTCTGTTGATGATAATGAACCAGATTCAATACCAGTAAGAATAAAACAAGCAACGGAAACAGAATTAAGTAATGTATTAAAAGAAGCAATTCGGAAACCTGATATCTTGCTTTCCACAGTTTGTGGCGGTTCTCTCCTATTAGCCATGGATGGTCTGCTAGAAGGCCGTCATGCCGTTACACACCATTTGGGAATGGGGCTTTTGCAAGCTACGAATACGTTTCCGGTTCATGCCCGGGTTGTAGACGATGGAGATCTTATCACTGGTGGTGGCGTTACTTCGGGACTTGATGTTGCGCTTTATTTAGTTGAGCGAGAGTTAGGTCCTCGTATAGCACATGCTGTGGAAAAACTATTTGAGTACGAGCGCAGGGGCACAGTTTGGAAAGCTGAAGGAAATGCACCTAAAGAAAGCAAACATGAAAATCCAATGGAAGCAACAAGTTCCCGTTCCTCAAATCAAACTGATAAGAGCTTTAATTTCCAAGGAAAATGGGAGACTACAATTTCCACTCCTATTGGCGATCTTTCCGTTTTATTAAATTTATCTTCTGAAGATGGTCGTATAGCGGGAATTGCAAAGCAAGGAGAAGATATTGTCACTTTGAACAATATTGTACAGGAAGGGAATCAATTAAAGTGGTCTATGAAAGTGAAGAAGCCTATAAGACTTTCTTTAAAATTTATCGTTTCTGTAGATGGAAACAATATGTATGGTGAAGCAAAGGCTGGTATGCTTCCCTCATCAAAATTAATTGGACATCGTATTTCTTAAGAATGGAGTTGTAGTTATGTATTCATTTATTGTATTTGTTCATGTAATAGGTGCTTTATTGCTCGGTAGTTTTCTAGCTTTTCCAGTTGCGTTTAAATCTCTTTTGTCACGTTCAGGTAATGAATTAAAAATATCTGTTAAAACATTGGTAGGCTTTACCCGCTTTGGCCATTATGCATTAATTTTGTTAATCATTACAGGAGGGTGGATGGTAATGGGATATGCCACTTATCCTTCTTTGTTATGGGTGGTGCTATCATTAATCCTGCTTATGCTTATTGGTGCTTTGATAGGTATGATACAAAATAACTTGAAACGAGTCATTCTTGCAGAGGATCCTGACAATGCGTTACAACGAAATAAGGCCAAACTTAATACACTCGGTTGGTTTACATTTGTGCTTATTTTTACTGTTGTTTTTGTTATGACAAATCGTGGTTTATTTGCCTAAATATAAGAGGAAAGGATAACGATAAATGAAAAAGAACATTTGGATCATTTTTTTAATCGTGTCGTTCATGTGGGTCATGCATACATTTTCAAAAAACTTCATGGTTGATCCCACTTTTCAGGATTTTCTTGCTAAAAAAGATGAAGTTCTAACTAACGAATCGTTGTGGATACTTATGATCAGGTTACATATAATTTTTGCTATTATCTCCCTTATCACTGGACCCTTGGGTGTGATTAAGAAATTACGAATTAAATCTATCCAATTTCATCGTTGGAATGGTCGAGTCTATTCGCTGTCTATTTTGTTAAATTTTATCCCTGGTGTTTATGTTTCTTTTTTTGCAACAGGAGGATGGTTGAGCACCATTGGATTTCTCGTTTTAAATACACTATGGTTTGGTACAACAATTCTAGGCTATATCAATATTAGAAGAAAAAACGTGATAAAGCATAGTTCATGGATGTCAAGAAGCTTCTTTCTTGCCTTTGCCAATATGATCATCTACATCATTGTGGCCATTTCACACAATGCCTTGCAATTTTCATATGGTACTTCCTACACAATTGCTGTATGGTTATGCTGGGTGATCAGTTTATGCATTGCAGAAACCATGATAAGAAAAAAAGTATTTATATAATTGGATATTAATATTAATGTGGTGTTTGAAGAAATTTGTGATACTAACTTTTCCACACGATAATCCCAATGCCCAACTTGAGAAAAGGATAGAATAAATGTTACCCAATATGATTAACCTGTCAAACTTTGAGATTCTTGATATGAAAGAGAGTGAATATGATTACAGATTCTTAATAAAGTCAAATATGTAGCTTTGAAATAAAGTTTGAGCAAAAATACCTCACAAACCCTTAATTTACGATAAATAAGAAGAATCCATTTTGAAAAAAGATTGATCAAAAAGGATTCTTCTTTAGCAGATTTAAGTTTAGTTTTTATAAAAAAGTTTGATCATTTTCTACCTGTGTTGCTCCACAATCGCGCCCGATCGTATTATGAGGTCAGCCAGTCATTTCTGGTTGACCTATTTTTTATAGGTTTTATGCTTGAAGTAGCCGGGGTAGAACGTTCGCGCCCGTGGGACTTGATCCCGTCCGTAATACTGTTCACCCCCTACTTGTAGAAACATGTTTGAGGCTGGTTGGGACATGGATTCTGCATAACAAGCGAAGCTATGAAACTACAAGATTAGTTAGGGGTACCGGCGAATTTACTAAAGGAGTTGTGATAAAAAATGGATCCTGTCATTGGCCTGGATATCGCAAAAGGAGAAAGCCAGGTCCAAGCTTTTTTACAACGGAAGGAGTCTTATAAGCAAAGCTTTAAGTTTGCACATCACCTACAGGGGCTGCATCTGTTTTATCGGTTTTATCAAGAAGTGGAACAGGTTTCAGGACTGCCTCCGGCTGTCATCTTTGAATCAACCGGACATTACCATGAACCTGTACTTCGATTTCTTGAAGACCACGATATAACTTACTATTTGATTAATCCGGTTGTTTCTTATGAAGCGAAAAAGACAAGCCTTCGCAAAGTAAAAACCGATGCCATTGATGCTTTTCATTTGTGCGAACTATACTACAAAGAAGATCTTGAAGTATTCCAGAAGAAAACGATGCAGACGCTAAATTTACGCCATTTAACGAGGCAGCATAGCGCTCTAACGGGTACCTATGTTGAGATAAAGCTTCAGTTTCAAACGATATTGGATCAGATTTTTCCCGAATATCATGGTGTTTTTTCTGACCTTTATTCCAAAATCTCGTTAACAACGTTACTGCATTATCCAACATCTTACGATGTCAAAAACGCAAATCAGGATGATTTGACCAAGGAGATGCATAAAGAAGGACCTAAACGTTCTTACGCATGGTTTTTAGATAAGGCGCGTCAGTTAAAAGATGCGGCTGAAAGGAATCCTTTTGAAAACCATGTATATCATAGCCATCTCGTCAGTTTGAAAATGTATATTCAAATGCTTCTTCAATACCAAAGGCACCTATACAAGTTGGAAAAGGAGATAGATGCCTTGGCTAGAACTTTTGAAGAATATGAATTGATTCGATCAATTCCCGGAATTGGAGAAAAGATTGCAGCCACAATCATCTCCGAGACCGGAAACATTGATCAGTTCAAACATCCGAAAAAGCTTGTTGCTTATGCAGGTATTGACCCTAGCGTTTTTGAGACAGGCAAGTTTAAAGCCACCATCAATCGCATCACGAAAAGAGGTTCATCAAGATTACGTCAAGCCCTTTATACAGCTGTGCAATGCGGTATAACTAAAAATCGCAACACAAAGTTAAGAACCTTTTATGCTCGCAAAAGAGAGGAAGGCAAACCGCACAAGGTAGCTATCATTGCTTGTGCAAACAAGCTTATTCACTGGATCCATGCCATGTTGAAACATAAAGAAGCCTTTGTAGATCAATAACAACGCTAGAAATACCCTTATTCCAAAAACTTCCAGTTAAATGGAAGTCTATTTGGTATGTCTAATTTTATGGTAACATGTTTTCAGGTACTTTTTTAGACAAAAATGTTGACTCCTATTAGCTGGTATTGTTGAATATCCTTTTTCTATTGAATAGTATCCTTGTAATGTGCAGCAACTCTTTTCTTCTTATTCAGTAAAACGCCCGATTGCAGAGAAACAAATTAGAACAGTTTACTCTTAAGTAACGAGGAACTTTAGTATATATGACACAAGTTCGGCAGGTTGATCTTCCTGTACTAAATGCCCCGCATTGGGAACCGAAACAAATTCTGATGTTTTAATTTTATCATGCAATTTATTTCCTTTTTCAATTGGAATCCAACTGTCTTGTTCCCCCCAAATTATGAGGACAGGTTCTTTGATTTCGTTGTAAAATGGTTCGATTTCGTCTGTATATCTTTGGTCTGCCTGTGCAATTTGACGATAAAATGCACTTCGCCCCTTTGAACCCAGCCAAGGGTTAATGATTCCCTCTAATGTCTCCTCGTCCATTGACTTATATTTTGCTCCCTGGACATAGGTTGAAACCATTGCCTTATGAATGTACTCGGGAATTCCCTGAAAGGCTGTTTCATATTTGTTCACATGTGAGAAAAAAGAAGAACCCCACGGCGCAACAGCGACAGGATCAATAACTATTATTTTTTCAAATTCCCGTTTGTCCAAAAGATGTGTTCTTAAAACGGTGGTCCCCCCGAAATCATGTCCGATCACAATAGGGTTTTTCAGTTCCCAATAATTGAGAAGTTCTGAGAAAATCTTGTTCTGGACTCCAAGTGAAACATCCCCATCCGGCTTTTCAGACTGTCCGTAACCCAAAAGATCATAAAAGTACACAGTAAACCATTGACTTAGTGCGGGAATGATATGTCGCCAGTTAAACGATGACCATGGGGTTCCATGGACAAGGATAATAGGTGGACCTTCTCCCTTGATGTCGTAGCTAATTTGTCCGAATGATGATGAAAAGCTTTTTGTTAGTTTAAATTGTTCCATAATAATTTACCTCCAGCTACTTCGAATTAAAGGGTAATTTCAGGTTCCTGTAACCAATGTTTATTCTTTACGCTTATTATCCATTAACCCATTTTCTTTTTCAATTAAATGGACCGTTTGTTGAATAAATAAAAAATTTTACTCTTCGATCATCATTGCTGTTAAATCAATAAATACCAAAATATCATTGTTGCACATTATCAATCTACTACGTAATATAAGAGTTTACTCCACAATCTGGCCCTTTAATTGAACAATACAGCTGGAGTTTAAAGTTTAAAAGAAAAACCCTATATTTTACTCATGGGTTTTATCAAACTTTGTTTTAAATTATCAATCTTTTTTATAAATTATCAGACTTTATTTTAAGTCAACAAAATACTCCACCACCTTCACATTGTCCTAAATGCGGCACATTTCCTAATCTTTACAAGCATGGTAAGAAAGATCAACTATTCTTTGATCTGCCTATGCACGGAAAACGTGTAGGCTTAATTACTAAACGACAACGGTACAGATGTCTGGAATGCAAAGAAACCTTCTTTGAAGATCTTCCTGATATGGATGTCAGTCGTTCTGTTACTAACAGGCTTATAGATTGGATTCAACAAGCAAGTCTTGAAAAGACCTTTACCAGTATTGCAGAAGAAATCGGGGTTGATGAAAAGACCGTCCGAAATATCTTTAATGACTATGTGGGAGAGCTTGAATCCCAAACAGACCTTAGAATTCCCAAATGGCTTGGTATTGATGAAGTCCATTTGCTTAAGAACTATCGTTGTGTCATTACAGACGTTGAAAACAAGTCTGTAATTGATATTTTACGAAAACGTAATAAAGATACTGTTATCAGTTACCTTTCAAAACTCCAAGATATTGATAAAATTGAACTTGTAGCAATGGATATGTGGAATCCTTATAAAAGTGCTGTTAATACAGTGATACCACATGTCAAAATCGTAATCGACAAGTTTCATGTTGTTAAATTAGCCAATGAAGCGTTAGAAAAAATCCGAAAAGCTAACCGTCAAAATGTGTCAGCCAAAGAACGCAGACAACTTATGAGAGATCGCTATGCGCTTCTTACTAGACGAAAGGATCTAAACGATTTCGATGATCAAATTAGGTTGCAAGTATGGACTGATAAATTCCCGTTACTTAGTCAAGCATACGAACTTAAGGAGCAGTTCTTTGACATTTATGAAGCTGAATCACTGAAGGAAGCCTATAAACTGTATCAAAACTGGCTTTCAAATGTTCCTAAAAAATTAATTACCTATTTTGAGGATCTGATTAAGGCAATGAACAACTGGGAAGAAGAGATATTCAATTATTTCAATTCACCCATTACAAACGCCTATACAGAGTCCCTAAATCGCTTAATTAAGACAATGAATCATATTGGCCGTGGATACTCTTTTGAAGCTCTCAGAGCAAAGATTTTATTCACACAAGGCTATCGTAAAGTTAAAAAGAAAAAGAAATTCAAAGAAGTTGAAGTTACTTTCGGAAAAATGTTACCTGATCAATTCCCAGATTGGTCACAAACTGGCTATGAATGGATGTATGAATAAATCTATGGTGCTGATTTTTCCACACTGACTAAGGCAATGGAGGAGGGTTCTTTTTAGCCCTCTTTCCACACTATTTTCCGAATACCCTAATTATATAACGTCCATTCTAAATGGGGTGCTTTATTTTCGAATCATTTGGTCTGACCATGTATATTTCCTCATATTCTGATCTCGGTTCAGGTGATAACTTGCAAGTTGATGATAAAATTGTTGAAATAAGCTTTTGTGTTTTTTCTCATCGTATGTATTTTCTTGATAAATTACATTAAAAGAATTCGTGATTTTGTTCTAGCTAAGCTTGGCTACGTGTGTGAGAGCTTATTTTCTTTACTATTAAAAAAATGTTGAAACCAAGATGATATAAAAAAGCTTGTAGAGAAAAAACACTTAGTTTCACTACAAGCTGAGAACAGAACAGCACTTATACAAAAAAAGTGCTGTTTTGTTCTATTCAAAAGTTAAGCTTTCTACGTGATCAATTACCATTTCCCTTCCATTAATACAAAACCTTGCTCCACAATCAAAACATACGTCCCCCCTGTTAGTTAGGTATTTTAGCAGCGTCGACCCCTATTTTTATTTTCTTCATATTTATTGCATCTCCAAAAACCCCTTACTATATGTGACGAAACAAGTCAGTTAAATGTTTAAAATTATTTGTCAGACATTTTTCTTATTATATACAATTTAAACATATATAGGGAAAAAACAAAGAGTATATTTATATAAACAAAATACAATTATAACTAATGAAAGATAGGTTAAAAAAGGAGGAAAATTCATGACGGTTGCTTCACAAGTTAAACAAACTATTGCTGGACTAAAAAGCGCTCAAGCAAGCTTCGAACAATTTGCCCTTCAAACACAAAATAAACAAGCAAAACAACTATACCAAGATGCTGCAACGCAAACACAAGCAATATTACAAAATGTAGAACCGAGAGTTACGCAAATAGAACAAGAAGAACCACAATACAAACAACAATAAAGGATTTTGCGAGGTTGGATGAGTTACAACCTCGCTCCTACATATCCATACAGAAGGTGATCAACATTTACGTTAAACGACTTATTATATATTTTGGACTGATGTTTTTTTATTTGGTTGTAGTCCTGAAAGTGAATCTAACGTAGCCAAAAATGACGTTCAAGACGTTGAATACACCAAAATTGC
Source organism: Virgibacillus oceani (assembly GCF_014638995.1). Classification (GTDB taxonomy): domain Bacteria; phylum Bacillota; class Bacilli; order Bacillales; family Amphibacillaceae; genus Virgibacillus_E; species Virgibacillus_E oceani. The sequence goes on from NZ_BMFR01000009.1 coordinate 25,403, forward strand.
TAATAATAAATTTGTCGACCAACAAAAGGTAAATAAGGCAAAAAACTCTTAGTAAACATGATGAAATAACGTCTATCAACGCGTCATTTCGGATAAAGATTTAGTTGTAGCTATTAAAGTTCATCATAATAAACGATTTCAACTAACGGATATACGTAAAAAATATGCAAAAGAACTAAAGAAAAAATACCCAAACATAAAAAATAAAAAAGAAATCGAAACACATTATTAACTTAATGAAGGAACAAACATAACGAAAAGAGTGGATTTGAAAATGGCAGATAAGAAAAAGAAGAATTTACCACCATCATCTCAAGAGTATCAAGCTTTCCAGCAACAAAGAGAAGTCAAACGGCCAATACTAAAAAATTGTATAAAACATTTCTTGTAGGTGGATTTATTTGATTTCTCGGCCAACTAATATCAACTACTTACATTTATTTTTTTGATTTTACGGAACAAACTGCCGGAAATCCTACTTCAGCTACACTTATTTTTATTACAATGCTTTTAACTGGATTCGGAATTTATAATCGAATTCGACAATTTGCTGGCGGTGGTTCCGCGGTATCAGTTACAGGATTTCGTAATGCTGTAATCTCCGCTGCAATTGAACATCGAACAGAAGGATTTGTCCTTGGAGTTGGAGGAAACATTTTCAAATTAGCTGGATCTGTAATCGTATTTGGTGTCTTCTCTGCATTTATCGTTGCCTTAATAAAAACAATTTTAATTCAATGGGGTGGATTGTAATGCTAACTGGACATTGAACCTGGATTTTTAAAAATAAACCAACTATCCTTTCAACTGCCACTGTAGGTGGTCCTTTTGAAGCTAATGGGAATATTCCTAATGACTTTGATCTACTTTCATGACGATATCTGGTTAAAGCAAGCATCGTTTGAAAAAGCACAACCACAACAAACAATGATGGAGGAAGCTTGTCAGTTCGCAGTTAAAAATAGTCCGATTTTTTTATGCCAAAACAATGGGTCTTCCCTAATTTGGATTTTTTAGTGCTTGTGCGACATCGATGGAGAGTTTAGCATTATCAGCATTTCTTATTAATGGCGAAGGTGCTAATTATATACTAAGCGGAAGTGCTAGCCATAATATGCAGTCGAAAAGCAATTTCGTCAACCCACAGAATACGGTGGTCAAAAGCCACCAACAGCCCAATGGACCGTAACTGGTGCTGGCCTAGCTCTAATCACAAGAGAAGACAATGGTCCTAATATAATTTCAGCAACAATAGGTAAGGTTGTAGATATGGGAATGTCAGATCCATTTATCATCGGTGGGGTGATGGCTCCAGCTGTTTGCTGATACAATTGCGGCCCATTTAAAAGAGAGAGACGTAGATGCCTCCTATTAAGACCCCATTATTACTGGAGATCTTGGTCATATCGGAAGAGATGTTTCATTAGACCTAATGAATAAAGAGGGTTTACAGATTTCTGAACAACAGTAAGTTGATTGTGGTCTAAAAATTTATCGCGAAGGGCAGCCTGTTCTTGCCGGTGCAAGTGGTTCAACATGCTCAGCTGTTGTCACCTATGGGCATTTTTAAAATTTAATGAAGCAAGGTGAGATTAACCGCATTCTTGTAGTAGCAACAGGTGCACTACATTCAACTTTAAGTGTGCAACAAAAAGATCCAATACCTTGTATTGCACATGCAGTTTCTATCGAATCAGGAAGTGATCTATCATGATATTTTTTTGGGCATTCGTTGTCGGAGGGATTATCTGTGTTATTGGATAAATCATGTTTGATGTATTCAAACTGACTCCAGGTCACACGTTAAGTATTCTAGTTGTGGTTGGAGTGATTTTGGACGGATTAGGACTATATGAACCTCTAATCGATTTTGCCGGAGCCGGAGCTACCGTCCCGATAACCAGTTTTGGCAACTCTCTTGTTCATGGAGCAATGGCCGAGGTTGAAAAACACGGTCTTGTTGGTGTCATAACCGGTATGTTCGAGGTAACCAGTTCAAGTATTTCCGCAGCAATTATTTTCGGTATGCTTGGAGCCCTTATATTTAAGCCAAAAGGATAATTGATTCCCCCCTCGAAAAGAAGTGTAGAAATGACTGTTGGATCGCAGGTTGAAGCATGTTTTTTTCTTTAAAAAGTTCTGTTGCAACATTTGGTATTTTAGCAAGTAAAACACAAAATGACCAAGCAAGAGATGCATTTATCGATGTATAGGAAATTATTTCAGAAGTAAAGGATGATTTACAAAAACAAGTAATTCGACTTGGCCAGGAAGAACCGCAGTATAAAAGTTGAGTGAACTGATGTTTGAAAGGATATGTGAAGACGATGCCAGAATGGTTAAATATATTGTTACGTTCCATAGGCTCATTAATTGTGCTTTTTTTCTTAACAAAATGGCTTGAAAAAAAACAATTATCAGAAATGAATGTTTTCGAATACATTACATGTTTTGTTATTGGTAGTATTGTTGCATTTGTTGCAACAGAATTAGATGGTAGTGTGTTTCACGGATTAATAGCAGCGGGAGTCTGGTTTGTTATTCCATTTGCATTCGAACTACTATCTTTAAAAAGCAAAACATCTCGTAATATCACACAAGGAAAAGTTCGATACTTATTCAAGACGGTAAAATTATGGAGGACAATTTAAAAATAGAACGTTACTCGACAGACGATTTACTTGAAAAATTACGAGATAAGAATATTTTTCGTACTGCAGATGTTGAATTTGCGATCCTTGAGCCCTCAGGATCATTAAATGTACTTCCTAAAAAAGAGAATCAACCGTTAACTCCCAAAATAATCGGTATGACACTTGCTCTGGAAAAAGAACCGCAAACTGTTATCATGGACGGAAAAGTTTTGATTGAGCCCCTAGAACCATTAAAACCGTAATATTTTTTGAGTGTGGCACTTGAAAGGTACCTCATATAGATAACATTCCTCATACCTACGAGGCAGACATGTCCTGATTTATCTGTCGTAATATAAGTTGTCCCTCTAATTCCGAAACCTATTAATTACTCTCATACTGAAATACCCCAAAATTATAGTTGGGGTGATTTATATGTACGTTTCTCCTATACTGCTTCATAAATCGAATGAAATCTTTTCCAGATTCAGACCTTTTATGTGAATTAAAACTTGATTGAATAAGACTATCCCCATCAAAATTCGATGGAAAGGTTAAATTATATACACGCCACAAAAACGATCTAACATCCAAGTGAATCTAGGTCAATATCTTGGACACAAAAAAGTTAATTTCCTAACTGAATAATTTATTATAATTAGAAGGCTAGACAAGGAGCCTCTGTGAGCATAGATTTCTATGCAAGGAAGCCAGCTCTCCATCGTTTTATGATGCCACCTGCGCGCATTTGTTCAAGCTCTTGTGGAAAGATGCCTATTTAAATATATGCTTAGATTTAGAATCCTTCAATGGTAAAGCAAACTGGATCATACCAGTACCGTCTACGTTTATGATTGAAGAAACAGGTGAAATTCGCTTTAGGTATGTCAGTCCTAACTTCATGTCTCGTTTGGAGCCTTATGACGTTTTAAGTGCTTTAAGAAACCTATAAGTTAAAGCAGCCCTAATAACAGGGCTTCTTTTCATTCTTTTCTATTAATCTAACCCACACATATCCTCTGAGTGCTCTTTCAAATTCTCACTCACTTCCCGGATAACCGAACAAAGTGAATCGTAGGCTGAATCCGGATACTCTTGCATCAGTTCTTCTAGTGAACCACAACCCTTTGAAAGACCATTTAGCCTATCAGCTAAGGTTGATTCAACTAGTGACTCCTTTTCAACATGTAGATCCTGCCACTTCTCATAGACCGGTTTCCACCTCTGAAGGTAATACTTTTGATCATGAAGGCCTGCTTCGTAAAATGAATGTAGGGGCTCCACAGAGGTATAGCTGTTCCCATTGATATGTTTAATCTCTTCTAATTTTTGAAGCATTTCACTCTTCTGCTCTTCGTTTTCAAACAACAATAAAGATCGATACTTCATGGAACGAGGTGCTCTTGTTGTATTATGTTGCTTAAAAAATTGATTTACGATTTGCTCTAAGCTTAAAAACTCTGTGTTAAACTGGACTTGTAAAACCTCCGTGTAGTCCAGTGTGTTTTTTGAGGTCGGTTGACCTTCTTTTCCACCTGTGTACCCGACTCTCGTTCTAAGAATCCCTGAATGGTATCCAAAACGCGCCTCTGGCCCCCAAAAGCAACCCATTCCAAATGTTACGGTTTCCAATCTCATCACCTCAAAAAAAATATAAATCATGGCACATCGATTACAAGATGCCTGATTTATATTATCCTTAATTTATATATTATAGCTTCATATTCGTCATATAAATTGATTTTTTTTTAGAATACACGATGTACCTTTAATAAATTGAAACAAAACATAAACATTCGGAACCATCAAATGATCTGTTTATTTTCCTACATCCGGTTAGCGCATCTCCCGTGTTTCATGAAACGTTCAACGTCTAGCCGCCTTCAGTGACTCGCCCAAGGCAAACACTGAAGCGCCCAGAAAGACTAGATCCTTCAACAGAAATTGACCCGGCGCCACAGAAAGGGCGGGGAAACCGAGGCTCGGCTCAAAAACACCCGGTGTTGAGACCATGAAACTCAGTGTCGTCAGAAATAGAATGCAGGAAAGAAACGCTCCAACAGCTGACAGCTTTGCAGACACAAAGCGGCTGAGAATGAGTAGGCCGACTAATAATTCTAATATGCCCAATAGAGAAGAAAACGTATGAATTGAAAAATAGTTATAAAGCCATCCAAGTACTGGGCTGTTGCTTACAAGTGGGGCAATCCCATTTGCTTCGTAGACCGTGAATTTCATCGCGCCAATCCAAATATAAACGATGGCCAGTGCAATAAACAAAAACTTTGTTCCGATGGTCTCAATTTTTTGACCGAAAGCTTCGAATAACTTAAACATGATTGTTTCCTCCTCCGCCATTAGCGATAGTTAAGTTTGGTATTTATCGAACGGCTAAAAAGTCTTTCTCCATTTTTCCCTTCGGACCAATGGATTTCCCGTTACTTCCATTAAAGCGACCGATTGCTGAAAATAAAAATAATATTAAATGCATCCGAAACAAATACTAAAAGAGGTTCGCTGATAGTAATTATTTTTCAGTTGGTGTATGCCCCATTGCAATAGCAATCCTATTCCAAGTGTTAATTTGAGTAATTATTAGAACAAGGTCAACATACTGTTTTTCGTCATAGTGTTTACGTACTCGTTGGTAAAGCTGATCTGGAACACGTTTTGTAGGGATTAACGTTACGTGCTCGGTCAACTCTAAAGCTACTTTTTCTGCCTCTGTATAGAATTCACACTCTTCCCAAGCACTAATACAATATACTCTTTGTTCTGTTTCACCCATTTTCAGGGCAGCTGTATTGTGCATATACAAACAAAGTGCACAGCCATTAATTTGAGAAGCACGAAGTCTAATGAGTTCACGAAGTTTACGGTCTATATCTGTAGTTTGCGTATGCTTATCCATTTTTCCAATGATGTCAAGTGGGTCTGGGGCTACATTGTAATAATCAATTCGTTGTGCCAATTTTATTTCCTCCTTAAAAAGTTTATTCAAATCAGTTCATAAATTATTGATTTGAATAGTTACTTGTACGATACCTAGATTCGAAATACTTATTCCCGTTTTGTATTAATTTAAGAATGAAAAATTACTACAGATTCATTGCAACAATAAATTAATACCTCTCCATGTCGACCATCGTCCAAGAATGATTTGATTCCATCGAGTATTTTTGACGGTTTTTCTGCGCTTACTCGGAGATTCTCAAACTCTCCATACAGGAAACACATTTACCAAGTGGATTCGACAATGTAAAATTCGGAGCTTATTGCCCTTCTTAAAACCAAATTCTATATCGATCTGCTATTGTTCCTTAAGATGTCCAAAAGTACATTGGTACATCCAAGGTACGTTGGTGAGAAACATTTCCTTCTCCTAAATGAATTCCCCTTTTATTAACTTCGTTTCACCTCATGATGTTTGTATTGTTCATTCCATTTTAATAAATCAATCTTAACAATATTTTTTTGGAGAATATCAATGTTTTTGGTAACTATTTATTTTCATTTTTAATAGTTGTACCTGGAAGTACACAACCTTCGGGACCACAAGCTAATCCATCTTTTAAAAGGGCTTCTTGTGCCTTTTCTTTTTTTAATTGTTCCTGTTGCCATTCAATATCAATAATGGGTGAAAATTTTTCTGGATGTCGTATATACCATCGTTGTTTTCGAATAAGAAAATTATCTGTATCAAGAAAGAGAGCCTCGTCTAGTTCTTTTAATGCTTCTTCTTTTTTTCCGTTATTCGCATATTCCATCCCTAACTTAAACTTCGTTTCAGAAAGTTGCTTTTCTATGTTATTAACATTATTGGAGGGATTATAGTATTCATCATCTAAAATAACTTTTTCTATTGTTCCGTGTATTAGTTTTTCAACTGCGTCCAAATGCATTGGATTTGAAACATGGAATCCTTGTTTAATTAAACGAATTGTACCGTTTTTATCGACGAAAATTCCATTCGGTACTATTTTAAATCCAAAATAATTCGCTAATGAATTGTCCGCATCAATTACTGAGGTGAATGCCTTATCTGCTGCATATGGTTTTACAACTTCTACACCTTGAATATCAACGGAAACAGATAGAATTTCAAAGTTTTGATGCTTATATCTATTATAAAAATCCTGCCAACCTGGCAGTTGATCCCTGCACCGTCACCAGGAAGCCCACATAAAAATTAATATGTTTTTTCCTTTAAAATCGTTGATTGACACAGTCTTCCCTTGTAAATCCTTAAATGAAAAATTCTTCATTTTAGTTAATATCATCATTTCCCTCCTAAAATTAGTCTTACTTACTCAAAAACGTTTACATTTTATACCAGTTTATTAATGAATTGAAATAAAGGGATAGTAGCATCAAAATTTGAAGGATGGAATAATAAACCATTCACAACCGCTTTAACTCGTAAAGTTTGAAATTCCATGCGTACGCCCATTTTATGCTACATAATGTCGTAAAAACTTAAACCTAATCCGATTGAATTATATTGCTCTTTACCTAAAAAAATGTGTATCCACTAAGAAATATAATAAGCGATTTCTAGTTTAAATCATCGTTAGTTTTTAAACGCAAGCATTCTTTTAAATTTTTGATAATCATTAATCTCATTCGCCGAGGCAGGACGGACTGTCGGAGATTGGGTGGCCAGTTGGTCACGTGCCTCGCCCACTGGATCCGTTGCTTCAGTAGGTGTGCCCTAGGCTGATGGAATTAAATCGACACCACTTAGGTACATATTCGGATAACCTCGCTTTCGTATGCAGGTTGATGGCAACTTTACTCGAACCGTATGGCTCATGGTTTACACTCCGTAATCGATAGCCATCGCTGATAAATTAACAATTGTCCTTTTCTTTATTTGTTTTTGGAGTAGTTACTCCATTTTATAAAACAAATATTAACGGATATTTTTTGGATTGTCAATTATAAAACAGGATTTTTCCTAAGAAATGTTAAATCACTTGTATTTCATTAGCCACCATCAATATCTGCCTGTTTAATATTTTCTATAATAAATTTCCCCAGGGGAAAAGGTTTATATAACAGGACCCTTTTTAAGTTCATTATATAGGGTTACAGGTTTACCTGCCGCACTTGATAGTGTGATAATTGGATCTGTTTGCCCTGAAGATAATCAGTAGGAGTAAGTTTCTCTAAATCCCCTGCAGCCTCCTAAATACGTCTTGTATTTCCTTAGGGCGATTCTTTACAAATTGACTTATTTTCGATTCTATTTGTTCATGTAATGTCATAAAGTTTGCCTCCATAAATTCACTTACTTTTCATCTGCCGACGTGCTTCTTACTTCTATCCGTCTCATTCCATGGGACATATCTAGTTTTTCAAGTACCTCTTGATGCTTGATTGGCTTCGTGAAGCTCGGCCATCCACAGCCAGAATCAAATTTATCAAGAGAGCTAAATAATGGTTTGCCAGAGAGAATCTCAACATAAATCCCTTCATCTTTATGACCCCAGAATTCATTTTGAAAGGATGGTTCCGCTTTCTCGTGTGATACGTTACTGAATAGGAATAAGCTTCTTGGGTTCTATGTCAAACAGTAAGATTATTTTCTTCTTCAAGTAGATTGAGCTTTAATAAAATTTGTTTCCTTTAAAATGTTGAATACTGGGTTTCTTGAATCCTTTCGTCAGACTTGTCAGTATCAACAAGTGCTTCAATAGTATGGGTTTGGAAGTATTGCTTTACGGTTGCATCTCCCATTAAGCCTTTTGGATCTAAAACCCCATCAATTTAAATAGTTGACTTGTTATCCAAAATAAACTCAATGTTTATATCTTTTCCTCTTAAATAAAATATTATAAATGTTAAGCCATATAAATAAGACTGGAATATAACAAAATAAAAATATGGAGCCGGCTAGAGATACAACTCTATTCAACGTTTCAACTTCTATTTGACTTTTAAAATTAATAACTACTAAATAAATAATACTACTGGAAATCCATAATGAATATTTTGCTTTAAGATTTATTGTTTTTCTTAAAATCCGTGTTCCACTCCACAGGGCGACACAGCAGGGAGGCAAAATCACGAATAGCCATGTAAAAATATAGACGAATTCAAATCTTTCAATAAAGGGAAGATAGATGATTTTTGAAAAATTAAGAGTCGGCCATGTGATATGTTCTAACTGTCCCAGACTAAAAAAAACAAGTGAAGTGACAGTAAGGATAAAATATATAAATGTAGTATAGAATTGAGAAATATGCGCCCATTTTTTAGAATTTACGTTATCTTTAATGAAAGGGAAATAAATCAATAAAAAACCCACGCCCAGATACATATAGATTATATTTTTGCTTGAATTGAAATAGTCGTTCCAACTGTGGTTCAAATATGGTTTTAAATTATCCCATTGAGCATATGGAAACAGGTAATAAAGGGTAAATAATAAAAGACTGGGTATAACTACACCCCAAAAGCATATCCCTGTGACAACTCGGAATCCCCCGAAGACTATATATGTCGTTGCTAATAAAACAATTAATGATAGCTCCCAAATCTCAATATAAGGGAAAGCCCAAACGTGTAAAGTTTCTACGTAGGAACGAATGACAGATGAGGTAATTAAAATCATATAAACATAAAGAAAGATATTTAAGATACTTCCGAACCAATTCCCAAATAATTGTTGATGTAAGGAAAAAATATCTCCTTTGGTTGAACGTTTTAATAGAAAGTAGATCATCCATATAATTAGATGAAAACTGAATCCAACCAACAAAACTGAAATCCATGCATCTTGTTCTGCATTTTTTATTATTTCATTTTGAAAGCTCAACATCCCCACACCGGTTTGGGATCCATGGATCAGAAAAAAAATAAAAAAAGGGGAAACCGTTAAACTTTCTTTTACCTGTTTATCCATTGCAAATCTCCTATATTTTTACTGTTTAATTCCTGATTTAGACAGTACGACATTAATATCGACATTGAATGTAATAGTTGGGTAGATTGTTTCGTAAAATTGTTCTTCATTCCATTCTTCACTATGAGCTCTTATGAAATCTCCAACCCCCAAAGGATCAACATTGTGTTCCTGGAACTTTAACAAAAGGTGTTTCAAATCTTCCTTTAACCTTTTTTCTAACTGCCTATCTAATAATAAATTATTTTCCTTCTTCCTCATATCCAACCATTTTGGATAATCTCTAACCATTCCATTTAAGGTTATGTTGTACGATATCCTTGGCAACGTATTAGGGTTTGATACGGATTCAATAATTTTCCCGGAAAGAATGGTAAGTACAGCTAAATCTTCAAATTGATCTTTACGTACGTTAACTGCCACTTGACCACCTATGGATTTATCTTGTAAAATATTATAAAGAACCATCTCTTTTTCATTTAAAATGAGACCCAACTTTTCTCTTTTAAACACCGCATATTCGTTTATCTCAACCTTCCCTTTTTGATTTAGCTTCAGATAAGGAACAGCGATGTCTCTTCCTTTTCCATAATAATTAAATAAGAAAATATGAAGGTTCGAAATAGGTATATTTTTCGAAATGAAATTTTGTTCAATTAGTGCCGGAAGATAGCCCTTTCCTTCTTCTTTTATTTTGTTAAGTATTTCTTTTGGTGGAATTTCTGAAACAGCTACAATTAGATTAGTTCCGACCAAAGGGTCTCTACAAATCGTTTTGACAATGTCGGACATATCCTCTTTAGCTATATCTTCACTAACGATGAGTAGCATTAATTTCCCGATATGTATAGGTTTTTCCGATTGGCTGTTTATATCGTCGAGAACTAACTCTACGGTTGAGGCCTCCCCTTGCAATGTGTGAACTTTCCCTTGCTTTTGTTCCGTATAGTCAGTATATAGAGCTGTTCCAATATACTTGTCATCCTCTTTGCTAAACCCAAGAATCGTCACAATTTGTAATTGATCGATGATATTTATGCGCTTACAACCGGACAATATAAGAAATGTAATAGTAAACATGAAACCAATCTTGATAATATTTCGTTGATTATTCATTATTAATATCCTCCCTGTCTCTCTTTGGTGTATACCTTCTTATCTTGAGTGGTCTTAAAAATTTACTTCGAGCCGTTGTATAATCGAATGATGACCGAATAAAACTGTCTCGAAAGTTCTTTCTTCTAAATGGAAATAGCGGCACTAAATACGGTGTACCAAAAGATTTTAACCTTAACAGATGTCCAAAAAGAAAAACCATTCCTATTGCAATCCCTAATCCTCCCCAAAGTGCTGCAGTTACTATAAAGGGAAAGCGTAGTACTCGAATGGCATTTGACATTGTATAGTTAGGCGTTGTAAAGGACGCCAACGCCGATAAAGCAACAATGATAAGCAATATATTACTGGTAAGAGCAGCCTCTACGGTTGCCTGTCCGATAACTATCCCACCTACAATACCTAAAGTTTGTCCAACTTTTGTTGGTAAACGTGCACCGGCTTCTCGTAATAATTCAATCGTCAGTTCCATAAAAATAACTTCCAATACTGGTGGAAACGGGACATTGGCTCGAGAGTTAATAAGTGGCCCAAGTAAAACTTCTGGTATAACTTCATAATGAAACGTTAGTATGGCTACATACAATGGAGTGGCGAAAATCGAAAAAATAACACTAAAGTAACGAATAACCCGAAAGAAAGACCCAATTATCCAGGGAAAATAATAATCTTCAGGAGTAATGAAAAAATTCATCAATGTGGCTGGTCCAGTAATTACGTAAGGTGATCCATTAGATAAGACGGCAATCTGTCCTTGCACTAGAGAAAATACCGCTTTATCAATTCGTTCAGTCGATAGGAAAGTCGGAAAGATCGTATTTGAATTATCGGAAAGGATTTGGTCAATATGTGAGTTATCAAACACAACATCAAGATCTATATCCTTTAATCTTTGTCGAACGGTTTGAATGTTTTGAGGGTTAGTTATTCCGTCCAAATATGCGATGGCCACCTTTGTTTTTGACATAGATCCAATAATAACCTCTTCAATAACTAAATCAGAAATGGAAATTTTGTTTCTTAATAAATGAATGTTGACATCCATGTTTTCAATAAAGCCGACCTTTGGACCGACAACAGTAAATTCATTTTCCGTGTCATTGTTTTTTCGGATACCAAGACCATTGTTTTCAATGTTTACTGCAAGAAATTGTGTATATAATTCGTTTAGTTGAATCATTGCATAGCCCTGCATAAGCTTATTTTGTACATCAGAGCCATCTTTTACGATATGTAAGTCATCAAAAGGTATATAATTTTTTATATCATCAAGATTGGTGGTTTTCCCTATGTGCTTTTGAATTGACGGCAGAAGAAGCCGATTTACCTTTTCAACATCGACCATAGACTTATAATAACTAATTAATAGACGGTCAGAATCATCAAAAGGAGAATATTGGTGAAAATCACTGGATTTTTTAGCTTGCTCAAAAACTACCTTAATTGGCTTAGATTTATTTGTTAATTTCTTTTTATTATGTTTATTAAAAAAGAGAACCATATTTTTCACCTTAAGTTTTATCGTTATTTGCTCTGAGTTATTCTGTACTATACTGGTATATTTTATTCTTTTAATAATGATTAATTCTCGCCACAAAAGCAATTGACGACAGAAAATCAGATTGTACAGTTAATAACAATACGACCAGATCGAAAATACTCTGGAGATCCTATTCAAAGGATACCCTGATAAGAAACGGGTTGTGGCAGTATAGAAGTATCTTCTATTGTGACTAGATCACGTATTAAAAGTTTCGCAATTAAACTACTGTCATTTGTATTGTTAAAGTGTAGTTGATACAATGTAGTGGTCTGGTGATTAAGAAAAGATGTATCAACTTGTGGGGCAACTTACTACTTAGGAGAATTTCGACACCAGATGAAATTGCAAAGGCTGTTCTTTTTCAATTGACTCAAAAATCTTTCACAGGCCAAGTTTTTACAATTGATAATGGCCAACACTTTGAAGTTTAAATTTCCTCATAATATTAAACACCCTCCTAAGGGTATACCAAATAAGAGGGTGCTTAGAATGTTTTACAATCAACTATATTTTCACAAGTGATGTTAGCTTGACCAAGATATCCTTCTAGAATTTTCAAGTGAATAGATGTGTGTATTCCCCATAGCCCTCTTCCTCTAATTTATCTTTTGGAATAAACTTTAAAGCAGCGGAATTTATACAATACCTTAATCCACCATGTTCTTTGGGACCATCTTCGAAAACATGTCCTAAATGAGAGTCTGATTTAGTACTTCTAACCTCTGTACGTCTCATTCCGTAAGATGTGTCAACTTTTTCTTTAATTTCACTTTTCTTAATGGGTCTGGTAAAACTTGGCCAACCACAACCTGAGTCATACTTATCTAAAGAACTATACAATGGTTCACCAGAAATTGTATCTACATAAATTCCATCCTCCTTATTATCCCAAAATTCATTATTAAAAGCGGGCTCTGTGGCATTTTTTTGAGTAACGTTATATTGAAGAGGGGTTAGTTTATTGATCACTTCTCCATATCCGTCCCTCCAATTTTCTTTAATAAATGAATTTCTGCCAGACCCCTCTTTGTAAAGGTTATAATGAAAGGGGTTTTTCTTATGATATTTTTGATGTTTCTCTTCAGCTGGATAAAATTCTGTAGCAGGTTTTATTTCAGTAACGATTGGTTTCTTAAATTTATTACTGTTTTCTAATTCCTTTTTGGACATTTCCGCCAGTGCTTTTTGACTTTCAGTGTGATAGAATATGGCTGTTTTATAAGAGCTTCCTCTGTCGTTAAACTGTCCATCCGGATCAGTTGGATCTATTTGTTGCCAGTACAATTGCAATAATTTTTGATATGGAAACTTTTCTGGATCGTATGTTATCTGTACTGCCTCATAATGTCCGGTTTGATTTGAACATACTTCTTCGTATGTTGGATTCTCTTTATGACCTCCCGTATATCCCGATATAACATCTATTATGCCCGGTAACTCTTCGAAAGGTGAAACCATGCACCAAAAACATCCACCAGCAAATGTAGCCTTTTCAGTATTATTCATTTTTAATTACCTCCTACAAATTATAGATTTTCAACATAATTAGTATGATATTTTTTTGTAATATGTTATTTAAGTTTTCCACCATTATGTTTATCTGACATCCTAAAACTGGAGGAAAGCTCAGATGAAGGTTATTAATTTCTTCGATCTTAATTTTCCCTCTCAATATAACTATTATTCCATACAATTTTTAACTGTTATTTAGTCCACAAAACCATTGCCTATTTATATAAATAGCAACTAACCTACAAATAACAGGCTCTTTTTTAATTTGATGGTATTTTCAAGTAACATTAGTTTTGATCCGGATAATCACAATACTCAATAATCGTACCATTCGTGTCAGCTGGATTTAAGTATATTAATCTTCTTCCGTGATTGTTTATCCTTAAAGTATCCTCCAATGTTCGAACACCTTTATTTTCTAGTTCTTTTAACGCTTCATCGAGATCATTGACATTGTATGCAATATGATGGACACCTTTTCCTTTCTGATTAATAAATCGTGCAATCGGGGAGGTGGTATTGTTTGTTGGAGCAAGCAATTCAATTCGATTTCCGCCTACTTCCATAATTGCGATTTCACTTTCTACCCCTTTTGCCTCGCTTCTGTATCGATCTAAAAGTGTACCTTTCAATACGTTTTCATAAAATAATATACTTACATCTAAACGACGTACTGCAATTCCAATATGATCAAGTTTATAATCCATGTGAACCTCCTTAAGCTCAGTATAAAACATTTTAAATGGGGACAAACCCCCAATTGAAGGGCCTAATATATTTTTTCTGTGATGCTCTTCTTCTTTTAACTAAAATAATCATTCTAGGTTGGAACGTATTCTTATTCCTTTAAAGGTTCTTTAAATAAAGTAATTATCGCATCAAAGTTTTGACAAAAGTAAGTGTCGGATAGGTTGATAAGGTATTTCCATACAGATGTTACGTTTGTTCAACTTCTGTTTAAAAATATTCGAAATGAATCATCGAAAGCTTTCTAACAAATGAATGTATTAGATTCTTGAATAAGTCCCTTCAGCTATTCAGAATTTGAATAAATCAATTATGGAAATGCATAAAGTAATTAATAAAGTAAATTTAATAGTGACCAACCCTTATAAACTTGATGCGAATACTTTTATATTTTTTTGAATGAGTTTATGTGTTCAATCATTGTATCTAATGCAATGATAATTGGTTTTGGATCTCGCCGTACTTGAGTTAGCAAAAGGCCTCCTTGAAGTGCCGCAAGTAGTGCAAGTGCTAGTTTATCAGGATCAGCATTTGAATTTAATTCACCTCGATTAAGCATGTAACGTAAACCTTTACGTATACTGTCTTCCCACTCAAAAAAACTAGACATAATTTCCTGATGTACTTCTGCATTTGTTTCAACTAATTCACTTGCAAGTGATCCTAAAGGACATCCTCCTTCGCAATTTCGTTTTATTTGAATATCTACAATAAAATCCCTCCACGCATATAGAGCTTCGAATGAGTCAAGATCACTAAGGTACCGTCTATGGTTTTCAATTATTTTTGAAGTTTGGTATGAAATAACCTCCAGTATCAATTCTTTTTTTTCTTTAAAATAATGATACATCTGTGATGAACTTATTTTTGCTTTATGTTGAACGTCTTCAATTGTAGTTCTAGCTACGCCCTGTTCATACATCAATTCTGCGGCAGCTACAATAATTCGAGAGCGGGTTTCTTGCCCCTTTTTTGTAAGTTTTGGTTTTTTAGTTATATTTAATGGATTATTCATATCCATATTATAACTTAAAAACTTTTGACATTGGTACTATATAAATGGGTTTGTTGAAATGGAAATTTTATTTAATGACCTTGTAAATGTATGACTGTCACATGTAATTAAATTCAAATAAATTGAGATTGCCTAGAATATAAACTATTATTACGTTCGAATTTCGGAGTATACATTCCAAAAAAACGATATTATTCTTTACATGTCATTAGAGAAGATAAATCTGGTTTAGAGATAACCATTAAAGTTATTATTGAGATTGGACTCATAATGAAAGCACACGAAGTACCTCCTCCTAATAACACTGGAAGAGACTGGCCATTACACGGTTATGAAACAATTTTTTGAAAACAAAGAACGCATGCTCAGTCACCTGTTTGAGCTGGATAACGAAAAGGACGGATAAGATAAATAAAGGCTTGGAAATGACTCCAAGCATTTTGTGCAATTATTTCGCTTTCAACTTCCGAAGTAAAAATAAGAAATACGGTGCACCAAGAACAGCTGTAAATATCCCAGCCGGTATTTCTGCAGGTGGTGCTAATCCCCGACCTAATCCATCAGCAAGCAATAGTAGCAGCATTCCCATTACAGCAGCGGTTGGTAATAACAATTGATGTCTATTTCCAACAAGCTGCCTTGCAATATGTGGAGCGATCAAACCAAGGAACCCTAAAGATCCGACAACTGCAACAGATGCTCCAGCAAGTGCGACCGCGATTGCTAACAAAATACCGCGAGTACGCTCAGTCGGTTCACCAAGTCCTTCGGCAACGTCATCACCTAAATTAAGAATGTCCAATCTTTTTGCTAGCAAAATGCTCACTGGAACTAATAGGAGAATCCACGGGGCCAATAATAAAACATCGTTCCAGCTCTTGCCCCAAATACTACCAGTAAGCCAAACGAGTGCAGCGTTGACCTCTATCGGAAATTTAACCATTAAAAATTGAATTCCGGCTTG
The DNA here is from genome assembly GCF_014638995.1 of Virgibacillus oceani. GTDB lineage: Bacteria > Bacillota > Bacilli > Bacillales > Amphibacillaceae > Virgibacillus_E > Virgibacillus_E oceani. Next base: position 41,840 of record NZ_BMFR01000009.1, read on the forward strand.
ACAGATTGCCCCTAAGGCAATGCCGACTAATGCTAATGTCGATGGATTAACGCCTTTTTTATATGCAAAAAGATACAAAATAACAGTAATAATTGCTGCCCCTGCTAATGCAGCAATTGGCAACATGATAACGGGTGCTTGTGGGAAAAGCAAGACGACAATCGCTGCCGCAAGCCCAGCCCCCTTCGTAATCCCAATTACGTCGGGTGAAGCTAACGGATTACGAATAATCCCTTGTATAATAGCACCAGAAACACCTAGGCCAGCACCAACGAGGATTGCCATAACAATTCGCGGCAAGCGGTAATTCATAATAATAAACCCAGCTCCACCATCAACTTCTCCAAACATTGACTGAATAACATCAATAGGGTTAATGAATACCGATCCAACACCAACTGCTACTATTGCGATAACTAGAGTGAGTATAATAAGAAGTACCAATTTAATTTTCGGAGATAGACGTCTCATGACCTTTTACCCCCTTTTCGTGCTAAATATAAGAAATAGGGAGCACCAATCAATGCGGTCACAATCCCGACTGGTGATTCAGACGGAAATGCAATAAACCTTGATAGCACATCAGCGCTAACTAAAAGTAAAGAACCAAGTAATCCAGAAAACGGGATGATTACTCGATAGTCAATCCCAACTAATTTTCGGGCGATATGTGGAATGATTAATCCAACAAATCCAATTGGACCAGCAACTGCTACCGATGCACCAGCAAGTAACACGACAAGTAAGCTAAGTAACAAGCGGATTACGACAACATTCTGTCCGAGTCCCTTTGCCATGTCATCACCAAGTCCAAGAATTGTTAGCTGACGTGCTGATATTACTGCAATCACAATTCCAGCCGTTGCCCACGGCCATATAACCTGTACATCACCCCAGCTTGCACCGTCAACCGCGCCGGCAAGCCAAAATAATACACTTTCTGTTGAGTCCTCATGAAACAGTATTAGACCCTCGATAATGGCAGATAAAAATAAATGCACTGTAATCCCAGCGAGTGCTAGTTTTATCGGCGATGTCCCACCACCAGCAGACGCCATATAATAAACGGTCGATCCACCTAAAACAGCACCTAAAAACGCAAAGTATACTAATGCGCTCGGTGAAATGCTTGGTAGAATGATGGTCCCCACTACAACCACTAATGAAGCCCCAGCGTTAACACCAAAGATTTGTGGAGAGGCAAGCGGATTTAATGTAATTGCCTGCATAATCGCTCCAGCAATAGCAAGACTAGCACCAATGATGATAGCGATCAATGTACGCGGCAACCGTAAATCTTGGATGATTAAGTAATCTTTGATAGTTTGGTCAGAAAAAAATGATTGAAAAATAGTCCCAAAGTCAATTGACGCAGCCCCAACGCGCAGACTGGCCAAAATGCTTAAGAATAGTAAAAGCATTGTTACAATAAATAGGATTACTTTTTTTCTCATCGTTGTACTTTTTGTCTCCATGCTTAAATTCCCCTCTTGCCTGAATACAGGTAACCCATTCTACTAATTTTATTTAAACTAGTGCATAATTTCAAAAAAAGGGAGAAAGAGCGAGATAAAGTCTCGCCCTATTTTTACTTACCGTATAATTGTTGTACAGCTTCCTCTAAAATTGCCTCTGACGAAATTAATCCACGAAATCTGGACCATGTATCACGGTCAACCGTATAGACACTGTCATTTTTCACAGCACTTACGTTTTCCCATAGTGGGTTTTGTGCCCACTCGTCAATAACAGTCTTTTCGCCTGCCTGCATTAAAAATAAAACATCTGGATTAAACTCGACAACTTGCTCTAGATTAATTTTATTATAGCGGTCACTGCCATCTTGTATCGCGTTTTTTAAACCAATTGATTCAAGCAATGAGCCTGTATAGGAATCCATGTTATGTGCAAAGAACCCATCTGGCGTTACAACACCAGGGAGAACAACCCGAACTTCATCCGCTGGAACCTCTGACTTGATTTCCTCAATACGTTTCTTATGTGCCTCTAATACTTCTTGACCTTTCTCTTCTTCTCCAACGGCAATTGAAATTTTTTGGAAATCGTCAAGAATTTGTTCATAATCAGCTGCTAACGAATTCAAAACAATTGTAGGTGCAATGTCAGAAAGTTGCTCATATACGTCCTTATGACGCTGCAAATCCGCAATAATTAAGTCCGGTTGAAGGGAACTTATAATCTCCATACTAGGTTGTTTTCTTGTACCAACAGACGTATATTCACCGATTTTATCTTGAATTGGCGCGATAATTCGACTTTCGTCATCATCATCAGCTATTCCAATTGGTGAAATACCTAACGCTGCTAAAGCATCAACATAGGAAAACTCTAACGCAACAATTTTCTTAGGATTTGCGGGTACTTTCGTTTCGCCCATTTCGTGGGCAATAGTAACTGTATCCCCACTTGCAGACCCCTTCTCTTTGTTGACTGATTCATCATCGCCACCGACCGTACCACAGCCAACAAGCCCAACCATTATAAATACCACTATTAATAAAAATGAATACCACTTTTTCTTCATTATTCAAACCTCCAAGGTGTATTGATGAAAACGCGTGCATAATATTATGCTAATAATGATAATCATTATCAATCAAAATGTCTATAGATTTTTTAAATAAATTTATAATAATTCATGAAATGTTCTTCTTCTTTGTTGTCACCGCCTATTTCTAGTAATGATTTAAGGAGGGTAAAGTACATTGATGCAGAAAATAGAATTGGATAAAAGTCGTACATTAATTGAAACAGATAAGCACAAGAAAAGACGATATTCTTTGTTATTCCTTTATTTTTTAAATGTTTAAGCACTTTCAATTCTTTAAATTTTGATTTTAATTCATTTGGTAATTGCTTGTTGTTTCCTCCCTTACCTATTTATTTTTCATTACGGCGTAAACGAATCCTTTTAAGGATACTAATCCACCTTGACTTGATTCTAACTTGAAATCTGCTGCTTTATGACCAACCGCTAAGCCCTATGGCACAAACTAAAACATCCCTTCCCACGGGATCTCATAAATCCCCCCTTTTCTTCCCTTTTTCACTTTTTTACAAAGAATACGTAAAAAAACGACATCAAATCCTCATCGCTTGTAAAACAACGCGATATATCAATCCGTCAGGCGACCGATACACATACAAAAAACGGGAAACACCATTAGCGGTTTATAGGAAATCCTCTATATCTGATTTTTTTACGTGGTACTTGGTGTCCGATCTATAGAAAGCAATTAGAAATGCTCAAAGACAATTATGATGAATTTTTAAGTAAAGGAATACAGCCTATTGGAATTGCTGGACAAAAAATAGAGGGAATTAAACAGTACACGGAAGCCAACGATATTAAAATTCCTATCTTATCTGATGAAACACGGAAAGTAATTAAACAATACGAGGTTTTTTTATTAAATGGGATTCATTTCGCATAGCTATACCAGTTTCCTACCTAAATAGATGACCAGCACACTATTCGTTATTCTTATGTGGGAAACCATCAAAACGACCGTCCTTCTGCTGGGAGATAATGAGTATCGTTGAACAATTGCCAGTCTATGTGTCTGCCCTTAAAGAGACATTTGGTGATAAAAAAAATTACCCCAAACGTTACTAAACTGAGTTAGATCAAATGAAACACAAGTAGGAATACAACAAAAAATCCATTCTATCAGGGAGAAAGAAGAGTCGATTAGATCAGAGATGGATGAGATTTATAGATATGATTAAGATCTGCAATTCCACTACCAATTATGATTTGTTCAGGAGTATAGTGAACGCCTCCCGCATTAAATAAGTAATTTGCTAGTGCTGCGCGAAGTTTAAATCCTCTCTGAAGATCACCATATTTTCCAATATCCGTTGAACAATTTTCGAGGCTACTTTCAACATCTTATTTCAGGTTCGAATAGGGAAACAATGTGGGTCAACAGTAGAAGGATCAAAATCACTTTCGTTCCATTTTAAATACCTTAAAACAATCTTTAACTTTTCTTCAGTTTTAATTTGTCCATAAAAAATACCCCGTAGAAGTTGTTTGGTGTCAACATTTACGGGGCAGAACAGTTGCGAATTAGAGTGCTTTTTCCATGATATTTTCTGCTTTGCCCTTCTAATAAATTAGAATGCTATCTTGCGCAAATGAAAAAAGTTTTATCATTCTGCCATATCAAATGATGAATGAGCTGATATGTGCTAGCATACTGTCCAATCCTACTTCAAGGGGTAGTGTTTCTTTGCGAACCTGCGTAAGAAGAAGTCCTCCTTGAAGTGTGGTCAGCAACGCAAGAGCGAGTTCGTCTGGATTGGCATTGGTGCTCAGTTCGCCACGCTCCTGCATCGTGCGTAGCCCTATTCGAATAAAATTCTCCCACTGCATAAAACCGACTTCGAGCTCGGAACGCGCATCTGGCTCTATGTCTGACAACTCACTGGCAAGCGAGCCGATTGGACACCCACCCCGGCATTGCCTCTCATTTTGAAGTTGAACAATTGCATCGCGCCAAGTTTTTAGGGCTTCTATACTGTCAAGTTGGATTACCGAAGACTCTTGGGTGCTTAGCACTTTCTCAGTCTGATAAATAATTACGGCTTTAACCAGCTCTCGTTTCTCCTTGAAATAATGGTATAGCTGGGACGAGCTAACTTGAGCCTCTTTTTGCACATCCCCTACGCTTGTACCTGAAACACCTTTCTCAAACATCAATTTGGCTGCAGCAGAAACGATTCGAGAGCGAGTCTCTTCACCCTTTTTCGTCAGCCGATGTTTTGGTATCCTAAGTTCATTTAGTTTTTCCATATTATAAGTATAACAAAAAAATAGGTTTTACATCCAAAAAAAAATTTATTGAATGGTATTGAAAACAATGAATGGGATACTCTTAAAAAGGGAATAGCCGAGAAATTATTAATCGGTTCTTTAAGTGATTTTAAGATGAAAATTCCTAACAGGGGATCATGTAATCGACGCACGGACTTCTTTTTAAATTAATTTGTGTGAGGTAATTTTGGATGAGTCTCAATGGTGAAAGTCCCGAACTGCGAGGACAGAAGTATAAGTAAACGTAATGCGAGAGAATCCAAATGACGCTGGATCTATAGAAAGTAAGTGGCAAACTCTGATTATGAGGAACGAAGATTAGGTATTATTGGATTTCGCTAGCCAAAATAAAATCCTATATGTCGAAGGTGATACAATTAATTGAAATCCTTTTTTTATTAGGGATTTCAAGAGTAGTAAAGAAGAAAATATACACCCATAAATATAGAGGCTGACCCAAAAGCTCGTTAAATAATGACTGTTTTGGGTCAGTTTTTTATTTTCACTTTATTTTTGGTTTTTTTATATTTTTAATAACTGGAAATGATATTCCACTTTACAAGTTCAACGTCATTTCCTTTGTCTATACTTTTATCCCCTTCTTCAGTAGATAAAAAAGTTCTTGTGAGCCACATTGTAAATCGTGGAGTACAAGACTACAGATATCCGAAATTCAGGAAGGTAGAATTTGTGCAGAGGTATCTTCGTGATGCGAGTAGCGCATGAACTTGGTGAACCGGGAGTTTACACTTAGCCACGATAGATTATCTTCTTCATAAATTGGAGTTGACACTCCAAAAAAACATTGTTATGATCGGTCTATTAAAATGGAGTTAACACTCCAAAAAACATAAAGGGGTGAAACGATGTTATGAAAAGGGTAATTGATTTAAGAATGGGAAACGTTTGCTACCAACGTACCTAAGGATGTACAAATGCAAATTTTGGGACATATTAAGGTAGGGGAAGAAGCTCCGAATTTTACATTGACGAAGCCGCTTTGTTTAAAAGTGTCTCTGTATAAAGAGCTTGAGAATGGTCCGGTTGTCTTGACCTTCTACCGAGGCAGTTGGTTGTCCATTCTGCAATTGAAAGCACCGGACTTATCAACAATTTTTACCACTGTTTCAGAGGCTTGGTGCTCAATTGATTGCTACCACTCCTCAAAGTCCTGATAATTCTGTGTTCCAGTAGGAGAGGGAGGAAATAACCTTTCGGGTACTGTGCGATTCGAATGGTAGTGTTGTCGGAAACTACAAAATTCTGTTTGAACTGCCACTTATCTTTAGGATACCTTTAAAAATAATCTAGGGTTTGCTATCAAAGAGTTCAACAAAACAGATCGCTGGATCTGTCCGCAGGGCATATATATACCTTTGCTTAGGATCGAATGGAACCGGAGGAAATCATTTATCAATTGAAGAAGCTTTGAAAAAATGCATTATAGGGATTCGCCCATAGTAGTTTAATTAATATCTTTATACTAAAAATAACTTAATTTCAAATATTACTTTAGGAGGTCTATTTGTGAATAGATTTAATCTAGGAGATAAAGTTCCTAACTTTGAACTCCCCTCTACGTCCGGTTACCAATATGATTTCGAGTCTTTTCGTAATGATAATAAAGGCTGGCATCTAGTCATCTATTTTAGAGGTTCTTGGTGCCCTGTATGTGTCGAAGATCTTAAAGAACTAGAAAAAAACAAAAGTTACTTTGAAAATAAAGAAGTGTATTTTACAGTAGTTTCTACAGACAACCTTGATAATTTGAACCAAATGGTTGAAAAACATAATTTTACATTCCCAGTTCTGTCTGATCAGGATTTAAACGTATTAAAAGCTTATGATGTCTTTTACCATAATGAAAATGATCCCTATGAGGACCACGGTTCTCACGGCGAACCTGCATACTTCCTAACAAATGCGGAGGGCAGTTTGCTTTATCAACAAAAGCAAACAAGCCCATTTGGCAGACCAACGACAACAGAGCTACGAAAAATTGTTCAACATATCAAAAAGAACCTTAAAGCTTAACATTTAGGATTTGCTTAAAAAGGGCATGAATATGTCCCATCAACGACTTATAAAAAGGCAGTATTCATTTTATCCAAATTTGAAAAATGAAAGAAGGGCTTTTATGGAAATTCTTGTTATGGGCGGTACAAGGTTTTTTGGTCGACGCTTAGTTGAGTTATTACTTCAAGATGGACATGATGTAACCATTGCTACTCGTGGTCAAACTTCAGATGACTTCGGGGAAAAGGTAAAAAGAATTATAATTGATCGTACGGATCAGGGTTCAATGAATCGTGCCTTTGAAAACCAGTACTTTGACGTAGTCTATGATCAAATTTGTTTTAATCCAAGAGAAGCCAAAATCGCAGTTGAAACATTCGGCAACCGTATAAAACGATATGTCTTTACGTCGAGTATGGCAGTGTACGGTCATAAAGAAACTGAAATAGTGGAAAGCGATTTTATCCCGGAAAACTACAAAGTTAATCTGGATGCTGACGATTATGCCTATGATGAAGGAAAACGCCAGGCGGAGGCTTATTTTTTTCAGCATGCTGTATTTCCAGTGGTAGCTGTTCGTGCAGCGATGGTGGTATCGGGGAACGATGACTTTACAGGCCGATTTGATTTCTATGTTAGACATGTGGCAAATGGAAAATCCATTGGGGTTTTTGAGACAGAACACCCTATTACCTATGTGACAGCATGGGATATTGCGGACTTCCTCAGAATGATGGGTGTGAAGTCTGATTATCAAGGTCCGATTAATGCTGGAAATAGCGGATACCTTAGTATCCAGGAACTTAGTCGTGAAATTGGAAAATTATTAGGTGTTTCTCCCCGGTTTCATGTAGGTCAATCCGGTCATGACGATGCAAAATTGTCTCCCTATGCCATGTTTCCTTATACTTGGAAACTATCGAATTCAAAAGCAAATTCGTTTAGATACGAATTTGTAGATATTCGAAAGGTGATCCCATTGATGGTTGAACAAAGTGCCAAAAGGCTGGGGATCGAACAATAAGACTTGGTTTGAAGGAAGAGACGTATCCCTAATTTATAACTGGTCGATCTTTACCGAACTTATAACCAAGATATAATGAATTCACTATTAATACTTTCTTGGGACCCACCTCTTCGGTTTCCTGAAACTAAAACCAAAGGAGATTTGATTTCTATGACAAAATCTATTGTACCAGAGAATAGTTTTGGTACATGTAGATGATGGTAGGGTACCAAATTTAATAAGCGGTTTTGTTAGGAATAGCAAAAATTAATGTGATAACAGAGAACCAAATCGAACATGCTGGCTTGTACGGCATCAAAAAATGATGATTTACAGAAAAGGAATAGGTGGAATGATATAGCAGTCCGTCCAGATTTCCGCAGAAGATTAATTCTCAGCATGGAGGAAAGCAGATGTGTAATAATATAGTACATTTTCCGAATAACGATGAATTTCCTGAAGGATCTGATGAAATGTTGATTAAGGAAATCCATGGCCTGATCTCCCTATTTCAAAATCCAGATTTATCTAAAAAAACTAGAGAGGCAATATTTAACGAAATAATTGATTTAACTACTCGATTAACAGATCAAATTTAGGTTCCTTCACAGACTTGACCGTCACCTTCACGGTCAAGTCTGTGAAGGTCTTTTTCTGGTACTCCAGCAGCTTCAAAAAAAGCTTGAGCTTCTTCTGTGAGGAAATGTCATTGCAATCACGATCCTTACCATTTGCATCGAAAGGCAGTTCTATAGTAACTTTTTTGGGTTTAACAGGCACGTACCTCTTTAAAACCAAGCCAATTATCACATTCAAGCGCTGAAGATGTCAAAACTTGAATTACATTATCTTTATGAATTGGAATGGTCAGACGTTGTTACAGATATTAGAGAGCAGTATCCTTTGCGTCCTTTGGGAAAAACAATAGAAAAACATGATGGATTCTATTTGTTTTCCATCCTTTATGTCCTGGAGCGACACCCTCAGAAGGTACATCTTGAATTGTTAACCAAGGTATGTAATTAACCCTTTCTCTCTTTCCTCTACCTTCTATTATCCATTTATCAATTTTTTTGAAGATGTGCTTCGCTCTCTCTTTGCCATTAGAGAAGGCAGTAACTTCTTATTTTACGGTTATAACTTTGGTTTGCTTTATCTGTAATATAAGGAACTGAAATAAATAATCTTTCATATAAATTGCGTTCCTTTCAATTTTATAAGTAGGTCAATTTTGGGATTTTAGGTTTGGTCTTGTAAGTCAATCCAAGCAAACCCAAATATCATTCTATTGCTTCTATTTAATATGATAATTGAAGTCTATTGTATTGAAATTATATAAAAGCCGCATTTTCTATCAATAGTTTCGATTTAATTGAATGGGTCGAGCGGCTATTAGACTCTTCGAACGGTCAGATGTGTTAGTTTTGGTCGTATCTGAGGAAACTACAAGAACATTGTTTGAATTGGACGGTATATTATATCCCATTTACCCTGGTGGATAGGTTTAACCATATATAGTCATGTAAACAAAGAAAATTCACCCAGCAATTGCGGGTGGATTAAATATCCGGGCTCCTTAAATATTCTTCTTTATCAATTTCACTTTTTTTAGTGTTTGTTTACGTCCACCATCAACAAATTTTTAACTAAGTAAATACCTAAGATCAATTGGCAAGAGCTTTAAACGTGAAAAAATATGCTGCCCAAAATTCAACATAAATAAGACCGATATCTCCTATATCGTGCCTATTTTTGAAGTATCACTGTGATGTTAACTACTTCAGGTCTGGAAAAGCACTTTAGATTGGAGTAATTAAATATTTAGCTAATAAAAAAGGCTGCCTTACATCCATATTATCCATATGTTGAAAAGTATAAGCGATTTTATTTACTCTCCTTTTAAAAGTAACAATTTTTAATTTTCATCATATGCTACAATTGCTCCAAGAAATCTTGATTTTTGGATGCGCTTATATTTTTAAGTATAGGATTATTGAAAGTAATCTTCTATTAAACTACTATTAATTCGGTTTACCCCCCAATTTAATTTTTTTAATGTAAAAAGATCAAAACCAAATAATATGTATATACAATCCCAACATTCAGTGGGTTGTTGCTATATCATTAGAATTATTAGTTTAAATTTTCAATAGCGATATTTATATGATTTCACGAATAATATTTTTACAGATTTACCATTCTATAGTAAATATTATATGTATGTCAGGCATGTGTACATTCATTAGGGTTCAAGTTCCGAATTGTGAAGGCACTAGTAGTGATTTAGTGATTACCCTAAGACAAGGGTGATTAGGATGACCTAGAATCTGAATGAAGTCAGCGGCAAAAATTAAGATAGCAGGGTTCGAAGAAGGTTATGAATAATACTGTGGAAAGAATTTAAGAAACTAACCGGAGGTTAGCTACCTTCTTCTACTCGATTAGATTTATATATAATTATCAAAATATATTTGAATAAAGGACGTGTGAGCATTGAACGATGTAAATTTATTTTTCATAGACACACATGGATTTGTTCAATTAAGTGATAGCGAATTAGAACATTTTCTTACCGAATTATCAGTTGACACAGTTGAATGGGTTTCAGTGTACTATGAAGATTATAGTAACTATAGTCATACCATGTGGATTAATAAAGGTAAATTACAATACTTTACTGTCAAAAAGTTATGATAATAATGCAAGTAATAAAAAGGAATTTGAATCCAAAATACTCAATTCCAGCAAAGATGAAATAACGGAATCAGGAAAAGTCATATATAAACTTACCCTGCATATGACCGAATCATTTGAATCATAAATTTCACTCCTTAACATCGTTTCGAATATGGACTAAATATATCTTTAGTGTGTTCTACATATCTTCGACAGATTCTGATTGGTAGTTCATTACTAATTAAAAACCACTTCATCATTGGTGGAGTAACAATAGTTATAACCAGACATATAACGATATTGACAGCAAATATATCTTGAGGTAGCAAATGAGTTTCAAGACCTAATGTTACAATTATCAATGTCACTTCTCCCCACGATCCATTGCAGCCCCAATTCCCAATGATCTATTCCAATTATAATCCAAAAAATTTTGCCTCAAGTGATGCACCAATTAACTTTGTCATTATGTCTATAAAGCTAAGAACGATAATTAAACCTAAATTTTCACCCAATACCCCAGAAAATTGGGCTGTTACCCAATAGAAGTGAAAATCACTGAAACAAAGATATATAACTTATCGTTTCAACCTTTAAAACTTCGTGATAGTTAAGTTCATCTCAAGGAATTTTAAGTCATGGAGGAAAATGGACAGATTAAATTAGCAAGCTTTTGACCTAAATTTATATATATAGGATCCTTATAGCTTAATTTTATCCCCTCCCCTTCTTTTTTGCTAAATTCCATAACAAAATATGGCATACATTCATATCCAAATGGTGTATAGTGAGTAATTAGATTATTGCTAGCAAATTCTTTTGATATAGCCAACCAATTATAAAAATGGTTAAGAATTAAAATAGGGATTATTTTATTTATTACCCATATTAATTGATGATTTCTGGCTGTTTTTGGGAAAGTAACTTTAATATCCTCAATCAAATCTTTCAAAGTTATATTATTTTGTTTTAATGTAAATTCCAGCATGGGTTCACTGTGTCTTTTATATTTTAAACCGTTTTCAGAATCTGAGTAGTGGTTTAACCCTTCAAGATTCTTTCTCCAGTTAACAAATGCATAAGCATATGGACACATTTCTTTATCTGGAGCTTTTCTCTTTAGTCGGGCTATACAAGTGATATGATTTTTTAATAATGTTTTCTTTAGGTGACGAGCAATGGATTTATAGATTTTAAATGAAAAGGTATAAAATTCCACTCGTTGAGCTTGACTTGCCCCCTTTCTATAGGAATTGACATGTACCATATGATGACCATTTTTTCTGTCTATTGGTCCTGAATTTAAGACCCATATTAAATGTTTAATTATATGATCAGTTTTTAAATTTTGACTTTGAAAGAAATAGATTTTGCAAAGATTATCAGCACTTTTATCTAAGGAAAGCCATTTTTTAATTGAAGAATCTTTTACGCTAAGTTTCTTTGCTTCTTTCCAAATCGAAAAATTCATCTTCCTTGTATGCTTCTCAATAAGAGAGTATCCACATTTACATGTGAATGGAGGATCGGTATATTCATCTGATAAAATATAAGGGATTTCTCTGCCGCAGGTAGGACACTCTTTAATCAAAGGAGTGTTATGATAGGGACATTTCGATATTAACAAAAATTGATGAAACAAGCTATGGTACCCGATAGAAATACAATGTTTACAGAAGACAAGATGATTATAAAAGTATTTGTTTATATCTGATTTATCATGTGATAAAACGCCAAATAAACTTGCAATGTTTTGGTAATGTGTTTTTTTAACAGGATATGCTAAGGATTTACTAATTAATTGTTCTTCAATTCCATCTAAAGTAGTCAAATTTCTATGAAGTTTACCGGGGCTGCTTTGTAATTGTCTTACTTCTTTCGTACCAAAGAGGCAAAATATATCTTTTACACTAGCAGCATTAGCATATTTAAATTTTTCGAAGATACCCCATGGTGATTCAAACTCATTTATCCACTCCCTGTTCCACGTCACTTCCTTCGTATTATTTATCAATTTTCACCCAGCCTTTGTATAATTTTTACTAGTATCTCCCCCGTTCGTTAAAATAGACTACAAAATAAGCAAAACGCCTAACTAAAATGTTATGCGTTTTGCTTATACAATGTTTTACAATGTTTATTATGAATTATTAAAAATCTTTTCAAGCTCAGTTATATATTTATATTTCTCCTTTGGTCCCATTCTTTTTTTGACTCTATCGTTTGGGCAATTTAATCGCTTAGTGAATTCCTCAATAGTATTTATACTATTTACGTACAAATAATATTTTTTATTAGGTCCTGTAGGTGGTTCAATGATAGCTCTTGTTAAATGTTTAAAACTGTCGATGTAGTTCCAATTAAAATCCTTTCCATCAATAAAGCCTTCGGCTGCAACCAAGCACCTTTTAAAGTCGCTTAAAATATGTTCTCCAACAAATCGATTCATTTTCCAATGATATATTGCATGCGTTCCATATTTTTCTGCAAGCTTTAACTGATTAAGAAAGTCACTAATTAGTTCATAACCATGGTTTACAGGATAACCGTAGCTAGTAATATGAAGCTTTGATAAGGGTGGCTTAGCAAAATTATCTACTTCACCCATTCCTCTATAATGTTGCAGTCTCATTCGCCAAACAACATAGGCAACAGCAAACGGACAAAGCTCCTTCTTAGTTATATCATCGTGGTACCTGGTAAAATGTTTAATGCACCCAATATGTTTTCTAAGGACTGTTTTTCTCAATTGTCTTGCAATCGAGTTGAATAATTGATTACAAATCTTGACCGATTCATCCTTAAGGTTCACAACACTTAATTCTTGGTTATTTAAAAGTTGGCACTTCAATCCCTTCTTCGTAAGATTTTTCGTTATTTGACCTTTGGATTTGATTTGCTCGATATTACTCTTTGTTGATATTATGTTCCCTTTTTTATTAATAACTGAAAATAAATCAGCTAATTCGTAAGTGAAGTCTTGATCCATGTATCTAGGGTCTTTTCTTAGTGCTTCTAAAAAGAATAGATGATCTAAGCGGTGATTAGTCGAGTTCATACATAAATTGAGCCACCTATGTACATTACTATCTTTTATAACAGGGGTCTTGAATGTAGTAATACGGCGATCCAATTGAGCAAATTTAAATCCACAAATACAAGTAAATGGGGATTTAAAGTATTGATCATCCAATTCATAAGGTATTTTTTGATTACAATTTGGACATGTATCTTTGAGTGGTACAGGATGAAATGGACATTTATGAATGAATATGAATTGATGTAACAAAGAATGATATGTATTAGATATACATACAGGACAAAAAGTAAAAAAATCACGCATAAAATAAAGACGTAAATATCCCTGTTCTAATTCTTTACTATCCATCAATGGTTCTAGAATATCAATTAGAAATGCATTGTTTTCTTTTTTTAAAGGAAACTGTAACGCCTTTTCTAATAAATGGTCGTCAAACCCTGACAATGTATATAGATCACGATAAATTTTTCCGTTTTTTCTCCCCAAGATATCATATATATTGTTAGTGCTTAAACAATTGGCGTATTGAAACTTTTTTAATATGCTCCATGGCGACTCATATTCTGTTATCCATTCTTTGTTCCAAGTATAAGTGTAATATTGAGTTTGTCTATTTTGGAATAACATCTTTATTCGCTTGATGATTGAATCACCTCTGCATTTACATAGCCAGACTCAATCATAGCCTCTCTCCACATGCTAGTAGTCGGCCATTCCACATTCTCTTCATTTGCTCCATATTTCTTTAACACGTAATTAATAATGGCAATCATATAATGCATTGGTATTTCTGCAGATCTTTTAATGCCAGCTTCTGACCTTACCATTTGGAAGGATTGCCATATTTCATCCGTTTCATTTTCTAAGCGATATCCTTGTTCATATCCAATCGGAAAGAAGTAGCGTGTATACGACCAACCACTGTTAACTGGGTATTCTGAAATCTGATCATAAGAGGCTAATAAATAGGCTAATTCCTCTTTTTCCCGCAATCCATAAAACTTGTTCTCTTGAATCATAAATCTACCTACAATTTGCTTATCTGTAGTCAGATAAATATTTCTTTTATGACTAAGTTCTTTTTGACCTACTAAAATGGTCGTTAGGGTAATTCCGTAACTATCCAATTCGTTAAAAATATCCATTAACCACTCAAATTCTATTGACGATAATCGTTGGGCATCATCAACAAATAATACTACTTGGTTTCTAACTGAACCATCACCTTTTTCTAGAAAAAAATTAACAAGTCTTTCTCTTTTTGCATCCGCCTTCCCCTTATCGAACAGCTCGTGCCCCACATCTTTGAGCAAGAATTCAAAAAAACGACTTTCATTTGGTGTTTTCATCTTTCGAGTTCTCACAACAAAAGTAATCCATTGATTTTCATATTTAATATCAAAAACTCTTTTGAGATATTTAATAGCATATGATTTTCCCAACCTAGGTGCACCATATATAATGGCACCAGGATTTCGAAAACTAATCCATTTAAGGATTGAGTCAGCAATTTCATTAATTGCAATAGTATCAATAAGATAATCACCTTGTTCTATTGGGTGTCCACCCACAGGTATATTCGGTCTTACCGTGTGAAGTTTTTTTTCAGAAGAATTTTGCATTCGTTTACACTCCTTTGTTAAGAATTGAAAAAGAACCTTTCTCTTTTTTTATAGCTACTTTTATAAATTTTCTTTGCTTTATTAGAACTTTTAGAATGAATGTTATGGATGTTATTACCATTGTTATTGAAGTCAGTATCATCCTGGGAGTAGTTTTTTTCAACATGTTCCCTGTCTCTATTTAAAACCTTATCTATCGCTGCCAGTTGATTTCGAGCACTTTTATTATTCTTTGCCTTTTCTTTTAAATAGATATGATACGCATCAATTGGGTCTTCTTCCAGTGAAATTTTCAGTTGTCCAGTACTAACTAATTTATTAATTACTTTACGAATCTTAATACTATGTTTTCTAACAGACCATTTTCCTGCGGCTTTTAATAGCCCTAACTCTGCACCATTGTGTAAATATGCTTTTATATATCGCAGATCTTCAATATTTACAATTAGGGTAAGTTTTGTTCCAATAAGATCGAATCCTTCTGACAGAGCATCGTTTCTATAATCTACACCCATAAATCTAATGTACGGTCTTCTTCCTTTTTCTAAAGAGCCTCTAATTACTCTTGTGTCGTCAATGGTAAGAAATTCATAACCATCCTTGTATTCCTCATCAATTTTTCTATATGGCATCTTTCTGTTTATTCGTTGTTGCATTACCTCTAGTGGTGAAAGTCCATTTATCCTCTTCTGAGGAGTCCCGTTACGTCTGGCAATTAATACTTCTGCCAATTGTTCAATTTCATCAGGTGTTACTTCATATTTAATAGCCTTTACTTCTGGGTTTTGTCTTTTGGGGTCACGTAGGTGGCTTCCTGTTGTTGTGGTCAATTTTTGAAATCCGTTTTCCTCAAGCAAATGATATAATTTTTCCACAAGTGGTCTCTTTGTAGGAGTGCCCACAGGACCAGTATTCACTTGGCAACCTACAATTCTTTTTAGTTTACTTTTAACGTTTTTAGCAATATTCGCCATCGCGTTGTCAAATAGAAGTTCATCCCAAACTGCATATGCTGTCTCAGGTATGACATCTGAAGGGAAACCTCCATAATCAGGAATATTAATTCCAGGTATTGTTATTTGAATGGGGGATCTCGGAAGTACAGCTGTTTTAACGCAAGTAAGGACATCGGCTGCAGAATACTCTTTATTTAAGACAATAGTATACCCTAACGTACAATTCGTCCCACAATCAACTATAGTTAATAGCCAAATTCGTTCCATTACATCTACAATTTCATCCCCTTCAGGGGTAGTATATTTAATAGCAATAGTTGTATCAATCTTATGTCCATCGAACTCTACGCGATGAAAAGGTCGTATAATATTGTTGGTTTGAGTACCAGTTCCAGTATTTTTTAACAGCACCTCAGAATCCTTTCCATATTCTTTGACGGTTTTATTGGGATTGTCTAGCTTTAGATTTTTAATATATCTATAGAATGATCTTTTTGCAAAATCGTCCGTATTAAAAGGGTAATCCCCCTTTTGATAATCAATTAACGGATGCTTTTTGCATATATTGATAAATTTTCTATGCAGGTCTTTCCCCATGGAAATGTTGGTAGAAGGTTCATTTTTCTTCTTTTTGAAAACAAGTTCCTTTATTTCCTCTTTGATGTCAGGAAATTTATCAAGGAGCTTCTGAAATGCACCTGTGAGTTTTATATCTTCATTATTCTGACCAAAGCCATCAATGTTCACTTCTCTGGTGTACGGTTTAATTCTAAAATTAGGGATTAAAGCTTTATACCCAAAAACTTGTCCATTACTGTCAAGCACTACACAACGTTTCAGTAACCGATACAAATCGGTATGATTCACTTTAGTAATAGAACATATTTCCTTAATAGTTTTTTCACCGTCCATATACATATCTACTGCTTTTTTTCTTTTTAAAAATATCTCTTTCTTATCGCCTTCTAGATTATTTTCGTAAACTGTGGCCCAATTTGATCTGTCAATTAACTCTTTTGGAAAATCAGGTTCGTTGAATAAATTTTTGTATTTACTCATTCTTTTTCCACACCTTTGATAAATGATTGAAATATTCCTCTTCCAGATCGATATTTATCTCGCCCTGGTAATACAGATAAATGATATTTAAATAAAAAGAATACGTGTCTACTTGTGTGATTTTTTTCATTAAATCTCGAAATGTTACTGGATTTTGTTTAATATTTTTCAATAGGGAGAAAATCAAGATTTCATTTACTTTATCAAAATTCTTAGTATAAGGAAGCATTACCTTGAGATTATCTAACAGTGGTTGTTTTCTGATTTCATCTTCATTTAGAATACGATAATTGTAATTGTTGTTCTTACACCACTCTTGATGGAGTTGAATACGTCTCTTAGTGCTATTAGAGGTTTCAATATTTTTCTTATAGGCAACCTCTAAAAATTCCTCTTTTCCATCTTTCCATTTAATCCACATATCAAAAGTAGTTTCGTGAATCTTATTGTCTAAAATACCTTTGATTTTCTTTGGTTTTTCACAAAATTCTACTATATTAGCATTCGTTTCAATATGGATCCAATGATCATATTCCAATTCACTATAAAAATGCACGTCTCTATCTATCTTGGAGCTATAGCAGTCCCAAAAATTTGATCCATAGTGTTTTTTAGATGGGTCAACAACCGGGTTATACATTACGCCCCTCCTCGTATAATATGTTTAAGAGCTCATCTTAGAGGAATTTCCAGTTGGATCCGGATCCCCCTTGAAGGCCCTCTCCGCATTTCGCGAAATGTGTTTAGTTTATAAGTTAATGGGAAAGTCATTGCTTCCTCATTCACATCTATTTTTGTTTTTGCTTCGCCCGTGAATGGGGGAGCGTGACAACCATGTTGTAAAGATTAATGTTTGACTAGAACGCAGATGAGGTTACTCATACTGCTTATTAAAGATACCCAAAATTAAATAGGTGAAATGGCGGAGGATGGGGGATTCCCTCATTTCAATACTCCGTCATTTTTTAATAGATTTCCGTTTTTCAATAGACTTTCAGACCTGCCCATAGGACAATGATTGGGACAGAACTTTTTTAGGAGATTGCTTCCCCTCCTTGCGGCCATATTGGACTGCTTATCAAGCCTGCTACCCGTCGTTCATCACGAAAGGTCTAACCACTGGATGCGCCGTTCAGATTTAGGAATGTAGCGATAAATGGTCTATCTCTGAATCGAGTGCTAATAACGAGGCAGACATCGATGATTCCGATGGGCACCCAGGTCTGAAAAAGTTTTGATTATTAGATACCACCATAGGAGGTGATGGCTATGTCTCAATTGCTTGTCGGTTTAGACGTTAGTATGAAGTCTCATCATGTCCATTTCATGAAAGAAGATGGTACTTCTCTTACTGATTTTTCCGTTTCCAATGACGAACTTGGGGCCGATACCCTAATTCAAAAGATGAAAGAAACGGCGGAAAGAAATCAAATACGTCAACTAAAGATAGGTTTAGAAGCTACGAGTAACTACGGTTGGCATGTCGCACATTATTTAAAAGAACAACTTTCTTCAGAGAAAGAAGACATATCAACATCCATTTATGTGCTCAATGCACGTAAAGTCGCTCGCTTCAAAAAAGGCTACGATACCTTGCCTAAAAATGACCGAATAGATGCCTGGGTGATCGCTGACCACCTGCGATTTGGACGACTGCCTAATGAAATGAAAGATGCCATTCACTATGAAGCGTTGCAGCGTCTTACCAGAACTCGGTTCCATTTAGCGAAAGAAATTGCACGTAATAAAACATATTTATTAAATCAATTATTCATTAAGTTTAGTGGAATGCGTCAAGACAATCCTTTTTCGAATACCTTTGGGGCAACCAGTCTCGCGGTGATTCAAGAGTTAGAACCCGAAACGATTACCAATATGTCCTTACAGAACTTGGTTGATTTTATCCAGGAAAAAGGGAAAAATCGATTTCAAAATCCAGAAGAAGTGGCCAGTTACTTACAAAAAGTCGCCCGTTCTTCTTACCGTTTAAACAAAACATTACAAGACCCTGTCAATCTGTCGATGTCGGTTATCATAAGCACCATCCAACACATGGAGAGTCAGATCAAACGCTTAGATAAAGAGATAGCCAAACTCATGAAAGGGATCCCACAGACGCTAACTTCCGTTAAAGGAATAGGGGATGTTTATGCGGCTGGCTCAATTGCCGAGATAGGCGATATCAAGCGTTTCAAAGATCATCATGCCTTAGCGAAATATGCAGGGCTCGTATGGAATCAATATCAATCTGGCGAATATGAAGCAGATGAAACCAGTCGCATGAAAACAGGTAACAAATATTTACGCTATTATTTAGTCCAGGCTGCTGATTCCATTCGTAGAAGCGACAGTGACTATAAAGCGTTTTACCAAAAGAAATACCAAGAAGTAACCAAGCATCAACATAAGAGAGCCCTTGTCTTAACCGCAAGAAAATTAGTACGATTGGTTTTTTCGCTACTAAAAACCAATCAATTATATATTTCACCTGAAAGGAGAGAGTTTTAAAGCAATACTCACCTTTCATCTGTTGTGATTCCCTCATCCATTTTTTGTAAAATGTTGTGAGGTTTCTTTGGTGTACCCTTATTTAGGCTTAAGAGGATACACGGTTAAAATAATTTCCAATTCTTTATGATTTTACTCTTGACTATTTACCACTGTGCTTTTTCAATAATTATTATCATTTATTTTTAAGAATATACAGAAACTAATGAAAGCGCAAACATTTTGTGGAATTATAGGATTTTATAGCGGTTTTTGTTTAAGAAATAATGATTACGATAAGTAAACAGGCGCTATTTAAACATAGCACCTTAGTTGTGAAGATTATTAAATATTTTTCAAATAATTTTTGAAACCAGTCCGTTTTATCTGGTAAACCCCACTTAATTTTTGATATCCCTGTAGATACTTGATTTTCAATAACCTCGTATCGTACATGTTGGAACGTATTGTCCCGTATTCACCCATTCATAACATTGTAATATCGGAAGTCCATTCCACCTATGACCTAAAAGCAGCGCTAAATATCCAGGACCTGCATAAAACAAATGAACCTTAGTTACTTTTGTTTTAACAAGGACTGATTTTAATTCTTTTTTCAATTTATTTACTACTAGGTTTGCTTGAGCTGCTGAAGTGATAGGTGCGTCTGAATATAGATGTAGTTTAGGAAAATTATTAAGATCTTGTTTGTGTAAATGCATCGAAACCTCATCAGCGATACTATCTCTAGTAAGCCCAATAGTTAAAATTAGTTCATCACCGCCAGGAAATTCATTTAGTTCTTTATTAATTTGATAATCAGGAGTATTCACATTACTGTAATCGTTTGTTGCCCAAATTTCTCCATCTCTTTGTTCTGCATCAATAACAAATCCTGAAACAGCAGAAAATACAAAACCAATTGCTAAAGATGAAGAAATTCTACGATGTCCACTTAAATGAATATTTCTTGATGATCGATTGGCTCTTATCCATTCTAGATACCCGTTGACACCTAACCATTGACCGATCATGGAACCACCAACAACTACAACCAGTGCCCAAAATAGGATATCTACCAATAATCCTTGGCGTTTTGGCTCGATACCGCCAACGTCCGGAGCTAAATAAATTCCCAAACCTAGCCATGCGATTGCAATCCAAAAATAGCTAACTGTAAGTGATACCCTTTTGAAACTCCAAATGGTAATAGATCATAAATCCAATCTATTCCAAAAAATGTATCCGAATCTGTGTAATAGTGAGCAAGTAATGCGCCAAACATTACTTGTATGAAAAACATAATTACAACCAGCAAGAAAAACTTAGCGGATTTAGCTTGTGAAACAGTTTATTACCTTTCGTAAATGCAGGTTGCATCCCAAAATGATAACTATAGAAGAAATACAAAATAACTGCGATTAAGATTGCAAGTACTGTTACACTTATCGCACTCCATAGTATTGCTGAATAAGACATTGTATTTCCAGCATCTTCATAATATGGCCAGTTGTTCGTATAGGATATTTCATCCCCAACTCGTTCTGTACTCGATAACCATGCCGTCCACCAAAAGAAATGTGAGATTTGTTCCAGTTGATCTCCTGCAGCAACATAGGTGCGGTCAGTTTTTGGAAGATGCGATTCCTGAATGAGTCCTGCTTCCAATCCCCATCCATCCCCATTTGTAAAAATATCACGATAATATGATTCAACTCTTTCAATACCGAATACTTGTGCCTCCGTAACATAGAGGGTGTTCTCATCTTCTTTAAACCTATTTTCCCGCATTTCATTAATAACTTGATCTCTTATAATTGACTTTTCCGACTCATCTAAATCTATATATTTTGTTCCATAATCTAATTCAGCAAAATAATCCTGCATTCCTTCTGTATATACTTTCAATGCCTCGACGGTATAATCAGGTCCCATATAGGAACCATTTACAAGCACGTTTCCATAATCCATTAGCCCGTATTTTAGAAAGACTGCCTGCCCCCCTTTAATGGTATCTTCTGTCATGATAACTTCACCATCTGGAGTAATTACTTCCATTGGGGTTGGTGCTTGGCCTCTAAAGATCCCATACCCACCAACAATAAGTGCTGTAAAACTAAGTAATAATGTAACAATCGCTATCGTTTTTAACAACCCATTCGTAGTTGTTGGCTTATTGTCTTGGGAATTAAGTGAACTATTACTTTCTCTTAGCATTCTAATCACCCTTTCTAATTTGTATTCTAAGTAGAAATGAACCTGCAGATAAGTAATAACAAGGAGGCTTTGCAATACCCAACCCTCTACCATAACTATCCAATAATGAGTTATATAATTCTGTGATCCTTGTCACGTTTTTCTAATGAATACGCTTACGTTGTTTTCAATGTCATCTAATGTTCACAAAAAGAAATAGCTTCTTAAAGTCAGAAAATAAACATTCAGCAAAAAAGATTCAAAGAATAAGATGTGAGCAGACGTTTATGGAAGTAAGGTTGGTTGCTTTAAATCTTATCCAACAAAAAGAGGCTGCCGGATTCATGGTAACCCCCATGTTTCCAACAGCTTCCACATTATTTATTGATTTTTAAATTAATTCTCAACGTACTTCATAAATACTGATATAACGTATAAACTTAAATAATAACTATTTTCAAAATAAATATGTTACGTATTTCGACACGCTTTGGCGAAACAAAGAAAAGTTTCATTTGAAGATCTCAGGAATGATTCCTTTATCTTGTTTAAAAGATGGGTATTTTTACCGAAAATTTATTATATAAGAGTGTAGTAATGCTGGATTTTACCCTCAAATCATGCCAGAAACAAATCAAATAGAAATGATTAAATCGCTAATATCTTTAGATTTAGGCATTTCTCTATTCATTAAAATGGTTGTAAAAAATGACCCCCGAATTGTTACGGTTTCAATAGACCCACCAATGATTTTACATCTTTCAATAGCATGGAATAAAGAGAAATACACCTACTAAAATAAGAATTTTTATAGAATCAAAACAGGTCCATTTAAGTATTAGATGAATTTACAGTTTTACAGATTTCCTTTTGATAACCGTGATGGTCCACAATAAAAATGGGATACCGATACCACAAATAGGGAATACAACAGATGTCCAGAATTTATCAAATAATGTAATTGTCGTCTCATTCGGAATCGAAATGGCAATGATAAAAATTACCGGTGCACTGAACCAAATTATTTTTCGCCAATCTTTTACTTTTAGCCATTGTGCCGTTTCATAGCTTGCGATAAAAGAATATAAGGATAATTGGGCAGTTACACCGAAAATCCAAATAAACACAATCGATATATCGATGTTTTGGATGAAATCTAAAATATCAATAGTTTTAATGGATACAAAAAAAGAAAACCTTAATTTAGCTGCTAAATCCGGTCCAAAAACCAGTAGAACCATAAGTGTGGAAGTGAATAACATAAAAACAGTAATGCCTACTCCTAACATAGATTTTGAGATCGCCTTTTTGGGGTTCTCCATAAAAGAGACAATAACCAATAAAATGAACGGACCAGCAAACCAAACAGCAGGGGAAAGCGATCCTTTTAAAATGGTTGCCCATCCGGTATCAGAATAGATAGGAAGTAAATGATGCCATTCTGTATTTCGTATATTTAATAGGAAGCTGACAAGCAATGTGAAAATAATAATAGGACCCACTAGGACACAAAATCGACCAATCCCTGTAATACCTGAGGAATAGGTCAAATAAGTCATGACAACGATTAAGAGTAGCATAATTATCCATATAGGTGTTTGGTCAAGAATAATAAGATGGATAAAGTCTCCAAATGAACGAAGTACGATAGCAGGCAGTATATACCAGGCAATGAGATTAGGAAGGACTATTATCCTCCCTAACCATTTGCCCAGCAGCGTTTGACTAAATTGAGTAAACGTTTGATTGGGATGGAGAATACTCAAATGAGCAACAAGAAGGGTTAAAGGTACACTTACGACACCTCCAACCAACATGGAAAGCCACGCATCTTGTTTCGCGATTTGGATCACTGGCGTAATTTTTAGCCCGATTATCGCAATGATTACAGTCGTTACAATGATCCAAACCACTTGTATTCCCGAAAGTTTCATGCGTTCTTACAGCTCCTTTTAGAAAATATACAAAACGAATTAAGGATAAATAGATGTATTTGTTTGACCCAGATTCGTAAATTGAAGGTCAACTTTAACCGAAACATCTAGTTGTGAAAAGAGTTCGGGCCAATTTTGCTTTAGTGTTTTCCATTGATGTGGGTATTGTTGATGAACTTGTTCACCAAACCCGAAGATATCCATTTTGTATTCCTCCTGAACATTTTTGATTAATTCTAGTATAAGTTTCTGATTTTTTTGATTAAGTTTTTCTTGTATAAGCTGGAGATCCTTTTGTTTAGTCGGATCTAATTTCGTAGTGTTTTCGATAATGGTTCCTTTTCCGGTGAGATGGACGGCAATTTGCATTTGTTCATGGATTTTCTTGACACGGATATTTTGATCTAAGGAATCTAATGTTACACTAATGCTTCCATCCCCTTTAGGGACGTGAGAAGTAAGGGTGATCCTGGTTAGCCCACCTGTAATCCAACGCGCATATGAAGTTTCTTTCTTATTTAAAAATCCCACCAATTTCACATCTTCATCTTTGTTAAAAATGGCTGATCCCGCATAACTATAATGCTCTGACGGATTTAAACCTACTACTGGGACTAGGGGCTGCTTTCCCTCACTTAATACATCTTCTACAAATTTTCGGGCGAGGTAGGGTTTCAAACCCATGGCCTTTTGTTCATCAGAGAGCGACGTTGTTATGAATTGATCAAAAAACGGCACAATAGAAAAAATGTCTTTTGGTTGACCGTTTTTCACAACATATATCATCGAACGCATCACCGATTTAGGAATTCGAAGGAACGGATCGATAGTTTCGCCCATTCCATGCTCGGCTAACCGCTGTCCTACAAGAAAAATATCGCGGTGTCCAGAAAAGACTTTCCGTGAAAGCTTTGACTGCACGTTTACCATCGCGTCGGAAACGTTTTTCCCAGTAGCGCTCATGACACGGAAGGTTTCCATATTTTCTCCGCCGCTGATCTGTCCACCTCCAAGAGCAGCAGGTAATACTACTAGATAACTCACTTCCAGCTTTCCATCCTCTGTCAAACCTAACCCTGCCCCTTTAACAAATGAAAGTTGATTTGGTTCCTTAAGGTTCCAGCAGCCTGTTGTAACCGTTAAAAGAAGTAATGCGAAACAAAGATTGGCTACTCTTTTCATGCGTTATTGCCTCCTTTTTTTACAAGCTTTCGTGGCCATCGTATTATGACGTCTTTGAAATCTCGCTTGTTAAACGGAGACACAGGGTATAAATAGGATGCCCCAAATGGATTAAGATGAATTAGGTGTATGATAATCATGATGATCCCGATTGCTATACCGAATATCCCGAATATCCCGGAAAGTAATAATAAAGGGAATCGTAACATCCGCATAGGAAAACCGAAACTATACCGTGGAATAATAAACGATGCGATTCCAGCAGTCGACACGATAATGACTACAGGTGCGGAAATGATTCCAGCGTTAACAGCTGCTTCCCCAATGACCAATGCCCCAACGATGCTTACGAGAGGACCTATCTGTTTTGGCAAGCGAATTCCTGCTTCCTGTAACCCCTCAAACACAATCTCCATCATAAGGACTTCTATCACTGTTGGAAATGGTGCATTTTCTCGCAGTATTGCAATATTCAACATCAGTACCGGGGGAATCAATTCAGGATGAAAGTTAGTTAAAGCAATATACAGGGACGGTAAAAGAACTGAGATGATGGTAAAAACATAGCGAATCCATCGAACCAGAGTTATAAATATAAAACGTTGACTATAATCATCAGGTGCCTGTAACCCTGCCCAAAATGTCATGGGAGCGATAAGTGCAGTTGGTGATCCATTTGTTAATATCACTACCCTCCCCTCAAGTAAGCCAGCGGCAACAACGTCTGGACGCTCACTGTTTAATAGTTGTGGAAAGGGAGAAAAATGGGTTTCTTCAATGAATTGTTCGATATTCCCCGATTCAAGAATTCCATCGGTTTGAATACGATTTAATCGTTCACGAACAGTGTTTAAAACTGTCCTTGAAACAGTTCCCTCTATATAGGAAATGGCAATATCGGTGTGTGTCAGTTTTCCGGTTTTTACGGATTCAATTTTCAACTTTGGTGTCGCAATTATTCTGCGTAGCATGGTAGTATTTGTTCGTATGTTCTCTGTAAAGCTTTCTCGTGATCCACGTAAAGAAGGCTCATTGGCAGGCTCTTCTATACTTCTGGTTTCAAACTTCTTGACATCGACGAGTAAGGCTGTAGTTTCTTTATCAGCCAATATAGCAAGGTTTCCCTTTAAAATATGATTCGTTATATCTCCAAAACCGGAAAGTTTCTTGGTATTTAAAACAGATAGGTGCTCCTCCTCACACATTTGGGCGACACTATCGATCGTCCCAAGACCTTGAGGCAGCCCATCGTACATTAATGGTTTTAGAATGTTTGAGATAATGATATCTGTATCAACCATACCGTCCACGTAGATCAATAAAAGCTTGGTTTGACTGTGAATCGTAATTTCGTGAAACACAATGTCCGAACAATTTTGAAAGATATTTCTTAATACTTGTTTATTCTTTATAATGGTTTTACTAATAGTTTGACTTAAGTTTTCGCTGGAGCGGTTGTCGTTGGTTTTCAGTTTGTTTTTTACATTTGATTTTCTAAACCAGCCCATTATCCTCCTACCTTTGTGTTGAAATTAGTTTGTATTATACCCAATTTTACTTTTTTGAATTACATTCTCTGAATAAATTTGAACAATACCGAATAAAATTTCAGACCATAGCGGATTCTGTTCATCTTCATTTAGAATGAAACCAGTTCATTTCATAATAGGAGAATTTTTGTTTCATAATCTATAAAGTATTATTTTAATATTTTCTCGCAGACTAATTAGAAAAACTAATGAGGGTGTAAGTGAGGTGAATAGTAGATGGCAAAAGATAAGAATAAAACTGTAACTGACAGCACTGACGAAACCGAATAATATAACCCAGAGGCTAAATATTATAAAGAAAAGGAGAACAATGCAAAAACTGCAAAGACTTCTTCTTAAAGAGAAGCTGAGGGTCGACTGATGAATAAACGAATGCGTGGAGCAGAATAAACTGGACGAGGGCGGGTTTATTGTCCCTCTATCTTCCAAACAAACATGTAACACTTTCATTTTATATTTTTATCAGAACAAGCTTCTAATGTTCCAACTTAACTCCGCAATAATACACTTTCCATTACGAAAACCAGTTAATATTCTTTCCTTATACCATCCAATAATATTTTAATATTACTAATTGAATCAATTTCATAATTGCTCTTATTAAAAATACAAAGACCTGCAGAATTTATAAGAATCACGTTTAAAAATTACTAGGCGGCTTGTTGCTGGTTTAACTTTGCATTAATCCGATCGGCTGCCAATTTTGAGGCATTGTAGACAAGTGTTGCGATATCAAAATGAACCTTTGCGCGTGCCCCGGTACGATAACGGACATTGTTCAGTTGAAAGAATTTTTTTAGATACGCATTAACACGTTCAACGGCAGTGCGCCGTTTAAAAATGGTTTTCCAAGCTTTAGATCCACGAGCTGGCGCTGTATATCTTCGAAGGTCTTTCGTTATTTTTACCTTATAAACCTTCTGACAGATGCCTTCGTTAGCTAATGGACAATCGATACACTCTTTGGGACTTGTATATTTTAGCGTTTCATTTTTTGCGTCAAAACTGTCATATCGATAAGATTGCTCCCGAAAACAGGTAGGGGCAAAGTGTTTGTCAAAGCCAATTGGCTCCCCTTCATTTCGCTTATTATATGCAATCACAGATTGGTGTCCCATTCGGTGTACCTGTTCATAGATTGGATCATAATCATATCCGGCATCCATTGTTTCATAGCGCAAAGACGGAAGGGACAGACGCCCATCTATTCCCTTTAAGAGTGGAATTGCCGCTTTTCCGTCATTTAAATTCCCCGACGAGAAAAGTGACTGTAAAATGTATTGACTTGTCGTACCGACTGCTAAGTGTCCTTTATAACCAAACCAAAAGACATTTTTCCCTTCACTGTTCTTTTTGATCCCCCATTTGGGATCTTGAGGAACTTCGCTTCGAAGTTCTTGAAGCGAAGCACCCAATTGAGCTTCAATTTTCTTTTCATAGAGAAGCAGATTGGCTTCTTTTTCAGCTTGCTCCTTTAACCATTGTTCACGTTCTTCTTTCGATTTACGTCCGCGCTTTTTAGGTTCAGGGGCTGACTTTTCTTCTTTTGGTGGAGCTTGATCACGTGCTTCAAAATGAGTTGCATCAATGGCTACTGTGTCATCCGTAATAAAACCTTCATCGATGGCCTGGGATACAACGTTTTCCTGTTCTTTCTGTAAGATGTTAGTCTCCTTTAGCTTTGCTATAAGACGAGAATACGAAGCTTCGGAAGGAATGCAATCTGATACCAAAAATCCGCAATTCAATTTGAAAGCTATATCCGAATCAAGGCGTTTGACCAGATCTTTAATCGTCGGTATCCGTTCAACAATTCTTACAAAAACAGAAATAATCATAGCTGCATAGTTTAGTTCTTCCGGCGCACCGAGTCGCGATTTCTTATTCACTGCACGATAAATCGCATCCATATCGATAGCTGAAATAATGGCCTCATATTTTTGGGTAGGTTCCATGTCATATAATTCTTGGATGCTAAATAAACTAGTTTGTCGTATAATGGTCATAGGGAGTACCCCTCCAGTCTTTTCAGGTGTTTTAGTCGACTACCATTATACAAGATTTGGGGAGGTACTTCCTTTTTTACGTTTTTAATCCCTTGATACACAAGGGATAAGAATTATGAAATTGATTCAAATAAACATTTTTTGTTAAAACAATTTGAAGATTTTACATTTGCTACTATTAAAGTCCTACCAGAAAGATTTAATTATAATTTCATAATACATTTTGATGTGAAATGAAGAATCTAATAAAAATCTTTTAACAACTGTAATGGGGGTAATAGTAATTCGGAAAAGCGGAAATGTGGAAGGTGCTTTTTAATGGCCTAACATCCTCTAGAATAAATTTTAACGAAGTTTGAACATCTATAAGCGTTTTTAATACAATGCATAAACATTGCAATCTTGGGATGAACTATTGCAGAATTAGGATGCCATTTGTTGTACTCGTTAGTTTTTTGTTAGCTTATAAAGAAATAGGTTTTGATGTTAACAACACAACAGGTATGGAGAAATTGTATTTGGCAATGCATAAATTGGCAGTATATTTTATTGCATAAAGAAAAAGACCTTATATACAAAAATTGCATAGTTAACTGTATATTGAAGGTCTTTTAATCCTTTAGGATATTAGACTAAAGCACCCGTTAACTTTAAATAGAAAATTTAATTTAGAACCTCCCATAACTCCCCATTCTTTATTTGAAATAGCTTACTGAATATCCCAAGAATCCTAATAGTTAGTATTTCACCGTTTTCATATTTGTAACTTTATTCATATGAGGCAAAAATACCTGCATCCCTAAAATGAGCTGAACTAATACTCAATCTCTCATTATCTTTAACACATCCTTCATTGTCACATTCAATGCTATATTCTTGTAAAATCCAACTATCAAATTTTTCATGAGAAGGAGCGGTAAATAGCATAATTATTAGAACTATTATAACCAGTATAAGACTCGATATAAAGATTCTAATTTTTATTTTACTATTCATAATGATCCCCCTAACAAAAACAACTCTTTTTATAAGTAAGATAATGGCTCTTCCACTAATCTGCTTACTATAAGTTGAACCTGAAACTGTTAATGTTAATACTGATAGGTAAGGATTTGGGGTTATCGCTCCCCCGTACTTGCTGCTTTCACCGCATACGGCGTTCCCAACTAATCCAATTCATTAAATCATTAACACTTTAAGTAGTGATACCTACCGTGTTTCAATACTTCCTTTTCAATAAGTAAGCTGTCCATTTTGGAGTTAAACATCTTTTAGTCTCACAAGAACCTTATTAACTGATAAAAATCCCTATACATGGTTGATTGATCCTTAATAGTCTGTGGCTATTCCCCTGTGTTGATCAGACACTTCATTGCTAAGCTGCTGGTTAAGTTAAAGTACATTCTTAATAAATTCTATATTTTAGCTTTAATCCAATAACATTCGATTAAATTCAGACAAAGGGATCGTACTAATTTGTAATTCTTCTGCTTTTTTTAATAATACATAATCGCCATTATCAGAATAAATAATGGTATCCACCTTATATCCAGTTGAGCCCTTATTAATTCCTGCTACTTCCATATGATTTACAAGGATATCTTCAAGTTTACTTTGAATCCGAAAAGGCAACAACGCTATATTGATAACTTTTCCTTTTAACTCAGTAATCTTTTTATATGGGAAAGTATTTATTTCTTTGGTGGCAGCCACCTTTTGTCGTGTAATTGTAGCCGTTTCTAAATTTAAATCTTTGGAAACTGCATCAATAAACCATTCATCTGTTTGAATTTCAATTTCTAACTCTCTTGCTTTATCTAATTTACTACCAGGACTCTCTCCACAAATCAAAAAATCTGTTTTCTTTGATACACTTCCGGTCACGATTGCCCCACATTTTTTCGCAATTTCTTTCATCAATACTCTCGGAAAAGGACTTGCACCGGTAAAAACTATTTTTTTATCCTGAAAAACTGTACTTTCACCATCCACATTTGCCGTAGATTCTACAAAATTTTTGAATGCTTTAGGGGAAACCTTGTACAAAGGAATCCATCTTGTAGGATTCGCTTTCATAATCACATTATATAGAGCTTTAACATCTTCCAAAGCAACATGTGTTAACGGTTTATTAATACTATAAAAAGCTACTAGATATCCTAATGAATATGAAAACAAATGAGGATTCGCATATTTAATTGCCCGTACGGAATCATAACATTCATAATCATCCTCTAACCAACCATAATGAACAAGAAATTTTCTATCAAAAGAAACGTTATGCGCAACAATCGGATATTTATAGTTATCAATTATATCTTGAAATTGCTCTATCTTTGAAGGATCTTCAGATATATTAGAATACCCTTCCCCCATTCCTAAATGGATAGAAGCTTCATCCTCAACCTCAGCAATATGTTCACTTGCAATAATGTTTCCGTCCTCTATAACCAATAAAGCTACTTCATAAATACCCGAATCAACATCAAAATCGCCCGTTTCAATATCTAACAGAATCATATTTTTCATTTAGATCCCCTCCTAATTTTTTATAAGAGAAATCAATACCAAATTTATCTAAAAGAAAACGACTTAAATCATCGTTATTATCAAATAACAAAGAAGTTTTTTCAGTTAATAAATGATAATGACTACTATATGAACTTTTTCTGATGGTAATTGTAAGTGAAAGAACTTTGCCATCTTCATCTTTAAATTGAATCGTATCTTTATAAACCCGTTTATATAGATATCTATTAATCTCTTTTCCATCCTTTTGAACAATAATTAAGGCATCGCTTTTAATATTAGAAAAATCTAATTCCTGATAATCATAGAGTCCTAGTGAACTCCAGCATTTCGAACCTTCATTCAAATGTAACAGCAACATTTCCTCACGCATGAAACCTGTAACATGAACTTTATCCTTCACAATATTTAAAATAGCACTCTTCAACTCGTTTACTCTTTGTTGCAACATACATCATCACTCTCCCTTATATTAAATTATTTATTATTTCACTAAATTCTATATTCATTTTAACATTTATTTCCTAACTAATTGTACTAAATTCTGAAAATTTGATTCTACAAAAAAAGAATTTGGATGCCAAACTTTCACCATCATACTATTCGGTAAAAAGCAATTTTAAAATATAATATATAAACATTCATCGCTATTTAAAAACTTAATAAATATACATAATAATTTATAATTATATTGCCAATTCATATATATTAAATGCCATATACATGTTACCCGTTATTTTTTTGTTATCTTATAAAGAATTAGGTTTTGATGTTAACAAGATAACAGCTATGGAGATATGGAATATTAACCTCTAAATCAATAGTTAAAAGTTCTACAATTAAAATTTAACACTTACATCTTAAGTACTTTTGTGTCATTCGATAAGATATTCAGTATAATTGTGTCACAAAACGTTGACACAATTATACTGAAACAAAAATAAAAAACCGTGATTTAACAAGGTTTTGACTTTCAGTATTTTTGTGTCGTTCGTCAATTATTAAAATTAATTATATTTCTAATTGCATTATAATGAGTTATATTTGTTATCTGTCAAATTAACAACTTTTCTAATGGATAATCATAAATAAGGAGCCCGCTTCCAAAGCTGACTCCTATCGTATATATAATCCTATTTTTGTACTTCAGGTTCAGGATAGCCGTATCCTTTGGTATCCACTTTTACGCTTTTCATACGTTGATCTTCCAATGGTTTATCTGCGGCATTACGTTCACTGGACACAATGGCATCTACAGCATCCATACCTTCTACAACTTTACCGAATGCTGCATACTCGCCATCAAGATGGGATGAATCTGCCACCATTATGAAAAATTGTGATCCAGCCGAATCAGGATCGTTAGACCTTGCCATTGAAATAACTCCACGTTCATGTTTTAAATTATTTTCAAAACCGTTTGAGGTAAATTCTCCCTTAATAGAATAGTCAGGTCCACCTGTACCATCTCCTTTTGGGTCTCCGCCTTGTATCATAAATTCAGGAATAACCCGATGAAAAATTAAACCGTCATAAAATCCTTCTTCTGCTAATGATACAAAATTGGCCACTGTATTTGGTGCAATGTCTGGATAAAGTTCTATCTTGATTTCATCATTATTTTCCATTGTAATAGTTACAATTGGATTTTCGTCAACATCTGTTGGATATTCGGTTTGTTCACTAGTTTCGCTACCTGAATTTTCCTCGTCTTTCTCCCCTGCTTGTCCATTTTCCGAGTTTGTTCCACAACCTGCCATAAAAATTACAATAAAAACAGTACTAATGAAAAGAATTAGCTTATATCGTGACGTTAAAACTCCCATACAAAACCTCCTGCTTCAAATTAAAGTTGAATCTATTATAGCATGTTAAATATTCGCTTAACATAAGAAAAAGGACCTTATACTATAGGTCCTTTGCCTGCCTGCTATCTGGGAATTTCCTTGATATCAAATGAGATAATACGGTCTGTGTTTGGATTATAGATAACGGTTCCTCTTATTTTAATTCTTTCCTGGGGTCCTTGCAGAATATATTCATACGTTTCCCGTGTTTGATTGGACGATAACTGAGTTTCCCCTGTTTTGTTGTATTCCGAAACATTATAGCCCGGATAAGCCGTCTGCGCAACCTCTAATAAATATTTACCCCACTTCTCTTGTTCCAGCTCTGGAGTTGGATTTATTTCAACGTTAATAATACCTTGATTTAAATTAGCTCCAAGTGCTTCAAATGCTTTTCTGTGAAGATTAATTTTGTTTTCCGGATAGTTTGGAACCTGATCTACAACTGTTACTAAAACGTCTCTAGCTGGAGTAGACAAATTTGTCACCTTAAGTGTCTGACCACACTGGTATGGTGAATTTTCTCCAACCGCAACAGTCATATTTTGGTTACTTGACCAAGGTATGCCACATTTTGTTACCTGTCCCCCCTCTGTCCATGTTGCCTGCCCTCTGACTGATTGTTGGCGGACCGGATAATCATAATAAGGATATGTTGAATAGTGCCGATCATAAGTACTATATGGGAGATGGGCATAATAGGGATTATATGCATAAGGGTAATAATAGTTATTCGAATACATTTTGTTTCCTCCTATCTTATTCAAAACCTTTTAAAGTAACATATGTTTAAGAAAGGTTGACCCGTGACATGAGCCTTATTAATCTTTCAATGAAGAAGGTACACATGGTTCTTAGACAAGAATAGATTGAAATATAACTATTAATAAGTGAGGAGGGCTGCCATGAAGCATTTGGATTGGACAATGATTTGGTTTGTAGGTACTTCGCTTGTACATGATTATTGGATATATTGGGGTTTACCGCAGATTTATTATTGGGAGACTAAACGTAAGTATGTAACGAATAATAATCCTGATGAAAAAAATAAAGCTGCATAATATATGTTCGGGTTCTGTATGCAAAATTTACAGAACCTGAACAACACTCCCTTGATTTAATGATTTAATACTAGTTAGTCACCTAAGACAGCTTAATTCTGATTTCGATACTCTTCCAGCAGAAATTCAAACATTTCAGGTGTGTTCATGAATAATCCCCCTATCTAGAAACTTGATCAATTGTCTGCAAAAATAACCCATCTCCCTGCAGCCACTCGGCAATAAAGACATTCCGGTAATCGGCCACTCCCTGTGCGCTTAGCTGATTTATTAGCCATTCTTCATTTTGGCCAATTTCAACTAATTCATCTGCAAGCAGTTCACCATCACGTATAAGAGTAACCGGTACGTGTACAGGCTGAGGCGGCAGATTCATATCCTCCTGCTGTATTTTCTGTTTGGGTGATTTTTTTAGAATACTAATGGAACCATTTGCCTCTAAATAACAATATTCGACCTCCCTAATTGAAAACGTTTCAGACTGCCTCAACAGACTTTGCAGCTGATTAATATTCATTTTATTTTTCTTCAATTGATTCCTATTAATAATACCATTGCGAATTAATACAGACGGTTTTCCTTCGAATAATTTCCGCATTTTTAAAAACTTTTGACCTAAAATTTCTACTATTAATAATAAAATTGCCCATAAGATCATGGAATAAATGATGTATCCTATGCCAATCTTCTCATCGTAAAGCGCATTTCCCAATAATTCCCCTAATACAATAGCACCTATAAATGTAAATGGTGTTATTTGATTAATGATTTTCTTGCCGAGTACTTTCACTAATATAAATAACAGAAGAAATCCTATTACTAATTCAATCGTTAAATATCCTATATTCATCGGTTAACTAACTCCAATCATTGCTATCTATATTACTCAATGATTACCATTTTTACGAATAGCTAACCTATGCAAATGTGCAAAACTTACAGCAGGTGGATATCTAGTCTAATAAATGCATACTCAAATATCGTTCTCCAGTATCAGGCGCGATACATAGAACACGTTTTTCATCGCCTAAACGTTCCGCAACTTTAAGAGCAGTATAAATAGCTGCCGCCCCTGAAAGACCTACAAAAATACCTTCCTCCTTAGGAATTCTCCTAAACATTTCAACTGCATTATCATCTTCTACCAGCATTATTTCATCATAGATAGCTTTATTTAAAATTTCTGGAATAAAACCTGGACTCGT
Organism: Virgibacillus oceani; assembly: GCF_014638995.1. Classification (GTDB taxonomy): domain Bacteria; phylum Bacillota; class Bacilli; order Bacillales; family Amphibacillaceae; genus Virgibacillus_E; species Virgibacillus_E oceani. Next base: position 77,052 of record NZ_BMFR01000009.1, read on the forward strand.
ACCCACCAGCTTGTGTTTACCTGGTTTTCCGCCAGATAACACGGGTGATCCTTTAGGTTCAGCTATTGTAATAGAAAGCCCGGGAATTTTTTCCTTTAAAACCTCCCCGGTACCAGTAACAGTACCGCCAGTTCCAGCTGTACAAACAAATGCATCCAGTTTGCCGTCCATTTGCTCAATAATTTCAAGTGCAGTTGTTCTTCTATGTATCTCGGGATTAGCATCGTTTTCAAATTGCTGAGGGATGAAGCTTCCAGGAATTTCTTTTTTTAATTCTTTTGCTTTCTTAATTGCGCCTGGCATCTTTTCTGAACTAGGGGTTAATACCACTTTTGCTCCATATGCCTTTAAAATATTTCTTCTTTCCATTGTACTATTATCCGGCATCACTAATATAGCATTGTACCCTTTCGCCGCAGCGTTCATAGCAATGCCAATCCCAGTGTTTCCACTCGTTGGTTCAATTATTGTATCCCCAGGCTTAATTAGCCCCTTTTCCTCTGCAGCCCTTATCATATTGTATGCTGCACGATCTTTAACACTTTTGCTTGGATTAAATGATTCTAATTTTACAAAAACGTCTGCAGAACTTTTAGGAACTAATTTATTTAAGCGAACAACCGGTGTGTTCCCTATTAATTCTGTCATGTTTTGTGCTACTTTCATTTTATTCACCTTCCTTTTTTATTAATCTTTTTCCTTTCCCATAAAATTGTTTCATTTCTGCTTCTGGCACTAGTCCCCCTCCAGTTAACCATGCGATGTGGGTTATATTTTCAGTGTGTATATTGGATTGCTTTAAATAGTTTGAATGCATAACATTCCATGGTCCAATAATACCTGCTGCAGCGGACGGCTCGACATAAATTTTTTCATTATCATATAGCAATGCGAGTATTTTAAATAGCTGTTCATCCCGAACCGTATATATTCCACTTAATAAGTGTTTACTAATGCCCGTAGCAAAGCGTGACGGTCGTCCAACTGCTAATCCATCTGCCTCTGTATGATTATCAATACCAAAGTCCTGTACACTAATCCTCTCCATCTCACCAGTAAGTAAGCCAATTAGTACTGACGGGGAATGGGTCGGCTCCACAAAGAAACAATGAACATGATCACCGAACACTTGCTTCAAACCAAACGTAATTCCCCCTGGTGAACCGCCAACACCGCATGGGAGATAAACAAATAGCGGATGATTTTCATCTATTTGAATTTTTTGCTCCTCTAATTGTTTTTGCAAGCGTATTGCGGCAACGCTATATCCTAAGAATAGATGTTTGGAATCCTCATCATCAACAAAATACCCCTTAGGATTTTCATTCGTTTTCAGTCTGCCAGCATATATCGCTTCACTAAAATCCCCAGCAAATTCTTGTACCGTTACACCCTTTTTTCGGAGCAAGTCTTTTTTCCATTGTTTTGCATCCCTAGACATGTAAACAGTTACACTAAACCCTAGTGCTGCACTTATTATTCCAATGCTCAACCCCAAATTACCTGTTGAGCCGACACCGATTGAATAGTTTTTAAAAAATGCTTTAAATCGATTGGATGCAAATCGCTCATAATTATCTTGTTTCGTAATTAAGCCTGCATCTATTGCTAAGGATTCTGCATGATGCAATACCTCATAGATTCCGCCTCTTGCTTTGATAGACCCTGCAATGGGCAATTCATTATCGCATTTTAAATAAAGTTCTCCATCAACAGCAGATGAAAAATAATTATCCAATTCACTTTTCAAATTTTGACCCTTTTGAACAGGTGATTCAATTACTCCATTTGTCTCTGGAAAAGCTTTCATTAAAAATGGCGCAAACCGATGCCATAATTGCTCTGCTTCCTTTATATCCTGCATCTTTAGTGGCATGGTAGGCATTACACTCATTTTTCTTCTATCGTCATTCAGCCATACCACAGGATCTAAATCGATGATTCTTTTTAACAAAGGAAGTTTTTCTTGCCAAGTGTCTATTTCTTTTTGTTTTAATACCATAACATCACCTTGCTTTCATTTATTGAAATTCTATCATGTAGATAATGTATAACAAAATGTTTCAAATTAACCATTCTAAAAATTTGGAAATGCCAACTCTGCAGTTTTTAACGCCCTGTTGGCTCGATTCAAAACCTAGTGTTGTATTTCAGAGTATAATAATGGGTCACAATGCGGACTATAAATAGGAAATTCAAATTAGGAGGCTAAATCTCTATGAAAGCTGTTACGTATCAAGGAAAGGAATCGATTAGTGTAAAGGAAGTAAACGATCCCCAAATTCAAGATTCTGAGGATGTAATTGTGAAAATCACTTCAACAGCCATTTGCGGTTCTGATTTACACTTATATCAAGGCAATTTTCCTCTTCCAATCGGGTATATTATTGGACATGAACCAATGGGAATCGTTGAAGAGGTTGGTCCAAACGTTACAAAGGTAAAAAAAGGAGATCGAGTTGTCATTCCTTTTACTGTTGCCTGTGGTACCTGTTATTACTGTGCACATCATCAGGAAAGTCAGTGTGACCATTCAAACCCACATTATGATTCAGGAGGATACTTTGGTTATTCGGAAAAATTCGGAAATTATCCAGGTGGTCAAGCCGAATATCTTCGGGTTCCGTTCGGCAATTACACACCATTCCTCGTTCCTGAAGACTGTGAACTGGATGATGATCAATTGCTTTTCTTATCCGATGTGTTACCTACTGCTTATTGGAGTGTTGAACATGCTGGAGTTAAAAAAGGTGATACCGTAATTGTGCTAGGGTGTGGGCCAATTGGGTTAATGGCACAACAGTTTGCTTGGACCAAAGGGGCTGAACGTGTAATTGCTGTAGATTATTTAGAGTATCGTCTGCAGCATTCTAAAAAGATGAATAAGACCGAAATATTTAATTTTAAAAAGGACGAAGATATGGGAGAAACTTTAAAGGAAATAACAAAAGGTGGCGCGGATATTGTCATTGATTGTGTAGGCATGGACGGAAAAAAATCGCCACTTGAATATATCGAACAAAAGCTAAAATTGCAAGGTGGAACTTTAGGACCAATTCAAATTGCTACTAAGGCAGTACGTAAATATGGTACCGTTCAGTTAACCGGTGTGTACGGCGGACTTTATAATATGTTTCCTCTAGGGCCGTTCTTCACTAGAAATATCACATTAAAAATGGGACAAGCGCCTGCTAGAAGTTATATGGCTGGGCTATATGAAAAAGTTGTAAATGGAAATGTTGATCCCACCGCTATTATTACACACAAACTCTCATTAGAAGATGCCGCACACGGTTATGATATATTTAACAACAAGGAGGATGACTGTATAAAGGTAATCTTACAGCCATGACAAATACAAAAAGCGTGCAGTAAGGATGTATCCTTCCTGCTACCCGCTTTTTAATTTATCCAATTAACTTGTCTAAATTTTTAAATTCCAATTCAGTGAATTTTTCATTGATTTTAGCTAAATCATATTCCCAGCGCGCTGTATCCAAAGCACAGCTAATTGGTACATCACATTTTATTTCGGCAAGCCTCTTTGACAGATGCAGCATATCAAGGTTGTTGTTAATTTTAGTTTGAATTCCTTTTGATAACTTGTCCGTATTAGCAAGTAAGTTATCGATCGAACCAAACTCCTGAATAAGTTTAAGAGCGGTTTTTTCACCAATACCTTTTACACCAGGATAATTATCGGAAGTATCACCCATCAAACCTTTTAAATCAATTATTTGTTTTGGTTCAATACCTCGTTTCTCATAAAAGTTTTCTTGATGAAAAACTTCATAGTTTCCCTGCCCCTTTTTCATGATGGCAACACTGACCCCGTGATTAACAAGCTGTAAAATATCCTGATCACCAGTCAGAATAATCACATCGTTTTTAATTGCATAATGATTAGCCAGTGTGCCAATGCAATCATCCGCTTCATAATTCTTGAGTCCAATATTCGGCATATTGAATGCCTCCGTTACCTCTTTTATTAGATCAAACTGAGGAATTAATTCTTCCGGTGGTTCACCGCGATTTGCCTTATACCCTGCATATAATTCAGTACGAAACGTTTTGCTTCCCATATCCCAGCAGCAAATAACGTGTGTGGGTTTAAACGTATCAACGGCATCTAAAAAATACCGTAAAAATTGATATACCCCATTTGTCGGCAACCCTTTACTTGTCTTCATAAAATTACCGCGGAATGCTGTTGCAAAAAAACCTCTAAAAAGTAATGCCATTCCATCTACTAATAGTATTTTTTGTTTCTCCATAACATTACACCTCCTGTACGCCATGGTTTTCCATAATAGAATAAAGGATTTGAAGCTTGTCAGAAAGTACTTCCATATCGATAGTTTCTGCCATCATAGAAAGGCAGCTATCAATGTAAGAATCGATATTATTGATTGTTTCACGCTGAATTGTTTCCATTACGTTATTCCATTGAACTATATAAGCCTGTTTCATAATCGTCTTGTTATCTTCAATATATTGCTTTATATATGGTTCAAGTTTCTCATAAATCGCTTCTTTTATTATTTCTTTTTCGTTTTTTTCAAAAAATGACTTGGTTCCTTTAAAAATAGAAAGAGCTTTATGAAATGTATTTTTTTCTATCCCTTGTAAACCTTGATTATATTCTGGTGTTGCCAAATCAAAAGATGACAAGCTTGGCAATACTAACTTTTTGTCTATCTGTTTACTTTTTTCAACAATAATTTCGTAAGCATCTTGTGCAGTTGAATGGATATAAGATTCAATTCGAAGTGAAACGGCTCTTAATTCCTGTATTAATTCATAACCAGTATAATCGAGTAAATTATTCATACTGGTACGAAGCTGATCCTGCGCTTGTTTACCAGCACCAGTAATAGTTGTCGGATTAAATGTTTCCTTAAATATATCATGAAAACGTATGGAAAGCCTTTCCAAAACGTAATAAAGCTGCTTTTCTATTTTTTGATTAATTTGTTTTGTGTATACTTCTATGCCAGCAGCCTTTATGCCTGTTTCTAATTTTTCTCTCTTAGCAAATAAATCAAGTCGATAGTTTTCTTTTTCCTGCTCATTTAAATTCGCGGAATCTATATAATTAGTCATAGATTGGCTGGCCCGCTTTATGTCCAGTAATGCAGCATTGATTGATAGAACAGCAAGATCATCCCGAACAAAATGATAAAATTTATTCTCGAATGATTGCATCCGATCTGTTAAAGGCTTATTCTCCCGTTTCGCTTCAAGTGCCTGTTTACTTGAAATTGGAAATAATTTTGGGAAACGAATACCTAGCTGAACTAATTGATTTTCTACATAATCCGTAACTAACGCCAGTTCCTTACTATCCTTTGCCAGATCCGCTGCATTGACAATAAAGAACATTTTGTCTAACTGAAATGTATCCTTCACTCGTCCCAGCTGCATTAGAAAATCCTTATCTGCCCGAGACAACGCATGATTGTAGTACGTTACATATAAAATTGCATCAGCGTATTTGATATAATCAAATGCAACATTCGTATGTCGTGAATTAACAGAATCAGCCCCCGGTGTATCAACTAGTGTAATCCCTTGTTTAGTTAGAGGGCAATCATAGTACAGATCTATAGATTCCACATAGCATGCCTTTGTTTCATCACTGACATATTCTGCAAACTCATGCAGGGTTATTGTGAGCTGTTCGCCAATATTATTTTTGTTATTATCATAGCCCGTTACCATCGCTTGTAAATATGCTTGATACATATGCTGCAGCTTATCGCTCATATGAATAGCTTCTCTCTGAACCCAGCTGATTAATTCTGAAAAATTGTCACACGAAGGCGAAAATTCCTTTGTGATAGAGATTAAATCATTCCACAACATATCATAACTTTTCATTTTTACAATAACAGTTCCATGTTTATAAATTTCTGTTGTTGGACATATCCTGTTAATTGTAGCAGTAGTAGGGTTAGGTGACACCGGCAGTAAATTATTGCCGATTAATGCGTTGGCGAAGGATGATTTACCAGCACTGAATGCACCAAATAAAGCTATTGTGTGTGTTCGATTTGCTAAACGTTCCTGTTTTGCTTTTAAGTCATCGGCAATGGACTGAAATCCTGGTAAACCTGTTACTGTGTTAATGGTAAGCTCTATACTCTGTAAAACACTATCCAATGACCCGGTTTTTCCTTCAATTTGATTATTTTGCATGTTTGCCCCGTGTTCTACATTTCTTGCAGGCTTTTTATGCTTACGCTTATAATTCCCTTGTTCCATAACTGCGTATCTTGTTTCTATAATTTCTTCTAGGGAAAAACTCACATTCTGGTTCGGCTGCGCTAAAATTGTCTCTAAATTGTTTTGTTTATTTATCAAAGACTTTTGTAATGCATCAATAGTATTTATTTGATCCATGGTTGTTCGTAATGTTGTAAGTTCATCTTGATAATTCGTGATTTTTTTCTCATTTTCTGCCGTTAATGCTTCAGTAATTCCAGTTAATAGCCGTACTGCTTCCTGTTTATACTTTGTCTTTATATTGCTGCTGATTTCATTTGTATAATTTAATACATAGTCGCCTGTTACCTTGGCGCCAGATTTTATACTGGACAATACGTCCTCTGCATTATACTCAATCCTAAATTGTTGGCTTAACTGATGCAATTCCGTTTGATTAATGGAGTATCGCTTTAAAAGACTGACGAATTTATCACGTAACTTCCATTGTATGAATGCTTCCACTTTCTCAAGCAATGAACTTAAGAAATCATCTAAACGTTTTTCTTTTGCATCTTCTGTTTTTTTCTTTGATCCAATCAATCCTATTTTAAAATCGGATTGCTGTGATTCAAGAAAGGATTGTGCCTTGTCACGTATTTCATATGGCATGATGTAGGCGTTTTTTAAAGTTGATTGTAATTCTGAATGAAAATCCTTTTTAAATTGATTCACACAGTTTTCTAGTGCTGCTATTTTTTCCTCGTACATAGCAATACGATCGAAAATTTGTTCTTGATTTCCATTAATACCTTCATATTCCGCAATTTTCTCATTGCATTCATTTGACAGTAACTGGATGTGATCATTTACGACCTGTCTTACGGAACTAGTAATTGAATAATACAGATCCCTATCCGTTGTCATCAGATTGTGCAATGTTTGTTTAATTTGTGGAAACTGGTTATGTGAAGCGTTTTCCTTAACGAGAGATGAAAAATAAATCATTTCTGGATGAATATTCCATTGATCAAACGTTTGTTTAATACTTTCCTCAAATCTTGCAAACGAAATTTCAGCCTCATTATGTTTATCTATTTGATTAATTATTACAAAAAAAGGAATACCTTTTTGAGCTAATGAGTTTAAAAATTGTAAATTTACTTCAGATTGGACATGATTATAATCCATTACGTAAAATAATACATCAACAACATGCAAGGATCCCTCTGTAATTAAACGGTCCGCATCATCGGCTGCATCAATACCTGGAGTGTCAAATAGCGCAGTATGTTCAGGCAAGATTTTTTTTGATGTACTAAGTTCAATTTTGCTAATAGTATCTTTATCTTTACAATACTCCTTAATCATGTTGAAATCATAAGGTTCTTTGTATTCCATAGGAGCATCATGGTGAAAATAAATACGTGCAGTTCCCCTACCCGAATTGATTTTTACAACGTTCGCACTCGTTGGGATAGGACTCTCTGGTAATATATCTTCACCTACTAAACTATTTATCATCGATGATTTGCCTGCAGAAAAATGCCCTGCAAAGCTTACAACGAATTCGTCATTTTTCATTTTTTCGTATAAATCCAGTAGTTTGGCCGCGTTTTTAGTATCTCCATTTGCCAGTATCTCCTGGTAGAGGGCCGCAAACTGATCTTTGGTTATCTGATTTGGCAACGTACTAATTAATTCCAAGATGTACATATCCCTTCTGATACAATTATACATGGTTATTATACGTGTTTTCACACTTAAATTCTACCCGTTAAATGTGGGGATATTTCTTAAACCCATGTTTATCTTTTAACTCAATCCCTCTGGAAAGAATATAAAATGAAAATATAATTAGTACAAATGCTAATAAAGGATATAACAATACCCACTGGTAATCATATACAAATGAACGCCATTGCCCGATTAATCCAGCCCAGTCATGGGTTACGGACAGGTATACACCTTCTCCGCCCAGTCGTAAAATTGTACCACCTAAAAAGATATTAAAAATACCCAGCTGTCCAATCAGCGAAAGTACCAGAATAATCTCTTTTACAAACATCACCATTAATGTGGCTTTCAGATGCGGCAATAAGTGTTTCCAAGCAATACGAAATGATCTTGCGCCAAGTGAATGGGAAGCTGTGATATATAAATTTTTCTTTAACTCTTTCGTTTTGCTGAATACTGCGGCATAAACACCAGGGATGCCTACGATTGTCATCAACACAGATTGGAGAAGTATTAACTCAATCATGGATAGACTTGAGTTCACAACAATTCCCGCCATTACAAAATATATAATGATAAATGCAGGTATACTTCCCAAAAGGCCAAAGCTGCTTCCAACCTTTTCATTTTTAGTTCGAATAGCATTTATTAACCCCAATAGTCCACCTATCACAACCCTTACTAAAGCTACAAGTACTCCAACCAGTAAAGTATATTTAGCTCCATACAGTAAAAGCGTTAAAATATCGTAACCATATTGGTCCGTCCCAAAGATATGTTTACCAGAGGGCGGTTCAGGGTTCGATATAACACCAAAATCATCACTACTATTATAGTAATACCCAGAAGGATTAATATAGTCTTCATCATATGGAGCAAGCATTGGACCGAAAATAGCTACAAGTACTAATAAACCCGTTAATATAATCCCTAAACCTAATCGCCAATTAATCATGTGCAAATATCCTCTCTAAGCAAGCGATAAATAACCGTATAAACCAGTACAATACAAGATATAAAACTACCAAAGTAATAAGAATATTAGTAGTAAGGTTAAATTGATATTCACTAGTATTAAACAGAAACCCAGCTAATCCGCTAATGTTAAATAAATACTCCACAATAAATAAATTACTCATTAGAATAGCTATAACTTTATGTAAATCAGCCTTTAAAAAAGGCAAAACATTCCTAATTACATGCTGAACAAATATGTAGATTCGTTGTAAGCCTTTAGCTTTTGCAGTTAAAATATAATCATCAGTCAATACATCATATGTTCGTTCAGATAATGAACGGATTAAATAGATTGCTGGAACGATTGTTAACGTTAATAGCGGAAGCAGGATAGCATGTTCATCCACTCCTCGTGTTGCGATTCGTGCTAAACGATGGCCAGTAGCCTGATAAAAATAAACTGTTCCAAGCTGCAGAAATAAAACCATAATAAAGTCTGGAACCATTCCCAAAAAACCAATAAGGTCTTTCATCCATTCTCTCCTTGATCTGCTAAACCACGCAGAAATAAGCAATCCGATCATGATAGCAAGAATAATTGCAACCGCCAAATACATAAAGGAGGTAATAAAATAATCCGGAATTGCTGAAAAAAAATTGGGGTTTCGGTCTATCCCCTCTTGATAATGAAAGGAATCACCGGTAAAAATTCCACCTAAATATTCCTTCGTTAAATCTATCATTACTTCAAATTCTACCGAAAGTTTTCCCCCAATAATTTCAATAGAAAGCGGAAATGCAACTAAAACAAAAATTAATACTAGAACCCCAATAACAGGCAATAAAAATTTCATTATTTCTCTACCCCAGTTCCTAAATTCTACGAAGAATAGGGACTAAATCCCTAATTAATACTTTAAAACTATCACTTGCAGAATCTTTAGTCAAGATGATAAAATTCGACAATTGGAAAATATCATTATGCTCAAAAAAAAAGAACCTTTGCAAGTTCAAAAGTCCTTTTTTATTCCATTATTTATCGGATATTAATTTAGTAGAAATATACCGTATTACATCACCGCGGCTAATAACACCTGACACTTTGTTACTGTCATCTACTACTGGGATTTTTTTAAAACGGTACTTAGAAAAAATGGAAGTAGCAGCTTCTAAGTCATCATTAGGATTCACAGTAAATATCTCTTTTTTACGCATTATTTTATCAACATGGTGATCAATCGCATATTCAAGCTTATGCTGTAAATCCTCTTTTTCACTGACAAGTATAAGAGTAAACATATCATAAACAGTCCTGCCCTTTGGCTGCAAATACCGAATTACATCTCCATCAGTTATCATGCCTTGCAGCTTATTTTCAGCATCCACAACAGGAACCCCGCCTATTTTATTTGTTACTAGAATTTCTAGTAATCGCTTAATGGACGTCTCCTTAGTAACTGTTACCACATCAGTAATCATAAACTCTTTTACTTTCATCATTAGACACCTCTTTTAAGGTTTGTACATTAAGTATATTTGAAGAAGTTGGGAAATACAATTTTTAGCAATGAAGTCTATTGATTTCTTAAAATGTGAACCTTAAAGATGATATATAAGTTTAATTATTGCCTTCCATTGCTCTGTACTGACCACCATAAAATAAAACCGGGTCCCCAGCACCTAAGTTTATTTCTGTCACTTCTGCAATAAATATCATATGATCTCCTGCCTTTGCCGTTTCTTTTACGTAACAGGATAATGCGGCAATCGCTTCATCAATTACTGGCACGCCATCCTGCATATTAAATGAAATTTCACGATCATTATCAATTTGTTTGGCAAAGATCATGGATAGTTCTTTTTGTTCTTTACTTAGAATACTTAGGCCAAATTTTTTAGTTTCCTGTAATTTTTTGTACATTCCAGCATTTTCATCTATTGATATTGCTATTAGTTTCGGATCAAGTGATACCGACATGAATGCATTTACAGTCATTCCCAGTATTTCACCCTCGTATTTCGAACTGACCACAGTGATACCGGTTGCAAATTTCCCCATAGCATCACGAAAAAAACGATTATCCATTATTGAAATTCCCCACCTTCATTTACCTTCTTATTCAGAATATCATTTAAACTAGTAAAATTGAATTAAGACGCTTTTAGTTAACATAATAATATTATCGAAATCTATATAAATAATCTGCATGAAAATATCTGTTACAATACTATATGTGTCTTACCTGCAAGTGTTATGGAATAAAAAATAAGCCGCCTCAAGTGGTGCCTGTTACCGGCACCACTTGAGACAGCTTAAAATCATATGGTTAAACTGGGTAAACACCGTGCTTTCTTTCTGTAAAAGTAATTGATTTTGATTCATACATGGAAAAGCGGTTGACTAATTCTCCCCGCAGTTTGTCAGGATCCACAACGGCATCCACAACCATTTCTGATGCTAACCGGTAAATGTCAATGTTATCCTTGTATTCATCCTGTTTTTCTTTAATAAAAGCTGGTCTTTCATCCTCAGGTAATGCTGCTATTTTATTAGCATATACTGCATTTACCGCCGCTTCCGGTCCCATTACAGCAATTTGAGCTGTAGGCAAGGCTAAACAGCAGTCAGGTTCAAATGCTGGACCTGCCATGGCATATAATCCCGCTCCATATGCTTTACGTACCACTACTGAAATTTTCGGTACTGTTGCCTCGCTCATGGATGCAAGCATTTTTGCTCCATGACGGATAATACCTGCTCGTTCTACTTTTGTACCGATCATGAAGCCAGGAATATCCATCAGGAATAGTAATGAAATATTAAATGCGTCACATAATTGAATGAACTTTGCTGCCTTGTCCGCAGAATCAGGAAATAGCACTCCTCCTTTTACTCTTGGTTGATTGGCAATAATCCCAACTGGTTTCCCATTAATTCGGGAAAGTCCAGTAATTAATTCTGGTGCAAATTTCTTTTTTATTTCACAAAAACTATCTTCATCAATAATCCGATCAATAAAATCATACATATTAAATGGTGCATTTTGGTTTTTCGGAATTAAATCAGTGATTGATTTTTCAAATGGTTTAATATCTTTCGCTTCTAACTTCCTCGGTTTTTCTTTGAAATTAGCAGGAAAATATCCTAAATAATTGCGCGTATATGCAATTGCTTCTTCTTCTGATTGCACCAGTACATCTCCTACACCTGAGACAGAGCAATGCATTTGTGCGCCACCCATTTCCTCAAGACTAACCTTTTCGCCTATTACTTTTTCGGCCATGCGAGGGGAACCTAAATACATGGATGCATTCCCGTCCACCATTATTACAATATCACAAAAGGCGGGGATATATGCTCCCCCAGCAGCCGATGGACCAAACAGTAAACACACCTGTGGAACTCTACCTGATAATTTTATTTGATTGTGGAAAATGCGTCCAGCTCCCCTGCGACCTGGAAACATTTCAACTTGATCCGTAATTCGGGCTCCAGCTGAATCAACTAAGTAAAGCATTGGCAGTTCTAATTTCATCGCAGTTTCCTGAATACGAAGAATTTTTTCTACGGTTCTTTTTCCCCAGGAACCAGCTTTCACGGTTGAATCATTTGCCATAACACAAACAGCTTGGCCATTTACTTTTCCAATTCCAGTAACGACCCCATCTGATGGCAAGGAATCATCCATACAATTAGCAAAAAAGGCATCCTCAATGTTTATGCCTTCATCGAATAGCAATTGCAATCGTTTGCGAACAAACAATTTTCCTTTCTCTTCATTTTTTTTATGATATTTTTCCTGTCCGCCTTTTTCTATATGATTGATTCTGGTTTGTAAGTCTTCTACGTATGACATGAAGTGACCTCCTGTTTTTAATTCCCTTTATAAACTGGCTTTCTCTTCTCCTTAAATGCAATTAATCCTTCATTTCGGTCCTGAGTCGGAATAGTTTCCTTATAACATAAGTGTTCAATATTTAATCCGGTCGTAATATCTGTCTGAATGCCCTGATTAATTGCGGTTTTGGCCTGACGCAGTGCAATAGGACCATTTTTAACAATTTGTTCAGCCATCGAAATTGCATTGTCTACGAGTTCGCTTGAAATGCTAATCTGCTCAACTAGCCCAATTTCCATAGCTTCAGATGATGTAATTGGACTTGCTGTAAAAATTAATCGTTTTGCCTGACCTAAACCTATTAATCTTGTCAATCTTTGTGTTCCGCCTGCACCTGGAATAATAGCCAATGATGTTTCCGTTAATCCCAATTTAGCATGTTCAGCAGAAATTCGGATATCGCAGGCCAATGCCAATTCTAATCCTCCACCAAATGCTGCCCCGTTAATTGCAGCAATTACAGGCATTTTCATCTTTTCTATATTTGTGACAGTTTCACCAATATACTTAACAGCTTCGATTACTTGCTGGTTATTCATTCCTTTTCTTTCCTTTAAATCTGCTCCGGCACAAAATGCTTTATCATTGGCAGCTGTAATAATTGTACAGCGGATGGTATAATCATTATTTATTTTGTACACGCATTCATTTAACTCATCTAATAGGGCCTTAGACATCGCGTTAGCTGCATCGGGTCTGTTTAAGGTGATGAGTGCAATATGGTCGTGAATGGTTCTGAATTTTATTAGCCCTGACATTATAGCCCTCCCCGACTATTATTTGTAGCGTTATGGTGTAAAGAATAATATGTATACCCTAGTCCGAGTTGTGGGGGACTAGGGTAATTGATAGACCTTTTACTCAATAATTGCGATAACATCACCTTCATTGACGAAATCGCCTTCTGCAACTTTCAGCTCCTTTACAGTCCCTGTCTGTTCAGCTGCAATCGGAATTTCCATTTTCATAGATTCGAGTATTACAACATCTTGCCCACTATCTACGCTCTCCCCTTCACTCACGGTAATTTTCCATACACTTCCTGCCATTGATGCCTTTACTTCTTGCATATTTAGTTCCTCCTTAATTTGTTTGGAATTTGGTTAGGTAATGATCCTGTACAAATGCTGTCGTTGTAATCCCTGATTTAAATTGGGCATCATCGACAATTGTTTGCAGCATGGAAACATTCGTTTTTATGCCTTTTATATGGTAATTTGCTAAAGCATCTTTTAAAGCAGCAATAGCCTCTTTCCTTGTTCCACCCGTCACGATCAGTTTGCCAATCATCGGGTCATAAAATGGTGTAACATCATAATTGTCTGTTACAGCAAGTTCGTTTCGTATATTCTCACCAGCTGGAACGTGCAATTCATGAATATGTCCTGGTGACGGAAAGAATGTTACTGGATCTTCAGCATAAATTCGAACTTCAATCGCATGTCCATTTATAGTTAATTCATCTTGGTTTATGTTTATTGGTTCACCATTCGCAATACGTATTTGTTCTTCTACAATATCGAGTCCTGTAATTTCTTCTGTAATTGCATGTTCCACCTGAATTCTGGTATTCATCTCAAGAAAGTAGAAGTTTTCACTTTCATCTACCAGAAATTCAATCGTTCCAGCATTTGTATACCCAATTGCCTTTGCAGCTTTTACAGCTGTTTCCCCCATTTTCATACGCGTATTCTCTGAAATAAATGGAGACGGTGCTTCTTCAACTACCTTTTGATTCCTTCGCTGAATTGAGCACTCACGTTCAAATAAATGCACGACATTTCCATGCTGATCTGCTAAAATCTGAATTTCAATATGATGGGCATTCTCCAGTTTTTTCTCCATAAACATTGCACCATCACCAAAGAACGTTTCTGCTCGTTTGGAATTACTTGCAAATGCTTTGGTTAATTCGTCATCGGAATGAACAACCTGCATTCCAATACCGCCCCCACCAGCGGATGCTTTTAACATAATTGGATAACCAATTTCTGCAGCAATTCGGATTGCTTCCTCAACATTAGCTACAGCACCATTTGTACCAGGCACTACCGGCACACCAGCTTTTTGCATTGTTTCTCTTGCTTCAATCTTACTGCCCATTTTCTCCATAATGTGACCAGCAGGGCCAATAAAGGTCAATCCTGCATTTTGACATCTTTTTGCAAATGAAGCATTCTCACTTAAAAACCCGTATCCAGGATGAATTGCATCTGCATTCGCTTCATTAGCAATCTGCAGTATTTTATCTACATTTAAATAACTTTCATTAACACGTGGAGGCCCGAGTAAAAAGCTTTCATCTGCTATCGATACAAATGGTGCCTTTTGATCCGCTTCAGAATAGACTGCGACAGTTTGAATATTTAATCGCTTACATGTACGAATTATCCGTGAAGCAATTTCACCCCGGTTTGCGATAAGTATTTTTTTGATCATAGTCTCTCCCCTATTGTTCAAGTTGTTGAACTGCGATTTCCCTCAATTTATATTTTTGAATTTTACCACTTGCAGTCATTGGATATTCATTAACGAATTGAATGTATTTAGGAATTTTGTGATAGGAAATATTACCTTCACAATATGACCGTATATCTTGTTCAGTCAGTGACACACCATCCTTTAAGATTATCCATGCCATAACTTCTTCACCATATTTAGCATCCGGAATTCCTATAACCTGGACATCTAAAATCCCTGGGTGCTGATAAAGAAATTCCTCAATTTCCCGTGGGTAGATATTCTCACCTCCACGAATGATCATATCTTTCATTCGACCGGTAATTTTAAAATAGCCGTTTTCATCCATTTCTGCGAGATCACCAGTGTGCAGCCAGCCTTCACTATCAATGACTGCGTTTGTAGCCTCTCGATTATTATAGTACCCTTTCATAACATGGTATCCTCTAGTACACAACTCACCAGGGACTCCTTGAACCTGCTCATCGTTTGTTCCAGGTACAATAATTTTAGCTTCAACATTTGGATGGACTTGCCCAACCGTACTTGCCTTTAATTCGGCAGGATCATCTGTTTTCGTTTGCAAAAAGACTGGCGATGACTCTGTTTGTCCATATGCAATTGTAATTTCCTTCGCACCCATTTTATTCATCACATCATTCATAACTTCAATCGGACATGTTGACCCAGCCATAATTCCTGTTCTTAAATGTGAAAAGTCATATTTTGAGAAATTTGGATGATTTAATTCTGCGATAAACATTGTTGGCACACCATGCAATCCAGTACATTTTTCATCAGAGACTGCTTTCATAACTTTCTCCGCTTCAAATTGTTCCAGAATAACCATGGTCGTACCCTTTGAAACGGCAGCAAGTACTCCCAATACACACCCAAAGCAATGAAAAAAAGGTACTGGAATACAAAGTCGATCCTTATACGTTAACTTCATACAATCCGCGATCTGGTTCCCGTTGTTTATGATATTGTAGTGGGAAAGCATAACCCCTTTCGGAAAACCTGTTGTACCAGATGTGTACTGCATATTTATAACATCATCATGATGCAGAGATCTTTTGCGTTCGTCGAGCATTTCATCAGCTATTGAAGCACCTTTTTCAATCATTTCATTCCAAGTGTATGCATTCGGATACTTTTCATTGCTTAGGACAATAATATTTCTTAAAAACGGAACATTGTCAGACATTAACTTACCTTTATCAGCTTGCTCAAGCTCGGGACAAACCTGTTTTAAAATATCAATATAAGATGTTCCTTTATACGATTCTGCTAAAATTAATGTAGTAGCCTCGGATTGTTTTAATAGATATTCCAGTTCTTTCGCCTGGTAATTTGTATTTACTGTAACAAGGACTGCTCCCATTTTTCCTGTTGCAAATTGTGAGGTTAGCCACTCTGGTTTATTATCAGACCAAATTGCTACATGTTCCCCTTTTTCAATCCCCAATGACATGAATCCTTTTGCGGCCTTATTTGCCATGTCATCAAATTCTTTGTAGGTTTTTCTTAAATTCAATTCTGGATAAACAACAGCTTCATGATCTGGATGTAAATTCACTTGCTTCTCCAATAACTCTCCAATGGTTAAATTTAATAAAGTCATGAATTTTCTCCCCTCATTCATTGCTTTGGAAAATAGTTAGCTAATTTTTTACAAACTACGGCATCACTTACTGATTCCAATATTTGCAATTAACATCCTAATTGTCTAGCAATTACAAGACGCTGTACTTCAGAGGTTCCCTCACCAATCTCCAATAACTTTGCATCTCTTAAATATCGTTCTACTTCATACTCACGCATGTAACCGTATCCACCATGGATTTGGATTGCTTGGTTTGCGGAGCGAAATGAAGTCTCAGTAGCAAAAAGCTTCGCATATGCAGCTTCTTTTGTAAATGGTTTGCCCTGATCTTTAAGCCATGCAGCTTTGTGTACAATGTTTCTTGCTAACTCTACTTCCATAGCCATATCAGCCAATTTAAATTGAATGGCTTGAAATTTAGAAATAGCAGTTCCAAATTGTGTTCTTTCTTTAGCATAGTTTAACGCTTTATCCAATGATGCTTGTGCGATTCCTAAACCTAATGCAGCAATTGAAATTCGTCCGCCATCAAGTGTATGCAGGAATTGTTTGAAGCCTTTATTGGGATCTCCAAGTAAATTTTTCTTTGGTACACGAACATTATCCAAAACAATTTCACAGGTGTCAGATCCGCGGACGCCCATTTTATCGTAGTTACTATTTATAGTTACACCTTCAGCATCGGTTGGGACAATGATCGCACTTATTTTGTTTTTACCGCGATCATCTTTCCCTGTAACGGCTGTAACCGTAATTGTATTTGAATAATTGGCATTTGTGATGAAACATTTTTCACCATTGATTATGTAGCTTTCTCCATCTTCAACTGCAGTTGTTCTAGTACCCCCAGCATCAGATCCTGCATTTGGCTCCGTTAATCCAAATGCCCCAAGCGTCTTACCTTGGGCAATTGGCACTAAAAATTTTTCCTTTTGCTCTTCTGTACCAAAGTAATAAATAGGGCTGGCGCCCAATGATACAGTAGCTGCATAGCTTAATCCAGTACTACCGCATACTTTGCCGATTTCCTCAACAGCTAACGCGTAGGAAAGTGTATCCCCTCCGGAACCGCCATATTGCTCTGGAAACGGAATTCCCATTAATCCAAGTTCACCCATCTGTTTAAAAATATCTTCAGGAAATTTTGCTTCTGCATCAATTTCAATCGCTCGCGGCCTAATAACATTTTTTGCAAAATCCTGAACCATATTTTTAATCATAACCTGCTCTTTTGATAATTCAAAGTCCATGTTATATCCCCCTATAAGTTAGCGAAAAGACCGACTGGTTGGTCTGTTCATTTCCTAAAAATGCAATAATTTTACTTATGAAGAAACAATTTATGTTCTTACACTATCTTTCCGAAGCATTTCTTCACTTAATACAGACCTCAAGATCAAGTCAACGAAGATATCACCAATTTCTTCAATTGATTTTGCTCCATTCTGCTTATACCACTTATATGTCCAGTTTACCATTCCTAAAATAGCCATTCCTGTAATGTCAACAGACATGTCCTGACGAAACTCACCACTTGCTTTTCCTTCTCTTATTGAATCTAAGATCAGCAGTTTAAATTTTTCACGCTTCTTCTTTACTAATTGTTCATATTGAGGCTTTAAATAAATGGTCTCCTGATAAAATACTGAAATATGCGGTTTGTACAAATCAAAAACCTTTACAAAATCTTTAATTATTGCTTGTAATTTCATTGTAGGAGAATCATAGGTTTCATTAGCAATAATTGCTTTTTCCAATACATACGAAATAAACGTATCGTGTATTACAAATAAAAGTTCATCCTTTGATTTAAAGTGATGATAAAATCCGCCTTTAGAGGTTCCTACCTTTTCTACAATTTGATTAACTGTTACACCGTGAAACCCATCTTTTTCAAACAGCAGTAAGGAAGTCTGTATAATTTTTTGCCGTAAATCCGTTATAAACCCTCCTTTCTGAAATTTAATTTAACTTTATCATATATTTCTGATTATATGAAGGGGTTTTCAGTAATTTTTGAAAGGGTTTTCATTTCGGTTTGTATAGGAATTTTACTTGTATTGAAATAGTAAATAAACACCTGTTTAGGAATCTTCCTAAACAGGTGCTTATTTATTTCGATCATTCCGAGTCATTAAATGGCTTCTCATAATTTGCATTTTTCCATACTTCTGCAACTTCACCTTGATTATCGGAATCAATAACAAATGATCCATTACTGTAGCGATCACTAGTTGATAGTTCTAATGGGAAAATACTATGCAATTCACCTTTTCCTGTCTTAAAACAAATCGTGTCATTTTCATTAACAACATAAAACCCCTTAACACGATGCGGCTTGCTTTTTAATTCCCGCAGCATTAACAATCCACGCTTGGCGCGAGTTGTTTTCTCAAATTCATTTAACTTCATTCGTTTACAAGCGCCACGCTGCGTTACTAAAACAAGTGATGGCTGTGACAAATCATCAAAAACTTGACCATTTGCAACGTACTCTTTTTCTTTTAATTGTATTGCTTTAACTCCTGCAGCCCGCTGACCAACCGGGGATACTTCGGATTCATGATACCATAGCCCATACCCTTTATTAGTAGCAATGAAAATATCTGAATGGCCATTTGTCTGATAAACATTTACTAACTCGTCATTGCCTTTTAAGTTCAATGCTACAAGCGCCTTCGAATATCGCTGTGCTTCATATAGCTTTAATTCGCTGCGTTTTACCATCCCGTTTTTCGTGAAAAACACAAGAAAGTTATCATTAGAGAATTCCCGGACAGGTACACATTGGATAATACGTTCATCTTTGTCTATCGGGACAATATTGGATATATGCTGACCAATATCTTTCCAACGTATATCTGGGATCTCATGAATTGGGATATAGATATATTTTCCCTTAGATGTGAAAATGAGCATCTTATCAGTTGTATTCAATTCTATCTGTCCAACAAGATGATCCTCTTCCTTGATGGCTAAATCTTCTCCATTTGAGGCAGCATATGAACGAAGGCTGGTACGTTTAAGATAACCATCCCTCGTTACTGTAACTAGTACATCTTCACTAGCTACCATAACCTCAATATTAATTTTCAATTCTTCAATTTTATCTTCTATCACGGTTCTTCGCTTATCTGCATATGTTTTTTTCAAATGTTTAAGATCACGTTTAATTGATTGCAGCAATTTTTTTTCACTGGCTAAAATTGCCTCTAACTCACTTATTTTCTTTCGTAACGCATCAGCTTCTTTTTCTAATGAGGTAATATCCGTATTTGTTAACCGATATAGTTGAAGCGTTACGATTGCCTCCGCTTGTGCCTCTGAAAAACCATAAGCAGCAATAATACGTCTCTTAGCATCCTGTTTATCTTTAGAAGCGCGAATCGTGGCAATAAGTTCATCTAAAATTGAAATTGCTTTGATTAGACCTTCAACAATATGTGCTCGTTCATTTGCTTTTTTCAATTCAAAAGCAGTTTGTCTTGTTACAACATCCTTTTGATGTAAGATGTACGCATCAAGCATTTGAGGCAATGATAAAAGTTTAGGTGTTTTGCCTTGAATAGCTACCATATTAAAATGATAGGTTATCTGCAAGTCAGTATTCTTGTACAAATAGTTTAAAACACCATCACTGTTGGCATCCTTTTTTAATTCAATTACAATTCTTAATCCTGTTCGATCTGTTTCGTCTCTGACTTCGGCAATTCCTTCTACTTTTCGGTCAAGCCTTAATTCATCAATTTTTTTTACCATATTTGCTTTATTAACTTCGTATGGTATTTCGTCGATAACAATTTGTTCGCGATTGCCTCTTACGGATTCAACGGTTGCCTTTCCACGAACAATAACTTTCCCTTTTCCAGTCTCATACGCTTTTTTAATGCCTTCTACACCTTGTATAATTCCTCCTGTAGGAAAATCTGGTCCCTTGATAACCTCCATTAGTTCATCCACCGAAACAGATGGCTTATCAATTTTCTTAATTACGGCATCTATAACCTCGGCTAAGTTATGCGGAGGAATGTCCGTAGCGTATCCAGACGATATACCGGTAGATCCATTGACCAATAGATTAGGGAACTTCGCAGGCAAAACTACCGGTTCAGAAATTGTATCATCAAAATTAGGAATAAAATCGACTGTTTGTTTATCGATATCTCGAAGCAATTCGGAAGCAATGCTTGACAATCTTGCTTCCGTATAACGCATAGCAGCAGGTGGATCTCCATCAATACTACCGTTATTACCGTGCATTTCGACTAATACGTTACGCACCTTCCAATCCTGACTAAGGCGTACCATTGCCTCATATACAGACGAATCACCATGCGGATGAAAGTTTCCGATAACGGTACCCACTGTTTTTGCTGATTTACGAAAATTTTTGTCATGTGTATTCTTTTCTTCGTGCATTGCATATAAAATTCTTCTTTGAACTGGTTTTAGCCCATCCCTTGCATCTGGTAATGCACGATCCTGAATTATATATTTACTGTACCTTCCAAATCTGTCACCAATTACTTCTTCTAATGGAAGGTCCAAATATTTCTCCGGTTGTGACAAAACAACCCCCCCTTAATTTCCTTTTTAGTATAGTGGTTTATTATACAACTGTTTTTCTGTCAAATTTTGTTTCAGTAGCATCTCTCCAATGTCCTAGCGGCGTATAGACTACTTTTACTCTATTCTGATAGCCCTAATGCCATGGAGGGGCTTTCTTTTATCCCGTGAAAAAAGAGAGCATTCCAATAGCCAAATTAAAAGTGGCTGCCGTTATGGAACTTAGGTATGAATTTTATCATTTTCTAGAATACTAGCATCATCATCCATACTGAACTGGACATTACCCTCTATCCATTTTCTTCTTGGTTCAACCTTATCACCCATTAACGTTGTAACACGTCGCTCTGCACGAGCAAGATCCTCCAGTGTTACACGAATCAATGTTCTTGTATCTGGATTCATTGTTGTTTCCCACAGCTGATCCGCATTCATTTCACCAAGACCTTTATAGCGCTGGATTGTATAGCCGTTTTTAAATTCTTTCAATGCTTCTTTCATTTCACTGTCTTCCCAAGCATACACAATCTTTTCATTTTTCCCTTTTCCCTTAGAGATTTTATATAAAGGAGGCAATGCAATATAAACTTTACCTGCTTCAACTAGCGAACGCATATAACGATAGAAGAATGTTAGTAAAAGCACTTGAATATGGGCTCCATCTGTATCAGCATCCGTCATTATAATAATTTTATCGTATTGCACATCATCTAAATCGAAATCACCACCAACTCCAGCGCCAATAGTGTGAATAATAGTTGAAATTTCTTCATTTTTGAATACATCCTCAAGCTTTGCTTTTTCGGTATTAATAACTTTTCCCCGCAGCGGCAGAACAGCCTGAAATTTACGGTCACGGCCTTGCTTAGCTGATCCTCCTGCTGAATCACCCTCAACTAAATATAATTCGTTCTTCTGCGGGTTTTTAGACTGTGCTGGTGTAAGTTTACCGCTTAATAACGTATCTTTCCGACGTTTTTTCTTGCCGGACCTTGCATCTTCCCGTGCTTTTCTAGCTGCCTCTCTGGCCTCTTTAGCTTTGATTGCTTTCCGAATTAACAAGCTGGAAATATCAGGGTTCTCCTCTAAAAAGTATGAAAGCTTTTCGGAGACAACTGAATCAACAGCTGATCTCGCTTCTGAAGTACCTAATTTGCCCTTTGTTTGCCCTTCAAACTGTAATATTTCTTCAGGTATTCGAACAGATACGATTGACGTAAAGCCTTCTCTAATATCTGTCCCTTCTAAATTTTTGTCTTTTTCTTTTAAAAGTGCGGTTTTTCGTGCATACTCGTTTATTATTCGAGTTATTGCTGTTCTGGCTCCCGATTCATGGGTTCCCCCATCACGTGTGCGAACATGGTTAACGAACGAGAGCATACTTTCTGCATAACCATCATTAAATTGAAAAGCAAAATCAACCTCAATGTTCTGTTGTTGACCTTCAAATGACACTACGGGATGCAATGTATCCTTTTCTTCATTCAAGTAAGACACAAATGATTCCAAGCCATCAGGAAATTGATAAACTTCCTTTAAATTCTCCCGTACATCTACAAGCTCGATTTTTAACCCTTTTAGCAGAAATGCTGCCTCGCGCAGACGTTCTGACAGTGTTTCGAAATTAAAAACGGTTGCTGTAAAGATTGTTTCATCTGGTTTAAAATGAATGACCGATCCACTTTTTCTAGTAGAACCTCTTTTCTCCAGCATTCCAACAGGCTTTCCGCCATTCTCAAAGCGCTGATAATATGTATGCCCATCTCGAAAAGTTGTTACTTCTAACCATTCAGATAATGCATTAACTACAGAGGCACCCACACCGTGCAGGCCACCACTTGTTTTATAGCCACCCTGTCCGAATTTTCCACCAGCGTGCAATACAGTAAAAATAACTTCAATTGTTGGTCTTCCTGTGCTGTGCATTCCAGCTGGTAAACCACGACCACTATCTTCAACGGAGATACTATTATCTTTATGTATTGTCACTTTAATAAAATCGCCATAACCTGCTAAGGCTTCATCGACGGCATTATCGACAATTTCAAAAACTAAATGGTGCAATCCTCTTAAGTCAGTACTTCCGATATACATACCAGGTCTTTTCCTAACAGCGTCAAGGCCTTCTAAAACTTGAATCGAATCATCGGTATATTGCAGCGATTGTTTAGTCAATCCGCCATCTTCTCCTTTCACATTACATATTCTCTTTTTATGATAATAGAACACTTGTTTGAATTTGTAAAATATTGCCCTCTGGAATAACCAATTTGCCTCTTATCATTTAACATGATTATTAGTATACTACAAGTAATTTCTGCTTGTATAGCCAACATATTAATTTGCCATAATCACTCCATGAAAAAGGATGACTGTAATAGCCACCCTTTTTCAAATTATTTTCCTATTAACACTGAATGAGCTACTTTAATACACATATCCATTATCACAGTAAATTCCCGCTCCTTAAGGTATTCAAATGCTTCCTGATTTGCTACACCTTGCTGAGCCCAGAAGACCTTCGCATCTATTTCCACTGCTTCCCGTGCAATTCCTGGTAAAAATTCTGAACGTCTAAAAATATTGATTATATCAATATTCTCTTTTATATTTGCAAGTGAAGCATAGACCTTCTCTCCCAATACCTCACCCTTCAGCTTTGGATTTACAGGAATAATCTTATATCCAGCTTCTTGCATTGCTTTTGAAACTTGATAAGATGTCCGCTCTGGATCATCTGATAAGCCGACAACAGCAATGGACTTAGCATTTTGTAATATTTCTTTTATTGTTTTATTTGATGGATTTTCTATAGTTATTTTAAACACCCCTTCACTATTTATCGAGTAATCCTTGTTCAACTAAATAATCTCTAGCAACTCTTTCTGGTGATTGATCTTTATAATCGACTTGATAATTCATGTACCTCATTTGATCATCTGTTATTTTACCACCTAGCTGATTTAAAATATCCTCAATTTCAGGATACTTTACCAATGTTTCCTCTCTCATTAGTGGTGCCCCCTGATAAGGAGGAAATAAGTTTTTCGGATCGTCTAAAGTGACTAAATCTAATTCTATCATATAACTATCAGTAGCATAAGCGTCAATGATATCAACATCGCCATTTGCTATTGCCCCTTGACGAATTCCCGGTTCCATTGTTTTAACATTTTTGAAATCTAAATTATATATTTCCTGCATTCCAACATAGCCATCATAACGATCATTGAATTCAAGCGTAAAGCCAGCAGTTATTGCGTCCTCTACACTATTTAAGTCATTAATAGTTTTTAACTTATACTTGTCCGCAAATTCCTTCGTTGTAGCAACAGCGTATGTGTTATTAAATTTCATAGGTGATAAAAATGCCATATTATATTTTTCCTGCATTCCTTTTTTTGCCTGTTTGTATACCTCGGCAGAATCATTACTTTGTGCCTTTTGTTCCATGTGCGTAACAATTGCGGTTCCGGTAAATTCCGGGTAAATATCAATACTGCCATTTTGTAGGGCTGAAAATACAAACGCAGTCTTTCCTAAGCCCGGTTTTAATGTCACTTCCAAATCTGTTTGTTCCTCAATTAATAACTTGTACATATTAATTAATATTGCTGGTTCAGAGCCAAGCTTTGCTCCAATAACTAAGTCAGCTTTTTTATCGGAATTAAATAATAAAGGCGACGCAACAATTAGGACAGCAATGACCATCATGGCAATAAATGATTTAAATCCAGCACGCTTGGAAATTCGTTCAAAACCACGTAAAATCATATCCAAAATAATTGCCAGCAACGCGGCAGGAATCGCTCCTAACAGAATTAAGTTTAAATCCGCACCACGGTCAAGTCCCAATAAAATTAGTTCACCTAAACCGCCAGCGCCAATGAGAGCGGCTATTGTTGTCGTACCTACAATTAAAACCATCGATGTGCGTATTCCAGCCATAATTACTGGCATAGCAATTGGCAATTCAACTTTTGTTAACCGCTTAAACGAATTCATTCCCATTCCAGTTGCCGCCTCTTTTAGTGCCGGATCTACCTCTTTAATACTTGTATAGGTATTTCTTAAAATAGGCAATAAACCGTAAGCGGTAAGTGCAATTATTGCTGGTGTAGTTCCAATACCAAAAAATGGTATAAGGAACGCCAATACCGCAAGACTTGGAATTGTCTGCATAATAGCTGATAGTCCAATTATCGGTTCCGCAACTCGCTTATATCTTGTTAAAATTATCCCCAATGGGACAGCAATCACTATTGCAATAATTAATGAAATTAATGATACCTGTAAATGTTCCCAAATCGTTTCAAATAATACATCCTGTCGTTTTTGAAAAACGGAGATAAATTCGCCCATCATTGAATCACCCCGTTTTCTACTTTTGTCCTGCTTTTTAAATAGGCAACAATGTCTTTATATGTTAGTATTCCCAATAGTTTTCCGTCCTTTAATACAGGAAAGATTTCTTGGTCACTCGATTGGATTAATTCTGTAGCTTTATATAATGGCATATCATTCTGAAGCGTTTTGACACTATATAGCTCACCGTTTTTTACAAAGCCTGCAAAAAGATCATTTTCCTCTTTAACAACGTATACTTCAGTTTCAAGGTACTCGTTATGATCGAATTGTTTTTTAGTAATGATATTTTTAAACGATTGATTTGCAATTACGTCTACTGCCGTTTGCCACGGAGATTTTCTTTCACCAATAAAGTCCCTAACAAATTGGTTTGCCGGATGCAGAATTAATTGCTGCGGTGAATCAATTTGAACGATTTCCCCGGCCTTCATTAGGCATACTCTGTCACCTATTGCCATTGCTTCATCCATATCATGCGTTACAAAGACGATTGTTTTTTTAATCTCCTTTTGTAATGACCGAATATCATGTTGAAGTTGTTCCCTGCTTATTGGATCAAGAGCACTAAACGGTTCGTCCATTAAGATAAAATCAGGATCTGAAGCAAGAGCACGTATGACTCCAATCCGCTGCTGCTGTCCGCCTGATAATTCATTAGGCATTCGTTTTTTGTATGTTGAAGGGTCAAGCCCAACCATATCGAGTAATTCATTGCTCCTTTCTCTTATTTTTTTCCGATTCCATTTTTTCATTTCTGGTACAATGGCAATATTTTCTTCAATTGTCATGTGTGGAAATAACGCTATTTCCTGTAATACATACCCAATATTCCAACGCAATTCATGAATATTAAAACTATTTATGTCTTTGTTATTTATGTATATTGACCCTTCAGAAGGTTCAATTAGTCGGTTAATCATTTTCATTGTGGTAGTTTTTCCGCAGCCACTTGGCCCAATTAATGTTACAAGTTCTCCCTTATTTATTTTAAGAGAAAAATTATGTAACGCCTCGGTTCCATCTGAATAAACCTTTCGAACATTCTTAAATTCAATCATTGACCTCTTCCTTCGTAGTAGATTCCCAATTATGGGTATACCTGTTATAACATAAATAGAATTACCCGTATAACGCGAATTAAAAACATTGATATTTAGGTTCTTTCTACTAGAACTTCGTGATAAAATAAATCAGAGGGCTATTTTCCAGCCACCAAATATACAATTGATTATACATATATCAAAAGTTTAACACCCAATAGGAAAGAAGGAAATTAAATGGATTATATTTTATTTGCTATTATTGCATATGTACTAGGTTCTATACCATCAGCTCTGATAGTTGGAAAAATAGGCTTTAAAATAGACATTCGCGAACATGGGAGCGGGAATCTAGGTGCAACAAACACGTTTCGGGTATTAGGAATTAAAGCAGGTATTATCGTAACGGTGGCAGATATATTAAAAGGAACTATCGCAACACTTCTGCCTTCGTTATTTGACGCAGATGTTTATCGGCTAATCATTGGTCTATTTGCTGTTTTAGGACATACATATCCGCTTTTTGCAAAATTTAAAGGCGGCAAAGCTGTTGCAACTTCAGGAGGAATTATTTTAGGTGTCAATCCATTATTATTTGTCATTATGATTGCCACATTTATCCTATCATTGTATCTATCAAAATATGTCTCGCTTTCATCTATGATTACGGGTGTTGTTTCTGCGATTGTAGCGATTCTTTTTAAAGATACCGGCCTTATAATTGTTATATCCGTATTAACCATTTTCGTTTTCTATCGTCATAAAGAAAACATAAAACGTATTAAAAATGGCACAGAACCGAAAATAAAATGGATGTAATGTCATTATTGGAAGCGGGTGTTCTGGTGAATAAGATCAAATAAACATGGGTAAAGTGTTCCAAGTTCCCATTGTTACAATTAGAACCCCCTAAAGTCATAGTCGTGTATAACCTTTTCGAATAATATATAATTAATTACAAAAAACCTAGTTACTAGGTTTTTTTGCTGTGATCATAAAACCAATCAATTGAATAATAAGACCGATTTCAGTATACTTTGAAGTAGTCATGAGCAGAGAGGGGACACCGTTATGGATAAGATTAAAACATTCCCAAAAAAACAATTACCAAACAAAGCACAACGACATAAATTATTTGGATCAGTGGAGCCGGGGCCAAAAACAAAACCAAGTGAAAAAAGTAAAATGGCTGATCTGCAAAACACAAGAAAAGACTTTTTATTCGATCTCGATGCCGTTGGAATTGCTAATGTAAAACACCCAATCAGTGTTAAAAGCAACCTGATTCCTGCTACACAAACGAGCATCGGTACATTCCAATTTTCTTCAAGCATTGAGAAAGCAAGCAAAGGCACAAATATGAGCCGTTTTACGGAGCAATTGACTTTGTATCACGAAACAGGTTTTACAGCAGATATTAAAACACTTAAAGAATTTACAAAGGAATTAGCTGATCGCTTAAAACAAAAGGATGCAAAATTAACTGTTTCATTCCCCTGGTTCTTTGAACGACGAGGTCCACAATCAGGGCTTGCGGGAATGAATCATGCTGACGCGTCAATCACAGTTTCTTATGATCAATTAAAAGGTTATAACGTAACTGCATCACTATCTGCTTTAATTACAACACTGTGCCCTTGTTCAAAAGAAATCAGCGAATATAGTGCACACAATCAACGTGGAAATGTTTCGATGGAAATTAAACTCACAGATGATTTTGATGAAGAAAAAGCAGATTGGAAAGAATCTTTACTGGAAGCTGCTGAGAGTAACGCCAGTGCTAGAATTCATCCTGTACTAAAACGTCCCGATGAAAAAATGGTAACTGAACAAGCCTATGAAAATCCTCGTTTTGTAGAAGATATGGTTCGTCTTGTTGCAGCTGATTTGTATGAAATGCCCTTTGCAGAAAAATTTAAAGTGACATGCCGAAATGAAGAATCCATTCATATGCATGATGCAATAGCTTCTGTTACGTATGATAAAACCAATGATAATACACTTTAAAAGAGGAAAATACGTATGAAATATCTGTTCATTGCAGTTATTACATTTTACCGTAAAGCAATAAGCCCTTTCAAACCGCCAATGTGCCGGTTTTATCCAACTTGTTCGGAATATGGCTTAGAAGCATTCAAACGTTTTGGTGCTATTAAGGGAGCTTATTTGACCATAAAACGTATTGCAAAGTGTCACCCGCTTCATCCCGGCGGTATCGACCTAGTCCCTGAAAAGAAAGAGAAAAAACATAGGTAGAAAAAAGGAGATGACATGTTTTGAACATTTATGTAACCGAAGAAGCTGCAAGATGGTACAAAGAAGAACTGGATATCCAAAAAACTGCACACATACGTTTCTACGTAAGATACGGCGGTTTTGGCGGATTAGTACCTGGCTTTTCATTGGGAGTTTCCCTTGATTCGCCACATGAAATTCATACTGCTTACGAAACCGAAAATATGACATTTTATGTAGAAGCAAAAGACGCTTGGTATTTTGAGGGTAAAGACTTAAAAGTAGAAGTTGATAAAAAACTGAATGAACCCGTATTTACCTATATTTAATCATTAAAAAAGGCGTTGTTTTAACGCCTTTTTTATAATTTAAAATGCTTTATTTGATCCCATTTTTGCTCATTTACCAATATTCGTTTCTGAGTTTCACCAAATAAATCGTAATGCGGATAGTTTGGGTAATGATCAATCCATTCTTTTTTTAAGCCATATTGTTTGCCCCATGCAGCCAATTTATCAACGTTCTGACAGCCTACCTTTGTAACAGTATTGCAGTCAGGAAATCTCGGATCAATCCAGTAATGTGTAAGAAATGCTATATTTCCTAAATTAACGTCTTGCTTCCATCTCCTTAGTTCTTGGCGTGTTATCCCAAATGCCATTATGCTTCCCCGTTAATCTGATTCATATATGCTTCATGCCAATCCGGAAAAGTTCGCCGCAATGATAATGGCCGGAAACTATCCTTTTTTACAATCACATGCTGTGTAGATCCGCTGACTGCCATTTCCCCTGCTTCATTTGTAATCGTATAACCATAGTTTGTCCGTATGCCATCATACTTTTCTATCCACGTTTCTACAAATGCTTTTTCTCCATAATGAATTGGCTTTTTAAATGAAATTTGCGCATCAACAACCGGTGAAACCACATCAAACTTTTCCATGTCTGCGTATTTGAAACCAAGATGTTCAATGAGTTTCGTTCTTCCTATCTCAAACCACACTAAATAATTTGCATGATAGACAACACCCATCTGATCTGTTTCCTGATATCTTACTTCTATTGGTGTACGAACCTTATCCAATTGTATTCCTCCTCTTAACACGTACCTATCGTATCTATTTTATCATAAGCGACATATGTTATAAGGTACTTTGCCTAAGTATAACGAAAAGCCTCAAATCTTGGGATTTGAGGCAATCGGAACATTAACTATAATTTATCCATTATGATTTGATTCGTCTTTAATTTCCTGTCGCATACCTTCAATTGCTTCCTCACGCCGTGTGTTTTTTGCTTCAATTTTTTCCTTATCTTCACCGGAAGAAAATTGCATCGTATCATGTGCCTTTTCTATATTTTGAGCTGTGTCCTGTACCATGTTCTGAAGCTTTTCAACATTATCACTTCGGTCATCCGGTTTTGGTTTATTTGGATAATTCTCTGTCATATATATACTCCTTTCTATATTAGTCATCACTATTTTTTACAGAAGTAAACATCCTATACGTAAGCCAAACAAAAAAAGAGCCCCTTCCGTCCGTACGATATTTAGACGAAAAAGCCCTAAATCATTAGATTATCTGCTGGTCTTTTTTAATGTTTGATTTCGTTTTGATTCTAAATTTTGCTCAATCTTATCTAATAGTGTTTGATCCTGCAATATTTGCTTACGATTTTCCCTAACTAATTCATCAAATGAAAGCCTGCGTTTTAAAGAAATAGTAATCCACTCCTTTTTAAAAGCAGTATTACCATATCTTCTAAATTTTATAAATCTAATTTAAAGAATGCATCATCTCGACCATATAATCGTATGTCATTGGCCCAACTTTCCGAGGTTGTTGTATTTTACCATTAGTGCCTATAAAATATGTTGTTGGAATAGGTGCAATTTCATACGCATCGCTAACCTCAGAATCTTTGTCTAATAAAATCGGGTACGTATAATCGTACTGTTCAATAAAACTTGAAACATTTTTTTCATTTTTTTCAGATCCCGTTAAATTAACTGCAAGAATTTCAACTTCATCTTTATATTCTTCATAGAACCTTTGCATTTCAGGCATTTCAACTTTACATGGCGGACACCACGTTGCCCAAAAATTCAATATAACTTTTTTCCCCTGTAAATCAGACAATTTCACTGTATCACCAGCGAGTGTTTCAAGCTCAAAATCCGGAGCCAAATTCCCTGGTTCAATTCCAGATTTACCAGGGGGAACTATAGCAGCACCTTCAGCACCAGTATCTCCACTGACATTTACCGATTTTGATTCTTCCTCTTCAGCTGATTTTTCCTTATTTAAATCAATTAAGTTAATGATAACAGCCCCTGCCAAAACAACAATAACTGCTATACCAAGAATTCTTTTAGCCATTGTGACTCTCCTTAATTAAAAATTCGTTTTATTTTTAAATATATTGCAAAATTAGCTTGTCCATTTAAAGACAATACAAACTATTCTATGTCAGCATGTTAATTCATATTAATTTTATTAAAAATATGCTACGAATAATTCCAGTTTATAACAAAATGTATTACACAAGAATAATATTACATATATTTAGCGAGAATCAAATGATATTAGGCTTAATTTTATAGTATGCATGATCACAATATTTGTAAAGTAAATCCGTTTAAATTCAAAAATTAGTCATTTTAACAAAATTAAAGACCTTACATTAGATAATGTAAGGTCTTTAAAGTAGAGATTTTCATGTAATTATGCTTCAAGCTTATTACGCAATACCATTTGTAAGATACCACCATGGCGATAATAATCGATCTCTACTTCACTATCAAAACGTGCAATAGCTTTGAATTCTGTAGTTTTTCCTTCCTCGTCTACAGCTGTAACTTTTACAAGGTCATGTGGTTTAACACTTTCGTCAATTTCTATGTTAAACGATTCTTTACCAGTTAATCCAAGTTTTTCAGCATTTTCACCTTTTTCAAATTGTAATGGTAAAACACCCATCATTACTAAATTAGAACGGTGAATACGTTCAAAGCTTTCAGCAATAACTGTTTTAATTCCTAGCAGGTTTGTACCTTTAGCGGCCCAGTCACGAGAAGAACCCATTCCGTAATCTTTACCACCCATAACAATTAAACCAGTACCATCTTGCTGATATTTCATTGCTGCATCATAGATTGGCATAACTTCATCAGTTGGCCAGTAAGTTGTATAGCCACCTTCTGTTCCAGGTGCTAGAAGGTTACGGATACGAATGTTTGCAAAAGTACCACGCATCATCACTTCATGGTTACCACGACGTGAACCATATGAGTTGAAGTTTCTCGGTGACACATTTTTAGCCTGTAAATATTGTCCTGCCGGCATATCTTTTGCTATTGCTCCAGCTGGAGAAATATGGTCGGTCGTAACAGAATCACCAAATTTACCGATTGCACGCAGGTTATTTAATGGTGTTACAGTGCCTGCTTCTTTAGATAATCCTTCAAAGAATGGAGGATTTTGAATATAAGTCGATTCATCATCCCATTTAAATAGTGGTTCATCTGTTGTATCGATTTCGTTCCATTTTTCATTTGAGTTAAATACATTTTCATACTCTTTACGGAAAATTTCTGGAGTAACAACACGTTGTACTTGTTCTTTAATTTCATCCATTGTTGGCCAGATATCTTTCATATAAATCGCATTTCCGTCTTTATCTTTACCAAGAGCCTCAGTCGTTAAGTCGATATCTACTGTTCCTGCTAACGCATATGCAACAACCAATGGTGGAGATGCTAGATAGTTAGCCTTAACAAGTGGGTGAATACGACCTTCAAAGTTACGGTTACCAGATAGAACGGAAGAAACAGTTAAATCATTTTTGGATATTGCTTCTTCTATTTCTTCACGTAATGGACCAGAGTTACCGATACATGTTGTACAACCATAGCCAACTAAATTGAAGCCTAATTGATCAAGGTATTGCTGTAATCCGGAATCGCTTAGATAACGTGTTACAACTTTAGAACCTGGCGCTAATGATGTCTTAACATACTCAGGTACTACCAATCCTTTTTCAACAGCTTTTTTAGCAACTAATCCTGCACCAAGCATTACGTATGGGTTTGATGTATTTGTACAAGATGTAATTGCCGCAATTGCAAGTGCACCTGTCTTCATTACAGAGGTTTTACCATTTGTATGTTCAATAGTAACTTCTTTATTAAACTCAGATTTATCCAATCCTAAACCTTGGTTTCCTGCTGGTGCTGTAACAGCTTTATTAAACTCTTTTTTCATATTTGATAAAGCAATTAAATCTTGTGGACGCTTAGGACCTGATAGGTTTGGTTCCAATTCTGAAAGATTAATTTCAACTAACTGTGTATATTCAGGATCCGCTTGATCTGATGAATACCATAGATCATTCTCTTTACAATATTTTTCTACTAAAGCAATATGATCTTCACTGCGTCCAGTTAGACGCAAGTAGTTAAGTGATTCATTATCTACTGGGAAGAACCCACATGTTGCACCATATTCTGGAGCCATGTTTGATATTGTCGCACGATCCGCAAGTGGCATATCTTTTAGCCCTGGACCGAAGTACTCAACAAATTTACCAACCACGTTTTGTTCACGAAGAACTTGTGTAACCTTTAATGCTAAATCTGTAGCGGTAGTTCCTTGTGGAAAGCTTCCAGTAAATTTAACACCGATTACTTCTGGTGCAGGGAAATATGATGGCTGTCCTAGCATTCCTGCCTCAGCTTCAATACCACCAACGCCCCATCCAAGTACACCTAGACCATTAATCATCGTTGTATGTGAGTCAGTACCTACTAATGTGTCCGGGAATGCATCATAGCTTCCGTCTTCATTTTCTAAACCGTGAACAACGTTTGCAATGTATTCTAAGTTTACCTGGTGAACGATACCAGTTGCAGGTGGAACTGCACGGTAATTTTCAAATGCTTTTTGCGCCCAATTAAGAAATTCATAACGCTCCGCATTTCTTTCAAATTCCAGTTCCATATTTGCTTTAAGCGCGTTTGGACTTCCATATTGATCAACCTGAACAGAGTGGTCTATTACTAGGTCAACTGGAACTTCAGGATTGATTTTGTCTGGTTCTCCTCCCATATCAACCATAGCCTTCCGTAATGAAGCCAGGTCAACAACTGCAGGAACACCTGTGAAATCTTGCAAAATTACGCGAGAAGGCTTAAAAGGTACGTCTACACCTTCACCGTCTTTTGTTCCCCAGTTCGTCAATCCTTTTACATGTTCATCTTTAATTACTCGACCATCGTGTTGGCGAATTAGTGATTCAAGCAAAACACGGATGGAAAATGGTAAACGCGATACATTGCCCTGGCCATTTTCTTCAAGCTTTTTTAATTGATAATAATTATACGTCTTGCCATTTAGTTCAAATTGCTTTTTCGCATCAAACGTATTAGTTGCCATGTAAGTCTTACCCCTTTCAGTCATACTGATATGGTCTATACTTCGACCTTCCCAAAAAGTTCGAAATTTAGACATAAAATTTCCCTTTACCTATTTATCTTAAAGGAAATCAATCTATAAAACAATTATTTAAGGACCTGTCAACCTATATTAAAAACTTATTTAAAGCGATAACTATTACTTATACATAAAACCAAATCAAAAAAATGGAGGTTATACATAGAATAACCCAAGCATAGGGTCCTGATCCCGGCATAAAACAAAAAGGACACTCCATATTTATTTATCTATGGTCAGTGCCCTGAAATCCTTTGAATCTATCAAGAATATAAAATAAAATATTATAAAGATTATTATTCCGTATGTTCCTTAACTCTTATTCTAAAGGTACTTCCCTTGATTTCGTTTTTGATGATTTCAAGCTTTGCTTCATGTTTCTCCAAGATTTGATTCGTGATCATAAGCCCCAACCCAGTTCCATTTTGTTTTGTTGTAAAGAAAGGTTCGCCAAGCTTATGTATTATCTCCTCTGGTATACCTGGGCCTTCATCAATGAAATCAATGATTACTTGTGCAGCATTTTGGTGCACTTTTAATTCAATCTTTCCCCCCTCATCCATTGCTTCTGTTGCATTTTTTAACAAATTAATAAAAACCTGTTTTATTTGCGAACGATCGCAATATATGGATGGATAGACCTTCTGTTTCCATTCGATGTCTATATTCTTGAGTCTTGCTTGTGGGTTTAATAAAGCAATTACATCATGAATCATATCGTCTACTCGCTCAACTCGTTTATTATCTGTCATAGGTTTCGAGACAAACAGCAATTCAGATGTAATGGTTTCCATTTTTTCAATCTCGTCAATCATAATCTTATAATATTCTTCTTTTCTATTAACTCCAGCTTGTAATAACTGCAAAAAACCTTTAATGGATGTTAATGGATTGCGTATCTCATGTGCAATACCTGCCGCCAACTGACCTGCAATCGACATCTTTTCAGATCTAATCATCATTTCTTCTGCCTCTTTTTTATCTGAGATATCTTTTATCGTCGAGATAAAATAACTGTCATCACTATTTTCATCTTTTATTTTAGCGATAATACACTCTGTCCATATGTACTTTCCACTTTTATTACGGATGTTTATGTTGAATGTTTGACCTATACTTGTATGATTATCAAAATGTGACTTTATGTAGGAGACATCATCAGGTGATATTTTTTCATACCATAAAGACCCACGTAAATCAGTAGTACTGTATCCAAACAATCGTTCAATTGACTTTGAAATAAAACAAACTTTTCCATTTTCATCCCATACTGTGATTAAATCATTGCTGTTCTTTTCAATCCAATCAAGCATGAACTTCGGTAACCCTGTAACGTTTTCGAAAAACTGTTCTGTGATTTTCTTATCTTTTGTACCAACTTTTTTACTGTCAATCTCGTTTAATTCACGCTTCATCACATTGCCCCCTATCGCAAAAAACAACAAAAACATTGCTTAAATATTGCTTTTAATACTTATATGCACTAAGTTAGTATAATATGACGCTTGTATCTAACAATAGCTCCCATTATAATTGTATTATCGTGAAAATAATTAATAAATCTTATCCAATTATTTGTAATGTTACTATAAACGACGATAAAAATAAATCTTTTGTACTGTTTACATGAAATATTCTATCAATTTTAATCGTTTCATTAGGGAAAAAGGTGATTATATGTCAGCAATTGTCGATTACTTAATCGTATTATGGGGAATTTTGCTAATTAGTTTAATGTCAATTGGCGGATTCTTTATGTTTCGCAAGTTTCTAAAACGCTTGCCCAAGGAAGATGGAAAGTCAACACTTGATTGGGAAGAATATTACATGGAGAAAACGAGACACATGTGGAAAGATGATGAAAAAAAATTATTGGAAGAGCTTGTATCCCCTGTACCTGAATTGTTTAGAGATGTGGCGAGACAAAAAATCGCTAGTAAAATAGGTGAGGTCGCTTTAAATAAAAAACAAAGGACGATTACACAAGATATACTGATAGAAGGTTATATAATTGCGACACCAAAACGCGATCACAAGTTTTTAAGAAAGAAGTTACGTGAAAAGGAAATTGATGTAACGCCATATGAGTCCTTATTCGAGCTCTCACCTGATACCTACAGAAATTTAAAAAAGCGATCACAGTAAAGTGATTGCTTTTTTAAATTCGAGCAGTTTACGTTAATTGCTTCTCTAGCTTTTTAAATTTAAATAACATCGCAACTCTCCATGTAACAATCATCCCAAACGCGAGCAAGAAAAACATTCCGCTTGTTTCACCTAAGGAAATCGTGTTACCAATTGCTAACTTAATCAGAATTCTTATTAATAACAAACCAAATAAGATAAACACAAATGACTTCGACGGAATTAAATAGATGTCTTGCTCTTTTATTTCGAACTTAGATGTTCTAATAAGAAAAAATGAGAACACAACTCCTACAACTAATGCCTCGATTATCTCCTGGCCATTTAAACGGAACTGCGGAAATAAAAACATAAGTGCACCAGTACTCATAAATATAGGCGGTAATATAATTTTCTTTACAGTTGCGGGTTTTTTAGCCGCCTTTAACCGTACGAAAATCATTAAGATAGCCATACAAGCAGCACCAATTGTACTTGCTATTACCCAAAACATGCTATATCAACTCTTTCTAAGAAGCTAAAGCTTTGTACCTGAATGTTCTATTTTATGTAATACTCGATTTATTGTTTCTAATACTCGATTTTCATCAAAAGGTTTAACGATAAAATCTTTTGCACCAAGCTCAATCGCTTCTACAACAACTTTCTGCTGTCCCATAGCCGAACACACAACAATTGTCGCTTTTTCATCATACTTCATAATCTCCTTAATCGCATCAATACCATTCATGACTGGCATGGTAATATCCATCGTTACTAAATCCGGTTTTACTTGTTGATAAAGTTCTGCAGCTTCTGCCCCATCTTTTGCTTCCCCAATAATTTCATGGTTTTCTCTTTTTAGTATTGAAGCTAATGTAACCCTCATGAATTTAGCATCATCGACTACAAGTATCTTCGCCATTCTATTATTTCCCCCAATAATAGTTACTGATCATTCGCAATGGATAAAATGATCGTCATCGTTACACCCAAAACTGTTACATATACACCAATATCAAAAAGCATTGCAGTTGCTAGTTCAATTTCACCAAAGATAGGTAATGTGAAATAGCCGAACGTATGTGATAAAAATGGGACGTCAAAAATAAACGAACCTGCACCCGTTCCTACTGCTATGAGCAACCCAATTGGTATTAATGTCCGAAAGTTAATAGGCAATATTTTTTTAACAGTTTCTATTCCATAAGACATATACATTAATACAAAAGCCGAAGCAGTCATTAAACCGCCTACAAACCCTCCACCTGGCGAGTTATGTCCGGCCATCAGCAAATAAATAGCAAACCCCAGCAATATAAAGGCAATCAGTGATGTTGTTGTCCGCAGAATCAGGTCATTTGGTTTGTACATGTAAATGTGTTCCCCTTTTTCGATTTGTTTACTAAATATATTAATACAAAAGTTTTAAAAAATCTAATGTAACTGCCTTAAACTAAAAGCCCTGGAACCCAAACCAGCTCGCTAAGAAAGATGTAAGTTTAGTCATCCAATCAAAAAATAATGCTATACCCATAAAAATCATGATATAGCCACCTATTTTAACTAGAAGTGGACTATGGCGTTTGATCCATGTAAGCTTTCCTATGAAGAACGACAAAATTAAAAATGGCAATGAGAATCCTAGAATGTAACTAATCATCATTATCATTCCAAGTTCGGGCTGAGTAGCCGCTAGAGACCATACAATTCCAAGTATAGGACCTGTACAGGGCGTCCATCCTAAGGAAAATGCCATACCAATTAGAAATGAACCAAAAAAACCTGCTGGACGATTTTTAAATGTGATTTTTTTATCTTTCATTAGAAATTTAAAATTAAATATTCCTACAATAACTAAACCAAAAAAGATAATTACAATAGCACCAATT
This sequence comes from Virgibacillus oceani, assembly GCF_014638995.1. GTDB lineage: Bacteria > Bacillota > Bacilli > Bacillales > Amphibacillaceae > Virgibacillus_E > Virgibacillus_E oceani. The sequence continues at coordinate 115,634 of NZ_BMFR01000009.1, forward strand.
TGTCTGATGATTTCTTGATAGGTTTTTAAAAATTCAGCCACAAAAGAAGTAGTAAACCCAAACATAATAAAAATACTGGAGAATCCTATCAAAAAGAAAATGGTATGCAAAATACTTTTAATATTAAACATTTTATTTTCATCTTTTATTTCACTAACACTCATGCCAGTTATGTACGATAGAAAGGCAGGATACAGCGGGAGTACGCAAGGTGAGATAAACGATAAAAAACCTGCACCAAATGCGATAAATATATTTATATCAGCTACTTCAGTCATTTTCACCCTCCTAAAAAGCATTTGCTCTATCCATTTTAACAGATTAAACCGTACAAAAAAGCAAATGAATTTGACAATTATCCAAACCTTTCCTATCGGGGCAGGAATTAGTCAGAAACAGTTTGAAATACCCCTTATTACCTGTTGGTAGCAAGGGGCATGTGCAATGGTTTTACATTACCTTATTTATGTTAAATAAGTGCTATTTATTTTGTTGATTATTCATTGCACGCATCATTTGATTGATTTTCTTCTGAGATGGCTTTTGTCCCATTTGCATCATTAGTGTACGAAGCATCTGCTCATTAATAGGTGGGTTTTTCTTTAGATAGCTCATCATATACTTTCTAGCAATGAAAAAGCCTAGAGCAACTCCGGCAATAAGAGCGAGTATTGCTATTAATACGACCCAAATCACGTCCATTCAAGCTTTCCTCCTTCATGTTGTCTCTAATACAGTATAGTAAATCAAAGATAAGAATACAATACTTCTTGATTGATGTGTACTCTTTCTTTTGTTACTGGTGAAATCCAGCCATAGTCTTCCATATCATTTCCCATTATAAACAAAAACGGATGGAAAGAACGTAATGCCGGAAACAATAACTTTTCTGCATCATGCAACATTTCACAACGAAAGTTTAAATGTTTTTTGTGTATATGTAAAGAAATATAGTGTTTATCATTAAATAATTCGAGAAAATTTCCTTGTAAATTAGTAGTAACACTAGATTGGTGATAGTCTTTTATGTGGGTTATCAAAGCTGCTTGAGGAAAAGTATTTGTGATGAAATGATATTGTTTGGCTAAATCGGCTCTATCTGAGTTCAGACGATATTCTTTCATAAATCGATATAATATATCCCTCTTATGGAAATAACGATATGCAAATTCTTCTTTAATCCAATAAATTGAATAATTACCCACTATCAACCGCCTCCCTTTGTATTCTATTATACGTATTCTAGTTAAAAACATTGTCATATTACGCTGAAAATCTGCACTAGTTTTGTCGTTTTGCAAGAACAAAATCGCAAGTGCCCGTATAGCGACGTGTTGACTGTGCCTCGTCATACGGTGTGGTTCAGTGTTGCCAAGAAAGCAGTGGTTTTAGCCGAACATCCTTCGCAGGGGATAAAGGAAACTCGGGTGAGCATAAGCGAATTGATGTTGACCTTATTGTACGGAGGCATCGGTCAGTCCATCACAGCTTTAGCGCTGTAGCTGGGTGTGGCCCACCATGTTGTTAGTTAAATAGAGCCATAAAAAAGAAAGTGGCTGCAAGATTGTGCCACTTTCCAAGTATTATTATTTATTTAATAATTTTTCAACATGCTTAACGACATTTTCAACCGTAAAGCCATATTCTTCAATTACTTTTTCTCCTTTTGCAGATGCGCCAAATGTATCAATTCCAATGACTGAACCTTGGTCACCTACATACCGTTCCCAACCAAAGGAAGAACCCATCTCAATCCCAACACGAGCTTTCACGTTTGGAGGAATAACTTCATTTTTGTATGCTTCATCCTGTTCATTGAAACGATCCCAAGAAGGCATACTTACAACACTTACGTCAACGCCTTTTTCTTTTAAAGCATTTTTAGCTGAGACGGCCAATTGAACCTCAGAACCAGTAGCAAGCAATAAAGCATCTGGTACGTTTTTATCAGCCTTGCTAATTACGTAGGCACCTTTTTTAACACCTTCATATGCATGTTCTTTTGTACTTTCTAGTGTTGGCAATCCTTGTCTTGTTAGTACGAGTGCTGTTGGCTGATTTTTTGATTCAACTGCTAATCTCCATGCCGCTTGTGTTTCATTACCATCTGCTGGGCGAATTAGTGATAAACCTGGCATTGCACGGAACGCAGCTAATTGTTCAACAGGCTCATGTGTTGGTCCATCTTCACCTACTGCAATAGAATCATGTGTAAACACATACGTTACAGGTGTTTTCATAATAGAAGAAAGTCTTACAGCTGGACGCAGGTAATCACTGAATACAAAGAATGTACCAGCATATACTTTTAGTCCCCCGTGTAATGCCATTCCATTCAATGCAGCAGCCATTGCATGTTCGCGCACTCCAAACCAAATGTTACGTCCTGCATAGTTTGCACGTGAGAAATCTGCTTCATCTTTTATAGAAGTTTTATTTGAACCTGCTAAATCAGCACTTCCTCCAAAGAAATATGGAACAGCTTTTGCAATCGCATTTAGTACATCACCGGATGAAGCTCTTGTTGCAAGTTTATCCTTTTCCGGCTCGTATACTGGTAAGTCTTGCTCCCAATTTTCAGGAAGATCACCGTTCATTGCTAATTCCAATTCACTTGCTAATTTAGGATATTGTGCTTTGTATTTGTTGAATAATTTGTTCCAATTTTCTTCAGATCTAGCACCATTCTTGCCAATCTTTTCATTGAAATCTGCATAAACTTCTTCAGGAACATTAAAATCCTCATGTTCCCATTTATAGTATTCTTTCGTTAGCTTTACTTCGTCAGATCCAAGTGGAGCACCATGTGATGCTGCAGAATTTGATTTATTCGGTGAACCGTATCCAATGATTGTTTTAATTTCAATCAATGTTGGCTGATCCGTATTTTCTTGTGCCTGTTTAATAGCGGCTCGCAATGCTTCTAGATCATTTCCATCTTCAACTCGGATAACTTCCCAGCCATATGCTTTAAAGCGTTGTTCTGTATTATCGGAAAAGGATCGATTTAGTTCACCGTCCAATGAAATATCATTAGAATCATATAATGCGATTAATTTGCCTAACCCCAGATGTCCGGCAAGTGATGCGGATTCGTGTGAGATACCTTCCATTAAATCTCCATCACTGACAAGTGCGTATGTGTAGTGATCAATAATAGAATAATTCTCTTTATTATATGTTGCCGCAAGATGTGCTTCTGCCATTGCCATCCCCACAGACATTGCAACCCCTTGCCCCAATGGCCCTGTAGTTGCTTCTACACCGTCTGTGTGGTGCACTTCGGGATGCCCGGGTGTTTTAGAATTCCATTGACGAAAATCCTTTAAATCATCAATAGTTACATCATATCCCGATAAATGCAGCAATCCGTATAAAAGCATTGAACCATGACCGGCAGATAGTACAAAACGGTCACGGTTAAACCATTTTGAATTTTTCGGATTATGATTCATAAAATCGGTCCAAAGTGTATATGCCATTGGAGCTGCACCCATAGGCAAACCAGGATGACCAGAATTTGCATGTTCAATTGCATCAATTGCTAGTGTTCGAATTGTGTTGATCGATAATTGCTCTGTGTTTTTTGACATGTGAGTTCCCCTTTCGAATTAAAAGGATTATTTTATCCCTTATCATTCTATAATGAATTATAGACTGTAACAAGTGAAATCTTATTTTCAGCTTACCCAGCCATGCAGCAGTATCTTCGCTAATTGAATTAATTATTTTTTCCCTTGCCTTGCAGATCCTTCACTTTTTGAGGTGTAACATCATTTCCCTCATGGTCGACAACTGTCATCGATTTAAATTGATTTTTAAATGAGCTGCGTACATTTTGCAGATATTCCTGCCTAAGCTCTTTTTGCTCTTTCTTCTCATCCTCTGTTAATCCAATTGTCTTCGATTTCTGAGAAAGTTTATTTATGCGTTCCAATTTTTCTTTAGATATCATAGAAAGTTACCTCCTAAACAATAGAAAAAAGCAAGAACAATTATAGTGTTCTTGCTAATCTATATTACCTTTCCTCTGTGTTAGATTCAAGGATTATATATTCCTGATATCTTCGGTGCACGGTTGCCTTAGAGATGGCGTAACCCATGCCATTTAGTGTCCTGGCAATTTCAGAAAATGTCAGATTTTTGCCTCTTAGTTGAATAACTTCATCTATAGGAAATGATTTTCTTTCTCTTCCAGGTGCTTTATTTCGGTTTGATAAGTTTTGACTTGGATCATAGCCGTCAAGGACAGCCTTCCTCATTCCCCGTTTGATTTTAGCATTGTGGATTCTGCGCTGATACTCTTCTACAACGCTCACAATTTGCAGAACCATCGAATCCGATTCTGACAATTCAAGTTTCCCGTCATGTATCGCTGTATAAATTGAAATATTTAATTTCTGCATTTGGTGAAATAAGGCAATTTTAGTATTTCCCCTGCCCAATCTAGTTTCATCTTGAATAAGTAGACATTCTGCTTTTTTTAACGAAAAATAATCCAGCATCCGAAAAATACCTTCACGGTCCACGTCGTAACCGCTAGCTTGTTCTTGTATAATATCTACAATCGTAAAGTTGTTGCGCTTTGCTAGGACCGTAAGTTCCTGCTTTTGTCTTGCCAGTGATGTTTCCTGAGTTTTTTTATCCGTACTGACCCTGCAATATATAATAGCTTTCACTTTAGATGCTCCTTAATTAAAACTAAATCTACGCACTTGTAACCATGGAAAAATATAAAAATACTAGTGTGAATACAAACGCAACAAGATAAAATACATCCGTTTTAGTAAGTTTCCCAAACATATTATCAGCCCTTTCCCCATTTAAGAACCTTTGTTCGTATATTATACTATACCGAACAAATGATCTTGTCAACTGTTTTTCGAACGAATGTTTGCTTTTTAACTATTCTAGTGATAAACTATTATTATTAAATCCTATGTGTGAGGTGTTCGTTAAATGACAAAACTCTCCAAAAGACAAGAAATGATTCTTGATTATATTAAAGATCAGGTCAGTAAAAAGGGCTATCCGCCATCGGTAAGGGAAATAGCGGAAGCGGTAGGACTTGCCTCAAGCTCTACCGTTCATGGGCATCTTGCTAGAATTGAAAGTAAGGGCTATATTAGAAGGGACCCGACAAAACCTCGAGCTATAGAAATTTTAGATCTTTCGGATGAAAGTAATATACCGAGGGAAGAAGCAAGGTACGCTCCAGTAATTGGGAAAGTTACAGCTGGTATTCCGATTACCGCTGTTGAAAACATCGAGGAATTTATACCCCTGCCAATTTCAAGTGCTGCCCCAGATGACAACTTGTATGTATTGGTAATTGAAGGGGAAAGTATGATAGAAGCTGGTATTTTGGATGGAGATAAAGTGGTTGTCAAGCAGCAAAGCACAGCACAAAATGGTGATATTGTTGTTGCGATGACCGAAGATGATGAAGCAACGGTAAAACGTTTCTTTAAAGAAAAAGACCACATTCGATTACAGCCGGAAAACGCGACAATGGATCCGCTTATTTTTAAAAACGTGACTATCTTGGGAAAAGTTATTGGGCTTCATCGAACTATTCATTAAATGAAACTGCCATCGTTTTGGCAGTTTTTTTATTTAGATATATTTAACCATGAAGACGAAAAACATGACATATCTTCATTCTTCCGGCTATTTCTTTGTATATTATTATCCGTCTGGCAAATACTTTGAAGAGTAATACAAGTGAATCTTTTATTTTCATCAATTAACCAACAATAGTTAGGGCTGAAATCTGTTATGGAATTTCCAGTTATTCATACAAATTTTTGGGACGGGGTAATTGCTGTTCCGCTAATAGTTATCATCACGCAGTTGTTTAAAATATTCCCGATACCCCGCCAGTATTTTCCAACAATTGCTACGATACTAGGATTTTCAATTTCTATATTTTATAGCCATAGGCATGATTTGTGGGCTGGTTTTTTTATGGGTGGTTTTTATAGTGCAGCAGCTGTCGGAACATATTCGTCCTTAAAAACCTCCTGGCAGGTATTTAAAAATAGAAAAAGAAAAAAGCAATCTAATAATCCATCCAGTACTTTATCATGATTGAATAAACTGGCTGAAACACCTTGAAATGATGATTATTTTATGTCTAAAAAAGACTTGGCCATAATAATATGCTGATCACCCATTGTATATCTTCATATCCAAAAACCGGACAAAGATAACAAACGAATCACATACTTTATGGCCAAGAACTTAATACCTTATTTCCTTTTTTGAAGGTTCTTTTTACTAACCTCATTACAAAACCGAATATATTTGTATGCAGACCTAAATTACAAACCTAGTAGCTAGCCAAATACTGCTCTCTTTCCCACGGATGAACAGTGGTACGGAACATATCCCATTCAATTTCTTTTGCCTCGATAAAATGTTCAAATAAATGTTCTCCAAGGGCTTCAATAATGACTTCATCCTTTTGTAATTCTACTAATGCATCCATTAAAGTTGCAGGTAAATCCTTAATTCCATTTTTCTCACGTTCTGCCTTATCCATTACATATATGTTACGATTAACAGGAGTTGGCGGGGTTAATTTATTTTTAACACCGTCCAATCCTGCCGCAAGTAATACTGCCATCGCCATATATGGATTAGCTGCAGGATCTACACTTCTCGCTTCAATACGAGTACTCAAACCTCTTGAATACGGAATACGGATTAAAGGACTTCTGTTTGTGCCGGACCAGGCTACATAACACGGCGCCTCGTAACCAGGTACAAGACGTTTATACGAATTAACGGTTGGATTTGTAACTGCAGTAAAATTAGTAGCATGTTTGATTACCCCAGCGGTAAACTGATATGCCACATCACTTAATTGCATTTCGCCATTTGGGTCAAAGAACTTATTTTCCCCATCCTGAAAAAGTGACATATTTACGTGCATTCCTGAACCGTTTACACCAAATAATGGTTTTGGCATAAAGGTGGCATGTAAATTATGTTTTCTCGCAATTGTTTTTACTACTAATTTAAATGTTTGAATATCATCAGCATGCTTCACGGCATCAGAGTATTTAAAATCAATTTCATGCTGTCCAGGGGCAACTTCATGATGGGAGGCTTCAATTTCAAATCCCATTTCTTCCAGCTCAAGTACGATATCACGACGGCAATTCTCTCCTAAGTCTGTTGGTGCAAGGTCAAAATATCCTCCTTTATCATTAAGCTCTAATGAAGGTTCACCCTTTTCGTCGAGCTTAAATAAGAAGAATTCAGGTTCTGTACCAATATTAAATGCAGTAAATCCCAGCTCTTCCATTTTTTTAAGATTACGTTTCAAATTATAACGCGGACATCCTTCAAATGGGGTTCCATCCGGATTATAAATGTCACAAACAAAACGTGCAACTTTACCCTTATCAGATGTCCACGGAAATACAACAAACGTATCTAAATCAGGGTACAAGTACATATCTGATTCTTCAATGCGGACAAAGCCTTCAATCGAGGAGCCATCAAACATCATCTTATTGTCCAATGCCTTTTCCAATTGACTTAAAGGGATCTCGACATTTTTGATTGTTCCAAGCATGTCAGTGAATTGCAAGCGAATAAACCGAACATTTTCCTCCTCAATCTTTTTGTAGATTGCCTCTTTTGATAATTTTAAGCTCATCTTTTTTCCTCCCAAATAGTATTTTTATGTTATTGGAAAAACCTAGATAATTCACCTTGCCTTAAACTAGATTTCCCCATTCTTCCGGCTTCATATAATTCATTTTTCAGCATTTTTCGCAGATCTTTATCAGATAATATAGCAAAATGTTCTTCTTTCTTTTGTTTCTCCATTAGCATATTCTGTTCTTCCATAACTAATAAATGCTTGATTCCAGCTAAATTAATCCCTTTGTCAAGCAGATCTTTTATTTCAAGCAAACGATCAACATCATTAAAAGAAAACAACCGCTGATTTCCCGATGTTCGTTCTGGATTAATAAGGCCATGCTCTTCATAATTCCGAATTTGTCTGGCGGTTAATTCGGTTAATTTCTTAACGATACCAATTGAGAATAAGGGCATAGAACGCCGATCCTGATCGTTCATTTATGTGACCCCCTTCATTTGTAATATCTATATTTTACAATATGTTATGTATACTGTCAAATTAATGTTAAGTTTCCTTACATTAAATACAAAAATAAAAAGAGCAGTCCTGGATAGTTATCCCAAAAGTTAATTTACTACCTTCACTTTTGGGAGTTGATACCCTTCTGCTCTTTGTTACCCTATTTTATATTCAAATAACCATTTTCAACCAAGTTGTTTATTGATTCTTGTAAAGCAATTTTTACATGCTCATACGTTAAACCACCTTGAACAAATGCTGTAAACGGCTCACGGATTGGTCCGTCAGCTGTTAACTCAAGGCTTGCTCCTTGGATAAATGTACCTGCAGCCATAATCACTTCATCCTCATATCCCGGCATTTCACTCGGATATGGTGTAACAAATGAATTGATCGGTGAATTTTGTTGAATCGTTTGACAAAAGGTGATCATTTGTTCTGCGTTTTCAAATATAACGGATTGAATTAAGTCTGTCCTTTTTTCTTGATAATGCGGGGTTGTTTTTAAACCGGCCAATTCCAATAATCTGGCCGTAAATACTGCCCCTTTTAATGCCTCGCCAACAACATGCGGAGCTAAAAAGAAACCTTGATACATTTCCGTGAGCATATGTAATGTAGCCCCTGTTTCCTTCCCTAAACCCGGAGCAGTCAGACGATGTGCACATTTGCTAACAAGATCTTTTCGTCCAACAATATATCCTCCAGCACGAACGATACCGCCCCCTGGATTCTTAATAAGTGAACCCGCTATAATATCCGCACCAACATGCAATGGCTCCTTTTTTTCCACAAATTCACCGTAACAGTTATCAACAAAAATAATTAAATCCTTGTTAATCTTTCTAATAAAACTAATTACCTTTTCAATTTCTGAAATAGAAAACGATGGTCTGTCGTCATAGCCCTTGGAGCGTTGAATACCAATTACTTTTGTTTTTTCCGTAATTAATTTCTGAACTAACCTATAATTTATCGAACCATCCGGCAACAATTCTGCCTCGTTATAACCTATTCCAAAATCCATTAATGATCCAGTATTATGGCCACGTTTACCAATAACAGATTCCAATGTATCGTAAGGCTTTCCTGTAATGTACAGTAATTCATCGTTTGGACGCAGCAAACCAAATAATGCTGTAGATATTGCATGTGTTCCAGAAACGATTTGCGGCCTGACTAACGCATCTTCTCCCCCAAACACATCTGCATAGACGGATTCAAGCGTTTCTCTGCCATAATCATCATATCCATATCCTGTTGTTGTATTAAAATGACTATCACTGACCCGATTACGCTTAAATGCTTCTAAGACACGTTTTTGATTCATTTCGACAATTTTACCTATTTTATTGTGAAGCTGTTTACAATCTGCTTCTGCTTGATGTACATAGTGATCAATCATTCCCGCTTTAATTCCCCTTTAGCTTGCTTGTTAAAGGATGTTCATTCCTTATATAGCCCTTTATTTTGTATATTGCTTGATCTTCATCAAAATATCTTTCTTCCATAATTGTTTCGTTTTCGAAACGATTTAATAATTTTCCTTTATCTGGACTAACTTTCGTACTATACCGACTCCATTCTTCCTTTAAAATCATTTCAATCTTTACTAATAATCTGCTGATATCCTGCTGATCAAATGCACTTATTTGAATGGATGGATGATTAGCAGGAAAGAAATCCTCGGTTAATTTATCCAATTTATTATACACTGTCAATGAAGGAATCATATTTGCATCTAATTCCTCCAATAGACTAGTAACTGTATCCTGTTGCTGTACCTGGTCCGGATGTGATGCATCTACAACATGTAAAATAAAATCTGCTTCTGTAACCTCTTCTAATGTGGAACGAAATGCAGCAATCAGCGTAGTTGGCAAATCTTGAAGAAAACCAACTGTATCTGTAAGCAGTGGTTGGAATCCTGATGGTAATTGAATTTGTCTTGTGAGTGGATCGAGTGTTGCAAACAATTGATCCTCTTCAAGTGAATGACTTTTTGTAATTCGATTGAATAATGTGGATTTTCCAGCGTTGGTATACCCAACAATCGCGATTTGAAATACATTATTTGTTTTTCTTCGTTTGCGATATTGCTCGCGCTGACTGACAGCTATTTTTAATCTGCGTTTAATATCATATATTTTACGTCTAATATGGCGCTGATCAGTTTCCAATTTTGTTTCTCCTGGTCCACGTGTGCCGATACCTGCACCTAACCGGGATAATGCTAACCCCTTACCGCGGAGTCTCGGGAGCATATATTCCAATTGTGCAAGTTCAACCTGAAGTTTACCTTCTTTTGTATGTGCGCGCTGAGCGAAAATGTCTAAAATCAACTGGCTGCGATCAATTATCCGGACTCCTAAACGATCACTTAGGTTTCGCAATTGACCAGCAGACAATTCATCATTTGCAATAATTAAATCAATCTCCATCTCCTGTACATATCGTGCAGTCTCCTCAATCTTTCCCTCACCGATATAATGTGCATGATGAATCCGTTCCCTTTTCTGTGTAACAACCTTTAGCACTGTCCCTCCCGCCGTATTGCTCAGGGACTTTATTTCTTCTACAGATGAATGAAAATGTGCGCTAGTTTGTTCTTGTTTTTCCACTGCTATGACCACTATTTTTTCTGTCATGAATCGATTACCTCTTTCTTTTCTGTCAGCATGCCTATATCATAGCAAAGAAAAAACCTTACCACAAAAAACTTTATGACTCACTAAAGCTTAAATCATCTCCAATAATTTTCATCAAGTCTTCAGGTGAATACTGTTCTTTCTTAATTAAACGTACTGCATGCCTTCTTATCGTATGTTCGATAACATTCCTAACATACCGAGCATTAGCAAAATTCCGCTCCTGCTCACGCAGCTTTCTGTATAAATGCTCTTGTAATTTCCACTCCGCTTCCGTCGTTAATTGATATTCCTTTAACGCGACCATTTGCTTAGCAATATCCATTAATTGACTGACATCATAATTTTGAAAATCTAAGATGAATGGGAATCTGGACTTCAAACCAGGATTTAATAATAGGAATCTATCCATTTCATATGGATAGCCTGCTAAAATTAATACAAAATCGTTTTGGCTATCCTCCATATGTTTTACTAATGTATCAATTGCTTCCTTGCCAAAATCTTTTTCTCCGCCACGGGCTAATGAGTATGCCTCATCAATAAATAATACACCACCCATTGCCTTTTGAATAACTGCACGGGTCTTCTGTGCGGTCTGACCAATATATTCACCAACTAAATCCGCTCGTTCAGCTTCTATTAGATGGCCCTTCGACAGTATTTCCATATCGAAATACATTTTAGCAAGCTTTCTGGCAACAGTTGTTTTACCTGTTCCGGGATTTCCTTTAAACAACATGTGAAGCACCTGTTTTGAACAGCTTAGCCCCATCTGTTTTCTTCGTTCATTTATTACGATCGTAGCATATATCTCCTTTATAGTTTGTTTTAGGTTTTCCATACCTATGAATGATGAGAATTCTTGATCAATGTGCATGAATGGACCACTATTGACACGTTTTTTGTCGGTTTCATGTTTTGCAATATTTTTATCATGCAAAACGATATTTATTTTCCCATTTTTATTGCGAACCATTTGCGATTCCACTTCATCACCCCTTCAGCAATCATAGTATACGTGATAAACTATAAAGGTGTGACAAACGCCCATGGGACAGAAGGCAGAATTTGGAGATAGACATGTAAAAACGGATACCCCATGGTACCCGTTATGAGTTTTACTCTTTATCGAGTGATACATTTTTAACTGGTGCAAATGTAGAAATTGCGTGCTTGAAAATAAGTTGTTGTTTCCCATCTGTTTCTAATAATACAGTGAAATTATCGAATGCTTTTACGATTCCCCTTAATTGGAACCCGTTGGTTAAAAACACCGTGACAGAGATGTGATCCTTTCGGAGCTGATTTAAATATTGATCCTGAATGTTCACTGATTGCGCCATTGCACTTCCTCCTCTTTTCTATCTGTATATATATTTATTTCTACTTTTCTTCTAACATTCCTGCTAAATCTTCTAAAATGTTTTGAATTTTTTCATTAATCGTCGAAGGAGTCAGCGAATACCAATTCACATTCATTTTATTTTTAAACCAAGTATACTGTCGCTTCGCATACCTTCTAGAATTCTGCTTTAACTGCTCAATGGACATATCTAAGCCTTGTTCACCATTGAAATAAGGAATAAACTCTTTATATCCAATTGCGCTAATCGATTGACTATCTGCAAAACCACGGTTGTACAGAGTTTTAACTTCGTCTAATAATCCATTCTCCATCATTCTATCAATGCGTTCATTAATTCTATCATACAGAAGTTTCCGATCCATCTCCAATCCTATAAAAATAGGGTTGTAAGGCGAATCTTTGGTCTGGCTTTCCTGGTATTCGCTCATTGTCATTCCAGTTGTTTCATAGATTTCAATTGCGCGAATTAGCCGTCTATGATTGTTGGGATGAATTTTACCAGCTTGTACAGGATCTATTTCGTTTAGATAATTGTAAAGTGGCACAGGTCCCTCGATAGCAATCTGTTCCTCCAGCTGTTTTGATAGCAGAATATCACGTTTTTGTCCTGAAAAATGATAATTATATAAAGCCGCTTGAATATATAAACCACTTCCCCCAGCGATTATCGGGAGGTGCTTGTTCTCGGTAATGACATCAATATATTTCTGTACATAATGCTGAAAATCTGCAACTGAAAATTCTTCATCGGGTTCTTTAATGTCCAGCATATAATGTGGGATCCCTTGCATTTCTTCAATAGTAATTTTAGCTGTACCTATATCCATTCCCTTATATACTTGCATTGAATCCCCGCTAATAATTTCACCATTAAATGCTTTGGCAATTTCAATACTCAGCCGCGTCTTTCCTACTGCGGTTGGTCCAACAATCACAATGACAGTTTTCTTCATCATTATTCCCCTAATTTATAAAGTTTTATTCATATGCACGATATGCATGCAGCATCCAAACATATTTTTCTAATTTTCTTTGGATGGCTATTAACAAATCTGTCGTCGGTTCATCATTATACTCTGCCGCTAAGGCATAACCATCGTTCCGTATCTCTTCAATAATTTGTTTATAATCCTTCGTTAACTGCTCAATCATTTCCTGTTCTTTATCATCAGCATTTGCTTCCGTCAATGTTGCTTCTTTTAAGTACTTAACCATTGTAGCAAGTGGTTTCCCGTCAATCATTAATATACGTTCTGCTATTTCGTCAAGGTCAGCAGCAGCCATTGTGTACATTTCCTCAAATTTCTCATGTAATTGAAAAAATTGTCTTCCTTGAACAAACCAGTGATACCGATGCAGCTTTACATATAGCACAAAATAATTAGACAATAGTTGATTTAAAAAGTTTATTAACCGCTGATTATTCATAAACATACACCTCGCATTTTTAATAGCATTTACGAGGTGTATGTCAATTATACATATTTACATGACGCGCTTAAACATCTTCTCCAATTCATAGGAAGAGAAATGTACAATGATCGGTCTTCCGTGCGGGCATGTAAAGGGATCTGTTGTGGATCGTAAATCTTCCAGCAAGCGAAACATATCATCTTGGTTTAGATAATGATTGGCTTTAATTGATCGTTTACATGACATTAATATTGCTGCATCTTCCCTTATTGCTTCAATATCAATTCGTTCTTCCCCCATAATTTGTGCTATCATTTCGCGAATGACTTCTTCTTCAAATCCTTGCGGAAACCAATTGGGGTATGAACGGATAATATAGGACTGATTCCCGAATGGTTCAAAAAAGAGGCCGACCTTTTCTAATTCTTCTTTGTATTGTTCTATGAAAATGGCTTCTTGTTTTGAAAAATCGAATGTCATCGGAATGAGTAATGCCTGTGACTCGTTAGTAGTTTTACCAAGTTTTTGTTTAAAGTACTCGTATTTCACCCGTTCTTGGGCAGCATGTTGATCGATCATGTACAGTCCATTTTCATTTTGAGCCATAATGTATGTCCCGTGTAATTGACCAATTGGGTACATGGCAGGTACACGCGGTGCATCTATTTTCTCCGGTTGTTCCTGGCTTTCAACTTCCGTGAATGTTTCAGGTTGACCCGTATCTGATAACACATCCTGCAGTTCCTCTTTTGTAACTTTATCGTTTGGAAAATCGTTTTGATTAAACGGTAATTGATACTCGTTTATCCGTTTATCGGAATTCCAGTTTATTGTCGGTGTTTTCTTAGGTGTATTATCAAAATCCATTGTATTCTGGATGGATTTATTTGCAGAACTTTGATTCAGATTCCCCTGCTCCTTTTGTTCCATTTCTGGAATTAACGTGATCTCCCTGAACGCGCTGCGAATTGTGTCCTCTATAGCACTAAACAATTCTTTATCTTTACTGAAGCGAACTTCAAGCTTAGTTGGGTGTACATTTACGTCAACTAAAATTGGATCCATTTCTATTGAGATAACTGCAATTGGAAGCCTTCCTATTGGCAACAGTGTATGGTATCCCCTAATAATCGCTTGCGATAATGGGACGCTTTTTATATATCTGCCGTTAATAATAGTAGAAATATAATTACGAGATGCACGTGTGGTTTCTGGTTTTGCGATATATCCCTTTATCGAAAAATCAAGTGTTTCATGCTTGATTGGGATCATTTTTCTTGCCACGCTCATTCCATAAACATGCGATATGACCTGTAATAAATCCCCGCTGCCTGATGTTTTAAAAAGCTGTTTTTCATTATGCGTTGCTTCAATGCGAATGGTTGGATGTGAAAGCGCTATACGATTTAACAGGTCGGTAATGTGCCCTAACTCGGTATGAATCGTTTTCATATACTTTAGCCTTGCTGGTGTATTGAAAAATAAATCGTCAACTTGTATTTCTGAACCTTTTCGCGCGTCACTTTTGCCCCTTTCAATAACGCTGCCGCCTTCCATTTGAAGAAAAGTTCCGGCATTGTTACCTTGCGAAGTTTTAACCGTTACCCGACTTACCGCCGCAATACTAGCTAGTGCTTCACCACGAAATCCAAGCGTTTTTACGTGAAATAAATCTGATTCATTTTTTATTTTACTAGTTGCATGCCGTAAAAAAGCTGTTTCACAGTCTTCTTCCGCCATTCCATCTCCATCATCTGAAATTTTAATCTGCTGAAGACCTGCTTCCGACAAATCAATCTTTATCCAAGTACTATTTGCATCAATACTGTTTTCGATTAATTCTTTTACAACTGATGCAGGACGTTCGACTACCTCTCCTGCCGCAATTTTGTTTGCAAGTGCATCAGACATTTGAACTATTTTCATAGAAAACGACCCTTTCTATTTGAGGCTATATCCAGACATAATCAGGGGCATTTCGAACGTAAAATCCCCTATTCTAAAGTCTTTTATCTATTCGTTTCCCCTGTACAGGCGCCACCACTTTGAACATTATTTTGTAAGCTTTTGTAAACGATATAGTTCATTCATTGCTTGCAGTGGTGTCATATCGAATAAATCCAAATTCTCTAATTCCTTTATTACCTTGGAATCAGAATTCTTCACTTTCTTCTTATCTTCCGCTTTTTCTTCCTCAACGAAGAATGATAGTTGTGCCGTTTCATCATAGTCAGAAACTGTATTATTCTTACTATCTTTATTTTCAAGTTCATTTAAAATTGTATTTGCCCGTTCAATTAATTGTTCAGGAAGATTTGCCAGCTTGGCTACATGAATTCCGTAACTTTCATCCGCTGCTCCATCATTAATTTGATGCAAAAATACTACATTTCCTTCAAATTCTTCTGCTCTAACATGAACGTTCTTTAATTTGTTTAATGAATTTTCGAGTGCGGTCAATTCATGATAGTGTGTTGAGAATAACGTTTTCGCTTGAATATTGTTGTGAATGTATTCTACTATCGCCTGTGCTAATGCCATACCATCATATGTGCTTGTTCCTCTGCCAATCTCATCAAGCAGTATTAAACTCTTCTCCGTTGCATTAGCAATAGCATGATTTGCCTCAAGCATTTCCACCATAAATGTACTTTGACCGGAAACTAAATCATCTGCTGCACCAATTCGAGTAAAAATTTGATCGAAAATAAGAAGCTCAGCATGCTCACACGGTACGAAACAACCGATTTGACCCATAATGGCGGTTAATGCCAATTGCCTCATATACGTACTTTTACCTGACATATTGGGGCCAGTAATAAGTAATATATCCCTATTGTTATCTAAATGAACATCGTTCGGAACAAACGTCCCATCCTTCATGACTTGTTCAATTACCGGATGTCTGCCGCTTTTAATCGTTAATTCATCTTCTGCAAAACTTGGGCGTTTATAGTTGTTCGCCTCGCTTACAGTTGCAAATGCTTGTAATACATCAATTTTACTAACAACCTCTGCTAATGCCTGTAAAACGGGTATTTGCTCTTTTAATTGTTCCCGAATCTCAATAAATAGATTGTACTCTAATTCCACACTTTTTTCTTCTGCCTCTAAAATAAGCTGTTCTTTCTCTTTTAATTCCGGTGTGATGTACCGTTCTGCATTTGTTAATGTTTGTTTCCGCTCATATTTTCCTTCAGGCAGCAAATGCAAATTAGCTTTTGTAACCTCAATATAATAGCCAAAGACACGGTTATAGCCGATTTTTAACGATTTTATGTTTGTTTCCTGTTTCTCTTTCTGTTCTAATTCAGCAATCCATTGCTTTCCGTTTTTCGATGCATCCCTGTATGTATCTAATGTTTCATTATATCCAGCCTTAATAATAGATCCTTCCTTTACGGAAACTGGTGGATCTTCTACTAAACTAGCTTCTAGTAATGAACCAATCTCTTTTGGCCAAACAAGATTATTAGCCAAATCATTAATTTGCTTATTCCCAAATTGATGTAAAGTATTTTTTATTTCGGGGATTTTTCCCAACGAATGTTTCAGTTGAATCAGGTCACGTGCATTTACATTACCAAAAGCAATTCTGCCTGCGAGCCTCTCTAGGTCATAAACAGACTTTAACGCATCCCTTAATGAATCCCGTTCCATAAAGGATTGATAAAAACCATCAACAATAGTAAGTCTTTTTTCAATCAGATTTTTGTTAATCAGCGGACGCTCCAGCCATTTCTTTAATAGCCTTGACCCCATCGCTGTTACAGTACGATCAAGTACCCATAGCAAACTGCCATGCTTCCCCTTTTTTATGATGGTCTCCGTAAGCTCTAAATTCCTTTTTGAATACATATCAAGGGATAAGAAATTTTTTAATTCAATAACTTTAGCGGGTTGCAAATGATCGAGAGAGCGCTTTTGTGTGTGTTGAATATAATTTAATAAGCGGCTAAATGCTTTCATCAATCGTTCGTCATTTAATTCTCCGCACAAATTACGATATTCCCCATTAAACGTAATTTCATCCTGAAAAGACACCGTTACATTTAACTTTCCGCGTAATTCCTCCTGCCACTTTTCTGGTAAATTTGATGAGACAACGATTTCTTTAATTGGCTGATTATACAACTCGTGAATAACAGCATCCCAGCCATGTGTAACAAATGCGAGACTATTTTCACCAGTCGACAAATCATTGTAAACAATGACATACGATCCATCGTCAAAGTGCGAGAGACTAGCAATATAATTATTTTCTTTTTCGCTAAGCATGTTGCTTTCCATCACCGTTCCAGGTGTGATTAATTGAACAACCTCTCGTTTGACAACACCTTTAGCGGCCTTTGGATCTTCCACTTGCTCGCATATGGCAACTTTATAACCTTTTGCTATTAAGTTTTTTATGTAATTATCTGCTGAATGATATGGTACTCCGCACATTGGAACTGGCTCTTTTGGACCAGCATTTTTTTTCGTTAATGTTATTTCCAATTCACGTGCAGCATTGATTGCATCGTCAAAAAACATTTCATAAAAATCGCCTAAACGGAAAAATAAAAAAGCATCCTGATGATCTGCTTTAATCCTTAAATATTGTTCCATCATTGGTGTGTATTTTGCCATCATTAATCCTCCAACTATACCGTATATATTGTACAATTATAGCATATTTTGCAGAATCAGGGCGACCTGTTAAGATGGCAATCTTATAAATAGATAAAAAAAACTTACGAGAGAATGATCCCTCGTAAGCTTTTTAGTCTTTACCGCTGCTTTCGTTTAAGAAATCCGGATCTACATCACTCAACTCATCATCCGTAATATCAAATCCCCAATCATCGTCATCATCAAATTGGTACCCTTTTGGATCTACCCTTACAGCAATTTTAGTATCACCAATTATTTGAACAACAAATTCACGTTCGATTTCCACTACAATTTTGTGACCCTGATTAGCAATTTTGCATTCTAGACAATTTGGTTGCTGAATCACTTTAGCGATAACATCATAATCATCATTCAAGCAATGGTCATCTTTTACGGATAACGGAATAATATCACAGTAGGTTACCCTTTCTGTTACAACTTCAGTTTTTGTATTGTCATTGTACGAATACCAGATATTAATGTCATAGCTACCATTGACTTCAACAGTATCCTTCGATTTTTTCTTGGCATTATACAAGTGATTTATTACCCAGCAACCAAGAATGCTTGAAGGTCTATGTGACGGTGATATGGAATGAGTTGCTTGCGTGAATTTACGTCCCTTACCACAAACAGCTTTCGTAATGATTTCTCTATATTCTTGATCAAGAAAACTCATAATTACGTATACCTCCTTTTTCTCATAGTCATTTTATGCAAGACAAATACCTAAAGTGCATAGCAATCCCGTGAAAGCATAAGAAGATAAAAATAATTTATTAACAAAGTGTTTGTGGGCACTATTTTTAAAGTAAAAACCAAGCAAGAAAAATATTCCTGCTTGGTTTTTACTTCATATTTAAAACAAAGATTTAGTATTAAAAGTTTTTAATGACCGCATGCAGAGCCATTTTTTACTTTTGATCCAGTCTCCCCCGCTAATACATCGCCACCAGTTGATTCGATAACTTGATTTGTTACTTCTCTGGCAATTGTGCCTGAGACTAGCTGCAGAACATCGTTAACAACAACCTGTATTTCTTTAAACTCCTGCACAACTGGAATTTCATCGATTTCCTCTTGTAAACGATCAATTTCAGTTTCAACCTTTTTCAATGCTTCCGTTTTACCGTAAGCTTGAAAATTTACCGCTTGTTTTTGCAGTGATTTTATACGTGAAATTAATTGTTGTACCTTTTTATTATCATTAATCTTAGCTTCCACTTGTTTAAAACGATCGATTTCTTTTGTATTAGAAAGCATGTCAGCTAATTTTTTTGCTTCATCCAATATTTGTGTGCGTGTATATTCAGCCATATTATTCCACCCCTACTGTATTTTCTACCATTATACCATTCAACGACCATGTTTTCGCTTCTGTTATTTTAACCTCAACAATATGTCCAATTGCTGATTTAGGTCCTTTGAAGTTTACTAATTTGTTCCTCTCAGTATAGCCGGCAAGAACATCAGGATCTTTTTTACTTTCTCCTTCAACAAGAACCTTAACTATTTTGTTGTCATATGTTTTCATAGACTCAGCGGATTGCTTGTTCACAAGGTCATTCAAACGATAAAGACGTTGTTTTTTGACTTCTTCCGGTACATCATCTTTTTTACGTGCTGCTGGTGTACCCTCACGAGGTGAGTAAATAAATGTATACGCAGCTTCAAATCCAACTTCTTCAACAAGTGTCATAGTTTCTTCAAATTGTTCATCCGTTTCATTTGGAAAGCCAACAATAATATCTGTTGTAAGTGTAGCGTTTGGCATAGCTTGACGTATTTTCCGCACCAACTCCAAATACTCTTCACGTGTATATTTCCTATTCATTTTTTTTAATATTTCACTGCTTCCAGACTGTACTGGTAAGTGAATATGATCAAGTAAATTACCGCCTTTTGCAAGTACCTCAATTAAACGATCGTCAAAATCACGAGGATGTGAAGTTGTAAAACGTACACGCGGGATATTGATCATATGAATGTCGTCCATTAGATCTCCCAGACCATAAGTCATATCTTCGAAGTCTTTTCCATATGCATTAACATTTTGTCCGAGCAATGTGACTTCCTGATAGCCCTGCGCTGCTAATTGGCGAACCTCCTGAATAATATCCTCTGGTCTGCGGCTGCGCTCTTTCCCGCGTGTCATCGGAACAATACAATACGTACAGAACTTATCACATCCATACATAATATTTACCCATGCTTTAATTTTTCCTTTGCGGGCTTTGGGAAGGTTTTCAATAATATCTCCTTCTTTAGACCATACCTCAACGACCTTTTCCTTTCCAAACATCGCTTCTTTTACTAATTGGGGCAAACGATGAATGTTATGTGTGCCAAATATTAAATCAACCTGAGGATGTTTTTTCATTATACGATTGACAACAGATTCCTCTTGTGACATACACCCACACACACCCAGTATTAAATCGGGCTTTTCCAATTTTAATGGCTTCAAGTGACCGATCTCACCGAACACCTTATTTTCTGCGTTTTCACGAATAGCACATGTATTTAACAATATAATATCCGCATCATTTGTATCAGAAGTTGATTCATAGCCCATATCTGTTAAGATACCTGCCATTACTTCCGTATCGTGTTCATTCATTTGACAGCCGTATGTACGGATAAGAAACTTCTTCCCTTCACCGATATTCTCCATATCTTCGGGGATGCCAAAATCATAATGGACATTTACTTTATCGCGGCCACGTTTTCTCGCCTTGTTAAGATTGGGTGGTTCGTAAGTTGTTTCAAAGTACTTTGCAAAATCTGCACTTGTTTTTTCACTTAATGGTTTGTCCTGACCGGATTTTTTGTCCGCGGCATCTACCTGTTTTATTTGCGACTGTTCTTTTCGCTGCTGTTCGTTCATAATGAAACTCCTCGTATATTATATTTAGGCCCTTTCATTCAGCCTAGAAATCACACTTGAAAAACCTGCTTTAAG
>NZ_BMFR01000010.1 GCF_014638995.1 Virgibacillus oceani
GGTTGGAAAGACCATTCAAATATGGGAAAAAGAAATAATCAAACGTTTACAACCATACCCCATCGACTTTTAGTTCAGATGATCACCTATAAGGTCGAACGTCATGGTATAAAAGTGATTATGACGGAAGAATCCTACACGTCACAAGCAAGTTTTCTGGATTATGATGACATTCCCGTTTATGGGGAGGAGAATAATAAATCATTTTCAGGGAAGCGTGTGAAGCGAGGATTATACCGTTCAAAGAATGGCACACACATGAATGCCGATGTAAATGGTGCTGCAAATATCATGAAAAAAGTATTCCGGGACGCATTTAAGGAATCTTTTGCCTGCACAGAAACCTTATTACATCCAATATCGGTCACACTAAAATAAACGTAATCCCAAAAGGCAAGACCAATGGGATAGCGGGGTTGGGTGTTTTTAGCACACCAATGTGTCAACTCCACTGGTGGTTAATCGTCATCTTGAGAGTCGATACCCCAGAAACCCCCACTTCAAATTTTGTAGAAATTAAGTGGCGGGAGTATTCATGAGAAAAAAGGTAACTATTAAATGAAATAAAAAGGAATCCGACTGAAAAAACGAGCACGGTGCTTTCATAAAGGCATCGTCTTTTTTTACTTTTATCCCAGATTTAGAGGTTGAAAATTGTAATTGAGCTATTAGACATGAAGATTGAAACGATGAACATCAATTTTTTAAAAAAGGTTCTGAATGTTATGTTATTATTAAATCGAAAGTATGAAAGTTAACGTAACAGCTGTTTAGAGAATAAGAATGGTGCAGGTAAAACAATTATTAAATTAGCTTATCGGAGGTGTGAAGAATGAATATTAAAATTAGGGAAGCGGAAATAAAAGACTTTCAGCAAATGCTTGAATTATATAATGAATTAGATAAAATCCATAGTCGGGAACATCCTGAATTATTCAAAGAACCTGAAGGCGATTCAAGACCGTTGGAGTATGTGCAAACTCTGATTGAGGATGAAAACGGATATTTAGCTGTTGCAGAATTAGATAACAAAATAATTGGTTTTGCAGAGTGCTTTATAATTGAATCAGGTGTATTTCCAATTGAAAGGGAAAGGCGCTGGATTCATTTAGATAATATTGCAGTAATGAAGGAATATCAGAATAAAGGAGTTGGCAAAACCCTGCTTAATTCGGTTATTCTTTGGGCGAAGGAAAGTAATGTCAGCAGAATCGAATTGAAAGTATATGATTTTAATCTGAGTGCGATAGAGTTTTATAAAGGGGCAGGTTTTAAAAATATCAGTTCAAGTATGTACCTGGAATGTTAGATAGTATTGGTGTAACGGAGGGATACGATGGGAAAAGTATATTTCGGTATGACTATATCACTAGATGGATTCGTTAATGACCGAAACGGAAACTTTGAAAAGCTCTTCGCAAGTTTTGAAACAAATGAGGAATTAGCATCAATGTTGCGAAATACCGGGGCCATAGTGATGGGGCGCAATAGCTTTGAAGCGGGTGGCGATGTTGATTCGTATGCTGACTCATACGAATTCCAGGTGCCATTGTTTGTGCTAACTAATAAACCACCAGTCAAGCATCCCAAGGAAAACGACAAATTAACCATTAGCTTTGTGACCGATGGAATTGAAAGTGCTATAAGGCGGGCAAGAGCTTCTGCCAAGGAAAAAGATATCGCAGTAATGGGTGCTAATGTCGGCCAGCAGCTGCTTAAATCTGGTCTTGTGGATGAACTGCAAATTACGATCGCGCCTATTTTGCTTGGCAGCGGTCTGCGGCTCTTTGACCACCTGAACGATCTTGAGATTGATCTGGAAAAAATACGAACGATTGAGACCAAACAGCAAGTAGAAATCTGGTATAAAGTAATCTATAATCAAAGCTAGACGTTTTTTATGCAAGAAGCAGATTACTTAATATGCATGAATTTGGAACGAAAAATTTTTAGACAGACATAGCAATAGGGTTCTTAGTGGGGACCTGAATTTAAAAATCAGCAAAAAAATGAACGTGTAAAAACACGCTCATTATAAAGTAAAGTTACAATAATGTCCCCGTTACGAACCAATGTACAAGTATACCAGCGACCCCAATTACAATTGAAAACCAACCCAATGTCTTTGCCTTGCTAAACGCAGTAACGATCCCAAGAATTATGGCAACAACACCTAACATTGGTGCAAAAAAGGAGATAACCCCTGCTACAATACCAATCCAACCCATCCATAAGGCAGAGGTATCATTATTTCTTTCGATTGCTTCAGCCATTTTTCCACCTCCCTTACTTATTTAGTATTTCCTTAAATATAAAAACTATTTTTATTGAATACGATTTTGGCTGCACTTGCTAAATTCAGCCTTTCTCAGTAAGAGGTTTTAGAACTTTAAAAAATAAATTTCTAGACGAATGAACCAAATTTGTGGAATTCGTACCCAAATAAAAACGGGGTGAATAAAATGGGCATTATGTGAAGGAGAGGATGAAAATGAATTATTTTAACAATAATCAATTGTTTGGGGAAGACCGTCAACAAGGCCCATGGTTTTGCTTTCCCATGGAAGAACAAGATGGAGCACAAGGGCAAGGCGGATTAGAAGGGCAAATCAATATGTCGGACGGCTCCCAGCAATCTGTAGTTTGCTATCCCGCACCGCAACAAGGCAGTGGTCAAAATCAAGGAGAACAATCTGGCAGTGAGGGACAACAGGGAGAGGGAGAAGGCCAAGGAGGAAATCAGGGACAGCAGGGAGGAGAACAAGGACAAGGTGGAATGCCATCGCTGCAGGACATACTCGGTCAAGGAGGAAATCAGGGACAACAAGGTGGAGAACAAGGACAGGGTGGAATGCCATCGCTGCAGGACATACTTGGTCAAGGGGGAAATCAGGGACAGCAGGGAGGAGAACAAGGACAGGGTGGAATGCCTTCGTTACAAGACATACTTGGTCAGGGAGGAAATCAAGGACAACAGCAAGGAGGTCAAGAGCAAGGTGGCGTGCCAATGTTTCCGGGCCCGTTCGGTGGTCAAGGGCAGCAGGGAGGAGGTCAACGCCAGGAAGTAATGCCAATGTATTATGGTACGTTTGTTCCAAGTGATAGCTCAGCACAGCGTGGCTACGTCTATCCTCAAGCATTCATGCCTTGTACGTGGGTGGT
The DNA here is from genome assembly GCF_014638995.1 of Virgibacillus oceani. Lineage (GTDB taxonomy): Bacteria > Bacillota > Bacilli > Bacillales > Amphibacillaceae > Virgibacillus_E > Virgibacillus_E oceani. The sequence goes on from NZ_BMFR01000010.1 coordinate 3,163, forward strand.
TGGATATAAATATTACTAGTGGCATAAAAAACTTAGGAAATAACTAGCTAAAAAAAGACCTCATGAAAGTTTTAAATTGATTTCATGAGGTTAATTTAATCTGGTTTTGTCCCGTCATTTATTGCCTCATTCCTCGGAAAACGCGCTTATGTGTAAACGTATAAATGGTTAAATAGAGAGAAATAAACAGCAATGGTAAGCTTATGAATAACGGAATTAATTGCATTAACCCAAGTATATTAAGAAAAAAAGCAACAATTGTCATTACCAGAAATAAAAATGGCAGAAGATCCTGCATAAAACCACTCCAATCATAAAGAAGTACTTAAGATCATTAAATTATATGAAAGCAAGGTACAAAATAGAAGTATTAGTGGATAAGTGTGACATTTTTGTGAAACTATGAGCAAACTTATTGAATAGTTACCATGGACTTGATATAGTAAGGATGTGGATGAGTTACCAAACAAAAACCCCTTTGTTTGACCATGAAACTTTCTCCCATCCCCCTTTGTTTAGAGCAAGGACATATAAGAGAAGGATATACGCTGCCCCGTATATCCTTCTTTACGTTTACAGGGTATTTACAATCGGCACTTTATTACATTTTCTTGAATGGGGGAGGATGATTGGGCGAGCAGCACTCGAGGTCGAGCGAGAAGCATTTGAGGTCGAGCGAGCAGCACGCAAGGTCGAGCGAGCAGCACGCAAGGTCGAGCGAGAAGCACCCAAGTCGAGCGAGAAGCACCCGGAGTCGAGCGAGCAGCACCCGGAGTCGAGCGAGAAGCACGCAAGGTCGAGCGAGAAGCACTCAAGGTCGAGCGAGCAGCAAGCAAGGTCGAGCGAGAAGCACCCGGAGTCGAGCGAGAAGCACGCAAGGTCGAGCGAGAAGCACCCAAGTCGAGCGAGAAGCACGCAAGGTCGAGCGAGCAGCACCCGGAGTCGAGCGAGAAGCACGCAAGGTCGAGCGAGCAGCACGCAAGGTCGAGCGAGAAGCACCCGGAGTCGAGCGAGCAGCACGCAAGGTCGAGCGAGCAGCACGCAAGGTCGAGCGAGAAGCACTCGAGGTCGAGCGAGCAACTTTCCAAGCCGAACGAACCCAGCACCCGCCAACCCAACTCAACAAAAAATACCCTCCATTCCAGAGGGCATCATCGTCCAATATATTTCCAAAACACGCCATACTTAACAGGAATCTTTTCTACGGTCTGTTTTAACTGTAATTTTTTCATTTCCTTTTCTGCTTTTGCAGTGGTCCAGTCATAGACAACTGCTATTTCTTTATTTCCAACGACTCCGTATCGTGCAATAAATTCTTCAAGTGGAGGTTTTTCTTCTGGTGTGGGATCCTTTTGAAGCATTTGCTGTAAAACGCGTACATATATCTCATAAGGATAGAGTCCGGAAATTTTAATGCCATGCTGTTCAATTTCCTGGTTGAAGAACACGATCGTTGGAATGTAGTCGACTTCCATTTCGTGCGTGAGTTTCACATCACATTGAAACGCCTTTTTAGCGGATGGCGAATATAAATCATCTGTGAATTCGCGTATATCCAGGTTTGCTTCCCTGGCGCATCGGATGAGAACATCTTCATCGGTTATGTTCTGCTTCATCAGGAAGAGGTTTTCCTGCAATTTGCGCAAAAAGACTTTGCCTGCTTTTTTACCCTGGAGTTCGGCAGCTTTTATAGCGAGTGATGCAATCCATGGGTGTGAGATCGGGTTTTCAATCCATAGATCCCCATCACAGCTCATGCCAGTACGGCTAGCTGTTTTTTCCCAAATATCTTTAAGCTTTTTCGGTTTGTCAAATATGTCTTTATTTAATGTATTTAAATGACCGCTGATAATCGGTCTGATTGTAAAATAATTTCCGTACTCAATCGAAAGCTTTCGTAAATATGGTTCTAATGACCAGCATTCAGGACATAGTGGATCAATGAAAACGTAAATCTCAATCGGTTTTTGCACATAATCATTAAAGCTATATTCCGCCGATGTGTTTGATTTGCTAGAGCTTGCTAGCCCAGTTTGATTCCAACTCACATCGATTCTCCTTTCTATTATTCCGGTGTATTCATCATATGGTGTGCAGTCATGGTTAATTTTTCAAATATAGCCGTCCGGTAAGGTTCCTCGATTTCAGCCTCTTCCAAGGCAGCTGCCATGCATTCCAGCCAAGCATCTTTCCGTGTTGGTGTAATTTCGAATGGTAAATGCCTGCGTCGCATCATCGGGTTTCCGCGCTCTTCGGAATATAACCTTGGTCCCCCGAAAAATTGGGTAAGGAACATTCGTTGTTTTCTGGCTGTCTCTGTTAAATCTTCCGGGAAAATAGGGATTAAATCGGGATGTTTCCCAACTCGTTTATAAAAAGCTGTTACTAATCGATCTATTGAATCAAAGCCACCAATAGCTTCAAACATTGTGCCAGGTACTGTCATATTCTTATTCTCTCCTACTACATTTGTATATATTGTAGCAACGTAATATTCATTTCGGCAATTAATCTGTTTTACCTAGACGCAAGTGATGCAAAAAATCGCTCAATTTTAGTAGGTGTATCCCTTTTATTTATATTATTTTTTGCCAAAAAGTTGTTCATAAAATTTTTGCCGATATCCTCAGTTGGTGCTTCTATTTCCAATTCGTAATCTGCCGCTTCATTGTACATACTATAATCAAGAACGAGCAGGACATTTTCATAATTTATTTCCCGGCGTACGGTTATTAGCTTACCGCAATAGACTATCTCAGTCATCGCAATATTCTTGTTCTGAAGCTGATTATTTATAGTATCCCGTTTAACGATTTTTCCATTTATCATTTCGTGTGCTTCCTCTTTGGATAGTGGTTCATGGGTCTCTAAAAGCCCGTTCGGATGCGGTTCTTTCAAGGTCAGTACAAACTTTCCATTTTTTTCACGGATCCGGAGTGCACATCCATGTTCTTTAAGGGAAAAATCGCTCGTTTCAAAGTAATAATTGGTTTGTTTAACCCCGCTCTCGGGAAATGGGTAGCGGTGCAAACATGCTTCAAATTCGTCTTTAGTTAGGATATTTTTATACTCAATTTCAATTTCCTGTGTCATTAATTGGAAACCTCCGTTTACTTCAAAAAGGATTCCTATTGATTATGGACAAATCTGGCCAAATATGCAAAAGTTATCTATTCTGATTGGATATGTTAAAATAGATAAGGCTATAGTCATAGATGAAATATAGGTGGTGGAAAGATGAATTGGGAAGCATTGCTTGCACCGTATTCACAAGTTGTTGAAGAATTAAAGGTAAAATTAAAAGGAATGCGTTCACAATTTGAATACGAATCAAGGCATTCACCAATCGAATTTATTACTGGAAGAGTTAAGCCGGTTACAAGTATTATCGAAAAAGCAAAACGAAAGCATACGCCATTGGACAAGATTGAGGAAACCATACAGGACATTGCCGGGGTACGTGTTGTTTGCCAGTTTGTTGATGATATTTACACAATCGTGAAAATGATCCGTTCACGAAATGATTTAACAATTATTGAGGAAAAAGATTACATTACCCATAAAAAAGACAGTGGCTATCGTTCGTATCATATGATTGTTCACTATCCCGTTGAAACGATCCATGGTGAGAAGATTGTCATGGCGGAGATTCAGATCCGTACACTGGCAATGAATTTTTGGGCAACGAATGAGCATTCACTAAATTATAAATACGAAGGCAGAATACCATCTGAGATAAAAGCGAGACTACAGCGTGCTGCAGAGGCGGCGTTCAAGCTGGATGAAGAAATGTCGAAAATAAAAAATGAAGTACAGGAAGCACAACGAATTTTTCATCGGAAGTAATTATACATAATTAATCCACGGCAACGAGGGGGATGGCTAACGTGAAATTTGCAATTGTATCTAAAGGTGATGAACGGTCAAATAAAATTAAAGCAACGATGAAGCAGTATTTAATTGATTTTAACCTGGAGTATTGTGAAAATGAACCAGATCTCGTCATATCAGTAGGCGGTGATGGAACATTTTTAGAGGCGTTTCATCGCTATGTACATCGGTTGAAACATACAGCATTTGTCGGGGTGCATACGGGTCATTTAGGCTTTTATGCCGATTGGATACCGGATGAAGTGGAGAAATTGATTATAGAAATTGCCAAAACACCGTATCAGGTTGTCGAATATCCATTGCTTGAAGTGACGATTCGGTCTAAAACAGGCGGCAAGGAAGACCGTTATCTGGCTCTGAATGAAGCGACCATAAAAACAGCGGATGGTTCGGTTGTATTTGACGTTGAAATTAAAGGGGAGCACTTTGAGACTTTCCGTGGTGATGGTCTTTGCTTATCGACACCGTCTGGCAGTACCGCCTATAATAAAGCACTCGGCGGAGGGATTATTCACCCATCGCTTGAGGCTGTCCAGCTGACCGAAATGGCCTCCATCAACAATCGTGTATTCCGGACAATTGGTTCACCGTTGATATTGCCCAAACACCATACCTGTTTGCTGAAGCCTATTGTGGATCGGAGCTTTTTGATTGCTGTGGACCATTTTACGGAAACCTATACGAATGTAAAATCGATTCAATGCCGTGTTGCTAAAGAGCGGGTCCGCTTTGCCAGGTTTAAACCATTCCCATTCTGGAACAGGGTCCGTGATTCCTTCGTTGCTGAGGAAAACAACACACGCAAAAAGGATTCCATATAGTAGGTGACGTGACGTGCAATGGACAATTAAGCAGGAACATGAGGGCATGCTGATACGTGACTATTTGCAGCAGGTACATGGTTTTTCCAGAAGGATTTTAAAGGCGGTGAAATTGGACGGGGGTGAAATTGCCGTTAACGGTGTACCACAGACAGTACGCTTTGTGTTAGCAGCTGATGATGTTCTCACGATTCAATTTCCGCCCGAAGATAAAGGAACGTTTATGGAACCAGAATCCATTCCGCTCTCCATCGTATACGAGGATGATGCTGTCATCGTCATTGATAAGCAAGCTGGTGCTGCGACGATCCCGTCCCGGCACCATGCAACTGGCACGATTGCGAACGGGCTGCTTGCTTATTATGCCAAACACAGTATTCCTTATACGATTCACATTGTGACCAGACTTGATCGCGACACGTCTGGTCTGTTATTGGTGGCAAAACACAGGTACAGCCACTCCATACTTGCTGCCTCCCAAAAGGCTGGGAAGGTGAAGCGTAAATACCGGGCAATCGTGGAAGGGCACCCCTTACAAAGAAATGGAACAATTGATGCTCCAATCGATCGGAAAGAAGGTTCGATCATTGAGCGTGCTGTGGTATCTTCTGGGAAGCGGGCGGTTACGCATTATGAGGTGGTGGATGAATCTCCAAGTCACACAATGGTAAACGTTCAATTAGAAACAGGAAGGACCCACCAAATTCGTGTACATTTCGCACATCTCGGTCATCCGCTCGCAGGAGACGATTTATATGGTGGGAGTGTTACAAGGATAAGCAGGCAGGCTCTGCATTGCTGTGAACTCACCTTTATGCATCCTATTACAAAGGAAATCGTGCATTTTCAGTCAGCGGTTCCGGATGATATGCGGTTTCTGTCACATTGGCAGCCATAATACACTTTAGGCAAAATGGGTAAATTTTTCCCTGATAAAAGGCAGCTTCGATGGCACGGAAACGGTTTGTTCTTCAGGTAGGCGGAATGCGGTCAATGCCTTGCCAAAGACACAGCCTGTATCAATGTTAACGGTCTTGTTCACGATGCGCGGTTCAAGGACGGGTGTATGCCCGTAAACAATCCAGCGAGATCCGTGGTAATGTTTCGCCCAATCACCGCGGATAGGACGGCCATCTTTATCGAATTTGCCTGAAACATCCCCATAAAGTACGAATGACTTTACTTTTTTATCCAATCGGCCAATCAGCGATTCTTTGATACCGGCATGTGCGACAATCGCATTTACTTCAGGAATCTCTAAATAGAGCGGGGCAGCTTCATACAGTTTCATGAATTGGTGTCTAATCAATTCCTGCTCGGATGCGCCCAATGCCTTATATTCAGCAACCGTTGTCTCCAGTCCGTGTTTGTGCTGGACTTTGTTTCCTAAAAAATAACGATACAGCTTGTTGCAATGGTTTCCTGGAACATACCGTGCCTTGCCTTGTTCGAGAACCATTTCTGAAACAAGCTTGATGACGCCAACCGACTGTGGACCTCTATCCGTAATATCCCCAAGGAAAACAGGAAGTCTGCCATCTGGATGGATAAAGCTATTCTTTTCTTTTTGATAGCCTAGTTTGTAAAAGAGTTCGTGCAATTCCTCAAGACAACCGTGTATATCGCCGATCACGTCTATTTTCATCGTAGGGTTCACACCTTGTTTTTGGATTATTTTTCCCTTGCCTAGTAAAATTATGATAGATGTAAGAAGAACTCCGTGACTGCAGAATGCGCACACGGAGTTTTTTTAAAATAAGTAAAGGAAGTATAAAATAACGGGCGCTTCTCGCTTTTGTTCAATGGGAGCCTGCCCCTAAAACTTTCTATTCAAACATATATTTTTTCGTCCGGGAATGAACATTTAACACAATTCCAATTGCAAGCAAATAGGTTAGTGTCGAGCTTCCCCCATAGCTTAAAAATGGAAGCGGAAGTCCGGTGATTGGCAATAGCTGAATGGACATCCCGATGTTTTGGAAAATTTGATACGCGAACATCCCAATTAACCCCGTAACAAGATAACTGCCATATTTATCATTACTTAATAATGCGATATGGATTAAACGATAGATTAATAAGAAAAACAATGTTACAACGAAACTTGCTCCGATGAAACCAAATTGCTCTGATATTGCTGTGAAAATCATGTCGGTGTGACGTTCTGGTATATAAACTTGCATGTCACCGATACCTTTTCCGAACAATTGCCCCGATCCAATTGCAAGCATCGCACGTATCAGCTGGAAGCCGGCGTCAGAATTCTGTTCGGGATTTAACCAGCCATAGAAACGACTGGATACGTGTTGAAAGACGGACTCCTCAAGAAAGTCTGCAATCGGTCCGGGAAACAGATACCACAATGCAATTAATCCTCCAACAAAGAGAAGACCAATGAGCAATCCGGAAAAAATAATGCGCCATTTAATCCCTGAAACAAGAATTAAGCTTCCCGTAATTGCTGCAATAACTAAAAACCCACCTAAATCTGGCTGTACAGCAATTAATCCCATTGGAGGCAAAGAAACGGCTGCTATTTTTAGCAATAGCATTAAATCACTTTTGATTGTACGCATGTTATATTTTTCATTATGCATGACCAAAATATGGGCAATTGTCAAAACAAGTATAACCTTCATGAATTCTGCTGGTTGAATTGTTCCAAGACCGGGAAATTTAAACCAGCTGACTGCACCGTTTGATTCATGGACAATTGCTGCCGGAAAACGAAAATAAAGCATGAGCAGTGACGTAATTCCTATTCCATATAAAATCCAGGTGATCTGACGGAATCGATCGTAATCAATCAGCATGGTCACTAAAATGATAATGGCCCCGCCAATGTACCATAATGTTTGTTTTAATAAAAAATGTGAACCATCATATTTTGGAGGTAGAGTGGGTTCAATTGTATGCAGTGCAAATAAACTAACGCACCCCAACAGGAGTACGATAGAAATTAATGTATAATCTAAATTCCATTTATTTGTTTGATTGCTCATAAAATTTCCTTGCTTTCTGTATAATCTAGTTTGCTAAAAGAAAAAAACTCTAATCTCAAGTTTACACGAAATACGATATTTTTTTAAGTGTTCATTGCGTTATTTTTAAATTTTGTTTTCAGCAGGGTTTCAACGCTTTTGAAAAAAGGAAAATAGAAGCTGTTAGTGCACATAGGATTTTATGATAAACTGTTGTACGAGAGGAAGTGTGCATATGGAAAATACGAATGAACAAATTGAACATTTAGTTGTAATCAAAACAGCCTTGCTAAACGAAAACATCGATGAATTTCGCACCGAATTTTTGAGTTTGCATCCATATGATCAAGCACAGTTCTTTATGGAACAATCACAGGAATTACGCTTACAGATATATGCATTTCTATCACCTGAAGAAACTGCGGAAATTATGGAAAACATTGAATTGGAAGATACAGAACCTTTTTTCTCGGAAATGGATCCACGGTTCGCTGCGATGGTTTTTGCGGAGATGGCAACGGATGATGCGGTAGATATTTTAAATGAGTTAGAGAAGGATAAGGTCGCAAGCTTTTTGACCATTATGAACAACGAAGCGGCTGATGAGATCAAGCAATTATTGCATTATGAGGAGAAAACTGCCGGAAGTATCATGACCACTGAGTTTGTCGCATTGTACAAAACATTTACAGTTAAACAAGCGATGCAGCATTTGAAAACAGAGGCACCAGACGCGGAGACAATTTATTATTTGTATGTAATCGACGAAGATAAGCGACTTGTAGGGGTGCTTTCGTTGCGGGATTTAATTATTGCCGCTGAACATACACTGATCGAAGAAGTGATGGGTGAGAAAATTGTTTCCGTATCGGTGGCACTGGACCAGGAAGAGGTTGCCCAAATGATGCGAGACTACGATTTCTTAGCAGTGCCGGTTGTTGATTTCCAGGATCATTTGCTGGGGATTATTACAGTCGATGATATTTTAGATGTTATGGAAGAAGAAGCGGATGACGATTACTCCAAATTCGCGGCGGTGTCTGATGTTGGCAGACCTGATGAAAATGCCTTTATTTCGGCAAAAAAACGGCTGCCATGGTTAATTATTTTATTATTTTTAGGCATGTTAACGGCAAGTCTGATAGGCAGATTTGAAAAAACACTTGATCAGGTTGCGGTATTGGCAATATTTATTCCATTGATTGCCGGGATGGCTGGCAATACAGGAACACAGGCTTTAGCGGTTGCTGTTCGCGGTCTGGCAACAGGGGATTACGGAAAACAAGGGAAGGCAAAACTCATTTTGCGTGAAGCGGGTACAGGACTCATAACCGGGACCGTGTGCGGGATTGTCATTACAGTCGTGATTTATTTATGGAAAGGCGAGATTTTCTTAGGGTTATTAGTCGGGCTCTCGATTATGGCTACACTAATCGTTGCAACCCTGGCAGGATCACTCGTGCCTATCATCATGGACCGGTTAAAAATTGATCCAGCTGTCGCATCCGGACCATTTATTACGACAATTAACGATATTATTTCTATTTTAATTTATTTTGGCATGGCAACAGCGTTTATGAATTTGCTGATATGAATTGGAGAGCAGCTCTTTGTGGAGGTGCTCTTTTTTGTTGATATGGGGGATTGGCTGGCAGGGGGAATCAACCCGAAGTGAAGTAGCATCAACACCAGCCGTAGAACATCAACCGGGGCGGAGGGAGCATCAACCGGTGTCGTGGAACATCAACCCGAAAGCCGGAACATCAACCTGAAGCTGCGGGACATCAACCCGAAAACCGGAACATCAACCCCAGAGCCGGAACATCAACCCCAGAGCCGGAACATCAACCCCAGAGCCAGCACATCAACCCGAAAGCCGGCACATCAACCCGAAAGCCAGCACATCAACCCAAAGCTGCGGGACATCAACCCCAGAGCTAGGACATCAACCCGAAGCCGTGGAACATCAACCCGAAGTCGTGGAACATCAACCCGAAAGCCAGCACATCAACCCGAAGCCGCGGGACATCAACCCCAGAGCTAAGACATCAACCCGAAGTCGCGGAACATCAACCCGAAAGCCAGCACATCAACCCGAAGTCGCGGAACATCAACCCGAAAGCCAGCACATCAACCCGAAGTCGCGGAACATCAACCCCAGAGCCAGCACATCAACCCGAAGTCGTGGAACATCAAACCAAGAGCCAGCACATCAACCCGAAAGCCGGAACATCAACCCGAAGTCGTGGAACATCAACCCCAGAGCCAGCACATCAACCCGAAGTTGTGGAACATCAACCCGAATCCGCGGAACATCAACCCCAGAGCAAGCAAATCAACCCGAAGCCGCGGGACATCAACCCCAGAGCCAGCACATCAACCCGAAGCCGCGGGACATCAACCCGAAAGCCGGAACATCAACCCGAAAGCCGGAACATCAACCCGAAGCCGCGGAACATCAACCCGAAAGCCAGCACATCAACCCGAAGTCGCGGGACATCAACCCGAAAGCCGGAACATCAACCCGAAAGCCGGAACATCAACCCGAAAGCCAGCACATCAACCCGAAGCCGCGGAACATCAACCCGAAGCCGCGGGACATCAACCCGAAAGCCGGAACATCAACCCGAAGCCGCGGAACATCAACCCGAAAGCCAGCACATCAACCCGAAGCCGCGGGACATCAACCCCAGAGCCAGCACATCAACCCGTGCACCGGAAATATTCGCCTAAAGTTAGTTAGCACAACAAACCAGCTCTACACAACCCATCAAACCAAAACACATTTCCCAATCTGGGTTCATATAATGGTTTTGATGAAATGTTTAAAAAGGAGAGGTTAAGCGATGGCTGAAAAGAAATTGGCTAGATCCCCATTGTTGTATATTCACCAACCAACTGTTGATATACCAGAGGCAAACATGCAGTATGACTACATGACACCGAGGTCTGCTTCAGCGGATACGGATACGGAAGTTAATGAAATTCAGATAGAAAATGAACTGCTGGATGAGGCAGAAGACAGTGACGATGAGGAAGATAAGAAAGCGTCAAAACGCGCTAGATTCAAGGAAATGACGATTGCTGAGAAAATTGATTATTTTATCAACATGCCGAGCAGTTTGCCGAAAATGAAATGTGAAGTGAAAACGGATGAAAGGTCTTATCGCGGCATTATTATTGAGAAAAAAGAGGAAGACATTTTCATGCTGTCAGGCAGGCGCCGTGTGAAAATTGCTGTTGAGGAAATCGAGGCGATTCGCTTATTGGGATTCTAACAACAAAATAAAAAAACATTGAAAAAGAGGACATTTGCCCTCTTTTTTTCAATGTTCTGGGTGTTATTGTGCTTGGATTGCTGGTAAGCATGTTACGTGACAGAAGCAGTCTAGATCAACACTGATGCAGATTCCAGTAGTACGTAATTGGCAAGTTTTTTGTTTAGTTGGATCTTCTGGATTCTTATCCTTGTCATCGCCATCCCTTAGAAGTTCAAGTACTGCGCAGCAATCGTTGTCTACGCGTTTTACACGGAAGAAGAAGCTTCCTACAACTGCACCAAAGTCGCAGCGTTCGCGGTCACGATCGCCGCCCCTGTCGCCACCTCTGTCTCCTCCGTGGCCCTGACCATGACCATGTTGGTTTCTTGGATCTTCAAAGGCTCCGAATCCTTCAAAAGGTTTGCATCCATCTTTACAGTATAATAGAACTGGCACCGTGTCTAATCGATTGCCGTTGTCTCTGTCACCAAGTAAATCATTAATGGATCTCTCACAACTTGTGTCACAGCAATTTTCAACAACATCACTTTGTACGTCTGCTATTTCTTTAAGAATATCGCATACACAGTTACCCGTATCGAAGTTTTTTCCACAACCCATGAATTATTACTCCTTCCCAAAAATTATTGACCTATTGTCTCTAATAGAATATGTGTCTTTGTCTAGTTGGTGTGGGCATTTATCAGAAATAAGTTGAGTTATTAAAAATACACTGGATAGGGGCATCCGTCTATACCCATGGGGAGGAGTCTACATAGACTAATAGCGACCAAGTTCTAAAGAGGGAGTGAAACAGGGATGTCCGAGGATAGGAGAAAGGTAATTCATGTAAGGGATTTAGTCATAAAAGCTGACAATGTTTTCATACAGCCAAGACGTTCGCATCGTGACCCGTTTTTCGGTGGCAGACGGGATGAACGAGAAGAGCACGATGAACGAGGTGAACAGGAACATCACGATCATATGGAAGATGATTATGAATCACCAGACCGGGACCATCATCACGACCGAGACCACGATGATGACGACAGGGGTGAAAGAAGGCCATTTTCGTGGATCTAATTTTACATGATAATCAGGCAGCTAATTACTAGCTGCCTTTTCTAATAAAAGGAGTTTTTACAAAATGAAAAGGAAACCAGACATACCATGGTTAAAGCATTTAAGGGATATTGAAAAGCATTTGGAGATAAATGAGAAATGGTTTCAATATCCGGAGAAAAAAATGCACAAAGTCGAGAATGACATGACGAAATGGAACACGGACTTTCTTAAGGGGATCGACCAAATTGAAAAGGCAATCAAGGAATTGGAAAAAAAGATGGAAGAATAAGCATATCCATAGAGAAAAGAGGGTATTGCTAACGAAAAGGACACAAACCTTTTAACCTTTACGAATAAATATAGTATATAAAAGGAGGCGGTTATTCATGGGATATGTTTTGCCAATTCAGCCTTACCAATACAATGATTATCAGAATCGGGTAATGAAGGATAAACAGGACCCATTTTACATTGAAAAACCGTATAAAATTATTTTTGATGCCAAACATCGAGATATTCTCCAAAGCAATAGTGAACAGGAAATTGCCCAACCTAGTGATAAGCCTCAACAGGTATTTCAACCCAAAAAATCCCAAGTCGATAAAATTTATGCCACGATAACTGGCAAGGGAAGGCATTTTAGTGAAAGTATTTAGAAATGGACTAAGGGAGTAGAATGATATGAAGTTAGCGTTGCTGAACGATACATGTTATTACTTTGATGCAGCTGTGAATATTGGGTATGTTCATCACGGGAATCATGGCATGTTAATTGATGCAGGAATTGATGATTCTGTCATGAGGAAAGTCCTGAAGCAGCTTGAAGCCGGGAATTTACCGATTACCCATTTATTTATCACCCATGCACATGCCGACCATTATGGTGGGGCTAATTTTTTGCAAAAAAGACATGACGTATATACCATTGCCCCAGTCGGTGAAGAAGCGATTTTACGTAATCCCATTATTGAGCCGATCTATCTCTTTGGCGGAAACGACCCACTTCCTGAATTGCACAATAAATTCCTTAAAGGCAAGCCAATCCGTGTTGATCAAGTGATTGACGACGGGGAATACAGGATTGGCAACTTTACATTCACAGCACATTACCTGCCTGGCCACAGTTTTCATCAATTAGGTATCCAAATTGATAACATTTTGTTTGCAGGTGACAGTTACTTTAGCGATGAGCAATTACATAAGCATAAAATTCCCTATATAACGGATGCCGATGCAACGATTGAGAGCCTAAACAGACTATTGAAAATAGAATGTGCTGGTGCTGTTCCCGGGCATGGAGTGTTTGAAGCAGATTTTAGGGAAACGGTGCTGAAGAATATTGCATATCATGAGGAATTGCTGACATGGGTCATGGACAAGGTGAAAACGAATGCTGCTGGTATTTCGCATGAAACCATTGTTGCAGACATGTGTGAACAATATCAGGTGACAAATCCATCCTTATCCCAATGGCTGCTGTACCGAACAGCAGTGACGGCGTATCTGGTCGGATTGCTGAAGCGTGAGAAAATTTCAAGTGGGATAGAAGCGGGGAAGTGGATGTTCAGGTAGAGGGTGTGTGGAGCTTACTTGTAAAATACGAGCGGTGCTTAAGGCATCACTCGTATTTTTACTTTTTATCAAACGGGAGGACAAATAGACTTTGACCTTTAGACCATTCTGCATAAAACACGTCACTAACGGTGCCGATGTTTTGGGCCCTTAACTGGTTCCGCAGCCAGGTTTCATCCAGTTTTGCTTCCTTCAGATTGTCCCATAAAACCTCACCATCGTTAATAATGGTGATGGCGAGTGACTCGGTTCCGAAAGAGATGTTCATATCTGACTTTGTTGGTGGCTGATATGCCGGCTTTTTTAGAACAGATACAGTTCCATCCGTTTCTAAAATGGCATATGCAACTTCCTGAATAGAAAATGCGTCCTTTGCACGTAACAAATGCTGGAGCTGATTGATATCGAGCTTATTCTTTTTCATTTCTTCGCGTATTAATTTACCGTCATGAATAATAATCGATGGCCTGCCCTCCAGGAAAGCGCGTGACCCTTTGAATTTCTGTGTAATCAATTCTGTGAAATAAAGAATGACACCACCAACCAAAACGGCAAAGGCAATATCAAGTAGATCTGCCTTCGCATCGAATATCGCATTCCCAACGAGCTCCCCCAAAATTAAGGCAGCAATGAAATCGAATGCCGTCAATTGCGTTATTTGCGTCTTTCCCAATACTTTTGTCAATACGAATAAAGCCGCAAAGCCAAATAAAATCTCTATAAAAATCGTAGGCAAATCTCCCATAAACCAAAACCCCTTCTAGCGGGACATGGGGTCAGTCCCTCTGTCCCGGGACGAGGGGTCAGTCCCCGTGTCCCGTTCGTTGTCCCATTTAGCATATGCGTTAATTTGGAAAGAATACATGTTGATGCGGGACGAGGGGTCAGTGAACTGTGCGGGACGAGGGGTCAGACCCCATGTCCCGCTCACTACGCAAAAACGGCAGTCCGCTGACTAGCAACGAACTGCCGTTTTATGTTAGTTTTTTGATCATGGTTACGTGCGGGATTCCTGCGTCAAGGAACTCGCCGGAAACTGTTTCGTACCCTAGCCGTTTATAAAAGTTCTCGGCATGTGTTTGGGCGTTTAATTTTGCTTTTGTATAGCCGTTATGAAGTATCTCCGCTTCCATTGCCTGAATAAGCTGTGCACCGTGGGACTTGCCGCGTTCTTCCTTTAGAACACAGATGCGTTCCAATTTCCCATATTCATCAACGAAACGCAACCGGCTCGCAGCAATTGGTGTTTCGCCCTGATAGCAGATAAAATGAATGGCCGTTTCATCGTGATGATCGAGCTCCTCTTCTGGCGGGACCTTTTGTTCTTCAACGAAAACAACGGTCCTTACGTGAAAGGCAAGCTCTTTTTCTTGGGGTGTTTCTGCTAATTTTATATTCACACGTATTCCTTCCCAAATACAAATGTTTCATATACGGTCCACGAACCATTTTCAAGCTGGTACAGCAATTGGAAACGATCGACGGTATCCTCGTACTGTGTATCCTTCATTTTCAGGCTGCCAAAAACATCGGAGTATTCATCATGTGAAAGCTTTTGCGCAAGTGTAATATGCGGAACAAAGGAGAATTCCTGATTGTTCGAAAATTTACCCTGCTGCATCTTTTCATGCAAATCAATCAGCTGCTGAATTGCCTCCACTTTTAAATAAATCGTGTTGGTAACCGGGGCAAACGTACTGACTTTGTTCACATTGATTTTAAACGGTTCAAATTCGTTTGCAATAAGCTTCAGCTCTGTAACCATTTCCTGAATTTGATCGTTGTCTGCTTCAAACGCATCTTTTAATGTGATGTGTGGTGGAATGAGTGCATAGTGTGGATCGTAACGCTTTCTATATGAGTTTACTTCGTCTTGGACAGGCTTTGATGGGAAAATAACAATACCATATTTCATCGTAAAACCTCCTATTCATATTTTTAACCATAACTACGATGATGTAAAAAAAATTTTTGCGTTTAATCGTGTATGCAGACGTAGAAAATTTTCTCTACCTATTATTATAACAAAAATATACAAAATAACGAAAAAAATTTTTACTATTTTTGCACTTTGGGCAGAATGATTTAGATATTACTTAAGACTATTAGCTTAATCTAATCAAACATCGTCGTCAATGCACGCTGCAAATCCTTTTGCCACGGTTTCCATGTATGCGGACCGTCTAGTTCATGATAAACGTAACTCATTCCTTTACCAGCAAGCACCTTATTCAATTCCCTGTTTGGGGTGAGAAAGTCCTGCTTTGACCCGTCGGTTGTGTCGACTTCTGTTTCCTCTGTTCCGATTGTGTGATAAATGTCAATCGCGTGTATGCCAGTTGCTTCCTTCACCGCGTTCATTACCGTTTCATCGACATATGGCGACTGCATGATCACATTACTGAACGTGTTCGGATAGTGCAATGCAGTCATCAGTGCAAGTGTTCCAGCCAGCGAATCGCCCATTAATGTACGGGATTGTCCCATATGAAAGGTTGGAAGCAAGTCATCTAAAAATGGTACAGCCTCGTGGACTAAAAATTTAGTATACGCCAGATTCTGCTCACCGCTTGGATGATATTTTTTTCGGCGGTCAAATTTATCCTTATAGTGAATGCCGACAAAAATGGTGTTGGTAATCTCGCCGCTTTCATGCAGGCGGTCACTTAGCGTCGCAACCCTTCCCAATTGAAAATAATCGTTCCCATCCTGCATGATGCAGATATGATATTTATAAAGTGGTGAAAAAGATTCCGGCTGGTACAATTTCAATGTCATGGTCTCTTGTAAGTAGCTGCTTTCGATTTCTTTTTCAATCATTGTTCCTTTTCTTGGCAATGCGGACACCTCGATTTAGTATTAATTCCCCTTGTGGTTAGATTCCAAACTTAGTCTATCACGTTAGAAGGGAAAATTCTATCGGCCAACTTAATGTGTGGCATCATTCAGCTGACCTTTGTACAGGTTAAAATAGCTTCCCCTGTTTTCAATCAGTGCCGCGTGACTGCCTTGTTCCATGATCTCGCCATTCTTCAGCATGATAATCTTATCTGCCTCCTGAATCGTATTTAACCGATGGGCAATGACAAAACTCGTTCGGCCCGCCATCAGCCGCTTCAGTGCGTCCTGAATTTTCACCTCGGTAATGGTATCAATATTGCTCGTCGCTTCATCCAAAATCAATATCGCAGGATCTGCCAAAATCGCCCGGGCGATCGTTAACAGCTGCTTTTGGCCTTGACTGATTCCGCTGCCATCCTGGTCAAGGATCGTATCATATCCATCTGGCAGCCGGTTGATAAAATCGTGGGCATTCGCATCTTTAGCGGCGGTAACCACATCCTGATCGGTGGCATTCAAGCGGCCATAGCGAATGTTTTCTCGAATTGTTCCTTGAAACAGAAATGAATCCTGCAAAACAAATGCCATATGATTGCGCAGGCTGGACCGTTTAATATCCTTAATATCGATGTCATCTAATGTGATTTCCCCTTCATCGTAATTGTAGAAGCGGGAAATCAGATTGATGATCGTTGTCTTCCCAGCACCTGTATGCCCGACAAATGCCACGGTTTGCCCAGGATGTGCCTCAAAGTTAATGTGTTTTAAAATCGGTGTGTCTTCATAGGCGAATGAAACGTTGTGAAACGCTACATGCCCATCTGTTTTGGCTAATTTCCTGGCAGCCTGTTCATCTGTTTCCTCCTGTTCCTCATCAATAACAGTAAAAACCCGTTCCGCACCAGCGACCGCTGACAGAAGGATATTGAATTGATTCGACAGCTCGTTTAATGGACGGGTGAATTGCCGTGCATATTCGGTAAAAATGACAATCACACCTACTGTAATAATGTCTTCAATCGCTAGCAGCCCGCCAACCAGTGCTATCAAACCAAAGCTCAGGAAATTAAGCATGTTCATTACCTTTGGGATAAATCCGGATATTGTCTGCGCCCAAAAGCCGGAATGTTTTAATGCGGCATTTTTCTCCTCAAATTCGCCGATAACCCGCTCCTCCTGGGAAAACGTTTTGACAACATGCTGTCCGGAGACGATTTCCTCAACATAGCCATTCAGCTCACCAAGATCATTTTGCTGCAATTTATAAAGTGGACCAGTACGCTTCGTAATCCATTTCATTCCAAGAAACATAATTGGAATAATAGTCATTGTCACAAGGGTCAGCAGCGGACTGAGCACGAGCATTACGACAACTGTGCCTACAAGGGTCAAGATACTTGCGAAAATTTGGATGACTGATTGATTCAGCGTGTTGTTCACATTATCAATGTCATTCGTAATCCGGCTCATCAATTCCCCATGCTGACGTTTGTCAAAATATGAAATCGGCAGCCGGTGAAATTGACGGAACAAATCCTCACGCAAGGAATAAACGGTGTTCTGTGCAATGCCGACCATCCAGTAATTTTGCAAAAATATGGTCAGGGAATGGGCGAAGTAAATGACGATCAGCCAGATTAACAAAAGCCCAAGCCCGCTTGCTCTTTTCGTGATAATAAAATCGTCAATCGCCATCCCAACTAAGAATGGACCAGCGAGACTTAATCCAGAGCTGAGGACAACCATAAGGATGACAAGGCTGAGCTTTGCTTTTTCCCGTGCTAAATAGGACCAGATCCGTTTGACCGTCGCGGACGTATGCTTCGCTTTCTTCCGTTCTTTTTTCCTAGTGGTACTGAGCGGGATTTTCTCATATTGGAAAGGGTGCTTCAGCTGGTTAATTGGCATGTGGATACTCCTTTCCAAACTGTGATTCAACAATATCCTTGTAAAGCTTTGAGTGGGACAGTAATTCATCATGCGTGCCGATTGCCAGTACGCTTCCATTGTCAATTACTAAAATTCGATCAGCGTCCATAGCAGTCGAAATCTTTTGGGTGATCATCAATGTTGTGCAGTGGTCCTGCTTAATCGCTTCCAGCAGCCTGGATTCCGTTGCTAAATCAAGTGCACTCGTACTGTCATCCAGCATTAATATTTTCGGACGGCGGATTAATGCCCGTGCGATCGAAATGCGCTGTTTCTGACCGCCGGATAAATTAACGCCTTTTTGCCCAACGCGTGTTTCGTACTGGTCAGGCAGCTCCATGATCGTCTCGTGAATTTGTGCATCCTTTGCAGCCTGCTCAACGTCACGATAGGAAGCATGCTCTTTTCCCCAGGCAATATTATCGAAAATCGTTCCACTGAACAGAAGCGGATTTTGCGGAACGTAGCCAATACCGCGTCGCAAATGCTCTAATGTATAGGAAGTAATCGGTTTATTGTCAATCGCAATGCTGCCATCCGTCACATCATACAACCGCGGGACAAGCTGGAAAAGGGATGTCTTCCCAGATCCGGTTGCACCAATGATGGCGAGCCGTTCCCCGGCATTGACGGTAAACGAGATTTCATGCAGTACACTTTCTTTTAGTGATGGGTAGGAAAAAGCTACATGGTCGAATTCGATTTTTCCGTTTGAAATAGCAGCGGTTTCGACTGCATCCGTATGATCTGCTAAATCAACATCCACCTGAAGCACATCGCCAATCCGTCCCGCAGAAGCCTTTGCCCGGGAAAAGGCTAATGTGATGAAGGTGAACATAGAAATCGCCATCGATACCCTTAAGGCATAATTGACAATCGCAACAATATCCCCAACAGACGATTGGCCGGCAAGTACTTGGCTATTGCCGAACCAAAGAATGAAAATCAAGCTCAGATTCATGACGAACAACAGAATCGGCATCGATGCTTCGACAAAACGGAAGGTTGTTCTCGTTTGGTTCGCTAAGTCCCTGTTTTCCTTTGTGAAGCGGTTTTCTTCATGATTCCGTCGTAGAAATGCTTTGATCAAACGCATTCCAGCCAGGTTTTCCTGCATAACACGGTTAACACTGTCAACACGCTTTTGTACACGCTCGAACATCCCGCTCGCTTTTTTGAGAACCCAAAGTAAAAAGGTGATGAGAAGCGGTACTGTAACTAAGAAAATGAGTGCAAGCTCCACATTCACCACAAATGCCATAATCACACCGCCAAGTACGATCAGCGGTGCCTTGGTCATAATGCGCAGCCCCATGAATAACGTATTCTGAAGCTGGCGCACATCGTTAGTAAATCTGGTGACAAGTGCAGATGTCGGGTATTGATTGAGATTGGCAAATGAAAAGCTCTGAATCTTTTCGAACAGTTTTTTCCGAATGTCATAGGAAAAACTTAAACTTGTATGGGAAGCGAAAAAAGAATTAATTATCCCGGCAAGGAAAGCTGTAAAAGCTAGACCAATCATAATGCTGCCCCACATAATAATGGAGTCCATGTCTTTATGTACAACTCCCTGATTAATCATTTTCCCAAGAAAGAAGGGGAGGAGCAGTTCTGTTGCCAGTTCAATCAATGTTAAGCTATAGGCGATCCCAATTGGGAGTTTGTATGGTTTAAGGTGTGAGAAGACAGTTTTCAATTTGTGACCTCCGCGGATTTTAAGCAATTTTCTTTCTATTATATAGGGAAATGGCGTTTTTATCGAGGGGAGGGGATTGGGTGGGATTAGGATATAGGTCATATAAAATGTAAAATGCTGCCGGATGGTTATTCAGGAAGTCGCTGAAGTTGTTTTGTGAATAAAATTGCTATTGACAGAGATTAGTAGATTCTATATAGTTAGATTACTATAATTTTATAATTGATTCCGTAGCTCAGCTGGGAGAGCGCCACCTTGACAGGGTGGAGGTCGTTGGTTCGAGCCCAATCGGAATCATCATAATGAAAAAGGCTGAACTCCTTGGTGCTAAAGGGGTTCAGCCTTTTAATATGTCTTCCCAATTTTGAGTGTTTTTAAGTCCGAATTACTGATGTTCACATTTTGTTACCCTTTAGTGTACTAAAGCGTTCTTTGAGTATATAATGTGAATAAATTTGTAGGTATTTTTGTGAAAATGTAGATATTAGAGCTATTTAGCGTTAGTCTTTTTTATATTGTTCCACGACAGGCCGCGCCCATTTTGGGAGGATATTTGATTCCAAGGTAATAGAACCATTATTTATCTCTAAAACAATATCCTCATCATCTTCGCTATTATCAATCAATAATATGTGCATAATCGTAAAGGTGTTTGAAAGAAGTAGTATTTCTTCTGATGATATCTTCAGTCGGAATGTTATGTCCACCATTTTTGACTCTCATTGCAACTCTTTCAATGTTTTGCTCACATTACGGAGTGCAACATAAAACAAAGTCACTTCATAACCCATTTCTTTTGCTTTTTGCATTTGCCTAATGGCGTTTTTACCAGCAAGTGTTGTCTCAATCGAGAAATCTTTACCTTCATTAATGTACCTATTAACTGATCTAATAACTTCTTTTCCAGCAGCAACCCTTTTACTTTCAGGGTTTTCTGAATCAATTCTTCGAGCAATTGCATCTGGATCAATATTTATTTCAATTCCAATTTTATCGATTAGTAAATTTCGTAAGGTGCTTTTTCCGCTGCCATTATTACCGGCAAATACAAAAAATATAGGTTGGTGAGTATGCATTAAGATTCACCATTTTTGTTAAATGGAATAATGTCCCCATTTGGAAATTCCTTAACAAGTTTTCCGTCTTTTTCATAAATAATATATGTGTTGTTTACCTTTGCGTCTATTCTAGCTCGTTCACCAGTCATTTTGGCCCATTTATCGACCCAGCCATATTTTCGTTTGGTTTCATTATTTTGTTCTTCTAACATATAGAACACCACCTTTATTGTTATTATATCAGATTTAGGCCTAATTCTATAACCACTTTCAATACCTAGTGAACAAAATGAAAATAGAAAAAATAAGAACAAACGGGGTACAGGTTGTAAAATCCTCATTACTCGTCCTTAAATAAGGCTGTTTTGAACAGCTTATTTTTATTTTATTCAATATGCTATAATTTACCTGAAATAGTAGGGAGGCTATTTTTATACATATATAAGGGTTCATGGGGTTAGTCTCGGATTTTTGTTCATAAAGTTTTTGATTGATTTACAAAGGGGGATATTATGTACACAGAAATAAACAAACAACTTGTTCAAATTAAGGCGACACTGCGGAAGAAGAACAAATGGGAGAGGCAATTGACAGATTATCGGGAAGAACTATCGGAAATAGCGGATCTAGTAAATACTCTGGAAAACCAGCTTACCGATGAAATGAAGGATGTTAAGAAGCTGGAAGGTGTAAGTTTAACCAGCTTATTTCAAACATTTTTTGGATCAAAGGAAGAAAAGCTTAGAAAAGAAAAACAGGAAGCAGCGGCTGTTCAAGTGAAGCTGAAAGAAACGAAAAATGAAATCAATGATTCTATTGCAGCGCTTCAAACTAATTTACAAGATGTGGTTACTGCTGAAAACGAGTATCAGCATGTATTAGCTGTAAAGGAAGAAATGATAGACAAAAGCAATTCTGCCGCTGCGGATGAATTATACAACATAAGTGAACAAGAGGGTGACGTTCAGGCATATATTATCGAGCTGAACGAAGCGGTTGACGCAGGGAATCGTGTTACATACGAACTTGAAAATGCTGTAAGTTCGCTTGAGAGTGCTGCTGGATGGGGGACATTCGATATGTTCGGTGGCGGTGCAATCTCCGGAATGGTCAAGCACAGTCATATTGATGAAGCTACAGCATCTATTCATCAGGCACAATCTAAAATGAGAAGCTTCCAAAAAGAATTGCTTGATCTAGGTGAAACAGCCAATTTGCAAATAGAGATTTCCGGAATGCTAAAATTTGCCGACTTTTTCTTCGACGGGATCATATCGGATTGGATGGTTCAAGGTAAAATTCAAGATTCGTTGGAACAAGCTCGAAATCAACTGTCTACCGTGAATGACATCATAAGAAATTTGAAAGCAGAAGCAGAGCAAAAAGATCGTGAATTAGCTGAAATTGAACAAGAAAGAAAAAATTTAATTGAGTCTTATTAGCGGATATGGTGGGACACGGGGTCAGACCCCGTGTCCCATAGCTTGACGATGTGACCGTGGCAAAAAAGGATGGGACAAAGGGACTGACCCCTTGTCCCACATCTTATCTGTTGTCAACTTCATCGAGTTCGTCCAGGTACATGAGTTTTTGGATTGGTTTGGTCAGTGCCAGTAAAAGCAGACCAAGTGCTATCGCTGCGATGCCGAGGTAGGCGAATATTTCGAGATAGCCAAAGGTAGTTGTTAATGAGGCCACATGTCCAGCCAGATAGTTAGCCGCTGCATTGCTCAGGAACCAAACACCCATCAGCAGGGAGGCAAACTTCAGTGGCGACATTTTCGTCACCATTGATAATCCGATTGGTGACAGGCACAATTCCCCAAGTGTATGCATCAAGTAGGTGAAAATCATGAATAACATGTTTGCCTTAACCGTAATGTTGCCCTCATCACTTCCGGTCATTAATACCGCCGGAACCATAATCATAAAGCCAAGTCCAAGCAGCATTAAGCCAAATGACATTTTTGTCGGTATGGAAAAGTCCCCTCGGTCTGTCCGTGACAGCTTGACCCAAATTGCTGATATGATTGGCGCCAGAAGCAATATGAACAATGGATTCAGCGATTGGAACCACGAAACTGGCACTTCCCACCCGAAAAGGGTTCGATCAATGAAATCCCTTGTATAAAGTGTAAAGGAAGCACCAGCTTGTTCAAAGCCAACCCAGAACATAATAACAAATGCAGCTAAGATAAAGATGACGGCTGTTCGATGCCTTTCATTACGTGTTAATGGTTTTGCATTTTCAGAATTGGATGGGGTAGCTTTTTCCCGTGATGGCTTTTTGCCGACATCACCAAGATATTTATTAGATAGAGTCGTAAACAAGATTTGGCCGATAATCATCCCAATTGAGGATGCCAGGAAAGCATAATGATAACCAAAATGTTCAACACCGTTCTGGTTTGAATAGAACCATTCCCCATAAATAAGTCCTGCGATTAGCGGCGAGAAGAAGGCACCAAGGTTAATTCCCATATAAAATATGGTAAACGCAGAATCTTTCCGTTCGTCATTCTTGTCGTAAAGTTCCCCGACTAAGGTTGAAATATTAGGCTTGAAAAAACCGTTACCTATAATCAGAAGAAATAAACCAAGATAAAGTCCCCATTGATGCTGCACAGCAAATAAAGTAAAATCGCCTAATGCCATTGTTATCCCGCCAATGGTGATAGCGGTTCTTAAGCCCATTAGCCGGTCGGTCAGCCAGCCGCCAATCATGGGAGTCAAATAAACCAGACCTGTATATAAACCATACAATTGCAAAGCAGTAGCATTGTCCATTCCAAGACCGCCGCTAATAAACTGTTCAGTCAAATAAAGTACGAGGATACCTCTCATCCCGTAATAACTGTAGCGCTCCCACATTTCCGTGATAAACAGCAGAAATAAGCCTTTCGGATGTTTTCGTTTGCCCTGCTTATCCACATTGCCTTCTATCACACTAGCCAAGAGGACTCCTTCCTCAAAAATTGGAAGTAATTTTAGGTGGGAGGAGAATTGGCGGTTTTATTAATTGATTTAGCACCCTTTTATTGGTAATATAAATTATACAGAAACATACGTTTGGGGGGGTGGGCGAATGGCAGGCTATAAAACGATGCAAATTTGGGTAAAAAAAGGACATCGAATGTATGGATACTTTGAGGAAATGTGTCAAAACGCGAAGAATATGCATCATACGACAAACTTTTATATACGACAAGTATATACTGCTCTCACGCAAGAAAAAGCATTGCAACCTCTTCAAAAAGAAGTGCTGGATAATATTCGAATTCACTTACCTGAAATCAATGCGAATCAACTCGCTGCTTATCGAAAGAAAGTGGTAAAAGAAGAAGCAATACCTAGTGATAAGAGAAAAGAAGTTACATGCTTTTTATTTGAAGAGCCAACAAAAGAAAAACCATATATCAATTATAACGTTATAGATGCTCTTTTTAAATCAATGTCTCAAAACGATTATCGTTCTTTACCAGTTCAATCAAGCCAATGGGTTATGAAAGTAGTTTTCCAAAACTGGAAATCATTTTATGCAAGTTTACGGGAATATAGAAACACGCCTTCTAAGTTCAAGGCTAGACCAAAAATCCCGGGATACAGCCGTTCGAAAGAAAAAGAAGTAACATTTTCCAACCAAGATTGCGTGATAAGGGATCATAAGTTTTTGAAGTTTCCCAAAACAAAGGAACGATTAAATATCGGTAAATTGGGTTGGATAGAGGGGAAGCTAAAACAAGTTCGAGTTATCCCAAAGTATGGTCAGTATGTAGTTGGAATTATCTTCGCAGTTCCTCCAGCACAAGAATCAAGAGAGTCCAAGAATCGTTACCTGTCGATTGACTTAGGAATTGATAATCTTGCAACCATCGTTACGAATACTGGCGAAAGACCTGTATTAGTAAAGGGCAAAACTATCAAATCGATTAATCAACGCTTTAACCAATTGAAATCTCATTATACGGGTATTCTTCGTCAGGGAAAGAACACCAGCCAAGGTTCATTTACATCCAAACGATTAGAAAAAATCAACAACAAGCGCTTTAATCAACTAAAAGACCTATTCCATAAAGCGAGTTATCAAATTGAAAAACTGGCTTTGGAAAATGATATTGATACGTTTATTATCGGTCATAACAAAGGTTGGAAAGACCATTCAAATATGGGAAAAAGAAATAATCAAACGTTTATAACCATACCCCATCGACTTTTAGTTCAGATGATCACCTATAAGGTCGAACGTCATGGTATAAAAGTGATTATGACGGAAGAATCCTACACGTCACAAGCAAGTTTTCTGGATTATGATGACATTCCCGTTTATGGGGAGGAGATGAATAACTCATTTTCAGGGAAGCGTGTGAAGCGAGGATTATACCGTTCAAAGAATGGCACACACATGAATGCCGATGTAAATGGTGCTGCAAATATCATGAAAAAAGTATTCCGGGACGCATTTAAGGAACCTTTTGCCTGCACAGAAACCTTATTGTATCCAATATCGGTCACACTAAAATAAACGTAATCCCAAAAGGCAAGACCAATGGGATAGCGGGGTTGGGTGTTTTTAGCACACCAATGTGTCAACTCCACTGGTGGTTAATCGTCATCTTGAAAGTCGATACCCCAGAAACCCCCACTTCAAATTTTGTAGAAATTAAGTGGCGGGAGTATTCATTGTGTCCAACTAAACCCCTCCAAATATTGAACTATGTGTTTTTGGGATAGTTTTAGTATTGTGTAAAAGTTTGTGATGTATGTGCTGAATGAATTGTCCAACGTAATAAAATAAATTTACAGACTGTTTTGTGAAGTCTATAAATAGCATTTTAAAATATGGTATTATGATAACGTGTCTGCATGAAATACATATAACGAACAAACGAAATGGAGGAAGGAATATGAAAATAGTGGAATTGCCAATTGAATATGAATTAAATGGACAGAAGGAACGGATTAATCCAAGCTTAATTAGTGTGAACAATGAACTGACGCTGGTCGATACCGGGAATCCAAATTTTTTACCCTTAATCGAAAGTGAAATATTGAAAAATGGGTATGAAATGAAAAATTTAAGGAATATCATCATTACCCACTATGATATTGACCATATCGGTTCCGTATATGATTTCAAGGAAAAGTACCCTTGGATTACGATCCTATCCAGTGAGATTGAAGCAAAATATATTAGCGGAAAAACGAAATCGGAGAGATTGGTTCAAGCCGAAGAATTATTACAGCATTTGCCAGAGGAAGAAATGGACTTTGGCAAATGGTTCATCCAGCAGCTGAATAATTTGAAACATGTTCCAATAGATAAAACGGTACATGATGGTGATATGATTTTGGATAACACATGCAGGGTGATTGCAACACCAGGGCATACATCAGGGCATATTTCCTTATATTTTCCAAGCTTAAAAAGCGTTATTACAGCTGACGCGGCTGGTAAAGAAAATCATGCATTAGTCATTGTTAATCCACACTTTTGCTTGGATAGTGAGAATGCAGAAAAATCTTTGGCAAAATTAAAAGAGCTTCATGCCGAACATTACTATTGCTATCATGGTGGAAAACTTAGTGTAAACAGCTAAGTGCAATTGTACGTGAATAGCATCGAATATTTCCTTTTCCTTTACCTATACTAAGGCAAAAAAGGAGGGATATTTTTGGCGAAACGAACAAAGAAAAATGATCCGCAGCAGAAGAATAAAAAAGGGTTTGATTCCAGTAAAACGGATTCCGAGTTCTCTAAGGAATTTGGCAGTGCCAATGCTAATCGGGCACATAAAGCAAAAGCTAAGAAGGAAAAAGCATCTAAAAACAAGGGTGAATGGAAAGGGATGCACTAACTTCGAAGGGGGCATAAGTAATGTCTAAACCCAAACGACAGCAAGAACGAGAATGGCGAGGCAGAAAAGCTGCACAAAATCCGCATGGGAAAGTCCGTTCTTTTGATCAGATAGCGGATGAAGCGGGGAAAGATGGGGATAAGTAAGTTACCTATCTGTCGATAAAATGTTGTGATGTACGTTTAACAAAAAATTGCAGGTAAAATGAATGAAAAACAGCCGTGAATCCAGCCTTGTTGCTGACTTTTTGGCTGTTTTTTTGTTGGGATTGTGGGAGAAAGAAAATTCAATAGCTGGTATGAGTGGTTGCTGTGCTTGCTGGAATATATACGTTAGGTAAAGCGGGTCAAGAGACACACCTCTGCCAGATTTAATTTGTTTATATAAGCAAATAGTTATATGCTAATATATGAAAGGGAGCAGGGGGTGACAATTTGTTAGATATTGAAAAAGTTGCTTTAACGCTAAAGTTGTTAGGCGATAAAACACGACTAACGATGGTTGGGCTTTTAAAGGATAATGAATGCTGTGTTTGTGAGTTTGTGGAAGTTTTTCAAATGAGCCAGCCTTCGATCAGTCAGCATCTGCGCAAGTTAAGGGATGCTGGTATTGTGAAGGAAAAACGTAAAGGACAATGGATCTTTTATTCGTTAAATAGGGAAAATGAAAGCTATCCTTTGGTAATGACTATTTTGGATCATCTGCCAAATCAAAAAGAAAAGCTCGTTTGCTTGGAAAAGGCGGGTAAGCGAATTGTTTGTGATTAAGGAGGAATTAAGTTGGATGTATCAGTTTACTTAGCCGTTGGGATTTTTATCGCCACCTTGGTACTCGTTATTTGGCAGCCTAAAGGCCTAGGGATTGGCTGGAGTGCCTGCGGTGGAGCAATCCTAGCCCTTGTTGCAGGTGTAGTGACGTGGGGGGATGTCCTAACGGTTACAGGTATTGTTTGGAATGCCACACTAACCTTTGTAGCAGTTATTCTAATTTCACTTATTCTTGATGAAATCGGATTTTTTGAATGGGCTGCATTACATATGGCCAGAATAGCCAAAGGTAATGGCATAAGAATGTTTGTTTATATAATTTTATTAGGAGCCATCGTTGCAGCATTTTTCGCTAATGATGGTGCTGCACTCATTTTGACACCAATTGTATTAGCGATGGTACGTAACTTGAACTTTAAGGAAAAAATGATTTTACCGTTTATCATGGCGAGTGGATTCATTGCGGATACCGCATCACTGCCTTTAATTGTAAGTAACCTGGTGAACATTGTTTCCGCAGACTATTTTGGGATTGGGTTTGTGGAATATGTTTCCCGCATGATTATCCCGAACGTATTCTCAATAATGGCCAGTATTCTTGTCTTATATCTATTTTTCCGTAAACGTATTCCGAAACAATATGATGTAACCCAGTTAAAAGAACCAAATCAAGCGATACGAGATCCTTTCATGTTCAGGATTTCCTGGATTGTTTTAGCGGCATTGCTGGCGGGCTATTTTGGAAGTGAAGCAGTTGGCATTCCCGTTTCGATTGTAGCTGGTGTCATAGCTATTTTATTCCTGATTATGGCTAGACGCAGCCCGGCAGTACAAACGTCAACCGTTGTTAAAGGCGCTCCATGGGCAATTGTATTTTTCTCCATTGGAATGTATGTTGTGGTGTATGGTCTGCAAAATGCTGGATTGACAAGTGTTTTAGCCGATTTAATACAATGGACTGCCGATCAAGGCTTATATGTTGCAACAATTGGGATGGGTTTTATTGCGGCGATTTTGTCATCGATTATGAACAATATGCCAACCGTTATGATTGATGCGCTAGCGATCTCAGATGTTCAAACAACCGGAGAAATTAACGAAGCCCTTATTTATGCCAATGTCATTGGATCCGATTTGGGACCTAAAATAACACCAATTGGTTCTCTTGCAACATTATTATGGCTTCATGTACTATCGCTAAAAGGTGTAAAAATTTCCTGGGGCTACTATTTTAAAGTAGGAATTACGCTTACAATCCCAACATTATTGATCACACTTACCGGGTTAGCATTATGGCTCTGGGTAATTTTATAGATGGAAGAAAAGGGGTGGCAGACGATAATGTCCAAAAAAGCAATTTACTTTTTATGCACGGGTAATTCCTGCAGAAGTCAAATGGCAGAAGGTTATGCGAAAAAATATTTGGGAAGTGATTGGGAAGTCCGGAGCGCCGGAATCGAAGCACATGGGTTAAACCCGAACGCGGTCAAAGCTATGAATGAGGTGGGCATTGATATTTCTGATCAAGAGTCAGAGATGATTGATCCGGAATTTTTGAATCATGCAACGATCGCGGTAACACTTTGCGGGGATGCAAAAGATAAATGTCCTGTGACACCGCCACATGTAAAACGGGAACATTGGGGGTTTGATGATCCAGCAAAAGCGGAAGGAACGGTTGAAGAGAAGTGGGAAGTGTTCCAGCGTGTTCGGGATGAGATTGGTAATCGTATTAAACGGTTTGCGGAGACTGGTGAATAGGCTAAAAGATGCCATTATTGCGTAAATGTTATTAGCCTTAATGAAGCCATTTACAAGTTGAAGCGGGACAAGGGATCTGACCGGGCTGACCCCTTGTCCCGATTATCTCCCGCAGCATTTCTTATACTTCTTTCCGCTGCCGCATGGGCATGGATCATTTCGTCCGACTTTCTTTTTCGTTTTGAAATCAATGACGTTATTTGTGTTGTTTGGCAATGGCTGCATATGTTTCTTATCTATTTCTAATAATTCTGTTGAGGTATATCCTTTAAGGAACCATTCCCTCGTGTTATTCATCAGGTTAACAAGTGGTTCCATGAATGCTTGTACTTTTTCTAAACTGTCTATTTCAAAACTTTGTTGCAGAAACTGAAGAACATCCTGTGGGCCATCCCCGATTCTGGTAGCATAAACACATTCCTCAGCAAATCCATCTGCTTCTTTCTTACTAACTTCATAATTTTGTGTAAGGAAGGTGACGAATTGCCTGTAGCTGCTGTTTCGCTCTACATAATTTGGGACTCCGGCATCTAGGAGCTGTTCCTTGGTAAATGGATAGTATGGAACGTCTTTTCTGCTGCGGTGCTCTTTCACGACACGCCCCGAGTCGAAAACCCTACCTTGTGAAAAACCGTTCCCGTCAACCCTGATTTCGTTGTAGCAATCCACCGCATCGTGCATAATGTCAAAGAAATTCTTCACATCCATATTGTAATCAGAATACTTTTCCACCATTCTAATTAATGTGGTCCCTGAAAGTGTTCCATAGTAGTATAGAAGGCCCTGTGCCAGCTTAATCCATTCTGTGTTTCTTTTTGTAATGGTTTTTAATTTTGTATGATTGATGGTTTGGAATCGCTCGACCAGTTCACTTGGCATGACGGCAACTTTTTCCCCATTATTTGTTCCGGTAAAAATGAGGCCGTACTGCTCAAGGTTTTTAAGCAGGTCCAAAGAAAATTTAGCAGCATCAACTGAACCACCTTGATGGGCCAATTTATCAATAATGCTGTAACGTTCCACATCGAAATGAAGGCAAATCGTTTCAAACTTTTCCGGTATTTTTGTCTCTAGCAGCTTGATGAGCTCAACTTTTTTCAAGGAGCTGGCGTTTGGAATGGTAAGCGTTTTCCGAATATTCGTCAATTCATCTTTTGTAAATCTGCTTAATACATCGTAAAGGGTGGAAGGTACGTTGATCTCACGCCAGGTTCGTTTTTCTGCTTTTTCTTCTAAATCATGCCGTATTTCCTTCAGTCCATCAAGAACTTTCATTAGTCCTTTTTCCAGTTCCTTGTCTTTGGTTCTGTTACTCAACGCAATCACCTCTTAAATCTATTTAAAGCCTGTCGTTTACATCCGTGGTTACTTTAATAGTAATGGATTTCGTACATAAATTTCAACGTATTCGTATACAACCGTCATTTATGAGTATAAAAAACGTGTACTCCAATTGATAAGGTTAAGGTCAGTTAATTTAGCCGATCATTTTATGGGGGGGTTGCTCCAGTTTGTAGATGTTATCATTGCACATCAAGGGTTACAGGGGAATAATGGTACTAATCCAGTAATTCCCACACAGCCCATTTTGTAAGTTATATACCCAAAATTAAAACGGATGAATAAAATACAGGTAATACCGGAAACATGGGAGGAGAGTTGATATGTTTAATGAGAATGATATCGGAAAAATGAATCAAAGCGAAGGGAACGGTAATCAAATAGCACCGGCAACTTTTGTTAATCAACCAATGAATGCGGTAGGCCCAAATTTTAGTATTTCTAAACAACCTGAGGGGGGGAAATATATGAAAAACCATCAAGGTCCTGCCCTATTCGGACAAAATCAGCTAAAGAATGGTTTCGGTCCGGTTTATGCGGTTCCGTCAATACCATGGGAAGGGCCGCCCCCCGTTGTGACGGCAACGACTCTAGAGAAGGAACTCGCACAGTCACAACCTAATTCAAAACCCCCAACATCATCTGAACGGATACAGGCAAAGGAAGAGCCCGACCTGGGACACCATGCTACCCGGCATGACGACAATCAATATATATGGCAAAATCAATGGAAACCTTGTAACTGTTATGCCAGGGCCGCAATGCCTTATTACGTATACACTCCATATGGATACTAACCCTATATAGATATTAAGAACCCATTCTCAAGCAAGATTGGGTTCTTATTAAAGCTTTTTTAGGGTATTTATTATTTTGTACTAGCGACTTTCGCAGAGTAAAAATGTAGTTTAATTCAGACACGGTATAAGTAAATGGCTGATGTATTATGCTGCCTAACGTGCAGTCATTTTAATTCCTTCAGCTGGGCATAGATGAAAGTTCTGTTTTAGGAATCACGTGGGTACCCGTCATGATATAACCTCATCTTCCAAATTCCTCCACAGATGATGGGCCTCCCTGGCTATATGTTCTAGCAAATCCGGCGGGGATGTTGTAGCAGCAGCACATTTTTTGATTAAATCATCTAACTCCAATTTAAATTTCTCGAGATCTTGAACTTCGGGGATAAGCATTTTTCGGAACTGGTCCAACACTGGCAGCATTTTATTTCGAGGGGGACGAATCATGGTTTGTAGCGCCTGTGCCTGTAAAAGCAGCCGTTGGAATTTTTCCGTCATCTGTGTGATTTGGTGATGTAAATCATAGTTAGATAAATCAACATAATGGTGTATATAACCCAAATGGTCTGCCATTTGCCTTAACCAAAAGACACTCTCATGTATAATAGCATCTGAAGGTGTATAGGTTTCACCACTGTCAATTAATTTAAATATCCGTTGTGATTCCTCCGCCTCCCGTACCATGTGATCGATAAGTGATAATGGCGTTGAAATAATAACCTCGCAATGCAATGACTTATCCATTGTATAGGCAAGGAGACTGTGGAATTCGTTGGTAGCATGCTGGGCATCATCAATTAACCTGCCAATATCGCCCTGCTTTTTTGCAGCCCTTTCCCATATTTTCCCTAAACGTTGAACGTTGTTTAAGTTTGCACGGGCCAATTCAGTCTCGTAATGGCTTATTTCCCTATCAAAGAATCGACCATGGTCATAATCATTACGTAGGAAAAATGCAATAATACCGTAAGGATCCCTTTCATAGTTATCCGTATATCCCATAAATATGGCTCCCTTCACATCTTAATAGTCGTATTAATTGTATGAGTATATACAATTGTCCTATGTTAAAATTTTACGACAATACCAGCAAATTGCCGCAAATGATTGTTTGTCGTAGAACGGCGGAACAAGATCAAACTATAAGCTTATAAATTACATTCATGCCAAAGCCGAACAATTATCCTGTTCATCGTTCGGGTGTTAGTTCACATCGCTTATAACCTATTAGCACGAAACCCACGTTTAATTGTAATTCAACTAAACCGTTTAAGGCATAAAATACTGGAGTTTGATAACAATTCTTTGGGGTCTCGACCTATTAGAACTTTTGACTATCCAGTAACCAGATTTAAATAAAAGTAACTAATAAATCGTAAAAACAATTAGTAACTGAGTATATATCATTGCGTTTAAGGTGTACAAAAAATTGTTCACCCTTGTTGATATGATTTAGAGTGAGGCAGCTGGTATTTATAGAAAAATCACTGCACAGAAATTATTCATACAGGGGGAGATTTTATTATGTTAAAGAAATTCGTATTTTTATTTGCAGTAATGGTCATTGCTGGCATGGTCTTAACAGCATGTGGCGAGGATACGAGTGACAATTCGGAGGGAAAAGCAAAGGCGGAGTCAAATCAATCCATGGCTAGTGATGACTTAGCAGAAAATGACAAGACGGATGAAGCAAACGACGATGAAATGGTTCAGGAATCGGAAATTGGCACTTTGCGTATCGCTTATAAAAATAAGGACTTGGATGAAAATGCGGAAAGTGGTCCAGTGAAACTGAATGTGAGCGGGATTCAGATTGGCGATCTTGAAGTAAATGAAGATTACCTGGATATGTTTGACGGTAAAAAAAAGGTAACGGTGATTACGTTAAAAATGAAAGCAGAGAATACCTCTGATGATACAATTGGCTTCTATCCGGATCAAGCGACAATTACAACAGATACCGGTGATCAGGCGGATGCAGCTATGTTCTTTTCTGACAATGTTGGCGGTGATTTTATTGGAAAGGTGCATAAGGAAGGTGACGTAATGTTTCTTGTTGATTCACCAGCAAAGGATATTGGGAAAGTTAATTTGATTGTTGATGGTGCACATGATGAGGGTTTTGAGAGTGTTGGGGAGAAGGTTGAGATGGGGTTTGTTTTGGAGTGAGGGCAGGTAAGATTGCCTATACAGTGTGATTTATAAAAATCTCATTTTAATAAACTATCTATTTTTCCCCATCTTTAAATGATGGGGAACTTATTTCTTTATTTAATACTTTTATTCTTCCAAATTAATTATGTATAATAAAATATTAAGATAACAAATAACAGGTGGGGAAGTAAATGGATAAGAAAAATATACACGTGGTCGGAGCAGTAATAATCAATAACAATAAAATTCTTTGTGCGCAAAGGGGTCAAACAAAAACATTATCACAAAAATGGGAATTTCCTGGGGGAAAAATTGAGCTAGGTGAGACATCAAAGGAAGCGTTAGAGCGAGAGATAAAAGAGGAAATGCGCTGCAATATTGAAGTTGGTAAACAAGTTGATCATACAGTACATGAGTACGATTTTGGAATTGTTCATTTAACTACTTTTTATTGTACTCTTGTTGATGGTGAGCCAGTGTTAACAGAGCACCAATCAATTAAGTGGTTACCTAAAGAAGAACTTCAAATTCTTGATTGGGCGCCAGCAGATATTCCTGCGGTAGAAAAGATAGTAAAAGGTCAATAATAATATTGGGGGTGAATTGGTGGAAAATTTTTTGAGAAATTTAGAGGATTCTTTACATAAAGGTTTTATTGATCGGAACTACGGTAAAATAGATACATATAAACCTAGACTATTAGTAAACAATACGAGTACAAATGTAGATGTGTTAACATCGTTGGTTGAGGATCTCGATAACTGTAAATCATTTATTTTCTCAGTGGCATTTATTACTGAAAGCGGTCTTGCTACATTAAAATCTCATTTACTTGATTTGAAGCGAAAAGGAATACGGGGTCAAATCCTTACTTCAACTTTTTTAAATTTCAATCAACCAAAGGTCTTCAAAGAATTAATGAAGATCACTAATGTGGAGGTTCGATTAACTGAATTGAAAGGGTTCCATTCAAAAGGTTATATATTTGAACATGATAAATATTTTTCTTTAATAGTGGGAAGTTCAAATCTTACTGCCCAGGCATTGAAAGTGAATTATGAATGGAATGTGAAGTTAACCTCTTATGAAGATGGAGAAGTGATCACCCATTTTAAAAATCAATTTGAAGAAGTTTGGAAGGAAGCTAGTCCATTAACCGATGCATGGATAAAATCATATGAAGAGATACATAAACCATTCGATTACCAAGCAGCAACAAAATTGATAGAGTTTCCAAAGAATTATGAAGTTAATTCTGTTCAAACTGCAGTTAATATTAAACCGAATAAAATGCAAAAGGCAGCATTGGAGCAAATACAGTCTGTTAGGAATGAAGGGCACGATAAAGGTCTTGTCATATCCGCAACTGGAACAGGAAAAACATATCTATCAGCATTTGACGTGCGTCGTGTTGCACCAAAGCGTATGCTGTTTGTTGTACATCGAGAACAGATATTACATAAGGCTAAAACTGATTTTCAACGTATTATGGGTGGACTTGAAAAAGATTTTGGTATTTTATCTGGTTCCATTAAACAGAAAGATGCTAGATATTTATTTACAACAATACAATCCATTTCAAAGCAAGACACTCTGAAGCAATTTAGCAGTGTAGAATTTGATTATATTTTGATTGATGAGGTGCATAAAGCCGGGGCTGCATCTTATTTAAGAGTAATCGACTATTTTAAACCAAAATTTTTACTAGGTATGACAGCAACCCCTGAGCGTACGGATGATTTTAATATATATGAGTTGTTTGACTACAATATCGCTTATGAGATTCGATTGCAAGAGGCATTGGATGAAGATATGTTGTGTCCATTTCATTATTTTGGGGTTACTGATTTCGAATATAATGGGGAATTCATTGACGAAACTGCAATCTTATCAAAACTTGTTACAAATGAACGTGTAGAACATATTATAGATAAAATTGATTATTATGGTCATTCTGGTGAAAGTGTAAAAGGTTTAATATTTTGTAGTCGAAAAGAGGAGGCTGTTAAGTTATCTGAGGCATTAAATCAAAAAGGGTTCCGAACGATTTCTTTAACTGGCGATAATTCTCAAGAAGAAAGAATGCACCAGGTGGATAGATTGGAGAACGGTTCTCTCGATTATATAATTACAGTTGATATATTTAATGAAGGGATCGATATTCCTAGCATTAATCAAGTTGTAATGTTGAGACAAACCCAATCTAGCATTATTTTTATTCAACAGTTAGGGCGGGGTCTCCGGAAACATAAAACAAAGGAATATGTTACAATTATCGATTTTATAGGTAACTATAAGAATAATTTTTTAATCCCAATGGCTCTTTCTGGGGATAAGTCGCTGAATAAAGACAACGTTCGTAGACATACAAATGAAACAAGTTATATTAAGGGAATATCCACTGTCAATTTTGAAGAGGTTGCTAAGAAACAAATATTTAAATCGATTAATGCTAGTAATTTGACAGCACTGAAAATATTTAAGGATGCATTCGTTGAATTGAAAAATCGACTAGGAAGAACTCCATATTTATATGACTTTATTAAAAATCACTCGATTGATCCTGTTGTAATTACAGGAAAGTATAAGAACTATTATACTTTTTTATCAAAAATGAAAGAAGAAGTCCCAATGTTACGTGCTTATGAAAATTGTGTATTGACAATGCTTTCATCAGAAGTTCTTGATGGAAAACGGAAACACGAGCTCATTTTATTGGAAAAATTATTAGAACATACTACCATTTCAACTGAAGGCTTTAAACATGCCCTTTCTGAATCTGAATGTATTGCTAATGTTGACACTATTACATCTGTACACCGTATATTTGACCTATCCTTTTTCACTCAATCGGACAAAAAGAAATATGGTAATAAACCAATAATCATACTAAATTCAGGTCAAACATATTCATTTTCGGAACCAATTCAGGAGAGTTTGCAATCTAATCCTTACTTTAAAAAGTTAATAATTGATGTTGTTAAAAGTGGGCTTGAGCGAAGTAAAAAATATCATCCTAAAAAACAGCTTACTAGGTATGAAAAATATACTAGAAAGGACGCATGTAAACTATTAAACTGGAAAAACGATGAAAGTTCCACTATGTATGGATATAAACCGAAGTATCGGACTTGTCCAATATTTGTTACATATCATAAAAATGATGAGGTAGAAGCAAGTGTTGACTACGGAGATGAATTCATAAGTCCAAAGGTATTTAAATGGTATACCCGAAGTAAACGAACTCTGGCTTCGGAAGAGGTTAAAAAGATTATTCATGCAGATGATATGAATATGGATCTTCATTTATTCATTAAAAAAGATGACGATGAAGGTAGTGGTTTTTATTATTTGGGGAAAACACTTCCTAATAAAGAAACAGTTGAACAGGCTATGATGCTTGATAAGAACGGTAAAGATATTCCGGTTGTACATATGAATATGGTATTGGACAAGCCTGTAGAACATAAGCTATATCATTATATTGTGCATGGAATAAATTAATTGAAAAAATGGGGTTAGCTATTAAGCTGTCCCCCACTTTTTCTTTCAAAATACCATTGCATTTTATAATTACAAATCTGCAGAGTCATTGCATGTAGAATATGTTGATCTATCTCTAGAACAGAAAAATTCATTCCAAATTTTCCATTCTCAAAATATACAAGCTCATCCCTATCTACCCATTTAGACATCGGCATCTTGGCAATTAGTTTAACTACTTTTGCCTGGTCATATTCCCATAATTCTTTTGTGTTCTTACTCGAGAAGTCAATTCGTTTTCGGTAATTTTTAGCCATATAAAATTGGTGGAAATAAGGGGCGACCTCCTCTGGTGTTGGTTTTAACCATTCTTCCGTTCCTTTATTCAATAAAAATTGTAATATAACCTTTTTATATGATTTTGTCATAGTTTCCTTTTCTACTTTATTTAACCATCGATAATGCTGTTCATAAACTATAGATTCTTGTTCAGATAACTCTTGGAATTCGTAAAGGAATGAGAAATAGCCCCCAAAGGCTTGTTTATATTCTTTTGAATTAATGCTTCCATTAAGATGAATTTCTTTATAAGTGGGACTTCTACCTAGATTATTTTTTACTTTTAAATAGTCATGAAAAATTCGTTCTTTACGTGGACTGCGTTTTTTCTTTAATGCTTCCAAAAGATTGATAACTTCAGTCTCTAAATGTATTTCGCACTCTGCTGGAACAATAGGTGTAAAATCCTTACCTAAGGAATTCTTTGACTTTTGTGTATCAAAAAGGGTAAGTTTAATATCTGCATTACGATAGTTACCAATAAAATCAATAATAACGCAAGTATTTTTTTCTACGAATTTCCTTAGACCACGCCCGATTTGTTGAGTGAAAACAACCAATGATTCAGTTGGACGTGCAAAAAGTAATGTATCCTCAGATGGGATATCGATCCCTTCATTAAAGAGATCCACTGTAAAGATGATATCTAGTTCCCCTGATTCTAGCATCCGTATACTTTCTTTTCGACTATAATTTGCGAGGTAAGTGCAAGTGCATTTGCCCCTTGATCATTGAAATAGTTTGCTAGGAATTCAGCCTGTTGAATGGAAGAACAAAATCCAAGTGAACGGGTTTGTTTAAGTTCATTCCATTTGGTGTAAATTTGTTTTGCTTTGTCTAATTGCAATTGTTGCATCATTAGTTCATTCTGGTCATATTTGTTACCTAGCCAGTGAATGGCAGAATAATCAATGTTGTCTTTTAAACCATAATACTTGAATGGTGTTGTGACTGATAAACTAAAGTATACAGTTTCCGCTAAATAAAAGTGAACACTTTCCTATACGTGAGTGCAGTTTTTATATGGCTGCCCTCGGGCAGCCATATAAAAACTGTCCGACGTGAAAGTAGCATAAAATAAATGCCCCATCACTGTTATAATAATAGATTGATAGACTACAACAGTGATGGAGGCAAAAAGGTGGATAAGTGGAATATGTATATGGAAATTAAGCAATTACTAAAACAAGGCTTCAGTAAAGTGAAGGTGGCTGAAAAACTTGGTATCTCCAGGGTTACGGTATATCGTTATCTTTATCTTTTTCTTATCCATAAAAGAGTCCACCTGGTTGATTCAATATCAGTTCAAAACTCTTCTTGGCTTGTATTAAAATTTCTTCACGGTGCGCAATAAACAGAATCTTTTTATATTGTTGTGCAAAAAAAGCTGCAAGGTATGTTTTCCCCAAACCTGTTGCCATAACAACCATAGCTTTTTTATACTCTTCGGCTATGGTGGATTGAAGTGCTGCTAAAGCCTCGGTCTGTGCTTGTCGTGGTTCAAAATCGGCAGGATAAACTACGGGTGGATCGTATGTCTCTTCCGGTAAATCGTTTTCTTCAGAAGGTAATGTTAATTCTATTTCCTCCTTTTTTGTCCAGGTTGTGAGGAGATCAGCGTGTTCGGTATGGAAGTAATCATATTCTTTTTGATAAGTCTTTAAAGATTCAAGGCATCGTTTCCGTGTTATCTGCGTAGAACAATTCAATGAATGCTTCAATTGATTCATCGAAGGATTCGTTGGATGCTCGCCGATGTATTTGCAAATTCCATTCAACACCAGTTGTATATGCCGATCGTGACATATTGGAGGACCCAACAATGAGTGAACCCTTTTCTTTATTTTTAAATATGTATGTTTTTGGGTGGAAGGCGTTCCCATTACTTTTCCATAAACGTACCTCCAAATTTTCTCCTTGTAACTCTAGTACTTTTTGTATTGCTTTTGGTTGGGTGACATAAAGGTAGTCCCCAGTTAAAATTTTTATATCAGCTCCATTAGTTAGTGCGTTCTGTAAAGATTAAACAGTAATTCAATCCCTGATCTCATGATAAAATGTTGTGGGTAATTTTTCACCACGCTCAATTCTACCAATATTTTTATCATTAAGCCCCGATATGTTTGCTAGTTTCTCAATTGATAAACCTTTTTCTATTCTTTTCAATCATATTTGCTTCCCTAATAACAGTTTGAATAGATTTCTATTTCCCAATGGTTATCTTCCTTTTTAAAACTATTATCTAGTTGTAAATTGGTAGATCCCACGCCCTGAAGGTCACTTTTTGGTAATAAAACTTTTTGGACTAGCAATAATGACTTCACTACAATCCCAGCGAATTCCATCTAACTTTTTTAACTGGCTTGAAAATTGAATTTTTCTAATTGGTTTTTCAAAATTTAACGGATTATTAAGATGAAATTTGAATTTTTACGTTTAATTTAGAAAGTTAGCCAAGATGCACAATTTTTCTTCATGCAATATGGTAACTCTAGCAGCATTCATCATTACCATTTGGAGGAGAAAACAAATGAACAACAAAAAGACATTCACGTTCGAGGAAATTTTCAATCAAAACGAAAGAAGAATTCACTACCAGATTCATCGCTTGAACATTAACGATCCGCACAAAGATTTTTACCAGGAAGGTCTGTGTGCGATGTGGAATGCTTATGAGAAATATGAGGCGGATAAGGGTCCGATGGCAACGTATTTCAATTATACGATTCGCAATCGGCTGATTGATAAAATTCGGAAAGAAAAACATGACACCAAACACGCAGCCGATTCGATAGTAATTAGTGAGGCAGAAATTGATGATGGCAATCATTTGAAGATGAATGGGAATACCTATCCGATTGTTGGCTATTCAGGTCTGAACGGGAAGGATCCATACCTGTGGGAACGTCTGAAATCAGAGCTAACGGAGAATCAATGGAAGTGGGTGAATTTATATATTATGCATGATATGTCTGTGAAAGCTATTGCAGATCAGGAAGAAACGACTGTGGACGCGGTGAAAAGCTGGGGGAAGCAGGTTAGAAGGAAGCTGAAGGATTCGGAGTTTCGCAAACGGATTTCGTGGAATTTGGAATTATAGAATCGTTGCGCTGTCCTTACGTAAAGGGTAGCGCAATACTAATGAATACTTAAAGGGGAGCTTAAGATGAACTACTTAAAAGAAATGAAAGCATTTTATAATCGTATTATATTTAATCCACTTTCAGGTTCGGCGGTTGCACTGTGGCATACGCTGATGCATTTTAACAATTTGAGCGGCTGGCAGGAACGATTTACCGTTACAAATATCATGCTGATGGAAACCTCTGGTGTTAAAGGAGGTTCCTTTTCACGGGCAAGAGAAGATCTAATAGAGAACGGGTTTATTATGGTGGAGCCACAGTCAGGAAGTCAATCACCAATCTATCAAATGATTTCGCAAGTATACGTGTTTGATCAGACGGGTGCAGCTGTTAAACCGGTAGATGATAAGGTTAGCAAGGCAGATGACAGCGTGGACAATAATGTGGACCGCAATGCGGGGGACAGTTTGGCAGACAATGTGGTTAACAATCCGGCAGACAACGCGGTGCCATTATATAAAGTAAATAATAAACAAGAAAAGAAACAGAAAGATAAACAAACGAAAACAATACATAAACAACAAAAAGCTTTTTCTTCTTCCGCCATTTCATTTTTTGAAAATAACTTTGGCAAGGCAAATTCGTTTACTGCAAAGGAGATCACTGGCTGGGTGAATGATGCTGGCGAAGGGCTTGTTTTGCATGCGATGAAACGGGCGTTGGAGCTGGATAGGAAGAGCTGGGGCTATGTGAAATGGATTTTAAACGATTGGCTGAAAAACGGGCTTCATACGGTTGAAGCTGTTAATGCCGAGGATTTGGACAATCGAAGCCAATTGCGGAATCGGGGGTATCAGCATAAAAGGGAGGTTGTGCCGGATTGGTTTACGGAAAGGAAGCAAGCAATGTCGAAGCTGGAGAAAGGGCAGAGTAACCCAATGGACCCGGAAGCAACCGCCGCTGAGGAAAAAGAAATTGCCGAGCTGCTTGCAGAATTTAAGAAAGGCAGTCAAAGCGGGACAAGGGGTCTGACCCCCTGTCCCGCACATCCTGGTTTGTTCAACGCAGGTAAAATTTATACATATGAAAGTAGCAGGATTTTTTAGAAGAGTACAGAATAGTTAAGGAGGTACTTATTTATGCAGCATTTTGAATTCCAAATTATACAAAGGGGGAGTTACCTTTGAAACTGACTTTCTTTGAAAACGGATTACATGGGGAAAATGCACATGTTGACCCATTGGAGGTGTTTGATGGTTTACGGTGGGAGAAGTCCGGAGAGCTACCCGCAAACTGTCCCTATTCAGTATGGCAGATTCTAAACCATATGATTTTCTGGCAAGACTTCTACCTTGCCTATCTTAAAGGTGTGGTGCCTGAACATCCGGAGCAGGACGAGGACTCATGGCCCGATGAAACAGGCCCGTCAAGTGAAAACGAGTGGAATGACGCTTTTTTTCAATTCAGCAGTGGGCTAAAGGAAGCTGAAAACGAAGCAAAGAAAGATTTACAAGAACAAAGGGACGCTGGGCTGGAAAGGACTCGTGGTGATCTTTTAGCCACACTTATGGCACACAACAGTTATCATACTGGACAGGTAGCATTGATTCGTCGATTAATTGGAGAATGGCCACCGCCTTCCTGGTGATACCTGGCAGTCAACCTGTTACTCTAGCAATTCAATTTTTGTACGGAAAAGTTAAATTAGCCAGCGAAAGGGGAATGAATCATGTCACAAAAAAACGCTGCGTATCCGAAAGTCGTGTCCCGGGAAGAGTGGTTAACAGCGCGAAAGAATTTCTTGGACAAGGAAAAAGAGTTTACCCGGAGCAGGGATAAATTAAATGCCGAGCGCCGCCGACTTCCAATGGTAGAGATTGATAAGGACTATGTATTAGATGGCCCGAATGGAAATACCCGTCTGCTTGATCTGTTTGAAGGCCGTCCGCAGCTTATCGTGCATCATTTCATGTTCGATCCCGATTGGGAAGCAGGTTGTCCGGCTTGCTCGCTTGCTGTGGACAACATTGGCCATCTCGCCCACCTGCAAGCTCGCAACACGTCACTGGCTCTGATATCTCGTGCACCACTTTCTAAACTCCTAAGCTATAAAGAGCGCATGGGCTGGAACATTCCTTGGTACTCGTCCTTCGATAGTGACTTTAACTATGACTTTCACGTTACACTGGATGAATCCGTTGCTCCGATTGAATATAACTACTTGACCAAGGACGAGCTAGTTCAGAACGGTGTACCCCTTGATTCCCAACAATCAATGGAGGTGCCTGGCGTGAGTACCTTTCTTCGTGATGGTGAACGGATTTTTCATACGTATACGACTTACGCCCGTGGAACGGATCTACTGCTTGGTATCTTTAATTACCTTGATTTAACAGCACTTGGCAGGCAGGAGGAATGGGAACAGCCACCTGGTCGCAGTGATGGCAGGGGAAGTTCATGGCTCCGACGTCATGACGAATATGAACACGCTTTTGAAACGGATTCTTGTTGCCATTCAAAAGAGTGATTTGAAATAAGGTCGTCTTTTAAAAAGACGACCTTATTCTGGGAAATGAAAGAAGGGCTCGGCTGTGCCCCAAGCTCTTTTGTGTGACTGCAGCATGCATTCATTTGGATTGATTTACAAATGATTGTGTAAAATGGGGTTACGTTTTGCACCTATTAATGGGGTTGTATCTAAATAGTATTGGAAATTTTTTTGAGAAACCGATAGGCGCTGTGATCATCTGCATTCAATAGCTGAATAGGATTAACTTGAGTGAAGGGAGAAAGCAAATGAACCTGGGATTGACGGATATTTTTCGCATGGAATATGACTTTTGCTGGGATAAGGAGACATGGTTTGTACCGTTAGAATCTGCACTACGGGGTTTAAATTCCGCAGATGCAAGCTGGCAGCCCCCTGGAGGTGGTAACACCATTTGGCAGACTGTAAATCATCTCAATTACTACAACACCGTGCTTCTTAGACAAATCAATGACGATCCATCGCCTGGAAAAAGGGCATCCAATCATATGGTTGCATTTGGAGATATTGGGGAACCAGTTTCCGAAAAGTGGAAGACAATCTTAGCTGAGGATACATTTGGAGATGGCGGCGACCAAGCGAATTCCGATAAATGGGAGGAAGTTGTTGCAGAAGCACGCATGATTTGTGAGGAATTGCGTAAATCACTGGCACAGGTTCATGACAGTCAATTGGATGAGGAACTTGCAGGGGGGCTGGCCCGTCAGATTTTGCACAACGTATACCATATAGGGCAAATTGTATTAATCCGCAAACAACAAGGATCATGGCCAAAGGAGCGGGCGTAATTTCCGCTATGGAAATCGTTTAAACTGTGCAGGAGTTAAAAAAGTTATGAAAGAAATTAGTAGTTATTCTTATGGTTGTATTGTTTTTAACAAGGCCGGGCTTATAAAGCAATTGGGAGGAAAGCACGATGAAACAAATGAATGCACCACAAGTACGGATTGTACCTTGGGACGAAGGAGACCTTGATTTGCTTCGTCTTCTAAATTCGCCGGAAATGACTATAC
Organism: Virgibacillus oceani; assembly: GCF_014638995.1. Classification (GTDB taxonomy): domain Bacteria; phylum Bacillota; class Bacilli; order Bacillales; family Amphibacillaceae; genus Virgibacillus_E; species Virgibacillus_E oceani. The sequence goes on from NZ_BMFR01000010.1 coordinate 47,424, forward strand.
ACTTTGGTGGTCCGGAGGCTGAGGATAAGCTACTTGCTCGCCATAAAACGTATTGTGAGATTGCTGGGCAGGGAACCGGACGTATGTTTAAGATTATTTTGCTTCCGTACAATGAAGTCGTTGGCAGTGTAGGCTATTGGGATAAAGTGTGGCAAGGGAAGGATGTTTTTGAGATTGGATGGAGTGTTTTGCCTGAATTTCAAGGTAGAGGGATAGCGACAGCAGCAACAGCGAAAGCCATCGCTTCTGCCGCTTCAGAAAAGAAGCATCGATTCATTCATGCTTATCCAAAAATCATCAACCCCGCTTCGAATAGTATTTGCAAAAAGCTCGGTTTCTTGTTTATGGGTGAGTGTGATTTTGAATACCCCATCGGAAATCCCATACGATGCAATGACTGGAGATTGGAAATAGGCAATAATTGACCCAGAGATTATAAAAACAGGGAAATTAATATTCAGGTATAAATGAGTTGTTAACCGGAATAAACAATATTCATAGAAGCGTAATCCCTATAGGATTTACGCTTTTATTTTTGTAGATAAAACAATGAAATATCATGTGGAGAAAAAGAAAATAAACTATGCCTTATGCCGATTCTGTATTGTGACGATTGGTCAATAATGGGAAAATAAAACTGGACGCTCCAGTGGTATATTATTTACCCAAGTTTAAACTTGACCTAAATTTATTCAGATAATTGAAAAAGAAGGGTTTTAGGGATAAAGTAAAGTTGTATGAGGTAAGTCGAATAAAAATATGGGAGGTTTTTATATGAGTAAAATTGAAGAAATTCATGAAGGGTGGCTTCGTCATAGATTGGTACTTCAAGAGTTACTGGAGACTATTGATAATAACCATATCAACTTCAAACCCTGGGAAGGTGCATATTCTATGGGTTCATTGGCAGTACACATAGCTACTTCTACCGACATGTTCGTTAAAAGTGTAAAAAATGGTGTATTCACGCCCCCCGCAGCCAATCAGTTCGAAACAATGGAAGATGTGCGGGACATTGTTCAGAGATTAACAGAAGTAACAAAGGAAGAATTAGGGTCCCTTTCTCATTCACAACTGCTTGAAAAAATTGAAATTAACAGGTTTTATGTGCCCGGAAGTTTGTGGATATCAAATGCAGCAGACCATGAAATTCATCATAAAGGTCAATTGTTTACCTATGCTCGAATGGTTGGTGTTGAAAAGGTTCCATTTTTTATTAAACAACCTTCTAAAAAACAATAACGATATCGTATTACAGCAAATATAATTTATATGCATGTTTATGAAATTGGTGCGGCTATCTTATAGAATCGAATGGTGGCATATTAAAATCCCAATTTCTAATATTAAACTGGGATTTTTACACCTATAAATAGAATGTCTGTATAGTTTTCTATCAAATGCGGAACCTATAGAAAAAATGAGGATTGTGAGAATTTAAATGGATAACTATACAAACGATAACACCGCCAGACGTTATACTGCTAACGTTAGTGTTTTAGGTACCACGCAAATTCATTTAAGAAATCCTTATATTATTGCATGGTGGAGTATGGCTTTTCCGGGACTTGGCCATCTTCTTTTATCCAAGTATATTCGCGGATTCTTATTATTTATTTGGGAATTCGTTGTTAATTTAAATGCTCACATTAACTTGGCCATCATTTATTCCTGGCAGGGTGATATCGATGCCGCAATTAATGTATTGGATACAAGATGGCTGTTAGTTTATACACCCGTTTATTTTTTTAGTATATGGGATGCTTATCGGACAACAGTAGATATGAATAAAATCTACATACTGGCAGAAAGGGAAGAACATCGCTTTAACTCATTTAGTATAAGTACGTTGGAAATTAACTATTTGGACAAAAGAAATCCTTTGATGGCGATAGTGTGGTCTTTATTCGCACCGGGGCTGGGTCAGTTATATATACATAGGGTGTTTACTGCATTTGTAGGTGTTGGTGCAACGATTGGTGTCTTTTATTTTTCTAACTTTTTAGAGGCTGTAACGCTTTTTATTCAGGGAGATATTCAACAGGCAACACCAGTTTTAGATCCTGAATGGCTTCTGTTTTTGCCTTCTATTTATGGATTCTCGGTATACGACGCTTATATCAATACTGTTGAAAATAATAAACTATTTGAGAAGGAACAACGGCGATTTTTAAAGGGTAACTATCAGAATTCTAATTTCCGTATTCTAAAAGGAAAAAAGGTGAATTGATATGCAGTTATTTGCAACATTCGATAATAACCTATACCTGGAAATGGCCATCTCGACGTTGGAGAAAAATAATATTGAAAAAGACAATATCTATGCTATACCACTTGATAATCGGAAGGAGCCTCGAAAACTATTTGATACGCTGCATCAATCTGATGGTATATCCCTTATCGATATAGGTGTGGCACTTGGAACGGCTTTTTCGGTTATAGGTGTTAGCATTGGCTTTAAAATGGCTTGGGGGCCTATTTGGATTGGTCTCATTGGTTCCTTTATTGGGTTTTTTATAGGGCTCGGTATTCGGTTATTTATGAATGTTCTTTTTCAAAAAAGAAAAAGTATATTGAAGGGGAAGCAGGTGGAGGTTATTTTAATTATTGATTGCGCGGAAACACAAGGGGAATTAGTTGAAAATATTCTTTGGGAACACTTTTGTTTTGGTGTGGCCAAGATAAAATAAATAATAAATTGCTTCTAACATTTAAGGAAGTACCTAATATTTTTGGTGTTCTCCTTTTACCTTAGCCTTATCTGTATTCAGCGAAAGTGCACAGCTAAGGTCACATTATAGAAGAATAATTTTATCAAGGGATTACTTTATGGATAATGTCGATCCAATTTCTTCAATTTATTGATGAACCATTTGAGTACAACGGCTATGACAAAATAAGGAATAATGCTGTAAATATGTTTCCAGGTATATTGTTTATAGATGCCCAACCATTCTAATATGGGTTCAAAAACAAACCCGAAAACAAGTGCATTGACGGCGGCCGCAATAAAAAAGGATTTCCACCTAGGGAAGTATTGGTAGATAATCATATAATAGATAGGCATTTGCACGTTATGTATTTCAAGAAGGGGTGGTGTATTTAATACCGAAATGGGATAAATCCACCACAATAACGAAAGCCCAATGATATCGCCAAACATTCCAATAGTTGATACAATTGCCCCATATGTGACAATCTCAACGATTCTCTTTTTATCTACAATATTAATCCATACAATAAAAAGGCCGATCGTCGTAATGACAAGAACCCACCAGCCCAAGCTGAATAACCCCTCATTTAGCCAATATGCTATTTCAGTTTCCCGAAATTGCTTTGTTTTTTCCTCAAGATCCTGTAGAGTAGGATTCACATTATCGCGCCCCATTGCAATATTTTTGTGTATCATGATTTAGGTTTTGTTAAATCCTTAAAACATATTCTTCACTAATGACACGAATTTATGTGTACGTGTCTGAGGGAACTCCGGGTGCGTTTCAACTTAGGTAATCATCGGTGGGATTTCGGAATGTTTCATGATGTTTTCGAGGTGTTGAATTTCATGGGACAGTGGTCAGCCCCCTTGTCCCGCTATCGTGTCTTGCTTTTTATACAAAATTTTGAAATAATTAGGATGATTTTGTGAATGTGATGTACAGTTGTACGGATGATAAATGTAAAAATGAAGGAGGGTTTTATCATGGAGAATGGGACGGGTAACAGGAGAACAGATTCCGCCTCAAGAGTGATTATGGCAACACCGCAAACCATATATCAGGCTTTCGTAAACCCGGAAGCATTGATTGCGTGGCTGCCACCGAAAGGAATGTCGGGACATATTGACATGTTCGAACCCCAAGAAGGTGGAACGTATAAAGTGACACTTACATACGAAATGGAACACGCAGACCTTGGCAAGACTTCGGAAAACACAGACGTAGCTGAGGGAAAATTTTTAGAGCTGGTTCCATACAAGCGAATTGTGCAATCCGTTAACTTCAATTCCACGGACCCGGCTTTCTCAGGTGAGATGATACAGAAATGGCTCTTGGAAACCATTCCAGAAGGCACAAAGGTTACTATTGTATGCGAAAATGTACCTGAAGGAATACGAAAAGAGGATCACGACACAGGTTTAAGGTCCACACTTGAGAATCTTGCTGCTTTTACGGAAGGGTTAAACGGTAAAAGATAGATTACTGTTTTGATAGAGATTACAATTCAGCGCTCAATATAAAAAAGGAAGGCATTCGCTTATTGAAAACTGCCTAAAGACAATATAAACTCTTGGAACAAGAGGGATAGCTTGGTCAATTTTGTCAGCTACCAAAAGTGGCGATTACCCAAGAAGCCCCCGCTTCAAGCAACCCGCAGCTGTGGTAAGTGGTGGAGTAGTTCACTAAATAGTTTAATACCGTTTGGAATGATTTTTGGTGGTGCTACTGGTGTAGTTTTAGGAATGTTTTTCGAACCAATCTACCAGGTATTTTCAATTGCTTTAGGAGCCGGAATTGGCCTATAACTTGGGTCCATTGCCTATGGATTTTGTTATCGGAAAGAGTAGAATTGCAACAAACGGAAGCATTTAGTGAATAAAGATTGTTTGTCCATTTAACGAAATAATAGCTTTGCTAATGAAGTTTAGAAATAGAAGGTATCGATTTATAATTTTATTTGGGGGCGTTTATTATGGAAGGACATTTCTTAGCCGAAAACCAAATGATTCAAGGAACAGGGAAGAATGTTTTAGATTATTGGAAATGGGCTTACTCTACAGTATTAAATAATCGGGAGCGCGGTATCTTTTCTGAATTTTTAGTTGGAAGTGCATTGGATGTACTGAACAAGCCTAGGGTTGAATGGGATAATGCTGATTTACAATATCACAATTATAATCTGGAGGTAAAATCGTCAGCGTTTATTCAGTCTTGGGAACAATCAAAAATAAGCACCCCCGCATTTGACATTGCCCCAAAATACGCTTGGACTGGCATAGGTAATGAATATGAACAAGAAAAGCGTCGTTTTGCGGATTATTATATTTTTTGTTTACTCCATGAAAAAAACCGCGAGAAGATAAACCCATTAAGTATGGATCAATGGGAATTTTACATCCTGCCAACGGGAGTGTTGGATCAACTAAAAAAGACACAAAAGAAAATCTCCTTACGTCCCTTGCAACGCCTATGTAGTGCGGTAGCCTACCATGAAATAAAACCAAGTTTAGATCAATTAATTGAGTTTTTAGAAAGATGAGTAGGGGAGGAGTAAATGGAGAATCAAATTAACAAGTGATATGTCACAGAACGATGTATTGTCCGGAAAATCAATCTTCACCAAACAAGTGCAATTGTTTGGAAGTGTATTCAAGAATAGGGCCATTTACTGAAGGGAAAATCCCAAGGAATATGGAATACTTATGGTAATGCTAGTGTGGTATTTGTGAAAAATTGCACTTAAACTATAGAGGGAAAAAGGGCAACAATTAATTCAGTCAACTTGTTTTTCATTCAACTGGGTAAATGAAAAATAAGTTTTCCGATTTCACAACACTCTAATTTGCCCTCTCATTTCTCTGAAGCTTGAACCTAAGATTTATCTGTCAACGGTTTCTGGCTGTTTTTCGAGCCACCTATGCTTTACCAAAATATTGTAAGATAATGCTCCAGCCTCCATAGCATGCGTAAATACTTTAGAATAACTTAAGATTATATCTGAACGGAAGCTGGAACCTAATGAGGCACCATAATAGGAAAGAGCTGCATTTACTAAAAACGCCGCATGGGACACAATTAATTTATCAGAAAATGGACTTACAGTAGAGTTCGTTATCTCATTATCCCATTTCTCAGGTATTGGTAAATGGCCATGTTGTAATATAGAGTCAAAGCTTTCGGCATCTTTCCCTGCTAATTTAACGTTTTTTAGCATAAATTTACGAACATCTTCCCGTACCGCCACCTGACTGAAAGCCAAACTTAACGAACCGATAAATCCAGTTTTCATTGAATTAAAGAAAAGCGTACTAATTTCTGAACTGTTTAGTGGTCTTTTATCTCCAATTAAATTAGAAATGAATCCTGGTGATTCGATAAACTCTGCCTCATGAGGTGAAGGAACGGATGGGACACTTGTATATTTCGGTTGTTTTTTAGCCAATTCAACTATTTTTTGGAACAATTCCCTAGATGAGTTCGTACATTCAAAAAAATAATCTTGTAAGTCTTGCCGCTCTATATTAGTAATAGCTAAGCCATACGCAGATAATCCATGAATGGTCATAATATAGGAATAAAAAAGTAAAAACTGATCAGAAAACAAACGTGGAGCATTAACATTCACGTCTTTCTCTGTAAATCCTATTGGGACTTCGAAATTAGCACTTTTCAAGAATTCGGTGATTCTCACAATATGGGTCTCAGATAACTGTAATGAGAATCTTAATATCGTTTTGATCTCTTTGTCCTCTACAATGTTAAGAAAATATTTATACACACAAATTGCCATACTATCGCTCGTATACTGGAGCCAAAGAGCGGAAACTTCAGCAGCTGTTAAAGAGTTGTACTTTTTTATACCGAAAATACCCAAATACAATTCCTCCTATATTTTTAGTTGTTATTCTAAGGTTATATTTGGATATTGCGTATTGAATTATACACGTATGAAGAACTTTAGATTGCATAACCTCTATTAAAGTACATAAAACTAAAACTTACTATCTACAGTTACAGATTTCCGGGTATAAATAGCGTTTTCAAATTATCCTCATCGGGTAGACCTTGACGCTTAGTGCGATCAAGTTCACTGCGGCCGGATCCCAGTACAGACTCATTGCAAATCAACTGCACAAGCTTTATAGAGAAGATCGGACACAAGGTGATAGGAACGCAAGAAGTACTTTTAAGTGAATTTTCCTGTCAAAATTATATTATTCAATCGTTGCATTTAAGTAAATGAGCAATTTCAATGAAAAATGTATATCAAGCATCTCATCCGGGTTTTTCAGATCAATGCCAGTTATATCCTGTATTTGCACAATTCGATTTTTTACGGTTTTCCAGTGTACATCGAGCCTTTCCGCCGTATTTTTAAAATTGTTATTTTCATCCAAATACGTAAGCAATGTATCTTGGAGTACATCCTTTTTTCTGAGGGGGGATTCCATAAGTATTTTAATTTTGGGATTAAGATAGTTTTCCAAAGTGACCTTTTTCTGCAGGTTATAAAAAGTTCGGTTAATCCCTATATCTGAATAGAAAAATATGCGCGATTCTGATTTTGAAGAAATATTTCCCCCTAATTTTATAGCTTCTTGGGCCTGAATAAAGGCAGCATTGAAATCTAATGAGGAATTAACAATATCTGATACTCCAATATGAAATTCGGATAATGGATTTAAAAAGAACTCGATTATTTCATATAATATAGGCTTTATATTTACATTTTCTTTTTTTATTATATAGGCAATTCTTCCTGTTCCTAGCCACTGTTTTGCTATTTCTACTTGATTATAAAAAGAAAGGGTAATATGTTTATCCAATTGATTTAATAGCTTTGTATTAGTTCCTTCAGCAACCACATATATAACCTGATAGCTATCACCTTTTTCCAAACCTATTATCTTTAGGGCTTGATTTCGCTCTGATAAGGAAAGGGACGCATTATGAATAAGGTTATCAAAGGATTGTTTAAACCTTTCTTGTTCTTTATGCTTCGATTCATTTTTAACATCGTTCAGCTTTATAAAGGATGCCGCAATGTGTATTGCGATTTTTTCCATTGGATTAACAGGTTTATTTTCCGTTGCTGTTATTAGAAATAGCTTATTTTTTTCATTCATTTGAATAGTGATAATATACGCATTTTTTGTTTGATATACCGCCAGATAGTCATTTAGATCCATTGGTTGTACATCCAAATTTAATTCAGGAAGTGAAATTGATTCTGTTTGCACAATGGTTGTTCCTGAATCATTTAATAGAAAAACTGGATGAGAGATAACTTTTTGAAGTGAACGTATAATACTTTGCTGGTCCTCTCCACCAATAGATAATCTCATGAATTTTTCATACATTTTTCTGAAATAATTTAATTTTTTATTCTCTTCATTAAACAATAATTGCATTACGTCATGTGTCACTGTATTGTAATGGGTATTCTTGCTAATTTGAATGATAGGTAGCTGAAACTTTTTCCCTCCATCTATAATTCCTTTTGGTACCTTTTTAACATACGCCTCTGTTTTTACAATAAGCGCGGAAATACCTTCTTCATCTAAACGCTTCAAAAAATCCATTTGTTCATCGTAGGTAAAATTTTGCGTTGCATATAAACTTGTTAATAATACAGATTTTGGTTGAGCCCATCTTTCAAATTCAGGTGATTCCATGACAGATATTTTTTCTACTTCTTTTTCCACACCTCTAAATCCTGATAAAAGACGACTTTCCTTCATAGCCGATAAAGTTAGGATATCTTTAACTAATACAGACATTTCACCACCTCCAAATGCGCTAAATGGGAAAAAAATAGCGCGGGAATTTCCCTTTAAGTCAATTGAATGTCATATCTGAATAAGATTATACTATAACAAATATCACTATTACACTTATCGGATATACTTATTTATTCCTACTTTTTTGGTACAGAGGGTAAAGATCTGATTAATCTAAACATAAGAAAGGATATTGTCAATGGAAAACATACATTTGAAAACGATTACCCAAGATGATTTGGGAGAGGTAACACTTCTTGTGGGGGATCCTGGGCGCGTAGAATTAATATCAGCCAATTGGGATGAAAGTCGCCTTCTAGTTGAAAACCGCGAATTTATTTTAGTTTCAGGCAAATGGAAGGGCAATATAGTATCAATTTGCTCAACTGGTATCGGTGTAGGCTCTACTGAAATAGCTATTATCGAATTAATTCAAAGCGGTGCTAAAAAGCTTGTACGTTTGGGTGGTTGTGGTTCTTGGAAGGGAGATATTGCTGCTGGGGATCTGTTAATGAATCATGCGATGGTCAGGGACCCGGGTATGCTTAGTGCTTATGTCAGTGACAATTATCCAGCAGTTGCTGATGTGAATTTACTCCAAGAAATCAAATTTTCGGCGATACAGAGTGGGTTTAGTGTTCATACCGGAATCGGCATGACAACGCAGAGCTATTATCTTGGACAAGGTCGTGTTCATGATATACCAAATGGACCACAGCCAAATGATGATTTTATGACTTATTGGCAAAATAGGAATGTAATTAATGCTGAAATGGAAAGTGCAGTTCTATTCCTTTTAGCGTCAATATATGATATTCCCGCAGCAAATTGCCTCGTTGTGCATGTAAATCGTATCGATGACCAATGGGTTCCAGATGAAAAATACCATAGATACCACGAAAAAGCAGCTATAGCAGTCCTTAATGCTTGTATTAATAAGTAAACGCTATAATTTTTAGAAAAGAGGGGAAGTCCTATGGGTAGAAATCAACAAACCATTAATCGTGGTAATAGCAGTTATCAAAAAAAAGTGCTTGCTTCATCCATGTTAGGCTTGGGATTAGAAGGCATGGATATAATGTTTCTGTCTTTTGTGCTAACTTCAATAATATCTGAGTTTGGAATTTCATCCGCAGCAGCCGGTTCAATATCATCTATTACTAACATTGGAATGCTTATTGGTGGAGTTGGCTTTGGGATTTTAGCAGATAAACACGGGCGTATCCGCATTTTTACGTATACTATAATTTTATTTGCTGTTGCTACGGTATTAATGGCATTTGCTACTAATATTTATGAAATATATGTATTGCGCTTCCTAGCTGGTGTTGGTGGCGGCGGTGAATTTGGAATTGGAATGGCTTTAGTTGCGGAAGCCTTTTCTAAAGAAAAACGTGGAAGGATGACTTCTTGGGTGACAGTTGGTGGACAATTGGGAGCAGTATTAGCAGCTGTCTCTGCCGCAATTGTCATCCCGACATTGGGATGGAGAGCATTATTCATTGTCGGCGTACTTCCAGTGATTTTAGCCTTTTATGTTAGAAGAAATTTAGATGAAACAAAAGCATGGAAAAATGCCCAACTAGAATTAGAGAAGGAAAAGAAGGCAAAAAAAAGTACACTTGGTTTCTTATTTAACTCTCCAAGAACCGCATATGTTACCATTGCACTTACAATAATGTCTACAGTTCAAGTGGCTGGATATTTTGGTTTAATGAATTGGCTGCCATCTATTTTACAAGAGCAGTTAGGGCTGTCAGTTTCGGGTTCATCATTGTGGATGATTAGTACGATCTTAGGTATGATTGCAGGTATGCTACTCTTTGGGCAAATATTAGACCGTTTAGGTGCAAAAGTGTCCTATGGAATCTTTCTTATCGCATCTGCAGCTTCTGTTTTTTTGTATGTATTCGCCCAAAGTGCTGTAACCATACTTATAGGTGGAGCTATTGTTGGCTTTTTTGCTAACGGAATGAATGCCGGGTATGGTGCACTCATTTCTAGTTTCTATCCAACCGTTGCAAGAAGTACAGCTAATAATCTAATTTTTAATACTGGACGAGCTCTTGGGGGTCTTTCGCCAATTGTTATTGGGTTTTTACTGGATAACTATAGTATCACAGCTGCAATGGCATTTTTATCGATATTGTACTTAATTTCTTTCATCATTATTATGACATTGCGTGATAATCCAATGAAAGGAATGAAACACGCCGAAAGAAAAAATATATAGGTAGTGTGTGTTCTGCAAGGAAGCGGAAATGATCTCTGTAGTTATTTACCGACAAGATATTTTAAATTGTGCAATAAAAGGAACAATTTTACGATTGACATCCCCTTAAAATACAAGCCGCCCGTGAATGGGCGGTTTGTATTTTAGAGTTGTTCTCTGAGACATTAGTTACTGCTCTAGAACAGTCCGATACGTTGCGATGATGACACCTGTATCCGTGGTTACTGAATCAACTAGTTTAAGGTGTGCAAGCGAGCCATCACCAAGAAACAAGCGGCGTCCTTTACCAAGAACCAGCGGATGAATCATCAGCACGTACTCGTCGATTAAATCATGCTGCATTAATGACTGTACGAGCTCTCCGCTTCCGAAAATAACTATCGTCTTATTATGTTCCTTTTTGAGCTGGGCGACTGTTTCAGGAATGTTCCCTTTTAGGAGTATGGAATTTTCCCAGGGCAACGGTTCAACCATAGTAGTAGAGGCAACGAATTTCTCTACATTGCTGAGTGCTTTGGCAATAGATTGATCCCTGGACTGGTCTTTCCAGGCGTTTGCTAAACCTTCATAGGTGGTACGCCCAACCAGCAAAGACCATGAACTGCTCATATATTTGCTCTGTACCTTCATCATGACAGGATCATTCCCAGCCTCTGCCCAACCACCGTACTCGAAACCATCTCGTGTGTCCTCATCCGGCAGTCCGGGGCTTTGCATCACGCCATCGAGTGTCAAATGTTCGATTACTACGATTTTGCTCATTTCTTTCACTCTCCCTTTCTTAGTTCCCTTTCATAAGTCCCTTTATTATAGCACTTTTAAAAACCTTGGCTTCTTCTGGATTGCTATCTTGGATATATTATTCCAGAATAAGGCGCAACTTTAGAACAAGGGAATTGCATTATAACCATCTAAATGAAGTAATAATTTAGATTCGATTTTTGACAAAGATCTTTTCATGCAATGTATTACTTAACGTACGACTTTTTCGTTTTGCGAGGTGACCCTATGGTCGTCAAGTTTGTATAGAGAAATACTTAATGATTCGAGTGCGTTTATAGAGAGCCAAGCAGCTCACTTTTTGTTCTTTATTCAATGAAGGATTTTCGACTGCTGACATTGAATGTATATAGAGAGCAATAAACCCCAAATGAAATCAAAGTTTTTATTGCCAGCTATGAATTCCTCCGGTTTAATTGTCGGTAACGCATAGCTGCGCCAATGATAATCATAATGGCTAAAAAAATGTGAACCGAAACAGGGCATTCCATCCTAAATATTGACCAACCACTCCACCAAAAATATTATGGGTAATTTGGAAAGTGCCCTTGTTCTTCCTAAAATATATGAAGTATTGCACTTGAATTAGGTATTAAAGTTGGTTGTTATGTAATTGATCAATCAATAAATAACTGTGAGTAGGTGTTTACGTATGGTTAGACCAAAAAAGGAAAATCGTAAGGAAGATATACTTGAGGCTGGAATAGAAGTTTTTGCAAAAAGAGGTTATTATAATACAACAACTGCACTCATTGCAGAAAAAGCGGGTATATCTCAACCTTATGTCTTTAAATTTTTTAAAACAAAGGAAGACTTGTTTATCGCGGCATTAGATAGGGCATTTGAACGAATCATTCAAACCTTTGAAAGTGTAGAGGCAAGCCAAGACCATCTGGTCACCAAAATGATTGGCGCATATAAAGGGTTGTCTGAATCAAATCCCAATGAAATTTCGTTGCAGGTGATATGTTTTTCAGTGACGGAAGAGGCAATACAACAATCTATAAGGAAAGGCTTGTCACGTATTAGAAATTATACGCTGGAAAGGTTTCAGTCGGCAGGAATTCCAAATGCGGATAGAGAAGTCACGACATTTTTGGCAAGGGGGATACTCTGTAATATTTCCTTTTTCATAGATTTACCTGAACTTATTGACGGTGAACAAAGCTGATGAGGTATTGTCATCGGTTTTTTTACTCAAATTTAGTTATTGATTGATCACTAAATAAAAGGGGATGGGATTATGAAAACTGCAATTGTATTAGGAGCAACTGGTGGAACTGGTCAGGTTATCGTCTCAGAATTACTAGAGAGACAGATAGAAGTCATTGCTTTCGGGCGTTCCGAAAGTAAATTGAAAACATTAATGGAGGAGCACGATTTTGACCAACGACTGTCATACAAACTGGGAAATATATTTGATCATCAAACTATTGTTGACGCGGCAAAAGACGCAGATGTTATATTCCAATGCGCCAACGTTAAATATCAAGAGATGGAGTGAAAACTTCATTTGCTTGGGGAAAGTGTAATGAAATCAGCAGATATTTTGAAGATGAGGATTGTTATTGTAGATGGTATCTATGTACGGACATCAAGTTGCAAAAGGAGATGAAAATCATCCACAACAGCCACACACGAAAAAAGGTAAGTTACGAGTAGAATTTGAGAAATTAATATTTAGTAACAAATGGGAGAATGCAAAGGCATTAATTGTAAGGCTGCCAGATTATTATGGTGCTACCTCAAATAATTCCTATTTACAGCCCACATTGGAAGGGTTGGCAGCTCATAAGATTTCTATATTTATTGGGAATATGAATACACCACGGGAATATGTATATTTACCAGATGCAGCAAAGATGATTGTAAATATAGCAGAAAAAGACGATGCTTATGGAGAAAACTGGAATATACCTGGATCAGGATTGATATCAGGTAAGGAAATTGTCCAAATAGCTCGTAAGGTAACTGAAAATCGAAAGTTGGTCATCCCTTTAAATAAAACTGCTATTCGTTTAATTGGCGTGTTTGATCCATTTATGAGGGAGATGGTTGAGATCATGTACCTCACCAAAGAGGGGTTTGTTCTGAGTGGGGAAAAATATGAAAAACGGATCGGCCCCATACCAGCAACAACCTTCAAAAAAGGTCTTGAAGAAACATTAGGACTGTTAATGCATAATAAAAAACATTAAACGGTTAAGCGGTAGGGGTTGATGGAGAGCTGAAGAGAGTGAGGTCCCAATTTAGGGAGTGGCAACGGTTCGCGAAAAAACAGGAATCGTTGCCGTTTCCCACCGGCTTAATGGTTTTTCTTTACAAGGCGGAAGATATTAAAAAATTAATATTTTGGCGGGTTTGGTATTGGATGTTGTCAATGTGTTGAATGGGTGATTCTTGTAACCCAAACAAAAAAACACATTGATAATATGGGATTAGAAATAAAATGGTGTAGCGGGTAAATATGTTCCACTATTACGAAGCAAATATTATTTTATCAAGAATGACTTCACTATTTGAATAGTGTATCCTACTGCAAGGATTCAATTAATGCAATAACACATTAGAATTAACAAAGATTTAAGATCATTGTTAAGATGCTAAAGGGTCAGTTTTTAAAAGTTTATACATTTTTTAGAAATGTTTCAGATGAAGTTTAGAATTACTTGTTAAAGTAGTAGTGCGGAAAGGTAGATAGCATGCTGTATCAAGTAATTGTAGTTTTTCTAAACTGCGTTTGTTTCAGATAAGTATGTTTTTAAGAAAATGAAGTAGGGTGATTTTATGATACAAATGATTGTAGGCAGGTATTAGTATATTTTGAGTTAAAAAGGATGAGATAAGTGAAAAATAGACATGAAAGCGCGAACGTTCCTGTTTGGGCAATAGAGGCGGTAGAAATACAAAAGAACAATCCTAAGTGGTTAGATAAAGGTGCTAAGGAGAGAGAAACCCTTTACAAATTACTGTCCCCTTTTGGTATCAAAGAAGTTGAGCATATAGGTAGTACATCTATTCCCCATTTACCAGCTAAACCGATCATTGATTTAATGGCATCTATTTCGTCCATGAATCAACTGAAGAAAATTAGGGACGTATTGACAACTGACGGTTGGCATTATGTATCACCTGAGTTAGATATGCAACCATGGAGAAGATTTTTTGTAAAAGTAAAGAATGATAAAAGGTTCGCGCATTTACATCTTGTGAAAATAGGAGAAAAGCGCTGGGAAGAGCGACTGAGATTTCGTAATATATTAAGAGCAAACCCATATTTAGTTGATGAATATACAGTAGTAAAAAATGAACTAGCAAAAAAATTTAGAAATGATAGAGAAGCATATACAGAAGCTAAAACGGATTTTATCAACCGTGTATTAAGTATTTATCATGAATAGATATACAATGGATAAATATACAAAAAAAGGAGCAACTATAAAGAATATAGAAAAGAAAACCCATATGAACTAGAGAGGATTTGTTTAAGCATAAGTGAATTAAATCTATTTACGTTATCGTATTTTAACTCTTTTGCGATAGGGAGCGAGAATTGAAAACGGTTTGTGCCGAATTTTTCTTTAAAAGGTCCGGTTTTTTAAAAGGGGATAAGTTTGGAAAGGTTGTTATATATGGATGGAAAATATGCTTTGGTAACATTAGAAGCACGACCAGATTTGAAAGATGAAATAAATAAATTGCATAATATCGGATGGATAAACTTTATGAGGGAGGATCCAATAGCGGTAAAATATTGGAGTGAATTACTTTCTTATTTTCCTGAGTTCCAATATATTTTATTGAATGAAGAATTTAAGCCTATGGCTTGTGGTAATTCAATTCCTTTTTATTGGGATGGTAATGAAGATAGTTTACCTGCAGGATGGGATAATGTTTTTGAAAAAGGAATATTAGATTTTCGAAATAATATACAATCTAATTCCCTGTCGGCGTTATCCATTGTCATTCATCCGGAATTTAGAGGTAAAGGTTTAAGTGAGATTATGGTAAAGGAAATGAAAGGCTTGGCTATTAAAAATAATTTAAAGAATATGGTAGCTCCAGTTCGACCTTCGCTAAAAGAAATGTATCCACTTATACCTATGGAAGAATATATAAATTGGGAGCGAGAAGATAATATGCCTTTTGATTCTTGGATTCGAACACATGTAAAGACGGGTGCTTCAATCATAAAAGTGGCAGAAGAATCTATGGTTATTCCGGCTTCAGTTAAAGAATGGGAAGGGTGGACAGGTATGAAGTTTCCTTCTTCCGGAAGCTATATTATAAATGGGGGATTAGTACCATTGGAAATCGATAAACCGGCTAATGTAGGGAGTTACATCGAACCTAATGTATGGTTGAGGCATCATTTAGATTAAAGAATCATAATGACATCAAAGTGACCCTGGAAGTTGACGACGCTAACACCACTAATGCAGCTCGGGTTTTTGAAAAATTAGGTATGAAAATGGAATTTAGCTCAGTGCAGTGGAAGTTGCCTGTGTAACTTTGCTTAACTAGGGTGTCTTTGTATCTCCCTTTTTCTGCTAATGGGCCCCGTGTCCATAAGTAAAAGTTATAGAGGCATGGGAATTGGGAAAGCACTTTTAAAGGCATTATTAGTCTGGGCAGAAAAGAACCCTTTAATAGAAAAAGTATGTTTAGGAGTTTTTTCAACAAATCAGAGAGCAATTTCCCTATACAAGAAGATGGGTTTTTAGAAGAAGGTCGTAAAATTAAAGAATTCAAGTTAAATGATGGTGAATATATTGATGATATTATTATGTACAAATTTGTGTAATGACTTAATATGCTAATAGGTGGGTTAGTTAAGCAAACCAAAGAAGGGGGCGGATGTGTGGAAAGGTGGTTTGTTTTGCCTTTCTTTATTTTTGTCTATTTACCTTACCTTTTGTTTATACTTCAAAGGTGTGCTTATACGTTGAAGGATTCAACAAAGAGAAAAAAAACGAACGATCGACTCAATCCGAAAATTCATTAGGTTTAGGGAATATCAAAATATTGAATGGCAAATCGCTACTTCGTATATAAGCGTACCTTACAAATAGAAGTCGACAACTCGTACAGATGGGGTTTTTTTTGAAAAAAGGATAAATACTACTATCCCCACTTTTGAAAACTTCGCGAAGCCGTACGCACAAAAAAGCCTGATTACTATATCATCGGAAAACGTGAAGGCGATTACAAATTATATGAAAAACAAACCCCCACATGTTATCGCGTCTGATAGTGAAACCATCATTACAAGTGCATACAAAAGAGAAAAGCTCGAGGTAAATGTTATTTTAGGTCTTTCAATCTTTCCCTGAGTTATAGGGGAATGCGTCCGGGTCACCTTTAAACATGGGATATGTCGATCTGAATGGTGGTATATTCGTAACCTCTATACCGATCTAAGTTAGACACCATTGTTTTTATCATCACCAGCAATATGGTTTTGACTTTTAATGGCATGTCGTTTATAATTCAAGTTGAATATAAAAAACGTTATGAGGAGAATTATTAAAAAATGACACATGCAATGAGACTACGATTCCCAACTTTGAACCAGTAATTGAATACTGTCAAAGGCTCTGTTTGTGGAAACAGAGTAAACGGGATTGGTCTGTTCTTTTTTAATAACCTTCATTTATTTGTCCTATAATTATCCGTTTGCCCGCTATATGAATTTTTAGTTAATGCTTACTGATATGGGGGATTATAAAATAATGTATTGAAAGGCAGCTGTTTCTGCCTTTCTTTATTTTTGTCTAATTTACCTAACCTTTCGGGTTTATTCATTGATGGCTACAAATGCTCCCTAATGAAATAAAGATTGGTCCTTTCCTTTTACTCTCAGATCACAGGCAGATGCTTGTGATTTTTTATTATTATTGAAAGGAAGTGGGAAACAATGACCAATCAAGAAAAAAGTGCTGAAATAGTAAGAAAAAATATTCATGTATTTAGGTGTCCACTTTGTCATAGTCCAATGAAAGTTAATGCTTTAAAAAGCATTATTTGTCTTAACAATCATACCTTTGATTTTGCCAAATGGGGCTATATAAATATGATGATTCGTCATTCAAATGGTCATTACGAAAAAAAGTTATTTGAAGCAAGACAAAAAATAATTACGGGGGGTGAATTATACCCATTGCTGCATCACAAGATTTCAGGGATTATCAAGATGCATTCGGATGTATCCAATAATCAACCTGTCATGCTTGATCTCGGTTGTGGTGAGGGTTCTCATTTACAAAAGATTTTGGATAAATGCAATGATGCGATAACAGGCATTGGGTTAGATATTTCAAAGGAAGGCATTATATTGGCAGCCAAAAAATATAAAAATTCCATCTGGATTGTCGGAGATTTAGTAAATACACCATTTGCTGATCAATCTGGCCACATTATTTTGAATATCCTGTCTCCGGCAAATTATATGGAGTTTAAAAGAATCTTGGCCCCTGCAGGTATCGTGGTTAAAGTTGTTCCTAATGCTAATTATCTAAAGGAACTACAGGATGTACTTTTCATGAATAATAATAAGAAGAATTATGACAACGATGATACAGTATCTCTTTTCAAACAACACTTTGAACTAGTGGAATATTCCAAACTAAGCTATTCCAAGGAATTAAACCAAACAGAGTTATTAAATCTGGTTCAAATGTCTCCACTTGCCTGGAACGCTAGTAAAGAAAAAATAGATACATTTATGAATCAAAGTTCTTCTAACATAACAGTTGATATCGATATTTTAGTTGGAGTCAATAGGCATCCGAAAGGAGGTTTAAAGTAATGGAAAACGTATGCATTGAGTTAGAGAATATTGAACTTTCTTTTTTAGATAAATTAGTATTAAATATCCCTCGACTTGCGATACACCAATTTGATCGCATCGGTATTGTTGGGAAAAATGGAGCAGGAAAAAGTACGCTCCTAAAACTGATTTCGGGTCAAATAACTCCTGATAAAGGGAACATGAAACGATTTATTGAATTTGCCTATTTTGATCAATTAGCAGAAGCGGATGATAAAGATGTTAATTATGGGGTAATGGGTAAACTATCCATTCCAAAAACAGCCATCCAAAACTTTAGTGGTGGTGAGTTGACAAGGCTGAAGCTTGCGGATCTTTTTTCAAATTATCATGAAGGTATGCTGATTGATGAACCAACTACTCATCTTGATGAAAAAGGGATAAAATTCTTATTGGATGAACTAACTTATTACTATGGGGCACTTGTTCTTGTTAGTCACGACCGGTATGTATTGGATCACCTGGTAACGAAAATTTGGGAAATAGAAGGCGGAAGTGTGACGGAATATACAGGTAACTATTCCGATTATGTAGCGCAAAAGGAACTTTCTAAAAAGCAGCAGCATGAACAGTATGAAAAGTATGTAAAAGAGAAGTCACGACTAATGCAGGCAGCGGAGGCAAAAATGAAAAAGGCTGAAAAGGTTACACAAGTAAGTAAACGTGTTTCGAAAAAAGAGGTTAAAGCAAAGGCAAATAAAATGTTTATGACAAAGTCAAAAGATACGAGCCAAAAAGGAATCCAAAGAGCTGCGAAAGCACTTGAGCAGAGGGTGGAACAAATGGATGTGGTGGAAGCCCCAATAACAGAAAGCATGATTCGTTTTCACCAGCCACAGTCACTTCAGATGCATAATAAATTTCCAATTATGGCGGATCGATTGACGCTCACTTGTGGTGATAAGTTGCTTCTCAAAGAAGTCAGCTTTCAGTTTCCGTTGGGGCGTACCATTGCCATAACAGGAGATAATGGTTCGGGAAAAACAACGTTACTTCATCATATAATACAGGACGGCAAGGGACTTACGATTTCCCCGAAAGTAGTATTTGGAGTGTATGAACAGATGGATTATCAATTCTACAAAGATGAGACGGTTCTCGCCTATATGAAAGCTAGAAGTGACTATGATGAAGGCAGGATTCGATCTTCCCTGCATGCTATGGGTATTACAGGCAATGAGTTAAAAAAGAATGTCCGCCATTTAAGTGGAGGGGAAGCAATTCGGGTGGTCCTCTGTCACCTTTTCTTGGGAAGATTCAATGTATTAATTTTGGACGAACCAACCAATTTTTTGGATGTTTTCTGCATTGAAGCATTGGAACAATTTCTGGAAGGATATGATGGAACTGTTCTAATTATCTCACACGACCAAACGTTTATTGGGCGGGTTGCGGATGTTGTATACGAGATTGATGGTCAGAAATTAAGGCTTAGAAACTGAAGAAGTGGGAACTTTCCCATTTCTTCAGTTTTCTTTACCTGGCGGGGAGTTTTCATTGTTTGATTTGGTAATACTTTACACATTACATTCTAGTTTATGCATTTTTGTAAATGCTTTAGATTGAGTTTAAGGGTGTAGATTAAACATTTTAATATTTTTATAAGTATAAAGCATTTTTGTATAATACAAGAATATAATCTGTCCGACCTACCTTTAAATTTTCTTTTTAGAAATATTTACAATTTTTCTATTTCAATTTCATCCAGTATGAATTAATGTATACAGTTTCGAAACCAAGCTTTTGCATATTATTGTGGCTGATAGAACCAAACTCTACATCTGTATATAATTTTTCTAATCCTAGTTCTTTAGCTTTATTAATTCTGTACATTAATAAAGCCTTTTGACTTCCCATTCCCCTAAAATCCTCGAAAGTATAATCATTAGCAATGTATCCTTCATTGCCCTCGATAAAAAGTGATCCCATACTTGCAACTTTTTCTTTAATATAGGAAATAACATTACAAAAATTAGGTTTATAAAAATAGGGTGCTTTTCTTTCTATTACAGATGCATCAATATCCATGCCGTCATTGGATTCTATTACTATGTTAATAAATTGTTCGGCATTTTCTTCTGTTACTTCGACGATATCCATTTCCGTTATAAAATCTTCATATGATCTGGGAATTAACTGCATAAATGCCACTTGCTTTGCGACTTTATAACCATGATTTACTAAGGCCATTGCCACTTCCTCATTTATATTATTTGGTGTCGTGTCAAAGCATGGATTAATGTTTTGTTCTGTATAGATATCCAATATTTGTTCTAGTTTATCTATATCCTTCAACCCAAATCCCTTTACTCTATTGTAATAAATAGAGGATGGGCTATTTGGCTCGTAAATTAACCGGCAGTCCCCGATTTTCTTTACTTCTAATTGTTTGTCAATGCTTGATAAAGCTCTTTTGGAATTGAAAGCAGTTAATTGAATTTCCATATCCTCTATTTTACTGACTTGTTCCAGTATTTTATTACTTCGCATGATGAAACCCCCATTGGATTTATTTAGTGTGGTGAAATTTTCGGTTTAATTTCTTTTTCTCTTTCATCGCTTTTCGTCCACTCTTCATGCCGCCAAATTCTTTGAAGATTTCATTAAGCTTTTCATTCTCGATTTGCCTAGAAGTTAATCCATCATATTTAGCTTCTTTTTTAAGTTTTAAATAGCTTTCAAACCTATCCCGTGGAAGCAAGCCGGTACTTATGGCCTCATTCACAGCGCATTTTGGCTCACTTGTATGAGTACAGTCGTTAAATTTACACTTAGCTGCCAGCCCATCGATGTCAGTAAAGGTTCTAGATAAATCAGCACTTTCTATTCCAAGTTCTCTCATTCCAGGTGTATCAATAACAACACCGCCATTGGGAATAACAAACATCTCTCTTCTGGTTGTCGTATGCCTACCTTTATCGTCATTTCGTATTCCATTCGTTTCAAGAATATTTTCACCAATCATTTTATTAATCAAGGTAGACTTCCCAACACCTGAGGATCCTATAAATGCAATCGTTTTTCCACTTCCAAGGTAATTTTTAACGGGTAAGGAACCGTCCTCGCTTATACTTGAGGTAACTATTACATCCACTCCCATAGAAACAGTTTCAATTTCTATTAGCTTTTGAGATAGATCATGGCATAAGTCCGATTTAGTAAGTACGATAACGGGTGTCGCTCCACTTCCCCAGGTAATTCCAAGGTAGCGTTCTATTCTGCGAATGTTAAAATCATTATTTAAAGACATACAGATAAACACAGTATCAATATTTGCAGCCACAATTTGTTCTTCATTTGATTTACCCGCTGCCTTTCTGATAAATGCGCTTTTCCTTGTGAGTACGTTATGGATGATTGCATTTCCACGACTGTCTTCAGTTCGATCAACCATAACGAAATCACCTACTGCGGGGTAGTCGCAAACAGTTTTTACCACAAAACGGAATTTACCAGATATTTCCGCAGTTAGGTCTCCATTATCCGTTACAACCTTGTATATATTTTTGTATTGGGAAATAACTCTTCCAATATAAAGCCCTTTATATAATGTAGACTCAGTTACAAATCGTTGGCTAAGTCCTAAATTTTCCATACTAATATAATTCAATTTTTTATCCTCCTGAAGTTTTTTTGAATTTCATATAAACTTCTTTTGGGAGGCTATACACTGGTTACTTCGCGTACCCCTCCCGGGCTGCTGCAATGCTATTTTTAAACATAAAATACCAACACCTTTCATTATTGATAGTAATAAAATCCCCTAATTAAAAAAGGGGGTATCTTATTACTATTTGACTATAACTGATACTATAACAAAAAGGCAAATAGATGGGTTTAAATGGCAGTATATCAAACAGGAGATTGTGTGAAACAACATTCTCTAAGGAGTATGTTTCAAAATACCATCATGCCATTTCAATATTTAAAAATGAGTAACTGCGCACAGTGACTAGATCAAGGAATAGCTATTTTTGCAATTTATTTGACTTTGGCAACAAAATATACGATAATAGCAATTAAATAAGGAGGCATTTATATGTCAATAAATACTTTTGAAGATCAAGTTAAGGCTATTCGTCATTTCAATCGCTTTCTCACCAGACAAATTGGCGTGCTAAGAGAAGGATTGCTCCACAGTCCCTATTCACTTGCTGAATCCCGTATCATTTTTGAACTCGCAAACCATGAAAGTTTGACATCTTCAGACCTTATGAATGAATTAGGGCTTGATGCAGGATACCTGAGCAGGATTGTAACGGGTCTTGAAGATAAAGGACTAGTGGAGAAAACTCGTGCAGAGAAAGATGGTCGTCAGCGTCTTCTCTGTCTTACTTCCAAGGGCAAAGATGCTTTTGAATTGCTCGATAACCGTTCCCGTGATGAAGTAACCGAAATGCTTAATGATCTATCTGTAAGGGATCAACAACGGCTTTTTACGTCCATGAAAAACATTGAGGAAGTTTTTAGTAAAGGCTTTAAATATTCAGAACCCTACGTTTTACGCCCTCATGAACCGGGCGACATGGGGTGGGTCACACATCGTCACGGTGTTCTATACTCCAAGGAATATAATTGGGATGAGCGTTTTGAAGCGCTTGTTGCACAAATCGTATCGGATTTTGTAAATAACTACAATCCGAAAAAAGAACGGTGTTGGATCGCGGAGATGGATGGTGAAATTGTCGGATCAGTCTTTGTTGTACAGGAGAGTGAAAAGATTGCGAAACTACGACTGCTTCTTGTCGAACCGAAAGCGCGGGGGCTTGGTCTTGGGACCCGTCTTGTTGAAGAATGTATTCGTTTTTCAAGACGAAATGGTTATGAAAAGCTTGTACTTTGGACTAATAGTGTGCTTGGGGCGGCTCGTCATACCTATAAGAAGTTGGGATTTGAACTAGTTGGTGAGGAAAAACATCACAGCTTTGGTCATGACCTCAATGGCGAGACTTGGGAGCTATTATTATGAATCAATTTCTCACAAGTGATTCTAAAGAGAAATTATGACAGCCCTTACGCCCCATGACGAATTCACAATTAAATCCTTATACATCCAATTCAAGGTATAATTGGAATATGTAACGTGGATACTGCATTTCATATCCTGGAATGGGGCAGCAGGAAGGATTGGTACTCTGTTATTTTCAGTATGCTTTAGAACAAACAAGGCTGGTTGTCACAGAGAATCAGAAAAAGGAGACCAATATAGATACACTACGGAATTTTTTGACATACTGGTCGACTAAAAATGGTGATGCTGCTTCCTTAATGAGTATGATAGGCATTTATTTAGAAGGTGTACAGGACAAGGAGTTGCATGCAATCTCGAAGGAAAGAAGTTCACTTATCGACAATGAGGTACAAAGGATTCTTCAAGCTAGTATGGACAAGGGTGAGATTGCGAGAATGAATGTGAAAGAAACATCCTTTTTGCTGCAATCTTCCGTATTGGGAGCTGTGATGCTTTGGCTGCACAACCAAGATAAAACGCTAAAGGTACTCATTGAACTTTGCATTGGTCGGGTTATCGGGATTGGCCATGGAAAGGAAGTGATCATAGAAGATGCTAGGTAACTCATGCGAAATAAATTCGTTTGAACTGAATATAAACAAGATAAACATTCGATGTTACACAGCTGGGGAAACTGGACTACCTGTTATTCTTCTCCATGGGGCAGGTGTTGACTCGGCCGATATCTCCTGGAGTGAGGTAATAGGACCTTTATCGGAAACGCACCGTGTATTTGCGCCTGATTTACCCGGGTATGGAGCAAGCGATAAACCAGAAATAGAATATTCACTTCCGTTTTATATGGATTTTTTGAAACAATTCATGGTTACACTAAATTTAGATCAAGCTAGTTTGATTGGTTTGTCACTAGGTGGTGGGATATCTTTTGGATTCGCGCTTGAATATCCATTACAAGTGGACAATTTGATATTGGTAGATGCGTGGGGCCTATTCAGGATACTCCCATATCACCGTCTATCCTATTGGTATACAAAGTCGTTCTTCAATGAATTATCGTATAAATGGTCTGGGAAAAGCAGGAGGTTTGTGAAATGGACGCTTCTAAATAGATTGTTTGGTAATCCGGACAACCTTTCAGAAGAACTCGTAGATGAAGTGTACGAGATTTTAAAGGCTCCTGATGCAGGGAAAGCATTCATTTCATTTCAGAGAAGTGAAATTACAAAAACAGGTCTTCGTACGAATTTGGCGGGAAGATTTGCTGAATTAAAAATCCCAACATTAATCGTTCATGGTACTGATGATACGAGTGTTCCTGTCAGATATGCGAAAGATGCGCATAAAAATATACAAGGATCAGAGATTTATCTGATGGAAGGGTGCAAACATTGGCCACAAAAAGAGAGACCAGAGGAATTTACTGAAGCTATAACAAAATTTTTGCTGAAATAGAATGAGCTAATTCTTTCGGTTTTCCAATTTCGTTTTGTCGAATAAAGCAGTATCCTTGGAGATTATCCCGATATATATGCTATAAACACTTTCATCATAACATTTTTCATTACCCTGGTGTCAAAATTAAATAGAATAATGCCTTACATAAAGTTGGAGTCTTTATATTTGGTTGAAAAATGAACTTATCAGCTAAACGTGGATGCGATTAATTTCAGCAGCACTTCATTCACATATCGGATTCAACTAATCCAAAAAGGGGAAAAGGGGAGAATGGTGCAGAAATTTAACGATATAAATACTATTGAAATTGGTAAAGAGCTTGTCCACCCTGACGGAAGAACGGTAACTTTTTTAAAAAAGGGGCAGGATGAAGATGGAGATTATATTACATTAAGGCATCGAATGACACAGCAGGGAGCGATTAATGGACCGCATTCGCATCCAATTTTGAAAGAAACGTTTAGGATTATGGAGGGAAGAATGCGTTTTATAGTGGATGGACAGGAAATTACGCTTTCGGAAGGTGAAGAAATAACCGTACACCCTGAACAAGTTCATCAATTTTGGAATATAAGCAAAGGAAATTTGGTGGCTATCCACGAAATTCGCCCACCAGGACGACATTGGAAAATGTTTGTCCTGATGCACAAATTAGAGTGTGAAGGCAAACTAGCCAAAAACGGAATGCCACGAAATCCTCTTTGGCTTGGAGTAGCATGGGATTGTATTGATGGTTATCTTGATGGCCCGCCACGATTTATCCAGAAGCTTGTACTCGGGGGATTGGCGAAATTAGCTGGAAAGCTTGGCTATAAAATATAAGGAGCAATAGCCAAATAAAAACTAGCATTCATAACATCAAGTTCGACACCATGCCCAATAACATCACGTTTATGAGGCAGACATCGTAAGTTGGGGGAATGGATCAAAGTTGTAACATTTGAAAATGGGGACTTACGTGATCCAAATGTGATAAAGCAAATAATTGATAACCTTTCACAAGAGAATTTTCACTCAATTAGAGTGTGTTTAATAAATAACTTAAAAATATTTCTAATTGAGTTAACGGTCAGTAAAACAAAACGGAAGAAACTCAAAAATGGGGTTTCCTATCATTTTTATGCATTATCAACATTAAGATTTAACACCGCATAAAATTTAAACAAAACTTTGATCAAAGGGGTTATTAAATATGTCTAAAGATGTTATTGCCATAGTTGCTATAGTTTCTGCTGTGATATGGATTGCGGTATCTCGTGAGGCTGTAAAACCTTCAAAAGAGATACATTGGCGTAAAATGGTAATATTATTGTCTGCAGGATCCTTATCTGCATTCGTTATAACCATTTCGCTTTTTCAAGGTCTGCCGTTTTAGTTCCGTCTGAAACGGGGCATATGTTGAACATATGAATTGGAGGATTTTCTATGGGGGGAAAAATAGAGTTAAAAAAAGCTGTTGATTTTTTTGTACGTGGTGAGTTTTTCTGCAGCCGCCGACCAGCGAGCCAAATATATGATTACGATTCAATAAAACATCTTGCATTTGGTACAACTGTTGCTGGCCGAACGGATGAGTTTTTCGTTTATAATGCAAATCCTGCTCCCGTTATGGAAACGATAAATAAACAAGGCGCCAAAAAAGACTATTGGCTTACTGTGTTTTCTGATGAAAAGCCGTATCGTTATGATGCGTGGGGATATACCGTAAAAAGTACCGATTTCCTTATGAGTTTAAATCTGGATAGCTGGACGTTTGAAATAGAAAATAAGATTATAAAGCATGTCAAAACCGAGGAAGAAGCTCGGCGCATCAATCAATTTTTCGATAAGACTGTGATCGATCTTACAAAATTAGATGATCCAAATCTGCATTATTACGTTGGTGAGGAAAATGGGCATCCGGTATCTCATGGAAGCTATTTCCTATTGGATAATACGGTATGTTTTCTAGATAATGTATTTACCTCAAAAATTCATAGGCGCAAAGGAATGGCTGAAGCACTTTGCCGAAAAATGCTTATGGATGCCAAACAGGAAGGCGCTGTCAGGAGTGTACTCGCTTCCAGTCAGATGGGGCATTCCTTATACCTGAACTTGGGTTATCAGGATATATCAAAAATGTGGGTGTTTGAGAAGCAATCCTAAACAAAAGGGTATGACTATTTAATTAGAATCTTGCCAATATCGTTCAAAGGTTCGTTTAATTGAATAAGATGAACACAAAAAGTCGATTTTCCTTGCATTAATGGAAATCGACTTTTTTGGATTAAAATTTTGCCTGATTATTAAGGTTTTACATCAAGTTCCTTCGAGATAGTAAAAAAGCTATTGACTATTCAGTTGAACTGTATTACATTAATATTAAGTCAAACTATATAGTCAAACTGAATAAAGGGTGAGAATATGAAACATAAATTATTGCCGTTGTCTGAAACCATGCATTATATTTTATTAGCCTTACGTGAGCCACTCCACGGCTATGCGGTAATGCAGAAGATAGAACAAATAAGTAATGGTACTGTTATTTTAGCGGCAGGTACATTATACGGTGCGATTGAAAACTTGAATAAACATGGTTGGATTGAACCTGTTGGTAATTCTGGCAGGAGAAAAATTTATAGGATAACTGCG
This sequence comes from Virgibacillus oceani, assembly GCF_014638995.1. Taxonomy (GTDB): domain Bacteria; phylum Bacillota; class Bacilli; order Bacillales; family Amphibacillaceae; genus Virgibacillus_E; species Virgibacillus_E oceani. The sequence goes on from NZ_BMFR01000010.1 coordinate 74,821, forward strand.
AAAGGAAGCGCCATTTTAAAAATGGAACAAGAAAGGCTATTGCATATTTTATCTTTGTACGGAGGGGATGATTTAAATGAAGATGTTTAACCTGTCTTTTGATATTGAAAAAGAAGAACAATGGCTGAACGAGCAGCTGCAAAAGGGCTATCGCTGTACAACTATTAGTGGATTGGGGATATATACGTTTGAAAAAACGGACAATAGATATGTGATGCGGCTAGATTATCAGGATTATTTACCAAGGAATAAATTCAAGGAATACAAAGCGATCTATGAGGATTTTGGTTGGAGCCACATAAATGGGCACCGGCTGGGTGGTAGACAGTATTGGCAAAAAGAAGCTGATGGTCAAAACGAAATCTTTTCGGACCGCCAATCAACGGGTAATTATTATAAGAGATTAATGGGTTATTCATTTTGGCTGGGTATGCTGTGTTTGTTTTTTTCTTTTTCGATTTATAAGGATTCGGGTTTATATTTAACTGAGGGTCTTTGGAATATGAAAGGTTCCTTGTTTTGGAAGGCACTTTTATTTGAAACACCATTTGCCCTTTTGAGATTTCTTCCTGTACTTATGGCTGTTTTCTTTGGTACCAGTTACTATAGAGCCTATCGAAAGTATTCCATTTTAAAAGCAAAATAATATGCCAGGCCATAGAAGTAATGGAGAATAATGTATATACAGCAATCTGACCATTTAATGGAATAGCTGATAATGGTAAGAATGGGGGAAGAACGATGACAGTAATATTAAAAACAATGAGTTCAGATGAATTTCAACGATATCTGGATTATGCAATTGAGAACTTTGCAAACGGACAAATTACTTCTGGAAATTGGAAGCAAGAAGGAGCAATTAATAGGGCGGCGGAGGAACACAAACGTTTACTTCCTGACGGGCAGAATACCGATAACAATTATTTATTTACAATTCTTGATGGAGACCTAAAAGTTGGAATGGTATGGCTAGCAAAAAAAGATGATAATAAGGGGGTTATTTATGATATTAACATTTGGAAAGACAATCAAGGCAAAGGTTATGGAAAACAAGCAATGAAGCAGGTTGAAATTATAGCCAAAGAGATTGGAGTGAAAATGATACGACTTCATGTCTTTGGTCATAACAAAGTGGCAAGGGGTTTATATGAACAACTAGGATACGTTGAAACAAATATAAAAATGGAAAAGTTATTATAGGTTATTACAGAATAGGGCGCGAATCTTTAATAAGGATTGACGCCATTATTGCACAAATGGGACATTTTGCGGAATAGGCAGGAGTCTTTAATTGAAATTATATGCGAATTCCTATTAACACAAAATATATACATCTATTAATTTGCTAAAGAATCCATTTTCTCAAAATGGATTCTTTTATTTTACGTAAAACAGTAGACTTTACTGAAATTTTGTTTCAAAGCCCGCCTCAACAAAAAATCATTGATGCATTGTCAAAAAACTGAATACATGATGAGAAAAATTGTAACCATTTATTTATTTTTGAAAAGAGGTTGGGTCTATCATTTATATATCCTCCCTTCGATATAGCAAAGCATATACCTATACTTATGTATGTTCAAAAAGATACCCTTACAAAACTGTAAGACAAATGTCATCTAGTTAGATGGATAGGAATGAATGTGTCTCCTATAATGAAATCAACAGCAAGTTATTAATTACTTAGGAGGGGAAGTTAGAATGAAAAAAGCCATTGAAATCATTGCAGCTGTTGTCAGAGTTTTGGTTGATGGCAAGCAGGTGACAAATCAATTAAACAATCAAGAGGTACCTCATTCGGCGATTTAGCTGGATGATTTCTATATAAATAATAAGAAAAAGGAGTATATACGAATGAAAAAATTATTAAGTGTTTGTTTCATAGCAGTTATTGCAGGATCATTGATAACGGGATGCAGCGCAATTAACACAATTAAGGATACGTTTGCCAAGGCTAATGGGGTTATTTTATTTGGGAGTCAGAACCAAATCAAGGAAGCTTTTAAGCAAGAAGATGAAGATATTGAAGAAAAAGATAAATATACAATTAAGGTTGCAGAAGACGGAGATCAAAAAATCATGATTTTAGATGAAAAAACCGCAAAAGAACTTGTGGAAAAAGAATTGCTTAAGGAAGTTAAAAATGATTCCGACACAGAACCGATAGCATCATTACCTGAAGTGAAAGAGGGGAATGGCGTGCTTTTTGCAAAACAGCAGGACAAGGAGGTCAATCTTGATGGAAAGCAAGTAGAGGTAACTTATGAAGGAAATAAAATTATCGGAGATGGAAGGAGCTACGTTGATGCGTTTATAATTGTAGATGGTACTGATTTTTCTACAATGAAGGGGACAGAAAAAACAATGGGTATTATTAAATACGATAAAGACCCAAGTAAAAAATTAGACGAATTCGATGTTGAACAAGTTCAGCTCGTAAAAATAAAATGATAATTATAACAGGGTCAGTTCTTTTTAAATGGACTGGCCATTTCGTTGAATTATAGAAAGATGGCCCATTATGGTATACTAATGAAAAATTATGTTCAGGATAGCAGCGATCGTTCGTTGGAGGTTAATTTGATTAGGAAATGTTGCTGTTTGGAAAGAAACCAGAGCGATTACGGTGGGAAATTATACTTCATGAAAGGGGGATATTGCTCCATGGAGATAAATATGAGAATTAGAGAATTTCAGGGTCCAGATGTTGATCAGGTTGTTTGTTTATTTTATGATACAGTACATTCGGTAAACGCAGTAGATTATTCAACGGAACAACTTAATGCTTGGGCACCAAAAAAAGGGATAGAGGAAAAATTAGAAAGCTGGAATAAGTCTTTAAGCAATAATGTCACTTATGTTGCTGAAATAAACGGTGAAATTGTCGGTTTTAGTGATATGACACATAAAGGGTACCTGGATAGACTTTACACTCATAAGGATTTTCAGAGACAAGGAGTTGCAACGGCTTTAGTAAATAAGCTTGAGTCCGTAGCAAGGAAAATTAAACTTACGGAAATTAATACAGAAGCAAGTGTGACAGCTAAACCATTTTTTGAGCATCGTGGGTACCAGATAATTAGGTCCCAAAACGTAGAACGAAAGGGGATTATATTAAACAACTATCAAATGTCGAAAAAGTTGGTTGCCGAGTAATTATAGTTAGTTGTGGTATATCGGAATAGGGCGCTATTGTTTAGAATCAAACAGTGGGGAGATACCTGCTGTTGTTTGTCAAATTTTGTTATTTATGTTGAGTGAAAATAAAGTCGTTTAAAAATCACTGTTGAGCTTTGAGATTAGGTTGGATTATTATTACTAAAGTTCGGTAACCTATTAAAAGTTTTGATACAATTACGTTAATAGCCAAATTATAACAATCGGGACATTTTGCGGAATAACTTATTGTAATGGAGTTTTGAAGCAATTGGGTTTTTTTATTTATTTTAAGTAAAAACAAAGGGCCATCAATATTAAGAAACATTTAATATTGACGGCTCTTTTTTATAATTTATCAATCACTTTTGGTAGTACAATCCAACGACTCCGTTATCATATGTTTTACTACTGCTTAGGTTCATGGAAAATTGCTTTTGAGCATGAGCAAATAGTTTCTCGCCTTGTGAAACGATCACGGGATTAACTAGCAACCATAGATCATCAAAAAGATTATTTTGGATAAATCGTTGCCTATGGGGTGAGCAAGTTTTTGCACTGAATTATCAAATTTAGGAACCATTGTGTATCAGCTCATAAATTAGAAGTAAAGTTTTTTTCAGCTTTCTGTCACATTCGTGGTATTTCATTCGTCATACTTATGAAAACAAATTGAGAAGGGAATGTTACCGATGGATCAACACTATTGGTTAACCGAGCAGTTTGAAGAGAACCGTGCTCACATGCAGGCTGTGGCTTATAATATGCTCGGGTCCGTGAGCTACGCGGAAGACGCTGTCCAGGAATCCTGGATCCGCCTCAAACGCTCTGATATGAGCGAGGTTGAAAATATTCGCGGATGGCTGACGACCGTGGTTTCACGGATTTGCCTTGACATGCTGCGTTCACGAAAGGCACGTCATGAAAAATCAATGGAGGATTATGAAACTGAGAAGGTGATAGACCTGAATTCTGCAAGTAACCCTGAATATGAAGCAATGTTGGCTGACTCGGTTGGTCTTGCGATGTTAGTGGTTCTTGATAAGTTAAATCCTGTTGAGCGCATTACGTTCGTACTACATGATATCTTCGCTGTGCCTTTTGCGGAGATCGCATCCATTGTCGGACGTACTGAGACTGCGACCAGGCAGATGGCGCACCGTGCGCGCCGCCGGGTACAAGGAGCGAAAATTGCCCAAGAAGCCGATTTAAGCTATCAGCGTCAACTTGTCGACTCTTTCTTAGCTGCGGCACGAACGGGCAAATTTGAAGCGCTGCTTGAAGTACTCGATCCCGATGTCGTACTACAGGATGACCGCATGGCTATAGATAAGAATGGATCAAGCGAGATTCATGGGGCACGCGCCGTCGCCAAAATGCTCATGGCTGGTCGCGCCAAAGCCGCACACCCAGCTCTCGTAAACGGGTCAATTGGTGTCGCCGTGGCTCCAAGCGGAAATCTATTGCTCGCACTTGTGCTGACGTACATGGGAGGAAAAATCGTTGGAGTCGATGTAGTCCGGGATCCAGAATGTATCCAAGAGCTTGATATAACTGTTTTAAGTAGGTAAGTGTTGAAACAACGGTTAAAAAGACGTTAGCAAAACAATTGCTTGGAATTTACAGCTAAAATAATAAGGAGGAATTGAAAATGATGGTTTTTTCAATCATACTGCAATCTTTACTTGTCATATACTTTGGTTTTTCTGGTGTCAGCAAGGTTGCAGGAGTTAAATATTGGGTGGATATTTTCGAACATCTCAAATTGCCTCAATGGTTTCGTGCCGTAACGGGTGTTGTCCAATTAATCGGAGCCGCCGTTCTAGTGATCGGATATTGGTCCGCAGAATTCGTTATATTGGCTGGGATTTGGCTCGGCATTACTATGCTGATCGCTTGCTTTGCCCATTTCAAGGTCAAAGATCCAATCGGCAAAACAGCACCGGCTTTCGTTTTTTTTGTACTGATCAGCACACTCCTAATCCTTAACTTAGAGGACTTATTACATGTCTTCTCATAAGACTATGGGAGTAGCTTCAGTAAAGTGTATTTATCCATTTTAGAAGGTAAAAAGTCTTTATTTCATAAGGATTTACATCATCAATTGCAAAGGGCCAGTGCCTTAACATTTCTAAAGATAATGTGGATGTTTCTGGCTCAAAGAATGGTTATTTCGGTGTAACAGGAAACTCGTTTGTATTAGGCGAAGGAGAAGAAGTGTTATCGAAAATATGCGACGTCGCTAAAAAAGCATTTGAAGCAGGTCTTAAAAAGCAAAACCTGGTTCCAAAAAAAGTGGAATTGGAAAAGTAGTGTTCCAAACAGCAAAACAGCATGAATTAACTGTTATCAAATACCTTACAGGACATGGTATTGGACGGACAGTAGACAAAAGCACCTGACCATATTTATAATTATAGGGATGCATCAAATGATGAATGAACCATTTAACCAAAGAATTATACGGAGAAATAGGAAAAATAGACTGTACCGCCAAAATATGCTTCAGGGACATCGCCATCAGTAGAAAAAGTGCTGTTTTATAAGAAAAGAAAAATATCAGGGAGATTACTCTAATGAAAAATATTTATAATTATTTGCATACAGAGGAAATTTTAAACCGTATCGATAAATTAACCCTAAATTCCCAACCGATATGGGGGAAAATGGATGTTGCCCAAATGTTAGCTCATTGCTCATCGTTCCAAGACATTGCAATGGGAAATTCCTTTCCACAAAGAGGTTGGTTGGGAATATTAATAGGACAGTTTGTGAAACCAATGTTTTATAATGACAAGCCGTTAGCTCATAATATGTCCACTATTCCGACCATTTTGATTACAGATGAAAAAGAATTTGAAACAGAAAGAGAAAAACTGAAACAAAAAATCAAAACGTTCCAAAATAATGGGCCAGAGAATTGTACAACTCATCCCCATTCTTTTTTTGGTAAACTTACTTCTGAGCAATGGGGGAAGGGAATTTACAAGCACCTTGACCATCATTTAAAACAGTTTGGTGTGTAGACATTGAAAGTATGGCGAAATACGCATGTTTGGTTAAGTTACTTTTTTCCAAGTGGGAACCCGCTCTGCTAGCTCTTTACATACATATACGTTACGTTACCACAAAGTTAAGAAAATGGGTGGTTTACGTGGCGAGATTATTGAATTAAAGCCTAATTTCCAGAATACATCAAGAAATTAGGCTTTATTTAGAAGAGCGCCTTTTATGTATTATAAAGGGTTTCTTTATACTCCGCCACACTATTCGCTCTTTAGTCCTCTTATCGATGCTACCATGTATTCCTTCACTTCGCCCATTATCTCGGTGAAGATAGAGATAGTGTGAAGCCTATATTTGAGCGCGTTCACGAGTATTTGTTTCGAGAAAAAACTAATTTAGTTTAGTAAATTATTGTGCGAAGGTATAAAAATGGGGACCACAATATTAGATGACTATAGTGGTGGAGGTGAGGTTATTTTTTGAGTTGCTGCTTTGTTCAGACTGTTTATTTAAATAAGAGGCAGGTTTTGGATGTAAATTACATGGTGGAGACTTAATGTTATATTTACTAACAAAAATACGTTTTGCCTAACCATGTACAATCCCTTTTTACGTATCTTTTGCAATCTTACTCATTTGATAAGAAAGGACAAATATTACAAACATGGAAACAAACGAGTATACATATTGCCAATTGTATATTTCAAAAATCCCTATAAATTTTAATAATGGAAGTCCGATAAATGAAACTAGTAAAGACAGTACAATCCCCTTTAAATAAGCATTGATAGTTGGAAATAACTGAATGGAGAACATAATTAGTACTGGAATTATAAAAAAGTTCCATGGTATGTAATTAGAGGCCATCGGTAAAACTTCATAGAGATAATCAAACATTCCAAAGAAAAGATATGTCGTATCTAAAAATGCTGATAAAATTGCAGCAGTCAGCCCTGCCAGTAATAATTTTACTTTTAAATTTTTATTATGATATTTTATCCATAAGGTAATCGAAACAAGGCAAACGAAGACACCTAACCACCAATGCCAGCCAAATAAAACATATTCTTTCCAAATGTCCAGCTTATATTGGTTAACCTGTAATAGCTGATCGCTCAGCTTTTTTGTTGCATCATGATATTGGTCCATAGTTGCCACCCTTTCTAGTACTTATTATTTGAATTAAGAAAGGTTTTATACGCAACATCAATAGTGGAACGTTATATTTGTTTCTTCTGTCCGTGATTTTCTGTTTCACCGATTAAGATCTTAAAGTGATTTATTAACTTAATCCGTATTAAGTTGTTTCAGTCTGTATAAAATAATTTATTTATACTTCCGGTCAAAGAGTGAAAAAGATGTTTTTCAGTAATGTTATTTGCACCCCATATTTCCACTGATGCAAGAGTTCAACAAGGCGATCATCGAAACGGTTGTCTTTTTTTCTGAATCTATCAGTTTAGTATTATGCTATTATTGGAAAGTACAACGTGAAATTTTTAGCTAGGGGAAGAGACGTAAAACATGACACTATTACTATTAGTAATTATTTATTTGGCTTTTATAAGTTTAGGATTACCTGATTCATTATTGGGTGCCGCATGGCCTGTGATGCAAAAGGACTTCGGGGCTCCACTTGAGACAGCTGGTTTCCTATTTATGACAATTGCGGGAAGCACCATTGTTTCCAGTTTAGTTAGTGGAAAATTACTTAAACGGTTTGGAACGGGAAAGGTAGCATTCTTTAGTGGCTTCATAACAGCAAGTGCTTTACTAGGTTTTTATTTTGCGCCGTCAATCATTTGGTTGTTTGTATGTTGTATACCTCTTGGACTAGGTGCTGGGGCTGTAGATGCAGCTTTAAACAATTATGTTGCAATCCATTATAAGGCACATCATATGAGCTGGTTACACAGTTTTTGGGGTGTAGGAGCTTCCCTTGGTCCAATCATAATGGCCCAGTTTATTTCAGAACAAAATGGTTTTAGAAATGGTTATCTTTCAATTTCCGGAATTCAATTCGCGTTAGCAGTTATTCTTATATTCTCTTTACCATTATGGAATAGGGTTTCCAAAAACAGTAATATGGCAGTAAATAATAGTTTGGAAGATACCCCTTATGAATCTGCCCATGAAAATTTGAAACATATAAAACCTTTGCAGATTAAAGGAGTCAAACTAGCATTGTTATCCTTCTTATTTTATTGTGGGGTTGAAGCTACGGTGGGACTATGGGGAAGCAGCTATCTTGTAAATATGAAGGAATTGCCGGCATCGGTTGCTGCCCAATGGGTTTCATTTTACTGGGGAGGATTAACAATTGGTAGATTTATAACTGGGTTTGTCACATTCAAAATGAGTAACAAAATGCTTATTCGAATGGGACAGATTATAGCAGTAATTGGTGCTGCACTATTAATACTGCCCTTGCCATCTTTTATATCGCTTGTTGGCTTCATTATGGTTGGATTGGGATTAGCACCGATATTTCCATGTATGTTACACGAAACACCAAGGCGTTTTGGTAAGACACATTCCCAAACAATTATGGGTTATCAAATGGCAGTTGCTTCAACAGGCAGCACATTTATTCCACCCCTTCTAGGTTTAATAGCATCCTATACAACGATAGGGATTTTTCCGTATTTATTGGTTATTTATATTGCATTGATGCTTTTATGCTCGGAACAATTAAATTCCTTAATTAGAAAAAGGGTTCGTTTATCCAAGGTTAAGGTAATTTAACTATACTTAGTATGTGAAATTTCTAGGGTGATAAGGAAATAAGAGCAGAAGGGTTAGTTCACCTTCTGCCCGACTCTAATAAATCCCCGTCAGCTTTATATGCAGCTCTAGTAATAAATGAGGAATCAGTCGATGCTGCACATTATTGAGCAAACAATCCTCCATCAATTACAAACTCTGATCCAGTAGAATAGCTAGATTCTTCAGAGGCAAGGTAAATTACTAGATTAGTTACTTCTTCCGGTTTTGAGGTTCTCCCCAATGGAATTGTTTTACTGATTTCAGCGAGCATTGCCTTCGTCTCATCATTCATCGTCATAGGCGTTTCAATTATGCCTGGATGTATCGAATTAACCCGGATACCGTATTCACCAAATTCAAGTGCGGCGGCTTTTGTCATGCCTCTAACGGCAAACTTTGAAGCAACATATGATATCTGATTTCTTCCAGCAATAAGTCCAGATAAAGAAGAAATATTAACAATAGAACCATTTTTAGTTTGTCTCATAGAGGAGTAAACGGCTTTCATTCCTAAAAAAACAGATACTTGGTTAACATCAATCACTTTCTGATACTCTTCTTCAGTGGTTTCTTCAATAGGGTTATTGGGTGCGATACCTGCATTGTTGACTAATATATCAACAGGTCCAAATTTTGCTTCGGCTTCAGCGACAACCTGATCCCAATCTGCGGCACTTGTTACATCATGTTTCATGAACTTTGCATTTTCTCCAAGTTCGTTGGCTAATGCTTGTCCCTCTTCAAATAGAATATCCGTCAAAATCACTTTTGCCCCTTCATTTATAAATCTGCGTACGTGGGATGCACCCATTCCTCTTGCTCCGCCTGTGATGATTGCCACTTTACCATCTAATCTTCCCATAAATATGTCCTCCTCCTAATTAATTATGATTTATATAAACTAGACAACACTGTGTTTATAAAGTATTTTATTATAAGAAAGCGTTTACTTCAATCATCAATATGATGAAAAATGTTGTATAGTAGACACGTATCATAATAATGATGAAAAGGTTAATGGTTTAGGAGGATTATATGATGAGTAAAGGACTTGACCCACGTGTGATTCGAACAAGACGATTATTAATGGATGCATTGATTAATATAGTTGCGGAAGACGGTTATGAAGCTGTAACCATTCGTGAAATAGTTCGGAAAGCAAAAGTCAATCGATCAACGTTTTACCTTCATTTTCGTGATAAGGAGGATATAGTGACACAAATGCAGGATGATCTATTGAACATGCTGACGGAATCATTAAAATACCCAACATATACGTATGAGTCAGCAAAAGAAGATTACAAAAAGTCAAATAAACCAATTAAATCACTTGTTGCTATGTTTGAGCATATTCAGATGTATTCATCACTTTATAGAAGTTTGTTAGGTAAAATGGAGTTTCGTAATCGTGTTACAAAAGTATTTATAGATGAGGTACTGCGATTTAAAGATAGTTTTTGGGAGGCAAACTTTATGGCGAACGGGACAGTTGGGTTTATTCACTACTGGTTAGAAAATGGTATGAAGGAATCAATTATGGAAATGAGTTCCTGGCTTACACAAGCTATTTTGTTTCCGCTGGCAAAGTTCAAGTGATGAAGTAACAGGTGCAATAATATAACAATGCGGTCTGAAAATGATCGTCCTTTTTCTTTTGAAAAACATTTGATAGTCGGGTCTGATAGTTGTATTTTTTTCTTTATTGGGAAATCTAAACCTAAAATATTTTAGGTGGTTGCATATGAATAGAAAACTTTGCCTTGTACTTTCAATTTGGTTGTTCTTTATTCTTATCCAGCCAAATAACATCAATGCTGAACAAAATAAAATTGATAATACATTATTGCTTGACACATTGATTACGTTATTGAACCCGTACCTATCAGAAGGGATAGAACATTATTATGGATACCATAAGTCGTATGGTTTATATGACATAAAAATCATCAATATATCAAGGGAAGAAGGGAGGGAATACAGCTTTAAAGTCAAGGCTCAGGTAAATACCTTTGACGAAGCCCATAACCCTCCTTATGGTATAGAAACAATAATATTGGAAGTTAATGTGGACAAGGTTAAAATCATTAAATTCATCCATAAGGGGGATGAATGGGAGAGAAAAATAACAGATTTTTATGATGAAACCATTTCAGATATTCTACAGACATATGAATTAAACTTAAATTCCTTTAAAAAACTATACTACAAGCAATTGTTGTTTAAATCAGAAAAACAAAAGGAATACAAATCCCTTTCAAATATTGTAACTGGCATCATAGACAATCAACTAACTTCCGAAATAAATAGCCCATATACTCCAAATAAAAATGTAATAACACCTGTTACTTTTATTAAGGGAAATCAGGGATACATTCTTTTTAAAAAGGCAGATGGGACAAACATTGTTGTAGAGGTGTCAAAGTTAAACGGTAAATGGGTGGCTGTAAAAGAGGAAAGTAAACAAGGCAAGAAAATGAAATACGATTTGCTTTGGTATATGTAATAGTAGGAGTTCAGTTAGGGAGATACTCCAAGTACACCATTTATGGGCGCCTCTCTTTAATTATGGTAAGCGCCCATATAACCCCTGGGTCGAGGCAAAAGGTTATTCAGTAAATGTAAATGTTTCCTTTAAAGTTCTGCCGTTTTCGGTCCATAAGATTACTACTTCTAATTCTGTAGCTTTTTCGGCAAAAATAAAATTATCAAATTTGAAGGACATACCTTTATCTATACTTTCGCTGACTTCATTGCAATCTTTACCATCGGGACAACTGAAAAGGGAATACATTGTTGTGGAATCAGGCTCATTTCTAAACATGTAAAAGTCCACAGATTCTACATCCTTACCGATGTTCTTAACAGTTAAAGAGTAAGTCTCAAATTTTCCTTTTTGGGGCTTCGCTAAATCCTTCCCTTGTTTAGCTTCACCTACTTGAACAGCCCACTGTTTCGATGTTTGTTTGGTGGGTAATTCGTTGAAGTCTGAAGAAGCGTGTGCCCCTATGGCCGTCCCCATGAGCAAAAGGAATAGTATCCATGTAACCATAAACTTTAATTTAGACATACCTATAACCTCCTGATTTTAAGTTATAGGTAGTATGTTCTAAATGGTTTGAATTATGTTTTATCGATTTTAGTTAACACCTTGTTAGCGAACAAGGGTTTATCAAAATACCATTTAATGATATGCCTTCCTACAAGTAACATTACCTGATATAAAATGCCGGTGGTTCAATACCAAGCATCCGCAAATATATATAACCCTGTCCACGATGGTGGATTTCATTTTCCAGTGCGTATTGAAGCCGTTCAATGTGGCTTTGCTGCCCGGCGCCAAAAAACGGATCTTCCATCATCTCGGCAAGTCTTTCTTCCGTAATAGCGGACCACATATCACGTGTCTCCCCGCTCATTTTCTCACAGGCCGTAAGCAATTCAGCTTTCGTTGATACCTCCGAAAACGAGTCTTTAAACTCCCAATCATCTCGTGCAATTCCACTCATAAAAGCTCGCTCGACATTCAGAATTTCTTTCATCATCGCAGCATATGGCCGAAGAGGTTCTACAGGTGAATAATCGAACAACTTATCTTCTGGAAAAGCCTCAATCGTTCGGATCGTTAGCCTACGATTTCCTTCCAAAATCTCCATAAATTTTTCTTTTGACATCACCAATTCAATCTCTCCCTTGTTATATAGTTGGAAAAATTAAAAACTTCCACCGAAGCATACATTTACCGAGGTATACTTAGACTAATAAGGATCCCTTGACGACCCTATCAGTAAGGTTTATTTTCTTAATTTTCCCCTTAACATCCAGTGATTCAATTCTAATGGTGTGCAGTAGCCGAAATGCCTTTTCCTCCTATGGGTATATTCTTTCCACTCCTGCAGTTATCGGTTCGGCCCATCGACGTTGAAGCTTCTTACAGCATATCTGCCAAAGCATCGCGTTTTCTTCAACAGCGGCAAACTTGCTGAATAACCCGTATTTACTTAATGTCATTCCTCCATTAAAAAAAAGTACGATATAATAATATTCCACCTAACTTTTGTAAATCCTTCTGCATGTCATAAAAATATTACAAAATAGTATTTCAAAATCTTTAATAGACCATGAAAGCAGTAATGGTTATTAATTTAGAGTTATCATGACATTTTATGTTAACATCTATATATAAACCGAAGAGTTATATTTTATTTTATGCAGCAGCAACAAGACCATTTTTTAAAAGAATAGGAAATAATAGAAAATCAACGGGACTTGAAAAATAGCTGTATGTTAGTTTTATTTAGGAGTGGGAAGATGAAAGATATTTCGATATTAATTGCCGATGATGAGGAGGAAATTGCTGATCTGATTGCCTTTCATTTGGAAAAAGAAGGGTACCATACTGTTAAGGTGCCGGATGGACAAGAGGCTGTTCGCATTGTCGAGAAGCAGGCATTTGAATTGCTGATTCTGGATATAATGATGCCGAAATTGGATGGATATGAAGTAACCCGCCGTATTCGTGAACAGCATAATATGCCTATCATATTTTTGAGCGCTAAAACATCTGATTTCGATAAAGTACAGGGACTCGTAATCGGAGCAGATGATTATATGACCAAACCATTCACACCCATTGAATTGGTAGCCCGCGTAAATGCCCAGCTGAGGCGATTTACGACATTGAATCAAGCTACGAATGGAAATAAATCAACTCTTGCGTTTGGTGGACTGATTATTTCTCCTGAACAACGTGCGGTTACGCTTTACGGAGAATATATTGAGCTGACCCCTAAAGAATTTGATATTTTGTATCTGCTAGCTAGTCATCCAAAGAAGGTGTACACTGTGGAAAACATATTTCTCAAGGTGTGGGGCGAAGCATATTTTGAAAGCCGGAATACCGTTATGGTACATATACGTACGTTACGAAAAAAACTGAAAGAGGATAAACAGAGAAACAAATTAATTAAAACAGTGTGGGGAGTTGGGTATACATTCAATGGTTAAAATCGTACGAAGCTTTCGCGCAAAAATGATCATGTTAGTTGGATTAAGTATGGTTCTGTCTGGTACGATAACGTATATAATCTTTAAAATACTTCAATTTTATTATCATACCTGGGTTGATTACGGTGATCCATTGGCCAAATTACGTTCATTTGTGTACAGAATTGGTGACATTAATTTCTTTTTGCTTCTATTTATTCCACTTTCCATATTGTTTTTCTTTATCCTTACGAAACGCTATTCTACTTATTTTAATAAGATTTCTAGCGGAATTCACTACCTTGCTCGCGGTGACTTTCAACATCAAGTTAATATCCAATCAAATGATGAGTTTAACGATATCGCGAAAGACATCAATCTCGCTAGTGAAACGTTAAAAGAAGCCATCGAAAGAGGTGACTTTTCGGAAAGCAGTAAGAACCAGCTAGTCGTAAACCTGGCGCATGATCTGCGTACACCACTGACCTCTGTTTTGGGTTACTTGGAATTAATTCTTAAAGATGAAAGCATAACAGAAGAACAAGCAAGACATTTTTTAACGATTGCTTTTACTAAATCACAGAAGCTAGAAAGATTAATTGATGAATTATTTGAGATAACGAAAATGAATTACGGTATGCTGCCTTTGGATAAAAAAAGATTTGATTTAACAGACCTGCTTAACCAATTAAAGGAAGAATTGTATCCTGTATTCGAAAATAATCAGTTGGTTGCTAGAATAAATGCTCCTGTCCATTTACACATTTTGGGCGATGGAGACTTGCTGGCACGACTATTTGAAAATCTTATCACCAATGCAATTCGTTATGGATATGACGGTCAGTATGTCGATATTAATGGTTTCATTGAAGCAAATGAAGTGGTAGTACAGGTTGTGAATTATGGGGATAGCATTCCACCAGATGAACTCCCGCATCTATTCGATATGTTCTATACCGGAGACAAAGCACGCACCCATAAGGAAGACAGCACAGGGTTGGGCTTGTTCATTGCGAAGAATATTGCAGAGCAGCACAATGGATCAATTACCGCTGAAAGCAGTATCATACAGACAACATTTGAAGTCCGATTGCCATTGGATAAGTAAGATAGATTGTTTGTAAATACATGATTTAAGAAAAATTTAAGATTTACCTCACCCTTTTTTTAAACAGTTTTAGCTATCCTTTAAAATAAAGAGGAATAAGGAGGAAACTGAAAAATGAAGAAGTGGGGATTTTTACTAGTATTACTTTTGTGCTTGGTTTTAACCTTCCTATATAATGGATCGTTTTTCGAATCAAAAGCAGATTTACCAAATGTAGAAGTGCAAAAATATGATCAATCAAAGGATAAAAGGGCTTCCGGCAATAGCCAGCAAAAAGATATTACAGAAGAACAAATTTATCAAGGGAATCTGCTATTGGTCAACAGTAAGTATCCAGTTCATCCGGAAAGTATTACATCAGATGTCGTTGATCTTTTTAAGCACAGTGAATTGGTAAATGGCTTCGGATTGTTGGACAGAACTTATTTATCAGAAAATCTTGTACGTAAATTTTCAGCTATGATGGCTGCTGCAGAAAAAGAGGGAGTCTCAGATTTTTTCATTACTAGTGGTTTTCGGGATTTTGATGCTCAGCGTAAACTGTATCAGGAAAAGGGCTCTGCCTATGCCCTGCCAGCCGGATATAGTGAACATAATTTAGGTTTATCGCTTGATGTAGGTACCACTCAAATGGCTATGGCTGAAGCACCTGAAGGAAAATGGATAGAACAAAATGCTTGGAAGTTCGGATTCATTCTAAGGTATCCAGAGAATAAAACGGACATAACGGGAATTCAATATGAACCATGGCATATCCGCTATGTTGGGCTTCCGCATAGTGCGATTATGAAGGAAAAGGGTTTTGTATTAGAAGAATACCTAGCATACCTAAAGGAAAAAAAGAAGATTTCGGCAAAGGTCAAAGGTGAAAAGTATATTATTTCCTATTACCGTTTTTCTGAAAACATGACCATTCGTATACCGGAAAATCACGAATATGAGATTTCAGGTGATAATATGGTTGGAGTAATTGTGACTGTTTATGAATGATAAAATAATTGAATCCACTGGAAGAGTAAATTTATAGATATGAGATTTTTCCGCGGTCAGATAATATCAGAAATAGCTTAGAGTCGAAGTGTATTTACGAAATAAAAGCCTATACTGCTATTTCCGGGTGTAGGGGATTCGTAATATACCAATGTGAAATAGTAAATAATATGTTTTCCCTAGATAAAACTTTTTGTTAAAGGATGTGTGATCATGAAAGCAATTATTTTTGATTTTGATGGTACACTTGCTGATACGTTGCCAGTTTGTTATTACGCATTTCAATCTGTATTTAAGGAATTTGATAATGTTGATGTTACTGCAGATGAAGTTAAGGCAATGTTCGGTCCATCAGAGACTGGAATTATTAGAGAAAATCTTACGGATCCTAACCATGATAAGGCAATAGAATTATATTATGAGAGATATAATGAACGACACAGTGAGCTTGTTTTTAATAATAAGGAAATAAACGATCTGCTGTTGTTTTTAAAAGAGGAAGGTTATAAATTAGGGATTGTTACAGGAAAAGCAAAAAGAAGCTTACTTATTTCTTTAGAATACCTTGATATGAGCGACTTATTTGATGTCATTATTACCGGTGATGACGTCAACAATCCAAAGCCCCATCCGGAAGGAGTCAATAAGGCATTGGAAATACTTGACGTAAAAAACACTGAAACTGTTTTCCTGGGAGATAGTAACGCTGACATTTTGGCTGGCAAACAAGCTAATGTTCACACGGTTGGAGTGCTGTGGTTGCCAAATTACCAGGCACCAGAGTTTAGTGTTAAACCAGATCAATTGTTTAGTAGTGTAGATGAATTCATAGTATCTCTTAAGAAGAGAGTAAGTGATAAAATATCGGAGGTAAGACATGGGAAACGAAAAATGTGACTTGAAACACCCGAATGGTATCAAGGAAAAGAAATTAGAAGTAATTGATGGATACACGATAAAGTACCATGCAAATGGAAAAACAATATGGTCAAAGGGGAAAATGATTGGTGATAAGCCAGATGGTTATTGGGAATGGTATCGTGTGGATGGAACCATCAAGCGCTCAGGGTACTTTGAAAATGGTGATCCTGTTGGTGAATGGATTACTTATGACAGTAAAGGTAAGAAATATAAAGTGACTAATCGTGATAAAAAATAAATGTGCAAATTAAATGAGAAATAAGTATTGAAGGAAAACCTTATGTGAGTAATATTATAATTTTGATTTTATATCTAACAGACAATAGTGAAACAGGATGATCAGTAAAATGGTCATCTTTTTTAGTGGCGGACAAGAAAAGTAACTCATCAACAAACAAAACTGGCCATATTGTGGAATAATTAGGTCTGTTAAAACCAGTGTAAATGAAACCATTATACTGTTAATTACGTATGACTAATTACAAAGATAAAAAAGGGAAAATTCAAAATTACCAGATTACACAAAAATGGGGGCGTAAAAGTTGAAGAATGCTAGAATATCTATCGTAGTATTTTTATTAGTTGCTTTTTCAGTAGGGATGTCTGCTTGCGAAGATTCCACCAGTGATAGTGCTGTGCTAAATGATCAGTCACAAAAAGCTCAAACATCTGAAGACAAGGACGAATCTGAACGAGCATTCGAGAATTCAGCAATTGAGCTTGGCGAAGAGTTTATTAAAACGTTATATAATGTTGACGACCCAAGTTTTGATGTAAAGAAATTAAGTATTAAAAAGTTGATTGATTACCAAAACAATTTTTCGTTTTATTTCACGAAAAAGGAATTTGAAGATTTAAGAAACAACAGGTTTTTTACAATACCACAAGAAGCGGCAAACAAACTGAACAATAAAATTTCTGTACAAAATATTAAATTTGAAAAATATGAACAAGACCAATCAGAAAGTAATTCACTCGATTTTAATCATTCTTTTAATTTAATATTTACTGATCTAGAAGGAAAACAGGTCGATAAAGTAAAAATCAATGGTCAAATGACTATTGTAAATACTGGGAATGGGTTAAAGATTGACCGTTATTATGATGGTAAAACCCTAATGAATATACTGTATCGGTGAAATGCTGTTATTAATTATTAATTAATTACCTATTGAAATTACCGTTTTAGCACCGGTCTTCCTCGCCATTTGATTATCGGTCAAGGTTCATCATTGTTTTCAGTATCGGTACGTTTACCATTATCGCCGTGGTCAATGGTGAGTCCGTCATCATCCATATCCATGTATAGTTCATCTTTGGTGGCTACTTCCATATTGAACTTTCCTTTTTCTTCATTCCACCACAGACCATCATCATTTTCCTCTAGAACATCAGGAATTTCGCTTTTATCCGCCACAGCGGGTGGTGAACCTCTCAGCGGTTTTCCGGAAGTTTCTTTCACAAAGACTGTCATAACTACAACTCCCACGAGAGAAGCAAACATAATGTAATAAGCTGGAATAAATTGTGAGCCTGTCCAACTGATCAACCATGAAACCAAGAGCGGAGCTGTTCCACCAAATAGCGAGACTGAAATGTTATACGTAATGGAAAGTCCACTGTATCTCACCTCCGTAAAGAAAAGGGATGGTAACAATGATGGTAACGTGCCTTGGAAAGTGGTAAAAAGAAGTGCCAGGATCATAATCCCAGTGAAAATCCATACTGTAGTCCCACTACCGATCAACATATACGAAGGGATAGCCAATAAGAGCATACCAATTAATCCGCCTAGAATAATCCTATTTTTACCGAAACGGTCACCTAAAAATCCCATCAACAAGACAATTGGAAGCTGTATGCACATTACGACCAAAATGATAAGCAACCCTGTTGTTTGCGAATAACCGAGAACCGAATTCAAATGTGAAGGCATATACGTAAGAACCGTATAGTAAATCACATTATAAAAGAACACGATAATGAGTCCTTTTAATAATGGAGCCTTGTGGTTGACGATAATATCTTTCATCGATATGTGATTACTGGATTCAGCGTCCATTTTCTTTTTGAAGGCAGGGGTTTCCTCCAACTTCGTCCGAAAATATAGCCCAATCAAGCCAATGGGTGCAGCAATAAAAAATGGGATCCGCCACCCCCAGGCAAGCATCGTATCTTGGCCAAGAATATATGTCAATAAGGTGACGGTACCTGAACCGAATATATACCCGCATAACGTCCCAACCTCGAGTCCACTTGTCAGGAAGCTACGTCTTTTGTCGGGTGATGATTCCGCTAAAAAGGTCATTGCCCCCGAATATTCACCACCGGTTGAAAACCCTTGTACCAATCGTGCCACAAGCAACAGAATTGGGGCCATGATGCCAATTGACCCATAACCCGGAATAAAACCGATACTCAACGTTGCCAGCGCCATCATGATCAGTGTGATCGCAAGAATTCTTTTACGGCCCAGTTTATCCCCCAGCATTCCAAAGAAGATCCCGCCTAGTGGTCTTACCAGAAACGCAACGGCAAATGTAGCAAAGCTAAAAACAAGTTGCGTTGGTCCGCTAAAATCGGGGAAAAACACCGCACCAATCGTTGTTGCCAGGTATGCGTAAATACCGAAGTCAAACCATTCCATAGCATTCCCTATCCCGGTCGCAACAACGGACCGTTTTACCACATCTGTATCAACAACTGTGATGTCTTCTTCATTCAGTACTTGACCTGCTATTTTCTTCCGTTTCCTCTTATCATTGCGGTTCCTCATCAAGCACACCTCCTCACTATCTGTATCTTTGATTTAGTATTTGTATTTCGTTTCAAATTATTTTGTTTTTGGAGATTTTTTTTAGAGCGCAACTTTGCAGAGTTGAACAAAAGTTAGCGACGCATTCCCCTACAGAATCTTGATTTAGTGGGAGTTAGTCGCTAAGGTCTATTGTGAGTACCATTTAAATTCTGCTCCAAAAAAAGGTTGCCAAAAATAGTGGTGTAAATGATTCGAAAATTTTTTACCAATGTACTAGGAAGTGACAGTTTTAAAGCTGTTAATCGTAATAGAGATATTTAGTTGAGAAGGGGCATCAAATTAGATTTGAATATGATCTTCTTCCCCGTTAATTGCGATTGGTGATAACCCGATTATCGAGGGGCATAATCAAACCGTGAATTTAAAAGAAGCGGAATAACTGTTTATTCTAATAGGGCTATCTCAAGTTGGGGTAGTCGTTTTTAATTTTTGGAATGCTTTTTATAAAAAATAGGCTAATTTTTTTAGATTTGCCTAAATTAAGTTTGATGAAAACACTTTTGATCATGTGGCATTGAATAGTCAGCGGTGATATGGTAACCATAAGATTATCTAGTACCGAATGGAGGTTTTATTTGTTATGGATAAACATGGGAAACTGCCTGATTCCACCGAGTCCTATTGGATAGACTCGACCGACGTGCCAACGTTCCCGCAATTGGATGAGAACATTTCTGTTGATGCTGTTATTGTAGGAGGTGGTATTACTGGAATAACATCTGCCTATCTTTTGGCAAATCAGGGACGAAAGGTTGCCCTCCTTGAAGCCGATCGGGTATTAAATGGAACAACAGGACATACAACAGCGAAGATTACGGCCCAGCATGATTTAATATACGATGAACTTATAACCAACATGGGAAAGAGTAAGGCGAGGCTGTATTATGAAGCTAATATGGAGGCATTAACGTTTATCAAAAAAACCATTGATAAGCTGCAAATCAAATGCGATTTTAGCGAACAGGATGCCTATATGTATGCAACGACAGAGGAATACAAACTAAAAATCGAAAAAGAAGCCGAGGCGTACAAGACGCTGAACATCGATGGTGAACTGACGGATACAATACCCTTGGATATACTAGAGATCAGAAATGCACTAATTATGCGGAAACAAGGACAATTTCATCCACTCAAGTACTTAAGCACCCTCGTTCAACAGATTAAAGAAAAGGGAGGTCTTATATTTGAAAATACAACGGCTGTTAATGTTGAGACCGGGGAACATACGACGGTACTAACTCGTGACGGATTCCGCGTTACTGCTAAACATGTACTTGCATGTTCACATTTTCCATTTTATGAAGGGGTAGGACTTTACTCTACAAGAATGTATGCTGATCGATCGTATGTACTTGCGGCAAAGACCAAAAAGAAACTTCCAGATGGGGTTTTTATTAGTGCGGGAAAACCAAAACGTTCCCTAAGATCCGTAACTATAAACGGGGAAGAAATGGTACTTATTGTTGGGGAAAGTCATAAAACGGGGCAGGGCATCGATACAATGAAACATTACGAAGCTCTGGAGGACTTTGGCCAGCAGGTACTGGGTCTTGAATCCATCGAATATCGCTGGTCAGCACAGGATTTGACCACATTGGACAAGGTTCCCTATATTGGGGCGATAACATCTGGAGATTCTAACGTGTTAATTGCCACGGGATACAGAAAATGGGGAATGTCCAATGGAACTGCCGCAGCGCTTCTGCTTAGTGATATTGTATTGGGAAAGAAAAATAACTTTGAACAATTATTTACCCCTACAAGACCCCAGGCAACGCAAAGTCTAAAAAACTTTTTTGTTCAGAATGCAAATGTTGCCTCCCATTTAATTAAGGGAAAACTGGAATTGTCCAATATTGATCCAAAAACTTTATCCAATGACCAAGCGGCTATTACCACGGTCAAAGGAGAAAGAAAAGGAGCATACAGGGATACGAACGGTGAACTTCATATTGTGGATACAACTTGTACGCATGTAGGGTGTGAGGTCGAATGGAACAGTGGTGATCGAACCTGGGACTGTCCATGTCACGGTTCTAGATTTTCATTTACCGGTGACGTAATTGAGGGACCAGCGGAGAAGCCATTACAAAAATACGACTATAAGATGATTGACAATCTTACATCGGAGGATTCCGGTTATTAGGGCGGATGGTTTTTTAGGAGTATCCGAGTGCAAAGGAAAATCCACGGGGAGGCATCTGCGGTTATGTCTTGGGATCTCGTCGGAATTGGAGAAGCTGCGATAGCAAATGATTAGTTGATATAAGATGTATTTAAGGATTTATAAAGCAAGAATCAAATAGTAAACAATTGGGCGCACTTCCGGAATAAAGGATTGCGCTTTTTTATGTATCAGTAACGATTGGTGGGTATTATTTTTTATTATTGCTCCTTTTGATTGTCTTTGTCAGTTTCTATTGTGGATAGCGATCTTTACAGATGGGTTACTATGCTTTTTTAGTTATTTGCTTATTTAGATAATGAAAAGGTCATAGGCGGTTCTGCTAATACACCAAAGAGTTCTTGATTTATATATTCCCATTATGGTATATTCCTATATAGGAATATATAATTTGATTATAAGGTGGTGTTCGAATGGAAAATGGAATCTAAAATCTTACGCGCTCTTGCCGAACCAGGGAGATTACAAATTGTAGAGATACTTCGCGAGGATCCGTTAACGGTTGGTGATATCGTGGATCGCCTTCACATTCGCCAACCTCAGGTATCTAAAAATCTTCGTGTACCGCATGAAGCTGGCGTAGTTGAGTATAAAGCGGATGCGAATCGTCGTATCTACAAGCTGCGACCAGAGGCTTTCAAGGAATTAAATCTTTGGTTGGGGCAATATAGTGAATTGTGGGAAGAAAGCTTTGAAAACTTAGATGGTTATTTGCAGGATTTACAAAAAGGCAGAAATCAAAAGAATGATAACTAAATTTCTGGAGGAATCTAAATGTTAACTCAAGTTGAAATAACTCATACCGTCAATGCTTCACGTGAACTGGTTTTTAAGGTATTTTCCGAATCAGAACATTTAAAGAACTGGTGGGGGCCAAAAGGTTGGAGGTTTACTGTTTCCCATTCTGATTTCCGCCCGGGCGGCAGATTTCATTATAGTCAGAAACCTGCTGATGGTGATGTAATGTGGGTTAAATTTGTATACCATGAAATTATTGTACCGGAGAAAATTGTCTACACCAGTTATTTTTCTGATAAGGATGGTAACATTGTGCGTGCTCCCTTTAACGAGAACTGGCCTTTGGAAACACTGAATACATTGACATTCAAAGAAGATGGGGGTAAAACAACGATTACAGCGATAGTAGCTCCCGGTGCATCGGCAACCGAAAATGAACGGAAAACCTTTGAAGAGTCCCAAGATATGGTTCATGAAGGGTTTTCGGTCACCTTCAATCAATTAGAAGATTATTTGTCAAACGGACTAAAATAATCCGTATCAAGAAAAAAATCACCGAATCCTGTCGGTGATTTTTTTCATACAGCTTCTTTAAACCCTTCATTTCCGTCGGGTGCACTCCTGGAATAAAGGATTGTGTTTTTGGTATAGGTCACGATTGTTAAGGAATTTTTCTACGCAGATTTACCGATTAGGTAGTTTAGTGTAAGCTTAATTTGCGAAGTTATTATGAAAAAATAATGCGTAATGATTTTGTAAGGAAATCTTCTGTGCGATATGTTTCACTATAGTGTCAAACACTATTATAAATACGATAAAAATGCATGAGCTGCAATTATAACAAATGGCTCAACCCAGAGACAAAAAGCTAAAATAATGAACACTAATTTAAATGATTGTTTCGATGTAATAATTATTTCTGAAGAAGCGGGAGTTAGTAAACCTGACAAACGCATATTTGAATTAGCATTAAATAAGCTTCATGTGCAAGCGGAAGATACATTATTCGTTGGAGATGACATAGAAAAAGACATTGGTGGCTGTCAACATGCAAATATAAAGGGGATATGGTTCAACCCTTATATGATCAAGAATGATACCGAAATAAAACCATATGCCGAGATCCATTTTTTTGATAGATTATTAGGTTATATTACATAATAGTGGTGGTCATCTGTAATTACATGGATCGACCGCTTTAAAGGTGTTGCTACGAAATATCTTGATAATTACCTTGCTTGGTTCTTATTTGTTGATAGTCGAAGTAACGAAAGCACGGAACAGCATATAAAAGAATTTCTATTAACATTATTTGTATATGTAATGACAGACACATAGGAACGTTGACGGCTTTCAAAATCCAATGTGAAAGTGTTAATGAAAGAAGCGAATTAATGCGATGGAGATAAATATACGAAAAGAATTGGGGAGAAATGGATGTCACAGAATGGAATTGTTTTAGTAGCAAGTGTCTCAATCTTTAGTGATGATAAAGTCTTGATTATCAGAGAGAATAAACCTACTGCTTTTAATAAGTGGAATTTTCCGGGTGGTCATATCGCATCTGGTGAAGACATTCTTAATTCGGCTCTAAGGGAGGTTAAAGAGGAAACGGGATTTGATGTCAACCTGATTGGTACTACGGGTGTATATAATTTTATAAGTAGTTCGAACGATCAAGTTATCTTATTTCATTTTATTGGTGAAGTTACTGGGGGTTCTTTAAATCTTGAAGAGGACGAAATTACAGACAGTAAATGGATAAACATAAATGATCTTGCAACAATTGAAAATGAGGATTTACGGGATTCAAATGTTATAAAGCAAATAACTGATAACCTGTTAAAAAAGAATTTTTACTCAATTAGTGTGTTTAATAAACAACTTACTAA
The DNA here is from genome assembly GCF_014638995.1 of Virgibacillus oceani. Classification (GTDB taxonomy): domain Bacteria; phylum Bacillota; class Bacilli; order Bacillales; family Amphibacillaceae; genus Virgibacillus_E; species Virgibacillus_E oceani. Next base: position 99,387 of record NZ_BMFR01000010.1, read on the forward strand.
TTAAGTTAACAGCGAAGTCAGGCAAGTTGCTGTCGCTTGAGGGCACTTAATATTATTTATGTTACAGGGGGCTTTTCATTGAGTACGGTTATTATGAGGAAAATTATTTCAGCATCCGTTTCTGGGTCACTATTTGCTATTTTGCTCGGTTTAATTGTACCAAATCCGTTTGGAGAAGGTACAAGTTCAATAACAGATTACTTATCCGCTTTTATAATAGCAACACCTGTTTATTTGATATATAGCTTCCCAGTCATTTTCATCTATGGTATTTTAACATCCTTAATTAGTGATAAATTAAGCAATTTAATAGTAAGAAAAACTAATAATAAAAGGATTGAACCAATTATCTCAGGTATTTTACACGTCCTTTTTGGTCTTGTCTTGCTCCTTTATAGTTTGGGTGCAGCAATTTTGTTCTTTATTACAGACAGATTACTGCAAAAAGGCAACTATAAAATAAATTGGGTGCATTCAGTAAAAAGTTTAGCAATACCCTGTGCTGTTTGGTTATCATTTATGGGGATGGTTTATTTGGAACATATATTTTTTAACTAAGGGGTCATTTTTTTAATAGGATTTTCTAACCTTTTTTCCGCAATCAGGCACACTTCTGGACTTGTGCTAGGAGGACCTTGTTGTCGACTATCTTTTTTTGATATTCGAACAGTTCATGGTCAGTAGAGTCGAATAACCTGATTTGTTATCCTTAGAGCAGGATGTAATTCATATAGGAGTGAATGAAATGTTAATCGGTTATATGAAGAAAATAGTTCGTCATCCAGTAAAGTCTTTTTACGGGGAAAGTGTGCAAAAGTCCAAAATAATGGAATATGGTTTGTATGGTGATCGAAGTCATGCTTATTTAGATGAAAAAAGAAAAGGAGAATTCTTAACCATAACGCAATTCCCGGAAATGGTTCGATATAAAGCAAGGTTTGCAGGAGAAGAGTTTATGGATGAATATCCCAAAGTCGAAATAATGACACCTGAGGGGAAGGTTGCAGATTGGAAAGATGAAGAGATAATAAAAGAAATTGAAAACAAATCGAAAAGAAAAATATCTACTATTGAATATTCCCCTTCACATGTGCCTCTAGGATCAATTGCAGAGGAACATATTTAACTTGTAACAGATGCGTCATTAGATAAATTGAAAGAAATATGGGGAGGAAACGAGGTGGATTTTAGACGTTTTCGCCCTAATTTACTAATTTCATTAAAAGAAAAAATACCGTTTGTGGAAGAAAAATGGTTTGGCAGAATAATAAAGATAGGGAATGAAGTCGAAATAGAATTAAAAAGACATTGCAAAAGGTGTATGATTATTACGGTTAATCCTGATAACGCAGAACGGGATTCGAGCTTGCATAAAACGATTATAAAAGAAAGAAAAAATAATTTTGGGGTTTATGCTAGTGTGATAAAAACTGGTGACATTCATGTGGATGATGAAGTTCATCTTGAATGATTTTTGTTAACCTTAATAATGGTATATTCATTTATTTAATTGGATAAAGGCTAATAATACGGGATAAATTGGAACGAATTGTGTTGTCAATTGCAATCGGGTTGGCATCGGGAATAAAGGAAGGTGCCCAATTTGCTATTGTAAGACCATTGAATTGAGAATAATCCTCTATTTTCTTCTCCCCTAATTTTTAAAATAATGAAGAAAATATGTTAGTATTATGGACAGATATTGAGCTAACGAAGCCAAAATAAGTAATAAAGCGCATAAAAAGATCGGCTGTCATGATCGACTTTTTAAATACCATTCTAAAATTTCCTTTTCATTTTTGGAGGGAGTGTTCGTAACTGATCAATTTTAGCCCATCATGGACTTCTCTTGCAAACGTAATTGTATGAGTGCCAAACGTGTTATGTGCGCCTACAAAACCATCAAATTGAATTGTGAAATTAAAAGAAAGTCCATTTGTCATTTTTAAATCTGAACTTTTTCATTCCAAGTTTGAATGCCCTTAATGTCGTAGTGTTCATCAACGGCTTTATAAATATCATCCCACATTAAAGACAGCAATGCTTTTTCGTAAGTTGATTGGTTTGAAGCAAGTGCTGGAGTTGAAAACATAAAAAAAGAGTATCGGAAAAATAACGAACACTTTTTTCATAACAACACCTCTCTAACAATTCCTTAATGACATACTTGCCAAATGAATCAAAAATATAACTTATGAATCGCTTTTCTTTAAGAAGTAGAAGCCCCTTTTCTTGTTGAAAACATAATTAATTTTGTAAATGAGGTGTTTTTATTTTACCAGGTGAAGACATTCTTAGAACATGGCGGAAGTTTGATGGATTTCCAATGGAAACATTAAGTAAGTTATGGGTTTATAATAAGGATAAGGTCGGCAAACAAAGAGATGTTTCTACCATGAAGGAACATAGACAAAAATACGGTCTTTCCGGTAATTGCTTTGACTTGGCTATCTGGTTGCTTGATGAATTTAATAAGGATGGGATTGAAGCATATCCAATAGGTCATGATCTAAATACAGTGGATGCCCATGTAGCAGTTATAGCATTAAATGACTTGGGAAATCGTTATTTATGTGATTTGGGGGATCAATGGATTATGCCAATTCTAATGGATGAATATAGTGAAGACTTTAGTAATGGAAGGCACAGTGGATTTTTTCCAGCAGCAAATATACAGGTGACTCCTTTAGGTGAAAATGTAGAAATACTATATTATTGGCCGAATGGAAAAGTATCTAAGCAAGTATATGATACAACTCCAATAGAAAGAGGGGATTTCTTTAAGGCAGCTGAAAACTCTCAGAATATGATTAGACCAACACCATTAATAGAGTATCGGCTTCCTTATAAAAATGAAATTGCTCATTGGGAATTCGACAATTGGGAAATTAACTTAAGTACGACAGAAGGCTTGTATAAAGTACCAACAAAAGAAATGATCGGTGATTATGTGGAAAATATTAGCAGCGTAGTCGGTTTTGATAGGGAATTATTATATAGTCTTATAGAGCAATACAGGGAATGGAAATAGTATTTGAACGAGGAATAGTTATGAATTATGAAAGGAGAAATTTGATGGAGGTTACTAATCCAGCGGGCTTTCAAAACAGATTTTTGGCCAGAATTTTAGATTTGCTTATTATATTTCTGGTGACGGGAGTATTTTCGCAATTATTGTATGGGGAATTCTATGATGATGACAATTTTTATCCCATTGATTATTTAGGGTTGATTTATGGTCTTGCATTACCTGTTGTCTGGTATGGATACACACTGGGCAGAAGAATGGTGGGGAATCGTATTGTAAGAGTCGATGGGAGAAAAATCGGAATAGGAACTATGATACTAAGGGATATAGTAGCAGTAATTGTTTATATTTTCACATTTGGAATAGGATTAATCGTTAGTGCTTTTATGATAGGAACGAGAGAAGATAAGCGTGCGATTCACGACTTTATAGCCCAGACCTATGTGACAACGGACCCGCCAACAAAAGCCCATTAATGAACATTAGCTTCTATAAAGTATATTGGGGCATTAAGTTTGAGAAAGCATTCACATATTCATATTTCAACAAATGTACTTAAATAAAAAGAAATGATAAGGAGAATTGAGGATGGACAGCCAATATTTTGTAGGTTGGGGTACACTGGCGTTGATTAATGCAGCACTTGCACAGGGAAAGAACAGGACGGGGTTAAATTGGTTTTTACTTTCTCTTGTATTAGGTCCAGTGGCAACACTAATTTTGTTATTTGTTGAAAAAAGGGAACGGTAGTCTAAAATCCGTAATTAAAGCCTTGTTGGTTTCATTGAAATAAGGTATCATCAATATAGAACATATATTCGAATAATTTGAGAGGTCCAAGGAGATGATTTTATGCCGGTTTTAACCCCAAAAGAGAATATGAGAATGCAACGAATTCACATCAATTCAAAAATGTATCCAAATTAATTGATGAAGACGCTATTTATTATTTTTCTGATGAAAAAGTTTGTGGACTTGAACAACTTAAACCTTATTTTGAAGAAACTTGGGAAAATATTCAGGATGAGATTTACACCATTTCAGATGTGAATTGGATTGCACTTGGTGAGACTGTTGCCGTTTGTATTTATCAATTCCATTGGACGGGAAATGTTGAAGGGAAACGTAAAGAAGGTAGTGGCAGAGGAACAAATGTCTTTAGACAGAGTGACGATAGTTGGAAAGTGGTTCATGAACATCTGAGTATACCAACTTATGTTAAATAACAATTTGTGATTTTGGGCAACTCCTTAATACAAATGGTTTTGAAGCATCCAATTATGTGGAAAAACCCCCACAGGCAAATATTCGAATACTCAATGGAGCTGAACATGCTTTCAGACCGAATAAACACCTTTGTAAGTCCGAACCAGACAGCCCTTGATCAATCGATTTAACATAATAAGGAATTGCTTTATTATTTAATCCGGAATTATCGTAGGCAATACCAATTTGATAATTAATTTCTGCGTTATCTGGGTGGTCCTTAGACATGTTTAGAAGAAGATCACGAGCTTCTTTTAAAATTGCCATATCTTGTTTTGCACGCCCATCTTCCCGTAATGCAATAGCTTTGTTTAGACGTTCGCGAAAATTGCTTTTTGTGTTCATTTTTCTTTTCCTCCACTCATCTTATTTTATGATAATAAATGATGAAGCAGCAATTAGGAGAGAAGAAATATTATAAAAATAAAATCATGAACTTAGCCCTCCTTAGAATCTAAGCAATAAACCAGGCTCTTTTGTATTCTAACTTAGTGAAAGTAGGCGGTCAATGCTAATCAGATCCTTAGTAAAGGTGACACGCAATTTTTAATGGGTTATGCTATTTTTATAATCAAATGAAGGTAGTGATCGATGTGGCCATGTTTTGTATATTCCGCCCTCAGTCGACCTTGTCGGATTTTATTAATATTTTTTGGTTGTATAAGGGTTACCATCCGCCTCATGAAATGGAACATGTTTTGCCGGATGGCTCTATGGAATTGGTTATCAATCTTCAAGAGGATTTGATAAAGGTGTACGATCAGAAGAAACATGATCGTTTCAGAGGCTTTAATGGAAGTTTACTATCCGGACCGCATTCGCATCCTGCTGTTATTGACACAGCATGCCAAGCGTATACAATAGGCGTTCATTTTAAACCCGGTGGTGCTTTTCCATTTCTTAAGCTTCCGATCATTGAATTGCATAATAACCACGTTACGTTGGACACGGTGTGGGGGGTAAAAGCAGCTGAAATGAGAGAGCGGCTCCTTGAAGCTGAAATGCCGACTGCCAAATTTCAAATTCTTGAACATTACTTAATCGAAGTAATGACGAAAGATTCATCACTTCATCCTGCTGTTTCCTTTGCCATCAAAAAATTTCAGGCTTTCCCTCAGCAATTGAAAATCGCTGATGTAACGGAGCAAATCAGTTTAAGTCCACGACAATTTATTCAGGTTTTCAAGGATAACGCCGGATTGACACCCAAACAGTTTTGCCGCATCCAGCGATTTCAGATTGTGCTTCGGTCAATGAAAGATGTGAAGCATGTTGATTGGGCAGGAATTGCTTTATCATGCGGTTATTATGATCAGGCACATTTTATCCACGATTTTCGCGCTTTTTCCGGCTTCAGTCCAACAACCTATCATTCTCAGCCAGGCAAACAACAAAATCATATTCCACTTGATTTATAAGGTCATTTTTTTACAATACAGCTTCTTTGGACATTATTAAAATAAAGTCGATGCAATCGCACAAATCTAAATTTAAAGTGATTTTACGGAGGCATCAAAAATTTAATGTAATGGAGGTGAGCTTGCATGGCAACTAATACAAACCCTATCCCAAGAGGTCATCACACTGTGACACCATATGTGATTATTAAGAATGCGACAGAGGCAATTACGTTCTACAAAAAGGCGTTTGGAGCAACTGAAATGGTGCGTTTAACTGACAGCAGCGGCAGGATCCAGCATGCTGAGATTATGATTGGTAATTCACAGATTATGATTGTGGACGAGTTTCCAGAGTTTCCGATTATGCGCAGTCCGCAGTCTCTTGAGGGAACCGCGATGCATATTTTTCTTTATGTGGAGGATGCAGATGCACTTTTTTCAAAAGCAATTGATGCAGGTGCAAAGGAATTGATGCCAGTGGAGGATCATCCTGAAGGTGACAGAAGAGGTGGTTTGACGGATCCTTTTGGTCATATTTGGTGGATTGCAACCCATATAAAGGATGTACCGCTTGGGGAAACGTAAGAAACAGATATAATGGCTGATTTGTTTTGGAAGGTTTGGTAATCTTCAAGATGTCAGCAATTGCATTAGTGGGCGTTTTTTTGTGAAAAGAAAAGCGCCTACTATTTGTTTTCTGGTTCAAAGAAGGAATTGTTCGTCAGGGCATTTATTACGCTGGCGATGGCAATATAGCGGGGTTTGCTATGCGTATACAAAATGGAATAAAATAGTATTGCTAATAGCGGATTTAGTTTATCATAATAGAAAATAAAGTTTGGGTTAACAAAAGATTTAGCAGAAGCCTGCACTAACACCAAACGAAATGACATTAATATCACGATCAAACGCTGTAAACATATATGGGAGGGACGTTTTCATGTACAGACCATTTCGTTGGTTGGTGCTTATATTAGTCATACTTATTATTTTGTATGCTGTTTTGCCGACCATGATGATTATCAATCCAGAATTTCTCCGAGGTGAAATTATCCATAGTCAGCCCGAACTTTCAAACAATGCGGTAGAGTTTGCCATTGTTGCGGTTAGTATTTTCGCGGCAGGTATTCACGCCATATTCATCGGTCTATACATTTGGCTATTTATAATGATGTGGAAACGCCGTAATTGGGCACGAATCACATTAACGATTCTAGTGATACTGGCTGCAGCTGGGAGCTTAGCCTCATGGACAGCGGGACCAGCATTCTACAGTATTATCATTATAACGAATGTGGTTCATGCTATACTGATCGGATTCTTGTGGATCCCCCGAATTGTAAACAACTACTTTTGGCAAAATTAAATGTGGATAATCTAAGTATTGAAGCGAAATCCCTGCCTAAATTGTGAACCAGCTATCATTGTTTCGTAAAATTCTATATAGGGTACTGTTTTATCAGGAGGGATACAACATGGCTTTTAACAAAACAGCATCGAAACTAATTGCCGTCTCATTAATTACAGGCTTAGTATTCGGAATGGGAAGTCTTTCCCATACAGGACAGGTTCATGCCGAATCTGGTGCTGCCGTTACTTCATCCGCGGCAAACCAAAATGCGGTGGATACGTTAACTAACCTTTATGATCATGCCTTCTCAGGAGAAATGCCGGGAAATATTCAAGGGCTAAAAATTAATGATAGTACGAAAAAGGCTGTTCACCAGAAGCTAGGCAGTCCCCATGAGGTTAACAATCAATTTGATTTGTACGGCTGGAATATGGGGAACCCCGGATATGGATTTGCGTATAACAACGATAATACCATTTCGGAAATACGGAATTTTGGTACAGGTGTTGAAAGACAAACAAACCTTGGAGGAATTACACCGGATCTGCTAGCAAATGAATTGGGTCATGCTGATAAAGTTCTTGATGTGCCAATGACTGATGAAACAGATTACGTTTATCGAACAGGTGACTATGAGCTTCATTTTATTGTTGGCGACAACCCGATTATCGAGGGGTATGACAAAACCGTGAATCACGTAAATTTAAAAGAAGCTAAATAACCGATTTTTAACAGGGCTGTCTCAAGTTGAGATAGCTCTTTTTAAATTTATAAAGAAATTTAAAATAAATTCTTGACAGACATGACTATTATGTAATACTATATAGTGGTAATAAGTAATACTGAATATCCGTATAACAAATTACTGTAATACGCAGAACTAAAAAATACTAAAATACAAATGGGGAGGATAACCTTGGAAAATATTACAGAAATGCTGAAAGGGGTGCTTGAGGGTTGTGTGCTTGAAATCATCAGCCGTGGCGAGACTTACGGCTATGAAATTACACAGCAACTAAGAGAACTTGGCTTCACGGATGTGGTTGAGGGCACGGTTTATACGATCACAATTCGGCTTGAGAAAAACAATCTGGTGGACATCGAGAAAAAGCCATCCACTATGGGACCCCCAAGGAAATTTTACACACTCAACGAAGCAGGTCAAAAGCACCTTGAAGTTTTTTGGGAAAAATGGGAATTCGTTTCAAGCAAAATTAACGAACTCAAACGAAAATAAAATAAGGAGTGGTAATATGAGTATTTTTGAAAAAATTATCGGTAATCTGGATGACAAGCGGGAATGGAAGGCGATGGAGGCGCGTGCGAAGGCACTTCCGCGTGAGTACCGTAATGCGTACAATGCCATCAAAAAATATATGTGGACTTCTGGTGGTCTGACTGACTGGGATGACATGAGCCGTATCTTTGGCGGCATACTTGATCTTTTTGAGGAAGGCGCAGCGAAAGGGAAGAATGTCACTGACATAACAGGTAAGGACGTGGCCGATTTCTGCGATGAACTAGTGAAGGACGCGAAAACCTGGAAGGATAAATATCGCGCAAAGCTGAACGATACGATTAAATAATAAAGCTGTACCGAACAGCTTAGCATCTTAAAGGAGGAAACTACAATGAACTTTTTAGAAAAAATAACCGGCAGCGATATGACTAAAGAAATGAAAGATTTTGAAGCGCGGGCAAAAGTCTTGCCTGGTGATTATCAAACTGCTTGGAAAGAAATTGTAAGTAACCTGTGGATTCACGGGGATTTCACCGGTCGTAATCTGATGCCGATTCTTGACAGTGCTCTTGAACTGCTCGAAGTTACATCAGCAGACGGACAGAGTGTTGAAGAAGTGCTAGGGGATGATATCAAAGGCTTCTGCACAGCGCTTGTTGGTGACGAAAGCGCAAAAAATTATAGAGATAAATGGCGTGACCAACTCAACAAGAACGTAGCAAGAAAATTAGGAGGACTGAAATGAGTATCAAAAAAATCATTGAAGGCAAAAAAGAGTGGAGAGCACATGTTTCGCGTGTCAAAGCGCTTCCACAGGATTACCAAATTGTCTATAAAGAGATCCAAAAATATCTTTTCAAAGTCGGTCCTGTTGAGCTAAACGAAGGTATTGGAATGCTCTCGGAAATTCTCAGCCTCTTTGAAGAAGGTGCAGCTTCTGGGAAAGATGTGCTTGATGTTACAGGGACAGACGTTGCTGCTTTTTGCGATGAGATGATAGGGGATTCAAAAACTTATGCTGATCTCTATCAAGAATCGGTTAATCAAAAAGTCAATAAGGCTAGGAAAAAAGAAGAAAAGTAAGGAAAAAATCAAAATTGAAGAATTAAAAACTCTTTCAAGAAAAAAGTTCTCAGGAAGCTGAAAAATGATAGGGTGAAAATACCCTCCGAATAGATAGTACCGACTGAATAGCTGGTTACAAAAGTGAATTTCCAGTTTTACTATTCAGTTTTATTTTCAACCCAGTAATAAGTAATACAGATTACTTGTAAGACTTAGTAGTGAACAATCAAGCTTCGCAAGGCATTCGACCGGATAATTACTCCACTTTGTCTGAAGGCGAGAAACCCAACTCGCTAATCAGGCAAAGCAATTTCCGAAACACTCAAGCGGTCTTGCTTTGCTTATTATAAGGAGGAAAACAAAACATATGACCAATACAGCGATTTCTATAAAAAGCTTAAAAAAATCCTTTAACGATAAGGAGGTCTTAAAGGGGGTGGATTTTGAAGTGCAGCGTGGCGAAATTTTCGCACTGCTGGGCTCAAATGGAGCGGGAAAGACAACGACGGTCAACATCCTTTCAACGCTGATGAAGCCCGATGACGGAGAAGCAGAAATTTGTGGATTTGATGTCCAAAGTCAACCGGATCACGTTCGCCAAAGCATCAGCCTGACAGGACAGTTCGCTGCTTTGGACGGTATGCTCACTGGCCGGGAAAACCTGATGATGATCGCCAAGCTGCGAGGAATTTCCAACCCCGCACAGGTCGCCGACAATCTGCTTCAACGATTCAGTTTGACCGATGCAGCCAATCGAAGGGCGGATCAGTACTCCGGTGGGATGAAGCGCAGGCTTGATATTGCCATGAGCCTGATCGGTACACCTGCAGTCATTTTTCTAGACGAACCGACGACAGGACTTGATCCAGAGGCACGGATGGAAGTCTGGGATACCGTGAAGGAGCTTGCCGGCGGTGGAACAACCATCTTGCTGACGACACAGTACCTGGATGAGGCCGAACAACTGGCGGACCGTATCGCCATCCTGCATGGTGGAAAAATCATTACAACCGGTACCCTTACCGAACTTAAGAGGATGTTCCCGAAAGCCCAAGTGGAGTACATCGAAAAGCAGCCGACGTTGGAGGAAATTTTCCTCGCAATCATTGGCAAAGAGGAGGAGAAGTAATTGAAAAACAAAACAGGAGTATTACTAGGGCGTTTAATGTGCAATATCATGCGCAGCCCGGATACGATTATCACGGTGGCGATTACGCCAATTATGCTGCTGCTGCTGTTTGTCTATGTATTTGGCGGCGCTATAGAGTCAGGAACAGACAACTACGTCAATTATTTATTGCCGGGAATCTTGCTGATGACTATCGCATCCGGTGTCGCTTACACTTCATTAAGGCTGTTTACGGATGTAAAGAGTGGGCTGATGGCACGTTTCATTACCATGCCCATCAAGCGATCATCGGTATTATGGGCTCATGTGTTGACTTCACTGGTTTCCAATGCGCTTACTGTTATGGTAGTTGTTCTGGTGGCTTTATTGATGGGCTTCCGTTCTGGTGCTGGTATTCTCAATTGGCTTGCGGTAGCTGGGATACTTGGGCTGTTTACACTGGCACTGACATGGCTGGCGGTCATTCCCGGATTGAAAGCGGGGTCTATGGAAGGGGCGACTGCCTATTCGTATCCGCTGATTTTCCTGCCATTTATCAGTTCGGCATTTGTCCCTACTGAAACAATGCCTGCTGTTGTCCGTGCATTTGCTGAGAATCAGCCTGTGACTTCAATCGTGAATGCGATTCGTGCACTCCTGTATGAGGGATCTGTTGGCAACGATATCTGGATTGCGCTTGCCTGGTGCATTGGTATCATGGCCATCGCTTACATTTTTGCTAGTAAGGTGTTTAAACATCGATTGGGATAAGTGCCGCGATTATGGGAATAGCAGATTAATAGACAGCTTCGATAAATGTATTTTCAATCACATGGATGAAAATATAATTTAATATGGCGAACAATTTGCGAAGGGACAGTTACGATAATAAATCGATAACTGTCCCTTTCATTCATTTAATTATATAATGAAAATCAAACATTTGTAACGAGCGGACAGGGAAGGGGGAGTGGTAATGAAGGTTACTAAAATTTTGCTGCCGATATGTGGGTTGTTGATAATTTTATTTGGATGCAGTCAGGGTAATCGTTACAATACAACAGGTAATCCAACACCTGAGGATTTTCTGGAAAATAAAGATGCAGATATATTTCTTCTAGACGGGATTGTTTTTTCGAATGCACAGGATGTTGAATGGGTCGCGGAACTGGAATACAAGTTAGGTAAACGGATTGGAGAAATAACTAAACAAACAGACAACGCTAGCCGTTTTAAGGATGGTACGGCTAACAAATTACAGGTAGGAACCAAGATATATGAAACAGATACCCCGGCATTCATTGCAATTGTTAATGATAAAGAAATACCTTACTTGAAAATGATTGAAGGATAATGAACAATACAAAATGTACGTGTATTAATGCAATGAGCAGGATACTTTAATCAGCTCTTTCTAGGTAATCGTAATCATGACAAAAATAATTTTTTAAGGGGAGGAAATGGAGAATTGAAATTAGAACGTCTGCTATCTATCATAATCAAGCTCTTAAATAATGAAGTTTTGTCAGCCTCTCGATTAGCTGAGGAATTTCAAGTATCATCACGGACAATCTATCGAGATATCGAAGCGATTTGTGCGGCGGGAATTCCGGTCGTTTCCTACCAAGGTACGAACGGAGGTTTCGGTATCATAGAAGGATATAAATTTGATAAAAGCTTAATGGATTCTTATGACATATCGAATTTACTCACAGTATTAGGCAGTTTATCAAGTATTTTTGAAGATCATGAAATAGAACATACGACAGATAAATTAAAACTTCTGGATACAAGCGGAGGCAATAAGTCATTGTTGATTGACTTAAAAAGCCATGGAAAAGAACCAAATTCATTAACGGGTTTGCGAAAGGCAATACGTGAAAAAGAAGTAGTCCGCTTCGATTATGTAAGTAATAAGAATGAATTTACATCACGTGAAATAGAGCCAGTTCAGCTTCTTTATAAATTCCGTAACTGGTATTTGTATGGTTATTGCAGAGAACGCAGGAATTATAGGGAATTTCGTGTATCCCGTATGATGCATATAACCCCGACACAGGAAACGTTTTTACAGAATCACGAAATTAAACATGATTCTACTTATTCCTACCCTGATCTGGAAATGTTTGAGGATGTAGTAATCTGGGTGGGTCCTGACTCCCTGGTAAAAGGATTAGACTATTTCCAGAATGCCTCTAAAATCATGAACAATGATGGCAGTATGACTTTTACGCTTTCTGTTTATCAGCCCTTGCACGCCAACTGGCTTATATCTATTCTGCTAGGCTTTGGCAGTGGAGTCAAAATTATTGAACCTGTGGAAATGCAATTAATTTTAAAAAATGAAGCAAGAAAAATAATAGAAATTTATGGCGATGTATGACAGTTTGTAATTACTGGCAGCGGTTAAAATCAGGATCAACCATAATTGACGAGGTGAGTGAGTATGGAAAATAACGTTTTTGAACAGTTGGCAAAAAAATATGATACAGAAGAAAGAATGGAATTAGCTAAAGTCATTGTTGAGGAAGTAAGACTAGAGTTACAACAAAGTAAATCAAAGTCTTTAATCGACTATGGAAGTGGTACTGGTCTAATTAGTTTGGAATTGTCAGATCTAGTCGATTCAATTTTGCTGATAGATTCTTCAAAACAAATGTTAGAGGTTGCGCAAGGTAAAATCTCTCAAAAAGGAATTATAAACGCAGAGGTACTTTACTCAGATTTTACCAAAGAAACTCCCGAACTTAAGGCAGACATTGTCATACTGTCACTCGTTCTTCTTCATATTCCAGATACTAAAAAAATTTTACAGGAATTGTTCGGTGTTTTAAATAACGGTGGCAAGCTAATTATTATTGATTTTGACAAAAACGATAAAATTCATCATCCAAAAGTTCATAACGGTTTTTCACAAGAAGAATTGACAAAAAGATTATCCGAAGCTGGATTCAAATCAATTGAAATGAAGACATTCTATCATGGGAATCGTATTTTTATGAATCAAGATGCTTCTATGTTTATGTCTAGTAGTATGAAGTAATTTTTGTTCCATTATATACCATTTGATTTGTACATTCATACAGGAGTAGGAGCATGGAGACTTGGGATATTTACGACAAGGATAGAAATCTGACGAACAAGCAAATGAAACGTGGGGAAAGATTTGAACAAGGTGCCTATCATTTAGTGATTAGGAGATAGTTTCATAGAAATCGAGGTTGGTATCCAAACTGCATAGGTCAGGTTGGAAGTTGCATGTTAAGTAGATTCTGCAATCGGGCAAGTTTGTGAAACAAGCAAAAACTCAAGTAAAGGTGCAGGGTGGTTTCAGAAGAGAATTATAATGTAAGCACTAAAATTGATTGGTGGATAGAATACATGGATATATTAATTGATAAGTTAAATAACACAGATGAGAAGGATTTGTATAAGTTTGAACTTGAAAACAGAACCTTTTTCGAGGAAATGGTACCTACCCGAGGAGAGGACTATTATAAGCCCGAAGTTTTTAGAATAAGGCATGAAACCTTACTTGAAGAACAGGCTAAAGGAATTTCCTATTTCTATTTAATTAAAGATGAAAATGGTTCTATTCTTGGGAGGATCAATTTAGTTGATATTGATAAATCTCATAAAATCGGTAATCTAGGGTATAGAGTTGGTAAACTGCATACTGGAAAAGGTGTTGCTAAAAAAGCATTGAAATTATTATTAGAAACAGTAATAGAGTTAAATATAAAACAAGTTAGGGCGAAAACAACAACCAATAATATAGCATCCCAAAGGGTTTTAGAGAAAAACGGATTTAAGCATACAGAAACCAGTGATGAAGAATTTGAAATGAATGGCCAGAAGTTGAAATTTGTTAATTATATATGGACTAATAAATTATTGTCCTAATCAACAAAAGCGTTGTTGCAGCATTAAAGCTGTGCGTCCTTTATGTCATAATTGGGCCGTTTTTTTAAATAACTATTTTATTACATAGTAGATCTATACTGCGCAACAACGCTTTTTATAAAAATGGAAAGTGTTAACAACAATTCGTTTTCTTCTAATGAATTTAGTATGAAGTCTTGTGATAGGGTGAATTTTTCACTTAAAATAACTGGCAGAATATTTGAAGAAGAGGATTAAAAAAGAAGGGTCATAAAAAACCGCTTTTGTAATATTGTGTTAGTTGTGTCTTTATCTACATAGAAAAGTATTATTAAATGAGATGGAATTAAATGAAAATACAAATGGGGAAACATAGCTAAAAGGAACGAAGAAGAGTCCATGTCCGTCATGATATAATACAACTAATCAATATATAAGAAAAAAGGAATTATACAATCAATTACAAGTTAGAGGTGAAATTTTTATGTATGCAGATCTACATATTCATTCACACTATTCAGATAGTACCCGTTCCCCTGAGGAAATTGTCAAGAAGGCAAGAGAGCTGGGCATTGACTTATTATGTGTAAGCGATCACAACACGACAGCATCTTATAACGAGCTTATACCTTTGTGTAAAGCGAACCAAATTAAATTAATTAGAGGAGCAGAAATCTCTACCTCTTTTGAAAATAAAGAATTTCATGTTCTCGCTTATGACTTCAACTTTGAAGATACAGATATAATTGATATTTGCAAGCAAGGTGAGACGGTTTTTGCTGATATTGATTTAGAATTAATAAAAATGATGAGTGTTGACTATAAGGAAATAAGTATAGAAGATTTTAATTCTTACAATCGAAATCTAAAAAATGGTGGTTGGAAAGGTTTTGACTATCTAAAGAGCAAAAACTTAGTTATTGATGTTCCTAGTTTTTTTAAGCTCATCAGTGATTATAATATTAAACCAAAAAATTCATTTCCATCAATAGATCATGTAATCAATGTAATTCATCAAGCAAATGGTAAAGCCGTTATTGCCCATATCGGAGAAACAATGAGGAATAATCTTTTTGAAATAGAACCTCGGTTAAAAACACTTAAGAGCATGGGCGCAGATGGCTTTGAATGCTATTACACAACTCATACAGAAGAAACAACAAATGCTCTTATAGACTTTTGTCAAAAAAATAATATGTTAATAACTGTAGGCAATGATGACCACGGTGGATTTAACAATAGAGCAAATGTCATATATGAAATGGGGGCAATTAAGGTTGATTTTAGTAAGTTGAATTTGAAAGATATTGAGATTTTGAGTTAAAACCATGTATGGTAGCACAAAACAGTCTCTTTTCATTATAGTATCGGGTACTTATGTTTAACACGGTATATGAATAAAAGTAAATCTAGTTGTTGCACAGTACAAATATACTATGCAATAGAAAATGATATTCAGCAATTTGAGCGCCTCCCGATTGTTATGCAATCATTTTAGCCTAATACCGATTGTTACAAAATCAGTAATCTAATTCTATTATTTTTTTAAAATTAAGACACCTATCTCATTTAAGATACGCGATTTCGGATGTTGCTTAAAAAGGTGGTGACAGGTAATGAGCAAAGGGGTTAAAATCACGCTTTGGATTCTTCTTGTTGGTTTTATAGTTTTATCTGTAATCGGCATTGCTACCTTATATGCTTTCTAGCTCCGTTTAATAAACGTCGCTTTTCTGGGATAAGTACGGTGTCCTATCCCGGTTTCCACGACTGCTACATTTAGATTGTTGAATAAAGATTCAATAAGTAGACCTATTGAATTCAAATTAATTGATTCATTCAAAAATCACTTCAGTTTACGTTCACGGTTCTGAATGGAAACATCATCTAAGAGTATTACATAGGCATGATCTTGAACGGATACTAAATATGTGCAAAAAATTATTTTAACATTGTGATTGTTGTTTTTAGTTCTACAAAAGAGCCTTAATGTTGAATTTATATATAAAGGGTGAAGAATAATTGGACTCAATAATAAACGCAATATTGAATTTAATAGGCAGTATATCAACAATGATTTTTGCGTCATTTAAGGATATAACAGAGGAAGAAATTGAAAAGAACATTGAGTACTTAAATCAAGAAAAGTGGTTTCAAGTATATTCTAGCAGGGGCAAGCTGTGTAATCAGGACTGGTTCTTAATTTTGGATTTTATTTTTAACACAATGAAAAGGGGAGATGTTTATGAACAGGAAAAAATCAGATAAAGCGCCGATTATTTTGGTGCCCGGATTTTGGCTAGGTGCATGGGCGTGGGATGATGTTACAGAAAACCTTCAAGCCGATGGTTACAATGTCAGAGCCTTGACGTTACCTGGCTTAGAATCAAAAGATACTAATCGTTCTACAATTAAATTTTTCGACCATGTCGAGGCAATATGTGATGCTGTGAAGGCAGCTGGTGAGCCTGTTGTGCTCGCCGTACACAGTGCAACTGGGGCCACAGGCTATGCTGTAAGTGATCGCATGCCTGAGCTGATCGCAGCTATGGTGTATGTTGACAGTTTTCCAGAGAAGGATGCGATGAATCCGGAATTTGATGGCGTTGAAATGCCCTTACCTTCGTGGGAGAACCTCGACGAAGCCGATATCAAAGGAATGAGCGAGGAACATCGTAACCTCCTAAGGCAACGAGCTGTTCCTGAGCCGGGTGGTGTTATACGCGAGGCACCCGTATTGACTAATGAGAGACGACTTGATGTGGCGAGCACCGTAATTTGCACAGCGCACGCGTCTGATAAGATCAAATCTTTTGTCAAAAAAGGGTTGATGAGTGGTCTAGAAGAGTTGCATAATGTTTCCTATGTTGATCTGCCAACACACCACTGGCCCATGTGGTCACGGCCAAAGGAACTAGCAGACTTGTTAGGCAATATAGCCCGGAACGCTACCGCTTATTGATGGCTCTTAAATGGTACCGGATCTATGGTTGGTAAAGCTACACAGATCGTGGGGCATCTCCAGACGGTAACCCTTCAAGCAAACTTCGCTCACATTCGCAAGAAAAGATCACTCGCTTCGATAGCCAATAATTCGGATGTTTTGGAATTCTAATGATAGTTACGATCTAAAGCAAATGGGCGCGGCTGCGAAATAAAATACTGCGTCCTTAATTGCTGAAACAGCCATATTGAGTATTGTGTTTGTGACAAGAAAACTGAATGAGTAATGCAGAAATTAATGTTACTCATACTTTGCAACGGGGGTACTTATGAAAACTCATTATTATTTAGGTTGGTTTAGCAATTTTTTTCCTGAGAAGCTTGGAAAGGTTTTACAGGAAGATATAACTGATCGGAAATCGCTTACTATGATTAGCTCAAATCCATCTCTTTATGAAGGTGATGGTGCTACTGAACGATCGTGGCTTGACCAGGCAGGTATTATATTTGATGAATACCATTTAATTAATTATCGCGTACAGAAGGAAGCTGCCCATACGTTAATTCAAAATGCTTCAGTCATTTTCTTGTTGGGTGGTAATACAGTTGAACAAAATGATTTTTTAATGGAATATGAATTGTCGGATTTAATTAAAAAAAGCGGATCCGTTGTGATAGGGGCAAGCGCTGGTGCAATCAACATGTCCGCTAAATGGTTATGCTCGAAAAACTTTGGATATAAAGTTGAAAATAGCTATGTTTACGATGGAATCGGACTTGATGATTTTTCCGTCTTGTCTCATTTTGACCTTGAAAATAACATTGCGATGCTTCAAAGCGAACTGTCTCCCTTATCGGAAAAAATGAATATCTATGCGTCGAACAAGGATTGTGCTGTACGTGTGAAGGGAGAAAAAATCGACATTTCTGGCAATGTATATTTAATTTCCCACTCAAAGATTCAGAAATTGGATGAGACCCTCTAGCCTTTGAAGTGGTAAAAATGAAGGTTAAATGAAGTGCTGCCAATGTGGGAACAAAAAATATCCTTTAAAAAGTAGTTGAAAATATTAAAATAATTGTTTATAGTGTAAGTATTCAAAGACGGAAGGGTGAAAAAAGTACATGATTCTATAATCCTAACTTTAAGAAAAATCGATAAAGACTGTATTCAATTCAAAGTGGGCAACTATGCCAATTTGAAGCTAAATATAGCATTATCGAGTGTTTTTCTGGGATAGGATTATTGCATGTACTTTATAGGAATTAAAAGTAGCCTTAAACCAGCAGGCATAAGGCTGTACTATAAATTACACTACTCCTATCTCGGAATATGAGCATAGGAGATTTTTTGCGTTCAATAAACTATGGGAGGGATGAAAATGAGTTTTATATTAAAAGAATTTGATTTGCCTATTCCCGATTCAGGTCCGTACAGTATAGCTCTAGCAAAAGATGGAAAGGCATGGTTCACACAACATAAAGCAAATAAAATCAGCTGTTTTAATCAGAATGGTGAGATAGAAGAATTTGAAATTCCTACCCCTAATGCAAAAGTGATGTGTTTAATCGTTTCCTCCGTTGGGGACATATGGTTTACGGAGAATGGTGCAAATAAAATCGGGAAGCTTACAGATACCGGAATATTTACAGAATATCTATTGCCAAAGCCGGATTCAGGCCCTTATGGAATAACTGAGGGTCTGAATGGAGATATATGGTTTACCGAATTGACTGGAAACCGTGTAGGCAAGTTGACTGCGGAGGGTAGCATAAAAGAATTTGATTTACCAAAACAGAATTCTTTTCCTTCTTTTATTACTTTAGGAAGTGATAACGCACTTTGGTTCACGGAAAATCAAAATAATGCAATTGGACGGATGACGGATTTAGGTGAACTAACGGAATTCCCCTTATTAACACAAGCGGCAGGTCCAGTGGGGATTACCAGCGGCAACGATGACTCACTTTGGTTTGTTGAAATTATGGGCAACAAAATAGGGAGAATTACTACGGATGGAGACATTGATGAATATGATATTCCAACTCCAAACGCTCGACCACACGCAATCACAACAGGAAAGGATGGAGAATTATGGTTCACTGAATGGGGTGCTAATCAAATTGGCAGGATAACAGCAAACAAAACCATACAAGAATATCCGCTTCAAACAGAAAACGCAGAACCGCATGGGATTGCCTATGGAAAAGATGAATCGGTCTGGTTTGCATTGGAATGTAACAAAATAGGAAAACTTAAATTGAGTGAATGAAATTGGGGGTGAGCATTGTTATGGAGTCACAAAACCATCTAGGACCGAACCCAGATGAAAAATATCCGATTAAAGGAAATAATCATGTTCAATTTATAAAACCATTCATTACAAAGCCCAATATTTTAGTTGGGGAGTATTCTTATTATGACAGTAAAAATGGTGAAAGCTTGGAAGAGCAAGTGCTTTATCATTATGAAATTATTGGAGATAAGCTAATAATAGGTAAGTTTTGTTCTATCGGCCCCGGTACGACATTTATAATGAATGGTGCTAATCATCGTATGGACGGCTCAACATTCCCATTCAATCTTTTCGGAAATGGGTGGGAGAAATTTACTCCTACATTAAAAGATCTGCCTTACAAAGGAAATACAGAAATTGGAAATGATGTTTGGATTGGACGTGAAGTGACAATCATGCCTGGAGTGAAAATTGGAGATGGAGCTATTATTGGAGCAAAATCTGTTATAGCAAAAAACGTAGAACCATACACAATTGTCGCTGGAAATCCGTCACGAGTGATTAAGAAAAGATTCTCTGAGGAAAAAGTTAAAAATTTATTGGAAATAAGATGGTGGGACCTTACAATTGAGATCATTAATGAACATATTGACCTTATCCTAAATGGCGATGTTGAAAAGCTTAAACAAAATTTAAGAAGAGATAAGTAATTCTTCATCAATTACAAAAGTATATTTATTTCATTATCGGGTGCGATTGTAAAGAATGAAGGGCCCAATTTCTGGTTTATAAATACTGAGAAATTGGGCTTGTAGTATAAGGTGTATCCATATTTTTCCGATGCTAAATGGGTACTCAGTTGCCATTCTGCATGGAAGCATCTTTATCTGTACGTAATACTTCAATCAGCATGTCCGCGTAGATTGCGTTACCTTTTGTAAGGAAATATTTGTGGTGTATTCTTGCAGTAAACGGTGCTCCACCCGCTTTCATGTAAATAAACACCGCGAGTCCAATAAACGAAGAGGTAAGTAGAATGGAAACGGATAGGCATACAATATCAGAATAAGATTATACAAATTTCTTTTTAGTTTTCTAAATTAAGGAATTTGTGAGGGGAGAAATAGAAATGTTCGCTACTAGGGGAGCAAAAATTCTTGATGGAACACCTAATTACGTTGTTATAGAAAAGATTGGGCAAGTATCCTCTGTAAAACATTTTGAAGGTATTTTAGGTGAAGTGAAAGAATATGTAAAAGAAAAAGGCATTCGATCTGTATCGATTGTCTTAAATGAAAAAGAAGTACTACAAACGGAACTCACAGGTGTTCTTGAGGCGTTTGGATACCGGATGCAGGAAATACAACATTTATATGAACGTAATCTGTCCTCTTTAAACATGAATAAACAGATAGAATCGATTGAAATAAAATCACTGGAGCAGACAAAAGCTGACGTATTTAAAAAGGTTTGGATGGAAGCCAGGTCAGGGTCTTTAAATGCACATAATCCTCACTCAGCTCTTTCTATTGAAAAGGAATTTGAGGGAATGAAATCTGAACTTGGACCAAATTACATAAAAAGTTGTCTGACTGCTTTTTACGGAAAAGTTCCAATAGGAGTTACAATGCCGCATATTGAACCGGGAACCATTCATGAAGGCAGGCTGTTTTATTTCGGAATACTCCCCGCATATCGCAACAGTGGATGGGGAGAGGTCCTTCACAAACGTTCTTTGCAAATGCTTAAAAATATCGGTGCAACCCATTATATCGGTGCAACCGGACATAAAAATATTCCAATGCAACGCATATTTCAAGTCAACGGTTGTCAGTTGTTTGAAAGGAAATACACCTATAGATTAAAGGACTAATCAATGTGCGCTTTGCGGTTTATAAAAAATACCAGAATTATGTCTAGTTTTATAAGTGGGAGATAAAATGTTCAAGAAAATGAAGTGTTTGGCGAAAAAATTAAAACAACAGATATTTATTCTCTACTATGCCTGTAAAGATGACAGATTACCATGGTATGCAAAAGTATTTATTGCTTTTGTTGTTGCATATGCGTTTAGTCCAATTGATCTTATACCAGATTTTATACCTGTTCTTGGCTATTTAGATGAGGTAATTCTCCTGCCACTAGGAATAATGCTTGCTTTGAAGATGATTCCGAAAGATATATTGTCTGACTGTAAAATAAAGGCGGAGAAAGAGAAGCAAAATGATAAACCGAAAAATTGGATAGTTGGATCAATAATTGTATTGATTTGGGGTGTATTTGCGGGATGGATTGTTATGAAAATTTATCAGCACTTCAAGTAATGGTGCTGGAACGGAAGTCTTAGAACTGTGAAGAAAGATAATTGGGGGAAAAGGAGAATGATTTTTCACGCCTTATCAAAAGAATTTGCCTTAAGAAAAAGGGTTTGACGTAAAATGTTAGTCAAGTGTCGTCTTTTGCTAGTTACAATGGAATGTTAGATTGATATTATTATAACTGTCCTGCTAACAAGGCAGAATCAATGAAAATTTGTGAAATATAGGTAGCTAAGGGAGGGGGCTGTACATGACATCTAATACTCGCATTAAATTTCCAGCGGGATTTTGGACAGGTTTACATCAATTAGGGATTGCCCCGGATAAAGTAGTTCGAAAAGCGGGTCTTCCACTAACTATTGTTAATGAACCAGTTGTCACTTCCTCCCAATATTTCTCTATTTGGCAGGCTTATTCTGATATCATAGGTGATACTGCCAGAGGAATCATCAAGTTAGCGACCAGTTTCGAAACAGTTCATTATCCACCAACTGTTCTAGCAGCCTACCATGCACGTGACTACCGTGATTCATTAACACGCATGGCCCGGTATAAACGGCTGTGCCCTCCTGAAAGTTTATCTGTTACAGAGGAGGGCGATGATTGTACTGTCGAACTAAAATGGTTGTCCAAAGAGCAACATGGTCCGGCACTGCTAATTGGTATTACGCTTGCATT
The DNA here is from genome assembly GCF_014638995.1 of Virgibacillus oceani. Taxonomy (GTDB): domain Bacteria; phylum Bacillota; class Bacilli; order Bacillales; family Amphibacillaceae; genus Virgibacillus_E; species Virgibacillus_E oceani. Next base: position 121,903 of record NZ_BMFR01000010.1, read on the forward strand.
TCTTTTGGAGTTAGGACGCCGGGGGACTGGGCAACTTTTTACTGCGAGGTCCGTTGAATTTTCGCATTTTATGGGCGACGTTCAGTCACTTGAGGCTTACTTTGGGTGCCCCGTCCGAATCGGAAATCGTAACAAATTGACGCTCCACAGAAATGACCTTGACCGCCCATTTGTCTCGTATAACGCAGAATTGCTTGAGATTCTGACACCCGCATTAAATCAATCATTAAATGCGAGTCAACGTATCAGCCCAATTACTGGGATGGTCAAGTGGATTATGAAACGTAACCTTGCAGGAGGGTGTTCTGACATACAGACTGTTGCAAGTGAATTGGGGATGAGTAAACGTACCTTGCAGCGCCGCCTTCAAGATGAGGGAATAAGGTTTAATCATCTGTTGACACAAGTCCGAAAACAGCAGGCACGAGAGTACTTAGCAGATCCCTCGCTCGATATCGGCGAAGTGGCATTCCTAGTTGGATATGAGGACCAGAACTCGTTCTATCGTGCCTTTCGACTTTGGGAGGGTATTACTCCTTCAAATTGGCGTGCGAAACATTTAGGTGCAAATTTGACAAACTGACCTTGTTATTAACTACATGAAAAGGAGTAATGTATGATGGATATGGGATTAACCAACAAAACTGCTTTAGTTACAGGTTCAACGAAAGGTATAGGGAAGGCAATTGCTTTTGAACTTGCCAAAGAAGGTGTTAATGTCCTTATTAACGGAAGAAACTATGAAGAGGTAGATCAAATTGTAAATGAAATTAAATCACACTTTCCGACCACTTCTCCCCTAAATGCAACAGCTGACATTGTGGATATTGACCAACGAGAAGCATTATTTGAGAAATATCCCAATGTTGATATTTTAGTTAACAATATGGGTATTTATGAAATGATGGAATATAAAGATGTTGACGATGAAGTTTGGGAAAAGTATTTCCGTACAAACGTTCTTGCTGCAAATGGATTATCTAAATTTTATTTATCCAAAATGCTGAACAATGATTTTGGCAGGATTATATTTATCGCGAGTGAAGAAGCGGTTATGCCTTCAGGACAAATGCCACAGTATTGTATGACTAAATCAATGTTATTATCATTGTCAAAAAGCCTATCTAAATTAACAACTGGAAAAGAAGTCACAGTTAATACAATCATGCCAGGACCAACACTTTCTGAAAATGTGCACCAAATAATTGATGGTATGTACACGAATAAGGATATGACTTTTTCAGAGAAAGAGAAGGAATTTATGGCCGCAAACCTGCCTCAATCTGAGATACAGAGGTTTATTAGACCTGCTGAAATTGGAAGGCTAACCACGTTTGTCTGCAGTCCTTTTGCATCCGCATTTAAAGGGTCTCCACTCCGGATGGATGGCGGGCTGGTACCAACTATTTTTTGAAATCGTTGAATTAAAAGAGCACGGATCCTGCTATAAACGGGCGCGATTCCCTAAATAAGGAATGGCGCCAGTAAAATGAGAATCCGAGACGCTGTCCAAAGTGATATTTCCTAATTTATATAGAACCAGCCAAGCGCATTTTGGCATACGAACGGATGAAAGATGACTGTATCACAACTTGATTGCCCAAGGATAATCGTTTTTATCCTAATTTTAATAACTCCTCATGGATGAAATTTTTATCCCCTTAGCCTTATTAATAAACAATTTCAAACGTAACGGTGGATTTTTAAGTAAGTGATATGATACCTTTAAGTAGAAAGAACGTTCTATCTATTATTTAAAGGAGGATCCATATGTCTATCCGTCCAAAAGAGGAACAGATTCTTAAAACCGCTGAACAGTTATTTGTAGATGGCGGTTTTCATGCTACGGGAATCAACAGGGTTATAAAAGAATCTGGTGTGGCCACCATGACGTTATACCGGTATTTCCCATCAAAAAATGATTTGGTTGTTGGTGTATTAAAGTATCGGGAGGAAAAGTATTTCAATTGCCTGAGACTTCCGGAAAAGAAAACTGTTCAATCGGTTGTAGATGCTCATTGTCAATGGATTGCGGAACAGAATGCTAAAGGATGTTTATTTTTCCGGGCGCTTGAGGAGTACGCTGAAATTGAAAAAAAGGTCGCACAATTTGTAAAAGATCATAAAAAAAAGGTGCTAGACTATATCGAATCTACAGCACAGGAAGAGGGTCTATACAAGCAGCATTCTATCGCAACCAAAATCGCGCTTGTACTGGAAGGGGCGACTGCGATGGCTGAGGCATTTACCCCAGATGAAATTATTCTCCATACAAAAGAATTGAGCAGCCTTATTTTAAACGATGTGGGGGATTAATGTGAACAGGATTGTACTGCCAGGTCTAGCGATGATTGCAGTAACATACGGATTAGCGAGATTCGGCTATGGATTAATGTTACCTGAGATTTCATCAACACTGGATATGAGTCCTACAATCTCTGGGGTTATTGGATCCAGTTCATATTTTGCCTACTGTCTTGCCATTACCCTTGCAACACTTTCCATTCCTAAGTTGGGACCACGTCCATCAATTATGGCGGCAGGAATTTCTGCTTTTGCAGGTATGCTTTTAATGGCGACTTCCACAAATGATATCATGCTTGCTGCAGGTGTCCTTGTTGCAGGTGCAAGTACAGGGTTTGGATCTCCTGCATACGGTGAAGTTGTAACAAAAACAATCCAAAAACCATTGCAGGACAAAGCAAATACTTGGATCAATGCGGGAACGGGATTTGGGGTATTGATTTCAGGGCCGATCATGTTATTTCTTTCGGGAGATTGGCGATTGGTGTACATCTTATTTACCTTTATAGCTTTAGCAGTTTTGATCTGGAATTTCATAAACATTCCTAGAATTCAAAGGCAAGAGGGCTTCAAACAAAACACATTTGATATTAAAAAAACGGATATGAAAAGGTCCATTTTCCTTGTCATTGCTTCACTGGTAATGGGAGTAGCTACAGCTATTTATTGGACTTTTTCCAAGGATTATATAACGAATGAAGGGAACTTCTCCCAATTAACAACTTCGATTTTCTGGATCATGATTGGTGTATCAGGAATCGCTGGAGGTGTTGCAGGAAATTTAATTGAGAAGCTAGGGATTGTTAAGGCGTATAGACTTACCATTATGATAGCCTTTCTATCCATTGTCATCCTTCCAATTTTCAATTCGCAAATCGTATTGATTTATTTATCAGCATTATTCTTTGGGAGTTCATATGTTTTTTTTACAGGGGTTTTACTTGTGTGGGGAGTTAAGCTATATCCCAGACGATCATCACTAGGAATTGGTTTGCCGTTTTTAACTCTTGCTCTCGGTCAAATTATTGGATCAGCAATAGCAGGGGTGCTAATCCAATCGATCGATTACAAAATGGCCTTTATTGTGTTCGGCTTTATTGGTTTATCGGCTGTTTTTATTAAACCCTTAAAATCGAGGGTCAACAGTCGGTGAAGGAAGCACGGAAGCACGGGGACGGTTCTTTTGATTTTTTGCTGGAACTGTACTTCAACCCCCACCTCTCTGACTAGCCGGATATTCCGTTAATGGACCATTTTGTAGAAGAAAAAGTCTTTTTGTTTGTGATAGAATCTAAATGGAGCGATAATCAAAAATGCTTTAAAGGTGAGGATATACGATGATTGCAAAGACTGAAGAAGATTTTAATGGATTAAAAGAAATTGGTAGAATTTGTGGAGCGATTCGAGATGAATTAGTCCGTCGTTCCCAACCTGGAATTACTACAAAGGAACTTGATGAAATTGCGGGAGATATGTTTGAAAAAGCAGGAGCCCAATCTGCACCAAAAGGGGTATATGATTTTCCTGGATATACGTGTATTAGTATAAATGAGGAAGTAGCACACGGGATTCCGGGAGAACGGAGCCTTCAAGAAGGGGATCTTGTAAATATTGATGTTTCAGGTTCTAAAAACGGATATTTTGCAGATACTGGAATTTCCTTTGTTGTTGGGGATGGAGAGATAATTTTGCAGAAAATATGTGACGCTGCTAAAGAGGCATTTGACGCTGGACTTAAGAAGGCAAAACCAGGTTCGAAAAAAAGCGCTCTTGGCAAAGCTGTACACAATGTGGCGAAACAGCATGGCTTAACTGTCATAAAAAATCTTACTGGACACGGTGTTGGGCGCACGATTCATGAAGCACCAGATCATATTTTCAATTACTACTCGCGCTGGGATGACGAAATTTTAAAAGATGGTATAGTAATTGCATTTGAGCCTTTTATCTCTACAATTGAAGAGGAAGTCTTCCAGTCTGATGACGGATGGACCTTCCTAACCGATGAAGGCTATGTGGCTCAATATGAACATACGATTATTCTTACAAACGAAGGACCGATCATAACTACATTGTGATGCATGGGGAAGCATGGGGACGGTTCTTTTGATTTGTGATGCACGGGGACGGTTCCTTTGATTTATTTCGGACCGTCCCCGTGTTTCATCATGACATTTAGGTATGAACTATTGTACTGAAGGTTGCAGGACTTAATCAAGCCGATCTGTGAATCAAAAATAACTTCAAGGACCCGTCCAAAAAGTGATTATTAATCTCTTAGGACGGGTCCTCGCTCCGTTATGGAGACGTATCGGCATATGCTTCAGACTGTTCCTCGTCAGTAACTTTGTTAACTGGATGCTGTGACCAGAATGAGGCAACAATCGGTCCGGAAATATTATGCCAGACAGAAAAGATGGCACTTGGCAAGGCGGCCAATGGACTAAAGTAAGTGGTTGCCAGTGAGGCGCCAAGTCCGGAATTTTGCATGCCGACTTCGATGGAAATGGCACGTCTTTGTGTTTCGTCTAGTCTAAGTACCAATGCGGTCAGGTAACCGAGAATTAAACCAAATACATTATGAAGTACGACAGCAAGCATTACCAGCATCCCTGTCGTTGCAATTTTTGATTGATTCAACCCAACAACAGCAGTAACAATGGCAATTATAGCGACAACCGAAACGAGCGGTAATGCCTTTGTACTTTTTTCAATGACACGTGGAAAAAAGAAATTTGCGATTATGCCTAGTCCAATTGGCACAATGATAATTTTTACAATGGAAAGGAACATAGATACTGGCTCAACCGGCAGCCATTGTCCCGCCAAAACGAGCAAAAGCGTTGGTGTTAAAATTGGTGCCAATATGGTGGAAACCGATGTCATCGCAACCGATAATGGTAAATCTCCTTTTGATAAATAGACCATCACGTTGGAGGCGGTTCCCCCAGGACAGGATCCGACAAGTACTAAACCAGCCGCAAGTTCAGGTGGAAGGTTTAGTAATTTTGCAATACAGAATGCCACCAACGGCATAATAACGAACTGGGCAATCACACCGATAATGACTGGAACCGGTTTACGAAAAACAATTTTAAAATCGGATAATTTCAAAGTAAGCCCCATACCAAACATAATCACACCTAAAAGAGGGGTGATATACGGACCAATCCACGTAAATGTTCCCGGTGAGAAAAAGGCGACAACAGATGCGAGAATGACCCAAACTGCAAAATACCTGTTGGCATAATTACCAACTAACTCCAATGTCTTCATGTGTATTCCCTCCATTTTTTCTTTGTTTAAAATTGTCTGTAATTATAACATAAATTAGAAAAAAGTCTCTATTTAAATATCTTGTTAAAAGTAGAGAACGTAAACCCTGGTGAAAAATTGACCCAAGCAGTACAAACAAATTACGTACTAGGATGATGAAAGAATGGATAGAGATTTAAATTTCGTGGTTCGGAAAAAGAATAGATTATATATGAGAAATTATCTGTTGTTATTTGGAGAAAGACTTTGGTGAATGAGTAATGAATCCATTTTCAAGCGGGTATTCCTCAAATGCCATTAATAAAAAGATCTATGTAAAGCAATATAGCGAGCATAATCTGTGCTGAATTTTCTAATGTATTTCGACTTTATAGCTTCACCTGGATTTAGTGCAACTTATAGGTTGCGCATAGAAACGAGATGTGCTACTCTAAGGTTGCACATGTTAAGGTAAGGAGGATAAGAAATGACTAATGATCGTATTGAACGAGAAATCTATATTAACGCATCTGTTAATACGGTATGGGAGCTGATAAGCCAGCCGGCATGGTGGGTGGGCGATGCTCCGGGGCCGGACAAGGTACATGTTGATGGATCACGTGTGGTGGCAGATACAAAATACGGCAAATTCCCGGTATTAACCGAAAAAGCGGATCCACCGAATTACCTTGCCTGTCGATGGGCAAGTTCATTCCCCGGCGAAGAGCCAATAGAAGGTAACTCTACACTTGTTGAGTTTATGCTGAAAGAAAAGGACGGGGGCACTTGGCTTATTGTAGTTGAAAGTGGATTTTCCAGCCTCACTGTGTCTGATGAAGAGAAAGGTAAATACTTTAAAGAGAACGTCCAAGGATGGAAATATCAATTGGAAGTACTTCGAAAGCGTGCTGAACCGGAAAATGTTATCGACAGAAAATGAAAACTTCGGAAATGTACTGGTTGCCTTAGCAGATCCAACTCGCCGTCAGCTGCTTGATCACATTGCGTTTATGGGACAGGCCACTGCAACAACATTGGCAACTAAGGTAACTGTATCTCGTCAGGCAGTTGTAAAACATTTAGCAGTTATGGAGGATGCTGAACTAGTTGCCTCCAACCGTATTGGGCGGGAAGTTAGATACAATGTGTGTCCAGATCAGCTAACCTCTACTGCGAAGTGGATGGGAAAAATAGCAGCGGATTGGGATAAGAAATTAGCATGGATTAAACGTATGGCAGAAGCAAACAACCATTCCGATTTGACATAATGCATATCATTTCTGAATACGTAACGACTGAAAAATTATTCAGGAATGGAAAATGGGCAATGTATCTTGTATGTTGAAAGGAGAAATTAAGATGCTAACACTGAAAAATATACCCATTGTTAAATCAGAAATGCTTATTAAGAGCCCCGTTGAAGAAGTATTTGAAGCTTTTATCGATCCCGAGATTACTACAAAATTTTGGTTCACGAAAAGCAGTGGAAAATTAGAAGAAGGAAAGCATATTAGGTGGGAATGGGAGATGTACGGCGTTTCCGATGACCTTTATGTAAAAGAAATCGAGCAAAACAAGCTTATTCGAATTGTATCATCGGACAATACTGAAGCCGAATGGATCTTTACTGCTAGAACAGAAAACGCTACATTTGTTTCCATAACGCAATCAGGGTTTCCAGGCAATGGAGATGATATCGTAAACTATGCCATTGATTCCATGGGAGGTTACACGATGGTGCTCTGCGCGCTAAAGGCACTTCTTGAGCATAACATCACCCTGAACGTTGTAGCCGATAAGGCTCCTGATGAACACGTTTAACGTTTAGAATTGAATTTTTGATCTGTTCATGTTCTAGAACATAAACAGAAAAAGGAGAGTTAAAATTGATTGATAAATCTGTAACGATACTTACAATGAAACGTTATTTTGATGCAAAGGCTGAACGAGTTTTTGAAGCATGGATTAATCCGGAAATAATACGAAAGTGGCTGTTCACTTCAGCAGAAACTAATAAGGTGGTTAAAAATGAGCCATATGTAGGTGGAACATGGGAAATTGTTGATCATCGTGAAGGAACTGATAACCGAGCCATAGGGGAATACATGCAAATAGTTCAACCAAATAAATTAGTTTTCACCTTTAAAATGCCTCAATTCAGTGAGTTAGAGGATAGTATCACGGTAGAATTCGATCAATTTGAAAATGGTTCTGAAATGAAATTTACTCAAAAAATAAACGTACCCCATGAAGAAGATTGGACTGCTGAAGACATTCAAAAAGCAATTGCAGAAGCTAAAGATGAGACTGAACAAGGTTTCTCTCTCATGTTTGATAATCTAAAAGCTATTGTCCAAGGAATCTATTAACAATATTTCAGTATAATGAAGGTATTTGACTTTAAAAGATTTTAAAATATTTCATCAAGGGAGTTGTTTTTTTGACTAACACACAAGCAATTGTTACGTATCAGTTTAATGCAACACCAGATAAAGTTTTTGATGCATGGGTTAATCCAGAAAAAATAAGACAATGGATGTTCCCAAATGGCAATATGGAAAATGTGAAAATAATCCTGAAGTTGGTGGCTATTTTATTTTTGTTGACCACCGTGATGGTGAGGATATTCAGCATATCGGGCACTACTTGGAATTGGAGCACCCTAATCGGATTAAATTTACATGGGCAACAGTGGACGACCTGCCAGATGCAGATGATGTAACAGTTGAGATTCCCCCTTTAGAAAATGGTTCCGAGGTAACTTTAACACATGAGGTAGATCCTAGATGGGCAGAGTATATACCTCAAACAAGGAACGCATGGATCGCAATGCTTGAAGCAATGCATAAAGTTTTGCACAATTAGTTTGGTAAATTATTTAACTGGTTGAAATAAGCCGTCAATTGAAAATCCCAGCTATCATATGTGATAAACTTAAGAAAATAAGGAAGGATGCGATTATGACAAAACATAAGATTTATACAATGAGTTTCTCAAGTGTCTACCCCCATTATGTTGCGAAAGCGGAGAAAAAAGGACGTACAAAAACAGAAGTCGATGAAATTATCAGTTGGTTGACAGGATACAGCCAGGAAGAGCTGGAAGCGCAGCTGGAAAAACAGACGGATTTTGAGACCTTCTTCGCGAGTGCTCCCGAACTGAACCCATCGCGGGCTTTGATCAAAGGTGTGATCTGCGGAGTACGGGTGGAGGATATCGAGGAACCAACTATGCAGGAAATTCGCTATATGGATAAATTGATCGATGAGTTAGCAAAGGGAAAAGCAATGGAAAAGATCCTGCGGAAAAATAATTAAAAACGTAAAAACACTGCTTTCATCTATTTACAAATGAAAGCAGTGTTTTTTTATTTGTTTCGATTTTAAAACCTAAAAGAGTTTGATCGTCGGGGCCAATTGAACTAATTTTTGTATTCTGACGAGATTCTTTAATGTGCAGCCCCAGCCCGCATATAAGGGACCATTTGTGATGTAAAATAAGCTAAGAGAAAACACCTTGACAAAAAACCGTCTAGACGGTACAGTAAATATATAAGGTGAATTTGAAGGAGATACAACTATGTCTAAAAATGATACAAGATATAAAATACTCATTGCCGCAGCAGACATCGTTCAAACAGATGGAATATTGGATTTAACATTGGAAGCCGCTGCTGAGAAAGCTGGTGTAAGTAAGGGAGGGCTTCTTTACCATTTTCCTTCCAAGGATGCATTAATCGAGGGAATGGTTGAATTCCTGATGAAAAATTACGCTGAGTCAATTAAAATGGGAGCGGAACAGGATCTCTCACAAACAGGGAAATGGACTCGGGCCTTCATCAAAGAAACGTTTCTGCAGAGTACATCCAATAGAAGTATGGATGCCGGCTTAATGGCTGCAGCTGCAATAAATCCTAATCTATTAAAGCCGGTGCAAGATGCTTATGAGGAGTGGCAAAACCACATCGAACATGACGGTCTAGACCCCATTCTCGCGACGGTTTTGAGATTGGCTGTAGATGGTCTTTGGTTTTCCGAGATTTTCGGTTTGGCTCCTTTAGAAGACAATCGCCGCAAACTTGTTCTGGAGAGACTTATTCAGTTAACACAAGATAACGAAGAATAACGAATCCTTTGCCATCTTTCATTAGATGGCGTTTTTTACTGAAACATGGTGTTGGATTTAACAATTTATGGGATGGGGGTATCCATATGAATAACTATCTGAATAGGGAACCATTTGATAAAAATCAACGGACAAAAAATACATTGAAAAGGGTTGGTATTTTCCTTTTCATACTTTCATGGATTTTGTATGGCATCGCTTTTGTTGTTCCCTTTACGCCTCTTGCCACAAACACAAAGGTCATCATGGGCACGTTATTCATTGTGCTAGGGGAGGCAGCTTTTTGGATTAGTTGTATTATTGTTGGTAAGGAATTGATGAAACGTTATAGAAAACACTTGAATCCTGTGAATTGGTTCAAAAAGTCAAGGGATCAAAGGCGAAATGTTGAATGATCTTGTCGTCTTTAATGGATTAAGGAAAATTAACAAGTTCCTTTATGGAATATAATCGAATCATAGGGGAATAGCCCTCTTTTTTTTATGCCTAATTGCTGGAGTTAATAGGTTGCTAAAATAGTCCTTATGAAAAAACTTTGTGATAATTGAATTGCTTATTCGTTTACGGGCGCCTATCTAGAGGCGTCCTTTTGTTTGTATGCACTACTCAGCTTTTTAAAGAAAAGAGATATCAACAGGGATTATAAGCAACAATGTAGAATTTAATAACCAGTGGAGGTGGTTAGGAATGAAGGTTAAACGAATTATTGCCAATATCGAGACGCAGGATATGTCTAAAGCTAAGTACTTTTACGGGGAAGTGCTTGGACTTGATCAATTAATGAATATGGAGTTTATTGCAACTTATGGATCGCACGAGAAAATGGAAACACAAATTAGCTTCCTTTCAGAAGGCGGATCCGGGACACCGGTACCCGATTTATCCATTGAGGTTGATGATCTTGATGATGCTTTGGCTCGCATACAGGAGGCTGGTTTCCCGGTTGAATATGGACCAGTTATGGAACCGTGGGGTGTACGCCGTTTTTTCGTTAGAGATCCATTTGGGAAACTTGTCAATATTTTAATCCATTTATAAATAAATGCGTGGGATTTAAGCAAACACGTATTATTTCGTTATTTGGAACATTAACCTTATTAACAAACGCCCCGATTTAAGGAGAGATTAAATATGGAGATTAGAAGGTATAATGCAGAGGATGAATTGGGATGGGTTCGCTGCAGAATTCTTTCATTTTTGGATACAGCATATTATGATAACGTTTTTAAGGAAAAGGAAAAATATGAAAACTCTTCAATTGAATTGGTGGCTGTGATTGATCATCAAATTGTTGGTTTGCTAGATATTGAATACGAGACAAATGAAGGAACAGTCTGTTCAAGGGGAGAGGGCTTAGTGTAAATCAGCACATTATCCCAGACATCAAATATCAAATTAATCCAGCTTAAAATCCGAGATAA